>CAVVRF010000028.1:0-489674 GCA_963750535.1 uncultured Alphaproteobacteria bacterium | reverse complement strand
AGTGAGAATGGCGTGTTGGCGCGAACGAGCCACCACCCCATCAGCATAATCCAATTAGGACGAAGACTGCCGGTCCGGCTCGGGCAGTCATATTTGAGGAAAATGAATCATGATTGTTCGCAGAAGCATCAGTCTTGGTTTGCTGGCTTTGCTTGCCACCCTGACGGTGACGCACGGCATCCGCGCAGCAGCAACAGGCGAAGCCCAACATTCTCTTCATCATGGGTGACGATATCGGCTTCATGCAGCCGAGCATCTACCATCGCGGTCTGATGGTGGGAGAAACGCCCAACATCGACAGGATCGGCCAGGAAGGCGCGATCTTCATGGACTACCTCGCCGAGCAAAGCTGCACGGCAGGACGCAACGCTTTCTTCACCGGCATGCATCCGCTGCGCACGGGCATGATCCCGCCGCAGCTACCCGGCAGTCCGTCGTGGTTGCGTCCGGGCACGCCGGCGGTGGCGAAGTTCCTGCTCGATCTCGGCTATAGCACCGGCGAGTTCGGCAAGAACCACCTTGGCGATCATGCCGAGGCGCTGCCGACCGCGCATGGCTTCCAGGAGTTCTGGGGCTATTTGTATCACCTCGACGCGATGCAGGGAGTGAGCTTTCCTGACATCAACAAGACCCCGACTGTGCAAGGAATTGCTCCGCCGTGTCGCAACACACCGATCCCGGGCCTTGCTGAGGTTCCCGGCGCCGTGGATCCCAGGACGGCGACCTGTCTGACACCGCCGCGGCCCGTCCTCGCCTGCAAGTCTTCCGACGGTACGCAGAAGAACATGACGTGCAAGGATGAGGGCCCGCTCACCCTCGATCGTTCGCGGACCGTGGACGAAGAGATCTCGACCAAGGTCATCGATTTCCTCGACCGCAACGATCCCAAGAAGACCAACAAGCCGTTCTTCGTCTGGTACAACCCGGCGCGCATGCACATCACGACCGTGCTGCCACCGAAGTACGAGGCCATGATCGGTGAGCCGGGAGGCAAGGACTGGGGCCTCAACGAAGCCGGCATGAAGCAGATGGACGACAATATCGGCTACGTCCTCAAGAAGCTGGAGGACATGGGCCAACTCGACAACACCATTGTCGTCTTCACCACCGACAACGGCGCCGAGAACATCACATTCCCGGATGGCGGCACCACCCCCTTCAAAGGCGGGAAGTTGACCACCTGGGAAGGCGGCATGCGCGCGCCGCTCGTCGTCCGTTGGCCGGGACACATCAGGCCGGGCACGGTCAAGAACCAGATGTTCTCCGCCCTCGACTGGCTGCCGACGTTGGTGAACATCGCCGGCGGTCCGAAGGGAGACGAGCTGAAGAAGCGGATCGAGACCGGCAGTTACCCCGGGATCGTCAAGACCACGCTCGATGGTATCGACCAGCGCGCCTATCTCGAAGGCACGTCGGAGAAATCGGCGCGCGAAGTCTTTTTCTACTACACCGGCTCGCAACCATCGGCGGTTCGCTACAAGAACTGGAAGCTCTATTACACGATGGTGCCCGACACCGCGACCGGCGGACTTTATGGGGCCACGACCTATCACTGGACCCAGATTGCCAACATCAAGCGCGATCCCTTCGAGCAAACGGTTGGTGCCGACGCGAAGTCGCTATTGGGCTACGCCGGTTCGATTGGCTCGCCAAGCACCGCGTATCTCTACGACTGGAACATCCTGCCCATCGGCCAATTGCTCTGGCTGAAGGAGCTGACGTCATACAAGGAGTTCCCGCCAATGCAGGCGCCGGAGACCTACAACCTGGATGGAATTCTGAAAGCAATGCAGCAATCCGGCCATCGGAGCGAATGACTCGCGCGACTGGCGCGTAACACCGACCAAGCGGGCGGCCCATAATGGGTCGCCCGCAGCCGAAGGCAAGACCCGGGGCAACAATCTATCGACCTCGTGTCGCGCCGCCGTGTGCCGAAAGCGGTCCTCGCCGTATGCAAAGTGAAGTATTGTGATGAACTCTTAATCGCACGCGCAATCGGCCGTGGCTCGCGGACCATGAAGGCGAAACTCAGTAATCTGCCGTCGAGCAGCAGGTTGCTTCGTATGAATGAAGGGCACCGATCATGGAACCGAACCAGCCGCCACGTGACATCAACCGCCGCGCAATGCTCACTGCACTGGCATTGCTTCCGGCCTTCTCCGGAATGGTTGTTCCCGCCTCTGTTCGGGCGCAGATCGACCCGCTGCCGTCGTGGAACGACGGTACCACCAAGCAGGCGATTGTCGAATTCGTCGCCCGCGTTACGCGACAAGGCGGGGCGGATTTCGTGCCGCCCCCCGAACGCATCGCCACCTTCGACAACGACGGCACGCTGTGGGCCGAGCATCCGATGTACTTTCAGCTGGCCTTCGCGCTCGACCGCGTCAAGGCGATGGCGCCCCAGCATCCGGAATGGAAGGACAAGCAGCCGTTCAAGGCAGCAATTGAAGGTGACATGAAGACGCTTGCCGAATCCGGTGAGCACGGCTTGGTGGAATTGATCATGGTAAGTCATGCCGGAATGACCACCGAGGAATTTGCCCAGATCGTCACGGATTGGCTCGCCACGGCGCGTCATCCGCGTTTCAAGCGTCCTTATACGGATCTCGTCTATCAGCCGATGCTCGAGCTGCTCACCTATTTGCGCGCCAATGGCTTCAAGACCTACATCGTCTCCGGCGGCGGCATCGAGTTCATGCGACCGTGGACCGAAAAGGTCTATGGCATTCCACCCGAGCAGGTGGTGGGCTCGTCGATCAAGACAAAGTTCGAGATGCGCGACGGAAGGCCGATCCTATTCCGTCTGCCGGAGGTCAATTTTGTCGATGACAAGGCCGGCAAGCCAATTGGGGTCAACGAACATATCGGTCGCCGGCCGATCGCGGCATTCGGCAATTCCGACGGCGACCTCGAAATGCTGCAGTGGACCACGATGGCCGGCGGCGTGCGCTTCGGGCTAATCGTTCACCACACCGATGCGGAACGCGAATACGCCTACGATCGGAACACACCCTTCGGCCGCCTCGACAAGGCCTTGGACGCCGCGAAGGCGAACAAATGGACGGTTGTCGACATGAAGACGGATTGGAAGGTCATTTTTCCATTCGAGAAGCGCTGACGCAGTTCCGGCTCGAAATTGCGAATGCACGCTCGACGGGATCATGCCTCAAGGCGTGGTGTAGCTGTGCCGTCATGACTTGAGACGGACCCGAGGGAATAGGCATGAGCGCCATGGACCATGTCCCGCTCGAACGCTGAAAGCACGCACGCTATAGTCGCAGCCTATGGAATAGCGAGCGAGTCGGTATTTCACGATTGCTGCGGCAATCGGTAGCTTTCATGCCATCATTCTTGAACATCGAGGTCGCGTCATGAACACCGCTGCCACCGTTCACTCCGGCACTCACGAGACGTTTCTGGACGTTGCTCCGGTGCGATCCGCTCTCGATCGCAGTCCGGGGTCTTCAGCAGAAACAGCCCGCCAGACCACGGCACCGGTCGAGGGTGGCTCCAGCGCCGAGCTGGCCGATATCCTGTCGATGGCCGTCGAGCTAAATCGAAACAGCGCGATGAAGCGAAACATTCGGATCCGTTGTCATGCTCTCGATGAAGTCCTGAAATCGGAAGACCAGCCCGGCTTGCTGCAAAAACTCAGTCGGCTGCTCGGGCGAGCGATTCAGAACGCCCAGTGGGGCAGTCACGTCACCTGTCAGGCCGGTATCAGGGACGGCGAGGTCCGGCTTCACCTGCGCTTCGCAGTCCCGACTTCGGCCGCAGCGGCGTCCGGAACGGGGATGGATTGGGTCGACGAGCTGTGGTCCTGGCCGCTGAGCGAGACTGCGGCGCATGTGCACTGAGTGTGGCGCTTTGCCTGGGGTTGACGGCGCCTGTGATCCACCACTCTGTCGTGGTAGCGTTACATGTCGTCGTGGGGCGATTGCTGACGCCGATGCGACAGCCGGCCATGGCCCTGCTGGAATCCGGCCGGTGCGCCGAGGCTGCACTGGGGTGGTCACATGACGCAAGAGACAATTGCCCAAGCGCTCAATGCGGCCTTTCTCGAAGCCCGCGACATGAACGCACCGGTGAACGAGCGCCTCGCGAAATATGCAGAAGCCCTGCGCCTGCAATTTATGCCGTACACAGAGGCGTTCGATCGACTTGTCGCGCGCCTGAACCAGGCCAGCGCCGGCGCCTCGGCGCCAGACGTCGGCGACCCCATGCCATCCTTCCTGCTTCCCGATGAGCAGGGCAATCTCGTTGGTCTCGATGAACTGCTCGCGAACGGGCCGGTCGCCGTGACATTCCTTCGCGGCCATTGGTGTCCCTATTGCCGGATCCATGCACATGCACTGGCGCAGGTACAGGAGCGCGTAGAGGCCATCGGCGCACAGATCGTTGCGATCACGCCGGAACGGCAGCAGTACACTTTGAAACAGAAGGACGAAGCGCGGGCAGGATTCAAGATCCTCTCGGATATCGGTAACGGCTACGCACTGTCACTCAATCTCGCGATCTGGCTCGGGGGTGAAATGCAGCAGCTCTTGACGGACCTGGGCCGTGACCTTTCCGCCTATCAAGGCACCGCAAGCTGGTTCGTACCGATCCCGGCAACATTCGTCGTCGCACGGAACGGGGCAATCACGGCTCGGTTCGTTGATCCCGACTATAGCCGGCGCATGGACGCGGACGACCTTGTCGCCGCGCTCAATGCATCTGCCTAACTCACCGCGCTCGACCAGTCTGCTGCCTGCAGCTGCTTCATCAGCGTTGCCGCCGCCGCCGATCGCGGGCGTCCTGCGACGGTGTAGAGGTAGACGGTGCGTTTGAGCTCGAGGGCGTCGATTGGCAAGCGCCGCAGTGCTTCCGAGACCGAGGTGCTGCGTGGAACAATGGCAACGCCCATGTTGCTTTCCAGCAAGGAGATAAGATCGCGCTCGGAGGAGACCTCGTGGCCGTGAACGACTGCAAGGCCATGGCTGCGGAGCTGGGCTGCCAGCTGCTCCGCCAGCTCGCAGTAAGTGCGGATCAGCAACCGCTCCTGTCGAAGATCGTCGATTCCGGCCGTGGCGCGATCCGCAAGCCGGTGCTGGGCGCTGACGAGCAGCGCGAAGCTCTCCGTGAATAGCGGCCAGGCATCGAAGCGTTCCCAAGAAGTGGCCATAGGGCCCGAAATCGCGAGATCAGCGTTACCCTGTTTCATGATCTCTGCGATCTCGGCCGCCGTTCCGCGCAGGAACTTGAGTTCCAAGCCGTTCATCGCCCGCATCAACTGCGAGAGAAACGGAATCAGCAGCGCCATATCGATGGTTCGCGACAGCGCGACGCGCAGCGCGGCAATCTCGCCTCGCCTCATCGAGGTCGCCAGCGACTTCACACCCAGCGCGGTATCGTAGCACTGCTGCATGAGCGGCAGCATCCGCTGGCCAAGGTCGGTCAGATGCGAGAGGTTGCGTTCGCGGCGGAACAATTCACCGCCCAACTCTTCCTCGAGCAGTTTGATGGCGCGCGTCAGTGAAGGTTGCGAGACGTTGCACTCCTCGGCCGCGCGCGTGAAATTCAGCGTACGCGAGACGCCGAGAAAATAGCGGATCTGGTGCATTTCCATGCAGTAGAGACCTGTTTACTGCGCTCTTGCCGCAACGATAACTCTATGACATCGCCGATATTTTGTCGCGGCTCAAGACCATGCAGGCAAGCTATCGAATCCCTAGCGAAACCATATTTCACGCCGGTCGCAAGCGCGCGTAGCGTCCCAAGGACCGAACTACTTCGGCGCGAAAGGTTCACCCGATGCAGTCACAGATCGCAGAGCTGCTGCCAATCAAGGGATACAAGCAGCTGAAGCCGCAGCAAACGCCCGGACCGGTGCCCCAGCCCAAGGATGCAGCCTTGCTGGGCGCTTTGACCATTATCGCCCATGACTTGCGCGGGCCGCTCGCCAATCTATCCGTCCTGATCGAGCTCGTTGAAACGTATGCGCAAATTCAGGCGCTGGATCGCGTCAAAGCGACCACCGAAAAGGCGCAAGCGATGATCGACGCGCTCGAGGCGATGTTGAATGGCTTTTTGCAGCGTACACGTGAGACCGGGGACCCCCTGTCGTACAAGGCGTCACTCGTTGATCTCGGCGACGTCGTGGAAAGGGCCGCCGAACTCAATCGGCCGGTTGCTGAGAGTCGGAGCGTTTCGATCGACAGTACCGGTGCCATGCGGTGCCCGGTTATCGGCGACCAGACGCTCCTTGCCGAGGCAGTCGGCAATCTGGTCGGCAATGCAGTGAAGTACGCGCCGGCTGGGACCAAGGTGACCTGCGGAATCGCCCGTGTGGGCCGACACGCCGTGATCTCGATATCCGATGAGGGCCAGGGACTGTCGGAACTCGACCTCAAACGGGCCTTCCGGCCGTTCACGACGCTGTCCGCCCGATACGACGGCAGGAGCGCCTCGTGGGGGCTGGGCTTGTGGATCGTTCGTCTCATCGCCGAGCGCCATGGCGGCAATGTCGAGGTTTCAACCGGCGCGACCAGTCGTGGGGCCTGCTTCGCGATCCACCTGCCGATCAACGGGCCCTGATCCAGGCCAGCCGGCAATTGCAGAAGCATGACACGGCGACATGGCTTCGATTATCGCGCCCTATCTGACGCGACAGCGGTGCAGTTCGCACGCCGCACCCGAACCCGGAAAGGAAACCTCATGCAAAAGTCGAACCCAATTGACGCAATGCCGCTCAAGACCGCACCTGCGACACTGTCGTGGAAAAAGCTGGTGCCGCTTGCATTCATTGCCACCGGCATGGCGGTATTCTTTGGCTTCGGCCTGCACAAGTACCTGACTTTCGAGCAGCTTCGCCAGCATCGTGGTGAGCTGATGTCGTTTGTCGCCGGCATGCCAGTCAAAGCCGTGCTGCTGTTCGTTGTGGCCTATGCCACTGCGACCGCTCTGTCGGTGCCGGGCGGCGTCATTCTGACTCTTACTGGCGGCTTTCTGTTCGGTATCTGGGAAGGAACAGCGGCCGTGGTCGTTGGTGCCACCATCGGCGCCACGGCGGTCTTCATGGCGGCACGTTACCTGCTCGCCGACCTGCTGCGCGCAAAGGCCGGACCCTGGCTTGCAAAGATGGAGGCCGGGTTCAAGGAGGATGCGACGAGCTACCTGCTGGTGCTCCGTCTTGTACCGGGATTTCCATTCTTCGTCGTCAATCTCGTGCCGGCATTTCTCGGCGTCCCGCTCGGCAAGTTCGTGATCTCGACATTCTTTGGTATCATTCCCGGCACGTTCGTGTTCGCCTCGATTGGCGCCGGCCTCGGCAGCATCTTCAACTCGATGCAGGAGTTCTCCCTCAGGGGCGCGCTGACGCCACAGGTGATAACGGCGCTCGTCGGCCTCGCGGTCCTGTCGCTCATCCCGGTCGCCTGCAAGCGGCTGAAGGCGCAGCGCTCGAGCTCACACTGACTGCTTCAATTCGAAAAGGAGAGTGCCATGGCGGCCACCACTTCATCTCACACGGCAATGCAAACACGCAATCGCGAACTCGCCGGTAAGAGCGCCATCGTAACCGGCTCAACCAGTGGCATCGGCCTCGGTATCGCGCGAGCATTCGCCGCCGCCGGCATGAACGTCATGCTGAACGGCTTCGGCGACAGGAACGAGATCGAGACGACGCGCGCTGAGCTCGCCAAGGCCTGCGATGTCAAGACGGCCTATTCGGCGGCCGACATGTCGAAGCCGGCCGAAATCGCGGGCATGGTCGCAGATACGCGCAATGCATTCGGCAGCGTTGACGTGCTCGTCAATAACGCGGGTATTCAACACGTGGAAGCGATCGAGACGTTTCCGCCGGAAAAGTGGGACGCCATCATCGCAATCAATCTGTCGTCGGCGTTCCATGCCACGCGAGCCGTTGTCGCAGAAATGAAGGCCCGGAAATGGGGTCGCATCATCAATGTTGCCTCGGCGCACGGGCTGGTCGCATCGCCGTTCAAGTCAGCCTATGTCGCGGCGAAGCACGGGATCGTCGGCCTCACCAAGACGGTGGCGCTCGAAACCGCCGAATTTGGCATCACGGTCAACGCCATCTGTCCAGGTTATGTGCTCACGCCGCTGGTGCAGAAGCAAATCCCGGAGACCGCGAGAGCGCGCGGCATCACCGAGGAGCAGGTGATCAGGGACGTGCTGCTGCACGCGCAGCCGACCCGGCAGTTCGTCACGACCGAGCAACTCGGCGCGCTGGCCGTGTTCCTGTGCACGGAGGCGGCAGCATCCATGACCGGCACTGCCCTTCCCGTCGAAGGCGGATGGACCGCGCAATAGGTCGATTTGCCCCCGGGAAATTGATCCTCGCTGCGGCTCGGAAACCGTAACCGACCGACTTTGGGAGACCTGCATGACAGTTCGATCTGAGGCTATCACCGCACCGATCGCCGGGTTGCCAGGGATAGATCATTTGCCGAGCAAGCCACGGCAGGTTGTGCTGGTCTTTCAAGGAGGTGGTGCTCTCGGCGCATTTCAGGCAGGCGTCTACCAGGCGCTGCACGAGGGCGGCATCGAGCCAGACTGGATCATCGGCACCTCGATCGGTGCGATCAACGCCAGCCTGATCGCCGGCAACGAGGCGCACAACCGTCTGCCGGCGCTCGAGGAGTTCTGGCAGCGGATGGCGCACAGGTCGCCTTGGAATGTCGATGGCGGCTGGCCGCAATTTGCGCAGACGCTGTCGTACTGGCAAACGGTCGTCGCCGGCATTCCGGGGTTCTTCGAGCCGTACCGTTTGGCCTTTCTCGGACCCCACGTGCCGCTAGGTCCCGATGCTGCGGGCTATTATTCGACAATGCCGCTGGAGAAGACCCTCACGCGAGCTGGTCGACTTTTCCCTGATCAATCGCTGCAAGCCGCGGCTGACGGTTGGCGCCGCGCATGTGCGGACGAGTCAGATGAAGTACTTCGATGGCCGCGATGTGCCGATCAACGTAAGGCACATCCTGGCTTCAGGTGCGTTGCCACCGGCGTTCCCGGCTGTGCGCATCGACGGCGAGCTCTATTGGGATGGCGGCATTCTTTCCAATACGCCGAGCGAAGTGGTGTTCGACGACTATCCGCGCCGGAACTCGCTCATTTTCGCGGTGCATATGTGGAACCCGATCGGACCCGAACCCGTCACCATGTGGGATGTGCTGCACCGGCAGAAGGATATCCAGTACTCGAGCCGGGTCGCGAGCCATATCGCACGGCAACAGCAAACCCATCGCTTGCGGCACGTGGTCAAGCAGCTGGCAGGCATGATCCCGGAAACGGCGCGCAACAGCGAGCTGGTGCGCGATCTCGCCGACTATGGCTGCACGACCCAGATGCATGTCGTGCGTCTGTTGGCGCCGCGGCTCGACAGCGAGGACCAAACCAAGGATGTCGATTTCAGCCCTTCTGGCATTCGCGACCGCTGGGCCGCCGGATATGCGAGCACTCGCAGAGCCATCGAGCGAGCGCCATGGCAGGGTGCGTTCGATCCGCTCGAGGGCGTGATCTTGCACGAACCCAACAATGAGGGTGTCTGGGGCGCCGTAGACGATCCAATCGAGCCTGCGAACGCGCCGGGAAACGCAGTAGCGGCATGACCCAGTTGATAGCGGCGAGGTATCGAATCCAAAGACCTTCGATATTTCAACCGCGCTGCCAATTAGCTCATCCTCCTGAATGTCAGGACGGCGTCAATTGCCGTGCCGGCAAGCAGTCATAGGAGAGAAAAACCATGAACGCGTCTTCTAAGTTCCCTTCCGGTCTCTACCGCGCTCTGGCCCTGGCGGGCCTGCTGACCGGCGCGGTCGGTCCTATGCCGGAAGCGGCAAGCGCCGGCAGCTGTCCGGCCGAAAAGGTCACGACGGATGGCCAGAAGCCCGGCGCGACGGCGCACAAGAATGTGACAGACAAGGTCATCGCGTCGATCGACCTCGCCGAGGAGGCGCCGAACCTCAAGGAGCACAAGTTCCGGCTGCGGCAACTGGTCGTGCAGCCTGGCGGCGTCGTCGCCTGGCACAGCCACGAGGAGCGTCCGGCCATCATCTACATCGTCTCGGGCACGATCGTGGAATACGCCAGCACCTGTGCCGTGCCGATCGTGCACCATGCCGGCGACGTCGCACGAGAGACGCACGCGACCAAGCACTGGTGGAAGAACACGGGCAACAAGCCGGTGGTGCTGCTTTCCGCCGACATCCTGCACGACAAGATGGACCCGCACACGATGTGAGGTCGCCTGCTCCCGGCGGCGGTTCCTTCCGGGCGTGATGCTCGAGAGCCTTCACATATTCTCCGACGTCACGCCCGTTTTCCATGACCGTGAAAGGAGTGGCATAGATGCCGAGAGCAGCAGCAGTGCCGCGGATGCGCGATCGGCACGCCCATCATCCGGCGGCGATCGGCTTTGTCCGCGAGTTCGTGATCGGCCTCATCGCCTTCCTGACAGTGGTCGATCTGTTTGCCACCCAGGCGATCCTGCCGTCGCTGGTTCGGGCATACGGTGTCAGCCCGGCTGCCATGGGCACCGCCGTCAACGCCAGCACCTTTGGGATGGCCGTTGCAGGGCTCGCCGTCGCATTCTTCAGTAGCAGGATCGATCGCCGGCGCGGCATCGTAATGAGCCTTGCCTTGCTGTCGATCCCGACAGCGCTGCTCGCTGTCGCGCCGGATCTTGCCACGTTTACAGTGCTGCGCGTGATGCAGGGTGTCTTCATGTCGGCGGCGTTCACGCTGACGCTTGCCTACCTTGCCGAGGCGACCTGCGGCAAGGCGACGTCGGCTGCGTTTGCAGCTTACATAACCGGCAATGTCGCGAGCAATCTGTTCGGCCGGCTGATGTCGGCTTCAATCGCGGATACGCTCGGCTTGGCGCCAAACTTCTACATGTTCGCCGCTCTCAATCTGGCTGGCGCCGCATTGGTCTATTTCACGCTCGACCGCATGAGCCACATGGCTGTGGCACAGGCTGGGTCGAAATCTCCTCTCGGCGTATGGAAGCAACATCTTCGCAATCGCCCCCTGCGCGCGACGTTTGCGATCGGCTTCTGCATCCTGTTTGCGTTCATCGGCACCTTTACCTATGTGAATTTCGTACTGGTACGCGCGCCTCTCTCACTCGGCATGATGTCGGTGGGCCTCGTCTACCTCGTGTTTCTGCCATCGATCATCACGACCCCCCTTGCAGGGCGGCTGGTTGCGCGCTTCGGCGCGCAACACACGATGTGGGGCGCATTGGCAGTTGCCGGGATAGGGCTACCATTGCTGCTCCAGCCCCAACTCGGGCCGGTTATCGCAGGCCTAATGCTGGTCGGCGTCGGCACGTTTTTCGCGCAGGCAACCGCAACCGGCTTCGTCGGGCGCGCGGCCACGGTTGACCCTGGCTCGGCCAGCGGACTCTATCTGGCCTGCTATTTCCTGGGTGGTCTGGTTGGCAGCGCTGTGCTCGGACAACTGTTCGAGCGGTTCGGCTGGCCAGCTTGCGTCGCAGGTGTCGGCATATCCCTTGTCGCGGCCGCCGCGCTCGCGCGTCGCTTGCGGATGTAGCAGGACGATGATTTTCGGCGCACGAGAACCAGGTTGATCGAAGATCCGACGACAGGTGTGGAATGGCCGTCAAAGGCTACTGGATTGTCCAGTGCCTCGCCCAGACGGATTTGTCCTCTCCACTTCTTCAGACCGCCAGGTTTACTGTTACGTTCTTACGCTGTGTGAAACTGTCGAGCATGCCTTCGAGCGAGTGCTCGCGCCCAATGCCGGACTGCTTGACGCCGCCGTAGGATTGGCCGGGGAACTGGCCTAGGCCCTGGTTCACCTGCACCCATCCCGCCTCGATCGCATGCGCCGCGCGAAGCGCACGCCCGATGTCCTTGGTCCACACGTAGGCGGCGAGGCCATAGTGCGTATCGTTTGCCATGCGGATCACTTCAGCCTCGTCGGACCAGCGGATGGCGACCAGGACTGGCCCAAATATCTCCTCTCGCGACATGCGCCAATCGTTTGCTGCATTCGCAAATACCGTCGGGATTGCAAAGTAGCCCTTCGATAGCGGACCGGTCTTGGGCGGCAGGCCGCCGATCAGCAGCTTCGAGCCCGGGATCTTCAGGCCCTCATCGACAAAGCCACAAACCTTCTTGAATTGCTTCTCATTGATGATGGCGCCTATGTCGGTCGCCTCGTCGAGTGGGTCGCCGATTTTGAACTTCGACGTCTTGTCCGCGAGCTTCGCGAGGAAGCTGTCGAAAATGTCGGCGTGAAGGAAGAGGCGCGATCCAGCCGTGCATGATTGACTTCTGACGCGTAAAGCGCATGGCCGCAATTATGCCATCGATCACCCAATCCTCGTTCGCGTCGGGGTAGACAATCGATGGGCTCTTGCCTCCAAGCTCGAGGCTAACGGGCACGATCCGGTCGGCGGCCGCTCGCATGATGATCTTGCCGACCTCAGTCGAGCCGGTGAACGAAAGCTTGCGCACTACAGGGTGTCCCGAAAGCGCAGCGCCCGCCTCCTCGCCAAGACCGGTCACGACATTGAGCACGCCCTTGGGCAGGAACTGTTCGCAAATCCTCGTCATGGCAAGCACGCCGAGTGGAGCGTCCTCGGCGGCCTTCAGCACGATCGTGTTGCCGGTGCAAAGGGCTGGCGCAATCTTCAGCGCGGCGAGGGCAACGGGAGCGTTCCACGGAATGATCGCCCCCACCACTCCGATAGGTTCACGGCGAGTGTAGGAGAGAACGTGCTCCCCGAGCGGAATGGTTTCGCCCTTGAGCTCGCTTGCGAGGCCCCCAAAATAGCGCATGATGTCGACGGCGCTCTTGGCTTCTCCGCGTGCCTGGGTCCGGATGGCATTGCCGGTCTCCTCGGCAAGAATCCGGGCGAGTTCCTCGACCCGCGCCTCGATCGCATCGGCAATCTTCTGGAGCATACGGCCGCGCTCACGCGGGACGATCCTACTCCATGCCGGGAAGGCCTTGGCGGCAGCCTTCACAGCGCGATCGACATCCTCGGCGCCGCCACGCGGAATGCTGGCAATTGTCCCCCGCGTACCTGGCGCCTCGACGGTGAGCTCGCGCCCGCCTACAGCGCCAACCCAGGCACCGTCGATGAACATCTTCTCGCTCCTGGTGGAGTGAGCCGCTTCAGCCTTGCTCGTTGATTTCATTTCGATATCTCGTCGATTGACCGGTCAAGTCATTGCCGCCGGGCCGTCACTGTGCGCCCGGGCATTGGAACCTTTCGCGAGTGTATCCATTCGGCCGCTGCTGAGAAAGCATTGCGTGCAGTCAATGGATGCGACCAAATACGGCTGAGCAGGATCTCCGTGTCAGCGTCCGCTGGGCGGACCGACCGCAGGCGGAAAAGAGCAGCAATACCATCTTCGATGCAATGGGCACGGAATAGTAGGAATGCCGATCATGACTACGAAGGTCTTCGCTGCCGGTGGGTATCGATACATCCCAGCCGTCTTTCAGTATTCCGGTGGGGTCGCTGCGGAGCCAGGCTTCAGCATCGAGCGTGTTCGATTTGAACATCCAGTGCCACTGGCCGAAGGATTTCGCCGGGTCGAGAGGTACATTACCGAAGCAGGGCGGCCACTGACATCATTCTGTGCTTGCGAGCTACGCTCTCCAGAGCCTTTCACCGAGGCCGGCTTCATCGCGTTCAACGAAATCTACGTCGGCACTTTGGCAAGGTGGGGCATTTACGACGAAGCCAGCAAATCCAATCCCGTTGCACGGTCGAATGTTTGTCCTGAGCTTGACAAGCCGGCCGAGCCCTCATTCTACGCATTCTGCTTCACGTTACCGGCGTCGCCTGCCGCACCGAGTTTTGTCGTCGCCGGAAGCGGGGAGGCGCCTGAGGGCAAGGGAAGTTACGGCAACTTCGTGGTCAGACCAGGCGACACCAGTGTCGATGGCATGCGGGAGAAAGCGCAAGCAGTCCTCGGCGAGATGGAGCGGCGCATGGGGCTCCTCGGTTTCGCCTGGAACGACACGACCGCCGCGCAAGTCTACACGATCTACGATATTCATCCCTTTCTAGCCCAAGAGATCGTTCGCCGGGGTGCCGCGAAGCACGGGCTCACCTGGCACTTCTGCCGCCCACCCGTCGTCGGCCTCGACTACGAGATGGATTGCCGCCGCGTCCTGATCGAGCGCGTCGCGAGCTGATTGCTACCGGAGTGCTGCCAATCTCTTGGCTGTGAACCCGGTCATTTCGAACGTCTATTCCGGAGACGCCAACATGGCACGGAAGCGCGGGTCGGCCGAAGGGCCGGCCCCCACCGAGTGGTCCGGAGCGCATGGGCCTGGTTCGACCAACGGCCGCATCAGGTCATGCCGTGCGAGCGCGTGCGAGCCCCGAGAAGATCGGCTTGGCCGCGCGTTCTTCGATCTGTCGGCGAAGCCAGACGACCGCTTCCTCGGCAGTCTCGAAGCGAGAGCTGTCCTGGAACATTTGGTCGAGATAGACACGCCAGGCGCCATGGTGCTGAAGCATGGCAATGTGACGGCCGAGATAGGTTCCGGACCAGAAGCCCTGCGGCCCTTCGGTGAGTGTTTCCATGGGTACCTCCATGAGGGATGAGCGCACGCAGAATGCCGAATCCGCAAATTTCGCCCCAACCAACCGTGGAAAGGCTGCGTGAGCGGTGACCGGCCCAGTTTTCGCACAGGACGGTTAGGATGCGATTCCACTACTCAGTCAGCGGCAGTGTCTGCTGATTCGCGCGGCAGGGCTGCGGATTTCGGGACGCACGCGCGTGGAAATAAATTGGTTCATGAGCGGCTGTGTCATTTCACCAACGCTTTGCGACCTGCCGCTATCAATCCTTATTCATCACTTAACTCAACGGCTTGCGCGAGAACCGGGATGCGATAGGGCGGGCACCAAGCCATCGCCGATATTCGTTTCGTCATTCAAGGGTAGCTTCGCAAATATTGCGACTGGCAGCCGTCGCTCCACGATGCAGGCATACTTGACCGCTCGGGGCTATCGCCCATCCGCCGATGTCCAGAACCTGCAAAGCGGTCCCGCTGATCCCAGCACCGGGTCTGCATTTGGAAATGCAAGCTCGGCCATCCGTGTTTCGTCCTCTTTGGCAATGGCACTCCGGCACAGATCCGGGCTTTGATCCGGAGCGTAAGCACCCACCACGAGAAAATCGCGGCTGGCGTCGATGCGAAAATGTCCCGTGCCGGCCGGCAGCAAAGCGCAGTCACCCGCGTTTACCGTGATCTCGTGGCCGTTCGGCCCGCCAAGCATGAGCCGAGCCGTCCCTGCTGCAAAACCCAGAACCTCGTGTGCCGTCGAATGGTAGTGATGAAACGAATACACGCCATTGCGCCATCGCGGCTCCCAACCGTTACGGCGGAAGACGGACTCGAATTCCGCTGCTGGATCGGGCCGCGAGCAATCGATGACGGCCCGAAAGAATATTGCGGGCAGGCGCCGGTTGTTCGGAATCCACCCATCGGCTGCGAACCACATCGCGACGGCACCCGATGCCGGATCGATGGCGGTTCTCACAAGTGACGTCATGTTGCCTCGACGTGTGAAGTAGCCCGACCGATGCGAAAGCTCATGCGGGCCAAGTCTGCCCCAATTGGCTGGTGCGGCTCAACAGCACGTCAAACTTGTAAGTTTGACTTGGATTGGCCGCGCTGGCAGCACCGATATATGTTCAATCTAACTATAGCGGCTGAGCCTGCTTTGGCGCACCTTGGTGGTTCTCGGCTCGATCCATTCGAAACCATTGGTGAGGGCCCACACAAGCGGGACCAAACAGCTTGGCGGTTGTCGACCAGCACGGCATTCACCGGAGGAGCTCACGATGACCAAGACATTCGTGCAATGCACGATCGGCGACGGCGTCGCGCTGGTAACGTTGACGAACCCGCCGCTCAATCTCGTCACGCTTGAGCTCAGTCGCCAGTTGAACGAGCTGGTGGCAAAGCTAGCTACCGATCCGGGTGTGCGCGTGCTGGTGCTGACGGGCTCGGGCTCGAAGGCGTTCTGCGCCGGCTCCGACATCAAGGAATTCCCCGAAATGATGGCAGCCGGAGCTGTGGTACCCAAGAAGCTGGCGCTGGAAAACGAGGTCTATAGCCGGGTTGACGACTTTCCCAAGCCTACGGTCGCGGCACTCAACGGTCTTGCCTTCGGTGGCGGGCTCGAACTCGCGGTGTGCTGCGATCTGATCGTCGCGGAGGCCGGTAATCAGGTCGCGCTGCCCGAGATCAAGCTCGGCGTATTTCCCGGAAGCGGCGGCACCATTCGCGTCACGCGCCGGATCGGCGAGGGCAGGGCCAAGGAGATGATGTTCCTCGGCGAGCCGCTTCCAGTGGAAACCGCCATGGCATGGGGATTGATCAACCGCGTGGTGCCCAAGGGAAACGCGCTCGAGACAGCGATGGAGCTGGCGCGCAGGCTCGCTGCCCAGCCGAGCGTCGCGCTGCAGATGTGCAAGCAGTCCATCGACATGGCCTTCGATACCTCCGAGGAGGCGGGCGTGCGCGCCTCGCTTGCCCTGAGCGACAAGGCCTTCGCCTCGGCCGACTGCGGTGAGGGCGTGCGCGCGTTCTTCGCCAAGGAGAAGCCAAGCTTCAAGCATCGTTGAAGTGCACGGCGAGGAACTCTGCCACCGGGCGCGGCAGGACTGGGCGATCGGAGGCGCCGCGCCCAACCCTCTCCAAATCTCGACCAATCACAGGACGGTATCGGCATGCTCGATCTGCTCAAAGGCACGAGAGTCGTCAGCTTCAATCACTTCCTGCTCGGCCCCATGGGGATCCAGGCGCTCGGCGACCTCGGCGCCGATGTGATCTCCATCGAGTCGACCGAGGGCGCCTGGCAGCGCCACTGGAGCCCCGGCGACATCTGGAGCGACGAGCAGAGCATGCTGTTCCTCTGCGCCAACCGCAACAAGCGCAACATCGCGATCGACCTTAAGTCAGCGAAGGGCAAGGAGATTGCCCTGCGCCTCGTGGACACGGCCGACGTGGTCGCCGAGAACTTTCGCCCTGGCGTGATGGAGAAGCTGGGTTTCGGCTACGAGGCCTTAAGGCAACGCAAGCCGAGCCTGATCTATGCCTCGGCCTCCGGCTACGGTCCGCACGGCCCCTACGTCGAGCGACCGGGCCAGGATCTGCTCGCCCAGGCCCTGTTTGGAATGATGAAGATCACCGGACAGGCTCACAACGGCCCGCGGCCGGCTGGCGTCTCGGTCATCGATCATCACGGCGCGGCACTTTTCGCGATGGGCATCCTCGCCGCCATCGTGCGTCGGTCCAGAACCGGTCAGGGCTGTCGTGTCGATGCCAGCCTGATGCAGGCGGCGCTCGACCTGCAGGCGGAATCCCTCGTTGCCTGGATGAACGCGCCGACGCCTCCGGCCTCGATCTATGCCCACAAGCACGTCGCTGGCTGGTACTACGCCGCGCCCTACGGCGTTTACGCGACGAAGGACGGCCATCTGGCGCTGTCGCTGGCACCGCTCGAGGTCATCGGCGAGGTGACGGGCGAGCCGAAGCTTGCGGCCTACGCCGACAAGGATACCTGGTCGAAGCAGGACGAGATCACCACGCTCATCGCAGCCCGCATCAAGCTCCGCACCACCGCTGAATGGAAGGCGGTGATGGAGCCGCTGAAGATCTGGCATGCCGCGGTGCAGGGCTACAGCGAGATCGTCGAGGATCCCCAGGTCAAGCACATGCAGTCGCTGGTAACGGTGCCGGGAGCGGGGCCGGGCAAGGCGCCGGTCCGGCTGGTGAACCATCCGCTGCACTACGACGGCCAGTCCGCCGAGGTACGCCTGCCGCCGCAGCCGCTTGGCGCCCAAACGGCGGAGGTGCTCGCGGAGCTTGGCCTGTCGGAGAGCGAGATCGCGGGCCTCGTTGAGAGCGGGACAGTGAAGCTCGCTTCGGAATAGCCGGGCCATGCTCGGCCGGCATGACCGGCCGCCTTCCCATTCCGGAAGGCCAGCGCGCGGAGTGGACATGCCTGCCGCTCGCAGTCAGCGGCTACGCGCTGCGGCGATGTGCTTGTCGAGGGTGGTCACGCGTGTTAGCGCTTAGGCAGGCGCGGGAAGCACAACAAAAACAGCGCCCAACGGTTCTGCAGGAGGAAAAGCCACATGACCTTTTGGATGCGGCCCGGGCGGCGACTGTTGTTGACGGGTCTGGCGGCTGCACTCGCGGCCGGTGTCTCCTTCGCCGCCACGGCGCAGGAGCGGGAGATCAAGGTCGGGTACATGAAAAACCCGATCCAGGATGCCTCCCTCGACATGATGGAGAAGTGGGCGAAGGCCAACAACATCAAGCTGACGCGCATTGCCATGGCCTACAGCGTGTTCATGGAGAAGGTGACGACGACACTCACCTCCGGCAACGACCAGTTCGACATCATCTGGCACAACGACGATTGGGGTCAGCTCTGGAAGAAGTGGGTCGAGACCACCGACGACGTGAAGGGCATCGAGAATGCTGACAAGTGGCCGCTCGACGCCTTCTGGAACGACGACAAGAAGCTCACCGTCGTGCCCATGGCGCACACGGTCGGCACGTTCTTCTACCGCAAGGACCTGGTGAAGCCCGAGGAGGTGCCGACGACCTTTGCCGATCTGGTCAAGGTCAGCCAGCGCCTGCAGAAGGAGGGCAAGGCGAAGTGGGGCTACGTCGGCGGCATGTCGATGAACAACACGTGGTTCAGCTTCTGGTGGACCATGTGGGCGAACAAGTGCGACATCCTCAATCCGATGTTCGAGCGCGACAACGACAAGCTCAAGGCCGCCAAGCTCGAGGCCGCAATCACACAGCCCTGCCACCAGGAGATCGTCGAGTACTGGTGGGACGCGATCAACACGCACAAGATCAGTCCGCCGGGCATGACGGCCTACGGCCGCAACGAGGCCAACGCCATTTTCATGGCGGGTGATGCGGCCTTCACGCTGGTGGACTCGACGCATTTTGGCGAGTTCAACGACCCGAAACGCTCCAAGATCGCCGGCAATATCGGCATGGCGCCATTCCCCGTCGGGCCCAAGGCCGACAAGCCGACCTCATGGAACGAAATCTGGGGCTGGGCCATCCCGAAGGGTTCGCCGCCTGAGAAGAAGAAGATCGCCAAGGAGATGCTGTCGGCGATGATGAGCGACGAGGCCGGCCAGGTCGAGATGTGGAAGAAGACCGGTGGCCCGCCGCCCAATGTCAAGCTGTGGCCGAAGCTCGCCGCCGACGACAAGGACTTCGCGGCGCTGAAGCATGCGGTGTTCGATCAAAAGCCGATCACGCATTCCGCGTACTATTTCGCGGAGTGGCCCGCCGTCCACAAGGCCTACTCGGACACGGTCATCGCGGCGATGTCGGGCAAGCGCGAGGATATTGCAAAGGTGCTGGCCGAAGGAGCGCCGAAGATCCAGCGCGCGGCAACTGGAAACTAGCGCCGGGCTGCCAGACTGGCAATTGCACCGAGCCAGTCGGTACACGACGGGCTGGGAGCACATGCTCCCAGCCTTTCTCTTGCAGATCGCCACTTCGCGACACCTGTCCAAGACCTTTCGGATGCCCGCCGCATGAACGAGAAAACGAGATTCACGCTGCTGCTGGTCGCGCCGGCCGCGCTGGCGCTCGTCTGCTTTCAGATCGTTCCGATCATCGTCGGAACCAATGTAAGCTTCCGCGACTGGTCGCTGCACGATCCGCACAAGACCTGGGTCGGGTTCAAGAACTACGCTTACGTCTTGAATGACCCGGCGTTCCTGAAAATCGTGCTGCCCAATACATTCGGCTTCATGCTCGCAAGCGTCACTTGCTCGCTCGTGCTCGGGCTGCTGGTGGCGTTGCTGCTCAATCGCAAGTTCACGGGGCGATGGCTGGTCCAGACCATCGTGCTCTTGCCGCTGATGGTTGCGCCCGTCATTGCCGCGATCATGATCCGCTGGATGTTCAATGACCAATTTGGCGTCGTGAACGCACTGCTGGATGCGCTCGGCATCGCACCAGTGACATGGCTGACGCAGCGCTCGACCGCCTTTTTCGTCATCCTCCTGACCGATGTCTGGCTCTGGACGCCATGGTTCGCGCTGTTGCTCCTTGCTGGCCTGCAGAGCCTACCGAGCGAGCCCTTCGAGGCGGCAAAGATCGATGCCGCCAGCATATGGCGGACGTTCCGCTTCATCACGCTGCCGATGCTGCGACCCGTCATCGTAGTGTGCGTCGTGATCAGGACGATCGATGCCTTCCGCACCTTCGATACGGTGTGGACCATTTCTGGCGGCGGGCCGGCGCGGGCCACCGAGGTCTTCAGCATCTACGCCTATGTCGAAAGCTTCCAGTTCCTCAACCTCGGGCGTGGCTCGGCTGCGGCCGTCGTCGGCGCCGTCATCATCGTGATCTTCGCCATGGGTCTTTATCGGGTGCTGAACCGCTGGGTGGAGGTCTCGAAATGAGCGTTTCCGCGCCAGTGGCCGAGCGGCGGTCGAAAGGCTTCTTCGAGGCACTCGCCCCCGGCGGTACACGCGTGCTACTCGCGCTCGCGACTGTTGCCGTGTGCCTGCTCTTCATTTTCCCGATCTTCTGGCTGGTGCTGACATCGCTCCGGCCAGCCTCCGGCGTCTACTACGTGCACCGCGGCACCGAGTTCACCATCGAGAACTTCCACGAGGTGCTCGGCCAGCAGCAGGTGCTGAAGGCGCTGTGGAACAGCTTTGCCATCTCGACGCTCGCGACCGTTCTCTCGCTCGGCGTGACCGTCACGTCGGGCTACATGCTCTCGAGATTCAAGGGAGCGATTCCCAGCACCTGGTTCGGGCTGATCTATGTGTTCCGCTGCGTGCCGTACGTGTCCTGGGTGCTGCCACTCTATTTCGTCACCCAGTGGTTCGGCATCTTCGACACCTATTGGGGCCTGCTGCTGCCGCACGTAGCCGTGCACGTATGCTTCTTCTCCTGGATCATGAAGGGCTTTTTCGACGGCATCGACCCGTCGATGGAGTATGCAGCGATGATCGACGGCTGCTCGCGCTGGGGGGCGTTCTGGCGCGTTGCCATCCCGGCGGCGGTGCCGGGGCTCACCGCTCTGGCGATTCTGTGCTGGCTCTATACGTGGAACGAGTTCCTGTTCGCGCTGATCCTCACCAGCCACGAGACACCGATCCTGACCGTGGTGATGGCGCAGTTCGTCCACGAGCTCGGCATGGAATGGCATCTGATGAGCGCGACCGGCGTGCTGGCATTGGGACCGGCGTTGATCGTCACGCTCTTCGGCCAGAAATACGTCATTCGCGGATTGAAGGTTTGAACATGGCGGAAGTTGCTCTCCACGGGGTCCGCAAGTCCTACGGCAACGTGGTTGCCGTCAAGGACTTCAGCCTTGAGATCAAGGACCACGAGTTCGTGGTGCTGGTCGGCCCGTCGGGTTGCGGCAAGTCGACCACACTGCGCATGATCGCGGGGCTCGAGGACGTGTCCGGCGGCACCATCGCCATTGGCGGCCGAGTCGTCAACGACCTGCAACCGAAGGATCGCGATATCGCGATGGTGTTCCAGAACTACGCGCTCTACCAGCACATGAGCGTCTACGACAACCTCGCCTTCGGCCTGCGCAACCGCCGCCTGCCCGAGGCGGAGATCGACGCTGCGATCAAGCACGCCGCGCGTGTTCTCTCGATCGAGCCGCTGCTCCAGCGCCGCCCCCGACAGCTCTCTGGCGGACAGCAGCAGCGCGTGGCGCTCGGGCGCTGCATAGTACGCAATCCGAAGGTGTTTCTGTTCGACGAGCCGCTGTCCAACCTCGATGCGCAGTTGCGCGCCCAGATGCGCCTCGAGATCAAGGAGCTGCGTCAGCGCGTACCGACGACCTCGATCTTCGTCACCCACGACCAGGTCGAGGCGATGACGCTTGGCGACCGCATTGTCGTGATGAAGGACGGCCTCGTATTGCAGGTCGGAACGCCGCTTGAACTCTACCGCCGCCCGGCCAATCGCTTTGTTGCGAGCTTCATTGGGTCGCCGGCGATGAATATCTTCGAGATGAAGGTTGCGACAGACGGCGGCACGTTCCGCCTGTCGGCCGACGGCGTCGACCTAGCCCTGCCGCAGGCGCGATTCCCGGCGGTCGGCCGTTGTGTCGACGGCACGGCAGCGGTTGGCGTGCGCCCGCAGCACCTGCGCCTCGGCGCCGCCGCCAACGGCAACCAGGTATCGCTCGGCGGCAAGCTGATGGTGACGGAGCAGCTCGGCGACGAGCAAATTCTCGTCGTCCGGATCGGCCAGGCCGACGTCCGCGTGGCCGGCATCGATCCCGAGCTGGCGCTCGCGACCGGCACGCCAGTGCAGGTCTCGGCGGACCTGGACAATCTGCATTTGTTCGATGGAACGTCGGGCGCTACGCTGGCATGACGCCGGGCAGCCAGGCGCAAGGTGAGCGACAAACGGGGAGCAGCCATGGCCAAGTTCTACGTCAAGCCAGGCGACAACGTTACCTACGCCAAGACGGTCGGCGAATCCGACATCTACCTGTTTGCCGGCATCACAGGCGACTTCTCGGTCAATCATGTCAATGAGCAGTACATGTCGCGGTCCAAGTACCGCCACCGCATCGCCCATGGCGCGCTGCTGATCGGCTTCATGTCGACCTGCTCGACGATGATGATCGAAAAATGCCAAGGCACCGCCCACGACGAGACGCCGGTCTCGCTCGGTTATGACAAGATTCGCTTCCTCGGCCCGGTGTTCATCGGCGACACCGTCACGCTGACCTACACCATCACCGACATCGATCCGGTCAAGCGGCGATCCGGCGCCGAGATCAAGGCGATCAACCAGAAGGGCGATGTCGTCGGCGTCGCGCGCCACATCCTGGCCTGGGTCAAGGACAGCGACTGATGGTGTCGGCAGAGCCGGCCGGCACGCTGCAGCGGCGGAGCGGATCGGAACGCCCGACGATCAATTCAATTGACCGCGACCTTCGTCTTTAGCTCAGTCACAACAATTAGAGCGACGGTGGTGATCATGAACATGGCAGAAATGCCGAACACCCACCGCGGCAATGGCTGATCCATGATGTAGCCAAAGAGCAGCGGGCCTATGATGCCGGCGACGTTGAATCCCGTCGAAACCAACCCGAATGCCCGACCAGTTGCCCCTACTGGCGCAGCCTTGCGCACCATCATGTCCCTCGAGGGCGCAACGATACCGCCCAGGAACCCAGCCAAACCCATGATGGCGATAATTGCTGGCGTCGAAAGCGACACGACCGCGATGAGCAAAATCAACAATGCGTTGGCGGTAAACGCGATCGCAGCTACGTCCCCGTGACGGACCGTTCGGTCGGCCAATTGACCACCCACCAATACTCCTATGGCGCTCGCACCCAGGAATGTCGTTAGTGCGATGTTGGCGCTCGATGCCGAGACACCGTAGCCCGTCACCAGCGCGGCGACACCGAAGCTGCTGATGCCGCCAGTCGACAGAGCGAGCAGCGTGAAAAACGCCGCCAGAGCCAAAATTGCTGGCGTGACGACGCTGGCAAGCGAAGCCGAGGTTGCAACTCTCTCGATACTGGTCGCGTTGCTGGCCATCGGCAGTGGTGTCGCGGCGATCAGAAGGGCTCCGAGCATGCCCATTGCACCAGCCACGAACAGGGCCGAGGCGACGCTCGCCGTCGCGGCAATGAAGTATATGGTCGCCGGGGCAATGGCGCCGCCCAAAAAGCCGGCGAAGGTGTGTACTGAGAAGGCGTGCCCCATGCGGCTGGGGTCCATTTGGGCCGACAGGATGGAATAATTGGCGGGGTGGTAGACACTATTGGCCAGCCCCGCAATCAAGCCACAGGCAATGAGACCGGGATAGCTCAGTGTCAGACCAAATACCATGAACGACAGCCCGCCGAGTACGAGCCCAATAATGAGGACCATGCGAGCGCCGAGTTGATCCACTAGCATCCCGACCGGAGCCTGCGTTACGGCCGACACGATGCCGAATAGTGTCAGGGCAAAGCCGAGGTCGATGTAGCTGACATGCAATTGGTCTTTGAGAAATGGGAACAGCGGCGGCAGAACCAGCATATGAAAGTGGCTGACCAAATGCGCAACACAGATGGCAGCGAGTATGCGCGCCGTGGAGCTGGTCTGTACCGCAATATTGTTGTCCGAAGTTTCAGTCGGCATTTCGCCATCGCTCCACGCATCATCGCCAAGAACTGCCGGCGGACAGTGCACGGTAGTTGATAGCGCGCGATGGCGCCAGAACGGCCTGCTCGATGAGGCACATAGCCACTGGTGGGTGAACCACTCACACGCGCTGTGCCAGACGAAGCGGCAACGGCTACCTCGCAACAAGCCTGCGACGGCACTCGAGCACGCGCTCGCACTTCATTTGTCGATGCTTCGGATGTAGGCAACCACCTTCAACATCTGGTCTTGGCTGACGTCGCGCAGGGAAAACGGCTGCATGGCTCCGGTCGCGCCGGCGTAAATGATCGCAAACATGCCGGCATCGGTGTTGGTCTGGTCATAGATGTGGTCCTTGCCGATCAAGGGCGGACCGAGCCTGCCCGACCCATCGCTATTGTGACAGGCTTGGCACCACGTCTCGTATTGCTCCCGGCCCTCGGCGATTGCTGCCGGATCGCCACGATAGGCGTTTCGGCCGGTTGCCTTGAATTCCTTCAGGGCGGGAGTTTCCAACTCGCCGGGCTTCAACGTGAAGACAATCGGCGAGCCGTCGAGGGGATGTTTGAACTCGATGCTTTCTCCAATCGCTGATAGCGACCAGAAGCAAGCCGACGCACAAACGGTGGCGGCCACCAGACGATGGAGGTAAGGCATCGCAAATTCCACTTGCACTTGGTTGCAACGAAATACGGGCACCTGCAGGGGTGCCCGTCTTCCATTCCTGTGACGCTACTGCTTTGCCCTGGCCACCTCGGCGCCCGCGGGGACCTGGTCAGCGGGCATGATGCGCCACAAGGCGCCGGGAGGATTGGCGGTCGGCCCCTTGTCGTCCGTGTAGAAACAGAAACAATTCACCGCAAGCACGAAGCCATTCTCATCGACGTTCCCGGCGGTGAACTGCAAGGAGGTCTGCAGCATTTCCTGCAGCTGCCACTTCTTTTGCCCGGCGTCGAAGCCCGTAGCGTAAAGGCGGCCCGAGCACCAGTCGCCCGACAGGTAGACCTTGTCCATGCCGCCATAGTTGGCAACGCCTAGGCCCTGCACGGAGCATCCCCACTGATCCCTGAGCTTGGCAGCACCCGGATAAGGCTCCTGATGCGGATATTCGGCGACCGGCAGCACGCCAACGACCGGACATTTCTCGCCTGGGCCAGTCGTCGGGTGGCAGTGCGAGCCCTGATTGTGCTTCCAGCCGTAGTTCTCGCCGCCCTTGGATGCCGCGGGCTGCCAGTTGATTTCCTCCCAATGGTTCTGGCCGACATCGGCAATGAACAGGTCGCCGGACTTCTTGTCGAAATGGAACATGTATGGATTGCGCAGCCCGTACGCCCAGATCTCGGGACGCGAGCCGATCTTGATTAGCGAGAAGCCCTGCTCGGTGATTCCGAACAACGACATCAGCTGTGGCTTGTCGGCCTTGGCGAAGGGGTTGTCCTTCGGGATGGCATACGGCACGTCATCGGGGGCGTCGACGTCGATCCGCAGCAATTTGCCCCATAGCACCTCGAGGCGCTGGCCGGCATCGAGCGGATCGCCTTCCCAGCCGGCGTCGCCCTTGCCGATGTAGAGCTTGCCGTCCGGGCCGAAGGCGATCATGCCGCCGTAGTGGTTGTAGTAGGGCTGCGGAATGTTCATCAGCACCTTGGACGACTTGACGAGTTGTTCCTTGGTGATGCGATCGGGGCTCGCCTTGTCGACCGTGAATCGGGCGATCAGCGACGCGCCATTGAACGGCAGCGAAGCATAATGGACAAAGACATAACCGTTTTCGCTGAACTTCGGGTGAAAGGCGATCGACCAGAGACCCTGCTCGACGAAACCGGTCTGCACGTCCGTGCCAAGCGGATTGAAGTTGGTCAGATCAAGGAACGGATCCGGCAGAACCTTGCCGTCCTTGCCAACCACGCGAACTTTGCCGACGCGCTCGACCACGAAGATACGGCCGGAACCGTCGTTTGCCGCTGTCACGCCGACCGGATCACGAAATCCGTCGGCGACCTTGACAAGTGCAAGCTTGGGCGCGCCGGGAACCTTGCCGCCGGGTTTGGCTACTTCAGCCGGCGTTGATGGCAATTGCTGGGAATTAGCATCGGGTACCGAAACACTGGCAGTTGCCAGCAAGGCAACTATCACAACCATTCGCATGATCGCCGGTCTCCTATGGTTACGTTTCCCCGCTCCTCCGTTGACGGCCAGTCTCAATGCTTGTTGTTGGATGGCACTGGCCCGATTGCAAATCCTAGACCTGCCCGGCCTTTAGTCAAGCAACCCATCACGCATTGTCAGTAACCGTCAGCCATTGCAGCGCCCGTGCCGGCTTTTTGGCTACGGGAAGAAGTCGTCGCTCAAGACGTAGGCGACAAGCGCGACGACCTCGTCGGGTTGGTAGACGGATTTCCATGGCGGCATGCCACGAAAGCCGTTGTGCACGCGGTCCCATACGAACTCCGGCTTATAGGTGCGCGGCTGCAGCTTTGGAGCCTTGCCCGGATAGGCCTTGGCGCCATGGCAATGCGTGCACTGATCCTGCCAAAGCTTTTCACCCTTGGCGATTATCGTGGCGTCCTTGAGCGTCTCGGGCGGCAGCGGCGGAGGCGGGTCGCGCGGCTCCTCCGCTGCGGTGGCCGCGGTCGGCGTCTGGGCGATGGCTTTTGTCGTGGGCGCCCCAGCCAGAGCACCGGCCAAGAGAAACAAGCCCAGAGCGCGTAGCAACATCTTCAGTGAGCCTTGAGTAGGCGACCGGGTCATCGATGCGAGGGCGACCGGTAGCGGATACGGTAGTCGACCAAGCGAAGGCGGTCGGCGCCGCCTCCGCAACTATCTTGAAGCAGCAAGCCGTCGTCAATTTGCCGGCACGATCTTGTAGATCTTGTCGTGACCACCCACTGGCCCGGTCGAAATGCTGGTCAGTGCGTAGACCTCGCCTTTATCGTCCTGGGCGAATGCCAGCATATAGGGCAGCGTCTGCATGCCTTCGACCGCGGCGACTTCCATCGACCACTTGCCGTCGGCGCCCTTCGTGCCGAAGAAGATCTGGCCGTCCATCGTGGCAAACGACTTCGACCAGTCGCCGAATATGTACTTGCCTTGCCAGGCTTGATGGGCGCCACGGTAGACGTAGCCACCGGTCACCGAGATGCCCCTGCAGTCTTTCTTCACCGCGGTGCAATTGGCATAGACGAGGATCGGCATCGTCAGGCCGGCCTGGTCACAGCTGGCCGGATGATTGTCGGGCTTCTGGAAATCGAAGCACTTGTCGCCTTCCATCCGACGCCAGCCGTAGTTGCCGCCTTTCGCGACGATATTCACTTCCTCGTATGAGTTTTGCTGAACGTCGCCGCAGTGCAAAGCCTTTTCACCGCCCATATCGAAAGAGCAGCGCCAGGAATTGCGCATGCCGTAGGCCCAGATTTGCGGCTTTGCATCATTGCGGCCGACGAACGGATTGTCCGCCGCGACCCCGTCCGGCTTATTGACGTCGATCCGCAGCATCTTGCCGTGGATCGAATTCAAATCCTGGCCGTTGCCGGTCAGTACGTTGTGACCGATGCCCCAATCGTTGGCATAGCCGCCGTCGCCAGTGGAAACATACAACATGCCATCTGGCCCGAACCCGATCCAATGGCCGTTGTGATTGAACTGCGGCCAATCGATCTCCGAAACCACGCGCTCAGTTGTTGCGTCGGCCTTGTTCGGATCCGCCTTTGAAGCCTGGAACTCGGACACGATGTTGGTGTGCGACCACCACAGGCGCTTCTCGAGATCCGAGCTGCGCAGAGGTACCGAATAGGCAACATAGAACTTGCCGTTGTCCTTGTAGCCCGGATGGAAGGCGATGCCGAGCAACCCGCGCTCGTCGAAGAAGTGGTGCTGGGTTACCATCTTCGCGCCGATATTGAGGAACGGTTCCGGCAGGAGACGCCCCCTGTTGTCGATGATCCGCACCTGACCGGTCTGCTCGATCACCGCCATGCGGCCGGTGCCGTCGGGGATTGATACCATCGCTAGCGGATGGATCAGTCCGCCCGCGACCTCCTGAAGTTTGATCTTGGTTTGGGATTGCGCGGGAGCAATTAAAGAGACCACTGCGGCAGCTAAAATGCCGCCATACTGCAAAGCCTTTCGCATGTTCGTCTCCTCGGGTGTGTGACTACGCATCGCTTTGTTATTATTGGCGGCGGCACGTCATCCAGCGCTCGATGTTCCCAGCCCTCCTCGCTGGACCAGTGATGCTGCTGCGTCAAACTTCCCCGTAAACAGATTGAATGATGATGCCCCTCGCTTGTCCAGCGATTACGTTCCGCTGATCCAACGCTGCAGTCCTAGCGTGATCAGGAAGCATAGCACCGCCCCGACGGCAGCGGTGGTGGCGCCAGCCACTGCCAGGAACAGGCCGTCGACCAGTGAAATGCCGGCGATAAGACTAACCACCGCCCGAGGTACGTCGCCCTTTGACCTGCGCTTCAGAAAATAGAGCGCGACCACGATCCAGCCGGCGACGACTACCAGCAGCAGGCCCGCCAAGGTCGGCGCCGTACCGAACAGACCGGCCAGGCCATAAGCGACCGGAGCCGCCAGAAAGGCCAATGGCCAGAGACGACCGAGCTGGTCGAGCAACTCCTGCTTGGCGATGTAGGTAAGGCCGATGAGATAAGAGAGCCCGACAAGGGCGGCGACCCAAAGCACCGGATCTGGCGACCCAACGGCAACGTATCCGGCGGTCACATAGGCGAGCACCCGGCACAGGCCCATGAAGAGCGGGCTCAGCGCGTTACCCTTGTGGTTCCAGTCGTAGAACACGATGGCCGCCGCCAGCGCGACGCTCGCAAGGACCGGCCGCAAGGTGGCGCCCGGCAAGGCCAGCGCCGCGGCCGCGGCTATGACCGCGATGCCGGCGAGGAGCATGCCGAAACCGGCCGCAAACACTGTGTTCGCCGCGACGAGCCCGGCTGGAATGGGCCGATTTGGCCGCTCCCTCGCATCGATCTCGTGATCGAACGCGTCGTTGAGGTACATGCCGCCGACGTACAGCAACGATACGGCGATCATGACGACGACCGTCACCATCGTCCACGGCTCGCCCCCGGCCAGTACGGTGCCGACAAGAACGTTGCTCCATACGGTCGGCAGGTTCGAGACCCGACCCAGCTGGAGGGCGACGGTCATGTTCATTTGCCGAGGCGATCCCTGGCCCAGCCAAGCTCGCGCGCCACGGCTGTCGCGACATCGACACGCCGCAGCTCCTCCGGCAGTACATCGAAGGTATAGGTCTCGACTTCCAGATGCCGGCTGATGGCGCTCACCTGATGGAGTTCGAGGATTCGGCACAGGAAATCCTGCGTCGTCTCGAGCTCCGGCAGCTTCTCCATGAACACCGGCACGTGACAGTGCACGCGCCATTCGCTGTCCCAGGAGCGTTCAATCTGCGCGAACGCCGGCGCCAGATCCAGGAAGCGCACGAGTGTCCCATCCGGCCGCCGCTCGACGACCTGATGCAGATAAACGCCGTCGTCGAAGCGGCGAAGTCGGGCCACGGTTTCGCGATCGACCCGCGGCACCTTGAGTGCCGCCGAGAGCTGCAACTTGAAAATGCCGATGCCAGCGCTCCGCAGCCGCGCGATGCTTTGCGCCGGGTCCTCGAACTCGACCGCCGCGTGGCAAACATCGTAACAGATGCCGACGTGGCGGCGAAGGGCGATTTCCGCGTCCGCGTTGCCGAGGCCGGTGATCCGGCCGAAGCGCTGCACGGCATCGCGCGAGAAGATCCGGCCTTCCAGGAACTGGATCAACTCGGCGCTCGTCTCAAGGTAGCACATCGGCTCGGGTTCGAGTGCCAGCGTGACAGTCCGGCCGGTGCGCTCACTCAATCGCACCAGATGGGCTGCATGCTGCAAAAGGTTTTCGGTGATCTCGTCCAATGCACTCGCGGTAGCCCCAATCGGCCTGAAAGTCGCCGGCACAGAGCTGATGCTGCCGTCCAGCTTCGGATCGGGCGGCAACAAGGCCACCAGCAAGTCCGCCAGCCGATTGGTGTAGGCTAGCCGCTCCGCGAACCGCCAATCCGGCTGGTAAACCTCTTCCTTGACGCGGGTGCCGTGAAACGGCCCGTACGGAAAGCCATTGATCGAGAAGACGTAAAGCCCCTGTGCCCTCAGGAACTGCTTGAAAGCCTGCAGCTCTTGCGGCGCCGACAGTCCGTCCGATGCAATTGCCGACAGCCGGAGACCGACGCCCATGTCGGCATCGGCTGAAAACCGGCGCTTGACGTCGGGCAGGTGGCGCTCGAGCGCAGCCTTCGTTTCGGCCCAAGTCTCCCCGCGATGGATGTTGGTGCAGTAGGTAAGGTGCACACCGCTATCGTCATTGCCAAGCTTCATCGACTGCTCTGCCGTCCCTTGAGCCAGGCAATCGACTGCCCGACGCGAGCCTCGTCCATCTCATGTACTTCGGTACCGCGGCCGATTTCTTCGAGTAGCGTGATGGTGAGCTCACCACCGAGATGCTCGCGGAAATCCCGCAGGCCCTCGAGTAGCGGGTTGCTGCCGTCTGACGCTCGGGCATCCAGCACCGGGTGCCAGAGGCGGAATCCGAGCAGCTCGAGCAACGCCGCTACCCGGTCCTCCTCGCCTGGGGTGAGCAGGCCAGCGAGAACCGAATACCGCGTATCGATTGCAATCCCGATGGCGACGGCCTCGCCGTGCGAGACATGATTGCGGGTGAGGGATTCGATCTTGTGAGCGGCCCAGTGACCGAAATCCAGCGGCCTGGCACTGCCGAATTCAAATGGATCACCGCCCTGGGCGATCTGATGCATGTGAAGCTCGGCGCAGCGCCTGATCATGGTCGCCATGGCGCCGCGCTCGAAGATGGACAGGGCGTCGATATGGCGCTCGAGCCAGTCGAAGAAGGCGACGTCGCGAATTAGTGCGACCTTCACCGCCTCTGCCATCCCGGCGATCTTCTCGCGCGGCGGCAGATCGGCAATGAAGTCGAGATCGTTCAGCACGGCAAACGGCGGCGCGAACGTGCCGACAAAATTCTTTGCGCCCTTGAGATTGACACTGTTCTTCACGCCGACGCCAGAATCGTTTTGCGACAGCACAGTGGTCGGCACGCGAATGAGTCGAATGCCCCGATGGCTGGTCGCGGCGACAAGTCCAACCGCATCAAGCACCGCGCCGCCGCCGATGGCGATCACGAACGAGTGGCGGTCGATCCGGTGCGTCTGGATCAGCCCCTGCATCCACTCGACATGAAACAGCTCGTTCTTGATCTTTTCGCCGCCGGCGACCTTGATGGGCTCGCAGACAAGCTCGATATGCGCTGCGTGGTCGCGCGCATAGGCTTCGATCGCGCTGACGAGGTTCGGCCTGGCACTGACGACGCCGTCGTCGACGAATATCAGACAGCGGTGGCGCCGGTCCGGTTCCAGGCTCGTCAGCGTCTCGACCAGTACAGAATTTTCCGGCTCGAACAATCGCTCGGTGAAATAGACCGGGTAGTGATAGGCGACCGAGAACGACTGGCGATGGCACGATGTCCCGAACTTGGCGATTTCATTCGCCCAGCGACTCGATTGGTCAGACATGTGATCGTCGCCCCGTTGCAAGCGTGACCATGGGCCTTGAGTAAACCGATCAGCCGTGATTAGCATCGTGAATAATTCTGGAGTCAAGCGACAAGCCGTCCGACTTGCCTTCCCCATCGCGATGGGGACCTCGGCGGCCGGTGATTTTCGCGGCGCCGGTCGGATACAATCCTATCTGATAGAGCCCCAGACATGCATAAGACGCTTGTCATTCTGGTCGTGGGGCTCACCCGGCGCCTTCTCGGGCCCGACACGCCGCATCTGGGCGCGCTGGCCGCGCGTGGCGGGTTGCGGACGCTGGACACGGTCGTGCCGGCCGTCACCTGCACTGCACAATCGACCTTGCTCACAGGCCTGCCGCCCTCGGGGCACGGCGCCGTCGCCAACGGGTGGTATTATCGCGACACCGCCGAGGTGGCGCTTTGGAAGCAGTCGAACCGGCTGATTTCCGGCGAGAAGGTGTGGGACGCCGGCAAACGCCGCGATCCAGGGTTCACCTGCGCCAACATGTTCTGGTGGTTCAATATGTATTCGACCGTCGACATCAGCGCGACGCCACGACCGATGTATCCCGCCGATGGCCGCAAGCTTCCGGATCACTACGCCGAGCCGCCGGAACTGCATGACGAGCTCAATGCGCTTCTAGGCACATTTCCCTTGTTCACGTTCTGGGGGCCGGCAACGTCCGTCGAATCGAGCCGCTGGATCGCCAGCGCGACGGCGCACGTGCGCAAGACACGGTCGCCGACGCTGACGCTGTGCTACCTGCCGCATCTCGACTACGGACTGCAGAAATGGGGACCGGACCCGAAGGATCCGCGACTGGCCCAGGATCTGCGCGAGGTCGACGAGCTGGCCGGTGAGCTGATCGCTGAAGCCGAGCGCTTGGGCGACCGCGTCATCATCGTCTCGGAGTACGGCATCGTGCCGGTGCGCGATGCCGTGCATATCAACCGCGCCCTGCGCGAAGCCGGCTTCATCAGGGTCCGGGCCGAGGAAGGTGGCCGCGAGATACTCGACGCCGGCGCGTCGCGTGCGTTCGCCGTCGCCGATCACCAGATTGCGCATGTCTACGTGCGGCAGGCAGGCGACGTGGGTGCGGTGAAGCACCTGCTCGAGGGCCAGGATGGCGTAGCGCGGGTGCTCGACGGGGAAGGCCAGCGCGCCATCGGCCTCGACCATCCTCGCTCCGGCGAGCTCGTTGCCCTATCCGCCCCCGATCGCTGGTTCAGCTACTACTTCTGGCTCGACGATGCCAAGGCGCCGGACTACGCGCCGACGGTCGATATCCATCGCAAGCCGGGCTACGACCCGATGGAGTTGTTCTTCGATCCGGCGATCCCGCTGCCGAAGCTCAAGGTCGCCCGGCGGATCATTGCCCGCAGGCTTGGGTTCCGCAATTTGCTCGACGTCACGCCGATCCGGGGGACGAGCCTCGTCAAGGGATCGCACGGCCTCGTCAACGTCGATCCTGTCGACATGCCTGTCGTCATCTCGAATGACGCCGGACTGTTGCCAACGGGGTCGGTGCCCGCCACGGCCTTCAAGGATCTGATGCTGGCCCACGTATTTGCAGCTTGATAGGCTGGCCATCAGTGGCAGTCGTTAGGGAGCGCTTTCGATGCAGATCGTACATTTCGTGCTCTTGGCCGTGTTGCTCGTCTTCGCGGGGCTCCAGTACAACGACCCGGATTGGTACTATTGGGGCCCGGTCTACCTGGTGGCTGGCCTGTGGTCCTACCTTGCCGCGCGCGATCCGCAGCGCTTTCGTTCGTGGCCCCTTGCCCGCTACGGCGCACCGATTGCCATCGTCGGGTTCCTGCTCGGCTTCTGGTCGCTGTCGTCCTACATCAAGCCAGGTTGGATCCACATCGAGGAAGCACGTGAAGCCTTCGGCTACTTGATCTGTGCCGCGACCACTTCGCTGGCGATCTGGGACTCGCGGCGGCGGACCGTCGTGTGATGGCGGCCGCACCAGACGAACTGGTCATCCTGGTCGATAGCGACGACCAGACGATCGGCACCGCATCAAAGCTGGCCGCCCATCGCGATGGCAGGTTGCATCGCGCGATCTCGGTGCAGATCGTCGATCCGGGCGGGCGACTGCTGCTGCAGAAGCGTCAGATCGACAAATATCACTCGGGCGGCCTGTGGACCAATACCTGCTGCAGCCATCCCCGCCCCGGAGAAAGCGCTCATGCGGCGGCCCACCGGCGACTGCATGAGGAGATGGGCTTCGCCACCGCGCTGCGGCCGTTGTTCAAGGCCATATATCGCGCGGAACTGGACAAGGGATTGATCGAGCACGAGTTCGTGCATGTATTTGGCGGCACATACGCTGGCCCGGTGCACCCCAACCCTGCCGAGGCGGAAGCCTTCGACTGGACCTCGATCGAGGCCTTGCGCGAATCCGTGGCACGCCAGCCGACGCTCTATTCGGCGTGGTTCCGAATCTATCTGCGCGACCACTGGGACTTGATTACTTCGCCGGCGTCGACCGCGTGAACCTTGCCGCGCTCGATCATTGCCGAGCGCTTCAGACAATCTTCAGATCCCCGAGAGAGGCACTGCCCTTCGCCGGCGCCACCTCGATCCTCGGCGCCTGTCCGCCTCGCAACACGGAGTTGCCCATATAGAGCGTACGCTGGTCGATGGGCGATGGGTTTAGCCAATCCTGCTCGCTGATCTGGCCGCTCTTGCCATAAGCCGCCAGCGGATTGTCGTAGGTGACCTTGCGGATGTGGGACTCGGAGATCCCGCCGCGCCGCATCAATTCAGCAGTCTTCGGCATCGCCAATGGATCGGACACGCCCCAGTCGCAGGCGCTGTCGCAGAAGATGCGTTCGGCGCCATAGGTGCGCACGATCTCGACCATGCGCTCGTTGCCCATCTTGGTGTGCGGATAGATCGAGAATGCCGCCCAGAAGCCGCGATCGAGCACGTCGCGCACAGTCTCCTCGTTGTTGTGGTCGATGACCACGAAGCTCGGATCGAGGCCATGCTCCAATGCCACCGCCATGGAGCGCAGCGTGCCCCTGTGCTTGTCGCGGTGCGGCGTGTGAATCATCACCGGCAGCGCCAGTTCCTTCGCCAGGTCGAGCTGGGCGCGGTAATACCTGTCCTCTAGTGCTGTCTGCTCGTCATAGCCGATCTCGCCGATGGCTACGACCCCTTCCTTCAAGGCGTACCGCGGCAGGATGCTCATCACCGCTTCGGCCAGCTCCTCGTTGTTGGCCTCCTTCGGATTGAGTCCGACCGTGCAGTAGTGGCGCAACCCGAACTGGCCGGCACGGAAGCGCTCGAAGCCGCAAATAAGCGACAGGTAGTCGATGTAGCTGCCGACATTGGTGCGCGGCTGGCCCAGCCAGAACGATGGCTCGATGCAGGCGACGATGCCGGCGGCGGCCATCCGCTCGTAGTCGTCGGTGGTGCGGGAAACCATGTGGGTGTGCGAGTCGAGGAACATGGCAGCGTGCCTCCATCCGTGTCAGCCGCGCGCGATATCGGCCCACTTGAGCGCGCCAGCCCTGGCCGCAGCCAGCAGCTCCGGCGCCGACTGCAGTGCCTGCGCCGCACCGTTCCCGGGCGCGGCCGACAATGCCAATGCCGCCGCCTGCCGTTCCACGGCATCGCCGGACTTCAGCACCCGGGACAGATCCTGAACCGCCGCCGCGTCGGCATGCGGACCGACGCAGCGCCAAAGCTCGGGCGAGATCGCGCGGCCCGCCGCCCATCGCTCATGCGCATAATCACACAGCATCCGCATGAGCCGCGGATTGGCCCGCTCGTCGAGCCCCTGGATCGGCGCCAGCCTGCTGCCGACGAACAGCGCCTTCAGGACCATATGATTCCAGGCGTTCTCGTCGAACTGCTCCTTCGCGAACGGATTGCGATGCGCCACCGCCTCGAAAACCGGCTGCATGGCACTGCGCGTACCTTCGCGTGCGCGCGCCACGTGGAGCTTGGCGTCCGGGTACAGCGGCAGGCCACGATAGAACGCTATCAACTCACCGATGTCTGCGGTGTTGAAGAGTTGCTCCAGGCGCGCGCGGAACCGCTCGGCGTCGCCATCGTAACTTGCAAGCACGAACGCTATCCGGGCGGCCTGATCGATACTCCAGTCGGATGGGTCCCAGCCGTACCGAACCGCCTCGGCATCGGCAAGTTCGCGTGGCTTCAGGTCGAGATCGCTCTTGCCGAGTTTGCGCGTTGCGTAGCCCAGGGCGAGATAGACGTCCTTGTCAGTTGGCTTCGACGCAAGGCGCTTGCGCTGTTCATCGAACCAGCGCGCGGCGTTGTCGGGTACCCGCGCAATGACCCAGCTACTCAGCAAATCAAGCGATGTGCGACTGGAATTCGTCATTGCGGTACTCACTATGGAGGCGCACTTCTGGCATTGCGTCACCGCATCGCAAAGCTCCAAGGCGTTGACAAAGTCTAGATACATTTTCCCGGAGTTGTCCATCCCAACGGGCGCGCTTGACCGCACCGCGTTCCGATCGCTCGTCTTCCCTCTTTTCGCATTCGATGGCACATCGGATGCGACACGCAGGCGGCCAGGGCTGGTGCTGTCGCCAGCCTGCTCACGCCTAGCTCCGGCTCAAGAAAAACGTCTCCAGTCGACCCTTGCCCTTTACTTCAATGCTGCCGCGCGATTCCAGCACGAATGCGCCGGCAAGGCGGCGGGCGATATCAAGGGACACGTGGATCCTGTTGGGGAGGGAATGGGCCTCGAGCCTGCTGGCGACATTTACCGTGTCTCCCCAGACGTCGTAATTGAACCGGTGCTTGCCAACGATGCCGGCCACGACGGGACCTGAATGGATGCCGATCCGGATTTGCAGGGACCAGCCGAAATATCCGTTTACGCATTCCAGTCGATCGATCATGCCGAGTGCCATGTTCGCGATTGCGGCAAAGTGATTGGGGTTCGGATCGGGTACGCCGGCGACGGCCATGTAGGCGTCGCCGATCGTCTTGATCTTCTCGACGCCCAGTTCGCGAGCAAGCGCATCGAACTCCGAGAACAGCTCGGTTCAGATACTCGACCAGCGCGGCTGGCGTAGTTCGTGCCGAGTGCTCGGTGAAGCCGACAAGATCGGCGAACAAGACGCTTACGCACTCGAAGCGATCGGCGATGATCGTCTCGCCGCGATTCAGTCGTCCAATGACCTGTTCGGGCAGAATGCTCGAGCAACAGCCGCTCGAACTTGGCGGTCCCGGCCTCGATTCGACGCAGATACTCCTGCTCGCGGTCGCGCCAGCGCTTCTTGTGGATGCACGCATTGATCCGTGCCCGCAGCAGAATCGGATCGAACGGCTTCGGCAGATAGTCCTCGGCCCCGGCCTCGATGCAGCGCAGGGCGCTCTCGGTCTCCGCCAAGGCCGTGATCATGATGACCGGAACCCGCCGCAACCTCTCATCGGCCTTTATCTGCACCAGCACATCGAACCCGCTGATATCCGGCATCATGAAATCGAGCAGGACGAGGTCGAACTCTTCATCGTCGAGCGCCTGCAGCGCTTGATAGCCCCGGCCACCGAAACGACGCGATGGCCATCGCGGGTCAATCGCCGCGACAGAAGATCGCGGTTGGCCTCGATATCGTCCACGACGAGAATTGAGCCCGTTTCGACGACAGTATTCGGTTGCCCTCCGGCGGGCCTGGGCCGCGCATCGAATCGCCGAGCATGATCGCGCCGGGCTGATCGGGATCGAGGCTCTTCGCGCCGACATCGGTCGGCAATTGCAGGATGCGATCGAGACGCAACAGCAGGTCATTCGCCGTCGCCAGCAGGCGATCGAGATCGGCCCGCGGCGAGTCGCTTGAGAAATCGACCATATCCTGGCGCAACATCTCGCCATAGCCCTTGATCGCGTTGAGAGGCGTGCGCAGCTCGTGACGCAGCTCCTGCTCGTGCGTGGCTGCCACTGGGCCGGGCGGAGCCCTGGCGTGACCACCGTCTACCAGCTGGTCGACCTTGCCGGCGAGATCGCGGGCTGCGGCGAGAATACGGCTCAAGTCGGGGAGGATGTCCGGCCGACACTGTCGAGTGGCCTCCTCGTGCACGATTTCTGCGTAGCCGAGCATGGCATTGGCCGGGGAGAGCAACCTCTGACGAACGAGTGTCAGCTGGATGCGCCAGGCGCGTGCCTTTCGGTGTCGGTACCGCTCATGGCCGATCCGGCCTGGCTCGCCGAGCATGGCGCGGCACCAGTTCGTCGAGCGCCGCCAGCACGGCCTTGTTGCTGTACTCGCCTTTCTGCACCAGGTGCTGCACCTGGCCGTTGAGGCGAATCCGATCGTGGTCGGTGAGGAGCTTTGCAGTGACGACAATGACCGGGATGCGCCGCCATCGCGGATCGGCGCGGACCTTTGCAATGAACTCAAATCCGTCCATCTCGGGCATCATCAGGTCGAGCAGAATCACGTCGGGCAATTCCTCGCTCAAGCGCTCGAGACCGAACCGACCGTTTTCTGCCTCCGTGACCGTGCAATCGATCTGCTGCAAGGTGCGCCGCATCAGCTCGCTGGCCGGGGCGATCATCCTCGATGATCAGCACGTGCCTGCGCGCGCCGCCCGGACAGCATTTATCCAGTGCCCGGATCAATCGTTCGCGATCGATCGGCTTCATGAGGTAGTCGGCGGCGCCAAGGGCAGAAGCCGATCCCCTGGTTCTCCGTGATCGTCACCATGATGACGGGGATGTCGGCGAGCGCGACATCAGCTTTCATGGCTGCAAGAACGGCCCATCCGTCCATCTGGGGCATCAGGACATCGAGCGTGACGACATCGGGTTGCAGCGTGCGGGCGAGCTGTATCGCCTCCTCGCCATTTGTGGCCATCCGTACTGCGTAGCCGGTCCGCTGCAAATGCCGGCGCAGCAACTCGCGCGCATAGGCATCGTCGTCGACCACAAGTACTGTGGGCGCGTCCTCGGGAGCAGTGATTTGCGGGCTCTCCGGACGCTCCCCTGATGGCGCAACCGCAGTGTCCGATGAAGCTCGCGTGACCGCCGGCAACCGGACCGTGAAAGTCGTCCCCTTGCCGGCTTCGCTCGACAGTGTCACGTCGCCGCCCATCAGCCGGCAGAAGCTTTTGGTGATGGAAAGGCCCAGTCCGGTGCCGCCATAGTTCCGTGCCGTCGAATCATCCGCCTGAGTGAAGGCCTCGAATATCCTCGACTGCTGCTCTGGCGTCATGCCGATGCCGGTATCGATCACCTCGAACACGATCCAGTCGCCGGCCGTGTCGAACTCTCGCTGCGCGGTCAGGGTGATGGTCCCGTTGCGCGTGAACTTGCAGGCGTTGCTGAGGAGGTTGAACAACGTCTGCCGGACCTTGGTCAGATCGGCGTGCATCGTGCCGACATCGTCGGCGCTGCGCACCACGAGTGAATTGTGATTCTTCTTGGCCAGCGCAGCAACGGTGGCCGCGACGCTGTCGATCATCGGCCGCAACTCGAAGGTTTCGAGATAGAGCGTCATCTTACCGGCTTCGATCTTGGATAGATCGAGGACGTTATCGATCAGGCCGAGCAAGTGCTTGCCGGCATCCTGGATCTTTCGCAGGTCGGCCATGTCGGAATCCCGCCCCGCGGCCTGGGCGTCCTCGAACAGGATCTCGCTGTAGCCGATAATGGCGTTCAGTGGCGTCCGCAATTCATGGCTCATATTGGCGACGAAGTCGGACTTCGCGCGGTCAGCCTGCTCGGCCGCCCAGATCGCCTTGTGCAGCTGGCCTTCCATGCGCTTGCGGTCGCTGATGTCGGCGAGTCCCGAGATCATCGCCGGCCGCCCCTCGAACTCGATGCGTTGGGACGCCAGCAGCGCCCAGAACTCCTCGCCACTGCACCGCTTGAACAGAATCTCCATGCCTTCCACATGGCCACGCTCGGCGCAATGCGTCGATGAATTTCGCGCGGTGCTGCGGATCTGCGTATAGTGATCTCGCCTGCAAGCCCAGCGCCGACGATCCCTCGAACCCGAACATCTCGCAGAATCGCCGATTGGCATATTGGATGATCCCGTCCTCAAAGGTGACGATCAGCACTGCCATTGGAGCGGCCTCGGCGATTACGCGCAGCCGCTTCTCGCTTTCCTGGATCGCCTGTTCCGCCTGCTTCAGCTCGCTGATATCGGTGTAGATCGCGACCGTGCCACCGTCGTCGGTCTTGCGCTCGTTGATCTGGATCCAGCGCCCGTCGGAGCGGCGTTGCACATGCGTGCCCTTGGGGTCGCGATGCCGGACCAGACGTTCCGCGATCCAGGCGTCGATGCCACTGCCTGCGTCGCGGATGTCGCCGTGCGCGGCTGCATTGCGAAGGATCGTTTCGAACGTCACGCCCTGTCGTACGATATCGATGCTGCCGGCGCCGTGCATGTCCCGGTAGCGCTTGTTGAAGATCACCAACTTGTCGTCGGCGTCGTAGAGCGAGAAGCCCTCGGAGATGCTTTCGATCGCGTCGACCAGGCGGCGTCGGGCCGCGGTGATCTCGCGCACGTTCAATTCCTTGACCTCGATCGCCGTTGCGCGAAACACTGCGAGTGCCGCGGCCATCCGGCCGATCTCATCGCTGCCGCCGGCTGGAACGCTGGCCTCAAGATTGCCCTCGGCTATCGCATGCATGCTGCGGCTGAGCGCACTTATCCGCGAGACGATGCTGCGCCCCACATAGAGCCAGACAATCAGGATGGAACTGAGAAGGCTGAGAAGGACGGCTGAAATCAAAACCGTCGAACTCAATTTTTGAATCGACTGCGCATCTTCATTCGCCTGCGCGATGTCCCGCTTGGCAACCGCAACAAGCCGATCCACTGCGTTGGTGAGTTCTCCCGAGAGCGATGTATTCTCGGTCAGATGGCGCGTAGCCTGGGCGACGATGGCAAGCTCCCGCAGTCGCAATTCGGGGGTACTGTCGGCTCCCGCCACATGGGCACGAAACGAGTTCGAGCCTGCCCGCCAAGAGTGGCTGCAGTCGTGGGTCGAGGTTGGCTGTCAACTGCCTGGCTTCATTCAGCGCCTGCTGGATTCGAAACACGTGCACGCGCACCTGGTCAGCGTCGTCGGTTGACGCGATTTGCTGCAATCGATCGCTTACAAACGTGACCAGGAATTGTACACGCTGCAAGGTCTGGTAAGCCGCGGTCGAGCTGACCAGCCGTCCTCCGGCTTGCGATCGCTCGTCGGCTGGAAGCGTGGCATCATTGACTATCCGGCGGGACTGCACGATCTCGCCGTCGACGATCTGCAGCCACGGTGTCAGCAGGCCTTGGCTTTCGGTATCGATTTCGAGCGCATTGCGCAGTCGGCTGCGTTTGCGTTCGCTCAGGACAATACGATCCGCAACCAGTTGGTCGAGCAATGCGAGATTGATCTGGAGCCTGCTGACGGTTGATCGCATCGAACCGAGGGCGACGCTGTCAGCGCCACGACCTTCGAGGCCTCCCAGCAGTGCGCCAAGTGCCTCCATCTCGGTTCTGATTCTCTGGGAGCGCTCGCTGTGCTCGGCCGGTGTCGCCGCGGCGAGCAGCGACGGCGCCGCTGAGACGATACGTTCGGCTTGTCGCGATACCTCCTGCGATGCCAGCGCTGCCGGGACCCGGCGCGCCGTGATGCGATCGAGAGCGTCGCCGATCTCGCGGAATGAAAAGATCGCGACAGCCGCGCCAACCACCGCCAGACCGCTGATACCGAGGAACGCCAGCAGCAGTCGACTGCCCACACCGAGCCGGGACAGCATGCCGGCGAGGGCCGTCGGCCTGCGAACCAGGGTTGATTGGTCAAACTTCACGAGACTCATCTCTTCTCGGCACCGTATTTCGATCTGCTCGAATGGGCGGGCATGCCGGCCGTCATCATCCTCCAAACGGGAACTTCAGGGCGCGGGCATTGAGATAGCTGCGCTCCGAAACCTCGCTCCACTGAACGGCTGACGTCCGGAACTTCATGAAGCTGTCGTAGACCCGTCGCGTCAGGTCGTCTTTGCGGCTGGCTTCGGCAAGTACCTCGCCGGTGATCTTGCCAAGCGATTGCAGGATCGTGTCGTCGAACTTGCGGATCTGGATCGCCGGATCGTTGGCCAACAGCTCGAGCGCGGCGGCATTCTTGGCGTTGAATTCCGCCAACGACATATTGCTCTCGGCCGCCGTGGCGGTTTCTATGACGCTGCGGTCGGTTGGTCCGAGGCTGTCCCACAGCTTCTTGTTGACAACGAGCGATAGCGCCGCCCCCGGCTCGTGGAAGCCCGGATAGTAGTAATACTTGGCCGCCTTGTGCAGCCCCAAGACCATGTCCAGCCACGGGCCGACCCACTCGCTCGCATCGATGGCGCCCGACTGCAGCGCAGGGATGATCTCGCCCCCGGGCAGGGTGACCACCACGGCGCCGAGCCGTCGCAGCACCTCGCCGCCAAGGCCCGGCATGCGGTAGCGTAAGCCCTTGTAGGACTCTATGCCGGTCAGCTCCTTGGTGAACCAGCCGCCCATTTGAACACCGGTATTGGTGCACAAGAACGGCTTGAGGCCGAATCCTGCGCTGAGCTCATCCCATAGCGCCTGACCGGCGCCGAAGTGGACCCACGCATTCATCTCGGCGGCGGTAAAGCCAAATGGGATGATGTTGAAATAGGTGAATGCGGTGGAACGCGCGTCCCAGTAAGTTTCCGCCCCGTGGTACATATCGGCAAGCCCGGACGAGACGGCATCGAAAGCTTCGAAGGGACCGACCATCTGGCCGGCTCCGAACACCTTGACCTGCATGCGCCCGCCGGAGAGTGCGGTGATCGACTGCGCGACGCGCTCGGCGCTGGTCCCGAGACCCGGGAAATTTTTTGGCCAGGTGGTGACCATCTTGAGCTCGCGCATGCCCTGGGCAATGGCGGGCTTCGGAAAGGCAGAAGCGGCGGCTGCGATACCAACGGCCGCGCTCGCAATAAGCCGGCGACGATCCATGGTCTTTCTCTCCTCGCGACGTGGCAGGCTCGGCTTGCCAGCCGCCATCAACCTCCGATCGGGAACTTCAGGGCACGGGCATTGAGATAGGCGCGATCCGAAATCTCGCTCCAGCGAACGGTCGCTGTTCGGAACTTCATGAAGCTGTCGTAGACGCGTCGGGTCAGGTCGTCCTTGCGACTGGTATCGGCGAGCACCTCGCCGCTGAGCTTTCCGAGCGATTGCAGGATTGCGTCGTCGAACTTGCGAATCTGTATCGCCGGATCGTTGGCCAGCACCTCGAGCGCGGCGGCATTATTGGCGGTGAATTCCGCCAGCGACAAATTGTTCTCGGCCGCCGCGGCGGTTTCTATGACGCTTCGGTCGGTGGGCCCGAGGCTGTCCCACAGCTTCTTGTTGACGACGAGGGATTGCGCCGACCCCGGCTCGTGGAAGCCTGGATAGTAGTAATACGTGGCCGCCTTGTGCAGCCCCAACGCCATGTCGATCCAGGGGCCGACGAATTCACTCGCGTCGATGGCACCCGACCGCAGCGCCGGGATGATCTCGCCTCCCGGCAGGTTGACCACCACGGCGCCGAGCCGCCGCAGCACCTCGCCGCCGAGGCCCGGCATGCGGTAGCGCAGGCCCTTGTAGGACTCGACGCCGGTCAGCTCCTTAGTGAACCAACCGCCCATCTGCGCACCGGTATTGGTGCACAGGAACGGCTTGAGGCCGAACCCAGCGCTGAGCTCATCCCACAGCGCCTGACCGCCGCCGTAGTAGACCCACGCGTTCATCTCCGCAGCGGTGAAGCCGAATGGGATGGCGTTAAAGTAGCTGAATGCGGCGGAGCGCCCCTCCCAGTACGTTTCCGCCCCGTGGTACATGTCGGCAAGCCCGGACGAGACCGCATCGAACGACTCGAATGCGCTGACCAGCTGACCGGCCGCGAATACCTTGACCTGAAGGCGCCCGCCCGACAGCGCGGTGATCGACTGCGCGACGCGCTCCGCGCTGGTGCCGAGACCCGGAAAGTCTTTCGGCCAGGTGGTGACCATCTTGAGCTCGCGCGCGCCCTGAGCGATGGCAGGTTTCGGAAAGGCCGACGCGGTGGCAGCAATCCCGGCGCCCGCCCAGGCAATGACTTGGCGACGATCCATGACTTCTCCTTTGCGAACCTGGATCCTCATTCAGCGTCCTGCGGCGGCGAGCGGCGACGAAGTTCTACCCAGCAGCCGCTGCAGCCGGTCGGTTTGCTCTCGTCGTCAAACTCGCCCCGAAAGCCATCTCCCGGTCGGTCGCCATCAACCTCCAATCGGGAACTTCAAGGCACGCGCGTTGAGATAGGCGCGATCCGAAATCTCTCCCCAGCGAACGGCCGCCGTTCGGAACTTCATGTAGCTGTCGTAGATCCGCCGCGTCAGCTCGTCCTTTCGACTGGATTCGGCGAGCACCTCGCCGCTGAGCTTTCCCAGCGACTGCAGCGTCACGTCGTCGACTTTGCGGATCTGGATCGTCGGATCGTTGGCAAGCAACTCGAGCGAGGCCGCGTTGTTTGCGGTCATTTCCGCCAGTGAAAGACAGTTCTCGCCCGCCGCGGCCGTCTCGATAACGCTACGCTCGTTGCTGCCGAGGCCGTCCCACAGCTTCTTGTTGACGACAAGCGACAGCGCCGCCCCCGGCTCGTGGAAGCCTGGATAGTAGTAATACTTGGCCGCCTTGTGCAGGCCAAATGCCATGTCGAGCCAGGGACCGGCGAACTCGCTTGCGTCGATGGCACCCGACCGCAGCGCCGGGATGATCTCGCCGCCCGGCAAATTCACCACCACGGCGCCAAGCCGCCCCAGCACCTCGCCACCCGGACCGGGCATGCGGTAACGCAGGCCCTTGTAGGACTCGATGCCAGTCAGCTCCTTGGTGAACCAGCCGCCCATCTGAGGGCCGGTGTTTCCGCACAGGAACGGCTTGAGGCCAAAACCCGCGCTCAGCTCGTCCCACAACGCTTGACCGCCACCATAGTAGACCCATGCGTTGATCTCGGCGGCCGTCAACCCGAATGGGACGTTGCAGAAGTAGGAGAGTGCGGCGGACCGATTGTGCCAGGTAATCTCCGACGAATGGTACATATCGGCGAGGCCGGACGAGACGGCGTCGAACGACTCGAAGGCGCCGACCAACTGGCCGGCCGCGAACACCTTGACCTGCAGCCGCCCGCCCGACAGCGCGGTGATCGACCGCGCGACGCGCTCCGCGCCCGATTGGAGGCCTGGCAAAGTCTTCGGCCAGGTAGTGACCATCTTGAGCTCGCGCACACCCTGGGCGATGGCAGGCATAGGAATGGCTGACGCGGCTGCGATCCCAGCACCCGCGCCCGCAATAAACCGGCGGCGGTCCATGGCATCCCTCCTTTGCGAATCCAAACTCCTCTCAGTGTCCCGCAGCGGCGAGCAGCGTCTCGATCTTTCCCAGCAGCCGCTGCAGTTCGATCGGCTTGGTGTCGTAGTCGTCGCACCCGGCCTCGAGAGCCTTCTCGCGGTCGGTGGCCATTGCATGCGCCGTGAGCGCTATGATCGGGATCTTGCCGAGCCCGGGCGTGACCTTGATCTGTCGCGTCGCCTCCCAGCCGTCGATCACCGGCAGGCTCATGTCCATCAGGATGAGATCAGGCTGGTCGCTTATCGCCATGGCAACGCCGCGCGCGCCGTCCTCGGCGAGGATGACATTGTAGCCGGCGCGCCCAAGGCGGCGCGAGAGCATATCGCGATTCATCTCATTGTCTTCGACCAGCAGGATCTTCGGCATGACGCCTCCCGCCGCAGGTCCGAAAGCAAACCGCCTTTCGAGGCCGCGCGCCGTCTAGATCACCGACCTGTAAATCAACTTAGCATAAGTGCCTGCCTGCATCAGCATCAAAAATGGCATTTCGACTCCGTCATTCCATATGTCCATTATCAACCGAGCAATTACCAGCGGTCAGCACATGCCACGCTTCGGAGCTGTCGTGACGGTTTCAATGCGCGAGCCAAGCACCTGATCCACAGACGAGAGCCTTGCTGCGGTGCCGCGCGGTTCGCGCTCCTCGATATATTTTCAAAAAGGGCCCAGTCATTCCTTCCCGCGCATTCCGTGAGAGATTTCAGGTCCCAGGGAGGAACGGGGTCTCCAGCAGGGCCGGACTTCATCCCCGTATAGGAGTCATATAAACTAGCTTTGAATACGTACTCTATTCCATTGACCCGAGCCCTCGCTTGAAGCCGGGCGTCAGTCGAGCTAGTCTCCAATTCAGCGGTTCCGAACTTGTATAGGGGCCTTGCTGACTATACGATCCAGCGTGCGACTGACCGGTCCCTTCAAGTGGGCCAGGTTGGATATTTGCTTTGAGTTGGCCTCGCGCTGCCCAGCTCAGGTGCAGACCGTGTACTCGGGGCAAAGCCTGCTCAGTACCTCGCGGCCGGCGGCGGTAACGACAATCGTATGGCCGAGCGACATCGCGAGGTTGCGTTCCGCATCGATCAGGATGGCGTGCAAAAACAGCACCATGCCCGGCACCAGGGAAAGCGGATTGCCGGAGTAGATCATCGGCGGCACGTCCATCCATGTCGGCCGGTACAATGCGCCGAGCGAGTAGCCGCACGCCGACATGCGCGACTGCCCGAATCCAGCCGCGTCATAAACGCGCCGATGCGCGTCGTCGATCCCGCCGATCGGTTGGCGGGGTGCAGCAGCCTCCGTCATGGCAGCCAATGCATCGCGCGTGACCTCGAACATGCGCTTTTGGGCATCGTTACCACGACCGATCGCCACCGTGCGCATCAGGCAGGCAGAGTAGCGTCGATAACTGCCTGCGAACTCCATCGTCAGTTGATCGACGGGATCAAGGTGACGAAAGCCCGTGGCACTTCGAATGAGCAGCGCGCGGTCGCCGGAGCCGAGCACTGGCCCGGAGGGCGGCGGGTCGCCGCCGCCGGCGAGGATCGGTACCGATCCGGCGGCCGCAATATCTCCCTCGAAGGCGCCCGGTCGCGCGGCAGCCAGCATCGCTTCCAACGATTGGTCGGCGAGCTCGGCCGCGCGCCTGACGTAGGCAATCTCAGCGGGCGACTTGACGAGGCGAAGGTTGCGAATGATGTGCGAGGCGTCGACCAACTCGCACCAGCCCAGCAGTCGATTGCGTATCAGCTCGTACTTGTCGGCGGTCAGGCCGAACGAGCGCATCTCGATCCCGACGCGGGTCCCCTTGAGCTTCTTCTCCGCCAGGATCGCCAGCAGGTCCTGGGCCGGATCAGCCCCTTCCCTGTCGTACCAGATGCGCACGTCTTCGATGGTCGAGGTCCGCTTGGCCTGCTCGAGATCCGGACGCCGCGTCAGCAGAACAATGGGTGCGTCATCGGCGGTAAGCACGGCGCATTGGAAGAAGACGAAACCCGACGTATCGAAACCGGTCAGATAATAGTGGCTCTCCTGCGCCGTCACGATCAGCGCATCGAGCTGCTCGTTGCGCAGCGCGGCACGGGCCGCGGCGACCCTGGCGGCCAATTCGCTCCGCTCGAAATGCAGGGTCATGGTAGTGCCTCCTCTTCGGGGGTCGCCGGGATCACCCATTCTCGCCGACCGCGCGGGGTCTCGATGTACTCCGGCCAGCGATAGTGGATTGGTGGATCATAGTCGCACAGCGGCGGTATCCACGTCTTGCCGCCGATGCCGCCGCCGGTGCGCTCCTCGAACTCGCGCTTCGCCGCGGCGAGTAGTGCCGGCTGCTCGATGAGGTCCACTATGGTCGTGGCGATCGTCTGCGCGGCGACGCTCGTCATCGGATCGATGCAAGCGGGCAAGCCTCCCAATGCATTGATGACCCATGACGGATAGGCGTACCCAGGCCTCGGCGGCGCCAGCAGAGGGCGACCGACCATCAGGCGCGCCGTCGGCGCATGCCAGCAGTACTCCGTGTAGTCGTCGGAGGTGGCGTGAAGCTGGGTTGGTGGCAGCCTCAGCCGCTCGATCCGTTCGGCCTCCTCGGGTGGTATGAGCTGCTCGATCGCCGGCAGATAGGGACGCTCCATCGGCTCGAGCCCAAGCGTCCTCTGCATCTCCCGCGCGAGACGGAGCGCCTCGCCGTCAAACCGCGGCGCGCCTACTGCCTCGAGGTTGGCGTAGGTTGCTCGCGCCATGACATGGTTGGCGAGACCAGGGCGCGATTTCGAGATCCAGCTGCGCCGCCAGGCGCAATGGGCGACGCGAGCGGCGCTCTCCGCGTAGTGATCGAGGCCGCGGACGACGTGCTCGGCCATCTCGATGGTCGGAACCCGTACGAAATACAGGATCTGCGCGATGCCGGCCGGAAGATTGTCGGCCGTGGCCTGCCCCATGTTCAGGATCGCCTCATTGATGGTCCAACTGGTTCCGCCCGACAGCAGGCTTTCCTTCATGGCTTTGCCGAAGCCATACATTGCGACTACCGCATCGTTGGCGCCCGGCGCGCGCGCGCCGGCATGATAGCCGGGCACCGCGGATGCATTGTCGGTGGCCAGCCACGTTTCCGGCTCGTCGCAGGTGAAGGTGTAGATCAGGCCATAACCTGCCCCGCAGTGCGTGTCCCATCGCACGGTATTGCAGTACGGCAGCGCCCAGAATGGATGAAAGGAGATCGCGGCGTCGAGGTCGTCGTAGTAGCCACGCGCAGCGTGAATCGGCTTCGAGCCCCGTGTCTTCTCGGCCGGCTCACCGAAGAATTTCAGGCGTCCCTTGATGCCGTGCCGTTGCATGGCGGCCTTGGCGGCGAGAAAACCGCCGAGCGACGAGATGCCGAGCGCCGAATGCGGATCGGTATGCCCGCCCGCGTGCGGGCTGAGCCCGGAGCGTGGACGTTTGACCACGTCTGCCGCCTGGCAATTGCCCGGCACGGCATCATACTCGGCATAGCCCCCGATCGTCGGCCCGTTGCCGTTCTCCCAAATGGCGCAAAACGCGGTCGGCATGCCGCCGCTGCCGCTTTCGACCGTGAACCCTTCGCGGCGCAACAAATCGACGTAGAAGGCCGCCGAGCGATATTCCCGCCAAGCCGTCTCGCCGAAGTCCCAGATCGTCGCGCACCATTCGGAGAGCCGGCCGATGTTGTCACCGACCCATGCGCGCGCAGTTGTCTTCGCGGACGTCATGACGACCTCCAAATGCCGTACCCATTTCCCGCATCTGCCAATTCAATTTGATGAAAGCAGCGCACATCCGCATCGACAACAGGCAAGCTTGCAGTCCGGCTTTACGCTCAAATTCCCTTGACTTGGGCGCCTCGGACGCGATGTGATCCAAAGCTAGAACACGTCCAGCCAAAAGACGATGATCGCGAGAATTCCGGAATTCACTCACAGGGGAGCCGAGCATGCGAAATGTCCTGTTGGCAGTAGTTGCCGTAACCGGCAGCGTTCTAGGCCTTGGAGTGACCGACGCCGTCGCGCAAAAGAAAACGCTGACGATCTCGTCTTGGGGCGGCGCCTTTCAGAAGGCACAAAAGGAAGCCTGGTTCGGTATTGTCGAAAAGGAACTCGACGTCGTCATCAAGGAGGATAATACCTCCGGCGTCGCCGATGTGCGGGCGCAAGTCGCCTCGGGCAAGCCGACGTGGGATCTGTCGACCCAGGGCGCTTACAGCTGCGCCCTGCTGCAGAAGGAAGGCAGGCTCGAGCCGCTGTCGCCTGAAGCGATCGCCGCCTCGGCGGACGTGCCTGCAAGCTTGAAGAGCGATCACTGGGTTTCCCAGATCGTCTATTCGGTCGCGATCGGCTGGCGCGACAAGGCTTACCCTGGCAAGGAGCCGCCAGGCTGGGAAGCGTTCTGGGACACCAAGAATTTCCCAGGTCAGCGCTCGATCCGCCGCCACCCGATCTATGCCCTTGAAATGGCGCTGATCGCCGATGGCGTGCCGATGGACAAGCTATACCCGCTCGACGTCGATCGTGCCTTCAAGAAGCTCGAACAGGTGAAGCCGCACGTGCTCGTGTGGTGGAACTCGGGTGCGCAGTCGGCGCAGGTCCTCAAGGACGGCGAAGTCGACATGGTCGCCGCGTGGAATGGTCGCATCCAGGCACTGGAGACCGAGCCGGAAGGCAAGGGCGGCAAGATCAAGACGACGTTCAACCAGCAGATCCTCGTTTCCGACTGCTGGCTGGTGCCGAAGGGTGCGCCGAACAAGGACCTGGCGATGAAGGCCATCGCGATCATGATGCGTCCCGAGGTCAATGCCCGCATCTCGCTGTTCATCAACTACGCACCTTCGAACCTGAAGGGCTTCGACGCCGGCGTCATTCCGAAAGAGAAGCTGGCGGGACTGCCGAACTCGCCTGAGAACGTCAAGAAGGGATTCATCCAGTCGGTCGACTGGTGGGTCGCCAACGCCGATGAGATGGTGAAGCGCTTCGACGCTTTCCTTCAGAAATAATCCAGGTGAAGCGAAACGGCCGCCCAGCCGCAAATAGTGTGGCTGGGCGCATTTGCGCAGTTGGCACGGCGGAGGGTTGGTAGTGAATTCGGACAACGGGAATGGCAAGACGATTTCGCTGCCGATCTCGCTCCGAGCGATCAGGAAAACCTACGGCTCATTTGCTGCGCTCGATTCGATCAGTCTCGATATTGCGAGCGGGGAGTTCATCACGCTGCTCGGGCCGTCGGGCTCCGGCAAGACCACGCTGCTGATGGTGCTTGCTGGCTTCATCCGACCTGACAGCGGTGAAATCAAGTTCGGCGACCGTGACGTGTCCCTGGTAGCGCCGCATAGGCGCGACGTCGGGATGGTGTTCCAGAACTACGCGCTTTTTCCGCATATGACGGTGGCGGCCAACGTCGCCTATCCATTGAAGTTGCGAAAGATCGGCAAGGCGGAAACAGCGAAGCGCGTCGCCAAGACCCTCGAGCTCGTGCAGCTGGCAGGATTTGGCGACCGCCACATCGATCAACTGTCCGGCGGCCAACGCCAGCGTGTGGCGCTCGCGCGCGCGATCGTCTTCGAGCCGCGCATCCTGCTGATGGACGAGCCGCTGTCGGCACTCGACAAGAAGCTGCGCGAACAGATGCAGATCGAGATCCGACATCTGCATCAGCGCCTCGGCATGACGACGGTCTACGTCACGCACGATCAGCGCGAGGCGCTCACCATGTCGGACCGTGTCGCTGTCATCGATCGAGGGCGCTTCCGTCAGATCGGACCACCGCGCGATATCTACGAGCGGCCGGCGAGCAGGTTCATCGCCGAATTCATCGGCGAGTCCAGCTTCCTGCCCGTTTCGGTGCGCGATGGCGCCGCGCACTTCGGCGACCGCACGCTGCGGCTGGCGACCCAGATCTCCGCCTCGGCGACAGAGCAGTTTCTCATCGTTCGTCCGGAAAAATTGCGGCTGCTCGGACCCGAGGAAACGACTGGCGACAATGTCTTCGACGGCACCGTCAAGGAAGTCGTCTACCAGGGCGAAAGCTCGCTGCTGTACATAACCTTGGGATCGAGCCACGAGATCGCGATCCGGCAGCCGTCGATCAGCGCAATTGCGCCATCCGCGCCCGGCCAGCGGGTCCGGCTGGCTCTGTCGCCAAGCGACAGCAACATCGTGACGGGGGAGGGGCAACCATGACCGTCACAGCGAACTCCCGCGAGGCCAGCGACATTGCGGGCATCGGCCGGCATGCACTCAATGCGAAGCAGCTCAAGGCCCAGGAGCGGGCCGAATCCTTCGCGCTCGCGAGCCTGGCTTTGCCGGGCCTGGTGCTGATCTCCATCGTCGCGCTGGCGCCGATCGCCTGGCTGTTCTGGTTGTCGTTCCGCGGACCGGGTGGGTTCACGCTCGCCCATTACCTGCGCCTGCTGCACCCATCCTACACGATGACGCTGCAGACGACGTTCGAGCTGTCGTTCCTCGTCACCGCAATCTGCATCGCACTTGGCTATCCGCTCGCCTACGTCATCGCGCAGGCGCGGCCGCGGATGGCCGCGCTGCTGCTGCTGCTCGTGATGTTCCCGATCTGGACCTCGCTGCTGGTGCGCTGCTACGCGTGGCTGGTGCTGCTGCAGCGGCGCGGCCTGGTGAACACCTGGCTGACCGATATGGGCCTGATCGACACTCCGCTCAGGCTGATGCACAACTTTACCGGCACCACCATCGGCATGGTGCACATCATGCTTCCCTTCATGGTGCTGCCGCTGTACGCCTCCATGCGCGCCATCAGCATGGACTACATGCGCGCGGCGTCGAACCTCGGCGCATCGCCGGTCAAGGCATTCTGGGACATTTACGTGCCGCTGTCGCTGCCGGGCCTGGCGGCCGGCATCATCATCGTGTTCGTGCTCTGTCTTGGCTTCTACGTCACGCCGGCGCTGCTCGGCGGCGGCCGGGTGATGATGTGGTCGATGCAGATCGAGCGCAACGTCACCTATCATGCCGACTGGGGAGCCGCGAGCGCCCTCGGTGTCGTGCTGCTGGCCATGACGCTCGGCATCCTGTGGGCGGTTGGCCGCGTCATCGGCTTCGACCGCATTGCGGGAGGGCGATAGATGCTCGGCTCGCCGGCTACCGAGACCCAGATCACCCATGCCCGGCGCCTGTGGCTATATGTGCTGGTCGGCGCGGTGGTCATCTTCCTCATCCTGCCGAGCCTGCTCGTCATCCCGCTGAGCTTCTCGGCTGACCGCTACCTCGCGTTCCCGCCCAGCGCATGGTCGACGCGCTGGTACGAGGCGTACCTTGGCGCCATCGAATGGCAAGACGCCACCAGGGTCTCGTTCACCGCCGCAACGCTGACGATGATCGTGTCGACGACGCTCGGTACGCTTGCGGCCTACGGCATGCGCACCGCCGGCGGCAGACTGGCGCGGATCGCCTATGTCGCGTTTCTGATGCCGTTGATCATTCCGGGCATCCTGATCGCGATCGGCGTCTTCCTGTTCTATGCGCAGATCGGTCTCAACAACACGATGACCGGTATCGTGCTTGCCCATTCGGTCATGGCCATTCCGCTCGTCGTGATCACGGTATCGTCGAGCCTGAAGAGCTACGACATGAACCAGGAGTTGGTGGCGCGCAGCCTTGGTGCCAGCCGGCCGTGGGCGTTTCTCACCATCACGCTGCCGCAGATCAAGATCTCGGTCGTCTCCGGGGCGCTGCTGGCCTTCATCACATCGCTCGACGAGGTGATCATCTCGCTATTCATTGCCGGCGGCGAATACGCGACATTGACCCGACGCATGTTCAATGCATTGCGCGACGAGATCGATCCCACGATCGCGGCGATCTCCACGCTGCTGATCCTGATGTCGGTGACGCTGCTCGGCATGTCGCAGTTCCTGCAGCGGGGCGGACAGCGCAAAGCATAGGCGGGCCAAGGCACCTCAACCCGCAGAAGGGCGAAGTACAGTGGCGCGCCGAGTTATCAAGGCCTCTCACATCATCGCCTTTCAGAAGGGCAGCCATCGCCATCTGCGCGACGGCGTCGTCGTCAGTGAAGACAGCCGCATCGTGTACGTGGGCAAGTCCTTCGACGGCGATGCCGACGAGGTCGTCGATGCATCCGGCAAGATCGTCACGCCCGGGTTCATCAATACCCACGCACACCTGACCGAGTCACCGATCGACAAGAGCTTCGTGGAAGATCGCGGTCCGCGACAGTTCTACCTGTCGGGCCTGTTCGAATTCCTGCCTGCGCGCGATCGCGCGCTGACCGTGGAAGCACGGCGCAGCTGCATCGCATTCTCCGTCGCCGAGTTGATCCAGACCGGCACGACGACGATCATGGAGCTTGGCGGCCTCGGCGATGACGTCGTCGAATTGGCAGGAAATGCGGGACTGCGCGCCTATGTGGCCGAAAGCTACCGCTCCGGCCGCTGGTTCACCGACGATGGACGGACGGTCAAGTATCAGTGGTTCGAAGACGATGGGCAGGCCGCTTTCGAGCGCGCAGTGGCATTCGTTGAAAGGATCGACGGCACCAGGGGCGGCCTGATCCACGGTTTTTTGGCGCCCTCCCAGGTCGATACCGTTTCCGAATCCCTGCTGCGACAATCTCGAGCAAAGGCCAACGAGCTGCGGGTGCCGCTCGCCCTCCACACCTCGCAATCGGTCCCTGAATTCCAGGAGATCACCCGCCGTCACGGCAAGACTCCGATCGAGTGGCTCGAGACCATCGGCTTCCTCGGCCCCGACGTCATCCTGGGCCATGCGATCATTGCCGGTGGCGGTTCCTGGGCCAATTACCACGCCGACGATATCGGCATCCTGGCCGGCAGCGGCGCCAACGTGGCGCATGCCGTCTGGGTGTTCGCACGTCGCGGCATCGCCATGGAGAGCTTCGCCAGCTATCTCGCCCGCGGGGTCAACATGACGCTCGCCACCGACACCTGCCCGCAAAGCATGATCGAGGCTCTGCGCTGGACCGCCGTCGTCTCGAAGATCGTCGACCGTCGCACCGAGGTTGCCACTGCCGCCGACGTGTTCAATGCGGCAACGCTCGGTGGCGCCAGGGCCCTCGGCCGCGACGACCTCGGACGCCTCGCGGCCGAAGCCAAGGCAGACCTGCTGATCTGGAATGCCGAGAGCCTGACGATGGCGCCGGTACGCGATCCGATCCGCAACATCGTCTATTCCGCCCAGGCCGAGGATCTAGAAAGCGTTGTCATCGACGGACGCTGGGTCATGCGCGAGCGCAAAATTCCCGGCTTCGAGCCGCGGGAGCTCGCCCGCAACCTGCAGGCTGGCGCCGAGGACCTGTGGCGCGACATCGGCGAGGGCGATTGGGCGCACCGCAACATCGACCAGTTGTCTCCGGCGAGCTTCCCACCCTTCGAGCCGTGACCGGCCGGCAACGAGCATCCTGCGCAGTCGAGGAGTTTGAGCAATGAGCAAGGAACGTCAGCAGCTGCTCGAATGGATCGATCAGGACCGGGATAAGCTCATCGCGTTTCTGCGCGAGTTCGTGCGCCACAAGAGCCCGAACCCGCCCGGCGACACGCGCGCGGTGGCGGCGTTCATCACCTCCAATCTCGAGCGCCACGGTCTGGCCAGCAGGATCATCTCGCCACATCCGGACATGCCCAACATCGTGGCGAGCTTCGACTGCGGGTCGCCCGGTCGCCACCTCGTCCTCAACGGGCACATCGACGTGTTCCCGGTCGCCGACGACGGCCTTGGCTGGACCAAGGATCCGTGGGGCGGCGAACTGGTCGACGGCAAGATCTATGGCCGCGGCGTTGCCGACATGAAGTGCGGCACCACTGCCTCGATCTTCACCTACATCTACCTCAGCCGCATCAAGGACCGTCTCAAGGGCAAGCTGACATTGACCGCGGTCTCCGACGAAGAGACGTTCGGCCCCTACGGCGCCCGCTACCTCATGGAGCACCACCCGGAGGTGCACGGCGACGCGCTCTTGAACGGCGAGCCGTCGGGGCCCCTCAGCGTGCGCTTCGGCGAGAAGGGCCCGCTATGGATCGAATTCTCGGTGCTGGCTCCCGGTGCCCACGGCGCGTACACGCATGCGAGCAAGAGTGCCTGCAAGACGATCATGGCGCTGGCCACCGAGCTCGAGCGATTGAGCGAGATCAAGCCGATCATCTCGGACAACGTTTCGCGCGCGATCGATGCCGGCCGTGACGCCATGGACCGCGCGATGGGCGTGGGCGCCGGCGCCATTGTCGACAAGGTCACGCTCAATGTCGGCACGATCAAAGGCGGCGTGAAGGTCAACATGGTGCCTTCGAGTGCTTCGTTCGAAGCCGATATTCGTCTGCCGCTGGGGGTCACGCGCGAACGGGTCATCGAGGAAATCGAGAAGATCCTGAAGTCCTACCCCGACGTGACGATGAGGGAGTTCAACTGCAACCTGCCGTCGTGGGTCGACCCCAATTGCGATATCATTGAAATCGTCCAGGACACGGTCGAGGGCCTGCGCGATGTCCGCCCGATCCCGATCGTCAGCCTCGGCGGCACCGATGCGCGGCTGTGGCGCTACCGGAACATTCCGACCTGCGTATACGGCCCGTTCCCCTACGGCATGGGATCCTACGACGAGTACGTCGATGTCGAGGATTACCTGCACATCGTGCGGACGCACGTCCTGGCCGCGTATGCTTATCTCAGCCGCGACTAGACCGCCCGCCCTGCCAGCATCCCCGACCGGCCCCCGGCGAGAGGTCCGGGTGGAGCGCCGGTTTAGAGTCCGGCGCCAGCGGCCCAACCGACAATCAGGAAGCGAGTAGCAGCCGTGACGACCGCCTTGTTCACCTCGGACTTCAAGACAACCCCCTACTGGTGGGATCACGTGCCGCGTCCCGAATTGCCGAAGCAGAACGTGCCGGCAAGAGCCGACGTCGCTGTCGTCGGCTCCGGCTATACCGGATTGCACGCCGCATTGCAGACCGCCCGCGGTGGCCGACATACCGTCGTGCTCGACGCGGAACATGCCGGCTTCGGCTGCAGCACGCGCAATGGCGGACAGATCTCGACGAGCATCAAGCCGACCTTCGATGATCTCGCAAGCCGGCATGGGCCGCAGAAGGCGTTCGATATCCTCAAGGAAGGCCAGGCGTCGCTCGCCTGGATCAACGAGTTTGTCACCGCTGAGAAGATCGACTGCGATTTCGGCGTCGTCGGCCGTTTCCATGCGGCCCATAGCGCCTCGCAATATGACGCGCTCGTTCGCCGGATCACCGATCAACCGAAGGGACTGGAGGTCAAGGCCCATGCGGTACCGCGCGCGGAGCAGCGCCGCGAGCTCGGCACCGACGCCTATCACGGCGGTGTCGTCTACGAGGCTCATGCGTCGATCGATCCGGCCCGATATCATCAGGGGGTGCTCGACCGCGTCGTTGCCGCGGGCGCCGACGTCATCGCCCATTGCCCGGTAACGGCAATTGAAAAGATCCCGACGGGCTTCCGACTGCAGACCGGGCGGGGCACGCTCGAAGCCCGCGACGTCGTCATCGCGACCAACGGCTACACCGGCAGTCTCACCCCCTGGCTGCAGCGCAGAGTGATACCGATCGGCAGCTACATGATCGCGACCGAGCCGCTCGATAGGGGGCTGATCGACCGGTTGTTTCCAAAGAACCGGATCGTCAGCGATACCCGAAAAGTCGTCTACTACTACCGGGCATCACCAGACCGTCGCCGCATCTTGTTCGGCGGACGGGTATCGCTCAACGAGACCGATCCGCGAGTCAGCGGCCCCAAGCTCCACGCCGACATGGTGCAGATCTTCCCGGAACTTGCAGCGACACGAATCAGCCATTCCTGGTGCGGTTTCATCGCCTACTCATTCGATGAGCTGATGCACGTCGGTCGGCACGACGGAATGTATTATGCGATGGGCTATTGCGGCGCCGGCGTCGGAACGGCGAGCTATTTCGGCATGCGGATCGGACAGCAAGTTCTGGGGCGCCAGGAAGGCCGGACGGCACTCGATGGTCTCAACTTCCAGACACGTCCACTCTACTATGGCAATCCATGGTTCCTGGCCCCCTCGATCCTCTACTACCGCTGGCGTGATCGGCGATCGGTGTGAAGAGCCGCACACGATTTCTTCCACAGAGCCACTACGTTTTTTACAATAGCGAAGAAGCGGCTGTAATCTTGCTCCCTGCGGACCGTGCGATGCAGTGAGGCGCGAGTTCCCAGGAGCGTCCCGGCACGGCAGCCGACGCCTGCGCAGGACCGCACGATCATTCCAATAGCCCTAGGCCATGCGGCGATTCGCCGATGTGGCAGCATGCGAGCATCGCGACGGCGTTCATCCGAACGTAGTGCCAATTGCCAAGCCTGCGCGACGCCGCGCCCCGAGGCACATTCCCACCATATCGGTTGACATCTCAAATAGTGAAAATATGCTTCGCCTGACCATCGGCCTCAATTGCCAAGAAGAATTGAGCGAGGAAACGCCGTGAAATTCGAACGGATTGTGGTGACGGGCGGGCTCGGTCGGCTCGGCCGGTCGGTCGTCGAGAGGCTTGCCCCGGTGTCCGAGGTGACCGTGCTCGACGTGGCGGAGCCGACGGCGCCGCTGCCGCGCGGTGTCAAATTCAAGCGGGCCAACATGACCGACTACGATGCGGTCCTTGACGCCTTTCGCGGTCAGGACGCCGTGGTCCACCTCGCGGCGATCCCAAACCCGCGCACGGCGCCGGCCCCGATCACGTTCAACACCAACGTCCAGGGCGCTTGGGTCGTCATGCAGGCGGCCGAAGATGCAGGCGTCAGGCGCATGTCGGTCGCTTCCAGCGACTCGGTGTTCGGCCTGTCCTACAATCCACCAGACTGGCCGCCGAAGTACCTGCCGGTCGACGAGGCCCATCCCTGCCGGCCGACCGAGTTCTATTCGCTGAGCAAGTACATCACCGAGACGATCGCCGAGAGCTTCGCCGCGCGGCGCAAGCTCGAGGTGTTCGCCATCCGCCCGGTGCACGTGGTGTTCCCGCCGGAGTACCCGGAGCTCGTCGGGCGCGGCAGCGACCCGCAAAACTACCACTTCTGGGCGTATGTGGCGCCGCAGGACGTGGCGCAGGGCTTCCACAAGACGCTGACCGCGGGCTACCGCGGCTTCGACACTTTCACCATCTCGGCCGCGAATGGTCTCAACACCAAGCCGACGCTCGAATTCGCCGTCGAACGCTGGGGCAAACTGCCGGAAATCCGCCGGCCGGACTACTACGCGAGAAACCCACACGCCTCGGTGCTCGACATAACCAAGGCGCGAGAGGTGCTCGGCTACGAGCCGACGATCGACTGGAAAAGCATGCGCGATTCGCCCGCTGCCGGCGCCTGATACGGAGACAACATCCCATGTCTGCTGACGGCACCGCCGCGTTCGGCGTCAACTCGTATTCGTATACGTTCGACTATACCGCCGAGCGCTTCTTGACCGAGCTTGCCGGCCGTGGCTTTCGCACCTTCGAGCTGATGGTCTACCCCGGTCATCTGTGGCCCAAGACGATGACGGCCGGCGACCGCACGGCGTTGCGCAAACGCATCGAGGGCCTCGGCGTTCGCGTCGTCAGCCTCAACATGCCGAATCTCGACGTGAACATCGCGGCCGCTTCGGAAGATGTGCGCAACATCTCGCTCGAGCATCTCGAGCGGATCATCGCGCTGGCCGGCGAGATCTGTGCGCCCGGCGTGGTCATCGGGCCCGGCAAGGCGAATGGATTGTTTCCGATGCGGCGCGACGAGCTACTCGGCCATTTCCATCGCGGTTTCGAACGCCTGATCCCGGCCGCCAGGAAGGCAGGAACGAAACTCTATGCCGAGAACATGCCGTTCGCCTTCCTGCCGCGCATCGGCGACCTGATGAAGCAGATCGAGCGCTACGACGCGGACACGGTGCAGGTGGTCTACGACGTCGCCAATGGTCACTTCGTCAAGGAGGACATCGCTGCAGCGCTGCGACTGGCGGCGCCGCGCCTCGCCCTGGTGCATCTGTCGGACACCGGGCGGCAAGTCTACCGGCACGATCCGGTCGGGCTCGGTGACGTTCCGTTCCATGTGGTGCCGCCGGTTCTCGCCGAGATCGGTCATCGCGAGCGCCCGGTGCTGGAAGTGATCTCGACCGAGGCAGACGCCACCATCGAGGATAGCGCCCGCCGGCTCGTCGCGGCCGGCTTCAAGGAAGTGGCTGCATAGAATTCCTGCCCGAAGAAACCGACTTCAATGGACCGTGGCGCCCGAGCGTCCTGGACCGGAAAATGGAGGAGTGGGATGCCGCGCATGAAGGGTGCAGCCTACATCGTGGACTTTCTCGTGCGCGAGAAGATCCCGTACGTTTTCGGAATCTGCGGTCACGGCAACGTTGGTCTGCTCGACGAGCTCTACAATGCCCGCGACAAGATCAAGATGATCTCGCCGCGCCACGAGCAGACCGCCGGGCACATGGCCGACGCCTACTTCAGGGTGAAGCATCAGGCGGTGGCGACGTTGACCTCCTGTGGGCCGGGCTCCGCCAACCTCGTGATGGCGCTGGCGCTGGCCCAGGCGGACTCGTCGGCGTTCCTGGCGATCACCGCCAATGTGCCGACCTCGCAATTCAACCGCAGCCCGTTCCAGGAGATCAACCGCCACTACCAGGCCGATTTCCCGAACATCGTCCGGCCGGTGGTGAAACGCGCCTTCCAGCCGACCCGCGTCGAGCAGCTGCCGCTGATGATGCGCCAGGCGGTGACGGCGATGACCAGCGGCCGGCCAGGCCCTGTCAGCCTCGACATCCCGTTCGACGTGTTCCAGGAGGAAGCCGACATCACCGGCGAGCCCGCCTGGAACGGCTTCAATCTGCGGCGCAGCGGCGCCTCGCCGGGCGACGTGACGGCCACCATCGACATGGTGCTGGCAGCCAAGCGGCCGGTGCTATTCATCGGTCACGGCGTGACGCTGTCGGAAGCCAGTGCAGAGCTGACCGAGCTGGCGCGCCGGCTGTCCATCCCGGTGATCAGCTCGCCAAATGGCATGGGCTGCATCGACATGACGGACAGCCTGTCGCTCGGCTTCATTGGCCGCAACGGCGCCTACCCGGCGAACCAGGCCGGCCGCCACGCCGACCTGGTACTGGCGATCGGTGCCCGCTTCGACGATCGATCGTCATCTTCGTGGCTGCCCGGCTACTCGTGGAACTTCCCCGCCTCCAAGCTGGTCCATGTCGACGTCGACCATTCCGAGCTCGGCCGCAACTACGTGCCCGATCTCGGCATCCTGGCTGATGCGCGGACCTTCTTGCGGCAGGTGCTGGCCGAGCTCGAGGCACGGAACGCGCGGCGTGGCGCGCAAGGCGGTGCCTGGCTCGAGCAGATCGCCGGTTGGCGCAAGGAATGGGACGCCTACACCCGTCCGAATTTTGCCAGCCATACCTCGCCGATGCGCCCCGAGCGCGTCGTCGCCGACCTGCAGGCGGTGCTGCCGGACGATGCCATCCTGTCGCTCGACTCCGGCGTCCATCACAACTGGTTCATGCAGTTCTGGAACGCGCGGCGGCCACAGACCATGCTCAACACCTGGGGGTTCTCGGGCATGGGCTTCGGGCCGAGCGGCATCCTCGGCGCCAAGCTCGCAGCGCCGGACCGGCCGTGCGTCTCGGTGTGCGGCGACGGCGGCTTCACCATGACGCCGCACGTGCTTTGCACCGCGGTCGAATACAATATCCCGGCGGTCTGGGTGGTGTGGAACAACTTCGCCTGGGGCGCCATCCGCGACATCCAGCACGGCATCTTCTCTGGCCGCGAGATCGGCACCGGGTTCTACCAGGGCCCGAACAACACGCCGTACAATCCGGAATTCGCGACCTGGGCCCGGGCGTGCGGCGTCGAGGGCATCACGGTCACCAAGTCCGAGGAGTTCAAGGGCGCGCTGGAGCACGCGATCAAGCTCGGCAAGCCATGCCTGCTGGATGTCCATGTCGATGCGAACGTGCGGCCGCCGGCAACCGGCACCTGGGCCTTGCCGCCGATCCCGCACAAGGAGCCGGTGTTCGGCAAGCCGCTCGTGCGCTGAGCTGCCGATGGAATTGCGAAGCGACGAAAGGCATCGAATGGCGCAAATTCTGGTGACAGGTGCGAACGGGTTCATCGGCTATGCTGTGGCAGAAGCCTTGGCCACTCGCGGCGACCACGTGATTGCGACCGACCTGGCAGCCGGCCCAAGGTTGCGGTCGCTGCTCGATGCGCGGCCGAACATCAGCTGGCATCCTGGCGAGATCACCGAATGGCCGCACGTCGTCGGCCTCGTCAAGGACCAGAAGCCCGACAAGATCGTGCACTGCGCCGCGATCGTCGGCGTGCCGGCGTCGGTTGGCTCGCCGATCGGCACCTTCCGGGTGAACATCGAGGGCACGATCACCGTGCTCGAGGCGATGCGATTGTTTGGCGTCAGGCGCATGGTCAATATCAGCTCGGAGGAGATCTACGGTCCGTTCGAGGCCGACACCATCGACGAGACGCATCGCTGCCTGCCGACCAAGCCCTACGGCATTTCCAAGTTCGTGGTCGAGCAGGTGTGCCGCGACTATGCGGCGGCCTACGGTCTCGAATGCATTCACACCCGCACCTGCTGGGTCTACGGACCCTATTTCCCGCGGGCGCGCGCACCGCGAAACCTGCTCGAGGCGGCGGTGGCGGGCAAGCCGCTGCACCTGCCGGGCGGCGGCAACTATGCCGTCGATCAGGTGCACATCGCCGACGTGGTGCAGGGCATCCTGCTGGCGCTCGACAAGGATCGCCACCGCTTCGACGCCTATCACATCACCACCGGCCGGGCGGTCTCCTTCAACGAGGTGGTCGCACTGATCAAGGAGCGGTTGCCCGATGCCGACCTCTCGCACGGCAGCGGGCCGCTGCGCTTCGTCGACGGTACCGAGGCGGTGAAGAAAGGCGCGCTGTCGATCGAACGCGCGAAGACCGAGCTCGGCTATCGGCCGAAGTGGGACATGCGGCGCGGACTGCACGACTGGATCGATCTGCTGTTGACCGGCCACGGCTGAGGCGGTCGCGGCGCGCAAACCCCAAGAGGTCATGAACATGCAAATCGCAGGTTCTTCGTCGAGCGAAACGAAAGTCACCGACATCCCGCAGCTGATCGGCGGCCGATGGGCGGCGGCGGCAGAGACCTATGACGTGGTCGATCCCTACCGTGGCGGCATCATGGAGCGAGCACCGCGCTCAGGCCCCAAGGACCTCGATGCCGCACTTGATGCGGCCCTGGGTGCCAAGAAGACCATGGCGGCGATGCCGGGCTACGAGCGCGCCAACCTGCTGCGGCGCGCCAGCAAGCTGCTGGTCGAGCGTGCCGAGCTGATTGCCCAGATCATGTCGCGAGAGACCGGCAAGGCGATCAAGGATGCGCGCGCCGAGGTCGTGCGCTCGCAGGACACGCTCCAGCTGTCGGCGGAGGAGGCGGTCCGCATCGCCGGCGAGCAGGTGCCGGTGGACGCGAGCCCGATGGGCGCCGGCAAGCTTGCGTTCCTGCTGCGCTTCCCGGTCGGCATCGTCGCCGGTATCACCCCATTCAACGCGCCGTTCAATCTCGCCTGCCACAAGATCGCGCCGGCGCTGGCGGCAGGCAACGCCATCGTTCTCAAGGCGCCGCCGCAATGTCCGGGCGTCATCCACGAGATCGCGAGGATTTTCGTCGATGCCGGCACGCCGCCGGGCGCGATCAATGTCCTCTACGGCGATATCGTCGGGCCATTGCTGGTGCGCGATCCGCGCGTCGACTTCATTTCGTTCACCGGATCGCCCGGCGCCGGGGCCGCGATCAAGGCCGCCTCGGGTCTGCAGGCGGGTCGCGCTCGAGCTCGGTGGCGATGGGCCCACCATCGTCGCCGCCGATGCCTCGATCGAGGACAGCGCCCCGGTGTGCGGCCGCAATGCCATGCGACTGGCTGGCCAGAGCTGCATCTCTGTACAGAACGTCTACGTCCACGAAACGCTCCACGATGCGTTCGCCAAGCGCCTGGTGGCCGAGGTCAAGTCGCTGAAGGTCGGCGATCCACTCGATCCCGCGACCGATGTCGGCACGTTGATCGACGAAGCAGCGGCGCGGCGCGTCGAGACCTGGGTCCAGGAGGCACGTGGCGCAGGGCGCGACGCTGCTCACCGGCGGGCGCCGGACCGGCGCGCAGCTGGAGCCGGCAGTGCTGGTCGACGTGCGGCCGGACATGAAGGTCGTCTGCAACGAGGTGTTCGGCCCGGTAGTCAGCATCCAGCGCTTCACCGACATCGACGACGTTTTCCGGCGCATCAGCGAGAGCCGGTTCGGCTTGCAATGCGGCCTCTTCACCAAGTCTCTGGACCTCGCGATGCGCGCCGTGCGTTCGCTGAGGACCGGCGGCGTCATTCTCAACGGCTCCTCGACCTGGCGTACCGACCAGCTTGCCTACGGCGGCATCAAGGACAGCGGCATTGGCCGCGAGGGGCCGAAGTACGCGATCAAGGATATGACCGATGAGCGCCTTGTTGTATTCAATCTATGACGGAAAGCACGAGGCCAGCCGTGACACAAAACTTCCCTGCCACTGCCGACGCCGCACCAGATGATCCACTCATCGTGCCGCCCAAGGATCGTGGCGGGGTACAGTCGATCGAGCGTGCCTTCGCAATCCTGGAGGAGGTGGCTCGCCACCGCGACGGCATCAGGCTCGGCGACCTCAGCCGCCGCGTCGGCCTGCACACCAGCACCACGTTCCATCTCGCCAAGACGATGGTGTCGCTCGGCTATCTGGCGCAGGTGCGCGAGAACAAGACCTTCCGCATCGGACGGCCGCTGTTCACGCTGGCGGCCAGCGCCTTCGACGAGGTCGAGCTGGTGGCCATCGCCACGCCGATCCTGCAGCGCCTGTCGGCCGAGACCGAGGAGAGCAGCCACTTCGCGGCGCGCTCCGGCGATGACATCGTCATGCTCGCCCGGGTCGCCGGCAGCGGTGCCTTCCAGCTCGCCGAGCGCGTCGGCGCGGTCAGGCCCGCCCACTGCACGTCGCTCGGCAAGATTCTGCTTGCCGCGCTCGACGAAGGCGAGCTGCGCGCCTATCTGGCCCGCCGCCCACCGGTGGCGTTCACCCACAAGACGGTCACCGACATCGAGTTGATCGTACGCGAGATCGAGGCGGTTCGCCGCGAGGGCATCGCCTACGATGATAGCGAATACAATGCCGAGGCCCGATGCGTAGCCGTCGCGGTGCGCGATTTCACCGGCACGGTGCGCGGCGCTATCGGCATCTCCGGGCCGGTGTGGCGGCTGTCGCTGCAAGCACTGCAGGAGAAGTCCCGGCTGGTCCGCAGTGCGGCGGAGCGGATGTCGCACGAGTTCGGCTACGTGCCGCCCGAGACACTCGAAATAGCCGCTCCTGCCGCACCGGCGCGCAAACGCGGGAACCAGTCCCCCACGCGATGAGCGGCTCGACGAATTTGGGTTGACACTACGGACTGCTGCCACGAATATTTTCGAACTATGAGATGCCCTGCCACAATGCCGCAATAGTCGGTAGGCGCAGGGAGGAAACGAGCCGGACAACAGGTGAGCGTGATGGTCGCAAGACCGTGGACCTCGCCTTCGGCGGCTGCCGAGAGCCGAGAGGCGGGGCATGGTGCTGCTCGTCACGGGTGCAATGGGTCACGTTGGGCAGGATCTGGTCCGACAGGCAGCCGAGCGCGGGCATCGCGTCGTCGCGCAATATCGCGGCGCCTTCAATGCCAAGATGGCTGCAACTACGGGACCCCAGGTCAGCTGGGTCAAGGCCGATCTCACCGACACCGATGCCGTCGAAGCGATGATCGAGGCGCACGGCGTGAGCGGCGCGATCCACACCGCGGCGGTGCCGAACGACAGCGTTGCGCGGCCGGATCCCTTTGGCGCCGTCAACTCCAACGTCGGCGCGGTCGCCGGTTTGCTCGATCACGCGCGGCGGCGCAACTGGCGCCGCTTCGTCTATGTCAGCACAGGCTCGGTGTTTCAGAAGGCGGCCGACGGCACGACGCCGATCCTGGAAGACCACCCGCCGGCAGTGACCAACGTCTACAGCACGACGAAGCTCTGCGGCGAGCTGGTGACGACGATGTTCCGCTCCCAGTACGACCTGTCGGCGTCGACTGTGCGCATCTCGTGGGTCTACGGACCGCCGCTGGTGCCGCGCGTGCGCGAAAATCCGCGCGGGCCGATCCCCTGGTTCCTCAAGTGCGCGCTGAGCGGCCAGCCGATCGTCGAGCCGAGCGGCGGTGATTTCGCCGCCAGCTACACCCACGTTTCGGATGTGGCGGCGGGCCTGCTCGCGGCCTACGAGGCCGAGGCGCTGCGCCACCCGGTCTATCACCTGGGCTCAGGGCTTAATTTCTCGACCAGCCGAGGTCGCCGACGCCGTCCGCAGGGCCGTTCCCGGCGCGTCGATCTCGGTCGGACCGGGCACGGCGCCATGGACCGACCATACCCGCATGCGCGGTCCGCTGGCGGGCAACCTGCTGTTCGAGGATACCGGGTTCAAGCCGAAACTCGATCTCGAGCAAGGCGTGCTCTTCGTTTGCGGATTGGATGCGGGCCAATCGCGAGGCATGGGCATGAGCGCGGCGTCAGGCGCATCCGCAGCACGTACGTCAATCGATGCTGCTGGTTTGGCTCGCCGCCGCACCGGGCGCCGTCTACCTGCTGGCAATCCTGCTGGTGGGCTTGACGATCGCCACGCCGAGCTTCCTGTCGATCGCCAACCTCACCAACGTCGCGCTGCAGATCGCGGTTCTGGTGATCGTTGCGCTCGGCATGACGCTCGTCATCCTGACCGAGGGCATAGACCTCAGTCTCGGCCCGATCCTGGGCCTGTGCGGCGTCGTGATGGCGACGCTGGTGGTGTCGGGACAGCCGATCTGGCTTGCGGTCGCTGCGTGTCGGTGCTGATCGGCGCCGCCTTCGGCGTCGTCAACGGCACGCTCGTCGTCCTACATCGAGCTGCCGCCATTCATCGTCACGCTCGCCACCTTCGGCATCGCCCAGTCGCTCGCGACGGTGCTGACGGAGGGCAACTCGGTAACCGGACTGCCGGACTGCGTACGCTGGTTCAACGACGGCGGATCCTGGGCCTGCCCGTACCGCTGTGCGCGACGGCGGCGGTGTTCGCCTTCACCTAGCTGCTGCTCTACCGCACCAAGTTCGGCCGCTACATCTTCGCGATCGGCGGCAACCGCAGCGCGCTGGTGCTGTCGGGCAGCAACGCCCGCTTCTACCAGATGCTGGTCTACGTCTACGCCGGCGTGCTGACCGCGCTGGCATCCTTCATCATGACGGCGCGCCTGAATGCCGCCCACCCGACGATCGGCGTCGGCCTCGAGTTCGATGCGATCGCCGCGGTCATTCTCGGCGGCACGTCGTTCGAGAAGGGCCGCGGCGGCATCGTCGGCACGCTGATCGGCGCGCTGGCGGTCGGTGTCCTGCGCAACGGCCTGAACCTGATGGGCGTCTCCACCGAGTGGCAGGTCGCCATCGTCGGCGCTGTCATCATCGGCGCGGTCAGCCTCAACTCGCTGCAGGGGGCACAACGCATGAGCGTCGAGACACAGGCCCGTCGCGTCGCCGGCCAGATCCGCGAGTTGCTCGGCCTGTCGCCCGACCGGCTGTTCGTGGTGCGTCTCGCGGCTCGTTGCGCTTGGCCGCGCTGGTCGTAGTGCTGTCGATCCTGTCAGCCCCACTTCCTGACCTGGAGCAACATCGTCAACGTGCTGCGCCAGGCCGTGCCGCTGTTCGTCATGTCGGCTGGACTGACCCTCGTGGTGCTGACGGCCGGCATCGATCTGTCGGTCGGTGCCGTGCTCGGGCTTGCCGCCTGCGTAGCCGCCTCGCTGATCACCGGCGGACAGCCCGGTGCTGGGCGTCGCTCGCGGCGCTCGGTGCGTCGGTCTCGCCTGCGGGCTCGTCAACGGCGCTGCTCGTCGCCTATGCCCGCATTCCCTCCTTCATCGCCACCTACGGCATGCTGTGGATCGCCAACGGCATGGCCTACGTGTTCATGAAGGGCGAGGTCATCTACGGCCTGCCGGCGGGCTTCCGCGCAGATCGGCACCGGCATGATCGGCCCAATTCCGGTTCCGGTCCTCATCATGCTGGCGACGCTCGCCGTTCTGCACGTCCTGCTGCACCGCACGCCACTTCGGCCGCGGCATATACGCCATCGGCGGCAACCCGGTGGCGGCGCGGCTGTCCGGCATGCCGGTGCGAGCGCCGGCTCGTCATCGTCTACGCGCTGAGCGGCCTCATGGCGAGCATTTGCCGGCCTGATCGTCATCGCGCGCACCAATGCCGCCGACGTGAGCCTCGGCGAGGAGCAGCTGCTGCCGGCGATCGCCGCTGTCTGCCTCGGCGGCACGTCGCTGTTCGGCGGTGTCGGCGGCGTGGCCGGCACGGCGGTCGGCTCGCTCATTCTGGCGCTGGTGCTGAACGGCATGAACCTGCTCGGCGTCAAGACGTTCTGGCAGGCCGGCGTGCTGGGCGCTGATCATCCTGGTGTCGGTGCTGGCCGATCAGCTGGTCGGCCGGCGGATCAACGCACGGAGCATCCACGTGAGCGAGAGGCAGCTGGAGCGCCAGCTCCCGGAATTCCATCCAAGCGAGGAAGACGCATGAGGAATCGACATGCGCATCGATAGACGGCAATTCGGAGCCGTTGCCTCGGCAGGCGTCGGCGCCACCGCGACGTTCGTCGCCGCCGGCGCTCTCGGCGCATCGCGCAGGGCAAGCCGCCGACCATTGCGTTCTTCGTCAAGAACGTGACCAACCCGTTCTGGAAGGCCTGCCGGATCGGCGCCGAAAAGGCCGCCAAGGAGCTCGGCGTCGACCTCGAGGTGGTGGCGCCGACCAAGCCGGACAACATCGAGGAGCAGACGCGCCTGGTCGAGGACTGGATCGTCAAGAAGCCGGACGCGTTCGTGTTCGTGCCGGTCGACTACAAGGCGCTGGTGCCGAGCATCCAGAAGGCGAACGACGCCGGATTCCGATCATCAACTACAACAACGCGATGACCGACATCGAGAAGGTCGACCTTCATCGGCTCGGACGACGAGATTGTTCGAGTACGAGATGTGCAAGTACCTGTTCAAGTCGATGGGCGGCAAGGGCAAGGTCGTCCACATCGACGGCGTGCCGGCGGCCATCACCGCGCAGAAGCGCAAGAAGGGCTTCGAGCGGGCGGTCAAGGAAATCCCGGGCATCGAGGTGCTGGCCTCGCAGCCCGGCCAGTATCGCCGCCTGCCGGCCCAGCAGGTGTTCGAGAACCTGATGCAGCGCTTCCCCGAGATCGACGCCGTCGTCTCGGCCAACGACGACATGGCGGTCGGCGTCGTCGAGGTCCTGGCGGCGGCCGGGCGCGGCGGCAAGACCAAGGTGGTCGGCATCGACGGCATCACCGATGCCATCCAGGCGATCGCCGACGGCAAGATGTTCGCGACCGTCGACTTCTCCGGCCACGATCAGTCGTATCTCGCGGTGCAGGCCGCCGTGCGCCACCTCAAGGGCGAGAAGCTGCCGCCGAGCAGATCCTGCTGCCGGTGTTCATCATCGACAAGGACAACGTCGGCAAGGTCGCGCGCACGCCCGAGGAGCGGCCGGTGCCGTCGTGGGACAAGGCTGTCGGCAAGAAGGCCTGAGCCACAGAGCGCCTGCGGCCGGAGGCCCGCGTCTCCGGCCGCAGGCGACTGTTCGATCATACCGAGGGGACCATGACCGAGACCGCGCCGATCCTGGAAATGCGAAGGACATCTGCCAAGCGATACGGCGGCGTGCAGGCGTTGGCCGACGCCAGCATCGCCATTCTACTCGCGGCGAGGTGCACGCTCTGGTCGGCGACAATGCGGCCGGCAAGTCGACGCTGATCAAGATCCTGTCGGGCGCCGTCCAGCAGGGATGCCGGCACGATCGAGTTCGACGGCCGGAGGTCGAGATCGACAACCCGCGCGCCGCGAAGTCGCTCGGCATCGAGACCGTCTATCAGGACCTGGCGCTGGCCGACAATCTCGACGTGGCCTCGAACATCTTCCTTGGTCGCGAGCTGACCCGCTAGGGACTGTTGCGCATGTTCCTCGATATCGGCCGGATGGAGGACGAGGCGCGCCGGCTGCTCGGCCGTCTCAAGATCAACATCCCGTCGATCCGCCAGAAGGTGCGCTCGATGTCGGGCGGCCAGCGCCAGTCGATCGCCATCGCCCGCAGCGTCTACTTCAATGCCAAGGTCGTCATCCTCGACGAGCCGACCGCGGCGCTCGGCGTCGAGGAGACGCGCAAGGTCTACGACCTGGTGCGCGAGATGCGCGAGCAAGGTCTCGCCGTACTGATGATCAGCCACAACATCAACCACGTGTTCGAGCACTGCGACCGCATAACGGTGATGAAGACCGGCCGGGTGGTCGGCACGCGCCGGACGCGCGACACCTCGCGGGAGGAGATCCTGCGCATGATCGTCAGCGGCTCGGCGGAGCCGCCGACGTCCGCCGCGCCCGCGGCACTCGCACCGGTCCGGGCCATTTCGTGAGCGGCGGCTTGCGGCCCAAGTCGCGGCGCGCGCCTCTCCGTTCAAAGGAGTAGACGATGAAGTACAAGAACGTATTGGTCACCGGCGCGGGCGGCCTGCTCGGCGGCTATGTCACGCGCGAGCTGGCGCCGCACGCCAAGGTCTCGGGTCTCGACCTGGCACCCGAGGTTGCCGGCATCACCTACACCCGCGGTTCGATCGAGGATCCCGTGGTGGTGGCAACGGCGATGGCCGGACAGGACGCGGTCGTCCACGTCGCCGCCCGCCCCAACATCTGGAGCGGCTCGGGCAGCGAGATCATCCACACCAACGTCACCGGCACCTGGAACGTGCTGGAGGCGGCCGAGCGCGCCGGCGTCAAGCGCGTGATCCTGACGTCGAGCGACTCGGTGGTCGGCTACACCGTGCGCGAAGGAGCGATGATCCCGCCCAGCTACCTGCCGGTCGATGCCGCCCATCCGCTGCGGCCGACCGATCCCTATGCACTCAGCAAGAAGCTGTGCGAGGAGATGGGGCGCTGCTTCGTCGATCGCGGCAAGCTCGAGGTCGTGGTGCTGCGGCCGGTGTACGTGCTCTACCCCGAGTTCGAATGCGAGGTTAAGGCGCGCGCCGCCGATCCCAAGGGCTACAAGGGACCGGCCGCCGGCGGCCGCCAACCCGCCGGTGGCGGACCTGATGTGGCACTACGTCGATCCGCGCGATCTGGCGCGCGCCTACCGGCTGGCGCTGCAGGCCGAGAGACCGGGCTTCGGTCCATACTTCATCTGCGGCCGCACCACGCTGGCGCCCGAGCCGACGGTGGAGCGTTTCTCCGCCCAGACCGGCAAGCGCCCCGAGGTTCGGAACGCACAGACCTATGCCGCGAACGCCTTTGCGCCGCTCTATGACCTGACAGCGGCCGAGACGAGTCTCGGCTTCGTCGCCGAGCACGACATGCGCAGATTGCTCTATCCGGCGGCCAAGCCATGATCGTCCACCACACCGCGCATCTGCGTGCCCGCGCCGATGCCGTCGAGCAGTACAAGCGCCGCTTGCTGCAGCATGCCCGGACGAGCCTCGATCGCGAGCCGGGCGGTTGCCTGCGCTTCGACGTCCACCAGGACCAGAACGACCCGACCCTGTTCCTGCTCATCGAGACCTATCGCGACGAGGCGGCGCTCGCCGCCCATCGCGAGTCCGCGCACTTCCAGGCTTATAAGCAGGATACGCAGGATTGGGTTGTGGAGCGAACCTGGTGGTACTGGCAGCCGCTGCCGTTGCCCGCCGCCTGATCCCCAAATGGACAAACCATGACCACCGCAAACGAAGTCTCGTTCCTGCCGGTAGATCTGCGCGACCAGCGCGTCGTGGTGACCGCGGGCGGCCGGCGGCATCGGCCGCGTCATCGCCAGGGCGTTTCGACAGTCGCGGCGCGCGCATCGCCGTGTGCGACATCGACGAGAAGGCCCTGGAAGAGGCGCGGGCCGAGCTCACCGGTGCGCTCGTCGAATGGGCCGATGTCGGCGATCCAGCGCAGGTGGCGAAGTTCTTCGAAGCCGTGAACGACGCCTGGGCGGGGTCGATGTGCTGATCAACAACGCCGGCATCGCCGGACCGACGGCGAATGTCGAGGACGTCGGCGACGAGGCTCTCGACCGGACCCTCGATGTCAACGTTTCGAGCCAGTTCTATTGCGCGCGCCACGTCGTACGCGGGAATGAAGGCACGACGCGGCGGCGCGATCATCAATCTGAGCTCGATCGCCGGCCGCCTGGGATTCGCGATGCGCAGTCCTTATGCCGCATCGAAGTGGGCGGTGGTCGGCTTTTCGAAGAGCCTGGCAGTGGAGCTCGGCGAGCACGATATCCGCGTCAATGCCCTGCTGCCCGGCCACGTGAGGACCGATCGCTTCGACCGCGTGGTAGCCGCCAAGGCAATCGCACTCGGGCTCGAGACGGAGGAGATGCGGCGGCAATACCTCGACGTCGTCTCGCTCAAACGCAACGTGGAAATGGCGGATATCGCGAATATGGCGTTGTATCTCGCCTCGCCATTCGGCCGCAACATCACCGGTCAGGCGATCAGCGTGTGCGGCGATGTCCAGATGATGCGGTAGCGATGGCGCTCGGCATAGCCCTGATAACGCCGGCGGGCCGCGATCCGCGCGGCCCGCCGGCGACTGCAGGCAACCCCAACTTCGTCAGCGGCGGTTGAAGCTGATCGTCACCCGGCTCATGGCGACGCCTTGCGCCGAGATGTTCACGCTGTGCGACGACTTGCTGAATGGCACCGACATCGAGCCCGTGAAACCGCCGCCCGAAATTGCGAGCGACATGTTGCTGGCACTGACGGTGCCGGAAGCCGACCCGGACATGTTGAAGGTGCGCTCCTCCCAGTCGCCCGTTGCGCGGCTGCCGTCGATCTTGAGCTTGCTGCGAATATGGATCGGGTTCTTGTCGCTCTTGCACTGGATCGCCATCCGCAGCTCGCTGCCGCCGCCGGAGTAGTAGGCGGTGCAGCGGATGCCTTCGGATGTGCCGTCATTGTAGTTGATCCGCCCGCTGCCGCTCCAGTCGCCGGCGAGAGCGCCAACTACGCCCTGGGCGGCGGCCGGTGTGGTCATCAAGGCGGCGATTGTCAGCGCCGCGAGGCCGGCTGACGCGAATTGCGGAAACCAGCTCCTGGAGAACCGGCGCCTGCGATCTTCTGTACTCATCTCTACCTCCCGTTGGATCAGTTCGCCCCGGCACAATCGCGGGCATGACTTCGCGTGGAACTTCAAATCGCCGAACACGTCCACAGCACGAGATGCGTGGCGACCTTGACGAAGGCATCGCTGAGCGCCTTGGCCGAAGTCGCCGCATCGAGCGTTGCAACCGGCATGGTCGCCCGGAACACGTCCGCCTTCACGATGCCGCCGTCGGCGCCAACGATCCTGGCAGCCAGCTCGACCTCGGCAATTGCCTCGCTGCCGGCCGACACCTGAAACGCGCGGATGTCGATCAGCAGCTGGAAATCGCTCCGCGTCCCTTCCGGTGCCCGGCCGAGTGCGCGCATGTACTTGGCGTTCTCGAAACTCTGCACAATTCGTGTCTGAACCACCTTCGGCAATACATCTGGCCACTGCGCATTGCCGAGGCCGGGACCATCGGCGGAGTCATTCCGCCGGACCAGTATCTTCTCGCTGTCGAACACGCCAAGCGCCGTCGGCTCCGGCACCTGCAACTGCGCCGTCGGCAGCTTCGTGATGCCGGGAAACGTCGTCGCGGCCGCCAGCTCGAAGATACGCGGCTGCACCTTGGCGCCGCCGCCGGTCAGCCGCTCCAATCCTGCGACGATGCCGTCGACACGATCCGAATTGCGCGCCAGTGCGCCGGAGAACTTGTCGATGTTGGCGATCACGGCGCGCAACGGCTCGGCGTTGTCGGAAACCACCGCGTCGATGTGCCTGAGCACATCGCGGGCCACTTGCGTCACGCCCTGGCCGGCATTCTTCTCCGCCACCAGGACCGGCGGCTCGCCCTTCGCCGGGGCGAGTAGCGGCAGCGACGGCGTTCCGCCCGAGAGCGTCACCACCGGCGCCCCGGTCAAACCCTGGAACTCGATGCCGATCCGGGTGTCGGCACGAATCGGCGCCCGGCGCTCGACCGCGATCTCGACGGTGACATCGCCCGGCGCGGCGGGATCCAGGTCGAGGGCGGTCACCTCACCGACGCGGATGCCGTTGAACAGAACCGCCGAACCCTTGAGCAGGCCTGAGACCGGGCTGTCGTAGCGGATGCGATACACTGTGCGCTGCCCCAGGCCAGCGGTGGTATTGAGCCAGTATACGAATTCGAAGCCCATGCCGATCACGGCCAGGACGAACAGGCCAATCAAAGCGTAGCGCGCGCGGATTTCCATCGATCCTGCCTCAGCTCGAGTAATGGGCGAAACGGCGTTGCAGCGCCTCGGCGCGCCGGCCACGGAAATAGGCCTTCACCCAGGCATGCTCCGACTGCAGCATGGCCGCGATCGTGCCGAGCGCGACGACCTTGCCGTCGGCGAGAACGGCAATCCGATCGCAAATGCTATGCAGGCTTTCGAGGTCGTGGGTGACCATGAAAACCGTGAGGCCGAGCGTCTGCTGCAACGTCCGGATGAGCGCATCGAAATCACCTGCGGAGATGGGGTCGAGACCGGAGGTCGGCTCGTCGAGGAACAGGATCTCCGGATCGAGCGCCAGGGCCCGCGCCAGCGCCACGCGCTTCGTCATGCCGCCGGACAGCTCGGACGGCAGCTTGTCGGCGTCGGCTCGCGACAGACCGACCATCGCGAGCTTCGTCGTTGCAACCTCGCCCATCAGCCGGTCGGGCAGATGCAGATACTCTCGCATTGGGAACTCGACGTTCTGCCGCGCGGTCAGCGACGAGAACAGCGCGCCGTGCTGAAAGAGGACACCCCACCGTCGCTCGATGGTCCGCCGCTCGGCGTCGCCCGCCGTGTCGAGGTTGGTCCCGAGCACCTCGATCTCGCCAGCGCGCTTCGGCAGAAGCCCGATGATCGTGCGAAGCAGGACGGACTTGCCGCTACCCGAGCCGCCGACAAAACCCAGGACCTCGCCCCTGTGCACGTCGAGCGAGAGGTGGTCCAGCACGACGCGATCGCCGAAGCCGACGACGACATCGCGCACCTTGACGACGGACCGGTCTGCAGCGCCATCCATGAACTCACATCCCGATCGAAGCGAAGTAAATGGCGAACAGCCCATCGAGCACGATGACGAGGAAGATCGATTTCACAACCGAGGCCGTTGTCTGCAGGCCAAGGGATTCCGCGCTGCCTCGCACCTTGAGGCCCTCCGAGCACGCCACGATGCCGATCGCGAGCGCCATGAACGGCGCCTTGATCATGCCGACCTTGAAGTGGGTGATCGAGATCGCGTCCCGCAGCCGCGCGATGAATATGTCCGGGTTCATGTCGCCATAGACCCAGGCGACGAGGCCGCCGCCGTACAGCGCCGCCATCGCACCGAGAAACGTCAGGACAGGTAGCGCAATCACGATCGCGATGATCCGCGGCAGGATCAGCACCGTGACCGGGTCGAGGCCCATGGTGCGCAAGGCATCGATCTCCTCGCGCATCTTCATGGAGCCGAGCTCGGCCGTGTAGGAGCTGCCCGACCGGCCCGGCCACCATGATGGCCACGATCAGGACGCCGATCTCGCGGAGCACCAGGATCCCGACCATGTCGACGACGTACTGGTCGGCGCCGAACTTGCGGAAATGGAAGAACCCTTGCTGCGCGATGATGCCGCCGATCAGGAACGTGATCAGGAGGATGATGGGTACCGCCTGCCAGGCAACGCGGTCGAGATGATGCACAATCGACGTCAGCCGGCACGTCGAGGGGCGCACGGCGACGCCGGCAAGCGCCTGCCCGACCGCGCCCAGCATGTTGAGCAGCGCCATCATGTCGCGGCCGGCTACGATCGCGCTTCGTTCCAGAGCTTCCATCGTCGCCAGCAGGAGGTTCGATTTCCGGGCGGCGGCTGCCGGTGGCCGCCGGGCGCGACGGACGGCATCCGCGAGACCAACGAAGTGCTCGGCGAGCCCCGTTACCCGGACATCACCTCCCTGCAGCTCGCAGTCGCGGGCGAGCCGCTCGATCAGCACCGCACCGTAGGTATCGAATTCGCCCACGCCGCGCATGTCGAATGTGACATGTGCGCGCGGCCCGGCAATCTCGAGGATAGGGTCGATCAGCGCATCGATCTCGCCAGCATTGCGAGCCGACCACGCGCCGGAGGCGGAGATCACCAGCCGGCCATCCTGCACTGAGGTCGTCAGGAGCGGCTGGGCGTTCACGCAAGGCTCCAAAAGTTCATCATCACGGCGACGAGACGGACAGCACCGTTTACCCGATGAATCGCGGCTTGGCGATGCGGAAGCTTGGCCATGGCGTGCCCCCTGGACGGCCAATTGAAATCATTAGGATCGCAGCCTCGCCCCGCCTGCGTTGATCTGGGTCAGCGACCATGGACCAATGGGCGGTCAATAGGACAATTGATGTTGAATTCCCATGACGGGACCATGAACCGGCTAAGGGCCTGTGGGGCGGAGGCGAGGGCGGGAGCGGCTCGCAGAGACCGCCGGCAAAGAAGCCGATGCCCTTCATCGCGTTCTTCGAGCCGGTGAGCCAGGCAAGCCACGTGAACAGCTGGCCCGAGCCGTCACCATTTCAATTTCAACGATCGCAGTTGCCGATGCCGGTAATAGCACTACGGCTCGACGGCGCAACGCTCGACCAGTCCTATCAGTCCCTGCAACAGCGCGATCGGGCTCGGCGGGCAGCCGCGGATGTGGAGGTCGACCGGCACCACCGCCGACACCCCGCCAACGCAGGCGTAGCTGCCCGCGAACACGCCGCCGTCGAAGCCGCAATCACCTACCGCCACGACCCACTTTGGATCGGGTGTGGCGCGATAGGTCCGCTCGAGGGCCTCGCGCATGTTGTGCGTGACCGGACCGGTTACCAGCAGCACGTCGGCGTGCCGGGGCGAGGCAACGAAGCGCAAGCCGAAGCGCTCGAGGTCGTAGTAAACGTTGTTGAGCGCATGGATCTCGAGCTCGCAGCCGTTGCACGAGCCGGCATCGACCTCGCGAATCGACAGGCTGCGCCCCAGCGCGCGGCGCGACGTTGCCGCCAGCCGCTCGGCCAGCTCCGCAATCATGGCATCGTCCTGCGGCGGGCGCGGCTCGGTCAGCGGGGATTTCAGCAGGCTCTTGAAGAGAAGGTTGCGCACGGCATCGTCCTCACAAGTCGTGCCCGGAGTAGGAGCAGTTGAATGATTTGTTGCACAGCGGGAAGTCGGCGACGATGTTGCCCTCGATGACCGCCTCCAGCAGCGGCCATTGGAACCACGACGGATCACGAAGATGGCAGTGCTCGATCGAGCCGTCGGCGGCGATGCGCACCCATGCCAGGATGTCGCCGCGGAAGCTTTCGACGAGGGCGATGCCCTCGCGCCGCCCGCCGGTTGACATGGCCGATTCGAGCCCGACCGAAGCCGGGCCGCCCGGGAGCCGATCGAGGCACTGGCCGATGATGGCGAGGCTCTGGTTCACCTCGTCGATGCGCACCCAGATGCGGCTGTCGACATCACCTTCCTTGCGGACCGGGATGTCGAACTCCAGTGCCGAATATGGCGCGTAGCCCGGTGAACGGCGCGCGTCGAACGAGCGGCCGGACGCGCGGCCAACATACCCGCCGGCGCCGTACTGGCGCACGAGCTCGGGCTTGAGAATTCCCGTCGTGACGGTCCGATCCTGCAGTGAGGTGGTGTTGTCGTAGAGGTTGACCAGCTCGGGGAAGTGATCGCGGATATCGGCCAGCAAGGCGCGCAGCTTCTTCATGTCGTTGTCGGCGAACTCCTGCGCGACGCCGCCGGGCGCCACGCGGTCCATCATCAGCCGGTGCCCGAAGCAGGCACTTGCGCAGCGTAGCACCCGCTCGCGCAGCGCGCCGCAGTGCGCGTGCATCAGCGAGAACGAGGCATCGTTGCAGATTGCGCCGATATCACCGAAGTGGTTGGCGAGACGTTCGAGCTCGGCCATGATCGCGCGCAGCCAGTGGGCGCGGTCGGGAACGACGACGCCGAGCGCCGCCTCGACGGCCCGCGCGAACGCGATCGAGTAGGCAACGGTGCTGTCGCCGGAGACCCGCCCGGCCAGTCGGGCCGCCCGGGCGACCGGCGCATTGCGCATCAGGGCCTCGATGCCCTTGTGCACGTAGCCGAGGCGTTCCTCGAGGCGCACCACCGTCTCGCCGTTGGCCGTGAAGCGGAAATGGCCGGGCTCGATGATGCCGGCGTGAACCGGTCCGACCGGGATCTGGTGGAGCGGCGGGCCCTCCGCCGAACGAAAGGTATAGGCCATGCCGGTGGCGGGGCGCTGGCGGCGCTCGCCGAGCGGCTGCGTCACTCCCCACCGGCCATGGTCGAGCCAGGGACGAGGGTCGGGGGCATCGTCCGCCAAGAGCCCGAAGATGTCCGTGATCGTGCGCTCGAGACGAATTGCGGGCGGATGGGCGAGCGCCACGGACGGGAAACGCCGGCCCGGGCAGTCGAGGCTGACAACAAGCAGCTCGCTCGCCGGCTCCTCGGCGAGCGCCATGTACACCGCCCGGCCGTCGCTCCACAGCCCGGCCAACGTTGCCCTGCCCTCGGCGACGGCGAGGATGGCGCGGCGCCAGCCGTCGGCATCGGCGGCAATCCGCGGCCACGGTCGCTGCGCCTCGACGAGGCCGCCGTTCTCGAGTAGCGCTGACTTGAGGCTCATCGGCTGTGATCCCCTTGCTCAGCCCAGCAGCCGGGCCACGTTCTGGAACCACGTGACGAGCGGCCCCGGCAGGTAGATGCCCGCCGCCAGAACCAGCGCCAGATGAGCGAACAGCGGCACGTAGGACGCCTCCACCGCCGCCGTGCTGCCCGTCGGCTCGCCGAAAGCCATGTCGGTGAGCCGCAGCATCAGGGCGCCGAAGGCGACCAGAAGGCCGAACACGACCAGTATCGCCAGCAGCGGCTCGCGGGCGAACGTCGAGCTGACGATCAGGAACTCGCTCATGAAAATGCCGAGCGGCGGCAGTCCGGCGATGGCGACGACCCCGACCACCAGGCCCCAGCCCAGCACCGGATGGCTCTCGGTCAACCCGCGGATCTCGGACAGCTTCTGCGTGCCCTTGACCTGTGCGATATGGCCGACGGCGAAGAAAATCGCCGACTTGGTCAGGCTGTGCATCGTCATGTGCAGCAGGCCGGCGAAGTTGGCGAGCGGTCCGCCCATCCCGAACGCGAAAGTGATGAGCCCCATGTGCTCGATCGAGGAGTAGGCGAACATGCGTTTGATGTCGCGGCGCCGATACAGCATGAAGCCGGCAAACAGCAGCGAGACGAGCCCGAGTGTCGCCATCAACGGCCCGGGGGCGATCGCGGCCGGGTTCGCCGCCAGCAGCATCTTGAAGCGCAGGACCGCATAGAGCGCCACATTCAGCAGCAGCCCCGAAAGCACCGCCGAGATCGGGGTCGGGCCCTCGGCGTGTGCGTCGGGGAGCCAGGCATGGAGCGGCGCCAGGCCGACCTTGGTGCCGTAGCCGAGCATGAGGAAGACGAAGGCGACGTTGAGCAGCTCCGGATTGAAGTCCCGGGCCTTCTCGATCAGGGCGGTCCACACCATCGCGTCGTGGCCCTCGCCGATGACCGGGCGCGCCGCCATGTAGACCAGGATCGTCCCGAACAATGCCAGCGCGATGCCGACACTGCCGAGAATGAAGTACTTCCAGGCCGCCTCCAGCGCCTCGTGGGTGCGATAGATGCCGACCATGAGCACGGTGGTCAGCGTCGCCATCTCGATCGCCACCCACATCAGGCCGATGCTGTTGGCGAGGAGCGCGAGGTTCATGGCGAACATCAGCGCCTGGTACATCGCGTGGTAGAAGCGCAGATTGGCCGGGGTCAGGCGACCGATCTCGATCTCGTGGCCGATGTAGCTCGCGCTGAATGCGCTCGTCGTGAAGCCGACGATGGTGCCGAGCACGACGAACACCACATTGAGGTCGTCGACGAACAGATAGGCGCCGCGCTCCGGGCGCACGACGAGCAGAGTCATGCGCCGCGAGAAGCGTCAAGAACGTCGCCAGGACGTTGATGTATGCGGTCCGCTTGTAGCCCGGCAGCAAGGCCAGCAGCACCGCCGCGCAGCCTGGAATCACGAGGATTGCCGTTACCGGTTCGAATGGAAGTTGGCCGAGAAACGCCAGGCTCATCGCCGCTCCCCCCGGAAATCGTCTAGCGCCTGCACGTCGACCGAGTCGAACCGCTCGCGGATGCGGAACAGGAACACGCCGATCACGATGAAGGCGACCAGCACCGAGAAGGCGACGCTGATCTCGACGACCAACGGCATCCCCTTGGCGCCGGTGGCGGCGAGGATCAGCCCGTTCTCGAGCGACATGAAGCCGACGATCTGGCTGACCGCGTTGCGCCGCGTCACCATCATCAGGAGCCCGAGCAGGACCACCGACAGGGCAAAGGCCAGATCCTCGCGCGCCAGCGGATCGGCGGCCGCCGTCGCCCGCAGCATCACCACCATCGACAAGGCAACGAGGCCGATGCCCGCGAACATGGTCGGGGCGATGCCGCCCACCGTCTCGATCGAGCGGTGGATGCCGAGCTTGACCACGACCCGGTGCAGGGCGACGGGAATGATGATCGCCTTCAGCACCAGCGCGATCGCCGCCGTAACGTAAAGATGCGGCGCGCTTTGGATGAAGGCCTGCCAGGCGACCGACATGGACAGCACGACGGCGTGCAGGGCAAACACGTTGAGCATGCCGAACATGCGATCCTGGTAGAGCAGCATGAAGCTGACCAGCACGAGCCCGCCGGCGAGCAGATGGGCAACGTCGAGGGCGAAACGCTCCATCAGAAGCTCCGGGATACGAACAGCAGCAGGGTGCCCAGCAGGCCGAGCATTAGGGCGACGCCGAGGAACTCGGGCACACGGAAGACCCGCATCTTGGCGATCGAGGTCTCGAAGAAGACGAGAAGGAAGCCGCCGACCGCGAGCTTGCCGGCGTAAATGGCGGCACCCTTCACATAGGCGGCGGGACCGTCACCGCTGGTGGCGATCCCCCACGGGAAGAATATGCACGCGATGAGCGAGATGTAGAGCAGCAGCTTCAGCGCCGCGGCCAGCTCGATCACCGCCAGGTGCCGCCCCGAATATTCGAGCACCATCGCCTCGTGGACCATTGTCAGCTCGAGATGGGTGGCCGGATTGTCGATCGGTATGCGGGAGTTCTCGGCAAGGGCCACGATCACCAGTCCGATCAGCGCCAACCCGAGCGACACCCGCAGGCTGCCGTGCGCCAGCATGAACGAGGCGACATGAGATAGCTGCGTCGAGCCGGCCACCAGCGCGATGGTGAAGACGATCATGATCATGGCAGGCTCGGCGAGGGAGGCAAACATTACCTCGCGGCTCGACCCGATCCCGCCGAAGCTCGTGCCGACATCCATGCCGACGAGGGCAAGAAAGAGCCGGGCGCTGCCGAGCAGCGCGGTGATGGCGATGAGGTCGGCGGTCCAGCTGAAATACAGCCCGGTCGCGAATGTCGGCACCAGCGCGGCCGCGACCCAGGTTGCCGCAAAGATCATGTAGGGTGCGCTGCGGAACAGCCATGACGCATTCTCGGCCAGGACGACCTCCTTCCGGCTCAGGCGGATGAGATCGCGGTACGGCTGCAGCACGGGTGGTCCCTGCCGGCGCAGCAGTCGAGCCTTGACCTTGCGCGTAAAGCCGAGGAGCAGCGGCGCCAAGGCCAAAACCAGCAGCATCTGTATGCCCTGAACGGCGAGCTCGAAGATCACGGCCATAGCGCCACCATCAGCAGCAGCGTGACGAGCGCGCCGAACACCAGGCTCAAATAGCGCCGGATGGTCAGGAACTGGAGATGATTCAATTTGTCCGCCGCAAAAGCGATCCAGCCATTGATCGGCGCATAGAACGCATCCCAGATCAGATCGCGCAGCCTGACCTCGAGCCGGGCGGGGCGAGGATCACCCGGCGCCGGCATGTCGACCTGCCTCGCGTGCCTGGAACACTTCGCCGAAGACGCGCCGGACAGGCTGGGCGAAGCTGTCGGCCGTATACTGCGTCGCCGGGTTCGGGTCAGGATAGCCGCAGTCCCAGGCCGGCCCGCGGCGCAGTGCATCGGAGGCAAAGCGGTGAATTACCTGGACCGCGACAATCGTCGACAAGGCAATGAAGCCGAATACGAGCAGGCCGTTGTAGGAGCTGCGGCTCTGGGCGATCGGCACGATCGAGAGCCAGGGCGACGACATCTGGGTCGGCATATGAATGCCAATGACGGCCTGCACCACGGGCGCGACCGCATCGATCACCAGGCCCGGCAACAAGCCCGCCAGCAGACATGCGGCCAGCAGCACTGCCATGGCGGAACGGGACAGAACATCGGTCTCCACCGCCGACGCGGCCTCCGGCGATCGCGGCCGGCCGAGGAACGCAATGCCGAATGCGCGAACGAAGCAGGCGGCCGAGAGCGCCGCGCCGAGCGCCAGCATGGCGCCGGAAGCCGGCACCATGAGCTTCAGCCCCCACTGCGGCAGGTCGGGGCTGAGCAGGACCGCCTGGAACAGCATCCACTCCGACACGAAGCCATTGAGCGGCGGCAGTGCGGAAATCGCGAGACAGCCGCCGAGGAACAGGAACGCGGTGTGCGGCATCCGGTGGATGAGCCCGCCAAGCTTCTCGATATCGCGTCGGCCGGTCGACGTCAGGACCGCGCCGGCGCCAAAGAACAGCAGGCTCTTGAAGAGCGAGTGATTGAGCACGTGAAAAAGCGATGCGGTGCACGCGAGCGCGGCAGCTCCGCCCATGCCATTGCTCTTGAATGCGAGCGCCAGGCCGAGGCCGATGAAGATGATGCCGACGTTCTCGACGGTGCTATAGGCGAGCAGCCGCTTCAGGTCCCGCTGCAGCATCGCCTGGAGGATGCCGAGCACCGCCGTCGCGCTGCCCAGGGCCAAGACCACGATGCTCCACCACCACACCGGCGGCCCGAGCAGATCGAACACGATCCGGATGAATCCATAGATCGCGACCTTGGTCATCACGCCGCTCATCAGTGCCGAGACGTGGCTGGGTGCGGCCGGATGGGCCAACGGCAGCCAGACATGCAAGGGCACGAGTCCGCCTTCGATCCGGCCCCGATCAGGGTCAGTCCGAGAACCAGCCCCGGCAGCCATCCGTCCCGCTGCCCCAGCCTGATTTCGCTGAAGCCATAGCCGCCTTCGGGACCTGCCAGCAGGCCGAACGCCAGCAGCAGCGCCAGCGTTCCGAAGCTCGCCATCAGGATGTAGACATAGCCGGCGAGAGTGTTCTCGCGGTCCCGATGGTGCGCCACGACGAGCGCCCAGGACGATAGCGACATCGATTCCCACGCGATCAGGAAGCTGAAGGCGTCATCCGCCACCAGCACGAGGTTCATGCCGGCGAGGAATGCCGGATAGAACGGCAGCACCCGTCCGGGCGCCTCCTCGTGCTCGCCGTAGCCGAGCGCATAGAGGCTGGCGACCGTGGCACCGAGATTGATCACGATCTGGAAGAACGCGGTCATCGCATCGATGCGGAATCGGGCGCCCACCCACGGCAGCCCGATCGGCAGTGTCGCCGCCGGCATCGGCACGCCGGGGCGCGCCAGCTCGACGCAGGCAAACCCGAGAATGACGAGGCTGGCCGCGAGACAGCAGCCATAGATCAGCCGCGTCGCCAGACGCGCTCGTTGCACCGCGACGGCAAGCACAGCGGTGCCGAGAAGGCTCGCTATGCTCCAGAGCGTGGCGCTGATCGCCATCTATTTCACCCCCGCCTCGTCGTCTGTGGTGCGATCCCCAGCCGCCCGGGTCGGCCGTGCGGCCCGGCTCGCCGGAGTGCTAAACCTCACATCATGCCACCAGCCGCACGCCACGACCTTTTGCGTGGCTTTGCGCTCCCTCCCCGATCAGTTCGATGCCAGCCGAGGTCAGAGCCGCAACGAGCTTGGTCAGGGAGTCGACATTGCCGCGAATGACGTCCCCGCTTGCCTCCATCCGTTGGATCGTCGGCACCGACAGCCCCGACATCTCGGCCAGCTTGCGCTGGTCGATCCCGAGAAGCGCGCGTGCCGCGCGTAGCTGTGCAGCGGTAATCATGCGTGGCGCATCACTTTCGCAAGTCCAGCCATGATTAAGCAAGTCTAGGACTTGCGTACCTGAAGCGCAATGCGCGCCGGACCGGCGACCGGCACGCGGTCACGCTACCCCGGCGTTCGAGCGTCTGAAGCTGGCCAAGCGGTGGCTGGCGCCCGAGGCAATGGCCGTCAATTGTCGATGCGCCGGTGATCGGATAGCCTGCCATTGCGCATAGCCTACACGGGCGAGGCATCCGACATGTGGAAGCCTGTCGTGCGATGTCTGGATGCCTTCCGGTCGCGGAGCGGCCCGCCGAGTATTGCGCATTTTGCGATTGCCGATCTCGCCATCGGCTGTGCCTACACGTTCATCGTGCTGCTGTCGCTTCTTGGCCACGAGGGCTGGCCGGGACAGGCGATGCGACGCTGGCTGCAGGTGACCGACGGGGCGATCACCGCCCTCTTGTTCTTCCTGCCGGCCGCCGGCTCGCCGCCGCCGAGCGACGAGCTATCCGGCGTTCTGGTCTACCGGCATCTGCTTGTGGCCTGCGCGATCTCCACGTTCGCCTGCGTCTGGATTTCGCGGCGCCACTGGCCGGCCTGGACCAACCGCTTCCTTGTCAGGCTGAGCCCCGCCGGCACGCCCGCGTCCCGCCGCTTGGACCAGGTATTGACCGCCCATCGCATCGTCGTGCTCGGAATAGCGGCGGCGGTTCTGCTGCTATTGTTCGCCGAACCGCGAAGCGCCGGCGCCGTCAACCTGCTGCACGGCAACGGCTGGGCCTTGTTTCGCGCGCCGATCCTGCTTGCAGTCGTCTGTTTCCTTGCCTGCCACGCCGCAATGCTTGCGCCGCTGCTGCCCGCGCGGGACGACGACTAGCCTCGAGGCTGCGCGGCGGTGCGACAAGGCCGCGGCCGCAGGCATTGCGAACTGGATGAGCTGGTGCTGCCGGAGGGGATTGAACTCTCGACCTCTCCCTTACCAAGGGAGTGCTCTACCACTGAGCTACGGCAGCAATTAGTTGATTTCGCACAATTTTTTTCGCACGCAGAAACGGCTTCCGAACTGGCGTCGGCAAGAATTGCACGAACATCCGCGACGCTGGCCCCGCCGAACCGCAGGAAAACGACGCCGCGCGAGGCATCCTCTAGCCTCGCGCGGGCCATATCGCAAGCATCAAATCTCAGGCGGTTGGCAACGGCGGACAACTCATTGAGCCGGCACAACCGGTCAAGTCGTCATGCGTGGCACCGCGAACCGCTTGAAGAACAGGACATCGCTCTGCCTCGGTCCGAAGTTGTACCTTGAAAGCTCCGTGGCCTCGCGCGCGCCCTCCGGTGCGATATCGAGCGCATAGATCGAGTCATAGTTGGCGGTAAGCAACGCCTTGATCTCGGCGTGTGCCGCAACCTCGCGTCCGGCGCTGACCTCCGAAACGATCGGCACGCCGCAATCGCGCACCCCCTGCATGCCGCGCAGCACTTCCAGCTCATGACCTTCGACGTCGATCCATGCCATTGCGATGTCGGAGGGCGGAATGCCCAGATGCCGCAGGACCTCGTCGACGGTGGTGGCCACGACCTGCTTGGTCACCGCGTCTGCGCCGGGCGACTCGGACACGATCCTGTGGGCGCCGAAATTCTTGTCGTCGAGCAGCAGCAGAGCCGGTCCGCATCGACTGCTGGCGGCGCGCCGGACCGCGTGCACGCGATCGGCAATACCGTTCAATTCGATATTGCGCTCCAGCAATTCGAAGTTGTGAGGGTCCGGCTCGATGGCGATGACGCCGCAGAACATGCCGGAATTCAAGGCGTAGACGGTTTGCGTACCGATGTTGGCGCCGATGTCGATGAACCAGCCACCTCTCCTCAGGGCGCCTGCCTCGAGCGACAGCCGAAGCGCATCGTCCAGCGTGCGGCGCTGCCAGCTTTGCCCCGAGAGCAACTGGAACGCGATCATGTGGTCGCGCGGATCGACAAAGAAGCTGTGACTCGCAAACGAAATATACGCCAGCGCGGATGAAGGCATGTGGTCTTTGAATAGCTTCCGCAGCGCCAAGCGCCGAAAGCTGCGGCTCTTGAAGAGCCGGTCGCACAGGCCGGACATGGCCCGTTCCCGAAATTGGCGCGAAACCAACCTCATAATCGTCTCTGCCACGCGCAATCACAAATTCATGATGTAACTGGAAAATCACCATAGAGCGGGAGGCAACAATGTCAATCAATCGAGCCTGCGCGCGCTGCAAACCGGCCGGAACATCAGGCATCACCGACTGGCAGCGCCGCCCTGCCAAAGCCGCGACGACACCGTTTGAGCGCGGCCCAGTATTGACGAACGATCCAGTATAATGGAATATCTCATCCATGAAATTGGATCTCTGGCATCTGTGGCAATGACGACGAACGTCAATGACGTGATCGCGGCGCGCGTACGCCAGATCAGGACCGGGCGCAACCTGACCCTCGAAGCGCTGGCGGAAGGGTCTGGTGTCAGCCGATCGATGATCTCGCTGATCGAACGCGGCGAGACCAGCCCGACGGCGATCGTGCTCGAGCGGCTCGCGACCGGCCTCGGCGTCACGCTGGCGGCGCTGTTCGAAGCGCCCGCCGCATCGCCCGATCGTGTCTCGCGCCGGGCCGACCAGATCGAATGGCGCGACCCAGGGTCCGGCTATCTCCGGCGCAATGTATCGCCACCCGGATTCCCGTCGCCGATCCAGATTGTCGAGGTCGACTTCCCGGCCGGCGCGCGCGTCGCCTACGAAACCGGCGCCCGTGCGGGCGTCACGCATCAGCAGGTGTGGGTGCTGCACGGCAAGATCGAAGTCACGTTCGGCGACGAGCGCTTCGAGCTGCGAGCCGGCGACTGCTTCGCCATGGTGCTCGATCGGCCGATTGCCTACCACAACCCGACCATGAAGCCGGCGCGCTACGCCGTGGTTCTCGTCAGCGCGCCGAATGCAAGGTGATCGCATGTCCGCAGCCGACCGACCGCCGATCCGCCGTCTTGTCAGCATGACAGACACCGCCGTCATGCAGCTGGCCGACGTGCTGACCGACTGCGTCGCCGGCGGCGCGTCGGTGAGCTTCATGCATCCGCTCGATACGGCGAAGGCAGAAGGCTTCTGGCGCGCCTTGAGCGCAGAGATCGCTGCCGGCGACCGGATCATGCTCGTCGCCGAGGACGCCGCCGGCATCGTCGGGACGGTCCAGCTGGTGCTCGATCAGCCGGACAACCAGCCGCACCGGGCGGACGTCGCAAAGATGCTGGTGCACCGGCGCGGGCGGGGGCGTGGCCTCGGGTTCGCACTGATGCGGGCGGCTGAGGCCGAGGCGCGTGCCGCCGGCAAGACGCTGCTGGTATTGGACACCGTAACGGGCAGCGATGCGGAGCGGCTCTACCAGCGCCTCGGCTGGTCGTTCTCGGGAACCATCCCGGAGTATGCGCTGCTGCCATTCGGCGGCCTGTGCAGCACCAGCTTCTACTACCGCAAGCTCGGCTGAGCGATGGAGCCGGTCTTTGTCGCCGCCGCGCTGCTGAGCGCCGTACTGCACGCAGGCTGGAACGCGGCGATCAAGGCCGGCCGGGATCCGACGCGAACCATGACCGCGCAGATGCTGTTCAGCGCCATCCTGGTGCTGCCCGGGCTGCTGTGGACCGGGCTGCCCGACCCTGCGGCGTGGGGCTGGATCGCGGCGTCGACGCTGATCAACGTTCTGACGGTTTCGGCCCTGCTGCGCGCCTACGCGCTCGGCGGCTTCGGCATCGTCTATCCGCTCGTGCGCGCGGTGGCGGTGCTGCTGGTGGTGCCGCTGGCCGCCGCATTGGCGGGAGAGTGGCCGCGCCCCGCGGGGCTGCTCGGGATCCTGGTCATCTCGGCCGCGCTAGGCGTGCTCGCCGGTGACGCCGCGCGTGACCGGCAGTTCAACTCGCGCGCCCTCGGCTGGGCGTTCGCCGCCGGCGTCGGCACGGCCGCCTATATCATGTGCGACGCGCGCGGCGTGCGCGCGGCGGGCTCACCATGGGCCTACGGCTTCACCGTCTCGGTGACCAACGCCGTGGCCATGTGCTGGCGGCAGCGGCGTGCCGGAGCGCCGTGGACGCTGGCAAGAACGCATTGGGCCGTGGGGATGACGACGGCCGTGGCCGCGGTCGTCTCATACGTCCTCATCCTGTGGGTGTGGAGCCATGCGCCGATCGCGCCCGCGGCGGCGCTGCGTGATACCAGCGCGCTGTTCGCCATTGTCATCGCCGCGACGTGGCTCAACGAGCCGCTGACCCGTACCCGGATCGCAGCGCTGCTGCTGGCCACCGCCGCCGTGCCGGTCCTGCGCCTTGCGTGACGCTGGCGCCGCCCTGATCATCCGTGCGCCGCAGCTCGCGGCGGCCGCCGACAGCTTGATCACGATCGCAGCGGTCACATATGCTGCTGCTCCGGACCGAGGCGTTGCGACGCTCCGGCTCGTGTCCGCCAAGCCCGACGAGCGACCTGCCGAAAAACCGCTGAGCCACCACACGGCAACCGATCATGAGCCAGGAACCCATCACCCACCGCCTCGCCACCCGCGATGATGTCGCGGCCCTGAAGGCGGTGATGCACGAAGCGATCGGCGAGTTGCAAAAGCCGTTCCTCACCGAGGCCGAGATCGCCTCGAGCCGGGCGATCATGGGGCTCGACACCCAGCTCCTCGACGACGGCACCTATTACGTGGTCGAGATCGGCGGCCGCATCGCCGGCTGTGGCGGCTGGAGCCGGCGGGCGACATTATACGGAGGCGACCAGTCCCCCGGTCGCGACGCCGCGCTGCTCGATCCGTCGAAAGATCCGGCGCGGGTGCGCGCCATGTACACCCACCCGGCTTTCGTGCGCCGTGGCGTCGGCCGCCTGATCCTCTCGCTGTGCGAGACAGCTGCTCGCGCCGACGGCTTCAAGCGGGCCGAGCTGATGGCCACGCTCGCCGGCGAGCCCCTTTACCGGGCCTGCGGCTATCTACCGATCGAAACCGTGACCGACCAGCGCGGTGGCGCGCCAGTGCCGCTGCTGCGCATGGGCAAGGCACTCTGATCCGGGATCGGCTTCTCGCGGTTGCAACGACAGTTCGGTGCCGGAATTCCAGGCAATAGCCTCAGCCTGGAGCCCGGGCGATAGGCACTCTCGCCGCCAGGCTCGAACGCTGCGACCCGAGTGCCGCTGTAATCGACTGACAACCTTGAGATTTCTAGCGGCCGGGAAGGGAATCTCGGGTCTGGCACCAAGATTGCGTTGACCGGCTCGCGCCTTGACGCACGAAATCCTATTCCGGAGCCCCTTGATGAACCGCCGCAAGTTCCTGAGATCGGGCGCAGGTGTGACAGCTGCATCGGCAGCGATGATCGCCGCGCCGAACGTCGTCACCGCCCAGGCGAAGACGTTCAGCTGGAAGATGACCAATGCCTATGGTCCAGGCGCTCCATTCTACGTCCAAGGCCCTGGCAGCCCGACGGATTTCATCAAGATGGTCGACGCGATGTCGGGCGGCCGCCTCAAGATCCAGCACTTCGCAGCGGGCGAGCTCATTCCCGCGCTCGAGGGCTTCGATGCGGTGTCCAAGGGCACGGTCGAGATGAACTGTGCCAACAGCTACTTCTGGTCCGGCAAGACGTTCGCGGCGCAGTATTTCACCGCGGTGCCATTCGGCATGAACGCGCTCGGCATGAACGCGTGGCTCTACCACGGTGGTGGCCTGAAGCTGTGGGAGGAGGTCTACGCGCCGTTCGACATCCAGCCATTTCCGATCGGCAATACCGGCGTGCAGATGACCGGCTGGTTCCGCAAGCCCATCGAGAAGATCGAGGACTTCAAGGGCCTCAAGATGCGCATCCCGGGACTTGCCGGCAAGGTCTACGCCTCGCTCGGCGTCGACGTGAAGCTGCTGCCGGGCGGCGAGATCTTCCCGGCGCTGGAGCGCGGCGTGATCGACGCGGCCGAGTTCGTCGGCCCGTACCAGGATCGACGGCTCGGGCTGCAGAAGGCGGCCAAATACTACTACACCACCGGCTGGCACGAGACCTCGACCGTCACCGAGCTCGCGATCAACAAGAAGGCGTGGGCGAGCCTGCCCGCCGACCTGCAGGAGATCGTCAAGACTGCTGCCGCCGCCTGCAATACGTTGAGCCACAGCTGGTGCGAAGCGGCCAACGCCGAGGCCCTCGACGACCTCGTGAAGAATCATGGCGTCAAGACCGCCCCGCTGCCGCCGGAGATCCTGGCGAAGCTCAAGGAAGTGACGGTGCAGACGCTCACCGATGCCGCCGCCAAGGACCCGCTCGTGAAGAAGGTCCACGACAGCTTCATCGGCTTCAAGTCCAATGTCGACAAGTGGGCCGGCATCTCGGAAGGGGTCTACTACAGCCAGATCCGTGGACAGATCTAACGTCGACTGCAAACCGGAACTGGCGCACGTCGATGCGCGACAGTGCGGCCTGAGCGCATCCGAGAGGCGAGATGATCGATAGACTGCTGCGTGTAGCCGATTTCCTCGATCGCGCGATTGATCGAATTGGCCGCATCACCGGCTGGTCGGCGCTGGCGCTGGTCCTGGTGATGAGCTTCAACGTGCTGCTGCGCTACCTGTTCCGCACCGGCTCGGTCGCGATGCAGGAGCTCGAGTGGCACCTCATGGCACCGGTGTGCATGCTCGGCCTGTCGTATGCCATCCTGAAGGACGGGCATGTGCAGGTCGACATCATGTACGGCCGGTTTCCGGCGCGGCTGCGGCGGTTCATCGATCTGATTTCGACGATCCTCGTGGTGCTGGTCGTTGCTGTGCTGCTGAAGCTGTCGCTGCCCTACGTCATGCAATCCTATTCGATCGGCGAGAAGTCGCCCGATCCCGGCGGCCTTACCCACCGATGGATCCTCAAGGCGATGCTGCCGGCCGGTTTTTCGCTGCTGCTGATTCAGAGCGTGGCGGCGATGTTGCGCGCCCTGGTGCCGGTGATCGATCCGACCGTCACGGTCAAGTCGGCGAGCCATACGGTGTAAGATGCCAGGATTCGAAGCGCTTGCGATTCTGTGCATCATCTCGTTCTTCGTGCTGCTGGCGATCGGGTTGCCGGTCGCCCTGACGCTGGCCGTGAGTGGCCTGCTGTTCGGCTACCTGGGCTTCGGCGCCGGGCTGTTCGACCTGCTGCCGGCGCGCATCTATGGCGTCATCGCCAATTACACGCTGATCGCCATCCCTCTGTTCGTGTTCATGGGGGTGATGCTGGAGAAATCGCGCATCGCCGACGACCTGATGGACGTCATCGGCCATCTCGCCGGCGGGCTGCGTGGCGGCATGGGGATCGGCATCATCCTCGTCGGCGTGCTGATGGGCGCCACCACAGGCATCGTCGGCGCGACCATCGTCACGCTCGGGCTGATCACCCTGCCGGCGCTGATGCGGCGCGGCTATCACCTGCCGACGGCGTGCGGGACGATTTGCGCCTCCGGCACGCTCGGCCAGATCATTCCACCGAGCACGATCCTGATCCTGCTTGCCGACATCCTAGGGCAGTCGGTCGGCACCTTGTTCGCGGCCGCATTGATTCCGGGGCTCGTCCTGTCCGGTATTTTCTGCGTCTATCTATTGCTGCTCGGCATCATCCGGCCGGACTGGGTGCCGGCGGTCACGTTGGCCGAACGGCAGACCGTGTCGCGACGGCAACTATTCAAGAACGCGATGCGGATAGGCGTTCCGCCGATCAGCCTCGTGCTCGCGGTGCTCGGCTCGATCGTCGGAGGGATCGCCGCGCCAACCGAGGCGGCGTCGATGGGTGCGCTCGGGTCGATCCTGGTGGTCGCGCTGTCGGGACGCTTCAGCTGGGCGGTGCTCCGCGAGACCACGCTGTCCACGACCCGCATCACCGCCGGGATGATGTTCATCCTGATCTGCGCCCAGGTCTTCGCGCTGGCATTCCGCGGCCTGCACGGCGAGCAGCTTGTCGCCGACTTGTTCACGGTCGTGCCCGGCGGCGTCCACGGCATCCTGATCTTCATGATGGCCCTGATCTTCGTCCTCGGCTTCTTCATCGAGTGGATCGAGATCAGCTATATCGTCGTGCCGCTGTTCCTGCCGCTGCTGCTCAACTTGAATGTCGACCTGGTCTGGGTCGCGACGCTGATCGCGGTCAATCTGCAGACGTCGTTCCTGACTCCGCCTTTCGGCTGGGCGCTGTTCTACTTGCGCAGCGTCGCGCCGGCAGAGGTCCCGACGATCGCCATCTACAAGGGCGTGGTGCCGTTCATCCTGCTGCAGCTCATCGCGCTGGTCGTCGTCTACCTCAATCCGGGGCTCGCCACCTGGCTGCCACGCGCTATCGGCTGGTAGCGGGCGAGACCAGTGGTGGCGACGGCCTCGCGCATCACACGCCGGCCGCATAGCCGTCGCGCTGCGGATCGGCGCCGCCTGCGATGTCGCCGTCCCACAGCGTGATGCCGTGCGGCGCCGCGAATGGGTAGGACAGCGGCGAACGGCGCACCTGATAGCCCATCGCCGCCACCTCGCGCTCGACGCGGCGCGGGATGCGGTTCGAGATGTCGATCACGTCGGTCGTCGCCGAGAAGCGGGGCGCCATCACCGCCTCCTGCATCGTCATGCCCCAGTCGAGGACGTTGAGCAGCACCTGCAGGATCGCGACGCCGATCCACGCCCCGCCCGGCGCGCCGAGCGACATCACCGGCCGATCGGCCTCGAGCACCAGCGTCGGCGACATCGACGAGAAGCGGCGCTTGCCGGGCGCGATCGATCCGGGCCGCCCCGGTCGCGGATCGTACCAGTTCATCGCCCCGTTGAGCATGAAGCCGGTCCCGGGCGGAATGACGCCCGACGGAACGCCGAGGGTATGGGTCAGCGACACCACCATGCCGGCGTCGTCGACGCACGATATCGTCGTGGTGTGCCTGCCGTCACCGCCAGCCCGCGGCAGCGAGGTCTTCTCGCCGGCGCGAATGCGGGCCGCGCATCGCGCCGCGTAGTCGTCCGACAGCAGCATGTCGAGCGGCGGCGCCACGAAGTCCGGATCGCCGATGTGGATCTCCTTGTCCAGCCCGGCGATCTTCATCGCCTCCGCCGCGACGCGGATGTATTCGGCGCTGTTGTGCCCAAGCGAGACCAGGTCGAAGCGCTCGAGGATGCGCAGCATCTCGGCGATCACGATGCCGCCGGCCGGCGGCGGCGGCATCGCGACGCGGCGGCCGCGATACTCGATCTCGAGCGGCGCATGCACGCGCGTTCTGAAGCCGGCGAGGTCGGCCGCCGACAGCAGGCCGCCATGTGCCTGCATGTCGGCCACGATCCTGCGCGCGATCTCCCCCTCGTAGAAGCCGTCGACGCCTTGTCGCGCGATCTCGCCGAGCGTACGCGCGAGGTCCTGGTTGCGCACCGGATCGCCGACCCGCTTCGGCGTGCCGTCGGGGCGCATATAGAGCGCCGTGCCGTCCGGCGTGGCGGCGAGCTTCGCCGAATATGGCATTCGGCCGTAGGCGCGCTCGTCGGTCATGAACACGCCGGCGACGTGCGGACGGATCAGCCAGCCCTCGGTGGCAATCGCGATCGCCGGCTCGATCAGCCCGGACCATGCGAGGCGGCCGAACCTGCCATGGGCATCGGCGAACAGGCGAAGTATGCCGGGCGTGGTCACGGCGGCGTGGCCGAGCTCATTGACCGCGCCGGTCAGCACATAGCCATAGCCGTCACTGCACTCGCGCTCGAACCGTGCCGCCCACATCTCGGCGGTAGCGCCCGCCGGACACGTGGAAAGGCCATCGAGGATGACGTGCCGGCCGGACGCCGGGTCGAAGATCTGCATCACGCCGAGCCCGCCGATGCCGCACATCATCGGGTCGACCACCCCTTGGGCGAAGGCGCAGGCGAGGGTTGCATCTACCGCATTGCCGCCACCCGCAAGAACGGCCTGGCCGGCTTCCACCGCCTCCGGTTGTGGCGCTACGATCATCGCCCGTGCGGCAGGCAGTCGGCGTTTTGGACGCGGCATCGTTTCCTCCGTCGGACGGCGCATCGCTGCGCGCCGCCGCGGTCGATGGAACACGAAGTGCGCGTTCGGCACAACGCAAGCAAATGGGCGGCTGCCGCTCACCTTCGCGGCACCGCCGGACGGGCGCCGCCGCCCCACCCTCGCCCCAATCCGGGAGCCTGCTGCCGACCGGCTAACCAAACCGTGAACGTTTTACGCGCTTCGTGGGTTGCGTATCTGGGCGAGGTTCATGTTAGGCTGCAGTAATGGCTGAGCAAAACTCGAAATCGGCTGCACCGCCGCCTTCGTCCGTTACCGCCGCCTTCGAGCGCAAGATCCGGCTCGGGAAGTGGAGCCTGTTGTTCGAGCGGCTATGGCCGCGGCTGTGGGTGCTGATCGGCCTCGCGGCGCTGTTCCTTATCCTTTCCCTCACCGGGTTCTGGACCTATGTCGGCGATGTTGCGCATCGCGCCGGCCTCGTCGCGTTCGCGCTGGCCATCGTCGCCGGCGTCGCGTTCGCCGCCCGGGTGCAGATGCCGGGCCGCGAGGAGGCGATTCGCCGGATCGAAGCACGCTCCGGCGTGCCGCATCGCCCGGCCTCGTCCTACGAGGACACCTTGTCGGCGCCCGGCGGCGATCCTGCGACACTATTGTTGTGGACGGCGCATCGCGCCCGGCTGGCCCGCCTGCTCGATCGACTGAAGGTCGGCCGCCCGGAGCCGCGGGCCGACCGCTTCGACCCGCTGGCGCTGCGCACCCTGCTGATGCTGATGGTCGCCCTGCTCGCGCTGCTTGCCGGCGACAACCTGCACGACCGGCTGGCCTCGGCATTCCGCCTCGGGCCGTCGATCAGGGTCGCCGATGCCCGGCTCGATGCCTGGGTGACGCCGCCGGCCTATACCGCGCGGCCGCCGCTGCTGCTTGCGGACGGCGCCCACGGCGGCACGATCAAACCGTCCAGCGACGGCAAGCCGATCGAGATCCCGGACCGGAGCCAGCTTATCGTCCGTTCGAGCGGCGCCGGCATCAAGGACATCTCGCTCGAGGTGGTCGGCGGCCCGCGGTCGGCGACCAAGGCGAATGACGGCAAGCAGGCGTCGGGAAGCGCGTCTGCCAGCTCGTCGGATGCGGCCGAGGCACGGCTCGAGCTGCGCGCCTCGGGCGTCGTCAGGGTGGTCAGTGGTAGCACGGAGCTCGCCCGATGGGCGTTCACGGTGGTGCCGGACCTGCCGCCGAAGATATTCCTGTCGAAGGATCCCGAGCGCTCGATGCGCGGCTCGATGAAGCTCACCTACAAGATGCAGGACGACTACGGCATCGCCACCGCCGAGGCGCGCTTCGAGCGGGTCAAGCCCGCGCCGGAGGATCCGCGCACGGCATGGGCGCGCGAGACCACGACCCTGCAAGGGACCGCGGCCGCCGCTCGAGCGGCTGCCGGTTCTGCAGTTGCGCATTCCTCGGACCACTACCAAGGAGGCCGAGGCGTCGAGCCATCACGATACCGGATCGCACCTGTGGGCCGGCTCCAAGGTGCGCATGACGCTGGTTGCCAGGGACCACGCCGGCAACATCGGCAGGTCCGAGCCGCTGACGATGCAGCTGCCGCAGCGCCGGTTCACCAAGCTCATCGCCAAGGCCGTCGTCGAGCAGCGCCGCAAGCTGGTCGAGGATCCGAGGTGGCGCGGCCACGTCCTGAAGTCGATCGACGCGCTGACGGTGGAGCCTGACGGCTATTTCACCGACCGGGTCGCGTATCTCGGGTTGCGTGACGCATACCATCGGCTTGCGCGCGACAAGTCCCGCGCCGGGCTGCGCAGCGTCATCGACCAGCTGTGGCACGTGGCGTTGCGCCTAGAGGACGGCGGCTCGCTGTCGGCCGCCGAGCAGCGCCTGCGCGACGCCCAGGAGCAGCTTTCCAAGGCCCTCGAGAACGGCGCCTCGGACGAGGAGATCCAGCGCCTGATGCAGGAGCTGCGGCAGGCACTCGCCGAATTCATGCAGCAGATGCAGAAGCAGGCCGAGAACCAGCCGCCGATGGATATGCAGGGCATGAACCCGAACCAGATCCTGCGCCAGGAGGATCTCAATCGCATGCTCAACAACCTCGAGAACATGGCACGGCAGGGCTCGCGCGATCAGGCCCAGGACATGCTGAGCCAGCTGCGCGATATGCTCGAGATGCTGCAATCCGGACGCATGGCGCAGGGCCAGCAGGGCCAGGCGAACCAGCAGGCCATGCAGATGATGAACGAGTTCGGCGACATCATCGGCCAGCAGCAGCGTCTGCAGGACGAGACCTACGGCGAGCAAGGCCAGCAGGAAGGGCAGCAAGGGCAGGACGGCCAGGGTCAGGGTCAGCAAGGGCAACAGGGCCAGCGCGGCCAGCAGGGACAAGGTCAGCGCGGTCGCGGGCAGCAAGGTCAACAAGGTCAGGGCCGGCAAGGCCAGCAGGGACAGCCCGACCCAAATGGTCAAGGTGGACAAGGCGGCGCGGGCCGTATGGGCGAGCTCGGCCAGCGCCAGGGCCAGCTACGCGAACGCCTCGGGCGGCTGCAGCGTGGCATGCAACAGAACGGGATGCAGACCCCGGGTCAGCTGGACGGCGCGCAGCAGTCGATGGAGAATGCCGAGCGGGCATTGCGCGAGGGCGATCTCGGCACCGCTGCCCGCGAGCAGGGCAAGGCGCTCGAGCAGCTGCGCCAGGGCGCGCAATCGATGGCGCAGCAGATGATGCGCAACATGCCGTCCCGATTCGGTCAGGGACCGGCCGGTGATGCGCCGCTCGATCCGCTGGGCCGGCCGCAGCGCAGCGAGGGGCCGGATCTCGGCACTTCGGTGAAAGTGCCGGACGAGATCGAGATGCAGACGGCGCGCGAGATCCTCGAGGAATTGCGCCGGCGTCTCGGCGAGCAGGTGCGTCCGACGCTCGAGCTCGACTATATCGAGCGCCTGCTGCGGCGCTTCTGACCACGGCTGGGGCGAACCGGCCCCGCCAGAACCTTCCAAATGTCAATTGCGCATGTTGTCCCGTGTTGCCGCTCCGCCCCGGCGCAGCAACATCTGGAATGACTGATGCCACCGGAATTGATCGGATCGGCCACCGGTCGTAACATTTCGTGAGATTGCCGTTGGTCGACCGTATACCAATGGCGAGCGTCCGAAGGCCGGGGTCTCCACCCCAATCGTCTTGCCGGTGAGGCTACTGGCAGTTGCATGATCGCGTGGCGCCGGGTGCGCCGGCCGATGGTGCAGGCGGTGGAAACGCCGTTCATCGGGCGCGGCATGTCGCCGATCTCCGGCGGTCGGATCACGGCTCGGAAAGCACGTCTCGACAGTGTGGCGCGTGAGAGGCTGCAAGCGTCACAAAATTCCAGGGCCTCGCCCTGTATTCGGAGGTTGGCAGTCACGGTAGTCAGCGATGCGGCGTTGAAGGGGACGATCGCTCGGCATGGATATACAGGATCTGCGAATCTTTGCGCGCGTGGCAGCGCTGCAGAATCTTTCTGCGGTCGGAATGGAACTCGCCCTGACGCCAGGCACCATTTCGAAGCGGATCCAGGCCCTGGAAGAAGAGCTGTCCGTCAGGCTGTTCGACCGCACCACCCGCTCGATCCGGATCACCGAGGAAGGCGCGACATTCCTGGCCCATGCCCGGCGCATCCTCGACGAGCTCGACGAGGCGCGCGCATCGGTCGGCTACAGCGTCGCCAAACCCAAGGGCAAGCTGAAGATCTCCGCCCCTGCCAGCCTGGCCGAGCGCTTCGTCGCCCCCGCCATCGGCGGCTTCATGCGCACTTTTCCCGAGATCGAGGTGCAGGTCGACCTCACCGACCGTGTCGTGAACCTGCAGGAGGAAGGCTACGATGTCGCCATCCGCAGCGGCGTGCTCTCCGATTCCTCGCTGATCGCGAAGCGCCTGGCGAACGACCGCGAGGTCATCGTCGCGTCGCCCCACTATCTGCGCGAGCATGGCGCCCCGGCCACGATCAACGACCTCGGCGATCATGCGTGCCTGGTACTGGGCGATGCCTGGTCCTGGGCATTCGCGAGCGGCGACGACACGACGCTGGTGCGGGTGAACGGCCGGCTGCGATCGGACAGCGGCGAGTTGCTCCGCCACGCGGCCGTGGATGGTCTCGGACTGTTCCGCACCTCTGAATTGCGCGTTCGGCCCGATCTCGAGACCGGGCGCCTCGTCCGCGTGCTCGAAGGTTTCGAGATCAGCGGCGACGCCGGCATCTGGGCGGTCTATCCCGGACCACGCCACGTGCTGCCCAAGCTGCGCGTTCTGCTCGACTACCTCGCCGACTGGTTCCGCAACTCGGTCGTCGAAGGCGCGACACTGAGCCAGCGTATCAAGCCGGCGCCGAGCCTGATGATCGAGAAGTCCGCCACCAACGTGCGACTGGGTTCGTAGCCCGCCGCCCTGGCCGCCGGGACAACGGCGCCGCCTCGCTTCGCGCTACCGCGCCGTCGCCGCATCCGGCCCCAGCCGCACCAGTACGCCACCAATGCCATGATGCGTCGCGAGGTTAGTCGACAGCCGTCCGCCCGGCGGCGAAACGCCGGATAGCCACGCCCGGAACTGGCGCCAAAGGTCGGTGAACAGCATGTGCCCCTGCGGCTCCTCCGATAGCGGCACCTCGTAGGGCGCGTAGCTGAACTTGTATTCGAGGAACAGCGAGCTGCGGCCCAGGTTGATCTCGATGCCGCCGAGCACCTGCCCCACCAGGCCGGCGAACTGGTATTCGTAGGTCCGCTTGCCCTTGCCGTCGTTGAAGCCGATTTCGGTATGCGGCAGCGTGATGCCGGCGCCGATGCCGACGTAGGGGCGCAGCCGCGCGCCGATCGAGGGCCAGCGGAACAGGCCGTTGTACGTCAGCATGTTGTGGCCGTGACTGAATTCGAGGTGGCGGAACACGTCCCCGATCCGAGCCTTCGCCGCGACCGGCGCGCCGTCGCGAGTGCCCGAGAACGTCGCCAGGTCGTTCGCCCGCGCAATCGCCTTGGCATGGGTGAAATCGACCATGCTGCCGAACCCCGGGAGCTGGCTCCACTTCTGCACGCGAACGCCATAGTAGATCGGGCTCTTGAACGGCTGACCGAGCCATTCGAAGTCCTTCACCGTCATGTCGATGGCGCCCGGTTTCCGGATCGTGACGGTGCTGGGATAGGTGTAGGTCGTACCGCCGTAGCCGCCGACCACGGTGTCGCCCGGTGCCCTGGCCTTGGCCTCCGGATCGGCCGCGCTGCCGGCGGCCCGCGCCGGTGCGTCGGTTATCAGGCCGCTCGACGGATCGGCGGCCATCGACACCACCATGAACAGGCACAACGCAAAGCTGCCCGCGACCGCCGAAAGCACCTCGAATCGCGGTCCGCGCAGCGCCTGCCATTCGCCGAGCCCGCCCAATCGCGCAGAAAACAACACCAATGGCATGCCCCCGAATATGTCCCGTTGGCCCCTGTTAGCGTACGCGGCGGCGTATGCCAAACCGGCAGTGCTGGCGAATCGGCTCAGCGCAACCGCACCGTGACGCGATCGACACGCCCCTGTGCGTCGATCACCGAAAATCGCACGAAACCGCGCCCTTCCGGCTGCCAGACGATCTCGCGCGACTGGCCGTCGCGAGCGATCGGAGCGCCGTCGACCAGCCAGGTCAGGGGCAGCACGCCGCCCTCCGCCTTCAGCACGATCGCCGCGTCGGCATCCTCGATCTCGAGCTCGGCCCGATCCGGCGGAAAGGCGATCTGCACCGCGGCATCGACGAAGCCGCCGTCGGGCATCTGGTTACCCGGCTCCTGGAAGCGCTTCAGCGGCGGCGGCAGAGAGGCGCCGGCGGCACGAATCGCGCCCTTCGGCGCCGGTGCAAGCGCCACCCGATCCGGGCTCAAGCGCTGGAACGCATCGAACAGTATCGGCGCGGCGGCGATGCGGCCGGTCAAGCCCGGCGTCGCCGCGCTGTCAGGCCGGCCCACCCAGACACCGATGGTGTGGCGGCCGTCGTAGCCGATCGCCCAGGCATCGCGATAGCCGTATGACGTGCCGGTCTTGTAGGCAATGCGGCCACCCTTGGCCGAAGCCGGCGGTGGCGCGTCCTTGAGGATATCTGTCACGTACCAGGCCGCCAGCGGCGACAGCAGTTGCTTCGGACGCTCGGTCTGCGCCAGTCGCGGTCCATTGAGACCATCGCGCCTGTGCCTCAGCGTCACCGCCTCGCCGCCTCGCGCCAGTGCGGCATAGAGCGCGGTCAGGTCGGCAAGTCGCAGCCCGACGCCGCCGAGCGCGATGGCGAGTGTCGGCTCGGCCGTCTCCTTCGGCAGGATCGCGGTGATGCCGACCCGCCGCATGCGGCCCATCAGCCTGCCCGGACCGACCGCATTCAGCACCTTCACCGCCGGGATGTTGAGCGACTGCGCGAGCGCCTCGCGAACCGTCACCGTGCCATGGAAATCCTCGTCGAAGTTCTTCGGCGCATAGGTCCCGAAGCGAACCGGCCGGTCCTCGATCAACGTCTCCGGGTGGGCCAGTCCCGCCTCGAAGCCGAGGCCGTAGATTATTGGCTTCAAGGTCGAGCCCGGCGATCGCACCGCTCGCGCCATGTCGACAGCGCCGAACCGGGTGTCGTCCAGGTAGTCGGAAGCGCCGACGTGGGCAATCACCTCGCCGGTCTTGTGGTCGACCGCCACAATGGCGGCCGACAGCCGCTGGCCGAGGCCCCGCACATGATTACGTGCGAGCTCCTCAAATTGGCTTTGCACATGCCCGTCGAGGGTCAGCCGATGGATCTGGCGCGTCTCGTCGGCGGCCACTTCCGCCTCGGCCAGGTGAGGTGCCAGGCGCGGGAACTCGCGGCGGACGTGCGGCACCGGCTCCACCGCGGCGCGCTGCGCCTCGGCGCGCGTGATCACCCCGCTTGCGACAGCGCGTGCGAGCACGCGCTCGCGGGCGCGCCCCGCTGCTCGAGGAAAGCGGTCGGGCCGCCGCAACTCCGGCGACTGCGGGATCGCCACCAGCAGCGCCGCCTCGCCGAGCGACAATCGCGCCGGCTCCTTGCCGAAATAGGTGAGGGAAGCCGCCCGCACCCCCTCGATGTTGCCGCCAAATGGCGCCATTCGCAGATAGAGCCGCAGGATCTCCTTTTTCGACAATCTCTGCTCGATCTGCAGTGCCCGCACCGATTGCCTCAGCTTGCCGAGGCCGGTGCGCTCGTGCTCGCCCTGTAGCAGTCGCGCGACTTGCATGGTCAAGGTCGAGCCGCCGGAGACGATCCGGCCGTAACGCAGGGCGAGGCCTGCGCCGCGCACGAAGGCCAGCGGATCGACACCCGGGTGCCGGTCGAAGCGGCGGTCCTCGTAGGCGACCAGCATGGCGAGGTAGCGCGGATCGACGTCGGCCACCTCGACCGGCAGGCGCCAGCGGCCCTGCGGCGTGGTGAACGCGCGCAGCAGCCGGTTGTTGCGGTCGACCACGATCGGCGACAGCGCATCGGCCGCCTCGATCGGCGGCGGCCCCAATCGGTGCATGGCGATGCGAATGGCGGCGTAGCCGGCGCCGGTCAGGACAGCGACGGCGGCAGTCGAGCCAATTGCCCATCGGGCAACCTGCCGCATCGGTAGGCGAGACTGTGTAGCAGTCACAACCAAGGTGTCATACTCGGCCGCGGGCCGAGGACCCATCGTGCGACGTACCAGCAGCACACTGGCGAGCCTCGCGGCCGCGGCGAGCAATTTTTCGCGCCGCTTCGCCTGCTGAACCATGGGTCCTCGGGACAAGCCCGAGGATGACAGCTGTGCGGGGAAGGCGGCTGTGATGTTGTCGGCCGCCAGCTGCCCTTCGACCTCGGCCGGGAGTGGGGCCGGCCTCTGCCCTCGCCCCCGAAGCAGCGCAGAAGTGGGCAGTCGCGCCGTCGCCTTGACCAGCCGCCGCAACATGCGCCTCACTCCTTCGCCGTCACGTCGAGACGGCCGGCGGCGGTACGGGCGAAGCGGTCGGGACGATACATGTCCTCGATCGTCGCCGCCGGATGCACATAGCTGCCCGGCGTCACTGCCCGAACGATGTAGGCGACGGTGGCCGCTTTCGCCGGCCCCTTCGCGGCATTGTCGTCGCTGCTGTCATCATCGTCGGCATTGCCGCGCCGGCCGTTCTTGCCGCGGCCGAACAGGTTGAACGCGGCGACGAAGCGGTCGTCCCGGAACTCGGTGTGCTCGGGCTTCAGCCCGCTCTTGAGCCAATCGAGCGTCTTGACGTCGCCGCCATCGACGAGGCGCGGGTTCTCAACCTCGAACCCCGCCGGCAGGCGATCGACCAGCAGCACCCGGCCGCCCTCCTCGTCCGCCTCGACCTTGAGCACCACGACGAAGCGATCGCTCTGCCTGACCTGGGCCTGGCCGCCGCTGGCGCTTGCCAGATCCACCTGCTTGCCGTCGAGCGTGTAGAACGTGCGCTCGATCCTGAAGCCTTTCGAGGCCGGCGGCTCCGGCGTCAGCGCGGCGCCGATCACCGACACGACAGCATCGACCGCCGCGTCGCTGTCGTTGGTGACGGTGAGCACGCCTTCCTTGACCTCGGCCGGCGTCAGCACCCGGTTGAGCGCCCCCTTGTGCACCCGGCCATTGACGCCGAGAAGGGTGTCGCGGGCCTGGTCGGAGAGCGCGCGTGCGGCCAGCAGCATCCACGCCTGCTCCTGTGTCGACGTGTAATGCTTCGACGCGTAGGCCTTGGCCACCACGCTGGCGAGCTTCGGCGCCTCGGTCGCGCTGACGCGGGTCTCGGCGGCGAGCGTCACCAATGCTGCGCCGTCACGCAGGACCGAGCCGTAGTCGAGCCGCGAGAGCTGTGCTTCCTTGCCACTCATGGTGGCGAGCGCCGCCGTGAACGCCTTCTCCGCGCGCTCCTTGTCACCCAGCATGGCGAGCGCGGCACCGAGCTGCGCCTGGGCTAGCGGTGTCGTGAACCGGTCGAGCCGGGTATCGACGTAGTACCGCAGATCGCCCATCGCGGCGCGGCCATTGCGAGCCAGCACATAGAGGGCATAGGCGCGCTCCTCGCCGCCGCGCTCGAAGTCCTGCGCGTAGGAGACGTAGTTCTGCAGCTTGTCGAGCGCCTGGGCGAAAGCCTGTGGCTTCACCACGTAGCCGCTCTCCTTGGCCCGCGTCAGGAAATCCGTGACATAGGCGGTGAGCCACAGATCGCCGTTGCGCGGTCCCCAGATGCCGAACGCGCCCGACGCGTCCTGCATCTCGAGCACGCGCTCGATCGCGCCCTGGATGCGCTCCTTCAGCGCCGCGTCCGCCGGCAGCCCCGACTGCGCCGCCAGTGCATTGGCATAGAGCAGCGGCAGGGCGCGCGAGGTCGTCTGCTCGGCGCAGCCATAAGGATAGCGATCGAGCTGGGTGAGCAGACCCGGCACGTCGAGTGCGGCGGTCGGCCCGACGCTCAGCGTGACCTTCGTGCGCGAGGCGATCAGATCGGCAGTGAGCTCCGGCGACAAGGTGATCTTGCCGCCCTTGGCCGGCAGGCTCGAGACGGTGAAGCGCCTGATATCGCCCGCCGGCACCTTGACGTCGAGGTTCAGCTGCCGCTTGACGTCGACACCGTTCGGGCCGGTGATGCGAACATCATAGGCGATGCGGCCAACGTCGGCCGGCTTCACCTTGAACCGCTCGAACATCCGTTGGTTGGGCTCGAGCTTGACGTCGCGCTTGAGTACGCTTGCCCGCTGGCCGCCGACGTCCTGGTCGACCGCAACCTGATAGGTGCCAGCCACGCCTTCCACATTGTGGATGTCGAGCTCGATCCGTGCCTCGTCGCCGAGCGTCATGAAGCGTGGCGCCGAGGCGACCAGCGCCACCGGATCGCGCACAATGACGTCACTCGATGCATGGCCGAGCTTGTCGCTGCTCCAGGCGACCGCCATCACGCGGACGGTGCCGTTGAACTGCGGCAGCTGGAACTCGACGTTCGCGGTACCGTCGGCCGCGACCTTTACGATGCCGGAATGCAGCGCCACCAGCGTCTCGACCGGCGGCGAACCGCTCATCGACAGGCCGCCTGCCGCGTCGCCGCCGGTGCGCAGCTTGCCGCGCTCGGCGCGCATGCCATCAATCAGACGGCTGTAGAAATCCCGGATCTCGATGCCGAGCCGCCGCTGTGCGTAGAAATGACCTTCCGGCTCAGGCGGCTGATAGCGGGTCAGATTTAAAATCCCGGCGTCAACGGCGGCGACCGTGATGCGCGCTTCCTCGCCTGCCTTGAGGCCGCCGATCTTCACCGGCACCGCGAGCCTGGCCGCCGACTTGACCTTGTCGGGTGCGGCAAGGGTGACCTTGAGCGTCCGATCGGCCTGATCCAGTGCCAGCCACTTGATGCCGAGGGCGCGGCCGGGCATGCGCTTGGCCTGGATGTCGATCGGGCGGTAGAGCATCGTCGCCACGTAGGCGCCGGCACCCCAATCGCTGCCGACCTCGACCGGGATCTCGGCGCCGCCCTTGGCGATCTCGACCTGCTTGTGGGTGACGAGGCCGGACGACAGGATGGTGACGAGCGCGCGGCCGCCGGTCTTCGAGACGACCTTCAGCTTCGCGGTCTCGCCCGCCTTGTAGGACGGCTGGTCGAGGCCGACCTCGAGGAACTCGGGCGAGTCCGCCGCCTCGTCGCCATACCAGCCGGCACGGAAATTGACGCTGGTCGAGGCACTGCCATCGACAGACGAGACTTCGAGCCGGTAGCGGCCCCAATCGGCCTTGGCCTCGATCGCCGCGGCCAGCTCGGCGGTCGTCTTGACGGCGCCGGTGGCGATCTTGCGGGTGATCGTCACCGCCTCGTAGTTCCACTGGCCGTCGCGGCTGTACCACTGCCAGTTCTGGTCGAGGCGAAGCAGGGTCCACTGCAGGCCGGCATCGGCGGCGCGGCGGCCGTCGGCATCGACCTTGATCACCTCGAAGCGTGCCTGCTCGCCTTCCGACACCTCGTCGCCCTTGAACAGGGGCTTGATGCCGATGCGCGGCAGCTTCGGATCGACCGGCAGCGTGACGGTACGCTCGATCGTGCGCCCGCCCGGCTCACGCAGCCGCAGCAGGATGTCGGCCTCGAGCGGACGGGTGGTGCGCGGGATCGCCGGCAACCGCACCGCCACGTCGAGGCGGCCGTCGGCGCCGGTGTTGGGTACGCCTTCGAGCGGCTTCCGGACGATCGTCAGCTTCTCCTCGACGCGTCCGAACCGGTAGCCGGGAAATCCTTCCGGTCCCTTGCTCGACGGCTTGACGACAATGTCGCCCTCGACTGCGAGGTTGGCAGCGGGCGGGCCATAGAGGTAGCGGCCGGCAAGCTTGACCGTCGCCGTCTCTTCCGGCGCGATCGCCTTGGACACCGCCTCGAGCTTCAGCTCGAGACGCTCCGGCACGAAGTCCTCGACCAGGAACGAGATGCCGGCCAGCGGATCGGCCTTCGGGTCGGCATGCAGCTTGGCGCGCCAGGTGCCGGTCATCGCCGTGCCGGCGAGCACGAGCCGGGTCTCACGACCGCCGATCGCGTCATCGACGAGCACGATGCGCTTGTGCTCGACGCCGTCCGGGCGCGAGACGATCAGCGTCATCGGCACGCTCGACGCCTTGCCGGCGCGGTCACGCACGAGCCCGGTCAGGTGCACGGTCTCGCCCGGACGATAGAACTCCGCGCTCCGCATAAAGGTACGCGTCGAGCGGTCCCGTCACTTCGCGCCCCTTGACGCCCCGGTCCGACAGATCGAAAGCGGCGGCGCTCAAATCAAGAAATGCGTAGTCGCCGGCGGGGCCCTCCGCCACCAGGATCGCCGGTGCCATGCCGCCCTCGCCGCGCTTCAGCCCGCCGTCGAAGCGGACGTAGCCGGCGGCATCGGTCTTGCCGGTGCCGAGCACCTCGTTGTTGCGTGCGACGAGGCGAACGCTGGCGTTGGCGACGGCGTCGGTGCCGGCCAGGCTGCGGACGAAAGCGTGGATGCCGTCCTCGCCGCTGAGCGCGGTCAGCCCGAGATCTGAGACGATGAACCACTGGGTCGCGCGCTCGGCGCCGCCGTTGCCTGATTTCTTGCCTTCGGCGCTGGCCGCGACCATCACATAGACGCCGGGCTTGAGCTCCGGGATTGCATCGCCGACGGGCACCGCGCTGGTCACCTCCTCGTTGAGCTTGGTCGCGACCTCGAGCGTGCCGGCGTAGACCTGCGCGCCGACCCTGTCCTTCAGCGTCTCGAGGTCGTAGCCCGACATCTGCTTCTGGAAGTCGCCACCGATCAGCGTCGACACGAGGCTGCGGTCGCCGACGCGATAGACCTCGATTCCGACCTTCTCGGTATTGACGGTGACGACCGGAATGCCCTGCTGGCCACGCGACGGCAGCACATAATTCTTGCCGGAGAAGCGCACCGTCGGGGCGCGGTCCTTGACGTAGATGCCGACCTCGGCCGTCTTGCCGAGCGTCTCGGCGGTATCGGACGGCAGGCCGCCGCGCACCTGCACCTCGTAGCGCCGGCCATGGACCAGCCCCTCGACGCAGAGCTGCCGGCTGTCCACCGTCACGCTCTGCGGATCGCGGCCGTCGACCGAGACGAACTTGGCGAAGTCCGACTGCGTGCGGAGCAGGTTCTCCGAGAACTGGAAGCACAGCCGCGGCTGGGCGTTATCGCTCTCGACCTTGTAGTCGACGAGCCGGAAGCCATGCTCGGCCTGCAGCTTGGCCAATTGCTCGGCGACCTCGGAGCTGGCGACGAGCACGAGGCTCGCCCGTAGCGCGTCGATCGCCGGGCGCCAGTACGAGCGCCGCTTCAAGCCGTCGGCCAGCGTGACGAGGGCTTGCGCCTTCAGCGCCGGTGTCGCGGCCCGCTCGTAGGCGATATAGGCCGCCGCCGAGCCGTTCACCGGCAGGTCGTAGCGCTCGGAGCCGGTGGCGTCGGGCTGGATCGCCAGTAGCGCCCGGGCCAGGCCGAGCCAGGCGTCGGCGTCTTTCGGTTCGGCGACGACCGCCTCGGCGAAGCCTCGCGAGGCGGCACGCGGATCGGCGCCGCCGGCGAGCACTTTCTCGGCCGCGATCCTCACCTCGCGTCCCTTGCGGACCGGGGCCTTGATGTTGGCCTTGACCCAGGCCTCGTATCGCACCGCGTCGCGGGCGATGGTCGGGTGCGAGAAGGCCGCGGCCTGCGCCACGGCGGGTGGCGGCGCGGTCTGCGCCCAAGCGGCAACCGGACAGACGAGCAGGCTCGAGAACACCGCGATGCGTGACAACGGGCGCGACAGGGCTGGCATGGTGGAAACCTCTTGCGACATTCAGCCGACCGGTGGCCCGCAGTGCGGCGGGCCCCGTCGAAACAATCATCGTGCAAGATGTTACGGCCGAACAGGGGCGCGGGGATAACTGTTGCGGCGGGTTCGCGGCCAATCCGGTAAATTGCCGCCACATTCCGGAATGTTCCGGCGGTGCTGCGCACGCCGCCGACATCTTCCGGCATCGGACAGCCTGTTACGGAGTGGGCGTGGCGTGATGATTCCGAGGTTCGCATTCACCTCCCGGGAACACCGAGTTGCGAACTTCGGAAATCTAAATCACACTAGGATTAATGGCTTGCTGGTGTCCTTATCGTTCGCGAAGTTCGTACAGTGGCCGCCGCGAATGGTGACGAACATCGCGAACGGGACACTAGGCGCCGAACAGGCGCGCCCAGGCACGGTTGAGCTTCTTGGCAAGCCAACCGGGCTCGCTCGGCGCCGCTGCGCCTTTGCGCAGGTGGTGGTGCGCCCCGACCAGGAAATCGCGCACCGCCGTCGCGTCGTGGCGTCCTGTGCTCGCCTGCTCGAAATCATCGAGGTTGCGGGCAATGGTCCTGGCGCGGTCGCCGGGATCGACCACCGCGATGAACGGCACCGAGCGCAGCTTGACGCCGGATGTTGCCGCCAGGACCTCGACCAATACCGCCTGGCCGCTCGCCACGTCGACACGACGGCCGGCATGGATGGTCGATATGCCGATCTCGACGAGCGCGAATGTCGACGCCAGGTCGACGTTGCCGGCCTTGCTGCCCAGCAGGGCCGCTGACTGCCACTGCGCCTGAAGCGAGCGGCACCACGGGCACCAGGTCGCGCCGAAATCGACGATCAGCAGTTTGCCGTCGGCCTGCGCCTGGGCCACGGCCGCCTTGAACAGGGCCATCTGGTCGCGGCAGATCTCGTAACGCGCTTCGTTGGGCCTGAGCTCGGCAGCGGCCGGCTCGGCGCAACGCGCGATCGGCGCGTAGGCATAGCCGGCCGGCGGCAGCGTCCAGCTGTCGGCGCCGGCCGCGGTGGCGCCGAGCATCAGTACGACCAGAAACAAGCAGGACAAGCGCACGGGAACTCCATCGGCACGGCAGTAGCCATCAACTCGACGAGCAAGCCACGTGCCAAGGCCGCTACTTGCAGCCGGCGCTGACGGCCTGAAGTGCCTGGGTTATGCCGGCGAGCGAATATGTATCCTTGCTGACCGTGCCTTTTTCCGAGTAGGCCAGCACCGTGACGGTCGAGCCCTTCTTCATCGCCTCGAGCAGCTTCAGCTCGTCGGTGGCATCGATCACATAGGCGCGGTCGCCTTTCGAGAACAGCTTGTAGAACGTCTGGTCGACGGCGATCGAAGCCGGCGCGCCGGGTTTCAGCGGAACGCTGGTCTTGACGCTCACCTCGGCCCGTACGCCGGCCTTGGGCCACGATGAGACGTAGAAATGCGCGCCGTTGCTCGCCGATGGCGGATCGCTCGATTTCGGCACCGCGACGGCAAAGCAGATGAGGCCCTCGCTGCCTTCGTGGGCCACCACTCGCCAGTCACCGAACTTCTTGACCGCACGGGTCTGCGCCGCCGACGACTGTGCCGCGCACAACGCCAATCCGGCCACGACGAGCGCGGCCGGCCAGCGCACGGAGAATCGAATGTGGTCGAGCATCGTGTCGTTATAGAAAGGGCAATTGGGCAATGTCACGACGTGCCGGTGCCGCGCCCGTAAACATGCCGCGTAGCCGCGGCTTTCGGGCCACCCTCCGTCACCGGCCGCTCGGCGAAGCGGGCAAGGCTCTTGACCCGGTCGTACATGACGATTGCTCCGGCCATCGCGACGTTGATGCAGAACGATGTCGGAATTCGCACCACGTGGTCGCAGGCAGCGAGGATTTCCGGAGAGATCGAGCCTTGCTCGGGCCCCAGCAGGTATGCGGCGCGCAGGGGGTGACGGAAGCTCGGCAGATCGATCGCGTCGTCGGTGAGCTCGATGCCGACCAGCTTGCAGCCCTGCGGCAGGGCCATCTCCGCCATGGAGCGCCAGTTGTAGTGCGGCAGGTGATATTGGCCCTTCGAGGTGTCGGCGCGGGCCTCCAGCGCATGATAGGTGGCGCCGATGGTGAAGGTGAAGCTTGCGCCGAAGGCATGCGCCGAGCGCATCAGGTTGCCGAGATTGAGGGCCTTCGACGACCGCTCGGCGCCGATGGCGAAATAGCCGCGCGCGGTCGGCGGCCAGTTGTCTGCAGGGGTCATTGGCGTGTGACTCACGAGTGGGGCGCGCCGATTGCGACGGCGCTGGTCATCGCAGTCACCTAGCCGAAGATGCGTGCAAGGGGAACCAGCGTGGCGCGAGGCCGGCATCGACCGCCATGGAACGGGAACGCATGCCGAGGATCTCCCCGGCTCATAGCCTTCCCGCTTCCTGCTTCCTCCCCTACCCCTTCATCACTTCGGCCAGCGCCGCCGCCGCCCGCTCGATGTCGGTCTTCGAGACGTCGAGATGGGTGACGCAGCGGATGCGGCCAGACGGGCCGCCGAACGCGCCCATGCGGACATTCCGCTTCAGCAGTTCGGCGCACACGACGGCATTGGTCTTGCCTGGCGCCTCGACGCGGAAAAATACGATGTTCGACTCCGGATGGCCGTTCGACAGGGCAAGCCCCTTGATCCCGGCGATCCGCTCGGCCAACAGCCTGGCATTGGCATGGTCCTGCGCCAGCAGCTCGACGTTGTGGTCGAGGGCGTACAAACCGGCCGCCGCGACGATGCCCGACTGGCGCAAGGCGCCGCCGATCCGCTGTTTCCACCGCCAGGCCTGCCCGATGAACTCCTTGGAGCCTGCCAGCACGCCGCCGACCGGGCAGCCGAGGCCCTTCGACAGGTCGATCCAGGCGCTGTCGCAATGGCGGGCGAAGGCCTTTGCCGCCACGCCGGAGGCCACCACCGCGTTCATCAGTCTGGCGCCGTCCATGTGCACGGCGAGGCCATGGTCGTGTGCGACCTTGGCGACCTCGTCGATCTGCGCCAGCGGCCACACCCGGCCGCCGCCCATGTTCGCCGTCTGCTCGATCACCAGCAGGCGCGAGCGCGGCTGGTAACGGTTGCCGGGATCACGCAGCGCGGCGCTGACGTCGGCCCCCTTGAACAGGCCCATGTCGGCTTTGATCGGCCATGTCTGCGCCCGCGACAGCGACGACGCCCCGCCGGCCTCCGAGATGAATACATGCGCCGTGTCGGCGGCGATGATCTCGTCGCCGGCAGTGCAATGCACCGCCATCGCGATCTGATTGCACATCGTGCCGGAGGGAAGAAACACCGCCGCCTCCTTGCCGAGCAGCTCGGCGACGCGCTCCTGCAGCCGCAATGGTGCTCGGATCCTCCGCCCGCTGCTCGTCACCGACCTCGGCCTCGGCCATGGCCCGGCGCATTCCCGCCGACGGCCGCGTCTGGGTGTCGCTGTAGAGATCGATCAGACCGTTGTGCGCCATGACGTTGCTTCCTGAGTTCGAAGTCGAGGTTTGCTGGGTTCGAAGACGGCAATGGCAGCAGCAAAGCGCCCTGCGAGCCGGCTGGCAACCGCCAAAACCGCGACCCTCGGCGGGCTTTACGGAATGGCCCGGAAGAGCCTAAGAACACACGAGGAAATCGCCCGGCGCTCACGCCCAACAACAAAGGATATCGAACAATGAAGCTTGGCAAAGACGTCGCCGCCGTCGTCACCGGCGGTGCTTCCGGTCTCGGCGCGGCCACCGCCCGCGCGCTTGCCGCCAAAGGCGTGAAGGTAGGCATATTCGATCTCAACGAGGCACAAGGCACGGCGCTCGCCAAGGAGATCGGCGGCGCCTTCTGCAAATGCGACGTGACCAGCGAAGCCAGCGTCGATGCCGCGCTCGCCGCAGCGCGCAAGGCGCATGGCCAGGAACGGATCACCGTCAACTGCGCCGGCATCGCGATCGGCAAGCGCATCGCGCGCAAGGTCAAGGAAACCGGGGCCGTCGAGGCCCATGATGTCGCGAGCTTCGCCAAGGTGATCCAGGTGAACCTGGTCGGCACATTCACCATGATCGCAAAATCCGCCGCCGGCATGCTCGCGCTGTCGCCACTCGCGCCGGACGGCGAGCGCGGCGTCATCATCTCGACCGCCTCGGTCGCCGCCGAGGATGGTCAGATGGGGCAGGTCGCCTACGCGGCGTCCAAGGGCGGCGTGATGGCCATGACGCTTCCGGTGGCGCGCGATCTCGCCCGCGACGGCGTGCGCGTGTGCACGATAATGCCGGGCCTTTTCCACACGCCGATGTTCGACGGCCTGCCGGAGGAGGCGCGCAAATCGCTCGCCGCCACGGTGCCATTCCCTTCACGGCTCGGCCACCCATCCGAGTATGGCGCGCTGGCTGTTCACATTGCTGAGAATGTCATGCTCAATGGCGTCTCGATCCGCCTCGACGGCGCAATCAGGCTGGCGCCGAAGTAAGTATCTTTCTGATTGTCGGTCTTCGTGGTTGGCATCGGCGCTGCTAGGAGGTAGATCTAACGTGGATTTGCAGCCGCGTCGATCAGTCCCCGAGTTCCCGCGTCATGCACAATGTTTTTTTGTCTTGCATTAATCGACTTCGACGCGCCCCGGTAGCTGCATCGATCGGCGCCTATGCGCTGTTCGTCCTGGTGCTGATCGCCGGTATTGCGCATGGCGCCCGGATGATCGTGAGCCGAGGCACGGCGCCGGTCGAGGCGCTGTTGCAGCTCGGCGAAAGCGCGAGCTCCGCGTCGCGAAAGCCGCAGCCGGTTGAAACAGCTTCGGCGGTCCTGGAAGGCGATTCCTGGCTCCAGAGCGTGAAGTCGAATTTCCGCGAGCGGGATCGATCTGGGGGCGGATCGTCGAACTTGGGCGGGGCTGCGCCCTCGCCGTTCGGTTTCTCCTTCGGAGCGCCATTGACGCTGCCGGATTCGGGCAATCCGTGGCTCGCCGGCCAGCGAGGCAAGACGTATCGGACGGTGTGCGTGCGGCTGTGCGATGGTTATTTCTATCCGGTCAGCTTTGCGACCACCGGCGATCGCTTCGAGCGCGACGAGGAGACCTGCGCCCGCAGCTGTGCGTCGCCTGCCAGGCTCTATGTCTATGCCAATCCCGGCGAGGAGCCGGAGAACATGGTGAGCGTCAGCGGCCAGCCCTATTCCAAGCTTCCGACGGCATTCCAATTTCGCACGAAGTTCGATGCCGCCTGCAAGTGCGCGCCCAATCCCTGGGAGCCGGAAGCGATGGATCGGCACCGCCGCTACGCCGAGGACGCGGCAAGGAAGAAGCGCGAACGCCAGGCCGCCGCCGAGCCTGCTGCAGCGACTGGAGCGGTCCGCGGCAAGGCGAGCCAGGCCACCGGCTCGGCGCGGTCGAAGCGGCGTGCGCAGGTCGAGCGGCCCGGGTTGGCGCCGGCCGCGGTCGCTGCAACGGTAACGCTCATCAACGGTGCACAGTCGCCAGCGATGGGTGGCCTTCCTGCTCCGGCGGGCCTCGGTGCGACGCCAGGGCCGGCAGCGCCTCCGTTGGCGATGTCCGCGGTGCCGGCGGGGGAGACCGGCAGCGATGCCAAGAAGGGCCCCAAACGGGCGGCTTCGAGCGCGCGTCAGCTTGCGCAAGAGACGGCGGCGGCATCCGCTCGACCGATGCGCCTCGGTGCGGCGCCCGGTCCAGCCGGCGTAGCGCGCGCGCCGGCGAGGGCCGACTGGCGAGATCGGGCGTTCACCATCCGCTGACCGTGCCGCCGCAGCAAATTGTTAGGCGCGATGGGTCATAGCTGGCGCATGTGGGGCGCGGTGGGCGCCTTGTTTGCGTGAGTTGTTTCCATGCGTTCATCGTTGCGTGTGCACGGCAGCCTCGCGCTGCTGCTCGGTCTGGCCGTGGTTATGGCACCCGACACCGCAACAGCCCAATCGCTATTCGATGCCCTCTTCGGCGACCCGAAGCCGGTCAAACGCCAGCCCCCCTATCCGAACGCCAATCGGCTGCTGCCACCGGCCGGAATGAATTACGGTCAGCCTTACGCCACGCCCCCGCGCTACGGCGATGACGACGAGCATGGGTCGGCACAGTCGCCCGGCGGCCGATACGGCGGCCAACACGCCGTCTGCGTGCGCATGTGCGACGGCTACTATTGGCCGGTGAGCTATTCGGCACCGCGCTCGCAGCTCTACCGCGACGCCGACACCTGCGCCTCGAGTTGCAGCTCCGAGGCCAAGTTGTTCCACTACCCGACCAATGGCGGCAGGATCGAGGACGCCGTCGATTTGACCGGGCGCGTCTACAGCCGGTTGCCGACGGCATTCAAATACCGCAAGACCCTAGTCCAAGGCTGCAGCTGCAAGCCCGAGCCGTGGTCCGATGCCGAGATCGAGCGTCACCGCGGCTATGCGCTCGGCGAAGAGGCGGCAGCGGGCGGCAAGCGCCCGATGACCGGGACGGCGGAGATCCCCGTGCCACCTCCGTCCGGTAGTCAGGAGAGCGTGACCGTCGGCGACGCCACGGAAGCGGGGGCCGATACGATCCAGTTGGAATTCCTGCCCGAGGAGCTGGCGCCGGCAAGAGGCGAATTCGATGCGCTGCCCGTTGGCCGGGCACGCAAGGCATTACGAACGCAAGCTGCGGACCATTCCCAGCCGCTGGCCCGTGGACGCCACCGCTCGACGACGTCGCAGCCGCCGGCTCGGGCGCGACAGCAGACCGGCGCGAAAGCCAGCGGCGGATTCTGGGGCGGACCGCTGCAATACACCTGGCCCGGCGATGCACCGGTGCGCATGCGATAGCCGATCCACTCCGGCCGGATCGAGTGCACCGCCCGATCTCCGTGCAATCGCGCGACACTTTATGGCCAGCATCGGGTGCAAGAAAATTGATTCGTACCGCATCAATACCCAACCCGCCCTTCCGCCACATCCGACACCATCAAGCCGCCATGCCGACCAGGATCGACACCGGGAATGTTGCCAGGTCGCGCATGGCCGCTGCGCTGGCGGCATTGGCATTGCTATCTTGCCCGCATCCGGCACAAGCCGAGACCAAGCCCGATTTCACCCGCGAGCCGGTCGAATTGGTTCAAGTCGAGGCCAAGCCGATCGGCCATTTCGCAAAGTCCGATCCGGCGCGGCGCACGTTCGGCAAGCTCGAGTTCCGGGGAGGGCTCGTTCTGACCTCGCCCTCGCCCAAGTTCGGGGGCTGGTCGGCGCTCGAGATCGACCCCGGCGGCGGCCGAATACTGGCGATCTCGGATATCGGACTGTGGATGACCGCCGGCCTCACCTATAACGGCGGCGCATTGTCCGGGCTGGGCGACGCTCGCATCGGACCGCTGACGGGTATCGGCGGCGCGCCATTGACGCGCCCCCGCGACCGCGACGCGGAGGGCGTCGTGCAGCTCGAAGGCACCCTGTCGAACGGCACCGTGCTGATCGCCTTCGAGGTGAACCATCGAATTGGCCGTTTCCCGATCACCGCCAAGGGGCTGGGCGCACCTACCGGCTATCTGCCGCTGCCGCCCGAAGTGCGCCGCCAGGTGCTGAACCGGTCGCTGGAATCCGTCTGCATCATGCGTGGCGGCCCGCACAAAGGGGCGATCGTGACCCTTTCCGAGCGCTTTCCTGATCGAACCGAGACGCGACACACCGGCTGGATGTCGACCAATTCGACGCCTGCGACCGCCGCCGCCTGGTCGACACTCACGATCCGCAATATCGACGGCTACGATCTCACCGACTGCCGCGGTTTGCCAGACGGCAGCCTCGTCGTGCTCGAGCGGCGCTTCCGCTGGAGCTCGTGGTACGAGGGCGTGAAGATAAGGCTGCGGCGGTTTCCGGCTTCCGAGCTGCGCGCCGGCGCCATGCTCGAAGGCGAGATCCTGATGGCCGCCGATCTCGAGCACGAGATCGACAACATGGAAGGCCTGGCGGTGCATCGGTCAGCACAGGGAGAAACGATCCTGACGCTGATTTCAGACAACAATTTCAATAATTTTCTTCAGCGAACCGTCCTGCTGCAGTTCGCCCTCGGCGACCAGGCTCGCCCGGTTCAGGCGAAGGCCGGCAAGAAGCGGCAATAACAAAAAGCCCCGCGGCGCGAACGCGCGGGGCTTTCGAACCATGGCCCGGCAGGGCCGTGGACTGGGCGCGCTCAGGCCGCCTTCGAACCCGCCTCGGCGGCGACCTTGGCTTTCGCGACCTCGCGCTTCAACTTCAGGCAGCGCGCCGAAAGCTCGTCGTCGCTCGCCTTCATCAGGTAGGCGTCGAGGCCGCCACGATGCTCGACCGACTTCAGCGCCTGCGCGCTGACCCGAAGACGGAACCGGCGTCCGCCCAGCGCGTCGCTGATCAGGCTGACATTGCACAGGTTGGGACGAAACTTGCGCCGCGTCTTGTTCTCGGCGTGGCTTCGCAAATTGCCGGACAGAGGCAACTTGCCGGACAACTCACAGCACCGCGTCATGGCAACCAACTCCAATTGTCGCATGGCGATTGGCCATACGGGCTGAACGATCGCATTATCGCTCGGGATATCTCACGGGATAAGCGGCTGCCGGCCCGAGGCCCGCAGCAAAGATCGGCAGTCAATAGATCGCGGACGGTGACACGTCAAGACTTTCCGGACCATCGCGCCAGACCCGGCTCGCGAAGCATCTTGAGGCAAGATCGGAGAATTTGTTAGCCTGCCATCCCGAGCGTCGGCGACATACATTCGACCCAAACCCGACCTAACGGCGACTCCACGCACCGGCGGTCAAAATGCGAACGCAGTCCGCCGGACACGCAGGAAGCCACTCGCAACTTCCACGGGGCACGAATTGCGTATGACGAGGAACTTCGCCGCCACCGCGCGGGCCGCGGTAATGATGTCGTCTTGCCTGCTGGCCGGCCCAGCGACCTCGGAGCCGGTCGCACCCTGGCCGACGCAAGTCAATGCCTTGTATACCTTGCATTTTACCGGTTTCGGCGAGCTCGGGAAATTCAAGTTCCACAGCCAGATCCAGGGCAACGACTATTCGATCAACGGCAGTGCCGAGGTCAAGGTGCCGCTGATCTACACCTGGACGAGCGCGATTGCCGGCAACGGCAAGCTGTCCTCGGACGAGCCGCAGCCTGCGACCTATACCTTCTCCAGCCACGGCAAGCCGGTGATCGGCGGTGCGAAGCACCTGAGCGTCCGGTTGGGTTTCAAGGAGAGCGCGGTCAACCATACCAGCATCATTCCGCCCAACAATCCGGGCGGGGCGCACTACGTCCCGATCAAGCCCGAGCATCTGAAGAGCGTGATCGACCCGCTGACGGCAGTGCTGGTGACGACCCGGGCCAAGGGCGGGTCGCCATGCGGCCGGCGGCTTGCCATATTCGACGGCAAGCAGCGCTTCGACCTGCTGACGACACCCGCCGGCCAGCAGAAGGTGCCGGAAGCACGCCCCAGCGGTCAGCCGGCCATCGGCTACGTGTGCAAAGTGCGCTATATTCCCGTCGCCGGTTACAAGGATACCGAGGATTTTCGCAGTACAATCAACAACAGCAGTGCAGAGATCGCGCTTCGCCCGGTTCCCAGCGCCAATCTGCTGGTGCCGTACCGCATCACGGTCGCGACCAAGTGGGGAACCGCCACGATGATGCTCCACCGGATGGATATCGTGACGCCGGGACAGAAGCAGATCGCGCTCGTACATTGAGCCCGCTCGTCGACACGGCGACCTGCAATATGACGATTGATGCTAAAGCCGCTTGATCTGGCTGCCCGCCTCTGTAAAGCCAGCGTGGCAAAAACGCCAATAAAGGCCCGGAACGTTCAATGTCGATCTATCACGAAGCGCGCAGCCGAAACGTAACGGCCGTGCTGGGTCCGACCAATACCGGCAAGACCCATCTCGCCATTGAGCGAATGCTCGGCCACGCCTCCGGCCTGATCGGCCTGCCGCTGCGGCTGCTGGCTCGCGAGGTCTACGACAAGATCGTCACCCGCGTCGGCGCCGACAAGGTCGCGCTGGTCACCGGCGAGGAGAAGATCAAACCGGAAAATCCGCGTTACTGGGTGTGCACCGTCGAAGCGATGCCGCGCGAGATCGACGCCGACTTCGTCGCCATCGACGAGGTGCAGCTCGCCAGCGACCCGGAGCGCGGCCACGTCTTCTGCGACCGGCTGCTGCATACTCGCGGCCGCCAGGAGACCCTGCTGCTCGGCGCCGGAACGATGCGCGAGGCGATCTCCGATCTGATCCCCGGCGCCAACTTCATCTCGCGGCCGCGACTATCGAAGCTCACCTACTCCGGGCAGAAGAAGATCACCCGCCTGCCGGCCCGATCCGCCGTGGTGGCATTCTCGACCGCCGAGGTCTATGCCATCGCCGAGCTGATCCGCCGCCAGCAGGGCGGCGCCGCAGTGGTGCTCGGCGCGCTGTCGCCGCGCACGCGCAATGCCCAGGTCGCGCTCTACCAGTCGGGCGACGTCGACTACATCGTCGCCACCGACGCGATCGGCATGGGCCTGAACCTCAACGTCGACCACGTGGCACTGGCCGGCATCCGCAAGTTCGACGGCCAGAACCATCGCATGCTGACGCCGGCCGAGCTCGCGCAGATCGCCGGCCGCGCCGGCCGGCACATGAACGACGGTACGTTCGGGGTGACGGGCGACGTCGAGCCGCTCGACAACGACCTCGTCGAACGCCTCGAGGGCCACGTATTCGACCCCATCCGGGTGCTCCAGTGGCGCACGCGCGACCTTGATTTTTCGTCGCTCGACGCGCTGCGCGATAGCCTGCGGCAGATACCCGGACACGCCCGGCTCACCCGCGCCCGCATGGCCGACGACGTGCTGGCGCTGGAGAATGTCAGCGCCGACCGCGAGATCAACGATCTGGCGCGCGGACCGGCCGCCGTCTCGGCGCTGTGGGACGTCTGCCAGATTCCGGACTATCGCAAGATCTCCAGCCAGAACCACGCCGAGCTGGTCGCCACGCTCTACAAGGCGATCATGACCGGCGACCGCAAGATCGACGAGGACTGGTTCGCCAAGCAGGTGGCGCTCGCCGACCGCACCGACGGCGACCTCGACACCTTGTCGAACCGGCTGTCGCATATCCGCACATGGACCTTCGTCTCGAACCGGCCCGACTGGCTGCGCGATCCCGCGCACTGGCAGGAGAAGACGCGCGCCATCGAGGACACTCTGTCGGACGCGATGCACGAGTGCCTGACCCAACGCTTCGTCGATGCCAAGACCAGCGCCCTGATGAAGGGCATGCGGCTCAAGGAGGAGCTGGCCGCCGACATCGCCGAGGACGGCGCGATTCGCGTCGAGAACCACCCGATCGGCCGACTGCACGGCTTCCGCTTCACGCCGGAGGCGCAGGGCGAGGGCATCCACGGCAAGGCGTCACGCAATGCCGCGGCGCAGGTGTTGGCCAAGGAGCTCGCCATGCGCGCGCGCCGGGTGGCTGCGGCGAAGGCGGACGCATTCAAGCTGTCCCGCAACTGCCGCATCCTGTGGCGCGGCGAGGAGATCGCGCAGCTCGAGGCCGGCGACGATCCGCTGAAGCCGCGCGTCGTTCTGCTGGTCGACGAGCACCTCCAGGGCCCGGACAAGGAAAAGGTCCAGGAGCGGCTCAATGCCTGGATGAGCGAGGCGATCGCGACGCGGCTGAAGCCGCTCGTCGAACTGTCGAAGGCCGAGGACGTCGCCGGGCTGGCGCGCGGCATCGCCTTCCGGCTGGCGGAAAATTTCGGAGTGCTGAAGCGCGAGAGCATCGCCGAGGAGATGAAGTCGCTCGAGCAGACGGCGCGGGCGCAGCTGCGCAAGTACGGCGTGCGCTTCGGCGCCTTCAACATCTATTTCCCACTGCTGCTCAAGCCGGCGGCGTCCGAGCTGCGCCTCGTGCTGTGGCTGCTGAAGAGCGGTGCAGCGCACGGCCTGTCGCTCGATCAGCTGCCCGAGCCGCCGCGTCCCGGCCTCACCTCGCAGATCGCGGACAAGGCGCTGCCGGAGCCGTTCTACCGCTCCTGCGGCTATCACCTGTGCGGTCCGCGCGTGGTTCGGATGGACATTCTCGAGCGGTTGGCGGATCTGATCCGGCCGCTGATCGCCTGGCGTGCGCCCGCCGACAACCCCTCCGCGACACCGCCCAAGGGATCGACCGGTGACGGCGCGTTCCGCGTCACGCCGGAGATGATGTCGATCCTCGGCTGCTCGCCGGACGAGCTCGGGGAGGTACTGAAGACGCTGGGCTTCTGGGGCGAGAAGCGGGTGAAGAAGGTGCTTCCGCCGTCGAAGCCGGCCGCGCCGGCCGACGCCGACGCCGTGCCCGCCGAAACGCCGCAGGCCGAGGCCGCACCCCCGGTGTCGGGCGACACTGCGGAGCCGGTTGCTGCTACCGAGGCCGCCGCACCCGCCGAGCCAGCCGTGGCGATCCCACCGGCGCCGGAAACCGCGATGCCCGTTGCCGAGGCCGTCGCGACCGACGCCGCCCCGGTCGCTGCAACCTCAGATGCCGATGCGGATGCGGCAGCAGCCCCGCCTGCGGTCGAGCCTCAGGCGACCGCAACCGAGAGCGCCGCCGAGCCGGAGATGGAGGAGGTGTGGCGTCCTCGCCGCCGTGGTCGGGACGCCCACCGTGGCGAACGCGGCAAGCGCGATGAGGCGAGCCGCGACGGCGAGCAGCGCGGCGATCGCCGTCGGCGCGACCGGCCACGCAGCGAAGGCTACCGTGCCCGCCAGACCGATGCGCCGCCGCCGGACGCCACGGCGGTCGCCGCCCAGCCAGCCGACGCAATCGCCGCGCCTGCCGCCGCCGATGGGGCCGCGGCAGCTGCGCCCGACCAGCAGCACAGGCGCCATCGCGATGGCCAGCGCGGGCGCGAAGAGCGCAAAAGCGACGACGGCAATCGCGGGTACCGTGGGCGCGAGCGCAAGCCGGACGATCGCGAAGGCGGGCGCGGCCGCCCGCATGAGCAGCGCGGCGGACGTGGCGATCGCGGCCATGGCGAAGGCGGCCGCGGCGGTGACCAGCGCAAGCGGGAGGAACGTCGCGTTCCAATGAACGTTGTCTCATCGGCCCCGACCAAGAAGGCCGGCGCGGTCGACCCCGACTCGCCTTTCGCCAAGCTGATGGCGCTGCGCGAGGCGATGTCGAAGGGCGCGTCCGAGCCCAGCAAGTCCTGAACTGCCGATGGCCCAGCACGACCAAGACGATGCGTCGGGCGGCAGCGCCGCACGGCGCGTCGATCAATGGTTGTGGTTCGCGCGTGTCATGAAGTCCCGCACTCTTGCCGCGCAGCTCGTGGCGACCGGAAAAGTCCGGGTCAATCGTGATCGCATCGACAAGCCGAGCTACGGGCTCAAAGTCGGCGATGTGGTGACGGTGACCGCCCATGCGCGGGTGCGCGTCCTGAAGGTCGCGGCCCTGGGCCAACGTCGTGGTCCGCCGAGCGAGGCCGCCACCCTGTTCACCGATCTCACGCCGCCAGCCGCCCCCCAGGCGGAGACGAAGGCTTCCGCCCCTCCCGCCGCCCGCGACCCGGGCGCCGGCCGTCCGACCAAGCGCGACCGCCGGGTGCTCGACAAGCTGAAGCGGGGCGAGGGCGACGAATAGCCCGGAAATGCGGCAGGCGGCCTCGACAGTGCGGGGCGATCAGCCAGTGCAGGTCTCGTCGAACCGCCGATACGCGGCCTCGAACCGGGCGAGATTGTCGGCGGTGTAGGCGGCATAGTCGAAGGCCGCCGACGGTGGGGCGAGCTCGGAGACCATGCTCCACATTGCCTCGCGCAACAGCGATGCGGCGGTCATCGCAGCGGCGCGGCGGCGCAGATCAGCGTCCATCGGCCGGCCAAGGTATGCCGTGTACAATTCCTCGGCGAGCGGCTCCGGCATCTCGCTGTTCGACACGAGACCGCCGAGATCGAACAGCGCCGAGTTGAAGCCGGCATACTCCCAATCGATCAGCCACAACCGGTTGCCGTCGTCGATGATATTGGCCGCCAGCAGATCGTTGTGGCCGAACACGACATCGATGGCGCCCACCGCCGCTTCCAACGCCTCGGCCCGGTGCGCCAGCCCATCAAGCGTCGGAACGTACCTGCTGCCGGCCGCGCGCAGCGTATGAGCGTAGTCGCGAACGACATGGAACACCCAGAACATTGCCGCCGGGCCGCGCAGATAGCGCGGAATATCGCGATGGCACCGGCGCACCAGATCGACCAGCCGATCGAGGTTCGCAGGGTTGCGCACATCCTCCGCGGTGAAAGTGCGCCCGTCGATGAACTCGACCGCGAGAATGCCCGGCTGCCAATGCACCACCGCAGGGCTCAATCCTGCCGCATGCGCCGCCTGGCTTGCCGCAAGCTCGGCGGCGCGCGACACGCCGTGAACGGCATTGTCCTCGCACACCCGCACGACGACTTTCCGCCCGGCATCATCGACGACGAAGTTGCGATTGGTGAGCCCGCCGGAAAGCGCCTTCGGCACGACCGGCCCCGACCATATCGGCAGCCCCGCCACCCGCGCTTCGACGCCGTCATGCAATGATTGCCGTGCCATCGGCCGATCTCCCGTCTCATGGACGCTATCCGACGCCGCAATCGCGCTCAACCGGCCGCCGGACGCCCGGCGAACCGCCGGCGCCGCCTTCTGCTCAGCTCCCTGTTGAAAATCCGGGCTACGGGGCGGGGTGCCGGCCAGGCAGGTCGGCTCCCCGCCCTCGACGGCTGGAATTGCCTGATCACCCGAACGCGGCCGCCAGATACGCCTTCTCCTCGGCCTCGAGCCAGTACTTGACGCCCGCGGCCGGCGTCGCGGCGGCGGGCCGGCCAACGCGAACGACGCTCCGTCCGGCAATCCGCTCCAATGTACGATCGAGGTGCGTGAAATAGCCCATGTTGGCCGGCTCCTCCTCGCACCAGAGGAGCTTTGCCCCGCGGTGCAGCGCCAGCGCCTCGGCGATCGCCTGCTCCGGCAGTGGATGCAGCTGCTCGACCCGCAGGATCGCGACCTCGGAATTGAGCTTGCGGCGTGCGCGCTCCTCGGCCAGCAGATAGGCGACCTTGCCGCTGCACATGATGACGCGCTCGGCGTCCCGATCCGGCCCGTCGACGATCAGGTGGCGGAAGCAGGTGCCCTCGTCCATCTCAGCCAACGTCGAAACGCACGCCTTGTGCCTGAGCAGTGCCTTCGGCGTCAGCACGACCAGCGGCTTGCGGAAGCCGCGCAGCATCTGCCGCCGCAGCACGTGGAAGAAGTTCGCCGGCGTCGACGCGTTGACGACTTGGATATTGGCGCCGGCACAGGCCGCAAGCAGGCGCTCGGGCCGGCCGGTCGAATGATCCGGACCGCCGCCGTCGAGGCCATGCGGCAGCAGGATCACGATGCCCGATGCGCGCAGCCAGCGATCCTCGCCGCACGCGATGCACTGGTCGAAAACCGGCTGCGCGATATTGAGGAACTCGCCGAACTGAGCCTCCCAGACCACCAGCCGGCGCGGGTCATCGAGCGAGATGCCATACTCGTAGCACAGCACGGCATGCTCGATCAGCGGCGTGTTGTGCACCTCGAGCGTGCGGGCGTCCTTGGCCGCCGGCAGCAGCACCAGGTGCCGCGCCCCGGTCTTGGCATCGTGCAATTGCCAGTGCCGCTGGGTGAACGCGCCGCGCAGGCAGTCCTGACCGCCGAAACGTACCGGTACGCCTTCGCCGGCCAGCGCGGCCAAGGCCAGGGTCTCCGCCGCCGCCCAGGTGATGTCGCGCCCGTCCTCGAAGCTCTGGCGGCGCTCGGCAAGGAACTTCGCGACCTTGGGATCGCACGTGAAGCCGGCAGGCACCTGGGTGACGATCCGGCCCAGGCGCCGCAGCTCGGCAAGCGGCACTCCGGTGGCGACCGGCGTCAACATCTCTTCGACCGTGCCGCGCGTCAGCCCGCTCCAGGCGCCGCCGAACCAGTCGGCGCTGTTGACGGCATAGGACTTCGAGCCGTCGAATGCCGCCTTCAGGTCGGCATCCATGCCCGCAGCGGCAGCCGCAGCGATCGCGGCGCCGCCTGCGACCCTTGCCGCGTAAAGCTCGTGCACCGGTGTCATGCTCTCAATGGCGCGGCACATCATCGGCTGGGTGAAGCGCGGCTCGTCGATCTCGTTGTGTCCGGGCCGCCGGTAGCACACGAGCCGCACCACGATGTCGGAGCCAAACGTCGCCCGCCAGTTCGCCGCCACCAGGCCGGCGCGATAGACCGCCTCGACGTCGTCACCGTTGACGTGAATCACCGGCGCCTCGACCAGCCGCGCGATATCGGTCGACAGATGAGCGCTGCGGGCATCCTCCGGCTCGGTGGTGAAGCCGACCTGATTGTCGATCACGATATGAATGGTGCCGCCGAGGTCGAACGGCGCGAGCTTCGACAGCTGGAACATCTCGGCGACCAGGCCCTGCCCGGCGAAACTCGCGTCGGTGTGCAACAGCAGCGGCAGCACCGCGCGGCGGCCGTCCTCGCCCCGCGCCGCCTGCCTGGCTCGCGCTCGGCCCTGGCTGATGACCGGAATAAGTTGCAGATGCGATGGATGCGCCGAGACCGAGACTCGCAGACGCTGGCCGGCAATCTCCCGGTCGCCTGAATAACCCAGGTGATACGACACGTCGGACGACACCCGCAGCCCCTCCGGCACCGCCGGCTTGCCGACGATCTCGGCGACCAGCGGCGTCAACGGCTTGCCGCAGACATTGGCCAGCAGATTGAACCGGCCGCGATGCATGCCGCCGATCACCGCCTCTTCGACGCCAAGCCGCACGCTCTCGGCCAGTACCGTATCCGCGAGCACATTGAACGTCTCGGCGCCGCCGATGCCGAACAGCTTGCCGCCGGGCAACCGGCGGGTGAGCCCGGTCTCGAATGCGAACGTGCGAGCCAGCAGCGCCAGGCAGTGCATCTGCTCGGCCGCCGTCAATTGCTGGGTCGGCCGGCTCTCGGCCTCGGCGGCAAGCCAGCGGCGATGCGCGCCGTCGCGGATGTGGCCGAAATCCCAGCCGATCGAGCCGCAATAGGCCGATCTGGAGACGCGCCACCAGTCCGGAACCGGCCGGAACGCCATAGGGCAACGGATCGAGCTCCGGCACGGCGGCAGGCGGGGCAATGCGCAGGGGATCAAGACCGGCTGCCAGGAAGCCGCGTTGCCGGAACGCCTCGATCAGCGCTGCCTCGCCATAGCCGCCCGGCGACGAGCGAACCCGACCCGGTGCCGGCTCGGCCGCCGCCTCGACGATGGCCTCGATGGCACCCGGATCGCCGGCGCCCAGGAAATCGTCGGCCGGCCGCGCAGGGCGCAATTGCTGGTTCATGTGGTCTCGACGCGGTCCCTACTTGTCCGGGCAGGCGATCATGCTACCGGTTAGCGCACGAGTTTCGAAAGAGGAAGAACGACATGGCTGCTCCCCTGGCGCACTTGCGCATACTCGATCTGTCGCGGGTGCTGGCCGGACCGTGGGCAGCCCAATTCCTGGCCGACATGGGCGCCGAGGTGATCAAGGTCGAGCGACCGGGCGAAGGCGACGATACCCGTGGCTGGGGCCCGCCGTTCGCGCGTGAGCCATCGGCCGGAGACCCTGGATCTGTCGGCGTACTTTCTGTGCGCCAATCGCGGCAAGAAGTCGGTCTCGATCGACATGGCGACGAAGGACGGCCAGGAGCTGATCCGCAAGCTCGCGGCCAAGTGCGACGTGCTGATCGAGAACTTCAAGGTCGGCGGACTGGCCAAGTACGGCCTCGACTACCCATCGATCAAGGCGATCAATCCCGGCATCGTCTATTGCTCGATCACCGGCTTCGGCCAGACCGGCCCCTATGCTCCCCGCGCCGGCTACGATTTCCTGGTCCAGGGGATGGGCGGGCTGATGAGCGTCACCGGCGAGCCGGACAGCGCGCCCGGCGGCGGCCCGGTCAAGGTCGGGGTCGCGATCTCCGACCAGATCGCCGGCATGAACGCGCTGGCCGGCATCCTGGCCGCGTTGGTCCGGCGCGAGCGCACCGGCGAGGGCGACCACATCGACGTGGCGCTGCTCGATGCGACGGTATCGAGCCTGATCAACCAGGCTTCGACCTATCTCGTCGCCGAAACCGTTCCCGGGCGCATGGGCAACGCGCATCCGACCGTGGTGCCCTATCAGGCGTTCGCGACCGCCAAGGGCCACATCATCCTCGCCATCGGCAACGACGGCCAGTTCGCGCGCTTCTGCAAGGCGACCGGGCTCGAGGCGCTGAGCGACGACCAGCGTTTCGCCACCAATGCCGCGCGGATCGTCAATCGCGCCGCACTCATCCCGCGTATCGCGGACGCGCTGAAATCGCGCACGGCGGCGGAATGGATCGCCTTGTTCGAGCCCTTGGCGGTGCCCTGCGGCCCGATCAATACCATCGACCAGGTGTTCCAGGATCCGCAGGTCAAGGCGCGGGGACTGCGGCGGACGCTCGTGCACCCCGAGGCCGGCCAGCTGCCGGTCGTCGCCAATCCGGTGCGGATGGCGAGTTGCGACACCACGGCGCAGAAGGCGCCGCCGCTGCTCGGCGAGGACACGACCACGGTGCTGCGCGAAGTGCTGGGGCTGGGCGCGGCCGAGATCGAGGAATTGCGGGCGCGAAAGGTCGTCTAGCCGAGCTAGTGGGCTGCACGGCGAGAAATGATATCGTCGCGGCAAACGGAGAAAGCATCATGACCGAGAACGCCGAGACGGCCGGCACGCCTGCCAGTGCCGATGCGCCATTCTTGCCGCACACCTCGCATTGGGGCGTGTTTTCGGCCCGCTGCGGGACGGCCGGCTCGATGTGCGCCCGCATCCGGACGATCCCGATCCCAACCAGATCATCGAGAACTTCCCGGACGCCCTGCATCATCGCGCGCGCGATCGCGCAGCCGATGGTCCGCCGCGGCTGGCTGGAGCGCGGCCCCGGCCCCGACGATCGCCGCGGTCGCGACGAGTTCGTGCCGATGTCGTGGGACGAGGCGCTCGACCTGCTGGGCGCGGAGCTCGCCGCGTGTGCGCGACACGCACGGGCCGGGCGCGGTGTTCGGCGGCTCCTACGGCTGGGCGAGCGCCGGCCGCTTCCATCACGCGCAGAGCCAGATCCACCGCTTCCTGAACACCGCGCTCGGCGGCTATGTCCGCTCCGTCAACAGCTACAGCTCCGGCGCCGCCTCCGTGATCGTGCCGCACGTCATCGGCGACTACGAGGACCTGACCAAGCGCAACGTGTCCTGGGAGCAGGTCGCCGCAGCACAGCGATGATCGTGCTGGCCTTCGGCGGCATGGCGCTGAAGAACAGCATGGTCGCCGGCGGCAGCATCAGCCAGCATGTCGAGCGTGGCGCGATGGAGCGCGCACGGGCACGCGGCTGCGCGTTCGTCCTCGTCGGTCCGCTGCGCAGCGACCTGCCGGACGAGGCCGCGCGCCGAGTGGATCAGCGAGCATCCCCGGCACCGACACCGCCCTGATGCTGGCGCTGGTGCACACGCTGGTCGTCGAACGGCCTGCACGATCGCGCCTTCCTCGATCGCTACACCGTCGGCTGGCCGGTCTTCGAGCGCTACCTTCATGGGCGAGACCGACGGCCAGCCCAAGGACGCCGCCTGGGCCGCCGCCATCACCGGCGTCGCGGCCGAAACCATCAGGGCGCTGGCGCGCTCGGCCTCGCCGGTCGCCGCGCCCTGATCGTGGTGTCGCACTCGCTGCAGCGCGCCGAGCACGGCGAGCAGCCGGTCTGGATGGGCGCGGTGCTGGCCGCCGCCCTCGGCCAGATCGGCCTGCCGGGCGGCGGCTACGGCTATGCGCTCGGCGCCATCGGCTATTACGGCCGCCGCTATAACGCGGTGCCGGTGCCGACCCTGTCGCAGGGCCGTAACGGGGTCGCCGACTTCATCCCGGTGGCGCGCATCGCCGACATGCTGCTCAATCCGGGCACCACCTACCGCTACAATGGACAGACCCGGACCTATCCCGACATCCGCCTCGTCTATTGGGCCGGCGGCAATCCGTTCCATCACCACCAGGACCTCAACCGCCTGCGGCGCGCCTTCGCGCAGGTCGACACGCTGGTGGTGCACGAGCTCGGCTGGACCGCGACCGCGCGGCACGCCGACTTCGTCCTGCCCTGCACGATGACGCTGGAGCGCGAGGATATCGGCGCGCAGCTCCAACGATCCGCTGCTGGTCGCCATGCACCGCCGTGGCGAAGCCGATCGGCGAGGCGCGCGACGACTACGCGATCTTCGCCGATCTCGCCGAGCGGCTCGGCACCCGCGAGGCCTTCACCGAGGGACGCAGCGTGCGGCAGTGGCTTCGAGCATCTCTACGAGCCGACGCGCGCCGCGCTTGCCGAGCTGAGCCTGCCTGCGCCGACTTTCGACGAGTTCTGGGCGGGCGATGGCCTCGACCTGCCGCAGCACCCCGACGATGGCGGCCGGCTGCGGCAGTTCCGCGACGACCCGGACGGCCATCCGCTGCCGACCCCGAGCGGCAAGACTCGAGATCTTCTCGGCGACAGTCGCGAGTTTCGGGGAGCGCGACTGTCCGGGCCATCCGACCTGGCTGGCGCCGGCCGACGTGCCGCGCGCGGCGCGCGCCGATGACGCTGGTCGCCAACCAGCCGGCGACGCGCCTGCACAGCCAGCTCGACTTCGGCGGTCACAGCGCCGCCGCCAAGCACCGCGGCCGCGAGGTCGCGCGCATGCATCCCGACGACGCGGCGGCGCGCGGCATCAGCGACGGCGACATCATCCGCCTGTTCAACGCGCGCGGCGCCTGCCTTGCCGGCGTGCGCATCACCGACGGCATTCGCCGCGGCGTGATCCAGCTGCCGACCGGCGCCTGGTACGATCCGGCCGATCCCGAGGAGGACAACCCGCTCTGCGTGCACGGCAATCCCGAACGTGCTGACCCGCGACGTCGGCACATCGGCGTTGGCGCAGGGCTGCACCGGCCAGCTCACGACCGTCGAGGTCGAGCGCTTCGACGGCAACCTGCCGCCGATCCAGGCCTTCGATCCGCCGTTGGCGGCGATAGTCGCCGGCAGGGGCAGGTGATGAGAGGTTTGGTGCGAGTGACCTTCGCTGAGGTCGGCGGCTCGGTACCGGTCGGCGCGGTCGACTTCGATCGTGACTGCCAGTAAAAGGCACTGGCGGTTGGTGGCATCAGAAGAATTCGTCAAGAAACGCCGCGGCCGCATCCGAGATGCCGACGATCTTGTTCGTTGCCTGACGATAGAGTTTGAAATTGAGCTCGGTGCCGGGTTGGCCGTCATGCCAGTCAGTGAGACTTCGAAGCTCGCTTCGGCCTAGCGGCCGCTTCGCGAGTGCGGTGCGCCCGATGCACAAGCTCACCCGCGGTGTTTGCCGGGCGATTCCGGGTTTCTTCGCTATCGCTATTGCGGATGCGACAACGCCCCGCGCAACCAGGCCCCGCCCGCCCTCGTTTTCGCTCGCGAACACGAAAACCGCGTCGCCTGCGGCGATCTGTTTGCCGCCGTACATCGTCTTTTGCGCTGTGAAGTCAAACATTTGAGACCGCAGATCGCGAATCTCGGCTTTGATCGCAAACGCCACGCGGTGCTCTCCCTCCCCAACGAACTGCCGTGTCCGCCGCACTTGCGCTTCATTATACACGCCGCCAAGTCCGCAGCCGTCGCTGATGTACCGCTGCCCCCCGGCCCCGGCCAGACCGTTCATCCGGCTGTGCAAAACGGGCACGCCGATCCTTGATTTTTGCGGCAACCAAGCGCCCACAGGTGCAGAAACCTTGTCCCGGCCCGGCACATCCGATTATGTGGCGGTCGCAGGGGTGGATTTGCGGCGTTTCATGCGCCTGCGCGGGAAAACGGATTCGGGGGAACCATGAACCTTGCTCGGAAGGCAATGCTGTGCGTTCTGGTCGCCGGGTCCAGCGTGGCAGCGGCAGCGCCTCGCGCGCAGGCACAGGCCCAGTGGATGGGTAGCTCGCCGGTGTTCCAGAGCGATCTCGAGCAAAGCCAGCGCCAGCAGGAGGCCGAGCGCGCCGAACGCCGGAAGACGTCCTATGACGTGGCTTACCCCAAGTACATGGACGGCGGCGCGAAACCGGAGATCAAGCCGGAGAAGCCACCGGTCGCCTATTTGGAGCAGAACGAGCAACCTGGCACGATCATCGTCGATACCGGCGGCCGCAAGCTCTACTACGTGCTTCCCGGCAAACAGGCCTATGCCTACCCGATATCGGTTGGGCGGGACGGGTTCACCTGGACCGGGACCGAACGCATAAGCCGCATCACCTCCTGGCCGGCCTGGACGCCGCCGCCGGAGATGCGCCAGCGCCAGCCGGGCCTCCCCATCACCGTCTCGGGCGGCCTCATCAACCCTCTGGGGGCGAAGGCGCTCTATCTCGGCAACACCATCTACCGCATTCACGGTACCAACAATGAGCGCTCGATCGGCCGCGCTTCGTCATCGGGGTGCTTCCGCATGATGAACGAGCACGTGACCCATCTGGCGACACTGGCGCACGTCGGAACGACCGTGCGCGTCGTCTCCAACTATTCGGGCGCGAGCACATCCGCTCCCCTGTCGTCGCTGTTCTCCGGATTCGGCCTTGGCAACGATCCAGGCCCCAACCCGGCGCCGAGCCAGAAGAAGAAGGCCCGGGTGAACTGAGTGGCTGCGGCTTGTCCGCCATTTGGCCTGCACCCCCGATGACAGGGGTGCCCCACGTGACAGCACCGCCTGAAGCAACGCTTGGGCGCGGTCGCGCTGCGCGATGGAAAGGTGTAATCTTGTAGCTACCAATGATGCGCCGCCTGACTACGCCACGTAGATCATGACGGTCCGGGGAGCATGTTGTTGGCTCGACCGGACAGAGGCGCACGGATCAGGGCAATCCTGGCAGCAGCAGCCGCCGGGCGGCTGTCGTCTGCCACAAGGGGAGCATGCCGATGTGGATCCTGATGTACGTCTTCTCCTACTCAGTCAGTCCGGCCGCTACGAATGACAGGGCGGAATGGAGGCTCCTCCCAACCGTGGTGTTCCAGGAATTCTCGAATGAAGAGCGATGCAAGGCGGCCAAGTCGAAACTCGAGGAAAGCCTGAAGGAGGCTGGAGCCAAGATGAAGAGTGGTATGGAAGACTTGAAGAGCGTAGGTAAGGGCGACCCAGCGCAAATCATCATTGCCTTCAATGTGGAATGCCTTCCGAAATGAGGTCGGATTGGATGCCCCGTCCTTGGTTGCTGGGCATTCCTGCACGCTCGTTGCGGATCGGCTCCGCTCTCGACGTTGACCGGCGCGCGAGCAATTCCAGGGTTAATTCGGCGCCCAACCACTTGATTTTATTGGTGATCCCGGCAGGTCTCGAACCTGCGACCTAGAGTTTAGGAAACTCTCGCTCTATCCAGCTGAGCTACGGGACCTGCCGACGCGCGAGATCGAAGAATAGCACGAGCGCTGCGCCCGAGCCAACCCATCACCCTCCCAGGTGCGGCCGCCGCAATGGTGTTGCCAAATGCCGGCCATGCAACTTGCATCGCTCGTCGCTGGGTGTGCGCGCGCGTGGGCCGTGACGCTCGCGTTGTTGCCGCTTGCCGGTGCGGCGGCGGAGTCGACCGAGCCGCCGCCACGGCCGCCGGTCACCGCCGAGGACGGCCGCACCGCCTGCCCGCTGGAGCCGGGGCCGACAAGGGCGGTCACTGCGGTAATCGACGGCGAAACCGTGAAGCTCGACGACGGCAGCGAGGTGCGCCTCGTCGGCGCCTTGAGCCCGCGACCGCCGGACAGCGCTCTCGACGTGTCGTTCTGGCCGCCCGAGCGCGAAGCCAAGGCCGCCCTCGAGCAGCTGGTGCTGGGACGCTCGGTGACGCTCGCTTTCGCCGGGCGACGTACCGATCGCTACGGCCGGACGCAGGCGCACCTGTTCGTCGAGCCGACCGCGGAGGCAAGCCCTGGCACCGCCCCGGCCGTCACGCAGGAGCGGACCTGGGTGCAGGCCGAGATGTTGAGCCGTGGCCATGCACGCGCGTTCGTCCTCAAGGACAGCCTCGGCTGCCTGCGCGAGCTCGTCGCGCACGAGGCGCTCGCCCGGCAAGCCGGCGCTGGTCTGTGGGCGCATGCCGCCTACCAGATTCGCGAGGCCGCCCGCACCGCCGATCTGATGCGGCTGCGCAGCACGTTCCAGATCGTCGAGGGTACGGTGACGAAGGTGATTGCCGGACGCTCCGCGCTGATCCTGCGCTTCGGAATCGACGACGGCGCCGCCACGACCGGCGCGACCGCCGCCGCTGCGGACGAGGAACAGCGGTCGCCGCGCGATTTCTCGATCGCGGTCAAACCTGCCATCGCGCGAAACTGGTCGGCCGACGGCATCACCCTCGACAGGATCGAGGGCCGGCGGCTCAGGGTACGCGGCTGGATCGAGCGGCGTGGCGGGCCGGCGATCGAGATCCTCGAACCGAATCAGATCGAGCTCGCCGACCGCTCGACAGCGGTGGAGCTGACCGGCGCCGTGGCCGAGCAGCCACCGCCGCGCCGCCGCTCGCGCCGCGCCAATCGCGCGGCAGCGGCAGCATTGGCGCCGGCAGCCGGGGCCGAGTGAGCACCGCAGCAGTCGCCGCCGTCGGCTGGCGGCTCGGCACACCTGTGACGACTACGCCCGGAACCATGCCTGGCCCGGGCGCAATCACGATCACGGTGCTATGTCGGTCGCCGGCAGCCGTCAGGCCGCCTGCACCTCTTCGTCGCCATCGCTCTCGGCAGCCTCGACTTCCGCATCCTCGGCGGCACGGCGGCCCTTTGCGCTCTTCGACAGCACCTCGGTAATCCGCTGCACGGCACCGCGCTCGTCGAGCTTATCGACAGCCGCGATCTCGCGTGCCATCCGGTCGAGCGCCGCCTCGTAAAGCTGGCGCTCGGAGTATGACTGCTCCGGCTGCGTCTCGGAGCGATAGAGGTCACGCACCACCTCGGCGATCGAGATCAGATCGCCGGAATTGATCTTCGCCTCGTACTCCTGGGCGCGCCGGCTCCACATCGTGCGCTTGACGCGCGCGCGGCCCTTCAGCGTCTCCATCGCGCGCTTGACGATCGCCTCGTCGGCGAGCTTGCGCATGCCGACGCTCTGCAGTTTGCCGGTGGGCACCCGGAGCGTCATCTTGTCCTTCTCGAAGGTGATGACGAACAGCTCGAGCGCCATGCCGGCGATCTCCTGCTCCTCGATCCCGACGATCCGGCCGACGCCGTGCGCCGGGTAGACGATGAACTCGTTGGTCTTGAAGCCGTGGCGCGCGTTGACCGGCTTTTTCGTAGCCGCCGCAGCCGCCGCCAACTGCTGCTGGCGCTGCAGCTCGATCGCCTTCGCCGCCTGTTCCTTGTGCGTGATCGGTGCGCTGGAGATGCGCTGCGCAGCCTGCTTGCCGATCGCCGCCGGCACGCTCTTGGCGGTCGCGGCAGCATGCTGCGGGGCGGCAGCCGGCCGGGCGTGCGCGACGATCTTCGCGGTTGCCTTCGGCACCTCGTGCCGCGCGGCATCGTGCTTGTCGGTAACGTGCTTGTCGGCAATCTCGTGCTTCGCCGCCGCGGGCTTGGCATGGACCGCGACCTTCGGCGACACCGCCGACTTCTTTGTCGCATGAGCGACGGTTGCCTTCGGGGCTGCAGCCGGCTTCGCGACCGCAGCAGCAGGCTTGCCGCGCGTGGTCATGGCCTTCGTTGCCGACTTGACAGAAGATTTCGACTGCGTAGCCTTTCCCCCAGGCCGAACAGAGCTCTTAGCCACCTTATTCGCCGCCTTCGCAGACCGCAGGGTGGCCTTCGAGGCCGTGCGGGCGGTTGCCGGCTTGGCCGCCGGTTTCTTGACGGTAGCTTTCTTCTTCTGGGGCATAGATTGCTATCTCACTATCTGGGGGCACGCGAACGTAGCAATGGCACCGCACGAAGCAGGTCGGCCGAACCGGTCCCGAAACCGAATCCAGCGTCGCTGCCACGGCCCAAGTCGAGTGCATCGATCAAGCGCGCTCGATCAGACTTCGCGAAGCCGGCGTGATCCATCCACGATCAATGGCGCCTGCCTCAAGGTTGCGGTGGCAATCATTCGAGAGTAGGGGCCTGGCAAAACCGCGATGCCTCAAATTTAGGCACGACCAACATGGTTGCAGAACCGCAAAGACCTGCATCCTGGCTGATCTCCGCGTTCCTGTTCGTCTCCACGCCTCTCGACTGAGGCACAAGTAACACAAACTTCATGGAAAAAGAAGGGCTAGGTTGTCTCAGACCGCGCGAGCACCAAAAATTCATCGCTCGATTCAACCTTGACGAGCACCGAATCGACAAGAACGCCGTTCACTCAATCACGGCCATGAATATTGTTCATTGCGCCCGAATGGCTTCCCCAGGCGGCTAACGGCGGCAGCTAGTCGCCACTGCCCGGCTTGTCGGAAAAGTGTTGCTCAAACTTGTCTTTGACGTCGCGGAACTCCTCGGCCTCGGGCAGCGGCTCCTTCTTGGATGTGATGTTGGGCCACGACTTCCGAGAGGGTGCGATTGAGCTCGAGCCACTTGTCGAGACCCTTCTCGGTATCGGGCTTGATCGCATCGACCGGGCACTCCGGCTCGCAGACGCCGCAATCGATGCACTCGTCGGGATGAATGACGAGCATGTTCTCGCCCTCGTAGAAACAGTCGACCGGGCACACCTCGACACAATCGGTGAACTTGCACTTGATGCAGCTGTCGATAACAACGAAGGTCATAGGCGTCGGTGTCCTGGATCGGGAATTTTTTTGCCTGCCGTGTACGCGGTGGCTTTCCGGCACGGCACGAGGCGTCTTGTCGCAACATCTGCACGCTCGCGTCAACGGCCTGGGCGCCGTTTCGGGTTAACAGGGACGCATAGCCGGAAGCGCCTATCACCGAAAGATCGAGTTCTTGCTACGCTCCAGCGGCGTTGATGGTGGCGGATGGCAGGACATGCGCAAGCTGACCCGGTTTATCACTTTGTCGTGCCTGCTTTCAGCGGTCCCGGCGACGGCGCAGCCGGCCAGTGGATGGATGTCGGACGAGGAGATCCGCAAGGCATTCGCCGGTGTCACGATCAGCGGCGTCTATGTCGACGGCTCGTCCTTCACCGAGACCTACAGCACTGCCGGCCGAATCAATTATCGCGACCCGCGCAAATCGATGACCGGTCGCTGGTCGGTGACCAGTCGAAGCTTCTGCACATTGTACGATGACTACATCACCGGCGGCTGCTTCCGGGTCAGCCGTCACAGTGCCAATTGCTACGAATTCTACTTCCTGGCCAGCAGCGAAAGCGAGGCCGCCCGGCTCGATCTCGGCCCGACGCGGTGGACCGCGCGCGGCTGGGACAGGTCGAAGCCGGCGACTTGTGACGAGAAGCCCTCTGTATGAGCGGCGGCGACCGTCGCTTTGTCACATGACTGAAACACAACTCGGATTTTGTGCGCCGCAAGCTCGACTTGACGAGGGGGGCCGGTGTCGTGCGAACGCGATCGGACAAGCAACATTTCCGAGCCTTGTTTATCTCGGACGTGCATCTGGGCACGCGATCCTCGCAGGCCACCGCTCTGCTAGAGTTCCTGCGCGAAATCGATGCCGAGACGATCTACCTCGTCGGCGACATTGTCGACTTCTGGAAGGTGCGCCGCGGACCGCACTGGCCGCAGCCGCACAACGACGTGTTGCAGAAGCTGCTTCGGCGGGCGCGCAAGGGTGCGCGCGTCGTTTTCATTCCCGGCAATCACGACGAGGCGCTGCGCGACTACTGCGACCTGAACTTCGGCGGCGTCGAAATCCGGCGCGATGCGGTCCACACCACCGCCGACGGCCGCCGCTATCTGGTGCTGCACGGCGACGAGTTCGACATCATCGTACGTTATGCCCGCTGGCTCGCATTCCTTGGCGACCGGTCCTATGAGCTGGCGCTGTGGACGAACGGGCCGCTCAACTGGGTGCGGCGGCGGTGGGGGCTCGGCTACTGGTCGCTCTCGGGCTACCTCAAGCAACGCGTGAAAACCGCCGTGAACTTCATCGGCGAGTTCGAGGAAGCGCTGGCTGCCGAGGCCGGCCGGCGCGGCGCCGACGGCGTCATCTGCGGCCATATCCACCACGCCGCCAGCCGGCAAATCGGCAATCTCCACTACATGAACACCGGCGACTGGGTCGAAAGCTGCACCGCGATCGCGGAGACCCATTCCGGCGAGTTGGTCGTAATCGATTGGCTGGCGATCACCCGGCAACGGGCGGAGGCGGCGGCCGGCCGGCTGGTGGAAGTGGCGGCCGCCTGAAGTCGACTGCCCAGGCCGCGTGCGCGTGCAATCCGGAGACGAATGTGAACACCATTTCTGCCCCGCTTCCGCGGAGAGACGAGACCCTCGCCGGCTCGAAAAAGCTCATCGGCAGCGCCGTCCACCGCCATCGCGCGGTGACGCGGGAGGGCCTGCAGGAGCGGCTCTTCACCGTGGTGTTCGGCAATCTCGTCTATGCCCAGATCTGGGAGGATCCGGTCGTCGATCTCGAGGCGCTCGAAATCGACGGCGACAGCCGAATGGTCGTCATCGCCTCCGGCGGATGCAATGTGATGAGCTATCTGTCGGCCAGTCCGGCGCACATTACCGCGGTCGATCTCAACCGAGCCCATGTCGCCCTCAACCGTCTAAAGCTCGCCGCGGCGGAGCATCTGCCGTCGCACGCCGAGTTCCAGCGCTTCTTCGCGCGCGCCGACGACCAAGTGAATGTCGACAATTATCACCGCTATCTGCGGGCCACGCTCGACCCGGAGACACGGGCCTACTGGGAAGGGCGTGACATCACTGGCCGGCGGCGGATCACGCGATTCGCGCGCAACATCTACCGCTATGGCCTGCTGGGCCGCTTCATTTCCGCCGCCCATCTGCTGGCGCGCCTGCATGGCAGCGACCCTCGCCGGCTGGCGGCCGCGCGCGATCTCGAAGAGCAGAGGCGCGTGTTCGAGACCGAGCTTGCGCCGCTGCTCGATCGCTTCCTCGTGCGTTGGCTGATCGACAGACCGGCGGCGCTGTTCGGTCTCGGCATCCCGCCGCAGCAATACAAGGCGCTCGCCGCCGACCACGACGGCGGCATCGCGGCGGTATTGCACCAGCGCCTCGAGCGACTGGCCTGTGGCTTCGCGCTGGAACAGAACTACTTCGCCCGCCAGGCCTTCGCGCGGCGCTATGATCCGGCGCCTGGCGGCAGCATCCCGCCGTACCTCGAGCTGCGCCATTTCGATTGCGTGCGGGCCAATGCGACGCGAGTCGACGTTCGAAGGATCTCGTTCACCGAGCACTTGCGGCAGCAGCCGGCCGCCAGCCTCGACCGCTATGTGCTGCTCGATGCCCAGGACTGGATGTCGGACGAGGTGCTGACCGAGCTGTGGACCGAAATCACTCGCACATCGCGGCCCGGCGCTCGCGTCATCTTCCGCACCGCCGCGGCGCCGACGCTGCTGCCGGGTCGGGTGCCGGATGCGATCCTGAGCCAGTGGCACTACGAGGCGGAGCGTTCGCGGGCCTGGACGCTGCGCGACCGGTCAGCGATCTATGGCGGCTTCCATCTCTACATCAAGTGCGCCGGGACCCCATGAGCGACCACTCGGCTTCCGCCGCGACCAGCATGGATCGCATCTACCGCTACCAGCGCCATTTCTATGATGCGACGCGACGCAATTTCCTGCTGGGCCGGGATACGCTGATCGCCGGTCTGCTACCGCCTGACGACGGCACCGTGGTCGAGGTCGGCTGCGGCACCGCGCGCAATCTGATCGAAGCGGCAAGATTCTATCCCAATGCCCGATTCTTCGGGTTCGACATATCCGAGGCCATGCTCGCCACGGCGCGCAAGCGGATCGTCGCGGCGGGACTCGAAGGTCGCATAAGGATCGAGCCGGGCGACGCCACCAACTTCGACTTGCATCAGCTGTTCGGCTTTCCGGCAGCCGACCGCATTTTCATCTCGTACACCCTGTCGATGATCCCGCCGTGGCGACAGGTACTCACGACCGCGGCCCGGCAACTGGGCCCGCGCGGCTCGCTGCACATCGTCGATTTCGGCCAGCTCGAAGACTGCCCCGCGCTCGCCAAGTCGGCGCTCTATGCATGGCTGGCGCGGTTCTCGGTCCACCCCAGTGCCGAGCTCGAAGGCGAGATCCGACGCGCGGCCGCGGCCAATGGGCTGGACGCATTCGTCACGCACCCGTTCCGCGGCTACGCCACCTACGCGACGATGCAGCGCCGATAGCGGCATCGTGCTATCGAGACGGCCGTGCTCGAGGACAGCCGCCGATGCCGCAGATCGCTCCCGATGGATTCATGACCGTGCCGGCAGGCAAGGTGGCAACCATCGTCACCTCGCTGGAGATGACGGCGCCGCCCGATGACGCGATTGCGCCGCCGCCTCCGGGTGTCGCACTGAGGCGCGTCGAACGCCCGGACCTCGACTGGTACCGGCGGCTGTTTCGCAGCGTCGGCGAGGAATGGCTCTGGTTCTCGCGACTGCGCATGAGCGACGACGAGCTGGCCGCGACGATCCACGATCCGGCGGTTGCGGTGCACGTCCTGACGGTTGATGGCATCGAGGCCGGCATGCTCGAGCTCGACTACCGCGAAGCCCAGGCGTGCGAGATCTCGTTCTTCGGCGTTACGCGCGATTTCATCGGCAAGGGCGTGGGCCGATACATGATGCGCGAAGCGATCGCGCGGGCCTGGTCGAGCCCGATTCGACGGCTGTGGGTCCACACCTGCACCCTCGACCATCCGGCGGCGCTGCAGTTCTACCGCAGCGCAGGTTTTCGCGCCTACCAGCAGCAGGTCGAGGTTGCCGACGATCCGCGCCTACGCCAGGAGATGCCCCGATCGGCTGGCCGCCACGTGCCGATCTTCGAGCGATAGGCGGCCTACTGGAAGCGTCCGTCGAGCTTGGCGGCCATGATCGCGATCGTCTTGGCGTAGACCTCGGCCTTGTTCCACTCCTGGATGACGGCATAGTTGGCCGAGCCCGGCTGCCATTCCTGGCCTGCGACCCAACCCTTCTGCTTGAAGTAGTTGGCGGTCGAGGCCAGCATGTCGGGAACGCTGTGGATAAGATCCTTGCGGCCATCGCCATCGAAGTCGACCGCAAACTTCACGTAGGACGACGGCAGGAATTGCATCGGCCCGATCTCCCCGGCCCAGCCGCCCCGAAGCTGCATGGCCTGCATGTCGCCGCGATCGACGATGCGCATGGCGTTGATCAGCTCGTTCTGGAAGAATTCGGTGCGGCGGCAGTCATAGGCCAGTGTCGCCAGCGAGTTGACGATCGGCTTGCCGCCATTGCCATCGGCGCCGTAGTTGGTCTCGAGACCCCAGATCGCGACCAGGATTGCGCCCGGCACGCCGTATCGCCGCTCGATCTGCGAAAAAAGCTGTGCATGAGAGGCAAGCTGTCGTTGGCCACGCGAAATCAGCGCGCTGGAGACGCGCTTGGCATAAAACTGTTCGAATGACAGCTTGAACGACCGCTGCGAGCGGTCGAGGCGGATGACGTTGGAATCATAGAATATTCCCGACATCGCCGAGGCCGCGGTAGCGGCGGAGATGCCTTGCCCTTGCGCCATGGCCCGCATCTGGGTCGTCCACGCCTCGAACCCGGCGGCATCATTGCCGCATGTCGGCGCCGCGACCGCCGACGATGCTGCCGCAGCCAAGGACGCGGCGACGAACCCGGCGCGGGCCATTGTCCAAGCCTTCGAGTGATGGGTCATCTGGAACATCCAACTTTCTGGTAGGCCTATATAATTGGTCCGGCCGGACGCAGCCAAAACGCACACAAGGACACCCAGCAATCGTGCGGCGCCACCGCCGCTTATAGCGGCAAAATCCAACACTATGGCGAGCACTGGCGAGTATGGTAAGCGAACGCCCATGACGAAGAAACGCGTCGGAATTTTGATTTCGGGCCGCGGCTCGAACATGATGTCGCTGATCGAAGCCTGCCGGGACCCCTTGTTTCCGGCCGAAATCGCCGTGGTCGTGTCGAACCGGCCGGAAGCAGCCGGCCTCGAGCGTGCGGCGGCGGCGGGCATCAGGACCGTCGCGATCGACCACAAGCAGTTCGCCTCGCGCGTGCCGTTCGAGATGAAGCTGCACGGCGCACTGCTCGATCACGGCGTCGACCTGATCTGCAATGCCGGGTTCATGCGGCTCTTGACCGGCGGGTTCGTCGACCGCTGGCGTGACCGGCAGCTCAACATTCATCCCTCGCTGCTGCCGTCGCTGCCGGGGCTCGACACGCACGCCCGCGCCATCGACCAGGGATTGATGATCCACGGCTGCACCGTGCATTTCGTTCGCCTCGAGATGGACACTGGACCAATCGTCGCACAAGCCGCGGTAAGGGTGCTGCCGACCGACACGCCGGATACCCTCGCCGCCCGGGTGCTCGAGCAGGAGCATATCCTCTACCCGCACGCGCTCGGCCTCGTTGCTGGCGGGCATGTGAGGGTCGAAGGCGAGCGGGCGATCGTTGCTACTTACGCCGCCGCCGGGCAGGCACTTATCTCGCCACCACTGCGGTCGTTAACCACAGCCTGAGCATTTCGCTGCGGCTGGGGGTCGCGTTCGGCCTGGAAATTGAATGCTGTAGAGGGATGACACATCTTCCGAGGTCCCCGTGAGCGCCATGACAACAACCCAAGCGGTCTCCCACGCCCATCAACTGGGCGAGGAGAATTCGATATGGTTCCAGCTCACGCCACTGATGAAGGGTGGCGGCAACCCGATGCAGACGCTGATGATGATGGGCGAGCGCTACGGCGGCGTGATCCCGGTCAACATCGGCGGCCAGCGGGTCGTGCTGCTGACCAAGCCGGAACACTTCAAGCGCGTGCTCGTTACAAAAGCGGACGACTACATCAAGTATTTCGACGGACTGAAGCCGATCTTCGGCAAGAGCATGATCACCAACGACGGCGTGCTGTGGCAGAAGATCCGCATGCCGCAGCAGCCGGCGTTCCATCCGGACATGTTCGCCGAGTACATCCCCTACTTCCTGGCCGCGATCGACGCCAAGATGAAGCTATGGGGCGAGCTGGCCAAGACCGGCGAGACCTTCGAGATGGTCGAGCAGACCTGGACGCTCGCCGCCGACATGATCTGCAAGGCACTGTTCGATCGCGACATGCCATTCAATCCGCACTTCGTGTTCAAGTGCGTGAAGGCCTACACCGACGTCATGAACCACAAGTCGATCCGCCTCAAGAAGGTGGCCGGCGAGGAGTTCGAGATCACCGAGGAGGATGCGGCGAAGGCGGTCGATGCCTGGTGGAGCGTGCCGCCGGCGGTAATCGCGGCCGATCCGCGCGAGATGCGCGAGCGCACGCTGCTCAAGATGATCGAGGCGGTGGTGGCGGATCCGACGGTGCCGGAGTTCGATCACCAGCAGGCGATCGACGAGCTCAAGCAGTATCTCTGGGCCGGCACCGAGACCACGGCGCTGACGCTTGCCTGGGCGATGTACCTGACCTCCAAGTATCCCGAGGCTGCCGACCGCATTCGCGCCGAAGGCCAGCAGGTGTGCGGCGACCGGGCGCCGACCGCGGCCGACTACTCGGCGCTCGCCTATACCCGTGCCGTGATCCAGGAGACGATGCGGCTTTATCCACCGATCTGGGGCCTGATCCGCACCGCCGCCAAGCCCGATGAGATCGACGGCAAGGAAATCAAGGTCGGCGACCGCGTGGTGATGTTCTGCTACGGGGTCCATCACAGCCCGCTCTATTGGGAGAACCCGGAGGAGTTCCGGCCCGAGCGCTTCATGGGCAACCAGAAGCGGGTGCCATACACCTACATTCCGTTCGGCGGCGGCAAGCGCTCCTGCATCGGCGGCGCGATGAGCCAGGTCGAGAACACGCTGGCGCTGTCGATCCTGCTGCGCAAGTTCCGCCCGGAGTATGTCGGCGCCGAGCCGCCGGGCATCAACGCCACGGTCACGCTGACGCCGAAGGGCGGACTGATGTTCAAGGTGCACGAGCCGGCGTGAGCGCAGCCGGCTTGGCCGGGCTGCCGGACGCGGTGGCGAGCGTGATCGCCTGCGCCAGCACGTCGAGATCGCCGATCTGGTTGGCCAGGATCAGCACGAGCCGGGCGTTGAGCGCGGCGCTGTCGTCGTCGCCGAGGCCACGGTGCGCATCGATCAGCAGCCGATAGGCGGCATCGGGATCGGCAAAGCGATTGCGCGAGGTTTCAAGCGTCGATTGCGTCATCGGTCGTCTCGTCCCAGATAAGCCGTTGAACCTGCGCCGATGGTAGGCTATGTCGGGCCGGCGCGGAACGTCACCGGCTCCGCGTCGAATGCCTCTGTGGCGGAACCGGTAGACGCGGCAGACTCAAAATCTGTTGCCAGCAATGGCGTGCCCGTTCGAGTTGGGCCAGGGGCACCAGCAACAGCGATCTGACCGGCGCCGATCGGGTCAGTGGTCGCCTCGTAAGCTTCATTCCCTGCCGGCTTCGAGGACTTCGAACCTCAGTTGCCGGCGCTTTCGCGTGATGCTGGGTCCGCATTGCCTGCAAGGCGCCGCAGGGCGCCGGCCACGATAGCCGCCTCCTTGCCCCAATCGCCAGTCGCAACCGCCTTCAGCCCATCGGCGCGCAACCGCTCCCGCCGGTCATCGTCCAGCAGTATTTCACAAATGGCTGAGGCCAAGCCGTCTATCGTGGGAGCCGCGAGAACCACGTTGCCATGATCCAACAGCCATTCGTTGTTGGCGCCCAGATTGGACACCACTGGCGTTCCGCATGCCATCAGTTCCAGCGGCAGCAACGACGCGTTCGAGAACGACAGTACGAGCGCCACATCACATTGACTGTAAACCGCGGCCAGGTCGCGGAGCTCCAGAACTCCGGCATCGACGTGATCAAATGGAATTTTGTACCTCGATGTGTCGCCGCCAGCGAACAGGACCTCCACACCAGGTATGCGCCGGGATACCTCATGCAAGACCAGCAATCCCAGCTCGAAGCCGCGTCTCGGTGTCGACGGCCGGGCATAGAAGAAGATTCGACGGCCACCGGGCGCGGACCGCGGCATCGGCCGATAGAACTCCGGCTCGCTCGAAAAGCCCATCGAAACCGTTTTCATTCCATATTCAGAGGCCAGCTTGGTGGCGAGCCATCGCCCTGCCGTGATGCCAAAAAAGCCAAACCAATACGTCGCCTCCGCAAGTGCATAATCGGTTCCCGCCGGATAGAACAGCGGCTCGAAATCCTGCACGAAATAGCATCGATGTGCAGTGCTGAGAAATCGACGCACGGCATAGGCCGTGGGCCAGGAAGTTGCCATGCTGAAGCGCGCCGGTGGTGCCGTGACCGGGTCCTGATGTATGCTCGCCTCGATCGGGAAAAACATTCCTTCAATCGTGCTCTTCGTTTCAGCGTCGGTTGCCGACGCCGAGGCGCCGACGATTACCACTCGCGATACGAACCCCTCGGCATGAAGCAGATTGATAAGCCGAAATATATTCAAATGGCCGCCAGATCCTTTGCCAACCGGCGGAATAAACCAATTGATCGTATTGCCTGGGTCTTCGTCCGCCCCAAGGGGAGCACCAATCGCGGTCGTATCAATGAATTGATACGCCCCGATAATATCAATTCGCGGCTTCCTCTTCCGGAATTGTCCGAAGCGGTTGAGCCACGATCGCGATCGCCGCCCCGGGCCGCGTGCCCCTGCGATCGACAGCACCTTCCTTGCCTTCAGCCATACGCGACCAATCATCATCACCCGTCCATTACATCCGCGGATGGCCTCCGCCGGCGTTCTCAAACCGTAGCCCTGGGCCCGAGCCCCCAACGCAGGCACAACTCCGTGCAAGTGCCGATGCTGCCAGCCTTGCACATGCCAGTCGGCCGCCCCTTGGAAGTGATTGAAATTATCTCCTGCGCCGCACCCCGACCGGCTGCTCCCCCATCTTGCTGGCGTCCTCAGTCACGCGGCGGGGCCTGCGAGACCTTCGGCCGCGCTTGCTCAAGCCAGCGCAACGTTCTCACTATTCCCTCCGATAGTGACACGGCAGGCGCCCAGCCAAGTTCCTGTTTCGCAAGTGCGACATTGAGGATATTCGCTTCGACATCGAACTTGCGACCGCTAGCATAGCGGCGGGTGATCGTCTTACCAACGGCTCTTTCGAGAGCTTGCACGAGTTGATCGACGCTTGTGCCTATCCCGGAGCCGATATTGAATACGCGCTTGCTTCCCGCGTAACCAGCCGCCAACAGGAATGCCTCCGCTATGTCCCCCACATAAACATAATCCCTGATGATCCGGCCGTCGCCCCAGATATCGAGCGGTTCATCCCGCCGGGCGCGATCCAGGAAGACGGCGACCGCCCCCTGTGCCCGCTCCACGCGTTGGCGCTCACCGTAGGCATTGGACAACCGAAGCACGATTGAAGTGATGCCGTGAAGACGCTCGAACAGCGCCAGATATTTCTCGATCGCGAGCTTGGTAATACCATAGGAAACGAGGGGTTCGGTGGGGTGATTTTCATCTATTGGCAGCGTCTGGGCATTGCCGTAGACCGTGCCTCCCGACGAGGCAAACAGTAGTCTCTTGATGTCTTGCTCTACCATTACCTCCAGCAATCTCAGTGTACCCGTAATGTTGCTGCAAATATCGTAGGCCGGGTCCTCATTCGAAGTCTTCGGCAGCGTCGTGGACACCAAATGCACGACAAGATCGGCCCCCTTCAATGCGGAGCGCAAGTCGCTGGCAACGAGGAAATCGCCCTTCACCCACTCGATTTTCTCCTGCCGATGGAACTTCCGATGCGGCACCGTCCCGGGATGTTCGAGAACCCTCAGAGAGTGACCCGCAGTCAAGAACCTGTCGACAATCGCGGAGCCAACGAATCCTCCTCCGCCAACGACGACAGTCTTCATCATGGACGGAGCCCTAACATTCGGGTGCGGAGGGATGCTTCGCATTCACATAACAATGGATTGCCTGCGCCGACAACAGGCGCAGTGCGCGATAGCTCAACATTGGGGCCGGCCGTCTTGTCGCAGGAATGTTCAGTTTGGCGTGGCGTCCGGCATGCATGGCGCGCCCAACGGGTGGCTTCACGGAACAATGTCCCACGAAAGTCGGCTGCGGCGGATCTCGAAAGCGGCGTTTCGGGCGCGCGAGCGAGTTGCCGCGGGTGGCGCCGGGGCCTGAAGCATTCGGGCGACTGCCAACTCGACCGCGTGGAGAAATGTGTTGCTCGATTGGCGCAGGCTCGGAGCCGATTGACAGGTCTTCGCGTATGCTGCTTGGGTTATTGCGATGCACGCGCCAGCAACCGGCAATGTGCAGTTGCATGCCGGGTTGGCGTATTGTGTCGGCCTGGGGTCCGTATTGAGATTTTGGCTCGCACGGGACCGGTCGGGCGCTCGAGTATCGAGACGGAGAGAAGCGACTTTATGATGTGCGCGATCAATGACTTAACCGCATTTCTGGGTGATCTGATCGGCGCAGTGGCAAACGCCGTCCGCGCCGCACGATGCGCGGTCGCGGGATGCACGGGTGGGCATTCGCAATTGTATGATCGCCGTCGGCGGCAAGGCTAAGGTCTGAAACGAGGCTCGAAATTGCAGAACGCCGGGGCGGCAACCGACACGCGCCACATCGACGGGTTGAGTGTTGTTATCGAGGTGCCGGGCATCTATCTGCTCACCCTCACCTCGACCGAAGCAGGCTTGCGCTTCGTGCCGGTTTCGACTGGAAAATCCGATCTGATCAATTTTCTACCGGTAGCAGGCAGCACCGTATTCAAGGTCAAGGCCAGGAATGCGCCGACGGTGTTGCGCTTCAGGCACAGCGATCTGAGAGCCGCGGAGCTGCAACCGTACTCGATAATCGCCGACGCCCAACTGATCCGTGGTCGGCGTACATCCCAATTGTGGAAGTTCACCACCGCAACCCGCGAAACGTTCAAGCTCGTGACCATCAAGTCGCGCGGAGATGACGTCGAGGCCATGCTGCGCGCAGCGGCGGCTGACGAGTTGGGGCCGTGCGGAGCATTCGCCAGGCAGCATCCGGGCGTTATCATCGGCTGGCCCGAGCAACCATCCTCGCCGTGGAGGCCGGAGCGACCGTCGGGACCTGGGACCGTTGCGGTCGCTCTGCATTTGACGGATGAGACGACCTGGTCCGAGTTCGACCACCATTTGGCGCAGATGCAGGAGCCGTTCAGGCTGCTGGTCACCAGCTGGCGGCAGTTGCCGGACACGTTGGCAGGCCGCATCAGATCTCGGTTTCCCGCGGTGGAATTCTTCCAAGCCGGTGGGAAAGGAGGAGCGACGGCTGCCTTCCTCGATCTGCTGTATCGCGGCGCCTTCGAAGGCACCGACTATATTTGTCGACTGACGGATGCGCCAGCATTGCACAGGGCCTCGACGCCTTCGGTGACGTGGCCGCGACGGGCAGGGCTGGTCACATTGCTCGGGGGCCCCGCACAAATAGATGCCGGACTCGGCATGCTGCGAGCCACCCCGGAGGTCGGGCTTGTGGGGCCGACCGAGTTGCGCCGGGTAACGAGCACGGCGGCCTGCGCGGAAAGGGAGGCAGAGCTTGGCGACGCACTGGCTGTCTTGCATCGTCGTATAGGGCTCGGCGACGGCATCCATCGGCTGGAACATTTTACCGGCGGAAATTTCTGGATCCGCGTTCGGGCGCTCGATGCGATCAGGGACCTCAATCTGTCGGATGCGCGATTTCGAGATCTTGTCCGAGAATGAGGCCGCGTTACAGGCAGCCGCGATCGAGCTGTTGTTCTGCCGGTCCGTATGCCAAAGCGGCTACAGGATATCCGACATTTCCGGCGCTGACATTGGAAGAACGCCCTCCATTGGACGCGACGTCACCGCATCGCCTTGGCGAGATATAAGGCCACTCGGCAATATCGCCGGACGTCAGGTGTGCTTGTTCGCATCGTTCCTGCCGACAGGCCGCTTCGCCGAGTCCACCCTCTATTACATGCGGCAGATCAAGCGTGCCGGGTTCTATCTCCATGCTCTTGCTGCCGTTCCGGACGTGACAGCGGCGGTCGTGGCGCCGGATGAATCGGCGGCGGACGCGTTCTCGATCCGGCAAAACGAGGGTCACGATTTCGCGATTTGGGCGGCGGCCCTGAGACGGCACCCGGAGTTGCTCGCTGCGGAAGAGCTGCTGTTTGCGAACGACAGCGTTTTTGGACCGATCCGACCGTTTGCCGACATCGTCGCAAGAATGCGGGCGCTCGACGCGGACTTCGCGGCGATGACGGAAAGCAATGAGATACAGCGGCATTTTCAGAGCTACTTCCTGCATTTCAAGCGTTCCGCCAGTTCGATCAGATGCGTTCAAGCGGTTCTGGCTGAATGTAAGGTCGCAGCCGAACAAGGCGAATCTGATCCGGTCCTACGAGGTGCCGATGTTGGCGAAGCTCGAGTCGGCCGGCCTGCGGGGAGCCGTGTTGTTCCCGTGCCAGCCCGGTTGGGGCAAGCAAATGCGAAACCCGGTGATCCATGCCTGGGCTGAGTTGGTGAGTACCGGCTTTCCGTTCCTGAAGGTGCAGCTGTTGCGGGACAATCCTGGGCACACGGATCTTTTGGGCTGGCGGACCGTTGCCGCGGCGAATGGCTACGATGTCGGATTGATCGAGGCGTTTCTTCGCCGAGCATTGTCCGGGCGCGGCTGCACTGAGAGCCGGTGCGTGAGGGCGTGTGCGGTGCCAAAACACCCGAGCACGCCCTAACCGGGGTCAGCGGTCGATCAATGGCAGGATCGAAGCGATACGGTCGCACAAGGCGTTCGCATTCACAGTCACTGGGCGATGAATGGCTCGCTCCTGTTCGCCGGATGTCTTCGCCCCAAAGTTGCACATCGAAAACTTAGCAACGCAAGTGACGCTTGCCAGCATGTGCCCCACTCGGACTCGTGCAGCGACGGCGCCCCACTCACCAAGGAGCCCCTTCCGCTAAACTCCGTTCACTGCCCGGCGAGCCGCGTTGGGGGCGCCACTTGGATCGAGCGCTCAAAACTGAGGCGGTTTGGGGCCGGATGAAATGAGTGGCAAGCGGCTCAGAAATCTTCTATGGATGGAAGTCGGGGCGAACCAGAGGATTAGCTTCAATCGGCACCTATCGTCATTAAGTCTACACGAATATGAGCACAAAGGCTGATGGAGTTACGGAATGCGCGTTGCACTTATTGCTACTTCGACGAGAGTTGGAGACGCCTTTCAGAATACATCGGAACACTTAAATAAGTACTCGGGAGGCAATACAGGCAATTTCGCATTCGTTCACGGTTTATGCACCCGCATTGGATCTGACTTCGATCTCTTGCCTTGGCACGTTCATCCGGATTTGGTGCGTGAGCGATATGATGCGATTGTAATCGCTTGTGCCAACCAACTAGGCCCACACACTGACTTGGGCGCCCTTGGCGACCATCTCGAGAAGATGAAGCTTCCGATTATCGCTATCGGCCTCGGAGCCCAAGCCGGCACCTTCGACAAGGCCGTCGTCCTATCAGCCGGCACTAAGCGTTGGCTTGAAGTCATAGCCGCCCATTCCCCAAGCTCTCACCCAAACATTGGAATGAGAGGTGAATTCTCACGTATCCAGGTGGAATTGCAGGGATTCGGCGATAGAGCCGTAGTTACAGGTTGCCCCTCCAATTTTATCAACTGCGACCCGAAACTTCCGCAAATACTGTCTGAAAAATTCGCGTCCCCTAAACTCGATCGAGTGGCCGTTCCCGCCGGACTGCATTTATGGGAGCACTTGCGGCAGATCGAGCAGCAGCTGATCGCTCTCGTCGACCAGACCGTGGGTCTTTATATCGCTCAATCAGAGTTGGACATGCTGCGCCTTTCGCGCGGCGAATTGACGCAAATCGAGCCAAACACCCTGGCTGCAATGAACGCTTACATAAAGCCCGATCTCAACCCGCATGAGTTCGCGGTGTGGTGCAAGCGGCACGCCACCTGCTATATTGATGCGACATCCTGGCTCGAAGCCATGCGCAATTTTGACTTTGTCGTTGGCCCGCGGATACACGGAGTGATGTTCGCTATTCAAGCAGGAACGCCCGGCGGCGTCATCGCCCATGACAGTCGCACGCATGAACTATGTCAGACCATGTGTATTCCCGTTCGTCATTATTCCGAAATTCGAGAACGCATCGAGCTTAATAACCTTCGTTCACTCTTCGAATTCGACCCAGAGGCGTTTGATAAGCGACGGAAGGAACTGGGCAAACGGATAGCCGATATGCTGAAATCCGGTGGGATCGAGCCACAAGCTGCACTAACCAAGTTGATCGCGGAGGTGCCATCCACGCCGGGTACTGCATAGTAGGCCACACCACTCGGTGTTCGGATGCGACGACCCTTATTGCATCGGCAGTCTTGGTTGCGGCTTCCTTAGCCGCATGCGACTCTAGGAGAGCATCATTGCCGAGTCTGCGCTATCTAGTGGCCTTCATATCACTTCTTATTTGGCTGCCCGGATTAGCCGCGGGGCAGGAGTTGCGCTCCGAGGTCGTATTTCATCACGCGTCGCAAGCATGCGAGACCTGGGACATCCCCGACATGGCCGCGAGGGCGTTCCGCGATGCCGATGATAAAATTCATCTGGTAGCGACCCATTTTGTGAACCGAGCGCTGGTGGGTCCGTCCTTCGATTCGCTGCGGAAGGCTTGCGATCCAATCTATGTGGCCGGTAATCGCAAGAATCCTGCCGAATTTGACGATCAAGGATGGCTGGAATCCTTTTACACGCCGGATGGAAAGACGGTCTATGCGCTAACGAGCATGGATTACCACCCAGGTCGACATCGTGAGCCTTGTTCCGCTGGCGCCGATGGCTGTTGGTATTCGGCAATTACATGGGCCGTTTCCCGCGACGGTGGTGCGCGGTTTCAATCTCCTCCCGCGCCCCAGCGGTTTGTTGCCGGGTCACTAAACAAATTCGGCAGCACGCAGGACCACCCCGTCGGCGCCTTCGTTCCGAGTAACATTATATTTTGGGAGGGGTATTACTATACCATGATTTCCTTCGGCGGCGACGGTGGCCAGTTGGCCGGGGAATGTGTTTTCCGCACCGGGGATTTGTCCGATCCGGGCGCGTGGCGCGCGTGGGACGGCGTGGGTTATAATGTCGCATTTGCCAGCCCCTACTCGGAGATCGACAATAGGCGCACGAGAGGCGGCCGTGTAAACCCGTTGGGTCGGGAAAATTGACAGCTCCGGTCCGCACGCTCGCCAAGACGCGATCAGGAGCGTTCGTGGCAGTTTATCTGCGAGGAACCGCGAGCCCGGATAAGCCCGAGGGGGTGTACCTGAGTTTCAGCACCAATCTGATTGAGTGGAGCGATCCCCGATTGCTTCTTGCCCTAAAGGTCTTCAAGCCCGACCTTTGCAAACAGGGAGATGCGCCGTCTTATTGGTATCCGAGCTTAATCGATCCTTCGGACACCTCGAGAAACTTCGAGTATGTCGGCTCGTCGGCATATTTGTTTCTGACGAAGTTCAATCAGTGCACCTACTCGAATCGCGATCTCGTTAAAGTTGAAGTTGAGGTTCCGACCGAAGTTCCCAATGCGGGTAAGCATTAGTTTCGAAGGACGCGACAGTTCGGCCCAGACGGTTACCATCGCTACTGACGTCGTAGCTCGCCCCCTTTTCCTCCCAATGAGTTGGAGTGCGTCAGCGTTAGGCTTGTCCATCGATCAATGTCAGGATCGAGCCTATACGCTCGCACAAGGCGTCCGCGTTCACCGTCAGCGAGCGATGAGCAGTTCGCTCCTGATCCCCGGCTATTTTGGCCTCAAAAATCGTATAGGGCAGGTTCAGAGACGAAAACAGGCACATGTGGGCATGTATCCAGTGCGGCTCACTTTCAATATCGACTACGTGCGTTCCCGGCCGGCAAAAGACCACATTGAACATTGCCCCGCCGGATTGGCCGACGACAATGGCGGCTGACCTGAACTTCTTGATCTGCTCTTCAATGGACATTTCCTCGGGGTAGATGATCTCGAACCCGAGCTTCACCAACCGTTCTTCGACCTCTCCCGCATTCAGCATCCGCCGATAACCGCTTTTCGTACTCGCCAGCCGCTCCCTGGACACGAATATCCGCGACGAAACCTTGGGATGATCGAGGCGTTCAGCGATACGCGAAAAAAGGCCAAGCGTCGGCTCGTCTAGAAACGCATGAGGATTCCGAATGGTGGGCAGGTATGCCTTGCGCAACTTGTAGATTGCGCGGTCGTCATGCGCTATCAAGCGATCCTCGGACAGGCCTGCGAGCAGACACAGTTCTCTGAACGAATTGTACTTGAGCGGCACAAGGAATTTGTGTGCCGGATCGAGGTGCCGGGCCGCCAGTATCTTCGGCATCGTTCTGAACAAGAACGATCCGTAATTGGTCGGCTCGTTGGAACATCCGATCACGACCGGCTCTTCGCAGATGTGAGTCGGCTGCTTCGAAATGCGGTGGGCAAACTGATCAGTGCTCCCGATGCGAACCAGGCCCGTTCGCTCGTTCCTGTACACGTCTGTGTCCGCCATGCGTTCAAGGTGCTGGCTCCTACTGGCGGCTGTCGACAGCACCTCATCGCAGAAAAAACGCCCGTCGGAGGTCAGCAGGGTCCGGAACCCGACCAGTGAGACATCGCGAGCGACGATGATGCCCGGCTTCGGGTATTCGATGCGGGCCGGCTGCAGATTGCCGAAGACTTCTGGCTTGATCTGGATCGTCGTGGAACAGCGGCCTCTTTCGCAGATAGGTCCGATCGCTGCCGGGCTCGTTCCAAAGTGCAACCGCGTCGCTGCTGTCTTCCCGAGGTGAGGTGATTGTCGGCAGACTGGAAATGTCGGCAAAGCGATAACCGACGTCATTGTCACCTGTCATCTGCGCTCACCTTGTTTGGAAATGATGTCGTGCTCGTGAAATATAGTCAGCTTCGAAGTTTCCGACGTCGGCGCCCTGAAGGTGACGGACAACACGTCGGACCGCCCGGGCCGGATTGCCGCACGCCGCGTCACCAGCCCCCCGAATTTCAGCAACAATCGCAATTTGTCACTGGATTGAAGTGCTGAACATCGCCTCGCCTGCTGACCGGCGCGCGCAATTCCGATTCCCCACCGTCACCGGACCGTCGCCCCGCTCTCCTATGCGAGCGTCTCGAACAGCTTGCGCTGCAGGTTCATGCGCGGCTCGAGCGATGACAGCAGCATGTGCTCGTGCATGGTGTGGGCGCCGTCGCCGTCGACACCGAGACCATCCAGGGTCGGCACGAAATGAGCCGTGAAATTGCCGTCGCTGCCGCCGCCGGTGGCAACCCCGACGAGGTCGATGCCGAGCTCCGACGCCTGCCGCTGGGCATGCGCGTAGAGCTTGGCGCCGGCAGCGCTCATCTCGTAGGGCGGCCGGTTGAGCCCGCCGGTGACCTGCACGGTGACATCCGGGTTGTAGGGCTTGAGGTTGCGGAAATACTGCTCGAACTCCGCCGCATCCGCGAACGATCTGACGCGCATGTCGATGGTGGCCGTGCAGGTTGCCGGCACCACGTTGTCGGCGGTGCCGCCGCTGATCTGGCCGACGTTGAACGTCACGCCGCGCGCATAGTCGGTCATCTGCTCGATTGCGACGACGTGCCTGGCAACCTCGAGGATCGCACTGCGACCCGCCTCGTGCCGTGCGCCGGAATGGGCGGGACGGCCATGCGCCGTGAGCACGAAGCGGCCGACGCCCTTGCGCGATGTCACGATCTTGCCGCCGTCGCGCGACGGCTCGGTGACCAGGACATACTTGGCGTTGCGGGCGTGCGCTTCGATCAGCGCGCGCGAGGTCGGGCTGCCGACCTCCTCGTCGGACGTATAGATGAAGCGCAGCGGCAGCGGTGTCGTCCGGCCCGCGCGCGTGATCGCCTGGTAGGCGGCGAGCGCCAGGTAGGCGCCGCCCTTCATGTCGTAGATGCCCGGTCCGTAAACTTGATCGCCGTCGACCCGGAAGGCGAGATCCTTGATGGTGCCGCGCGGATGCACGGTGTCGAGATGGCAGAGTACGAGGACGCACGGCCCGTCGCCGCCCCATGCCGACGACACGACCAGGTGATCGCCGTGGCCATCGCGGCCGGGCACGCGCTCGACCCTGGCGCCGGCGCGCGCCCAGTCCGCGGCGCAGGCGTCCATGACCCGGTTGACCCCTGCCACGTCCGCGGTATGGCTCTCGATCTCGACCCAGCGGCGGATGCCGTCCAGCATCTCGGCCTTGTCCGGTGCCTTCATCGGGTGCCCCCCTTCTTTGCTGCCGACGCCGCACCGGCCCGGGCGCGTTCCGATGCCAACTGCTGCTCACGGATTGTTATGAAGAATGCCGCGCCAATGATCAATGCGGCGCCGATCCAGGTGCTCATGGTCGGAATTTCCCCGAACAGCCAATAGCCCCACATTGCCATCCACAGCAGCCGCAGGTAGTCCGCGGGCATCGAGATGGCGACGTCGGCGACGCGCAGCGCCTTGATGTACCCGTAGTTGCCGATCGCGGCGGCGATGCCCATGCCGAACAGGCAAATCCATACCTCGAGGCTCGGCATCACCCAGGTCGGAATTGAGCCCAGCATCGCCACCGGCAGGATCATCAGCGGCTGGTAGAACGTGATGGTGGTGACGCTGTCGTACTTGGCAAGCTGCTTCGACATCAGCAGCGACGCCGCCCACAGCGCGCTGGAGCCGGCAGCGGCGATCGCCGGCCAGCTCACCACGCCGGAGCCGGGCTTCAGCACGATCATTGCGCCGACGAGCCCGACGATGACCGCGCTCCATCGCCGCAGCCCGACCGGCTCGCCGAACAATACCGCGGCGCCGATCGTCATGAAGATCGCGGTGGTGAAGCTCAGCGCTCCGGCATCCGCCAGCGGCATCTGGCCCAGCGCGAAGTACCAGGCGCTCATCGAGCACACGCCGATCAGGCCGCGGATCACGTGCAGCTGCAGATTGTTGGTGCGCCACGACACCTGGCCTGGGCGGAATACCACCGGCAGCGTCACCAGGATGGTGAACAACGAGCGCAGGAACACGATCTCGAGCGTCGGCAGGTGCGGGCTCACGTAGCGAACGCCGATATGCAGGAGCGAGGACGTGATCCCCGCCATGATCATCATCAGCATCGCCGCGATCACAGGGCTGAAGCCGAATACCGTGCCCTCCGACGAGGCATCGACTGTCGGCGTCGCCATCCTGCGCTTGCTCCCCGAACTCGGCTTTGCCACATCAAAGCCGCAGACCGCCGCCGGCGCCAGCCGGAATCAGCGCAGCAGCGCTGCGGCGGCGTCATGCGTCACGGCGTTACTTGAAGTGCTTCGACAGCTTCAGCGCCTGGCCCTGATAGTTGCTGCCGAGATCGCGACCATAGAGCATCTCGGGCATCTCGGTCAGCTTTTCGTAGATGAGACGGCCGATGATCTGCCCATCTTCAAGCACGAACGGCACCTTGTGGCTGCGTACCTCGAGCACAACGCGCGCGCCCGAGCCGCCGGCCGGCCCGTGGCCGAACCCGGGGTCCATGAAGCCCGCGTAGTGCACCCGGAACTCGCCCACCAGCGGATTGAAAGGCATCATTTCAGCGGCATAGGCCGGCGGCACGTGCACCGCTTCCTTGGACGCGAGAATGTAGAACTGATCGGGATCGAGAATGAGCCGCCGGCTTGCTCCCTTGCCGGCATGAATCGGCTCCCAATAGTCGGCGATAGGGCATGCGCCGGACACGTTGACGTCGACGAGGCCGGTGTGCCGCTTGGCCCGGTAGCCGACGAGGCCGTCGGCGTCGCCGATGAGATCGACCGATAGCGCGATGCCACCCTCGATGTCCTCGACGCCGCCGCTGACCAGCCTGGCGGAGCGCTGCAATTCGCGCAACGCCTCGTCGGGGACCTGCGCCGTGCCCCGGCGCAGCCGGATTTGGCTCAACGTCGAGCCCTGGCGCACGACGATTGGAAAGGTTTGCGGACAGATCTCCGCGTAGAGCGGCCCAGCGTAGCCGGATGAAATCTGGTCGAACGCAGCGGCGCCGTCGGCGATCACCCGCGTGAACACGTCAAGCCGCCCGGTCGAGCTCTTGGGGTTGGCCGATCCCGACAGGTCGGCCGGCAGGTCGAGCGATTCCAGCAACGGCACGATATAGACGCAACCGGTCTCCAGCACCGCGCCCCGGGTCAAATCGAACGTATGCAGCCGCAGGCTTTCAAGCTTCGAGTTGACCGTCGTGCCGGGGCCGGGAAGGAAGCTCGCACGCACGCGATGGGCGACCGCGCCAAGGCGCAGATCCAGGCTCGCCGGCTGCAGCTGCCGGGCCGCCAGCGGCTCGGACAAGCCGATCACGCCGGACGCCGTCAGGGCGCGCAAGGCCTGTGCCGGCAGCACCCCGCTCCCTGGCTTCGCGGCCGAAGCGGCTACCGGCCCGGCGCTTCTCTTGACGGTCGACTTGGTCATGCACCTGCTGTGCCCGCCGGGCACGCCCCCGTCAAGCAGCCGTGTCCGCGGCGGCCTTCGTTTTCAACTGCAGAGCCGCCATCGCATAGCCGCCGCCGGCGCCATCGACGAAATGCAGGTGATCGTCGGCCGTGATCGAGGGCACGATGCAGGTCATTAGCGCGCGGTCCTGGCGGTGCAGGCCGTACCTGACCACGCCACCAGCCTCGGCCTCGTCGAGCATCCGCTGCAGCCTGTCGGCCGTGCCCTGCCGGCAATCGACGGTCATCCGCAGGCCGTCGTCGAACTTGCGGAAGTCGGTGTTGAGGCCGGTCTGGCGCAGGTAGTGGACGGGCTCGAAGGCGCCGAGCCGCCAGCCGGTGCGAAACAGCAAGAGCCCGAGCAGGGTCTGCATCGCCAGGGTAACTCGCCGGCGCCAAGGCGATTGCGCACCGCGCGTCGCCCGGACCTCGAGCTCGAGCCCGGCCGGCGGCCACCGGTAGCGTGGCCCCGCCTCCGGCGTCGGATGTCCTTGCCGCTCCTCCGCCGCATCGATCACCTCGAGCAGCCTGACCACGGTCGCCGCGAAGCTCTTCGCATCGGCCGCCGCGGCGCGCTGCACGATCATCGACAACATCACGCCGTTGCGGCTTTCCAGCGGCTCCCACCGGCACGACAATCCGGTGAGGTCGGGCCGTGCATCGTCGGCCGCAGGCGGGATCGCGAAGGCGCCGGCCTTCATCCGGGCTTCGGCCCAGGCAAGCCCGCCGCCGGAAAACATCGCATAGCTCGCGGCACTCGATGCCGCAAAGCGGGCGACGCGGACGTCGTGGCCGGCGTCCCGCGTCGCGGCGACCGGCACCATCGCCGCCCGCATCTCGAGCGCCAGATCGTCCGCCACCCAGCGCACGGTGCGCGCCAGCGGCGCCCGAACCTTCGCGACGTCCTCGGGCGTGACCGCGAATGCGGCGCCGTCGCCGCCGAACACGAACGGGAACTCGCGGTGTCCGAGCGCGTTCATCACCGCGCTGATGACTGCCGCGCCGGCCATGTTCACGGCCTTGTAGCGCCCGGCGGCGATGGCCGCGGTCGAGCCGACGACGTCGGTGACGCCGATCGTCCAGTCATCGGGCAGCGGCTCGAACACGGTCGGATCTACCACCCGCTCGAAGGCGCTGAAACTGCGGAGACGAGTGTAGAATTGGTCCACGGCGTGCCCTGCTCGTCCGTGCATTTGCGCCGGAGCTTATTGCGCCGCGCCACCGTCAGCCAGTCACTGATGCTTGACCGATCCCGTCGCCCGCGATACGAGACGGTCTCTACCGTGGTGATTTGGCCGGCCGGCTTGCAGCCACGTAAAATAATTCGCTAAAGGGCCGCTCCAGGACTGCGAGGCCGTTCGGCCCTCAACTCCATCAGCGGTTGGGCCGGCTTTTCAGCTGGTCGCCTCGGCAACGGGCACCGCATGAGGAGTTGAGGTTAGTCCATGTCCAAGAACAAGATCACCGATCCCGCCCAATGGTCGCCCGAGACGCAGCTCGTTCACGGCGGCGTATTGCGCTCGCAGTACGGCGAGACCTCCGAGGCGCTGTTCCTGACCCAGGGCTTCGTCTACGCCAGCGCCGAGCAGGCCGAGGCGCGCTTCAAGAACGAGGATCCAGGCTTCCAGTACAGCCGCTTCGGCAATCCGACGGTCGCCATGTTCGAGGAGCGCATGCGGCTGCTCGAAGGCGCCGAGGAGGCGCGGGCGACGGCGACCGGCATGGCCGCCGTCACCGCGGCGCTGCTCGGCTATCTCAGGAACGGCGATCACATCGTTGCCGCCCGGGCGATGTTCGGCTCGTGCCGCTATGTCATCGAGGACCTTTGCCCACGGTTCGGCATCCAGTCGACCCTCGTCGACGGGCGCAATCTCGACAACTGGCGCGAGGCGGTACGGCCCAACACCCGGGCATTCTTCTTCGAGACACCGGCCAACCCGACGCTCGAGCTGGTCGACATCGCCGGCGTCGCCAGGATCGCGCACGAGCGCGGCGCGCTGGTGTTCGTCGACAACGTGTTTGCGACGCCGATCCTGCAGAAGCCGCTGCAGCTCGGCGCCGACGTGGTGGTGTACTCGGCGACCAAGCACATCGACGGCCAGGGCCGGTGCCTTGGCGGCGTGGTGCTCGCGAGCAAACAGTTCGTGAAGGATTACCTGCACGATTTCGTCCGCCAGACCGGACCGTCGATCAGCCCGTTCAACGCCTGGGTGATGCTGAAGGGCCTCGAGACCCTGCCGATCCGGGTGCGCGCGCAATGCGCCTCGGCGGCGGCGATCGCGGATCATCTGGCGACCAAGGGCAGTCAGGTCGGCCGGGTGCTGTACCCGGGTCGCGCCGATCACCCGCAGGTTGCGATCGCGCGCGCGCAGATGAAGGGCGGTGGCCAGGTGGTGACGTTCGAGGTGACCGGCGGCAAGAGCGCGGCGTTCCGCTTCCTCAATGCGTTGAAGCTGGTCAAGATCTCGAACAATCTCGGCGATACCAAGAGCCTCATCACCCATCCGACCACCACCACCCACCAGCGGTTGAAGCCGGAGGCGCGGGCCGAGCTCGGCATCACCGACGGCATGGTGCGGCTGTCGGTCGGTCTCGAAGCGGTGGGGGACCTGCAAGCCGACATCGACCAGGCGCTCGACGCCGCAGCGGGCGCCTGATCAGCGATCCAACAGGCGCCAGCCGATCGCGATCCTGGCGAACCCCGATATGAGGCAGAGGCCTGCAAAGGCTAAAGCGAGCGGCCCGAACCACGCGGGCCACAGGCAGAAGGCGGCGAAGAACAAGATCGTTTCGCTGCCCTCCGCCAAGCCTCCGAGGTAGTAGAGCGACTTCAAGCCCTGCGCTCTTGCGTCGATCTTCAGCCGCTCGGCCATCACGGCGAAGGCGAGAAAAGCCGCGCCATTGACGACGATACCGGCGAGAAGCGCAGCCGCCGGCAAGGCGTTCGCCGCCGGGTCGTGCACTGCGAAGGCCAGCGGCATCGCGGCGTAGACGACGAAATCCAGCGCGATGTCGAGAAACCCGCCCCGGTTGGTCGGCCTGGTCTGCCGGGCCACGGCACCGTCGAGACCGTCGAGCAGGCGACCGGCCAGGAACAAGCAGAGCGCAGCGAAGAAAGCACCGGCCGCCACCGCCGCCGCGGCGAGGCATCCGAGCACGGCGCCGGCAATGGTGATCTGGTCAGCACCGACGCCGGCCGCCACGATCCGGCGCGCCATCGCCGCGAGCGGCGGATCGATATGGGGTCTGATGCGGGCATCGAGCATCGGCAGCGCCTCGCCTCAGGCCCTTGCGGCGTCTACTTCCACCATTCGTTGACATATGCCTTGATCAGCGAGCGGGCGATCGCCTGCTGGCCCGGCACCCAGTAGTTCTGCGGATGCTTCTTGTCGAGCATCAGTCGAACCTCGTTCCGGTCGAACCAGCGCGCCTCCTCGATCTCGTTGGGATCGATCTTGATCTCGGTCGTCTTCGCCATCGCCAGCGCGCCGAGCATCAGCGAATGCGGGAACGGCCATGGCTGGCAGGAGTGGTAGCGCACCTCGCCGATTTCCAGCCCGGCTTCCTCGTAGATCTCGCGGCGAACCGCATGCTCGAGGTCCTCGCCAGGCTCGATGAAACCGGCGAGCGTCGAATACATGCGCGGCTCCTTCTGGAAGCGGCCTTCGTGACCGAGCAGGCAGCGCTCGCCGTCGGTCACCAGCATGATCACGACCGGATCGGTGCGCGGGAAATGCTCTTGCCCGCAGGCCCAGCACTTCCGCCGCCAGCCGCCGTCCTTGATCATCGTCGTGCCGCCGCAGCGGCCGCAGCAGTGGGCGCTCTCGTGCCAGTGGGTGAGCGCCTTGGCCTGGCCCACGAGTGACAGCTCGTCGGCATCCATCGCGCCTTGCATGGCAAGGGTGCGCAGGTCGACGATCGGGCGCATCATCTGGACGCCGCCGGGCGCATTCTTGGCGCGATGCTCGCTGACGGCGATCGCGAAGTGGCCGATCCCGGTCTTGCGGTCGACACCGAGGAAAATTGCGTCCGCCGTCGGCAGCCCGAGGCCCTGCAGCTCGTCCTGGCCGAACCACCGGATCGCCGCCTCGGTCTTCGCCTCGTTCGACACGATCACCGGCTTGGCGTCGGCCAGCACCAGGAAACGAGCGCCGGGCGCATTGCGCAGGCCGGTCAGAAACGCCTCGTCGCTGCGCTTCATGCCCATGCGATCGAGCACGGTCGTCGTCCTGAGTGTCGGGATCATGGTGTCCTCCCCGTCGCATCGTGACATTGACGCGACACAGAGCATAGCAGGCAGCGTACCGCAATCGCCATCGCCCTTCATGCACTGTTGCGGCGGCGAGGGCCGCTGCGAAAGGTCGTGACAGCTTTGCAGGCGCATTCTAATTTCGGCAGCTTTGCCCCACCGCACCCGCCGGATCAGGTCTTTGGACGCCTACGTCTTCCTTGCCGTCATAGCCGCCGCTGCCATGCATGCCGGATGGAATGCGCTGCTGAAGGGCGGCGGTGATCCGTTCGACAGCATGGCGCGGATCAGTGCCGCCGGCGGCGTGATTGCCGCAGTCGGCGTCTGGTTCGTCAAGTGGCCGGAAACCGCGGCATGGCCGTGGATTGCGCTGTCCTGGGCTCTGCACGCGATCTATCGCTATTTCCTGATCTCGGCCTATCGCGCCGGCGACCTCAGCCATGTCTACCCGATTGCGCGCGGCACGGCGCCGCTGCTGACCGCGATCGGGACCGCGGTACTTCTCGGCGAGACACTGTCGACCGTCGGTTATGGAGGCATCCTGGCGCTTGCGTCAGGCGTCCTGTTGATGTCGGTGAAGGGCAGCCGCGATGGCGGCTTCGAGTTGCATGCTGTCGGCTTCGCGCTGGCGACGGCATGTACGATCTGCGCCTACACGATCGTCGACGGCCATGGCTCCCGCATCAACGGCTCAGCCGCGAGTTTCATCCTGTGGGAGATGCTCGGCAACGCCGTAGTCATGGCCGCGACCGCGCTGCATGTGCGCGGACCGTCCGTATATGCGGAGCTGAGGACCAAGTGGCCGGCGGCCGTCGGTGCCGCCAGCATGTCGACCACCGCCTACATCATCGCCACCTGGGCGATGACCAAGGCACCGATCGCGCTCGTTGCCGCGCTCCGCGAAACCGGCGTGCTGTTCGCAGCCCTGATCGGCACCGTCTTCCTGGCCGAACCGATGACGCGGTGGCGATGGAGCGCAGCCGCGGTCATAGTCTTCGGCGTAGTGATGCTCCGCCTCAGCTGACCTGCCGCAGGTGGATGCTCTTCGGCCGGGTCAGCATCTCGTAGCCGACCTGCGACAGCGATGCGCCGCGCCCGGTATCCTTGACACCGGTCCAGGCAAGGCCGGGATCGAGGTAATCGCAGCGGTTGGCGAACACCGTGCCGGGACCATCCGCCCAGCAAGCAAAGAGGCCCAGGACGATGTCCCGGGCCTCCGAGCTCAGGCGCGATCCGGCTGCCGGATCAGAGCGTGTTCTTGCGCTGCTGGATCATCATGTAGGTGTCGTAGGTGTTGTCCGGCAGCTGCAGCCAGAGGTAGCTCTCGGCACGGAACGCCTTCATGTGCTCCCAGATCTTCTTGAAGTCGGCATTCTTTCCAGAGATGTCGGCATAGACCTCATTGGCCGACTTGAAGCAGGCGTCGAGGATCGCTTCCGAGAACGGCCGCAGCTGCACACCGTTGCCGACGAGACGCTTGATGGCAGCCGGATTCTGGACATCGTACCGCGCGACCATCACGCTGTTGGCGTGAGCCGCCGCCGCCTTGCAGATCGATTGATAGTGCTTGGGCAGGCTGTCCCATTTCGGCTTGTTGACATGGAGACTCAGCATGGCGCCGCCCTCCCACCAGCCGGGATAGTAGTAGTACTTGGCGACCTTGTAGAAGCCGAGCTTCTCATCATCGTAGGGGCCGACCCACTCGGCGCCGTCGATGGTGCCCTTCTCGAGCGCCGGATAAATGTCGCCGCCGCCGATCTGCTGCGGCACGACACCGAGCTTCGACATGACAGCGCCGGCAAATCCGCCAGCCCGGAACTTCAGTCCCTTCAGATCGTCGACGGTGTTGATCTCCTTGCGGAACCAACCGCCCATCTGGGCACTCGTGTTTCCGCACAACAGGCGATAGACGTTGTTCTTGGCGTGGAACGCGTTCATCAGCTGCTTCGCCACCGCCCTCGTACCACCAGGCCGCCTGCTGGCGGCCGTTGAGACCGAATGGCACGGCACAGCCCAGTGCCCAGGTCGGATCCTTGCCCCACATGTAGTATTGAGCAGTGTGGCACATCTCTACGGTGCCGTTGATCACGGCATCGGTCGCCTGCAGCGGCGGCACGATCTCGCCGCCAGCAAAACTCTGGATCTGGAATTTGCCGTCCGTCGCCTCCGACACGAACTTGGCGAAGTTCTCGGCGCCGCCATACAGCGTGTCGAGCGATTTCGGCCAGCTTGCAGTCAGGCGCCAGCGGATCTCCGGCATGCTCTGCGCGATTGCCGGCGCTGCAAGGGTGCTGGCGGCAGCGGCGGTACCGGCAACACCTGCACCCCTGATGAACTTGCGTCTACTGAAAGTCGTCATCCGAACACCGTTTCCCTTCGTTGGCTGAACACGTCTTGCGAAGCTCGAGCACCCCATCCGCCCTGGCCAGCAATTTGCTCGTCCCTCATGAGGTCAGAACGATGCCCGACCCTCGGTGGAGGGCCGGGCAGGCGCATGGCGACAGCAATCTTCCTCAGCAATCGAAACCTTACAACAGGTTTTTGCGCTGCTGAATCATCATGTAAGTGTCGAACGTGTTCTCCGACAGCTGGAACCAGAGGTAGTTGTTGGCGCGTTGAACCTTCATCGCCTCGTACACCTTCTTGAAGTCCGCATTCTTGGCGGAGATCTCAGCGTACGCTTCGTTGGAAGCCTTGAAGCAGGCGTCCAGCACCGGCTCGGAGAACGGACGCAGCTGGGTGCCCGCCGCCACCAGGCGTCGCAGCGCCGCCGCATTGACCGCGTCGTACTTGGCCATCATTACGGTATTCGCGGTGTGGGCCGCGGCTTTGACGGCGCTCTGATAGGCCTTCGGCAGGCTCTCCCACTTCGCCTTGTTGATGAACAGGTGCAGCATGGCCTGCCCCTCCCACCAGCCAGGGTAGTAGAAGTACTTGGCGACCTTGTAGAACCCGAGCTTCTCATCGTCGTAGGGACCGACCCACTCGGCGGCATCGATGGTGCCCTTTTCCAGCGCCGGGTAGATGTCGCCGCCGGCGATCTGCTGCGGCACGCCGCCGAGCTTGGACAGAACGACGCCGGCGAAGCCGCCGATCCGCATCTTCAGGCCCTTGATGTCATCGACGGTGTTGATCTCCTTGCGGTACCAGCCGCCCATCTGGGCGCCGGTATTGCCGAGCGGCAGACCAAAGATGCCGAACTTGCCGTAGAACTCGTTCAGCAGGTCGATGCCGCCCGCCTCGTACATCCAGGCGTCCTGCATGCGCTGGTTGAGCCCGAATGGAACCGCGGTGCCGAATGCGAAGGTCGGATCCTTGCCCCAGTAGTAGTAGGACGCCGTATGACACATCTCGACGGTGCCGTTGGTCACGGCGTCGGCTGCCTGCAGGCCGGGCACGATTTCGCCGCCGGCGAACACCTGGACCTTGAACTTGTTGTCGGTGATCTCGGCCAGCGTCTTCGAAAACGTCTCGGCAGCGCCGTAGAGCGTGTCCAGCGACTTCGGAAAGCTGGACGTCAGGCGCCAGCTCAACTCCGGCATCGATTGCGCGATTGCCGGCGCGGCGACGGCCGTTGCCGCGGCGGCTACGCCGGCGGTACTAGCGCCTTTGATGAACTTGCGGCGATTGAACTCACTCATTCGTTTATCCCTCCCAATGTTTTGGTACCGACCGGCGGCGACAGGCGGCTACGCCCCTCAATTCGCAGATCAGTGTTGCAGTGGCCGTATAACTAGACAAAGACCGGATCGCAATGCTTGATTCTCATCGGGCCGACGCAAATTTAACCAGCGACCGGCCGGAGTACGAAAGCTGCCGTCATGAAGGAATTCCAGGTCCGCCCGACCCCCGACGACCCGCGTCTGTCGATGACCGTTCGCGGTATCGACCAGACCGGCGCGCCGATCGAGACGTCGGTCGTCACCGAGCGGCCGCTGACGCTGTTCCTCAACGCGCGCGAGATCGTGACGATGATGACGATCGGCGATCACCCCGACCTGCTCGCGGTCGGCTACCTGCTCAATCAGAACATGCTGAAGGCCGACGATCAGATCACCGCCATCGAGCATGCGGAGGACATCGACACCATCGTGGTGCGCACCAGGCGGCAGACCGATTTCGAGGAGAAGCTGAAGAAGAAGACGCAGACCTCGGGCTGTGCCCAAGGCACGGTGTTCGGCGACCTGATGGAGGAATTCGACCGGATCGAGCTCAGCCGCGACGCCCGCCTGCGAACCTCGTGGCTATATACCCTCGCCAAGAAGATCAACACCGAGCCGAGCCTCTACCTCAAGGCCGGCGCGATCCACGGCTGCGTGCTGGCGCAGCAGGACAAGGTGCTGGTCTACATGGAGGACGTCGGCCGTCACAACGCGGTCGACAAGATCGCCGGCTACATGTTCCTCAACAAGATCCGCCCCGAGGACAAGATCTTCTACACCACCGGCCGGCTGACCTCCGAGATGGTGATCAAGACCGTCAAGATGCGCATCCCGATCCTGCTGTCGCGGTCCGGCTTCACTGCCTGGGGCGTCGACCTCGCCAACAAGGCCGGCCTGACCTTGATCGGCCGCGCGCGCGGCAAGCGTTTCGTCGCGCTCGCCGGTACCGAGCGGATCATTTTCGACGCCGACGCCGGCCGGGTCGACGATGAGCGCCGGGAGCACCGCCGCAAGGGCGCGGACGAGGATCCCGATTGAAATCGACGCTGATGCACTGCCTCAGGCGAAGTGGCACACGGCATAGCCGCCCGCATCCTGCCTACGCGGCGGCGGCTCGTTGCGGCATTGGTCGACGGCGCGGGGACAGCGAGGCGCGAATGGACACCCGGTCGCGACCGCGAACGGATCGGGCGGCGTCGCGCCGAGCACGGCGTCCGGCAGCCCCAGCCCCGGCTCGGGCGTCAACACCGAGGCAAGCAGCGCCTGGGTGTAAGGGTGTCGCGGCCGCGCGAACAGGTCGGCCACCGTTGCCAGCTCGACCATGCGCCCGAGGTACATCACCGCAACCCGCGTCGCCAGATGCTCGACCACCGCGAGATTGTGGCTGATGAACACGTAGGTGAGGCCGAGATCGCGGCGCAGGTCCATCAGCAGGTTCAAGATCTGGCTCTGCACCGACACGTCGAGCGCCGACGTCGGCTCGTCGCAGATCACGATCTCCGGCTTCGTCACCAGGGCGCGGGCAATCGCGACACGCTGGCGCTGCCCGCCGGAGAGCTCGTTCGGGAAGTTGTCGGCGAAGCGCGCCGGCAGGCCGACCTGCTCCAGCACACCGATCGCGCGTGCGCGGCGCTGCTCGGCCGTGCCGATCCGCTGCACATCGAGCGGCAGCGAGACGATCGAGGCGATGCGCCGGCGCGGGTTGAGCGACGAGTAGGGATCCTGGAACACCGGTTGCATGCGCCGCGCCAGCTCGCGCCTCGGCATCGCCGCCACTTCCTGCCCGCCGAGCCGCATGGAGCCCGATGTGGGCGGCAGGATGCCGAGCATCATGCGAGCGAGCGTCGACTTGCCGCAGCCCGAACTCGCCGACGATGCCGAGCACCTCGCCCTTGATGACGTCGAGGTCGATGCCGGCGACGGCCTGCAGCGTCGCCGCCTTGGCGAATATGCCGCGGCCGACACGGAACGAGCGCGTCAGGCCACGCATCTCGAGGATCGTCTCGGTCATGGCGCCACCGCCGGCGCCGGCTCGTGAATGCAGGCGTCAGGTATGCTCGCTCCCCTCGCGGCGCTCCGGAACCTCGATTGCGCAACGCGCCTCCGCCTCGCCGCAGCGGCTGCGGAAGGCGCAACCGGCGATGCCGCCGATCAGCGACGGCACAACGCCGGGGATCGTGCCGAGGCGCATTCCTTCGTTGACGCCCGGCCGCGGCAGGCAGGCCAGCAGGCCGCGCGTGTAGGGGTGCAATGGCCGCCGGAACAGCTCGGCCGTGCGGCACTGCTCGACGATGCGGCCGGCATACATCACGCTCACCCGGTCGGCGATCCGCGCGACGACGCCGAGATCATGGGTGATCAGCAGCAAGGCCACTCCCGTTTCCTTCTGCAGCTCGGCGAGCAGGCGCAGGATCTGCGCCTGGATGGTCACGTCGAGCGCCGTCGTCGGCTCGTCGGCGATCAGCAAGGCCGGATCGCACATCAGCGCCATGGCGATCATCACCCGTTGCCGCAGGCCGCCCGACAGCTGATGCGGATAGGCGTCGAGGCGCTCCGCCGCGCGCGCGATCCCGACCTTCGCCAGCAATCCGACCGCACGCGCGCGAGCCTCCTGGTAGCTCGATCGCTTGTGCCGGCGGTGAACCTCGATGAGTTGCGAGCCGATCGTCCAGGCCGGGTTGAGCGCGGTCATCGGCTCCTGGAAGATCATCGTCATGCGGTCGCCGCGAAGCGCGTTGAGCGACTTGCTGCTGGTGAGCTGCAGATCCTCGCCCCGACAGCACGATCCGCCCGGCGCGCGCGGTCGCCGTCTTCGGCAGCAGGCCCATCAGCGACAGCGCCGTCATCGACTTGCCGCAGCCGGATTCGCCGACGAGGCAGACGGTCTCGCCGGGCAGCACGTCGAACGAGATGCCGCGCACCGCGTGCAGCGGCCCCCGCGGCGTCGCGATGTCGACCTGGAGGTCGCGGACCTCGAGCACCGGGTCGCTCATGTGCGGCCCTCCGGCGCCAGCACGTCGCGCAAGCCGTCGCCGGCGAGATTGATGCCGAGCACGAGCAGGGCAAGCGCCGTCCCGGGGATCGCGATCAACCAGAACGAGAAGAACATGAACGTCTTCGCTTCCGAGATCATCAGGCCCCACGACGGTAGCGGCGGCTGCACGCCGAGACCCAGGAAGGACAGCGCCGCCTCGAGCAGGATGGCGCTGCCCGCTTCCACCGTCGCCACCACGATCAGGTGCGGCAGCACGTTCGGCAGGATCTCGCCGAGGACGACGCGCGAACGGGATGCGCCCGCCGCCTCCGCCGCCGTGACATAGTCGAGCGATCGCACCTGCTGCGTCGCGCTGCGCATGACGACGGCGAAACGATCCCACTTGAGCAGCCCCAGCGTCAGGATCACCACCAGCAGCGAGCCGCCGGTCATCGCCACCACGGCAAGTGCGACCAGCACCACCGGCATCGCGAGCCGCGCGGTGATGATGAAGTTCACCACCATGTCGACCTTGCCGCCGAAGTAGCCGGCGACGAGACCGAGCGCCGTGCCGATCACCCCCGAGATGAGCATCACCGAAACGCCGATCAGCAGCGAGATGCGCGCCCCGTAGATGACGCGCGAGAGATAGTCGCGACCAAGATTGTCGGTGCCGAGTGGATTGAGCCAGGTGCCCTTCGCGTACCAGACCGGAGGCACCATGCCGGCGGACCAGATCCTGGGCATAAGGGTCGTGCGGCGCCAGCAGCGGCGCCGCGAGCGCCATCACGACGACGATGACCGACGAGGCCGAGGCCGATCACCAGCGATGGATTGCCGCCCATCCGGCGAGCGAGCGAGGGCGCCGCACGCACCGGCTCGCCGAGCTGGTCCTGCGTCAACGGTGTGCTGAGCTCGGCCATCAGGCGACCCTCATGCGAGGATCGAGGAAAGCATTGAGCAGATCGGAAGCGAGTGTCAGCGCGACATAGATCAGCGACAGCAGCAGCAGCACCGCCTGCGTCACCGGGAAATCCTTGTGGGTGATCGACTGGTAGGCGAGATAGCCGAGGCCATCGAGGGCGAAGATCGTCTCGATCACGATCGAGCCGCCGAGCAGCAGGCCGAGCTGCACCGCCGCCAGCGCCACCACCGGCACCAGCGCGTTCCTGCAGGCCATGCTTGAAGATCACGCTCGCCGCCGACAGCCCCTTGGCGCGCGCGGTGCGGATGTAGTCGGCGCCGAGCACCTCGATCATGCCCGCGCGAACGAGCCGCATCAGCGGCGGCGTGACGTAGTAGCCGAGCGCGATCACCGGCATGACGAAATGAGCCCAGGTGTCGGACCCGGAGACCGGCAGCCAGCGCAATTCGATGGAGAACACCATCATCAGCACTAGCGCGAAGAAGAAGTTCGGCAGGGCCTGGCCGGCGACCGCGACGGCGAGCGCGAAACGGTCGATCATGCTGCCCTGGTAGACCGCCGCCAGCACGCCGAGCGGAATCGACAGCGCCAGCGCGAGCAGGATCGCCAACGCGCCAACAATGAATGTCACCGGCAGCTTGTCGGCGATCAGCGATGCCACGCTCGTCTTGAAATAGAGCGACTGGCCGAAATCGCCGCGCATCACGGTCTCGAGCCAATCGAAATACTGGACGACCAGCGGCCGATCGAGCCCGTAGGTCTGCCGCACCAGCTCGATGTCGGCGGCCCGCGCGCCCTCCCCGGCGATGGCGATCGCCGGGTCTCCCGACAGGCGCAGCGTGACGAACGCCGCCGCCGACACGAACAGCGCCACCAGGATCGCCACGCCCAGCCGCTTCAGTGAGTAGATCAGCATTCCTGGCTCTCTCGCTCGCGCCCGCTCCGGTCACCCAATGGCAGGTGCACGCGCGCCCCGGAATCGGGCCGGGACGATGTTCGCAAGCCTTTGGCCCTTTCGCAATCTAGTTGCGGGATCAAAGTGCATGCGCGCGGCCTTGCCGGCGCGCGCGAACTCTGATCATGCTCCGCCGGCGAGCAGCGGAGCGGCTATCATGACCGGCGACGTCATCAATCTGCGCACCGTGCGCAAACAGCGGACGCGCAGCGCGCGCGAGGCAAAGGCGGCGCAAAACCGGGCCATCCACGGCCAGAGCAAGGCCGAGCGGCAGACCCGCAAGGCCCAGGAAGAGCTCGATCGCCGGCGTCTCGACCAGGCAAGGCGTCCGGTCCCCTCCGACGATGGCGAATAACGCAGCGACCGCCGCCGGACCGGCCTCGGCACGGCCGGAGAAGCGTTCGTTCACGATCGCGGGCCATCGAACCTCGATCAGCCTCGAGGCCGCGTTCTGGGAAGCTTTGCGCGAGGCGGCCGAACAGGAGCGCACCTCGCTCGCCGGGCTCGTGCAGCGCATCGACGAGCAGCGGGGCGGTGCAGGCCTATCGAGCGCGGTCAGGGTGTGGCTGCTGGCGCGGGCCCGGCGCGGCTCCGGGTCGGGTCAGCCGCCCTCGTAGCGCTCGACGGCCAGCGCACCGGGCGCTTCAGTTGCCGCCCGAATTCTGCCTACGAAACACGTCCTGGACGGTCGATCCCTTGAGCCGCTGCGACGACGGCACCTGGCGCGGCTCGGAGGTGACGTTCGCCGGCCGCCGCCTCTGGTCGCCGGGCAGGGACGGATCGACGATCTGCGGTTCGGCGGGAATCGATCCTGGCGCGACAGTCATCGGAGCCGCCGGGACGGCACTGGCCGGGCTCATGGCCGGTTGGGCTGCGGGCGCCGGCATGGGAAGCGGCTGCTGCGTCACGTTCGAAGCCGCCGCGGCGGCGGCGGCCGCTCGTGCAGCAGCCTCCGCGCGCGCCGCAGCTTCTGCCCTTTGCCGCTCCGCCTCGGCCCTGGCGCGCTCTTCATCGAGCCGCCGCAGTCGCTCGAGCTGGTCGACGTCGCGCTCCATCCGGCGCACCGACAGCTCGCGCACCAATGCCTCGACCGAGATCGAAGGCTCGAGCCGTCCGAGAGCTGCCAACGGCCCGACGAACACGATCGTGACCGGCGGCAATGGCGTCGGCTTCTTGCCGCCAACCGCTGCCGCCCACGGCTCCAGGCGTTGCTCCAGCTTCCATTCGCTGTCGATCATCAGACGCGCCAGATCGATCGTGGTGCGATTGGCCGCCCGGCCCTCCGCGGTATCGACCGTGAAGGCGCGGATCTTGGCGGCGCCGTCGGCCACGTCGAAACCAAGCTTGCGATTGCCGAGGCCGAGGCGCGCCTCCGGCCGCAGATCCGCGAGCATCGCGCTGACGCCTTGCTTCATCGCCTCGACGGTAGGCTCGCGCTTGCCGCTCAATACCTCGTCGCTCAGGCTGCGCAATGACCCCGGCGATAGCGCGCCGACCTGGCCGCCACCGATGTCGATTTCGCCGGAGCCGGTAAGAACCGCGATCAGACCGCGGGGCGTCAGCCCGCGCCCGGTCAGTGTGGCCGTGACCGTCGCCCGTCCGGCCAGCCGCTGGCCGGCGCGCCCCTGCGCCGCCGCCAGCCGGTCGAGATGCACGCCGGCAATCTTGGCGCTGCCGGTCAGGCTCGCCCCGGCCGCTGCCCCCTGCAGCCGCCACTGCGACGACAACCGGGCGCCGAGAGCGTCGCCTTCAAGAGTAACGAGCTCGACCTTGCCGGGCGCCAGGTCGGCCTCGACGATGGCGCGCGCCAACGCCAGCTCCGGCGTCAAAACCAGCTCGCCGGCCTCGACCCGCAGCCGGCCCTCGATGCGGTCAAGCAGCGACAGGTCGAAGGCAGCGGACTGCCAGATCTGGCCATCGGAGTCGCGCGTGGCGCTGCCCTTGGCATCGACCAGCAGATCGAGCAGTCGCGGGATGCTCGCCCGCGCCGTGGTGATCCGCCCGTCGATGCGCTGCCGGTCACGATCACCGGTTTTCGTGATGGTGATCTCGCCGCCGATCGGCGTGCCGGCAACCTCCAGCGTCGATGGCGTGATCCGCAAAACCTTATCCTTGAACGCCAGGTCGGCGGTCCCCTCGACGGCAATTCCCGGCACGTTGCGAGTGGCGAACCCCAGCACCGCCGAGGACTGCGCCAGATCAATCGTGCGCAGCTGCAGCTCGCCCTCGCCGTCGCTGATCCAATCCGGGCCGAGCGTCACACGTCCGGCGAGGCCGGCATCGAACGCGTCGTCGTCGAGCTTCAGGAAAGCGCTCAGCGACTGGTCCGGCCGGCCGGATAGCTTCAGCTGCAGTCGGGCATGTGCGCCTGCGCTGACTGATTGCGCCGCCGCCGGCCGCGCACTCGCGCCCGGACCGTCCTCGATCGACACCAGCGCGCGCAGACGCTGCCAGTCCGGCCGATCGATGCTGGCGTTGAGCTGCAAGTTCGACTGCCGCCACTGCCGCAGTCCGCCGTCGATGCGAACGACCGCGGTCGCCCGCCGGCCAAGCATGTTGCCGTCGAGCCAGACTTCCGTCGCCGGCGCGGCCGACCCGTTGGCCGCCTTGGCATCGCCGAAGCGAACCGACCAGGCGAGGCGCGCCGGCGCCAACGACCGCCAGCGCTTGCCCTCCGCGGGAGTGTCGGCCAGATCCGCGAGCGCCAGCAGCTCCGCGACCGCTGTCGGATCGGCCACCGCCACCGTGCCGCGCAGGCTTCCCCGGCCCCGCTCGCCGACGTCGGCGATGTCGCCCTCGGCCTCGAGCTCGAGCCCGGAGCCGCTCACGAAACGCAGCCGCCGCAGCGCCAGCTTGCCGCCGATGATCGCCGCGTCGACGTCGACATCGCGCAACTGATGCGTGCCATCCTGCAGCCGGTTGGCCCGGATGCGCAGCGTCGCATCCTGGCTGCGGGGATCAATGACGAAGCCCGTCGGAGTTGCCGTCTTGCCGGTGGAGGATGACGCATCCGCGGTCCCGCCGCCGGTCAGCGCGCGGGCATACTCCGCCAGATCGAGGGCCCGCGGCGACACCAGCCCGAGGTCGATCTGATCGCCCTCGAGCACGATATCGAGGCGCGGCCGGTCGGACCACCGATAGCCGAGGCTGCCGGCCAGCACGGCACTGCCGAGGCTCGCGAACGCATCCTTGACCGCGATCGCGCTCGGATCGAATGCGATCCGCGACTTGAGCGAGTAGTTGCCTTCGGTTCGTGCCTCGCCGACGGTGGAACCGTAGCCGAGCCAGGACAACAGGCGCGAAAGATTGGCGCCGCGCAGGCTGATCTCGCCGTCGAACGCATCAGGGGCGGGCAGCGCACCGTTCATTACCAGCCGGCTGCCACCCGGCAGATTCACGCGCAGCTCCGACAAGCGCAGCGCCTCGTCGGCACGTACGACGCGCAGCTGGACATCGCTCAACGCCTCGCCGCCAAGCGTCACCTGATCGATCGACACCGTGGCCTCGCTGTGCCCGCTCTGTGGCACCAGGTGATTGAGCGAGGCCGCGAGACGCCGCATCGCATCCAGCGGCTTCGCACCGTCCTTGACGTCGAAGGCCTGGTCGACGTTGATCCAGCGCGAATTGAATTGCGATTTGACGGCGAGCCCGCCCTGCCAGCGCACGTCGGCGGCGCCGGCAAGCAGCTGCGGCTTGCCATCATGCTCGAACGCCAGGCTGATGTCGGCCAGCTTTGCGCCGTCCGCATCGGCCGTCAGGATAGCGCGCACATCGACCGGGAGCTTTGCTGCCCCGGCGGAGTGGGTGGGCGCGGGTGCCGTCGCCGATCGACCAATGTCGGCGGCATGAATCGTGATCTGACCGCTGATCTGGCCCTCGAGCTTCGGCCGCCCGGACAGATCGGTCACACGGCCATCCAGAATGTAATTGCTTGCCGCCGCGGGACCGGTGAGCTGTGCCTTCAAGCGCAGGCCGCCGTCGCTCTCGAAGGCGGTGGTCGACACCTTGAACTCACGGCGCGCATCGCCTTGGCCGATCGTACCCTTGAAGCGGAACGGGCCGTCGAGCGAAGCCATCGACAGCTCGCCGGTCACCGCGCCGACGCGCACGAGCTCCTGCTGATCCGGACCGTCGACCGAGACCGTGCCATCCGTGATCAGGACCGACTGCAAGGCAACTTCGCTCGGCACGAACGGCAAGGCGCCGCGAGCGATCGACAGGCTTTGCCAGTTGCCGCCGCCCGCGGCATTCAGGCGCAACTTGACGGTCGGCCGCCGCAACTCGATCTGCCGCGCCTCGATGGCGCCGCGCAGCAGCGGCCCTGGGGCAAGCCACAGCGTGAAGTCGTCGGCGCGAAAGAACGGCTCGCCGGTCTGGCCCGCAACGTCCGACAGCCTGACCTTTTCGAACCGGACGTACGGTGTCGGCAGCAACCTGAGATTGACGGCGCCGGCTACTCGCAGGTCGCGCCCGAGCACCCGCGACGCCTCCTCCTCGAAGACGCCGCGATAGCTCGTCCAGTCGACAAAATGCGGCACTGCGAACAGGGCGCACAGGACCGCCACGAGCAAACCACCCAGCCAGAGAAGAACGTTGTTCATCTCCCTCTCATACCCATCTGGGCCGGCTTTGCCGCGCTCATCGGAATCTCAATACGATCTTGGTCAGGGAACGCATGCATCCCTGCTATCGTTAAGCATGCCGGGAGGGCATCGGGCAACGCCCGACGGCACCGAAAATCATTGGCATGGTTGAGTTGGGCTCGAATGAGGCGGCGGCAGCGGCGTTTGCCGCCTTTTGCAGGAAGCGTAAAGAGAAAGAGTAAAGAGAAAGAAGATTGTGCGCAGCCGGCATCTGCCCGGTTACCGCCACATCTGAAATGCTAAAGTCGAGCCATGTCAGCGAATCGCCCCCAGCGCGCCGTCGAGACGGCGGCCCCGACTCCGAAATCCGGCTCGATCTCCGCGCGGGCCGCGGCGCGATCGGCCGCGCCATACCTCGACGGGCTCAACAGCGAGCAGCGGGCGGCGGTCGAGACGCTCGACGGTCCGGTGCTGGTGCTGGCCGGTGCCGGCACCGGCAAGACCCGCGTGCTTACCACCCGGATCGCGCACATTCTCGCGTCCGGGCGCGCCAGGCCCCACGAGATCCTCGCCGTCACCTTCACCAACAAGGCTGCGCGCGAGATGAAGGATCGCGTCGGCCAGCTGATCGGCGGCGCCGTCGAGGGCATGGGTTGGCTCGGCACCTTCCATTCGATCGGCGTGAAGATCCTGCGCCGCCACGCCGAGCTGGTCGGATTGAAGAGCGGCTTCACGATTCTCGATGCCGACGATCAGCTTCGCCTGATGAAGCAGGTGATCGAGGCGGCGCACGTCGACAAGGAGCGCTGGCCGGCGCGCCAGCTCGCCGCGCTGATCGACGGCTGGAAGAATCGCGGCCTGACGCCGGACAAGGTGCCGGCAGGCGATGGCATGTTCGCCGGCGGCAAGGGCCGCGAGCTGTACGCCGCCTACCAGCGCCGCCTCAAGGAGCTCAACGCCTGCGACTTCGGCGACCTGCTGCTCGAAGGCCTGCGGCTGTTCCAGCAGAACCCTGACGTCCTGGCCGACTACCAGCGCCGCTTCCGCTACATCCTGGTCGACGAGTATCAGGACACCAACGTGGTCCAGTACCTGTGGCTGCGGTTGCTGGCGCAAGGCTCGCCCAACCTGTGCTGCGTCGGCGACGACGACCAGTCGATCTACGGCTGGCGCGGCGCCGAGGTCGACAACATCCTGCGCTTCGAGAAGGATTTCCCCGGCGCGACTGTTATCCGGCTCGAGCGCAACTATCGATCGACGGGGCATATCCTGGCGACCGCCTCGGCGCTGATCGCCCACAACAAGGGCCGGCTCGGCAAGACGCTGTTCACCGATGGCAGTGAAGGCAACAAGGTCGCCGTCACCGGACTGTGGGACGACGAGGAGGAGGCGCGGGTCATCGCCGACGACCTCGAGGCGGCCCGCAAGCAGGGCCACCGGCTCAACGAGATCGCGATCCTGGTGCGGGCGTCGTTCCAGATGCGCGCGTTCGAGGACCGCTTCGTCACTCTTGGACTGCCCTATCGCGTGATCGGCGGCCCGAGGTTCTACGAGCGCCAGGAGATCAAGGACGCCATCGCCTATCTCGAGATCGTCGCCAATCCGGCGAACGACCTGAAGTTCGAGCGCATCGTCAACGTGCCGAAACGTGGCCTCGGCGACACCACGGTCAAGCGCATCCACGATCTCGCGCGCGCCAGCGAGATGCCGATGTATCACGCGGCGCGGCTGATGACCGAGTCGGACGATCTCGGCGGCAAGGCACGCAAGTCGCTTGCCGATCTGCTCGCTGCCTTCGAGCGCTGGCGGGCGCAGATCGCAACCATGAAGCACACCGAGCTCGCCGAGCTGATCCTCGACGAGAGCGGCTATACGGCGATGTGGCAGGCGGACAAGGGCCCGCAAGCGCAGTCGCGGCTCGAGAACCTGAAGGAGCTGATCCGCTTCATGGATCAGTTCGAGACACTCGGCAGCTTCCTCGAGCACGTCTCGCTGGTGATGGATACCGAGACCGCCAACGACGGCGATCGCGTCTCGCTGATGACACTGCACGCGGCCAAGGGGCTCGAGTTCGGCACCGTCTATCTGCCGGGCTGGGAGGAAGGACTGTTTCCGCACCAGCGCTCGCTCGACGAGAGCGGGCTCGCCGGCCTCGAGGAGGAGCGTCGACTCGCCTATGTCGGCATCACGCGGGCAAAGCTGACCTCGAAGATCTCGTTCGCGCAGAATCGCCGTAACCGCGGCCTGTTCTCCGCGGCTGTGCCGTCGCGGTTCATCGACGAGCTGCCGGAGCGCAACGTCGAGGTGGTCGAGGCCAAGAGCCCGTTCGGCGGTGCGTACCAGAATTTCGGCGGCAGCTACGGCGGCAGCAGGTTCGGCAGCGGCTACGGCAACAAGGGCTACGGCCAGAGCCGCTTCGACGAGACCGAGCCCGCGCCTTTCAGATCGACCTATGACACCCCCGGCTGGCAGCGCGCACAGCAGCAATGGAAGAAAGAGGGCCCGAAGAAGCCACCGCGCCTGATCGAGGGCGAGCTGGTCGCCTCGTCGACCGCGCAGCAGACCAACTTCAAGCTCGGCGAGCGCGTGTTCCACCAGAAGTTCGGATATGGCGCCATCACCGAGATCGACGGCAACAAGCTGACCGTTGAATTCGAAAAGGCTGGCAGCAAGCGGGTGGTCGACAGTTTCCTCGAGAAGCACTGAGCAAGGGTTGCCGGAGACGCGCCGGAGCATAGAGCCTGTCCGGGGGATTTTCATGAGATTTCATGGCCCAATGTCGAGTCGATCCGCAAGGAGCAGCCCGCTGGTCGTAGCCTTGGCTACGGCCAAGGGCTGCGACGCGGCGGGCGACCGAGATTGGGCCACCTTCGGTCGCGCATGCATGGCCCATCTGGTTCGTCGCGCACCTTGCCGATACCTAGGGTATCGGCTGCGCCGACGCTCCTGCCATCTGGACCATGCATGCGCGATGAAACTCCATGAAAATCCCCCGGACAGGCTCTCAGCAGCACTGCCCAAAGATTGATGCGCGAGCGCATTATTTGGGCAGATCGAGGCCCGGAACCGCTGCATCAGGAGTCGCTGCATTATTTGGGCAACAGAGGCTGCCGGTGTAACGGCAGGAAGATTGATTTCAGGCCGGGCGTAATTTAGTTCGGGTATGTGATAAGTGGCGCGCATGCACCGGGATGCCGGGGCAGCGCCAAATCGGTCATTGCCTGCGGAATTGGTCTTTCAGTATGGAAGTCGAGCAACTCGCAATTCGCGACGTGAAGCTGATCCGCCCGAGGCGATTCGGCGATGCGCGGGGCTTCTTCTCCGAAGTCTACAGCAAGCCGGCGCTGGCGGCCGCCGGCATCGACATCGAGTTCGTGCAGGACAATCATTCGCGCTCGGCGAAAGTCGGCACGATCCGCGGCCTGCATTTCCAGACCCATCCGGCGGCGCAGGACAAGCTGGTGCGGGTGACGCATGGTCGCATCCTCGACGTCGCCGTCGATCTGCGTCGCGGGTCGCCTACCTTCGGTCAGCACGTCGCCGCCGAGCTGTCGGCCGAGAACTGGACCCAGATACTGGTGCCGGTCGGCTTCGCGCACGGGTTCTGCACGCTCGAACCGGATACCGAGGTGCTCTACAAGGTCTCGAGCCCGTACGCGCCGGCTCACGACGGCGGCGTGCTGTGGAACGACCCCGATCTCGGGATTGCATGGCCGGTCGCGGCGGCCGACGCGACGCTGTCCGACAAGGACCTCAAGCTGCCGCGGCTGCGCGATCTGCCGCCCCTGTTCTAGGCCGAGCGTGCACCGAGGGAATGATCCATGAAAGTCATCGTCACCGGCGGCGCAGGTTTCATCGGCTCGGCCGTGTGCCGCCACCTGGTCGGCGCGTCAAGGGCTGGCAGGTCGCTCAACGTCGACAAGCTGACCTATGCCGCCAATCTCGCCTCGCTGAAGCCGATCGAAAGGGCAGCCCGGCTACCGCTTCGTGCAGGCCGACATCTGCGACCGCGCCGCGATCGACCGCGTGCTCGCCGAGGCCGCGCCCGACGCGATCATGCATCTTGCCGCCGAGAGCCACGTCGACCGCTCGATCACCGGCTCGGCCGAGTTCATCGAGACCAATATCGTCGGCACGCTACACGCTGCTCGAGGCCGCGCGCGCCTACTGGAGCGGGCTGCCGGCGCCGCGCCGGCAGAGCTTCCGCTTCCTTCACGTCTCGACCGACGAGGTCTACGGCAGCGCTCGGCGCCGGGCGGCTTCTTCGTCGAGACGACGCCCTACGATCCGCGCTCGCCCTATTCGGCCAGCAAGGCGGCGTCCGACCACCTGGTCAGCGCCTGGCACGAGACCTACGGCCTGCCGACGGTGATCACCAACTGCTCGAACAATTACGGACCGTACCACTTTCCCGAAAAGCTCATTCCGCTGATGCATCCTGAACGCGCTCGAGGGCAAGCCGCTGCCGGTCTACGGCGACGGGCAAGCAGGATGCGCGACTGGCTCTATGTCGACGACCATGCGCGGGCGCTGACGCTCGCCGTCGAGCGCGGGCGGGTCGGCGAGACCTACAATGTCGGCGGCCGCGCGCCGAGTGCACAACCTCGCCGTCGTCGAGCGCGATCTGCGACATCCTCGATCGCCTGCGGCCGAGCGGCATCACGCGCCGCTCGCTGATCACCTTCGTCGCCGACCGGCCGGGCCACGACCGGCGCTACGCCATCGATCCGTCGAAGATCGAGACCGAGCTCGGCTGGCGCGCGCAGGAGACGTTCGACACCGGCATCGAGAAGACGGTGCAGTGGTATCTCGACAACGAGGCCTGGTGGCGGCCGCTGCGGGCCAACGTCTACGGCGGCGAGCGCCTCGGCCTCGTCGACGGCAAGCCGTCATGACCGACAAGCCGCGCGTCATCCTGATCGGCGGCAGCGGCCAGGTCGCGACCAGCCTTGCACGTGCGCTGCCGCCGGACAGGCTTCGATCTGACAGTGCTGCGCCCGGCCGAGATTCGACCTGACCCGGATCGAGGAGGTGGCCGCCGCGATCATCGACGCGCGCCCGGCGATCGTCATCAATGCCGGCCGCCTACACCGCTGTCGACCGGGCCGAGGACGAGCCCGAGCTGCGCCTGGGCGATCAATCGCGATGCCGCCGGCGCGGTTGCCGCTGCCGCCGCGCGCGCCGGCGCCGCCGATCATCCATTTCTCGACCGACTACGTATTCGACGGATCGAAAAGCACGCCCTATGTCGAGACCGATGCCACCGGGCCGCAAGGCGTCTACGGCGCCTCGAAGCTCGCCGGCGAGGCGGCTGTCGCGGCCGCCAATCCGCGGCACGTGATCCTGCGCACCGCCTGGGTCTGCAGCGCCGACGGCGCGAACTTCCTCAAGACCATGCTGCGGCTGGCCGGCGAACGGCCGGAGCTCAGGGTGGTCGACGATCAGCGCGGCAGCCCGACGTTCGCCGCCGATATCGCCAGGGCGATCGTGCGCGATCGCGCGCACCTGCCTATCGCAGCCGGCCGGCGCACCGGCTTTCGGCATCTTCCATCTGGTCTCGGCCGGCGAGACGACGTGGTGCGGCTTCGCGCGCGCCATCATGGCCGGCTCGGCTGCGCGCCAGGGCAAGTCGGTGCCGGTGCACGCGATCGCCACCGCCGACTTCCCGACCAAGGCGCGCCGGCCGGCCTACTCCAAGCTCGACTACGTCAAAGCTGGCGCGCGTCCATGGATTGTCGATGCCCGACTGGCACGACGGTCTCGAAGCCTGCCTCGACGGCATGCTGGGGCCGCGGCGGTGACGGGCAGGCTCGCAACCAGGGGAAGTCGATCATGAAGGGCATCATTCTGGCCGGTGGCAGCGGCACCCGGCTCTATCCGATCACCCTCGGCCTGTCGAAGCAGCTGCTGCCGGTCTACGACAAGCCGATGATCTACTATCCGCTGTCGGTGCTGATGCTGGCCGACATCCGCGATATCCTGATCATCACCACGCCGCATGACCAGGCGCAGTTCCAGGCGCTGCTCGGCGACGGCTCGCAATTCGGCGTCAAGCTATCGCTACGCGGTGCAGCCGAAGCCGGAGGGACTGGCGCAGGCCTTCATCATCGGCGCCGATTTCGTCGGCAAGGATCACTGTGCACTGGTCCTTGGCGACAACATCTTCTTCGGGCACGACCTGCCCAAGATGCTGCATGCGGCGCGCGGCCAGCGCGACCGGCGCCACGGTGTTCGCCTACGAGGTCGCCGACCCGCAGCGCTACGGCGTCGTCGCGTTCGATGCCGGCGGCAAGGCAACGAGCCTCGAGGAGAAGCCGAAGGCGCCGAAGTCGAACTGGGCGGTGACGGGGCTCTACTTCTACGACAACGAGGTGCTGCGCCACGCCGCCGCGATCAAGCCGTCGGCGCGCGGCGAGCTCGAGATCACCGATGTCAACCGCTGCTATCTCGAGGCCGGCAAGCTGAACGTCGAGCGCATGGGCCGCGGCTTTGCCTGGCTCGACACCGGCACCTACGATTCCCTGCTCGAAGCCGCGCAGTTCGTGGCCACGCTCGAGCGCCGGCAGGGCATGAAGATCTCCTGCCCCGAGGAAATCGCCCTGCGCTACGGCTTCACCACCGTCAAGCAGATGGAGCCGTGGCTGGGCCGGCTCGGCAAATCCGATTACGCTGCCTATGTTCGCCGCGTGGCGGCCGACTTGGCCTGACAGGCCGGCCAACCGGCGAGCCGCCGGCTGCACGTGAGGCCTGCCGCCCGCTGCAAACCGCGCTGTCGCCGCGTGCCAAGTGCGCTGCTCCGTGCGATATTCGCGGCCCGCATTGCCGGCGATCCGGAGCCGGCGCCGAGTATTGCTGCAACATCGCATCGGGAATCCAATCATGATCGAGACCGGCGGCGCTGATGCGGCGACCAGCGAGCTGCTCGACCGCATAGAAAGTCGCACGGCGGTTGCCGGCGTCATCGGGCTCGGCTACGTCGGCCTGCCGCTCGCCGTGGCGATCGCCAGGGCGGGCCTGCGGACGATCGGCTTCGACATCGATCCATCGAAGCCGCCGCTGCTGAACGCCGGGCAGTCCTATATCGATGCGGTCGCCAGCAGTGAACTCGCCGCCCTGGTGGCATCAGGCAGCTTCACCGCGACCACCGACATGTCGCGGCTCGCCGCCTGCGACGTCATCGTCATCTGCGTCCCGACCCCGCTCACCCGGCAGCGCGAGCCCGACATGTCCTACATCGAGCGGACCTGCGCGACGATCGCGGCGAGCCTGCGCCGCGGGCAGCTGGTAATCCTCGAATCGACCACCTACCCCGGCACCACCGACGAGGTCGTGCGCCCGATACTGGAGAGCGGCGGCCTGGTCTGCGGGCGCGACTTCTTCCTCGGCTTCTCGCCGGAGCGCGAGGATCCGGGCAATCGCGACTTCGCGACGGTCACAATCCCGAAGGTGGTGGCCGGCGACGGGCCCGACGCGCAGCGGCTGATGGTCGCGTTCTACGGTGCCGTCGTGAAGCACGTGGTGCCGGTGTCGTCGCCGGCCGTGGCCGAAGCGGTGAAGATCACCGAGAACATCTTCCGTGCGGTGAATATCGCCCTCGTGAACGAGCTCAAGATCGTCTACGACGCGATGGGCATCGACGTGTGGGAAGTGATCGAGGCGGCCAAGACGAAGCCGTTCGGCTACATGCCGTTCTACCCCGGACCGGGGCTTGGCGGGCACTGCATCCCGATCGATCCCTTCTACCTCACCTGGAAGTCGCGGGAATACGAGGTGCCGACCCGCTTCATCGAGCTGGCGGGCGAGATCAACATGTCGATGCCGCGCTACGTCGTGCGGCGTCTCGAGGAGGCCATCGACACGCGCCTCGGGCTAAGTCTCGGCCAGGCACGCATCCTGCTGATCGGCCTCGCCTACAAGAAGAACGTGTCCGATATCAGGGAGAGCCCGTCGCTCAAGCTGATGGAGCTGATCGAGAAGCGCGGCAGCCGGTTCGACTACCACGATCCGCACGTGCCGATCATTCCACCGACGCGCGAGTATGCCGCATTCGAGGGGCGCCGCTCGGTGGCCCTCGATGCGCGCGGGCTGGCCGAGTACGACGCGGTGCTGGTCGCCACCGACCACGACGCCGTCGACTACCCGCTGCTCGCCGAGCACGCGCGCCTGATCATCGACACCCGCAACGCCTTCGGACGCAGGCAATTGTCGAACGACCGGATCGTCAAGGCCTGACCGGGGCGCCCGAACGTCGCCCCGCAACGCCATTCTTGCGGCTATGGTGCCGGCTGCGCCCCGTGCTAATATTCGTCATTCGATGCTGTTTGCCCGGTCGTGACGCCCGCGATCGCGGCATCATGGAGCGCACCGCTGTGACCAAGGGCCCTGACGGCAAGTCCGGCCGTGAAAAGACCCGCGACGAGCGCTTGGCCGAAGCGCTGCGCGCCAACCTGCGCAAGCGCAAATCGGCCCCTCGCCGAGAAGCCCAAGCTGGCGGCTCCGAAGTCAGCCGAGCCGGACGCAAAGCAGTAGCCCCGCGCGAGGCCGCGGCGCCAAAACCGCTTGACTTGTGCAATGCAACATGGGACTGACTGGTCCGTCGCCGAATCAATCGGTGATTTTCGGCGCTCCAGCCGCGTGAAAGACTGCGCACCTGGTTCCGGTCCTCGTACCGTTCAACCGTGCCCCGCGCAGTTTCCTGTTGAGCGCCCTCATAAGCTCTACCTACACCCGACTCCCAGGCCACGCGGGGTGTCACCCAGCAGAACCGCGCCGGTCATAGCGACCTGCCGGACAATGGCTCATTTGTGCCTATCCGGCCCCGTGCGTGGTACCAGGAAAGAATCCACAGTTGACGAAATTTACTGAACTCAATCTCAACCCGGCCCTCCTCAAAGCCCTTGAAGGCGAAGGCTACTCCACTCCAACCCCGATCCAGTCCCAGGCGATCCCTCACGTGATGGCCGGCCGCGACCTGCTGGGCATCGCCCAGACCGGCACCGGCAAGACCGCGGCCTTCGCGCTGCCGATCATGCATCGGCTTGCCGCTGACCGTAAGGCGCCGCTGCGCAAGGGTTGCCGCACGCTCATCCTGTCGCCGACCCGCGAGCTCGCCTCGCAGATCGCCGAGAGCTTCCGCACCTATGGCCGGCATATGGGCATGAAGGTCGCCGTCGTGTTCGGCGGCGTCGCCCATCGGCCGCAGATCCAGGCGATGGCCCCCGGCGTCGATGTTCTAGTCGCCACGCCCGGCCGCCTCATCGACCACATGATGGAGCGCAATGTCCAGCTCGAGGGCACCGAGATCTTCGTGCTCGACGAGGCCGACCAGATGCTCGACCTGGGCTTCGTCGTGCCGATCCGCCGCATCGTGCAGAAGCTGGCGGCACGCCGGCAGAACCTGTTCTTCTCGGCCACCATGCCGAAGGAGATCGGCCGCCTTGCCGACGAGCTGCTGATCAATCCGGCGAAGGTTTCCGTCGCCCCCGTCGCGACCACCGCCGAGCGCGTCTCGCAGAGCGTGATCCTGGTCGAGCCGGGCAAGAAGCGGGCACTGCTGACCGAGCTGTTCGCCGATCCGGCAATGTCGCGCACATTGGTCTTCACCCGCACCAAGCGCGGCGCCGACAAGGTTGCCCAGCATCTCGACCGCGCCGGCGTCAAGGTCGCCGCGATCCACGGCAACAAGAGCCAGCGCCAGCGCGAGGAAGCGCTCGCGGCCTTCAAGGCCGGCAAGATCCGCGGGCTTATTGCGACGGATATTGCAGCACGCGGCATCGACATCGACCTCGTGACGCATGTGGTCAATTTCGAGATGCCGAACGTGCCGGAAGCCTATGTCCACCGCATCGGACGCACGGCTCGCGCCGGCGCGGAAGGCATCGCGGTGTCGCTCTGCGCCAATGACGAGCGCGGGCTCCTGCGCGACATCGAGCGGCTCACCCGCCAGACCATTCCGTCGACCGACCGTCGCAATGACGCGTCGCTCGCAGCCGACGCCGCCTCGGCGCGCTCCGACGAGCGCAGCGACGGCCGCCGTGGTGGTGGCGAGCGTGGTGGACGGCCCGAGCATCGCAACGGCGGTAACCGCGGCAGCGGCGGCTTCCGCGCCGGCGAACGTGGCAGCGAGCGCCGCAACGACCGCCCGAGCCAGCATTCCGACGGCCATCGTGCCGAAGGCCATCGCCCGCACGCGGCCGCCGAGCACCGCTCGTCCTGGCGTCCGCCGCTCGATCAGGATCGCCCGGCCGAGCGTCCGGCCCGCACCGAGCGTGCACGGCCGACCGAGCACGGCCGCCACAACGGCGATCTCGGCAACGTCGCCTTCCTTGCCCGTCCAAGCCGCGGCGCGGCCCACAAAGCCGGTCAGCACCAGGCACGCCGGCCGGAAGGTCGTGATCAGGATCGCCGGCCCGCCGGCGGTGATCGCCGTGATGGCCGCAAGGCGTATTGATCCGATCGGGAGTTAGCCTGAAAGTCGGGGCAGGGATGCGTTGCGTCACCTGCCCCGTTTCAGTATTTGCGCTAGCACTGTGCCGCTCAACCCAGTGGTCCCGGTCGTGTCAGAAACCCTGAAGCTCATTGCGCTCGATAGCGAGGATCTGTCGATCCTCTCGGCCCATATGCAAGATGCCGTGCTGCAGGTGGCGGATATGGCCTACCTGCCCGCGGAGCGCCGGTTCGCCGCCATCACCAATCGCTTCGACTGGGGAGCGGCAGCCAGGGCCGAAGCCGGTGCCGGCGGCGACAAGCAGTACCTGCGACACCGCGCCGCCCTGCGCTTCGAGCGAGTGCTCGGCGCCCAGGTGAGCGGCATCGACCTCAACGACAAGCGGCGCACGCTCTGCATCCTCGCGTTGCAATTCGCCGAGACGTCCCCGCCCGCCGGCAATGTGACGATCATATGCGCCGGCGGCGCCGCGATCCGCCTCGAGGTCGAGTGCCTCGAAGTCGAGCTGAAGGACCTCGGCGCCGCCTGGGCGGCCAAGGCCAAACCGGCGCATGGCGACGCCGCTGCCCCGAATTCGAAGCCGGAGTGAGCGTCATGCCGATGCGGCTCAGTACGACGTCGCGCGATTTCGAAAACCGCTTTGCCGGGTTCCTGGCGCACAAGCGCGAGATCTCGGAAGACGTCGACGCGGCGGTCCGCCAGATCGTTGCCGATGTTCGCGCCCGTGGCGACGCCGCGGTGATCGAGCTGACCGCCAGAGTTCGACAACCTCCATCTGACGCCGGCGACGCTGCGGGTGTCGGCGGCCGAGATCGACCGCGCCGTCGCCGCCTGCCCGGCCGAAACGCTCGCCGCGCTCCGCTTCGCCCGCGAGCGGATCGAGGCGCATCATCGCCGCCAGTTGCCGGGCGACGACAGCTACGTCGACGCCGTCGGCGCCACGCTCGGCTCGCGCTGGACGGCGGTCGAATTCGGTCGGGCTCTACGTGCCCGGCGGACTTGCATCCTATCCGAGCTCGGTGCTGATGAACGCGGTGCCCGCCAAGGTTGCCGGCGTGCCGCGGATCGTGATGGTGGTGCCATCGCCCAGGGGCGAGCTCAATCCGCAGGTGCTGGCCGCCGCGCGCATCGCCGGTGTCGAGGAGATCTACCGTGTCGGCGGCGCGCAGGCGATCGCCGCGCTTGCCTACGGCACCTCGAGCATCGCACCCGTCGCCAAGATCGTCGGTCCCGGCAACGCCTACGTCGCCGCCGCCAAGCGGCAGGTTTTCGGCACCGTCGGCATCGATTCGATCGCCGGGCCGTCCGAGGTGCTCGTCATCGCCGATCGCGACAACAATCCGGATTGGATCGCCGCCGATCTGCTGGCTCAGGCCGAGCACGACACCGCGGCGCAGGCGATCCTGATGACCGACGACGAAGGCCTGGCGGACGCCGTCGAAGCGGCGGTCACACGCCAGCTTTCGGTGCTGCCACGCGGCAATATCGCCGGCGACAGCTGGAGCACGTTCGGCGCCACGATCGTCCTGCGCTCGCTCGAGGAGGCGCCGGCGCTGGCCAATCGCATCGCGGCCGAGCACCTGGAAATCGCGACCGCCGATCCGGAGGCACTGGCCGGACGCATCCGCAATGCCGGCGCGATCTTCCTCGGCGCGCACACCCCGGAAGTGATCGGCGACTACGTCGCAGGCTCGAACCATGTGCTGCCGACCGCCCGCAGCGCCCGCTTCTCCTCCGGCCTCGGCACGCTCGATTTCATGAAGCGCACGTCGATTCTCAAGCTCTCCGCCTCGGCGCTGCAGGCGCTGGCGCCGGCGGCGATGACGCTCGCCCGTGCCGAGGGTCTCGAGGCTCATCGGCGCTCGATCGAAGTGCGACTGAAACCTTAGACGAGCCGCGCGGCGACCTCGATGTCACCCATCCAGCAGTAGAGCGCCAGCAGCGGCTCGCTGCCGGCTCGCGTCTCGTGCACGACGTTCGGCGCGTGGTAGATCGATGCACCGGGCGGCCTGATCGCGAACGGTCCGCCAGCCTGCCGCCATTCGGCGGCGCCCGACACCACGTGATATACCTCGGCCGCCGGATGACAATGCGCTGGATAGTGCGCGCCGGGCCCGAGCACCAGGAACCCGACCGCCAGCCGATGGCTCGGCCAATGTCCGGCCGGCCCCGCCACTTCCACGTAGCCGTAGTTGTCGAGAAAGGCCGGCCCAACCGACGACCGGGTATAGTTGGGGTTCTGGCGCCACCTGGCGGCGGGCTCGAGCGCAGCGAAGCCCTCGGCAATTCCGGCGAGCGGCCCGCGCCGTGCGGCAGCCAGAATCGCCGGCAAATGGCGGCATACCGGCAAGCGGGCTGGCGTCGCCGCGGCCGGCGGCACCGCGTCCTGACGGCGAAGCTCCCGCGCGGCTTCGAGCAGCAGACCATCGCAGGCGACGGGATCTGCCTCGTAGAGCTCGGCGATCTGCCCCAGGATCCCGGTCATGGCTCAGCTAACCCTTTCGGCGCTGCTCGATGGTATGCGCCCGAGCGGATGGATCGGCGCGTCATGGGGCCGCAACAGGAACCGCCGGAACACGTCGCGATAGCCGGCGTAATAGGGGCCCCGCGCCGCGTCGATAAACAGCTGTCCGGTTGGCGCGGAAGAACACCGGCAGCCGGTACCACGGCAGGCCCGGCCGCGCGTGATGGGCGGCGTGGAGATTGTTGAACAGAAAGAGCAGCGCGAGCGGCCCCGAGCCTTCGACCACCGCGGTGCGCTTGATCACGGCCGCGTCGGCCCGATGCTCGGCGAACGATCGGATCAGCATCAGCGAAGTGCCGCCGGCGGCGAAGGCCAATGCATAGAACCAGAGGCTCAGGCCGCAGACTTGGCGCAGCCACAGCGCAATCAGCGCGACCGCGACCAGATGCCAGGCCCACAGGCGCCGCCGCCCCGGTACGTTCGCGAAGACATCGCGCATCTCATTGCGCAAGAAGCAGCCGCTTGCCCAGAACGGACCGATGATCAGCCGGCCCAGAAGCGTGCTCTGCGCTCGCACGAGGCCGCGCCCGATCGCCCCCAGCCGCCGCCAGTCCGCCGGCGTCAGGTAGCGCGTTTCGGGATCATCGAGCGGATCGGTCAGCCGGTCATCGTTGTGATGCTGCAGATGCAGCGCGCGATAGCGGTCGAACGGCAGCCACAGAGCCAGCGGCGGATAGCCGATCGCGCGATTGAGCGCGGCATGGCGGGTTGGATGCCCGTGCAGGACCTCGTGCTGCAGCGACGATTGCCAGCATACGAGCCACGCGCCGGCCGGCGCCAGGAGCCAGACCGGGATCAGGGCGTGCCAATAGGTGAGTGACAGCCAGCCGCCATAGATCGCGGCGGCGAGCAGCATGGTTGGCCACTCGATTGCCGGCCGGTGCCCATCAAGCTCGATCAGGCCATCGTGCATCGCACCCCACTTCCAGTGTCATTCAGGCAATCGTCTCAAGTCCGGCCCGTTCCGCCTCGTGTGCCCAGCGTTCGGCGACCTCGTAGGTGGCCGGGTCGAGCGCGGCGAAGCCGGTGATGCACAGGTCGGCGCACAAGACGCCGTGCTCCGGCCTCGTCCCGAGCGTCAGCAATGTGCGGCGCAGTGTCTCGACGACGCCATCCGCCGCCTGTCGCGAGGCCATGATTGCCGGGATCGGCACCGGATCGGTGCTGGCGATCACGCGGGTTTGCGCAGCAAGCGCCGGTTCGTGCCGGCAGAGCAGGTCATAAGCGAAACTGTCGAGCGGTCCGACGTCGGTGCGCCGTTCCGAGATCGCCTCCAGCATCCGCCGCGGCGTCGTCAGCGGGCCGACGATCTCGCTGAACAGCGCACGCTTGTCCGGCCCGCGATACCGCATCAGGTGGTGGCGCGGCGCATTGTAGCCCGAGTGGCTATCGGCGATGGTAAAGGCGAAGCGGTGCCCGAAGGTGTCCTCCAGGCGCTGGAACGGGCTGTCGCGGTGGACGACGAAGTGCGTGCAATATTGCGGACGCCCATTGGCATAGGCTGCGGCCGGAACCGGCGCCGCAACCACCCGATGGGTCGCGCCATGCCGCAGCCACGGCCAGCCGCACATGAAGGTGGCCGCGAGGTCCGGTCGCGCCCAGAGGTCGTTCAGTAGCGCCGGGAACGCGTGATCAATCACCGTCAACCGGATGCCGGAGGTCTCGTCGAGCCAGGCGAACAGTCGCTTCCAGGCCGCAATTGCCCCAGGCGCGACCGAATACATGCGGGCGTTGGCAATCAGCTCGTTCGGCATGGCGTCGGCGCTCCAACTGATCACATTCGCAGTGACCCGGGCCTGTAGTTTGAATGGCTTGTCGCGCCAGCACAACGGGTTGCATGGATCACCTGGCCGCGGCAACCGTGGTTCCGCGCCCGGAAACCCTGTTGGCGGCTTTGCATTGCGTGCGCCGCGCGATCCTTGCACGGTGGCAGCGCAGGAACGACGCGGAGCGACGTGAGCGCCATGGGCAACACCGACGATGCCGACGACGGCAGGAACAATATGCCCGAGTTCGATATCAACGCGCCCAGGCTCGACCGGGACATCGACGAGCGAGCCCACCAGTCGGGCGGCTATCCCTATTCCGCGAAGCTCAAGCGCGTGCCCTACGAGGAAGAGCTCGTCAAACTGCAAACCGAGCTCGTAAAGTTGCAGAGCCATATGCAGAAGTCCGGCGAGCGGCTGCTGGTGCTGTTCGAGGGTCGCGACAGCGCCGGCAAGGGCGGCTGCATCGCCGCCATCCTGCAGTATCTGAATCCCCGCTATGCGCGCGCCGTGGCGCTGACCAAGCCGAACGAGACCGAGCGCGGCCAGTGGTACTTCCAGCGCTACCTGGCGCACCTGCCGACCCGCGGCGAGATCGTGCTGTTCGATCGCTCCTGGTACAACCGCGCCGGCGTCGAACGGGTGATGGGCTTTGCCACCCCGGAACAAGTGGCGAACTTCCTGCGCGACGCGCCCGAGCTCGAGGAGATGCTGGCGCGAGATAGCCTCAAGGTGTTCAAGTTCTATCTGACCATCGGCCGCGAGATGCAATTGAAGCGCTTCCACGAGCGCCGGCACAATCCACTCAAGCAGTGGAAGCTCACTGAAATCGATCTCGCGGCGCTCTCGAAATGGGACGAATACTCCAACGCCCAGCACGAGATGTTCCGCTTCACCCATACGCCGACCTGCCCATGGACGGTGATCCGTGCCAACGACCAGCGCCGGGCCCGGCTCGAGGTGATGCGGGCGATCCTGTCGGCCTATCACTACGAGGGACGCGACAAGAAGGAGATCGGCAAGCCCGATCCGCTGCTGGTCGGTGCCGGTCCGGAGTTCTTCTACGGTACCTGATGACCGCGCCGGCTGGCGGCCGCATGCGACCGCCCGAGTTGCCCTAATCGAACAGCTGAAGTTGCGCGTCGGCGTCCCGCTGACGCTGGCGCATCACCCGCACCTTCGCCGAGACCCATGCGAGGGAGAACAGCAGTCGCAGCAGCGTCAGCCCGTAGAACATGCGGAAGACGAAGCTGTACCAGACGAACCACGGCGCCTGCCGGTTGAGATAGAGGTGGGTCGCCCGCAGGTCGAAGTGCTGCATGAAGTCGAACAGGCCGCCGCGCAGCATCAGGTCGATGGTGAAGAACGACGTCGCGATCGGCCCAGCCAGCACCGGCGCCTTGCCGTCCGAGAAGATCAGGTAGCCCTCGGCCTGCAGCAACAGGCAGCTGATCGTGAACAGCACGTAGAACACGATCATCGAGACGCCGATCCAGCGGTAGTAGAAGAAGGCGCGCCGCAGCATCTCGCGCGAGAACGAGTAGTCGAGCCAGCTGTCGATCTCTTCCTGCCGCTCCTGGTGCGTGAACACGATGTACGTCGACATGATCGTCATCGCGACGGTGAGGGCGATGGCGAGCAGGATCGCGAACGAGGGCATGACCATTGCGGGCATGTCACCGACCTAGCCGCAAACGGCTAGCGGCTCAAGACGACAGTCCGCCGGCCAGTGTCGGCACATCGAGCGGCAGGAAGCCGTAATGCTTCATCCAGCGCAGGTCGCCGGAGAACATGTCGCGCAGGTCGGCGATGCCGTATTTCAGCATGGTGATGCGGTCGAGCCCCATGCCGAAGGCGAACCCCTGGTACTTGTCGGGATCGAGGCCGCAGTTGGCGATCACCTTCGGGTGCACCATGCCGGAGCCGAGGATCTCGAGCCAGCGCCCCGGCTTGCCGATGGCGGCGGCGTCGATGTCGACCTCCATGCTGGGCTCGGTGAACGGGAAGTGCGAAGCGCGGAAGCGCATCTTCACGTCGTCGACCTCGAAGAACGCCTTGCAGAACTCCTGCAGGCACCACTTGAGATGGCCCAGGTGCGTGGCCTCGTCGATCACCAGACCCTCGATCTGGTGGAACATCGGCGTGTGGGTCTGATCGCTGTCGCTGCGATAGACGCGGCCGGGCGCGATGATGCGGATCGGCGGCTTCTGCGACATCATGGTGCGGATCTGCACCGGGCTCGTGTGCGTGCGCAGCACCATCCGCGAGCCGTCGGCCTTGGGCTTCAGGTAGAACGTGTCGTGGTCCTGCCGCGAGGGGTGCTCGGGCGGGATATTCAGCTTCGTGAAGTTGAGGTCGTCGGTCTCGATGTCGGGTCCTTCCGCGACCGAGAATCCCATGTCGGCGAAGATCTCGATGATCTCGTCGAAGACCTGCGACACCGGATGAATGCGCCCTTCGGCCAACGGACCGAGGCGCACGGGAAGAGTGATGTCGGCGCGCTCGGCCGAGAGGCGGGCCGAAAGTGCGCCTTGCTCGAGCACGGACTTACGGGCGTCGAGCGCCTCGCTTACCGCAGTCTTCAGCGCATTGTTTGCCGCGCCGAATGCTTTGCGCTGGTCGGGCGGCACAGAGCTTATCTGCAGCATCCGCTGGGAAATTTCGCCCTTCTTGCCCAGCGTCGATATCCGCAGTTCCTCGAGCTTGGCGAGGTCGCCAGCGTTGGCGATATCGGCAAGCAGCTTTGCCTGAAGCGTCTGTAGATCGTCCGCCTGCATGGGTATGAGCCTAGCTTTTCCGAACCTGAGTTCGAACCCAAATCTCCCAATTCCTCGTCACGGCCGCGAAGGCGGCCATGACGAAAAGGAAGGGTGTGCGGCAATGGGCTGTCCGAGCAACCGCCCTAGGCAGCCGCCTTCTGGATGGTGGCATGGCTCGCCGCCTGATCGACCAGCGCCTTGAAGCCGGTCGGGTCCTTGACGGCGAGGTCGGCCAGCACCTTGCGGTCGATCTCGATGCCGGCCTTGGACAGGCCCTCAATGAAGCGGCCGTAGGTCAGGCCGTGCTCGCGGACCGCGGCGTTGATCCGCTGGATCCACAACGCGCGGAAGGTGCGCTTGCGGCGCTTGCGATCGCGCGTCGCATACTGCATCGATTTCTCGACGGCCTGCTTCGCGATCCGGATCGTGTTCTTGCGGCGGCCGTAGAAGCCTTTGGCGGCCTTCAGGACTTTCTTGTGCTTGGCGTGGGCGGTGACGCCGCGCTTGACGCGTGCCATGGGAGTGCTCCGTCAGATGACAAATATTGCGGGTTTGGTCGGCAGGACTGGAGTCTTACCGATTGTAGGGCATGTACTTCTTGACGATCTTGGCGTCGCTGTCATTCAGCACCATGGTGCCGCGCGCCGAGCGGACGAACTTGGCCGTCCGCTTGATCATGCCGTGCCGCTTACCCTGGGCCGCGGCCTTCACGTGGCCGTTGCCCGTCATCTTGAAGCGCTTCTTGGCGCCACTCTTGGTCTTCAACTTGGGCATTTGGTTGCTCCTGTTTGGTCTCGATTAGCCGGCGATTACGCCGTAACCCCTTGCTACGACACGCAAGAATGCGCGTCGCGGAGGTTGGACCGTTTGTTGTGCAAACGATATCGAGCCGCCACGGCATGCCCTGCCGGGCGGCTCTGGGGGTGTCTATAGCGAAGCCCGAGGCCCGTAGCAACGGGAGAAATTGGGACCTCGGCGCTCCGCCGCGTCCGGCCGGCTACGCGAAGCGCAGTCGGATGCGGCAATGAAGAAACTACTTCGGCGCCAGGATCATGATCAGCTGCCGGGCTTCGAACCGGGGCTCGGTCTCGACCTTCGCAAACCCTTCGATATCGACCTTGACCCGCTTCAGCACGTCCATGCCGAGCTCCTGGTGCGCCATCTCGCGACCACGGAACCTGAGCGTTACCTTGACCTTGTCGCCTTCCTCGAAGAACCGGCGCATGGCGCGCATTTTCACGTCGTAGTCGTGATCATCGATGCTGGGCCGCATCTTGATCTCTTTCAACTCGACGATCTTCTGGTTCTTACGCGCCTCGGCGGCTTTCTTCTGTTCTTGATACTTGAATTTTCCATAATCCATGATCTTGCAGACCGGTGGATTCGCGTCAGGCGAAATCTCCACCAAGTCGAGGCCGGAGGCGTTTGCCCGTTCCTGCGCCGCAAGTGTAGCGACGACACCGGCGTTTTGACCATTTTCATCAATCAAACGGACTTCGCGGGCACGGATCGCATCGTTGATCCTCGGACCTTTCGGTTCGCGCTCCTGCGTGTCTCTCGAAGATGGACGGCGGATGTTGATTCTCCTTTGGCTGTTGCAGGGATCGCTGGCAGCACCAGCAAACCGACCGGACATTCGGCAAGGTGTGCCGGCAAGTCAAGCGCCTGTCGTACTTTTGCGCAGCAGTGTCGTGATCGCGGCGGCGGTGGCCAGTCGAGTGCCAAGGATCTCGTCGTAGACCTCGAGCGTCGCGAACTTCATGGCCGCAAGGGAGAAATTCTCCAGCACATGGGTCCGCGCCCGCGCACCCATCTCGGTCCGATCGGCCGCGGACATCGCGAGTGCCTCGGCGAGCCGGCCGGCAAGCGCGGCTGCATCGCCCGGCGGCACCAGCCAGCCGGTGGTGCGATCCGGGGCCGCGACCGGCGGCGCCAGGACGGTCTCGGGTGGAGCGCCGATGTCGGTCGCGATCGCCGGACAGCCCATGGCACCGGCCTCGGTGACGCTGCGCCCGAAGGCTTCCGGCTCGGTCGAGGCGATCACCGCGACGTGCGCGAGGCAAAGCGCGGCAGGTATGTCGTCGATGTGGCCGACGAGGCGGACCCGGCCGTCAAGGCCGAGGCGGGCGATCTGGGCGGTGAGGTCCGCTGCATACGCGTCCCGACCCTGGGGGTCACCGGCCAGCACCACCACCGTGTCGCCAAGCTTGCCCGCCCGCTGCAGCAGCGCCGCCGCCTCGATCAGCACGCCCTGCCCCTTCCAGCTGGTCAGCCGCGCCGCCTGGAGGACCACGCGCTGGCCGGGCCCAACCCCAAGGCGCTGCCGCATGGCAGCCGAACGCTCGACCGATACGCGACCCGGGTCGAGCGCCGTTTCGTCGACGCCGCGGTGGATGACGCGGATGCGGGTCGCCACCGTGCCATAGCGCTGCTGGATCAGCCGGCTGGTGTAGTTCGAGTTGGCGATGACGATATCGCCGCGCGCCATCACGCTGTTGTAGAGGCGCTTCAAGCGACCCTTCTCGGAGTAGGCGCCGTGGTAGGTGGTGACGAACGGGATGCCGGCGCGCCTTGCGGCAAGCAGAGCGCTCCAGGCCGGCGCCCGGCTGCGGGCATGAACGAGGTTGACCGCGTCGCGCCGAATGATGCGGCCAAGGGTACCCGCGTTGGCAAGCATGCGCAGCGGGTTCTTGCTGCCGGCCGGCATGATCACGAGCTCGCCGCCCGCCGCCGTCACCCGATCCGCCATGCGCCCGCCCTCGGTGGCGACGATGGCCCGGCCGCCGGCGCGGACGATCGCATCGGTGATCTCGATCGCCGACAGCTCGGCGCCTCCGGTATCGAGGCGCGGGATGATCTGGAGTATGGTTGGCCGTTGCACCACGGTGCGCCGCTCGCTCGATTCGCAAGGGCCTATCTATGCCGACCAGCCAGCAACCGCAATTCATCGATGTCGGCGCCGGTGCCGATGGCAGGCGCATCGCCACCCTCCAGGGCCGCGGCGAGCCGCCCGGCCTGGTCTGGCTGCCGGGCTTCAAGTCGGACATGGTCAGCACCAAGGCCACGGCGCTCGCCGAATGGGCTGCCGGGCGCGGGCGCGCCTCGACGAGGTTCGACTACTCCGGCCACGGCCAGTCCGGCGGGCACTTCGAGGATGGCACCATCGGCCGCTGGCTCGACGAGGCCGAGGCCGTGGTGACCCGGCTCACGCAGGGAACACAGATACTCGTCGGCTCCAGCATGGGAGGCTACATCGCGCTGCTGCTGCTGAAGCGCCTGCTCAGGACAAATCCCGCCGAAGCGGGGCGCATCAAGGGCCTGATCCTGATCGCGCCCGCTTGGGACATGACCGAGGAACTGATGTGGCGCCGCTTCTCCGACGAGGCGAAGGCGGCAATCCGGGACGCTGGCGTCTGGCACCGGCCGAGCGCTTATGGCGAGCCCTACCCCATCACCCGCAAGCTCATCGAGGACGGACGCCGGCACCTGCTGGGCCGCGAGCCTTGGAACCCCGGCCGGCCGATCCACATCATGCACGGCCGGCTCGACCCCGACGTGCCGTGGCAGCACACCGTCGATCTCGAAGGTCTGCTCGAGGGCGGCTGGACGCGGGTGACCTGGGTCGCGGACGGCGAGCACCGTTTGTCGCGGCCGGAGGATCTAGCCCTTCTATTCCAGCTCGCCGACGACATGCTTGCCGGCGCGTGAACGCCGACTGCAAGGCCGTTGCGGCCGGCCTCCCGGTAAAGAACGAGCTCGTCAGGCCTGCAGCGCCTGCCGCAGCACCGGCCCGCGCACCGTGAGGAATTCCTCGAGTGCCGCCTCGAAGCCGCCGAGCTCGGCCGGCCCGATCGGCAGCGACAGCGCCAGCATGCCGCGGCGGGCGAAGTACTGGCCGAGCTCCATCATGTCGAGGTGCAGTAGTTTGAGCAGATCGGCATTGCGCTGCTCGCCGGCCTTGTCCTTGGCCCACGTGTCCTCGGGCCGCTTGATGGTGCCGCCGTTGAAATGCATGGCCAGGATCGAGCCCACGCCGAGCGTCTGCATCGGCAGGCCGTGCCGCCGCATGATCGCGTTGAGCCGGTCGCGGAAGGCATCGGCATCGGCATTGAAGCGCTCTGCCACCTCGGCGGTGTAGATGTCGCGCAGGCCGACGACGCCCGCCGCCATCGACAGCACGTTGTTGTTGAAGGTGCCGGCATGCGGCGCCGAACCCGACCGATAGGGATCGTAGTGGGCCATGATGTCGCGACGGCCGCCGAATGCGCCGAAGCTCATGCCGCCACCGAGATACTTGCCGAACGTGGTCATGTCCGGGGTGATGCCGAGCCGCTTCTGCATTCCGCCCGACGACAGCCGCGAGCTCATCACCTCGTCGAAGACCAGCACGATGCCGTGGCGGCTGGCGGCATCGCGGAGCGCCTGCAGGAACTCCTTGTCGGCCGCGATCGCACCGCCGCCGCCCATCATCGGCTCGACCACGATCGCCGCCAACTCGTGTGCATGCGCCTCGATCTGCGCGATCGTGCCTTCGATATCGTTGTAGCGCGCGATCACCCACGGGAACGGCGCGTTGATCGGCGGCTTGTGCTGGCCGAAATAGAATACGCCGCCGTGATAGCCGCCGTTCATCACCATGATGTGGCTGCGCTTCGTGTACATCCGCGCCGTCACCATCGCGAACAGGTTCGCTTCCGTGCCCGAGTTGCAGAACCGGATCAGCTCGACCGACGGGAAGCGCTCGCACATCATGCGGGCAAGCTCGGCTTCGAACACGTTGGGGCCGCCGAGCGTCACGCCGCCGTCGATCACCTGGCGCAACGCCGTCATGATCCGCGGATTCGAGTGCCCGTAGAGACCGGCGGTATATTCGCCGAGGAAGTCCACATAGGTGTGACCGTCGATATCGGTCAGCCGGCAGCCCTCGCCGCCCTTGAAGGCGACCGGGAACGGCGAATAGTGCAGCACCGTTCGCGTGTTGCCTCCCGGCATGCTGGCCTTGGCGCTGTCGATGCGCGCCTTGCTCTTCGGATTCGCCGCAATGAAGCGATGCTCGGCGTCGGCGACCGCGCCGGCAAGGTCGGTGTTGGGCTTCAGGCGGGGCAAGGCCATGACTGGGGCTCCATTGCAAAGGCCGTGGGATAATCCGGGTGGCGGCGCTCAGGCGCGAGGGAAGGTGACAGCCTCCATCTTGTTGCCGTCGGGATCAAGAACGAAGGCGCCGAAATAGGTGGCCACGGCGCCGGTGCGCGGCCCGGGTGCGCCGTCGCTCCTGCCGCCGCCGTCGAGCGCCGCGGCAAAGAACGCGCGCACCGCATCCTCGTCGCGGGCGCGCAGGCAGACGTGGTGACCGCTGTCCGGCTTGCCGACATGGCCGTCGCGCAGGTTGAGCCAGAACTCGGGGTATCGGCTGCCGTAGCCGACGGTCCGCTCGCGCTCGACGAGCCGCCGCATGCCCAGCGGCTCCAGCACGCGGTCGTAGAAGCGCGCGGCGGCGGCCAGGTCGGCAACCGGAACCGACACGTGATCGATCATCGCGATCCTCTCGCCTTGGCATCGGCCAGCACGCACAACAGCTCGAACATCAGGTTGGCGGCGACCATCGAGGTTATGCCGGACGGGTCGTAGCAGGGCGCCACCTCGCAGATGTCGGCGCCGACGAGGTTCTTGCCGCGCAATGCCTGCAGCATCACCTGCATGTCGCGCGGGCTGAAGCCGCCGATCTCCGGCACGCCGGTGCCGATCGCATAGGCCGGCTCGAGCCCGTCGATGTCGACCGTCACGTAGGTCGGCCCGGAGCCGGTGACGCGGTCGATCTCCCTGATCGCGGCGGCGCGCCCCATCTCCTCGTAGTCGTCGAAGGTGATGCAGGTGAACCCGGCCTTCTGGCCCCAGGCGATGTCGTCTGGCGAGAACCGGCTGCCGCGCAGGCCGATCTGGATCGTCCGCTTCGGATCGATCAGGCCTTCCTCGACACCGCGGCGGAACGTCGTCGCATGATTGATCCTGGTCTCGGCGAGGCTGTCGAGGGTATCGGGATGGGCGTCGAACTGCACGATGCCGACCGGAGCGTCCTTGGCGATCGCTCGCAGGATCGGCAGCGGCACGGTGTGATCGCCGCCGATCGAAAGCGGCACCGCGCCGGCCCGGTGGATCTCGGCGAAGAAGGCCTCGATCGAGGCCATGCTGCGGGCGAGGTCGATCGGGTTGACCGGCGCATCGCCGACGTCGGCGACGTTGCAGATGTCGTACGGCGCGATGCCGCTGGTCGGATGCACGCGCCGGATCAGGCGCGAGGCCTCGCGCACGCCGGCCGGGCCCTGCCGCGCGCCGGCCCGGTAGTTGACGCCGATATCGAACGGCACGCCGACGAGGGCGATGTCGACCTCGGGCGAGATGTCGTGCCGCTGGGTTCGCATGAACGTGGCAACGCCGGAGAACCGCGGCGTGATCGCCGCATCGACCGGCTGGAAGCGAGGATCGCGTTTCATCGTGTCGGCTTCCTTCAGATGTGACCCTGGGCCTGCAGGTATGCTTCGTAGTCGTCGATCGTGCGAGCGAGCCGCCGCAACAACTCGTCGCACTCCGCCGGCGCGATGGTCAGCGGCGGTGACAGCATGAACCAGTCGCCGTTCCGGCCGCCGGCGGTGCGGCGCGCGTAGATCAGCAAGCCGTTGTCGAGGCCGCGGATGCGAATGCCGTCGGCCGGATTTTCCTGCGCGGGCAGCGGCCGTTTCGTGGCCTTGTCGGCGACGATCTCGACGGCATAGAGCATGCCCATCCCGCGCACGTCGCCGATGATCCGGCTCTTGCCGGCGAGCTTCAAGACGCCGGCCTTCAGGTAGGCCCCGGTCTCGCGGGCATTCCTGATCAGATCGAACGCGCTCGTATTCGTCGAGCACGGCCATCGCGGTGGCGCAGCTGATCGGGTTCGCCGCATAGGTATGCGAGAAGCCGAACCCGGTCCGCTCGGCGAGCGCGTCGACCATCGCCGCCGGCAGCAGCGTGGCGCCGAGCGGCGTGTAGCCCGAGGCGAGGCCCTTCGCCATCACGACGATGTCGGGCAGCGCATCGGGCCAGTTGTGCGCGGCCAGGAACCGGCCGGTGCGCCCGGTCCCGCACAGCACCTCGTCGAACACCAGCTTGATCCCGCTCCGCCTGCAGATCTCGCGCACCAGGCGGAAATACTCCGGCGTCGGCACGTTGCAGCCGGTGGCGAGCCCGCCGACCGGCTCGATCATGAAGGCGAGCACGTTTTGCGGCCCCAACTCGCGGATCTTGTCGTCGAGCGCCGATGCGCAGGCCCGCGACCAGCTCTCCGCGGTGTGGTTCGCCGGCGGGCGATAGCTGAGCGGCGCCGGCACGCGCTCGGCGGTCCACGAGAAGCCATCGAGGAACGGCTTCAGCGCATCGTCGCCCGACAATCCGAGCCCGGCGATGGTGCCGCCATGGTACGACGGCTGGCAGGTGATCACCTTGGTCCGGCTCGGCTCGCCGAATGCGACCGCATAAGCGCGCAGGAACTTGATCGCGATCTCGATCGCCTCGCTGCCGCCGGACGACAGGCACACCCGCTCGAACCCGGGCCCCGCCAGCGCCGCGATCCGTGCCGTGAGCTCGATGTTGGGGCGATGGCGGGCGACCCGCGCATAGGCGAAATCCATCGTTCGCGCCTGCCGCGCCATCGCCTCCGCCACGTGCGCGTTGCCGTGCCCGATGTTGCTGACCACCGGCCCGGACGACACGTCGATGTACTCGTTGCCGTATTCGTCCCACTGGAAGATGCCTTGTGCCCGCTCGATCAGCGGCAGCGGCACCTTGTTGCTGCGCGGCTGGAAGATGTCCTGCGCGCCGCCGGCGGCCGGCCGCACGTAGCTCGTGCCGGCGGGCCTGCGCTGCTCGAAGTTGCTCATCGGCATTGCCTCGGGGTTCGGCGGGATCGAGCGCGGAGTGTGCCCGAATGCGGGCAGCGTTGTCACTCGCCTGACAAAACAGGGCAGCCGTGATCAACTGTCGGGGCAACGAGCAGCACCCCTGGAGGAGACGCCGATGGCGACCGTGAAACTTCTGACCGACGAAGAGGCGAGCCCGGAGGCGCGCGCGGTGTTCGACGACATCCGCAAGACGCGCAGCACCGACTACGTCAACAACTCGTGGCGGGCGCTCGCCAATGACCCGGTCAACCTGAAGGCGAGCTGGGAAAAGGCGAAGCAGGTGATGGGGCCCGGCACCGCGCTCGATCCGCTGGTCAAGGAGTTCATCTACATCACCGTCTCGATCATGAACAATTGCGAGTATTGCATCCACACGCACACCCACTTTGCCAAACAGAAGGGCATGACGCAGGCGCAGTACAACGAAATGCTGCGGGTGATCGGCCTCGCCACCGAAGGCAACCGGATGATGACGGCGATGCAGGTTCCGCCGGACGAGCGCTTCAAGGTGAAATGAAGACCGGCCGCCGGCAACGCAATTCGCTACCGGCTCAGCAGCAGCGGACATTCGAGCGCGGCGGCAAGCGGACCCAGATCCTCCGCCGCCGGCACCACCAGGCCGCCGAACCGGGCGATGACGAAGCCCGGCCGCATGCGCCGGATCGCCTCGGCGGCCAGCGCCGGCTCGGCATGTGCAAGCGGGAGCTGGACCAGATGCACATCGGTCCGCTCCGCCAGCAGCAGCCGGGCCTGCAATTCGATCCACCCGGCGGTCTCGGCATCGGCGGACACGATCGCCAGGACCAGCTCCGTCTCGGCTCCCTCGACCAGACGATCGCCGGCGCGCAGCATGCCGGTCAACGCATCGATGTCCTCGAGCATCATCACCACCGGGCCGCTGAGGCGCCGGGCTCGCGGCCCGACCAGGACCAGGCCGGTCGCATCCTCGACGTTGTCGAGCAGGCGCGCGATCTCGGCGCCCGACGATGCGCTGAACGGCTCGGCCAGCACGACGACGTTCCACGGCCCGCAGTCGGCACAGGTGATCGCCAGCGCGCGCAGCGGATCGTCGCGCACGCAGCGCTCCGCCACCGGCACCTGGGCCGCCTTTGCCAGCTCGGTGAGCCGCCGCTGCAGGCTGGTGAACTGGAAGCGCATCTCACGCAGGAGATCGGCGGTGTTGATGCCCCTGGTGCCGTGGCCGCTCGGGCTGATCTCGCGCGCGAAGGAAAAGCGCGACAGCGCCAGCAGCTCGGTGTCCTCGATAAACAGGCTCTCGATCTGCGAATGATAGGCCTGGGCGATCCGCACCGCCGCCTGGATGGCGATGTCACTGGTCCGCGCCGAGGTCGTTCGCACGATCACCCGGCCCCTTGCTTCGTCGGCTTCGGCAACGTGCGCGATCATGTCGTCGGCCCATCCCCTGGCGGCTTGGCGAATGCCCTGGCGCGAGTGGCGAAGCCGTGCAGCTTCTCCTCGACCAGGGCATTGATCGAGTCCTTGGGATAGCTGCCATCGGCTGCGGCCTTGCCCGCCGTGCGCCCGGTCAGGATCTCGATGCCGTCGTCGATGTGGCCGACGGCATGGATCCTGAACTTGCCGTCGGCGACCGCCGTCACGACATCCTCGCGCAGCATCAGGTGCTGCACGTTCGACTGCGGGATCAGCACGCCTTGCGTACCGTCGAGGCCGCGCGCCTTGCACAGATCGAAGTAGCCCTCGATCTTCTCGTTGACGCCGCCGATCGCCTGTACCTCGCCCCACTGGTTGACCGAGCCGGTCACCGCGAACGACTGCAGGATCGGCACCTCCGCCAGCGCCGACAGCAGCGCGTAGAGCTCGGCCGAGGAGGCGCTGTCGCCGTCGACGCCGCCATAGGACTGCTCGAACACCAGCGTGGCGGCCAGCGCCAGCGGCACATCCTGGGCATAGCGGCCGGCCAGGAAGCCCCACAGGATCATCACGCCCTTTGAATGCAGCGGCCCGCCGAGCTCGACCTCGCGCTCGATGTCGGTGACGCGGCCCTGGCCCATGCGCACGCGCGCCGTGATGCGGCTCGGCCGTCCGAACGCGAATGGTCCGAGCTGCAGCACCGACAGGCCGTTGATCTGCCCGACCTTGGCGCCGGCCGTGTCGATCAGGACGATGCCGCGCTCGATCGTCTCCTGGGCGCGGTCGCGCAGTCGGCTGGCGCGATCCACCGCCTCCTCGACCGCCTTGTCGACGTCGGCGCGCGTGATCACCTTGCGCCGGCCGAGCGTCGCCCAGTAGTCGGCCTCGCGCACGATGTCGGACAAGCGGCCGATCTCGATCGACAGCTTCTCGCGGTCGTCGGCCAGCCGCGCGCCTTCCTCGATCAGCCGCGCCACGCCGCTGGCATCGACCGGCTTCAGCTTGTGCTGGCGGACGATCGAGGCGATCAGGCGCGCATAGGCGAGGTCGTTGTCGTCGGACCGCGAGATGGTGTCGTCGAAGTCGGCCTGCACCTTGAACAGGCGCGAGAAATCCGGATCGGCATCGTTCAACAGGTAATAGAGCTGACGGTCGCCGAACAGGACGACCTTTACCTTGAGCGGGATCGGCTCCGGGTCGAGGGTCTGCGCGGTCATCATGCCGACCGTCTCGACCGGCTGCTCGATGCGGATCTCGCGCGCCTTGATCGCCCGCTTCAATGCTTCCCAGGCGAACGGCGACAGCAGCAGCTTGCGGACATCGAGCAGCAGATAGCCGCCGTTGGCCCGGTGCAGTGCGCCCGCCTTGACCAGCAGGAAGTCGGTCAGCATCGTGCCCATCTGCGCGATGTGCTCGATGCGGCCGATCAGGTTGCCATAGGTCGGATTGAGCTCCTCCACCAGCGGCGTCTCGCAGACGTCGCTCGGCTCGCTGGCGACGAAGGTATTGACCAGATAGCGCCGGAACCTGGCATCCCGGGAGGCATCGGCGGGTGGCTTGATCGCGCCGCCGCCGTCATCCTCGTCGGCGAGGAACAGCGCGACGTTGCGGATCATGTCGGCCTTGGCCGCGGCGATGTGGCGCAGCACGTTGGGCAGGTCGGCGAACGCGGCTTCGAGCTCGTCGAGCGCCTCGCGGGTCGCGGCGGTCGCGATCTCCTCGTGCAGCGCCGACAGTTTCTGCCGCCGCTCCTTGTCGGATTTCGGCACCTTCGTCAGCAGCGCCTCGAGCTCGGTCTGCAATGCCTCGATCTTCGCCTCGACGCCGCGCCGCATGTCCTCCGGCAGCTGCATGAAGACCTCGGGCTTCACCACCTTGCCTTCCAGCATGGGCGCCATGGCGAAGCCCGTCGGCGTTCGCAGGATCGCGATGTTCTGTGCCTGCGCCTTGCGGTTCAGGCCCTCGAGCGCCGCCTCCTGGCCGGAGCGGAAGGCTTCGTCGATCGAGCGCTTGCGGGTCTGGTAGTCGTCGCCTTCGAACATCGCCGGCAACGTCGCGCGAAGCTCGTCGATCGCCCTGACCATGCCCTGCGCCAATTCACGCGCGCGGCCACACGGCAGCTCAAGTGCATGCGGCCGGTTCGGATTGTCGTAGTTGAAGACGTAGACCCAATCGGAAGCGGATTGCGCCGGCCGGGCCTTGCGGGCGAGGTAGGCCTTGACCGCCGTGCTCTTGCCGATCGACGGCGGACCGAGAACGAACACGTTGAAATCATGCGCCTCGATATCGGCGCCAAACTGGATGGCGCGCAGCGCGCGGTCCTGGCCGATCAAGCCGTCGGACGGCTCGAGCTCGGCCGTCGACTTGAAACCGAGGGCGGCGGCATCGACCTTCCGGCGCAGGGCTGATGCCGGCAGGGGCAGTCGCATCTCGCCGGCGGAGGCGCTTGTCGCCGCGGTTGCCGGGCCGGTGATCAGCGCTTGCGATTTCGCGCCCTTGGCCCATTTGAAGATCATCGTCCCAAGCCCCTATGTTCCGGTCGCAGTATCACCCGCTAATGTGCGGGAATACGATATTGCGCGGCCATCCGCCGCCTCTCTCACCTGGTGATGGCGAAGACATGACGAATTTGCGTGCCACTTTATTCCCTCCGGTCGACGGCCGCCAATCGCCGGCCGCCCTCGACATCGCGCGCGGCACACGACGCATGCTGCTGGCGCATGGCCTGGCGAGCCTGTCGGAAGTGACGCTCGCCAACGGGAGGCGCGCCGATATCATCGCCCTCGCCGAGAAGGGCGACGTCTGGATCGTGGAGATCAAGTCGAGCATCGAGGACTTCCGCGCTGACAGCAAATGGCCGGACTACCGCGAGTTCTGCGATCGCCTGTTCTTCGCCGTCGACGCCGCATTTCCGCTGCCGCTGCTGCCGGCCGACACCGGTATCGTGGTCGCCGACCGGTTCGGCGCCGAGATCGTGCGGGAAGCGCCGCATCATCCGCTGGCGGCGGCCAGGCGGAAGGCGCTCGTCACGCGACTGGCGCAAATCGGCGCGATGCGGCTGACGTTGCTCGCAGACCCCGAGCTCAACCTCGAGCGCGGCTGGAACGACTAGAAGCTTGGATTTGCTAGTGTGCTAATCGATCGCGAAGTTCATCCGATTGCCATGCGAATGAAGCGAACTTCGCGATCGGGACACTAGGCTATTTCGGCGCGCGCTTGGCGAGGATGCGCTGCAGGGTCCGCCGGTGCATGTTGAGGCGGCGGGCGGTCTCGGAGACGTTGCGGCCGCACAATTCGTAAACGCGCTGGATGTGCTCCCAGCGAACCCGGTCCGCCGACATCGGGTTCTCCGGCGGCGGCGCCTTCGAATCGGACGGCGCCAGCAGGGCATCGGTGACGTCGTCGGCATCGGCCGGCTTGCCGAGATAGTCGACGGCGCCGAGCTTTACCGCCGACACCGCGGTCGCGAAGTTGCCGTAGCCGGTCAGGACGATCGCCCGCGAGTTGGGTCTAACCCGCGACAGCTCGGCGATCACATCGAGTCCGTTGCCGTCCTCCAACCGCATGTCGACGACCGCAAACGCCGGCGCCCGCTGCCGGATCAATTCCATCCCTTCGGCCACTGAATAGCCAAGGCGAACCTCGAAGCCGCGCACCTCCATGGCCCGCCCCAGGCGCTGGACGAACGCACGGTCGTCATCGACCAAGACAAGCGACACATCCTCCGGCAGCTCGTCCTTCTTGAATGACAGATCTTCGGCCACAGCGGCACCCTCCTGCTCTGCAACAGATATAGCGGTTGCACGGCACAAGCCAAGCCCCCGTGGCGCGCCGACCCTCGGACTACCTTAACCTGGACCGCCCGGGCCGGCAGCGCCCAATTCGCCATGCCTGCCGGCCGGTGGCGTCGGCTGCGCGGCCGGCGGCTTTCGCGATCGGCCCGGGAAAGCGGACCATTCCGCCTCCCGGCCTTCGAAATCATGTCGTCGCCAAGTCAATGTGACTTTCGCGCCACGCTCCGGCGGCTCGCGATTGGCCATGCCGACCGTCGCGCCGGAGCGCTCGAGCAAGGTCTTGGCGATGAAAAAGCCGAGACCCAGCCCGGTCGCCTTGCCCTCGTCGACCTTGGTGCCGGCGCTGCGGCGGGTGGTGACATAGGGCTCGCCGAGCGATTCGATGACATCGGGCGAGAAGCCCGGGCCGTCATCCATGATCATGATCATGACCTCGCGCTCATTCCAGCGTGCGGTAATCAGCACCTTCGACTGCGCGAACTCGACGGCATTCTCGATCAGGTTGCCGACCCCGTAGATCAGGCCCGGCCGCCGCTCCCCGACCGGCTCGTCGGTGGCGCGTCCGCCGACATCCTCGGTCTCGCCGCCGACATATGGGCCCTGGTCGATCTCGATCGCGACCGAGTACATCCGGTGCGGGGCGACGGCCTCCTCGATCAGTTGCGTGATGGAAAGGCTCGCATGCAGCGGGTCGCTCTCCGTGGGCTTGCGGGTGAGCTTCTGCAGGATCTCCCGGCAGCGCTGCGCCTGGCTCTTGAGCAAGGCGATGTCCTCGGCCATGGCCGAGCCCTGCTCCAGGCCGTGCTCGAGCTCCTTGGCCACCAGCACGATGGTGCCGAGCGGCGTCCCGAGCTCATGCGCCGCCGCCGCCGCGAGACCGTCGAGGGCATGCAGCTTCTGCTCGCGGGCCAGAACCAGCTCGGTCGCCGCCAGCGCCGCCGACATCTGCCGGCCTTCCTTCGACAATCGCCAGCCGTAGAACCCGAGGAACACCATGCAGGAGGCGACACCCGCAAACGCGCCCACGCCATACAGGGGCGGCAACTCGAGGCCGTTGGCGGCATACCACGGCAGTGGCTGATGGTATTTGATCAGCAATGCCGACAGCACCAGCGCCAGGACACCGAGGGCGACGATGTTGCGCGGCGGCAGCGTCGCCGCGGAAACGGTCGCCGGCGCCACCAGCAGCACGACGAACGGATTCTCGATTCCGCCGGTCAGATAAAGCAGCAGCGCCAGCTGGAGGATGTCATAGGCGAGCAGGCAAGTGGCGACCCAGGCATCGAGCCGGTGCCGGGCCGGGAACCGCACCCGCAGAAAGATATTGAGCCAGGCCGACGCCGAGATGACGAGCAGGCACCAGCCCATCGGCAGGTCGAAGCCCAGTCCGAAGTAAACGAACATCACTGCCGCAAGCTGTCCGACCACCGCGAACCAGCGCAACCGAACCGTGGTCTGCAGGCGCAGCCGGCTCGCCTCCAGATCGAACACCGAGCGCTCGAGCGCGAGCGAGGGCAGCAGGTGACTTGAAGCTTCGGCCATGGCACATGCCTTGTCGATTGCGTGGCGATGTCCACCATAGTCGCCCGATCCGGCTTTCGCATCCCGAGAGCGGCGGCCGGCCCGTCGCTTGTGCTTGCCTGTCGATTGGCACACTAAGGGCTGCAACCGCATTTCATGCGGCGACGGTCACGAAAGCAATGAGCCCGGATCGCAAGCAACCGAGTACAGGACAGCGCCCTCCTGACCGCACCCCGACGCGGGCATGGCTGGCCTTGTCGTTGCTCGCGCTCGGCGGGATCGCGCTCGCCTGGGCGGTGTCGGTCGCATGGCTCCACCTTGCTCCAGTCCAACGGCAAATCCATCAAGGCAAGGCACTCGTCGGCGGGCCGTTCGTCCTGGTCTCCCATACCGGCCTGCCGATCTCCGACGCCGATTTCCGCGGCCGGCCAATGCTGGTCACCTTCGGCTACACGCGAAATCCCGACCTGACGTCGGCGACGCTGCAGGTGATGAGCGCGGTGCTCGGCCGCCTCGGCCGGCGCGCCGATCGCATCGCAGCGATCCTGATCACGCTGGACCCGGCCCATGACAATCCTGCCAAGCTCAAGGAATATCTAGCAAATTTTGATCGGCGTCTGATCGGCGCGACCGGCTCCGAGGAAGCGGTTGCTGCGGTGGCGAAGGCGTATCGCCTACCCTTCCAGCGCAATTCCGGCGGCGACGGCTCCGCCGAAGCCACAATTGAGTACGAGCCGCTGATCTATTTGATGAATTCGAAAGGGGAATATGTGGCACATATGACACACGATTCCAGCGCCGACGCGATTATGCTTGCCGTCGAGCCATTACTGTAACGGCCGCCGAGCCTTTACCATTTGGCGAATCGATGCGATCTTTTGCACTGCGATATGTCATCCTTGTTCGGATTTTCGCCAAACTGGGGGGTTTGGCTCATACGCAGTCCTCAAACCGTCAAAACCTGCCGCAGATGCAGGCGTCGAGAAAAGTCACGCTGGAGCGCTACTTTCCAAGAGGGGGACTATCGATGCTCTACCAATGGTACGAGCTTGGACACGCAGCCGTTAAGCCCGCACGGGTGGCCGCTGATGCCGGCCGGATGTTCTTCAGGAACCCCTTCAACCCACTGACCCACACATCGGTCGGACGCCACGCGGCGGCGGCCTGCGAAGTGTTCGAGCGCACCACCCGCCGTTACGAGAAGCCGACCTTCGGACTATCGACCACGATCGTCGACGGCCTGCCGGTCGCGGTCACCGAGGAAGTGGTGTGGGAGCGCCCGTTCTGCCGGTTGGTCCACTTCAAGCGCTCGATCGACGAGACGAGAGCCGCGACCGATCCGCGGATCATCCTCGTCGCGCCGATGTCGGGACACTTCGCGACCCTGCTGCGCGGCACGGTGGAAACGCTGCTGCCCGGCCACGAGGTCTACATCACCGACTGGCAGGACGCCCGCGACGTGCCGCTGTCGGGCGGCAATTTCGACCTCGACGACTACATCGACTACATGCGTGACATCTTTTGCCACTTCGGCGGCGACTGTCACGTCTTCGCGGTCTGCCAGCCGGCGGTGCCGGTGCTGGCCGCGGTCGCACTGATGGAGGAGGAAGGCGATCCGAACGTTCCGACCTCGATGATCCTGGCCGGCGGGCCGATCGACACGCGGATCAATCCGACCGAGGTCAACAAGCTCGCGCAGAGCAAGGGCACCGACTGGTTCCGGCGCAACGTGATCACGACGGTGCCGTGGCCAAACGTCAGCTTCGGCCGCACGGTCTATCCGGGCTTCCTCCAGCTCACGGGATTCATGACGATGAATCTCGACCGGCACATGAAGGCGCACAAGGACCTCTTCTATCATCTGGTGCGCGGCGACGGCGACTCGGCCGAGAAGCATCGCGACTTCTACGACGAGTATCTTGCCGTGATGGATCTCACGGCAGAGTTCTATCTGCAGACAATCGATCAGGTGTTCGTGCGCCATCTGTTCGCCAAGGGCGAGATGGTCCACCGCGGCCGGCGCATCAATCTGTCGGCGATCAAGCGCGTGGCGCTGATGACCGTCGAGGGCGAGAAGGACGACATCACCGGGGTCGGCCAGTGCGCCGCGGCACTCGACTTGTGCAGCGGCATCCCGGCCGACAACAAGTACCACTTCGAGTGCCCGGGCGTCGGCCACTACGGCATTTTCAACGGCTCGCGCTTCCGCTCCGAGATCGCGCCTCGCATCGCCGCGTTCGTGCGCCGCAACGGCTCGCTGGCCGCGCCGGCAAACGAGACGCTCGCCCGCGTAGCCGGCTGGTCCTTTCCCGGCGGCAACCACGGCGGCTTCGAGTCGGCGGCATTCGCATTCGCCCCGGGATCGAGGCCTCTCATCAGCGTTCCCGGCGAGCCCGCACGCGACCTGACCATCGCGGCAGCCGCGGAAGCTCAGAACACGGCCCAGTTGGCAACCGAGACATCGACCGCATCCTGGATGCGGCTATGGTCATCGCCCGGCAACCTGTTCCTCGCCAACCTTCTGCGCATGACGTCGATCGGTCCGCAATTGCGCCAGCAGTCGGAAGCTGGCGTTGCGCGCGGCAGCATGCGCTTCACGGCGGCGGCTGAATAAACCGCCTCGCACTTCCTGTTATCGATCTCGGCAAGCCCGCCTTACGCACACCGTGGGGCGGGCTTGCCACACTGTCGCCGCATGCTGCGCGTGAGTGCGTATTCTCTGTGGTGCACGGGGGTTGGGACTTGCTAAAGGGTGACTCGTCGGCGCGCGTTGGTTGTGGTCATGTCGTTGCCGGACGCGAGCACGGTCGGTGATCGGTCACCGGCGAGCTCGGACGGCCAAGGCTCTTGAGTTGAGTTCCCCGCCGGCTTCCAGAAATAGTGTAACGATGATTTGGAACGAGGGCACTCCATGAGGCCGTTTCGCGCTTCGGCGCCGTCATCGCAAAGGCTGAGCGTTCAGGGATTGAACGACCCGGTCGAGGTCAGACGCCATCCGGCGGCACGCCGTATGACCCTGCGCGTCAGCCGCACCAGCCGCTCGGTGATCGTGACGCTGCCGGTCGGCTGCGACCTGGCGCAGGCCGGCAGTTTCCTCAACTCGCATCTCGACTGGGTTCGCGAACGGCTGTGCAATCTGCCGGAGAACATCGCATTCCGATCCGGCTCGATCGTGCCGCTGCGCGGCATTCCACACCAGATCGCCGAGGTCGGCCCGCGGCGGACAGGGGCTGTGGTCGAGACGGCCGTGTCGAATGTTGGCGCCTCGATGCTGCTGGTGTCGGGCGAAGCCGAGCATGTACCGCGGCGACTGCGGGACTGGCTGACCACGGAGGCACGCCGCGACATCGTCGAACGAGTCAACCGGCACGCGGCAAATCTCGGGTTGCATGCCGGGCGCGTCACGGTGCGCGATCAGAAGAGCCGCTGGGGCTCCTGCTCGACGACCGGCGCACTGTCGTTCTCCTGGCGCCTCATCATGGCGCCGTCGTTCGTGCTCGATTACGTCGCCGCCCACGAGGTCGCCCACCTCGCCGAGATGAATCACGGCCCGCGTTTCTGGGCTCTGGTCGCGCGCACCATGCCGCGGACCGAGGAAGCCAAGCGCTGGCTGCTGACATTCGGCAGCGACCTGCACCGCTACGGCTGCGAGGCCTGACCGAGCCCGCCCCGCATGTGCTGCCGGCCCCGACCGGCGCTCGTCGCTGACGGTATGCGTCAATTCGTTCTTCGACCCAATGACATAATGCCCTCCGGCGCGAAGCGAGGGAGCAGCAGCTCACGTCTCGAAGCTTCTGCCGCCGCACCGGGCGGGGTGCTACCCGCGGCGGCGAGCGCGCGGGCGATGAAGTCACCCTCGATCCGGTCGCGCGGCAGCGTCAGGGCGCCAGTGCTGGCGCGCGGTTTCAACAAGGGCAGCGACATCGGTTGCAGCATATGGGTCGAGATCGGCGCGTCACGCTGGAACGGCTCCGGCACCGCCGTGCCCGGCAACGCGACGATGGCACGGCCCTCGTGCGCGGTCGACATGATCTGCCGCCAGATGGTCGCCGGCAGGCTGCCGCCGCGCACGTTGTTCATGGTGCGGCCCTGATCGTTGCCGACCCAGATGCCGCAGGCGAGGTGCGCCGTGTACCCGATGAACCAGGCATCGCGGAAATCCTGCGTCGTACCGGTCTTGCCGGCGGCGGGATGCAGCAGGAAGCCGGCCTGGCGGCCGGTGCCATTGACCAGCGCGGCATTGAGCATGTCGTTCATGGCACCGACATGGGCCGGGCTGACGGCGATGCTGCCGGCCGCCTGCGGGCGCTCATAGAGGACACGACCGGAGCTCATCCGCACCCGCTTGACGATATGCGGCTCGACGCGACGCCCGCCATTGGCGAAGGCCGCATAGCTGCCGGTCATCTCGAGCAGCGACACTTCGGAGGTGCCGAGCGCCAGCGAAGGCCCGCGCCGCAGCTCGGAGCCGACGCCGAGGCGATGCGCGACGGCGATCACCTTCTTGGCGCCGACTTCGTGCTGAAGCCGCACCGCGACCGAGTTGATCGAATGCGTCAGTGCCTGCCGCAGCGTGATCGCGCCGCGGTACTGGCCGCCATCGTTGCGCGGGCTCCAGCCGTCGATCGTGACCGGCAGATCGTAGACGGTGCTCTCCGGCCTGATACCGGCCTCGAGCGCGGCCAGATAGACGAACGGCTTGAACGTCGAGCCGGGCTGCCGCTTCGATTTCACCGCGCGATTGAACTGGCTTTCGACGTACGACCGGCCGCCGACCAGGGCCGTGATGCCGCCCTCCATGTCGACCATCACAACACCGGCCTGGCTCGCGTTCGCCGCCTCGCCTGCGCGTTCGAGGACCTGCTCGACGACGGCTTGGGCGCGACGTTGCAGCCTGGCTTCGATCGTGGTCTCGACGATCACCTCCGCATGGCCGTTGCCCAGCAGCGGCGGCAGGCGCTCCAGCACGTAGTCGACAGCATATTCGGCGCCGTTCGCCTCCTTGCTCGGGCGCATCGAGGCGAACTTGACGATCTGCCGGCTGGCCTCGGCCTCGGCTGGAATGTCGATGACGTTGGCGGCAAGCATCTTCTTCAGCACCACCCGGCCACGCGCGCGCGCCGGACCGGGGCTGGTCAGCGGGGAGAACTTCGAAGGCGCCTTGAGCAGGCCCGCGATCACCGCCGCCTCGCCCAGCGTCAGCGCCCGCGCCGACTTGTCGAAATAGCGCTGCGCGGCGGCCTCGATGCCATAGGCGCCGGCGCCGAAATAGACGCGATTGAGATAAAGCTCGAGGATGTCCTGCTTGCTCAGGCGCATCTCGAGCCAGATCGCCAGCGCCAGCTCCTCGAGCTTGCGGCTCAACGTCCGCTCGGAGGTCAGGAACAGGTTCTTGGCGAGCTGCTGCGTCAGCGTCGAGCCGCCTTGCGCATAACGACCGGCCCGGATGTTGGCAAACATCGCCCGCAGCAGTCCTTGCGGATCGAGACCGCGATGCTCGTAGAACCGCCGGTCCTCGGTCGCGACCACCGCGTCGGTGACGTGCCGGGGCATCAGATCGAGCGGCATGTAATCGTGGGCCGCCCCGCGCTCCGCCAGCACCGAGCCGTCGGCGGCCAGAATGCGAATGATCGGCGCCCGCTCTTTGTGCCGCAGCGACAGCGGATCGGGAAACGCCATCGAATAGTGGACGAACAGCAAGCCGGCCGACACCGTGGCGGCGAGACCGATCATCGCCGGCAGCACGAAGAACAGCTTGAGCTTCCAGCGCCAGCCGGCAAGGCGCGAAGCCCGCACCTTGCCAGGTGCCGAGCCGGAAAGCTCGCGCGGGCTCTTGGCGAATGCCGGCGAACGCGGCGCGCGCACAGATCCCCGCGTTTTCCTGCGCGCGAACGGCCACATTGCTCCCGGTACTCACTCCGAACCTGAGCCTGCGCAATAGGCACAGCTCGGGTGAGGCTAGCAGGCGAGCGCTAAGGGGCGGTTAACCTCAATCGCCGGTTACCACCGGGCGGGCAGCCGCCTAGGCGTTACAGGTGGTCCCGCGCATTGCCGCCGAACAGCGACGAGACGAGGGCGATGAGGATGCCGACCACGATCCGCGACATGAGCGTGAAGAACATCAGCAGGATCGAGCTCTCGTGCAGCACGAAGCGCGCAATGATCTCCATCTTCGGCGAGCCGCTGAACGACACGATCCACTCCCGCACGCTGCTCGCCTGCTTCAGCATGACGAGCAGCAATTGCTCGTTGTAGATCGCACAGGCGGCCAGCGCGAGGACGCCGAGCACCATCGAGAATGCGACATTCCCCAGCGACAGGAAGTAGCGAGCGGTAAAAATGTGCACAGTGGTTCCCTTCCCCAGCGACCACGACCGCGTTTGTCTCAAGGTTGCGCTTACCACGTCCGGCCGGATAGTTGAACTGGCCGCGCATACGCAGGTGGCAACTGATGCATGGCGACATCGGTTCCGGATCTAGTACGCTGCGAAACAGTGTTTTCGCTGTGACAGGATGGAATGCGATGCCGACGCCCGCGCTGAAGATCGTCACCACCGGGCTGCAGTTCCCGGAAGGCCCGATCGCCATGGCCGACGGCTCGGTCATCCTCGTCGAGATCCGGTCGGCGCGGCTGACCCGGGTCGCGCCCGACGGCGCCAAGACGACGATCGCGCAGATGACCGGCGGCCCGAACGGCGCGGCGCTCGGCCCGGACGGCAAGGTCTACATCTGCAACAACGGCGGCTTCAATTGGCACCAGGACCCGGTAAGCGGCTTGCGCCCGGTCGGCCAGGCGGACGACTACTCCGGCGGACGCATCGAGCGCGTCGACCTTGCCACCGGCCGGATCGAGACACTCTACACCGCATGCGACGGCCATCCGCTGCGCGGACCCAACGACCTCGTCTTCGACGCCCATGGCGGCTTCTATTTCACCGACCTCGGCAAGACCCGCGCCCGTGAGCTCGACCGCGGCGGCGTCTACTACGCCCGGGCGGACGGCAGCATGATCAGGCAGATCGCGTTCCCGACCATTACGGCGAACGGCTGCGCGCTGTCGCCCGACGGCCGGACGCTCTATTTCGTCGAGACCGAGTTGGCGCGGCTGTGGGCGATGGACATCGTCGCGCCCGGCGAGGTGGTCCGCGAGCCGTGGCCGAGCCCGCACGGCGGAAGGCTCGTCGCCCAGGTCGGGGGAGCGTTCCAGCGCTTCGATTCGATGGCGGTCGACTCGGCCGGCAACGCCTGCATCGCGACACTGATGAACGGCGGCATCACGATCATCAGTCCAGATGGACGCTCGGTCCGGCACGTGCCGCTGCCCGACCGCTACACGACCAACATCTGCTTCGGCGGACCCGACTTGCGAACCGCGTTCGCGACACTGTCCGGGCCGGGGCACCTCGTATCGTTCGAATGGGAGCGACCGGGCCTGCGGCTCAACTACCAGCAATGAGCCGAACGAGAAAAGGCCCCGGCATCGTTCGCCGGGGCCGATAAGCAATCGACGACGGTCGACGGCGGCTCAGATCGAGGCCTTGACCCAGTCCTCGAGCTTCTTCTTCTGCACCAGAGCGCCGACGTTCTGCGCGGCGACCTTGCCGTCCTTGAAGATCATCAGGGTCGGCATCGCCTGGATGCGGTACTTCACTGTGATCTCGGGGTTCTGGTCGACGTCGACCTTCACCACCTTCAACTTGCCTTTCATCTCGGCCGCGACCTGCTCGAGCGCCGGCGCCATCGCCTTGCAGGGCCCGCACCACTCGGCGAAGAAATCGACCAGCACCGGCTCGGACGATTTCAACACCTCGGCATCGAAGTTCTTGTCGGAAACCTGATTGGCGGCCATCTGCGCTCTCCTTATCGAGCCTTGCCGGCGAGCTCGTTGTTGAGCCGCCTCTGGAACTCGCCGGAAGGTAGGGACGGGCCTACCCCCCGTCAAGGCGCGCGCCATCCAGCTTCCAAAGCAGGCCGGCATGCAAATCGAGCATATCGTCAGGGATCGGCATCAGCCGCGGCCCATCCGTCCATAGGATCGCCGCGCGAATCGGAAGTCCCTGAAAAATATGTGACAAAACAAGACGATACGAGGCCATCTGGTAGAGATAGGCGGCCGGGATCGCAGCCGCGTCGAGCGGTGGCGGCCGATTCGTCTTGTAGTCGATTATCAGGACTTCGTGATCGGTGCGGACGAGCCGGTCGATCTGCCCGCCGATTCGCAGCTTCTGTCCGCGTCCAGATTGATTCGCGATCTCGCCGACGATCGGCACCTCGGCCTGGCTGTCCGGTCCGAAAACGGCGGCAAATGCCGGGTCGCGCAGCACCGCCAGTGTTTCGTGCACGATGCTTGCCCGGGTTCGCGGGCTCAGGGTGCGAGCACGCAGTTCGATGAATGCCGCCGCCGCCCGCTGCCAGGTATCCATTGGCAGCGTCGGCAGGTGCTCCAGCAGCGCGTGCGTAAGCGTGCCGCGCAGGAACCGGTCGCCACCCGCCAGCACCAGTGGCGATGGTGCACCGAGATCGGCCGCCGCCGGGCCGGGCTTGCGGGCATCGGCCAGCTCGACCGGCTCGCCGGCATCGTCGGTCTCGAGCGGTGCCAGCCGGGATGGCGCGAGCGGCATGACGAGACTCGCCTCGCGCGGCGCCGGCCGGGTTGCCCAGTCGGGCAGCGGCCGGGCCGCATCGGCATCGGCCACCGCCTCGCGCTGCGCTTCGTGTGGCGCATCCTGGACGGACTGGTAGCGCAGCACATTCGTCCCATCCGCCGCCGTGGCACCAATCAGCACGTCGCCCAGACCCTGGCTGATGAGATCGTACCAGCAGCCGGCCGGCCGCTGCCGCTTGCCCTCGAAGCCGGCGACATAGAGCCGGTCGCGCGGGCGGGTCAGCGCGACGTACAGCAGCCGCCGGTGCTCCTCCTCCTCGGCGCGCTTGGCGAGATCCTGGCCGTCGGCGATCGCGTCGATCTGCGAGGTGCCCTTGACCGGCCAGGCCAGTGGCGGATCGATACCCGACGGCAGCTCGCCCTCGCCGATCGCGACGAGCTTGCCGCGCGCCGGCTTCGAGGCCGCGGTACAGGTATCGGGCAGGAACACGATCGGCGCCTCGAGCCCCTTGGCGCCGTGCACGGTCATGACGCGGACCTCGTGGCGGGTCTGATCCATGTCGCGCTTGATCTCGTGAATGCCGGCGCGCAGCCAGGTGAGAAAGCCCAGCAGGGAGGGCGGCGACTGGTCGTCGTAGGCGATGGCGCGGTTGAGGAACTCGTCGATCGGATCCGCCGCATCGGGACCGAGCCGGCGCAGCAGCCGCGCCCGCATCCGGTCGTTGTCGAGGATCCCGGCGTAGAACTCGAACGGCGGCAGGTAGTCGGCATCGGCGCGCCAGCGCTTCAGCGTCTCGGCCGCCGGCCGGAAGCGATGATCCGACTTCGCCCGGTCGATCACGGCGCTCCAGAGTGCGCCCTTGCGGTCAGGCGCGACGGCGATGAGGTCGTCGTCGTCGAGATCGAACAACGGCGACTTCAGCACCGTCGCCAGCGCCAGGTCGTCCTCCGGCAAGGTGAGAAAGTCGCCGAGCGCGATCAGATCCTGCACCGCGATCTGGTCGGTGAGCCGCATGCGGTCGGCGCCGGCCACCGCAATGCCGCGCGACTTCAGCGCGGCAACCATGGCGCCGGCGAACGGACGTCGGTTGCGCACCAGGATCAGGATGTCGCCGGCATGGATCGGCCGATCCTGCGACACCAGCCGCTCGCCGGTCGCAAGCCAGCGCTCGATCGTCCGGGCGATCCGGTTTGCCACCCGGACCGCCGGTGCGGTCGCGACATTGTCGCCGAACGGTGACCACGGATCGGCCGGCGCGACCTCCTCGGGGCGCTCGACCGGCCAGACCTCGATCAGGCCCGCCTGCCCCTGGCGCAGCGCGATATGCCGCAGCGTGCCTTCGGCCATGACCACGCCGCGGCCGCGCTCGCCGTCGCCGAAGATGCGATCGACCGCCTCCAGCAGCGGCACCACGGTGCGGAACGACAGCCGCAGCGGCACACCGCGCCATTCGTTTCCGGCAGCGCGGCATGCCTTGGCGAAGCGCTCGCCGGTGGCCGCGAACATCTTCGGTGCCGCGCCCTGGAAGCTGTAGATCGACTGCTTCTCGTCGCCGACGCCGAAAAGTGTCCGCATCTCGTCGGCGGTGCCGGCGCCGACGAAGAATTCCGCCGCCAGCGCCTCGATGATCGACCACTGCTGCGGGCTCGTGTCCTGCGCCTCGTCGACCAGAATGTGATCGAGGCCGCCGTCGAGCTTGAACAGCACCCAGGCGGTGGCGTCGGCCGTGGCAAGCAACCCGGCGGTGCGGCGAATGAGGTCATCGAAGTCGAGCGCCGCCCGCTGCGCCTTGGCATCGGTGAAGCGCTGCAGCACGTCGCCGGCAAGGCACAGCAGCGCCAGCGTCGCCTCGAGCAGCGTCAGGGCGCGGCGCTTGCCGTCGAGCTCAAGGAAGCGCTGCGTCGCGCGGTCGATCATGGCGACGAGATCGGGATTGGATGCCGCCAGCTTCTTCGTCATCAGGTCCTTGCGCGCGCTGCCCTCGCCGGTGAGCAGGAGCAATGCCAGCGCATCGATGCGTAGCGCGGCCGAGGGTGCCGCGAGCACCGCGCGGGTACGCTCGGCGGCGTCGAGGTCCTTCTTGCTGCCGCCGTCCAGCACGTCGCGCAACCGCTCCAGATCGGACTTGCCGATCAGCTCGGCCTGCCGGGCCTCGATCGCCGGCAGCCGATCCGCGGCATCGAGTCCGAGGATGCGACGATAGAGCGAGTCTGCGTCGGCGAGTTCCGCCTCGCCATCAAGGCTATCGAGCCGCACCATCTGCTGCAGCCACTCGGGGCGGCGGATCGCGTCGGCCAGCACCTCGTCGAAGCTGTCGCTGGAAGCGAACCGCACCACGGTCTCGAGAGCCTTGCCGAGCGCGGATCGGCGATCGCCAGTCGCCGCCGTCAGCGTGCCCTCGATCGCCTCGATGCGCAGCGTGCGGGCGAGCTCGTCGTCGAGGATGCGAAAGCCCGGCGGCACGCCAGCCTCGAGCGGGAACCGCTGCAGCAACCGCTCGCAGAAGGCATGGATCGTCTGCACCTTGAGGCCGCCCGGCGTCTCGATCGCGGCGGCGAACAGCCGGCGCGCCCGCTCCAGCTCGTCGCGGCCGGGACGCCGGCCGAGCAGTCGCTCCAGCAGCCCGTCGAGATCCTCGGCAGGGGCGGTTGCCCAGCGGGCAAGGTCGGCGAAGATGCGCGACGACATCTCGGCAGCGGCGGCCTTGGTGTAGGTGAGGCACATGATGCGCTCCGGCTTCGCGCCGGTGAGCAGCAATCTCAGCACCCGCATCTTGAGCACGTGCGTCTTGCCGGCGCCGGCGTTGGCCGAGACCCAGGCCGAGACCGTCGGGTCCGACGCCGCTGCCTGCGCGCGCTCGGTCTCGGCCAGCAGCGACTTAGCCGTGGTCATGCCGCGCCCCCTTCGCTGTCGCTGTCATCGCCGCCCGACCACTCGGCGACGCGGGCGAGGTGCGCGAAGTCGTCGAACTCGTAGTCGAAGCGCGGGCGCCGCACGGCGGCATAGGGCGTGGCCGGATCGTCGAACGACGCGACCAGCTGCTCGAGACCGGCGCGGGCCGCCGCCGCCAGGGCCGTCACGTCGTCGGTCTTGACCTCGATGACCTTGCCGGCCGGCTCGCCGCCGCTGGCCGAGATGTAGCGCAGCGCCGCGACCGCAAGCGCGTCGAGCTGCGCGAAGCCGCCCGCCGCCGCGATCGCCGCCTCCAGCAGCAGCTGCGGCGCCTCGCCGCGCGCGGCGCGCCGGGCGAGCGAATCGAGACTGGCGCCGGTCTTGTAGTCGGTGATCGACACCGAGCTGTCGCCGACGTCGATGCGGTCGGCTCGCGCCCTCAACGTGAACGGTCCGGCCGGCGCCGCGAGCACCATCGACCCCGCGACCTCCGCCAGCGTGCGGCTGATGCCTTCGCGGCGACCATGCTCGGTCAGCGCGAACCAGTCGGCGAACCGCTCGAAACGCGGCAGCCAGAATGCCGCGACGCGCGGATCGCCGGAGAAATCGCTCAGCGCCTCGCGGGCATTGCGCAGCAGCTCCGCCTTGACGTCGGCCGGCAGGCCCTGCGGGTTCGCCTTGGCGAAGCGACCGAGCGCCTCGTGGATCACGGTGCCGCGCAGGCTTGCATCGGGCGGCGCTCCGAGATCTGGCATGCGGTCGAGCTTCAGGATTCGCGACGCGAAGATCGCGTACGGGTTTGCCATCAGCGTCTCGACGTCGCTGACGCTGAGCCGGCGCGGGCGCAATGCGACTGGCGGCCTCGGCGCCGGTGCCGCGATGCTGACGGGCGCGTTGATCGCATCACGCGACCGTGCCCAGCCGCGCCAGGGCTGATCCGGCTGCAACGCGCCGGCAAGCTCCATGCCCTGCAGCAGTGCATCGAGCCGCAGTAGCCACCGCGACGGCACCGTCGGCACGCCGTCGACCTTCTGCGCCCGCGTGAGATAGACCCGGCCGCCGCCGAGCAGCATGGCGACGTCGTGCGCGGCGTGGCCGATCGCCTCCTCCGGACTCGGCAAGCCCAGCTCCTGCCGCATCGGCCGGTTGAGCCATGGCCCGGGGTCGGCCGCCTGCGGCCAGGTCCCCTCGTTGAGCGAGCCGAGGATGACGATATCAGGCTGCTGCAGCCTCGCCTCGAACGGTCCCCAGATCGACAGTCGCGGGTGCACCGGGATGCGCGAGCGCACCGTCTCGCCGGCCAGCAGGCCGCGATAGAAGTCGGGATAGTCGGCGGCAGCGATCGCCGGCGCCGGCAGATCGCCGTCCAGCAGACCGGTGAGGAACAGCGATGCGGACTGGCCAGCCTCGCCCCGCCACAGCACCGGCTCGTCGGTTGCATCGGGCAGCTTCGACAATGCCTCGGCGGCCTCGACGTGCGCCCGCACCAGGTCACGCAGCGGCTGCGGCGAAACGGAAGCGAATGCCGCCTGCAGCGGCGCCATCCCGGCCCGGAGCCGGGCAATGAGATCGCGCGCCGCGTTCCAATCCTCCGTCCACAGCCGCTGTACCGCGCGCCCGCGGCGGCGCTCGCCCGAAACCTCGGCCGCGGCGCGCTCGAGGGCAGCCTCGACGCCATCGAGCCCGCGTCCGAAATAGAGCGTGCGGAAGGCGGCGATCTCGAGCGCCCGCGCCGCCCGCCGGACCTCGAATGCCGGCAGTCCGAGCCTGGTCAACGGATGCTTCAGCAGCGTCATCAGGGCCGCCGGCGCGAACCCGGTCGCGACCGCGTCGACCACGAGGTCGAGGAAGGTGCCCGGCACCGTCTTGGCGAAAGGGCGGCCGGCCGAGTCGTCGACACGTATGCCCCAGGCCTCGAGCCGCGTCGCGACGCGCCTTGCAAGCAACCGATCGGGCGACACCAGCGCCGCCGTGCGGCCGGGGGTCTCGGCCGCCTGCCGCATGATGAGCGCGACCGCCTCGGCCTCCTCCTGCGCGCTCGCCAGCTGCAGCGAGGAGACGCCGGCGAGCGACGCCGCGATGCCCGCGCGATCGGCCGACGCGGTGAAATGGTGCCAGTGGTCGGTGGTCGAGGCCGGGCGCATGGCCTCGCTGACGACCGCGGCTCTCACCTGGGCCGGCGATGCGGCCTCGGCGCCCGGCAGGACCGACACCGCGTCGCGGTCGATCTCGAGCGCCCGCAGCAGCTTCGCCAGTCCGTACTGCGGGTGCTCCGGATGCTCGGCCACCGCCTGCCAGCCGGCATCGTCGAGCGAATGGTCGAGGCCCGGCAGCACGATGGCGCCGTTCGGCAGCCTGGCGACCACCCGCATCAGCTCGGCCGAAGCCGGAATGCTGCCAGTGACGCCGGCGACGATCACCGGATGCGACGGCGGGTGCGCCTCGAGCCGGGCGGCCTCGGCACGGATCATGCGATTGCGGCGGTCGGCCGGTGAGATCAGGCCTCGCTCGGCCAGATGCAGCGGCCACCACTCGCGAACGATCTGCAGGAACTGCAGCGTAGTCTGCCAGTGCTCGGAAAAGCCTTCCGGCACGAGACCGGCGAAGCCGTCCATGCTGGCGCCTTCGGTCTCGATGCCGTCCATCAGACGCGCCAGCTCGGCGGCGAGCCGCGCCGCCTGCGCCGGCGTCGACGCCCCGATCGCCACCTTGCCGCTGTCGCCACCGCCCGATCGCAGCGCCTGCGACCAGCGCATCACCAGGCTGGTCAGCACCAGCCGCCGCTCGATCTCGCTCACCGCCGGTGGCACCTCGCCGCCGAGTCCGTCGAGGCTAGCGAGCCCGGTGAGCAGCGTCAGCTCCTCGTCGCCCTCGGCGATCGGCTTGATCCGCGGCAGCAGCATCGCCCGCGAGCCGGGTCCGCGCCTTGCCGACGCGTCGAGGAACGCCTCCTGGAACGCCCGGGCGGCGCGCCGGGTCGGCAACAGGATCGTCCAGCCGGCAAGCTCCATCTGCGACGGCGGCGCGCCGCCCGATCGCGGCAGGGCGCCGGCCAGCACAGCCGCGGCAAGGCAATCGAGGAATGCGCGCCCCGGCGGCACCGTGAAGACGGCAGGCTGCCCTTCCCGTGGCTCGCTGGTGCCGGTCTCAGACATTGAACTCTTCGATCCGGCGCTCGGCGGCTGCCACCGCCTCGGGCGTGCCGATATGCATCCAGATGCCGTCGAGGCGCACGCCGAACAGTCGCCGCTGCTCGATCGCCCGGTCCCACAGCGCGTTGAGGGAGAAGGGACCGGCCGGCGCGCCCTTGAACGCGCGAGGGTGCGCGATCGACACGCCGGTGAACGCGAACGGCGCCATCTCGCGCTCGCGCCGGCGCACCAGTGTGCCATCCGGCAGCATCTGGAAGTCGCCGCGGCCGTCGTAGCCGATGGTATTTGGCGCCAAGGCGACCAGCAGCAGGAAATCCATCCGCTCCTCGTCCCAGCCCTCGCAGAGCCGAGCGATGTTGCTGCCGATGCCTTCGATCCAGGTCGAATCCGAGTTGTGCACCAGGAATGCGCCCGACCCGAGTCTCGGCAGCGCGCGAACGATGCCGCCGCCGGTGTCGAGCAACTCGTCGCGCTCGTCGGAAACCCAGATCGCGGGCGACTTGCGGTCTGCGAGGTGATCGGTGAGCTTGTCCGCCATGTAGTGGACGTTGACGACCGCGCGAGCGATGCCGGCCGCGGCGATGCGGTCGAGCACGATATCGATCAGCGCGCTGCCCTTGATCTGCACCAGCGGCTTCGGCAGCTGATCGGTAAGCGGCCGCATCCGCGTGCCGAGGCCCGCAGCCAGCACCATCGCCGACTGCGGTCGCCACGTCTTGCCCGGAGATTTCGAGCGAACCGTTCTTGTCATCGCGCGGATCAATCCAAAGTTGTTGCCATGTTCAAGGCCATCCGCTGGGCCATGTCACGGCAAGATGGCACGGATGCGAAGCTCGGGCGGGAAATGGCGGGAATACCACTGGCGAAGCGGCGCCAGCAGCGGATGTCGCAGGTTGCGCTCGAGATAGGACCAGTTGCGCGGGATATGGGCAAGATAGCCCGGCTTGCCGTCGCGCCGCAGAAGCCGCACGAAAAGGCCGAGCAGCCGCGTCGCCCGGAGCGCGCCATAGGCCGCGTAGGTGGCCCGGAACTCGCCCTCCTCGAAATTGTGATGGCCCGCCATGTGCCGGACGTAGCGGTCGAGCAGGCTCGCTTCCAGCGCCTCCGGAACGTCGACACGGGCGTCCTGCAGCAGCGACATCACGTCGTGCGCCCACGGGCCGACGATCGCGTCCTGGAAATCGATGACGCCGACCTGCGCGATCCCCTGCCGCCCGGACAGCCACAAGAGGTTCGGCGAGTGCACGTCGCGCAGAACCCATCCCTTCGGTGCCGCCAGCAGCAGCTCGATCACCGGTTGCCACAGTGCGTCATAGGCCGCGCGAGCATCGCCCGGCATGTCACCGCCGTGGACCTCGCGCCAGTACCAGTCCGGCAGCAGTGCGACCTCGATCCCGAGTATCGTGGCGTCGAGGTCGGGCAGCTGGTGGACGCCGGCCGCGGGATCTCCCGGCGACACCGGCATCGAGCGCGGCAGGTCGGCCATGCGGAATGCGACCAGCATATCGAGCGCCGTCGTCCACAGCTTCGCCTGGTGCGGTCCGCCGTCGCTCTCCTTGCTGAATACCCGGTCGCCGAGATCCTCGATCAGCAGCAGTCCGGCGTCGAGATCCTCCGCCATGATCTCTGGCGCCGACAAGCCGGCGGACCTCAGCGCCCGGCCGACCGCCACGAACGGCCGCACGTCCTCGGCGAGGTGCGCGATGCGACTGTAGGGCTTGCCGTCGCGAACGATCGGACCGTCGGGCTGGCGCGGCGCGTCCATCAGCAGGGCCGTTGCGCCATCGTCGCGAGTGAGTCGCGCGTAGCGGCGCGTCGATGCGTCGCCCTGCAGGTGGGCAGCCTGCGCATCGGCCCACCCGGCATCGGCGATGAAGCGATCGATGGCGCCGAGGCGCCCGATGCGAGCCGCCAGTTCACCGTGCGCCATGAGCCGCACGCTGCGGCGGTCCGCGCTCGAAGCATCCTCGATGTGGATATCGAGGCGATCGCCGGCGAGCCGCGCGCCCAGCCGGTCCGGCCATTCGATGATCCGCAGCGTATCGCCGCCGGCGTCGCCGAGACCGATCTCCTGCGCCTCGTCGGCGTCCTTCAAGCGATAAAGATCATAGTGCTCGACCCGGCCGCGCGCGCCCTCGTAGGTCTGCAGCAGCGAGAATGTCGGGCTCGCGACCTCGATTCCGGCATCGCCGACGAAGGCACGAATCAGCGCGCGCGCCAGCGTCGTCTTGCCGGCGCCCAGCTCGCCGTGGAGCGCCAGCGTATCGCCGGGCCTCACCGCCAAGGCCAGCAGCATCGCCAAACGCTCGATCGCCGGCTCTGAAAGCTCGGCGAACAGCAGGCGGGTCGGGGGCAACGGATCGTTCATCTGTGCCGGCAGCCAACATGGCGCCCATGTCGTCGTCAAGCCCGCTTGGCCAAGCCTTCCACCGTCGCGCGCACCGTTCCCAGCTCGGGGAACCGCACCGTCACCCGCGTGCCGCGCCCGGGCTCGGAATCGAGCGTCATATCGCCGCCGTGCAGGTCGACCAGGCTCTTGACCACCGACAGCCCGAGACCGGCGCCGCGATGCTTGGAGCCGTGGCTGTGGCTCTCGAAACGCTCGAACACGCGGGCCTGCTGCTCTTTCGGGATGCCCACGCCCTGATCCTCGACCGTGAACACCATCATGCCCTTCTCGCGCCAGCAGGAAACATGGATGGTATCGCCGGGACGCGAGAAGCCGACCGCATTGGACAGCAGGTTGTAGAGCACCTGGCGCACCCGGCTCTCGTCGCCGACGAACGTCTGGGCGTCGTCGCTGACGGCGATGTCGAGCGTCAGCCGGGCCCGCCCCGCCCGCTCGCGCACGCCCCGGATCGCGGCATCGATCGCCTCGCGCACGTCGACCGGGCTGAGCTTCAGCTCGAGGCCGCCGGCATCGATCGTCGCCAGGTCGAGGATGTCGTCGATGATCGCCAGCAGCGTCTTCGACGATCCCGAGATATCGTGCAGATACTCGCGCTGCTTGTCGTTGAGCGGCCCGGTGCGCGGGCTGTCCAACAGCTCGCCGAAACCGATGATATTGGTGAGCGGCGTGCGCAGCTCGTAGGACACGTGGCTGATGAACTGGCTCTTCAGCCGGTCGGCGGCCACCAGCGCCTCGTTGCGCTCGATCAGCGCGCGCTCGTAGCGCTTCGCGTCGGTGACGTCGGCGAAGGTGACGAGCGTCGCGCCATCGGGCAGCGGCGTCGCGGCATAGTCGACGACGGTCTGGTCGGGGCGCACCATCTGCCCTTCGACCGCGTCGCGCTCGTCGAGCAGGGCGGTCGCGACCCGGGCAATGCGCTGCCAGGTCGCCGGATCGTCATAGAGCTGCCGCGCGTGGCGGATGATCTCGTCGATGTGCGGCGCTTCCTCGAGCGTGCGGCGGTTGAGCTTCCAGATCTGCACGAACGATGAGTTCGACAGCTTCAGCCGGCCGTCGGTGCCGAACACCGCCACCCCCTCCTTCAGGCTATCGAGGGTCTCGCGCTGCACGTCGATCAGGGCGTTGTAGCGGCTTTCGAGCGCGAACCGCTCGGTGGCGTCGTCGAGCAGGTAGGTCACGCCGCCGTCGGAGCGCTGCTCGACGACGATGTGGAACATGCGCCCGTCCGGCAGGTGCCACCAGTCCTCGATCTCGACGCCGGTCTTGTAGATGTCGAGCAGCGTCTTCTTCCAGTTGCGATAGTCGACCACCGCCGGCAGGCTCGACTGCTCGCGCAGCCGATCGAGGATCTCGCCGTTGCTCGGGCCGGCGTCGAGCCAGGCGGCGTCGAGCTTGCAGAGCCGGACATAGGCGTCGTTGAAAAAGTTCAACTTCTGATCGCGATTGAATATCGCGACACCGGTCGCCACTCGGTCCAGGGTGCGGTCGGTTGCCGCGGTCAGGCGGGCAAGCTCGGTCTCGGCGCGCGACAGCGAGGCGACATCGAAGGCGGCGGTGGCGACCTGCCCGCCGATCGTCGTCACCACCACGTCGTGCGGCCGGCGCTCGCCGCCGATGATGAGTTGCAGCCGCTTCGCCACCGGCGTCGACGCCGCCCCGCCGCCGCGCTGGAGCGACGCCTCGAGCTCGGTGCGCTGCCGCGATTCGAGCAGCTCGAGCTGACGTTCGACGACCTGGGCACCGCTTTCCGCCTCGACCGCCTTTACATAGGCGGCGTTCGACCACTCGATGCGGCCGTCCTGGCCGCGCAGCCAAACCGGGATCGGCAATGCGTCGAGCAGGGCGCGGCTGAAGCCGATGTCGCGCGACAGCTGCCGCTGACGGTCGAGGATCTTCATCAGGTCGCGCTTCTGCCCGACGAGGTCCCGCAGCCGCACCACCGCGCGGGTGCCGGCGGCGCGGCCGTCCGCCTCGATATGCCCGCCCTGGATGGTCCGCAGCAGCAGATTGAACGGCTGGCCGTTGCCGAACAGGTTGTCGAGGCCGGCCTTGAGGTCGTCGGCGGCGGACGGCTCGAGCCAGGCGCCGAAATGCAACAGCTCCGCCTGGTTCAGCGGCAACCCCGGCACCGAGGTCAGCGTCGACGTCAGGATCTGCAGCCCGCGACCCTGCTCCCAGTAGATCATGATCTGCGGCTCGGCGTTGATCACCGCCTCGCTGATCAGCAGCGACCGCCTGAGCGCCGTCGCCTCGGCACGCGCGCTGGCGAGGCTGCGCCTGGCGGCAGTCAGACGGTAGGCGCCATAGGCGATCGCCGAGCCGCACGCGCCCAGCACGAACGTCGCGAGCATCACGTTGAGCGCCGAAAGGCTGCTCTGGCCGAGGCCGACGTTGTCGACCAGCACGATCGTCAGCACCACCACGATCGCAAGGCTCGCCACCAGGATCAGAATCAGATCCCGCCGCAAGCCATCGATCTGGTCGGGTTGTGCAGAGACCTGCATTGCGTTCCGTGAGTGCGAATGCGATGGCGCCCGAATCCGCCAGGAACGCAACGGCAACGGATCGGGTGTCGGGAGCTGTCGCCGCCGAAGCATCCGGCCGTGACAGCGAATCGCATGGATTATGCGAAGCTTCGCGGCGATCTGCCAGAGCTTGCGAGGCACGCGGGCGGCAAAACGAAGCAACCCGCCGGATTATCCCCGGCGGGTCGCGTCACTACCGGAATGTCACCTGATCAATAGCGATAGGTGTCGGGCTTGAACGGGCCGGAAGCTGGCACGCCGATATAGTCGGCCTGCTTCTTGTTGAGCTTGGTCAGCCGCGCGCCGACCTTGTCGAGATGCAGCATCGCGACCTTCTCGTCGAGGTGCTTCGGCAACGTGTAGACCTTCTTCTGATAGTGGCCGGGCTTGGTCCACAGCTCGATCTGCGCCAGGGTCTGGTTGGTGAACGATGCCGACATCACGAACGAGGGATGGCCCATGGCATTGCCGAGGTTGACGAGGCGCCCTTCCGACAGCAGCAGGATGCGCTTGCCGTCGGGGAACTCGACCTCGTCGACCTGCGGCTTCACATTGTGCCACTTGTAGTTCTTGAGCGCCGCGATCTGGATCTCGCTGTCGAAGTGGCCGATGTTGCAGACGATCGCCCGGTCCTTCATCTTGCGCATGTGGTCGACGGTAATGACGTCGACATTGCCGGTCGCGGTGACGAAGATGTCCGCCCGCGGCGCCGCATCCTCCATCGTCACCACCTCGTAGCCCTCCATCGCCGCCTGCAGGGCGCAGATCGGATCGACCTCGGAGACGAGAACGCGGCAGCCGCCCTGGCGCAATGACGCCGCCGAGCCCTTGCCGACATCGCCATAGCCGGCGACGAACGCTACCTTGCCGGCGAGCATCACGTCGGTGCCGCGGCGGATGGCATCGACCAGGCTCTCGCGGCAGCCATACAGGTTGTCGAACTTCGACTTGGTGACCGAATCGTTGACGTTGATCGCCGGGAACAGGAGCTTGCCCTCCTTCTCCATCTGGTAGAGGCGATGCACGCCGGTCGTCGTCTCCTCCGATACGCCGCGGATATTCTTGGCGAGTTCCGCGAACCAGCCGGGCTTTTCCTTCAGCGTGCGCTTGATGAGGGCGAAGAAGATCTCCTCCTCCTCGTTGGTCGCACGGTCGAGGAAGGCGACGTCGCCCTTCTCGGCGCGCAGGCCATGATGGACCAGCATGGTTGCATCGCCACCGTCGTCGAGGATCATGTTCGGCGTGCCGCCGTCGTCCCACTCGAGAATGCGGCGGGTGTATTCCCAATAGTCCTTCAGCGTCTCGCCCTTGACCGCGAACACCGGAATGCCGCGCGCGGCGATCGCGGCAGCGGCATGGTCCTGGGTCGAATAGATGTTGCAGGACGCCCAGCGGACGTCGGCGCCGAGCGCCACCAGGGTTTCGATGAGCACCGCGGTCTGGATCGTCATGTGCAGCGAGCCGGCGATGCGGGCGCCCTTCAGCGGCTGCTTCGGGCCGTACTCGGCGCGAGTCGACATCAGGCCCGGCATTTCGATCTCGGCGATATTGAGCTCCTTGCGGCCCCAGTCGGCGAGGCTGATGTCCTTCACGACGTAATCGTTTGCCTTGGCCATGAATCAATCCTTTCGATCAGATGCGGCGGAACGAACAAGATGGCGACCGCCTCGCTCGGCGAGGCTCTATAGCCGTCCGCCGGAGAAGACGCAACAAGATATAAGCATGTCTTTATGTCCACCGTGCCGGCGCGACGTGGTGCCGGCCGTGGGCAACGCGCTTGCCTGGATTCCGCATCAAACCAAGTCAAAATCGTTGATGAGTGGTTAAACAGAAGTAGAAAATTTGATTTAAACTTGAATAAAATTAGAATAAGTCGAATACGAAAAAGTTTTACTCGCGTCGTTTCTTTAAGTGCCTGTCAATACATTTGAGCAAATACTTGCGATGCAATAAGAAGAAGTCGCAGGAGGTGTATCGTGTCTATGACATGTACAACAGAGAACACGCGCGTGCCTTGCTCCGCTCAAACGGGGATAGGCCGGCCGAAAACATTGCTGTCTCGTTTCGCGAGGGACGAGCGCGGCAACATCGCGATCATTTTCGGGCTGATGACGATCACCATCGTGACCCTGGTCGGCGGCGCGGTGGATTATGGCCGCTGGCTCAACGCCCGCAGTCAGACCCAGGCTGCGATCGACTCGGCGCTGCTTGCAGCCGGCCGCACCGCGCAGGTCTCGAGCGGCAACGAGACGCTGTCGTTGGCGGCGGCCAACTCGTATTACACGCAGATGAAATCGAACATCACCGTCGACGACACGGTGCACTTCACTGCGGCAAACTCCGCGACCGAGTTCGCGGCCAAGGGCTCGACCTACGTCAACACGCCGTTCCTGAGCCTGATCGGCATCGAGAAGCTGCCGGTGCTGCAACTCGGCGACGTCACCCAGGCAAAATCGACGATCGCCCAGGGCGGCAACTCCGGCTCGAGCATCGAGATCAGCATGATGCTCGATACCACCGGCTCGATGTCGGGGCAGAAGATCATCGACCTGAAGGCGGCCGCCAAGGACCTGATCGACATCGTCATCTGGAGCGATCAGAGCCAATACACGTCGCGGGTGGCGCTGGCGCCTTTCTCAGAGGTGGTGAACGCTGGCAGCTATTTCCAGGCAGTTACCAACCAGAACCCGGTTCCTGCCTCGCACTACGTCTACCCGACCACCTGCTACAACAACAACGGCACGCTGAAGAACAGCTGCAAGAACAAGTCGCAGTACCTCGTTATCGACAACATCGCGAAGTCGCTCTGCGTCACCGAGCGCCTCGGCACCGAAGAGTTCACCGACGCGAAGCCCGGCCCCGACGCCTGGATCACGACGTTCAATGATGCTCGCGCATCGGCCTACTCCAACCGTTCGACGCTGCTGGCGGCCGGCGCGCAGAATGGGTCCGACTTCGACTCGGTGAACGACACGACCACGACCGCTTGCCTGGAACGCACGCCGATCATGCCGCTCACGAGCGACAAGACGGCGCTGAAGAACGCGATCGACGGCTTCGTCGCCGAGAATTCGACGGCGGGCGCGTTGGGCACGGCCTGGGCCTGGTACCTGATCTCGCCGGAATGGAGCAGCATCTGGCCGACGAGTGCCACGCCAGCCTCCTACAGCCAGCTCAGCGAACTCGGAGTGAGCGGCCAACCGAAACTCCAGAAGATCGCGGTGCTCATGACCGACGGTGCCTACAATTCCTCCCGTGCCGTGCAGTATGGCGACAACTCGACGCCGGCGGCGACGATCAGGAACAATGCCGAGACCTTGTGCACGAACATGAAGGCCAAGGGCATCAAGGTCTATACGATCGGGTTCCAGATCGACAACAGCAATGCGCTGACGATGCTGCAGCACTGCGCCACCGACTCGACCTACTACTACAATGCAACCAACGGCGACGCGCTCAAGGCAGCCTTCCGCGACATCGCCCTCAAGATCTCGGCGCTGCGCCTCTCACACTGAGACGCGCAGGCCGGGCTCGAGGCCCAATCCAACCTGCTGCTCCTGCATCAATGGGCGCCCTCCGGGACGCCCTTTTTTTTGAGTTACGTCTCGTCGACGCATTCCTCGCCGAAGCCGTCCTTGACGAGCGCGACCAGAGAAGCCAGCGCTGCGTCGGCCTCCACCCCCTCGGCCCTGATCAGGATCTGCGAGCCGGGCCCGGCGGCCAGCATCATCAATCCCATGATCGAGGTGCCGCCGACGGCGTGGCCGTCGCGGACGACCCAAACCGTGGCATCGAAATCTTCCGCGCATTTGACGAACTTCGCCGAGGCGCGCGCATGCAGCCCCTTGCGGTTGCGGATGGTGACCGTCGCCTCCGGGCCCTGCCGATCCGCCATCACGCAACTCCCCGCTACGATACTGGCCGGAACGAGCCTCCGGAAGCGCTTCTGCTCAGGACTCACCGGCCAGCACCTGGCTCGCCACACTGATGTACTTTCGCCCGGCTTCCTTCGCGAGATCAACCGCCTTGGGAAGGTCGGTCTCGCCGCGAACGGTTGCAAGCTTGATCAGCATCGGCAGGTTGACCCCTGCGATCACCTCGACGTTGGCCTCGTCCATGATCGAGATCGACAGGTTGGATGGGGTGCCGCCGAACATGTCGGTCAGCAATACCACGCCCGATCCGCCCTCGGCCCGCTGCACCGCGGCGAGAATATCGCGGCGGCGGAGCTCCATGTCGTCCTCCGGGCCGATCGAAACGGTTTCCAGCAGCTTCTGCGGGCCGACGACGTGCTCGAGCGCGGCGCGAAACTCGTTTGCCAGTCCACCGTGTGTGACGATGACAAGTCCGATCATCGGCTTATGGATGTTCCTTGCTACTGCCCGATCGCTGCCGCATGTGGGGCGTCATCGAGAGAAACTGCCGACCGTGGCGACCGTGGCTCCCCATTTCATCCGGCATGGATGGCAAGGCTCGGCACGGATCGCAAGAGAAATTGTGCAACTATGGCAACCGCAATTGGCGGTCCGTCACAGATTCCTCGCTTTCACCCCGCGAAGGCACAGTAACAGCTTCAAGGCGGCGGAGCCCTCGAACGGGGCCAATGCCAGCCGCTGAACCTGCACGCCTTCGATCAGACAATGGTGATCCTCGGGCATCCGCTCAAGAGCGTCCGGCGGCACGAGATCGACCACCAGCCGGAGCCTGGCGGCCGCCACCGACGGCACCTCGACGATGCCAAGCCCGCGAACCTCGATCCGGCCGGCTATGGCCGGCGGCGCCGAAACCAGGATGTCGCCGCCGTCGCGGGTCAGCACCGCTCGATCATCGGCAACCAGGCGCACCGGCTCGCCGATCAGGCCGCCGACCGGCACGGCAAGGCAACGCAGCGCCAGGTCGGACTTGCCGCTGCCCGACGGCCCCCGGATCAGCGCCGCCGCGTCGCCGAGTGCAATCGCGGTGCCATGCTGGGTGGCTGGTAGCGTTGTGGTCACCCTTTCCGACCGCGGTTCGCAAGGTTTCGCAGGGTCGTCGACTGCGCCGGGCTGGCCGGAAGCTGAACCACGAACCGGGCTCCAATCCGCTTGCGCGGGATCCCGGCGCCGTATCGGTTCTCCGCCCAGATGCGACCGGCATGCGCCCGCACGATCTCGCGCGAGATCGACAGGCCAAGGCCGGAATTGCTGCCGCGGCTGCTCTCGGCGGTCGGCCGGTACGTGTAGAAGCGCGTGAATACCGTCTCGAGCTTGTCCTCGTCGATGCCTGGTCCGTCGTCCTCGACGGCGACCTCGACCTGCGTCCCGTTGCGCAGCAACCGCACCTTCACCGCCCCGTCGTCCGGCGAGAACGAAAGCGCATTATCGATCAGGTTCGTCAGCACCTGCGAGATGCGGCCTTCGTGCCCTTCGACCGTGAGGCTCTGCGCCGAGCTTCCCGGTGAAATGTCGATGCTGATGGTTTTCGCCTGTTCGCTCAGGATATCCCGGAAGGTCGACACAATGCCGGACGTCACCAGCGCAAGGTCGACCGGCACGGTCTGCTGGCGGGCAAGCTCGGCATCGAGCCGCGACGCGTTCGAGACATCCGTGATCAGCCGGTTGAGCCGCTTGATCTCGAGCTGGATCTGCGTGACGAGCTGGTTACGCTGCTCTTCGGTCTTGGCGTAGGTCAGGCTCTCGGCGGTCGAGCGCGCGGCGGTCAGCGGATTCTTGAGCTCGTGCGCCACGTCGGCGGCAAATTTCTCGCTGGCCTCGATGCGCCGGTAGAGGGCCGCGGTCATCGAGCGGAAGGCCTGCGCCATCTGGCCGACCTCGTCGGTCCGGCCCTTGAACTCCGGCAGGTCCTGCCGTGCCGTGATGTTGTGGCTGACGTGCTCGGCGGCGGCCGACAGCCGGCGCATCGGCCCGGCAACCGTCCGCGTCAGCAGCATCGACGCCAGGATCGTCGCCAGCAGCGCGAGGCTCGCGATGGTGAAGATCACGATGCGCTCGGCGTCCAGGATGTCGTCGATCTCGCCCGGCTTGGTCGACAGCAGCAGCACGCCCTGGACCGCGCCCAACCGGCGGATCGGCGCGGCGATCGACACGATCTGCTCGCCATCCTTGGTCAGCAGCACCATCGGCGTGGTGATGCCGCTGCCGAGCGCCATGCGGACCTCGGGATAGGTCGTGCCACTCGCCGAGCCGATCTCCTGATAAACCGGGAGATCCGAGCCGTTGAGCTTCTCGGCGATCCGGGTCCAGATCGTGCGCGCCTTCGGCTTGTCCGCCGGCACCGGCTCATTGCGGGCGATCTGACCGCGTTGCAGGATCTGCGCACTGTCGACGATCAGGGTTCCATCGCGAGCGTAGATTCTCGCCCGCACGTTCTTGGTGCGCTGCATCAGCCGGCGCAGCACCTGGGTGACGATCTCGGGCTGGATCGACAGGTCGAGCGAGGCGAAGCCGTCGTTGCGCAGCGGGATCTTGCCGCCCTCGATTTCCGGCAGCCGGTCGGGATCGAGCACCACGCGGTCGCCGGTGTCGATCTTGACGTTCGAGGCGATACCGGCGGCGATGATCTCGCCCTGGGCGATGAGGCTGTCGCGCTTGGCCTCGATCAGCCAGGCATTGTGCTTGCTGAGATAGAGGATGCCGACCAGCAGCACGCACAGGCCGGCGATGTTCGACACGAAGATCCGCCGCGACAGGCTGGCGCCGATGTAACGCGCGATCCACGAGCCGCCGGCCCATCTTGCGATCGCCGCCAGGACCGCAGCGGCGGGCGCAAGCACCGACCACAGCCGGCCAGGCGCGTCGAGCCGCGCATCGACATGCCCCATCGGCCCAGCCTGGCGTTCCCCTTCCAATGCCATGCCGACCTGCCCTTCGCGCCGCTGCCTCAGGCTTCCTTGAAGCGGTAGCCGACGCCGTACAGCGTCTCGATCACGTCGAAGTTGTCGTCGGCCTGCTTGAACTTCTTGCGCAACCGCTTGATGTGGCTATCGATGGTGCGATCGTCGACATAGACCTGGTCGTCATAGGCGGCATCCATCAGGGCGTCGCGCGTCTTGACCACGCCCGGACGTGTCGCCAGAGCCTGCAGGATGAGGAACTCGGTAACGGTCAGCGTCACCGGCCGATTGTCCCAGTGGCAGGTGTGACGCTCGGGGTCGAGCTTCAGCTTGCCGCGCTCGAGGATGCGGGCCGCCTCGGCCTGCTGGCCTTGGCCCTCCTTGGGCTGGAAGCGGCGGAGAATGGCCCGCACGCGCTCGACCACCAGCCGTTGCGAGAACGGCTTGGCGATGTAGTCGTCGGCGCCCATCTTCAGGCCGAACAACTCGTCGATCTCCTCGTCCTTCGACGTCAGGAAGATCACCGGCATGTCGGACTGCTGCCGTACGCGGCGCAACAGCTCCATTCCGTCCATGCGCGGCATCTTGATGTCGAAGATGCCGAGATCGGCCGGCTCCTCGGTCAAGGCCTCCAGGGCCGACACGCCATCGTTGTAGGTGCGGACCTTGTAGCCCTCGGCTTCCAGCGCCATGCGCAGCGACGTCAGGATGTTGCGCTCGTCGTCGACCAGAACAACCGTGCTCTTTTCCTTCATAACCCTTTGCCCCCGGGCGGCCTTCAACCTGCCGCGCTCTATGGCTCCAACTTGTGCGAAATGTGGCACGCACTTGTTTTGCGTGAACACCGCTGAACGGCGGCTGAATGGACATGCATAGGCCACCATCCTATTATCGGCAAGCCAGGAGAGAGCTTATACCACTTGTCGTCGATGGCGAAACCAGATGCGGCGGCCGAAGCGCGCGAGCTGATCAGGACCGGGACGACGGCGGCGCTCGGCACGCTTGATCGCACTACCGGCGGTCCATACGTATCGTTGATCACGGTTGCGCCGCGGCTTGATTTGTCGCCGGTGACGCTGCTGTCGGCGCTCGCGCTGCATACCCGCAATCTGGCCGCAGATCCGCGCGCCAGCGTGCTTTATGCGGCGAGCTTTGCCGCGGCCGATCCGCTGGCGCTGTCACGGGTCACGCTGTACGGCACCGTGGCGCGCATCGATGAGGCGGCGGCGAGGCAAACGTATCTGGCACGGCATCCGCAAGCCGCCGGCTACGCCGATTTCGGCGATTTCGCGTTCTACGTGCTGCAAGTCGAGCGAGCGCACTACATCGGCGGCTTCGGCCGCATCGTCGAGCTCGCTCGAAGTGACCTGATCAGTGGATAAGCACGTGCAAAATCTGCGGACAAAAGTCGCAATTGCAGCAGCAACGTATACATAATGACGGTTTTGGTTGTTTTTCGGCCTCTGTTGCCGCCGATGGCAATTGCAAGGTTGGCATTACCTCTTGATGTCGGCCGCGCGCTTGCATAACGCTCGCTGCCTTCCCGGGATGCCGCATTTGATGCCATCGGACCGCAAATCGTCGATTGTCAAGGACCACTCATGACCAACGAGACGTTCCCACTCAGCGCCGCCGGCAAACTCCACCACAACAACTCGCTGGTCGAACTGATCGAGTTTGCCGTCAAGCGCGACGAGGGCCGGTTCGCCTCGAACGGCGCCTTGGTGGTCGAGACCGGTGCCCACACCGGACGCTCGCCGAACGACAAGTTCACGGTCCGGGACGCGAAGACCGAAAGCACGGTATGGTGGGACAATAACAAGGCGATGACGCCGCAGCAGTTCGATACGCTGCTGGCCGATTTCAAGGCCCACGCCCGCGGCAAGGAGCTATTCGTCCAGGATCTGTTCGCCGGCGCCGATCCCGCCGCCAAGCTCAATACCCGGGTGTTCTGCGAGTTCGCCTGGCACGCCGGCTTCATCCGCAACATGCTGCGCCGGCCGACGGCAGCAGCGCTCGCTGGCTTCGTGCCCGAGTTCACGGTCGTCAACCTGCCGACCTTCAAGGCCGATCCGGCCCGCCACGGCGCCCGCACCGAGACCATCATCGCCTGCGACCTCACCCGCAAAATCGTGCTGATCGCCGGTTCGAGCTATGCCGGCGAGACCAAGAAATCGGTCTTCTCGTTCCTCAACTTCGAGCTGCCGGCGCACGGCATCATGCCGATGCACTGCTCGGCGAACGTCGGCAAGGCCGATGACTCGGCGGTGTTCTTCGGCCTCTCCGGCACCGGCAAGACGACGCTTTCGGCCGATCCCAAACGCACCCTGCTGGGCGATGACGAGCACGGCTGGTCGGAGCGCGGCATCTTCAACTTCGAGGGCGGCTGCTACGCCAAGACCATCCGCCTCTCCCGCGAGTCCGAGCCTGAGATCTGGGCCGCCTCGAACCGGTTCGGCGCCGTGCTCGAGAACGTGATCCTGAAGCCCGGCACCGCCGAGCCCGATTTCGACGACGGCCGCCTGACCGAGAACACCCGCTCCTGCTACCCGCTCGATTTCATCTCCAACGCGTCGGAGAGCGGCGTCGCCGGCCATCCCAAGAACATCGTCATGCTGACCGCCGACGCCTTCGGTGTGATGCCGCCGATCGCCCGCCTGACTCCCAGCCAGGCGATGTATCATTTCCTCTCCGGCTACACCGCCAAGGTCGCCGGCACCGAGAAGGGCATGGGCGCCGAGCCGCAGGCGACGTTCTCGACCTGCTTCGGCGCGCCGTTCATGCCGCGTCATCCGAGCGTCTACGGCAACATGCTGCGCAAGCTCATCGCCGACCACAACGTCGACTGCTGGCTGGTCAATACCGGCTGGACCGGCGGCAAGTACGGCATCGGCAGCCGCATGCCGATCAAGGCGACGCGGGCGCTGCTCGACGCGGCGCTCTCCGGCACGCTCAAGACGCAGCCGATGCGCACCGATCCGATGTTCGGCTTCCAGGTGCCGCTGTCGCTGGCTGGCGTCGATCCGAAGATCCTGAACCCGCGCGACACCTGGGCAAATGGCGCCGCCTACGACGCGCAGGCGAAGGCGCTGGTCGACATGTTCAACAAGAACTTCGCCAAGTTCGAGAGCCACGTCGACGCCGATGTGAGGGCCGCCGCGCCAGCCATGCGGCAGGCAGCGGAGTAATCGCCGGCTCACTGGCACCGGCCAAAACGGCAGCAATGAAAAAGGGCGGCGGGGACCAACCCCAGCCGCCCAATTCGATTCGAGCTGTCGCCGCGCCTCAGGGCTTCTTCGGCGCCGGGGTCGCCGGAGCGGTCGCCGGCGGCGTCGGGCTGACGGCTTCCTTGGCCTTCGTCGCCGCCGCTTTCGCTGCTTCCGTCGCCTTTGCAGCAGCGTCCTTGGCGACTTCGCCGGCCTTGGTGGCAGCGGCCTTGGTCGCCTCGGCGGCCTTTGCCGCCATCTCCTTGGCCTTGGCCGTGGCAGCCGCCGTCTTCTCCTTTGCCATCTTCAGCGCCAGCGCGAGCTTCACCCGGCGCGGCACCATGACCGTGTCGACGCTATGGATGATGCCGTTCGAAGCCTTGATGTCGCTCTTGCCGAGGGTCGCGCCCGAGATCATCACGCCCTTGCGCAGATCGACCTCGACGTTCTGGCCCTCGGCCGACTTGATGCCGAACTGCTTCACGGTCGGCTTGGTGATGCGCGCGGCATCATAGCTGCCGGGCAATACGTGGAACTTGACCAGCGACTCCAGAGCCGCCTTGTTCTCCGGCTTCAACAGGTACTCGAGCGTGCCCGCCGGAAGCTTCTTGAACGCCTCGTCGGTCGGCGCGAGCACCGTGTACGGGCCCTTTCCCTTCAGCGTCTCGGCGAGCCCGGCGGCCTTGATGGCCGAAACCAGGGTGGCAAGATCCTTGTTGGCGGTAGCCGTATCGACAAGGTCCTTGTCCTGGGCGAACGCGGGCGCGCCTGCCATGGCAAGCGGCATGGCCAGGGTCAGCGCCAGTACGGTGCGGCGGAATGTGATCATATTGGTCTCCGGGTTGGTTGACGTTCGCGTAAAGTTCTTGGCGTGACACCGCGTCATGTATGACAACTGGTCGTCACAGTCCATTGGCGCAGCAACGATGAATCCCTGCTGAACGGGAACGGCGACGAAGTGTCAAAGAAAGTCGCGAAGAGACAGGATCGGCGCGTAGACATAGCCGGCCTCGCGGATGATCTCGGCCGCCCCCTCCTCGCGATCGACGATGGTGACGATGCGGACAACCTTGGCGCCCTCCGCCTCCACCGCCTTGCAGGCCTTGAGCGGCGAGCCGCCGGTCGTGGTGGTGTCCTCGATGATCACCACCCGCTTGCCGGCCAGGGTCTGGCCCCTGATCAGCCCCTCGACCAGGCTCCTGGTGCCGTGCTCCTTGACCGCCTTGCGCACGAAGAACGCCGGCAGCGGACGGCCGCGCGAGAAGCTGATCGCCGCTGCGGCGGCAGCCATCGGGATGGCGCCGACCTCGAGCCCGCCAATGGCGTCGAGCTCGAGCCCTTCCATCGCATCGACCACCAGGTGGCCGATCAGATGCGCACCTTCCGGATTGAGCATCGTCGGCTTGAGATTGAAATAGAAGTTCGACATGCGGCCGGAAGCTAGCCTGATCTCGACGCCGCTCAGATACGAGCGCGCCTTGATCACCTCGATCAATCGGGCGCGGTCGGCGGCGGGCGAACGGGTCTGGTCGGACGACATGGTCTGAGACTCCCGAGGCATTTCAGGTTTCGGCCGCAGGGATCGCGCTTGATGTTGGTCGCGTCAAGGGCCGTGTTGAATTCTCACGTGTGCGGTCTCCTCTCCTGCCGCCGCACGTAGTGCCGGACAGTTGAATCCCGAGGCCTCGGCGGGCTATGGCTCTAGCCCTCAAGCCGCGCCAGGGAGCCACAGCATGTTCAACCCCGAGAAGCCGCCAGAGTTGCAGGTCGAGGCGTGGCTCAACACCGGCAAGGCGCTCTCGCTCGCCAAGCTCAAGGGGCGGGTGGTCGTCGTTCTTGCCTTCCAGATGCTGTGCCCTGGCTGCGTCAGCCACGCCTTGCCGCAGGCGCGCAAGCTCGCCGAGCGCTTCGACGAGGACGAGGTGGCGGTGATCGGCCTGCACACGGTGTTCGAGCACCACCAGGTGATGTCGATCGAGGCGCTGAAGGCATTCAACCACGAATACCGCTGGGGCTTCCCGATCGCGGTCGACAAGAAGGGCGATGGCGCACACGGGCTGCCGCTGACCATGGACGCCTATGAAATGCGCGGCACGCCGACCCTGCTGCTGTTCGACCGCCAGGGCCGTTTGCGCCGGCACTACCTCGGCCAGGTCGACGACATCCGCCTGTCGGCCGAGATCATGGGCCTCGCCATCGAGGACGCGGAAGCGCCGCGCGAGGTGTCGATCGCGATCGAGCGCAAGCTCGCCTCCGTGCTGGTCGATCCCGAGCACCGCCACGGCCCCGGCTGCGGTCACGATCACAGCCACGACCATGAGCACGGCGAAGGCTGCCGCGGTGACGGCGGGTGCGGCAGTGGCGAATGCGGCGGGGAATGCGGGCATGATCACGGCGAAGCGCCGGCAAAGGCAGCCGCCAAGCCGAAGAAATCGAAGTCCGACTGAGCCGACCCTTACTGCGGCTGTGCCGGCGCGCGCTCGACGCCGCCAGGGCGGCGCTCGTCGCCGCTGCCGCCGATAGCTGGCGGTATCGTTTTTCGCGACGACTCGCTGGGCCTTGCCGCCCCGTCCGGCTGGGTCCCGTAGTAGTAGCGCTTGGACGACTTCTTCTTCTTGCCCCCCTGTTCGACCGGCGCTGCCTTGTCCACCGGTGGCGCGACGGGTGCGGCCGATGGGGCTCCTGCCGGGCCAGCCGCCGGTGGCGCGATTGCAGGCGCCAGCGGCTTGGCCGGAGTGATGGCGGGTGCACTCGGCACCGGCATCGGCATTGACTGCGGCGCGGCGGGCATCGGTGGCCTGAGCTCGACACCGCCCGGCACGGTCTCCTTGCCGGTCACCTGCGCAAGCGCAGCGATTGGCGCGGTACCGGCAAGCAGGCCGGTCATCGCAAACGAGATCAGTAGCCTGGCGCCGATCATGCAGTCGAACTCCTAACGCGCGACGACGAAGTGTAGCGACCTGCCCGCCGTCAGGCCAGCGACCCATGCCACCAGCACCAACGTGAACGGCAGCAGCAGCCGCAACTCGACGAAACAGAACGCGTCGATCCCCACCAGCACGGCGCTGGCGAAGCTCCAGCCGAGGAAATTGATCGCCGTGCTCCGCCACATCAGCCAGCCGAGCAGGAAGCCGACCGCGGCGACGAGAGCCAGCAGGACCTGGGCAGCGGCAGGCTTGAGCTCGGAGATCGATCGTGCCGGCTCGAGCAGGCCGGCGATGATCTGGGCATGGATCGCGACGCCCGGCATCGGCTCGCCGTCACGCACCGTCAACGGCACGCGGTGACGGTCACGCAGCGGGAAATCGCCGCCGAGCAGGACGATCCGATCCTTCAGTCGCGCCGCCGCCGCGGACGCATCGGCGCCGCCCTCGCCAAGGAGGTCCTGTGCCGGGATCTTGAGAAACGTGTCCGCTCCGTCTATCGGCTTCAGCAGCCATGCGATCGGCTTGCCGGCGTCGTCGGGTGGGGCCGCGCCGGCGGCCTCTACCAGCAATCGCGCGAAGCTCCCGGGGAAGCTAGTGTCCGGTGCCGGGCTGGCGGTATAGCGCACCACGTCGTCGCGCTCGTGCCGAACGTTGAGATAGCCGACCGGGCGGCCCATCTGCTTGAGGAATGCCGCCTGGAAGGCGCGTTGAAACGCCTCGAGCACGCCGCGCTCGTCGACGGCGCCGAGCACGACCGGTGCCTGTGCGCCGCGAACTGCGGCCACCAGCGCCGCGTCCTTATCGGCATCGGTCTTCTTCAGGTAGAACACGTCGATGCCGATCGCCCGCGCGCCGGCGGCGTCGATCGCCTTGACGATCCTCGCCAGCAGGCCCCGATCGATTGGCGAGGAGGCATAGTCCTTCAGCGTGTTGTCGTTGATCGAAACGATGGCGATCCGGGGATGTTGCGACGCCAGGCTGTGCGAGAGGTACGCGGTACGCCAGTCGGCGGTCCAGTAGTCGACGCGCGACAGCCACGGCGCGAAGCTCGGCAGGGTCAGCAACGCCGCAATACAGAGCAGCCCGGCTACCCCCCAGGCAAGCCGGAGCTTCGGTAGCCGGCGACGCGCGCCGGTTGTGCTAGCCGTATCAGCGGCCATGGCCGAAACTCGCCTGGGATTGGGCCCGTGGGGATAATCGACGAACCCGCAAACGCTAGCACGGCGGCCCGCCAGCCAGCGTGGGGATTCTTGGCCACATTGGCGCCCTCACCCCTTCCCCAACCTTGGCCGCTCGGCCTGGATCAGGTCGCACATGAAGTCGCCCATGGCGGAGAAATCCTGGCCACCCATGCCGCGGGCGCGTGCGGCCGAGAACATCTCGCGGGCAGCGGCGGCCACCGGCAGCGGCACGCGCGAGGCATTCGCCGCACCCATGATCAGCGACAGGTCCTTGTGCGCGAGATCTATCGTGAACCCGGGCGAGGTGTCGCCGGCCAATACCTTGTTCGGCCAGTTGACCTTGAGCTGGCCATTGGTGGCGGTGGTGCCGTGGATCACCTCGAGCGTCTTGGCGAGATCGAGGCCGAACCGCTGCGTCAGCGCCAGCGCCTCGGCATTGAGCTGGCACAGGATGATCGCGAGATAGTTGTTGACCAGCTTGGTGCGGGTGCCGGTGCCGCCGGCGCCACAGTGGTGGATCGTCGTGCCCATGGCTTCGAGCAGCGGCTTCACCCGCTCGAAGGCGGCCGGCTCGGCGCCGACCATGAACAGGCTCTCGCCGCGATCGGCGTGCCAGGCGAGGCGGCCGATCGGCGCATCGACGGTGGCGATCCCCTTGGCCTTGCCTTCGGCGTGCAGGCGGTCGGTGGTCTCGGGATCGATGGTCGAAAGATCCATCACCAGCGAGCCTGCCTTGGCATGAGCGAGCACACCGTCGGCGCCCAGCACGATCTGAGCCACCTCGCGGCCCGTCGGCAGCACGGTGACGACGATCGAGCAAGCCTTCGCCACCTCGGCCACGCTGCTCGCCGCCTTGGCGCCAAGCTTCACCAGCGCCGCCACCGGCTCCGGCTTGATGTCGTGCACGACGAGCTTGAAACCCTTCTTGACGCAGTTCGAGGCCATGCCGCGCCCCATGGCGCCGAGCCCGATGAAGCCGATCGTTTCGTCCTTGGTCGCCACGGCGTTTGCCTCGCATCCGTTATTGTTGTCGCCGCCACGCTAGCTGAAGCGGCGCCGCCGTGCATCGCCGCCGATGCAGACCAGACCGGCCGCCGGGCCGCCCCGCGTGCGAGGAAGAAAATTCGCGTCAGGACTTGAACTGTGTTCACAAAACTGGTAAATCAATATGAACCTAGTTCATGCAAAGCATGGGGATGACCTTGTCGCCGAACCGAGAACCGCTTTCCCGCCGCATCGACACCAACCTCCGGCCCTGTCGTGCGCGCCGCCATCATCGCGGCCGATCGAGCGGCGATGCTCGCGCGTCAGCATCGGTTCAAGGTCGCTCAATACTCTGTCGCCAAACGCAACAATCGATCCGATGGCGTTAACCATATAGCGGCTTATCCCCGCTATTTGTGAAGGGGTTACACTGCTGGATTGCCATTTCGCTTTCGCCCTAGCTCCGAACTCGAGGGTCCTGCCCATGTTCCAGTCGCTGATGACATCGCGGAAATTCGCCCCGCTGTTCTGGTGCCAGTTCTTCTCGGCGCTGAACGACAATTTCGTGAAGGTCGGACTGAGCGTCCTGATCCTGTTCCAGATCGGCGGCGAGCAGGGCCCGGCGCTGGTGACGCTGGCCGGCGCCGTGCTGATCGCCCCGTTCTTCATCCTGTCGGCGCTCGGCGGGCAGCTGGCCGACCGCTTCGACAAGGCCTGGCTCGCACAGCGGCTGAAGATCGCCGAGATCCCGGTGGCGGGCATCGCCGCGCTCGGCTTCTACCTGCACATGGTGCCAGTGCTGTTCGTGGCGCTCGGCCTGTTCGGTGTGATCGGCGCCCTGTTCGGGCCGATCAAGTACGGCATCCTGCCTGATCATTTGGAGCTGAAGGAGCTGCCCGCCGGCAACGCGCTGATCGAGGGCGCGACGTTCGCGGCGATCCTCGGCGGCACCATCGCCGGTGGCCTGGCGGCGGCCGACCAGGGTCATGCGCTGACGATCGCGCTCGCCGTCATGGCCTTGGCGATCGCCTGCTGGGGCTCGGCGCAGCTGATCCCGGCGACCGGCGCCCGCGCGCCCGGGCTTACCGTCGACCGCAACCCGTGGACCTCGACGATGACGCTGCTCGCCGACCTGAAGCGCGACCGGCGGCTGTGGATCGGCGGCCTCATATCGTCGTGGTTCTGGCTCGTCGGCGCGGTCGCCTTGTCGCTGCTGCAGGCGCTCGCCAAGACCCATATCGGCGGCGACGAGAAACTGCTCACCATCTCGCTGCTGATCTTCACCCTCGGCATTGCCGTCGGCTCGGCGATGGCGGCGCAGGCGAGCAAGCTTCGCCCGAACCTGGCCCTGGTGCCGATCGCCGCCCTGCTGATGGGCGTGTTCTGCCTCGACCTCGGCTGGGCGGTTGCCTCGGTCCCGGCCGCGTCCGCCGACGCCAAGACCACCGTCGGCCAGTTCATCGCCTCGCCGTGGGGCCTGCACATGGGCTTCGCGCTGTTCGGCCTGTCGGCGGCCGGCGGCCTGTTCATCGTGCCGTCGTTCGCGGCGGTCCAGAGCTGGGCGCCGATCGACCACCGCGCTCGCGTGATCGCTGCCTGCAACGTGCTGTCGGCGGCGTTCATGACGGGGTCGAGCCTGGTCCTGGTCGCCCTGCAGGGCATGGGCGTCAGCCTCGCCTGGCTGTTCGCCGGCCTCGGCATCGCAAACCTGGTGGTGATGGCGCTGGTGCTGCGGGCGTGGGGACGCGACGGCGCCCGCGATGTCGCCGCCTTCATCTTCAAGACCTTCTACGGCCTCGAGGTGAAGGGGCTGGAGAACCTGCCCGCCGTCGGTACCCGCGCCGTGATCACGCCCAACCACGTCAGCCTGATCGACGCGCCGATCCTGCACGCGATCCTGCCGGGCCACGCCTCGTTCGCCGTCGACACCGGAATTGCCCGGACCTGGTGGGCGAAGCCGTTCCTGAAGCTCGTCAACGCCGAGCCGATCGATCCGACCAAGCCGCTCGGCGCCCGCAACCTCGTCAACGCGGTTAAGGCCGGCCACCAGCTGGTAATCTTCCCCGAAGGCCGCATCACCGTCACCGATGGCCTGATGAAGGTCTACGACGGCTCGGCGATGATCGCCGACAAGTCCGACGCGCTCGTCGTGCCGGTCCGCATCGACGGCGCCGAGCGCTCGACGCTGAGCTACCTGAAGCGTTCGCAGACCCGCAAGTCGTGGTTCCCGAAGGTGACGGTGACGATCCTGCCGGCGCGCAAGCTCGACATCGACCCGGCATTGAAGGGCAGGGCACGCCGCCAGGCCGCCGGCGCCCGGCTGCAGGACATCATGGTCGACACCGCGGTCGAGACCGCCAATATCCGCCGCACCTTGTTCGATGCGCTGGTCGAGGCGAAGGCGACGCGCGATACCGGCAAGGTGATCATCGAGGACCCGCTCGGCACCAAGCTGAAGTTCGGCAAGCTCATCACCGGCGCGCAGGTGCTGGGCGGCAAGCTCGCGAGGTACGCTGCCCCCGGCGACGCGATCGGCGTGATGCTGCCGAACTCGGCCGGCGTGGCAGTGACATTCTTTGCCCTGCAGACGATCGGCCGGGTGCCGGCGATGATCAACTTCACCGCCGGCCCGGTGAACGTCGCCGCCGCCTGCAAGGCGGCGAAGGTGACGACGATCCTGTCGTCGCGCGCGTTCGTCGAGAAGGCGAAGCTGCAGGACCTCGTCGCCAAGCTCGCGCCCGAGGTGGCGGTCGTCTATCTCGAGGACGTGCGCCCGACGATCACCTTCGCCGACAAGCTGCGCGGGCTGCGTCCGCCGGGGCCGGCCGCAGGTGGTGCGCAATCCCTCGGACCCGGCCGCGATCCTGTTCACGTCAGGCTCCGAAGGCACGCCGAAGGGCGTCGTGCTGTCGCACTCGAACATCCTCGCCAACGCCATCCAGTCGCTGACACGCGTCGCGGTGACCGGCGACGACAAGGTGTTCAACGTGCTGCCGGTGTTCCACTCGTTCGGCTTGACGGCTGGCCTGATGATGCCGCTGCTGCGCGGCGTGCCGGTCTATCTCTATCCGTCGCCGCTGCATTATCGCATCGTGCCGGAGCTCGTGTACGGCACCAACGCGACGATCCTGTTCGGCACCGATACATTCCTCAACGGCTACGCCCGCGTCGCCCACCCTTACGACTTCCGCTCGGTGCGGCTGATCCTGGCCGGCGCCGAAGCGGTGAAGGCGCGGACCCGCGATCTCTACATGGAAAAGTTCGGCGTGCGCATCCTGGAGGGCTACGGCGTCACCGAGACGGCGCCGGTGCTCGCGATCAACACGCCGCTCGCCAACAAGACCGGCACCGTCGGCCGCCTCGCGCCGCTGATGGAGGCACGCCTCGACCCGGTCCCCGGCATCGAGGAAGGCGGCCGGCTCTATGTCCGCGGCCCCAACGTCATGCTCGGCTACTATCGCGCCGAGAACCCCGGCGTGCTCGAGCCGCCGGAGAACGGCTGGCACGACACCGGCGACATCGTGACGATCGACGCCCAGGGCTTCATCGCCATCCGCGGCCGCGCCAAGCGCTTCGCCAAGATCGGCGGCGAGATGATCTCGCTGTCGGCAGTCGAGGCGATGGCGGCCGAGCTGTGGCCGAACGTGATCTCGGTGGTGGTGAGCGTGCCCGATGCCCGCAAGGGCGAGCGCCTGATCCTGATGATCCCCGACGCCGCCGCGAGCCGCGAGCAGTTCCTGCGGCACGCCAAGTCGAAGGGCGCGAGCGAGCTTGCCGTGCCGTCCGAGATCATGGTGGTCGGCGGCGTGCCCGTGCTCGGCTCGGGCAAGCCGGACTACGTGGCGGCGGCGCAGCTTGCCAAGGAGGCGCTGGCGGCGCGGACAGGGGTGGCGGCGTGAAGGTCGACCTCGGTCAACGCACCGAGGCGGTCTGATTTGCGCGCTGCTTGGCGGGCGGGGCCTCGATCGCTGGCGACTTCGCCAGCAGCCCCGGCGCCTTCAGGCTGGCGGAATAACCACCGGCGAAGCAGACGGCAAGGAACGCTACCGTCAGCAGGCTCGTTGCCACTACGAGACCGACAATACCCGCCACCTCATGCTGGCCATCGTCACGGTGTGACGCCGGCTTGGTGCGACTGGTTTGGTTCATGTGCAAATTCTGACTGATCCCGATGCGGTGATCCAGTTGTACTTTCGACCAAGACGCCCGCATCTATTGTGTAAAGATCCGGTAATCAAGCCCGGCGGACAACACGACTGACCTGCCATTGGTTTTTGGCTGGATCTGCCATGCGGGCCGAGAGTTGCTCATGCCATCCGGTGCGACACGCTTGCCGCTGCAATCGAGTGGACTCTGACTGATTCGAGGTCGCCCGGTAGCCGGGCGCCAGGATTCGTGCGAGCCAGGCTCTTAGCACTGCCTTCTCCCACGCCGATGCTGACAGCACGGCGATCGGGCCGCCGGGTGGCGCGTCCCGATGCCGGCATATAATGACAACGAGCGACCGGCCGATTTGTTTCAAAAAACTTTCACATGCGGCTGGTGACGCGCGTTCACAGCGAAGATCCAAGTAGAATCAAAGGTAAACCGCCTTCATTCCAGCCGCTGGGTAACGCGCCCCGGCCGCCGATCCGGCCGGGACGGCAGCGGCGATCTGGGCGACCTCGGCGGGCGACAGCTTGACATCGAGCGCCCCGAGATTCTCGTCGAGCCGCTTGCGATAGCGCGTGCCCGGGATGGCGACGATGTCGTCGCCCTGCGCCAGCAGCCACGCCAGGGTGAGTTGCGCCGGCGTGCAGCCCTTGGCCGCGGCCACGGCCTCGATCTTGGCCACCAGCTCGCGGTTGTGGGCGAAGTTGTCGGCCTGGAAACGCGGATGCGCGGCGCGGCGGCCGTCGATATCGGCGAGGCTCTGCAGCGCGCCGGTCAGGAACCCGCGGCCGAGCGGCGCGTAGGCGACATAGCCGATGCCAAGCTCTCGCGTCGTCTTCAGCGTGTCCTCGGCCTCGGTGCGGTAGAGCAGCGAGTATTCGGTCTGCACCGCCGAGATCGGATGCACCTTGTGGGCGCGGCGGATGGTCGCCGGCGCCGCTTCCGAAAGCCCCAGGTAGCGAACCTTGCCCTGCTCGACGAGGCGCTTCATCGCGCCGACCGTCTCCTCGATCGGCGACCGAAGGATCGACGCGATGCTGGTAGTAGAGGTCGATGACGTCGACGCCGAGCCGTTTCAGGCTCGCCTCGCACGCCTGGGCAACATACTCCGGCCGGCCGTTGACGCCGTTGACCGGACCATCACTCTTGACCTGGCCGAACTTGGTCGCCAGCACCACGCGGTCGCGACAGCCCCTGATCGCGTGCCCGACCACCTGCTCGTTATGGCCCCAGCCGTACATGTCGGAGCTGTCGAGGTGGTCGACGCCACGGTCGACCGCCTGCCGGATCAGCGTCTCCGACTCGGCATCGTTGGCGGCGCCGTAGATGCCCGACAGCGACATGCAGCCGAGTCCGATCGTCGAGACCGAAAGACCCTGCGTGCCCAGATTGCGATGCGCGATCCTCGTCATGATGCTCGTTGCCTCGTGACTGCCCGCGGCGACGATAGCATGAACATTGCGTGCCGCAATCGAGCCGCGATCATGACTCGCGCGGGATGAAGAAGTTCGAGGATGCGTCGCTGCGCCGGCCGGCGAAGGAGGGCGAGGCGACCGTCGCCAGCGACAGCTCGCGCGCCGCGTCGAGCAGCAGCGGCGCCAGCTCCAGCATGCGCGCCTCGGTCAGGCGGATGTGCGGTCCGGCGATATTGACGGTGCCGGTGACCTCGCCCGTGCTCGGGCTGCGGATCGGTGCCGCGATCGTGTTCATCCACGGCGAGTAGGTCTGCACCACCAGCGAGAAGCCGCGCTTGCGGGCGAGCCGCGTATACTTGAGCAGTGCCTGCGGCGTCTGCGGCGCCTTCGGACCGTATTCCGCGCGCGAGCCGAGACCCTGCTTCTCGACCAGCGCCAGCGCTTCGTCCTCGGGCAGGCACGACAGCCACGCGATGCCGCTGGCGGAGCAGGACAACCGCGCCTCCTGGCCCATGTCGGGGTCGTAGCGCAGGCCGAACTGCGCGCCTTGCGACTTCGCCACCCAGATCAGCTTGCGGCCGTCGACCATGGCGAGGCGAACGAGCTCGCCGCAATCGTTGGCCAGCCGGTCGAGGATCGGCTGCGCGAGGTCGGTGATGCCGCTGCCGGCGAGGAACGTGAACGCCAGCGAGGCGATCTTCGCGGTCAGCACGTATGCGCCCTGATGCCGCTCCTGCCGCACGTAGCCGTGCTCGACGAGACTGCTGAGCACGCGGTGGGTGGCGCTGCGCGGAATGTGCAGGCCATCGGCGATCTCGTAGAGCTGCAGCCCGCGGGCGTTCTTCGACAACAGCTCGAGCACGCCGAGCGTGCGTTCGAGCAGGCCGCTCGGGCTGGCATCGGCTTCAGCTGCCGCGTCGTTGGGAATGGATTTGCGCATGTGCGATCAATCGTCCGTAAGCTCTATGGTGTGGCCCGACTTCGCCGCGGCCAGCACCGCCAACGTGGCGGCCAGCGTCCGCGTACCGTCGGCCGCGCTGATCAGCGGCGCTTCCTCGCCCCGGGCAACGCGACACAGATGCTCGAGCTGCCGACGATAAGGATCCGCGTGCTCGATCTGCACCATTTCGCGCGAGATGGGATGGAACCAGCCCTTTTGCGACTTGTAGCGCCAGAACTCGAGTTGCGGCAACGTGAGCGAGCCGTCCGTGCCGGAAATGAAGTGCGTGTTGAGAGGCACCGGCTGCGGCGGGTAGTTGGCGCTCTCGCGCGCGACCAGGTCCCAGCTCCATGGCGCGGCCGCGGTGTCGGACAGGGCAAGCGTAACGAGCGCGCCGTTGACGAGACGCAGGATGACCGCCGCCGTATCCTCGACCTCGAAGCCGCGCACGGCGTTCGACGTCACCGCCTGTACCGCCGCGATCTCACCGCACACGTAGCGGACCAGATCGATCTCGTGGATCAGGTTGATCAGGATCGGCCCGCCGCCGGGCTTGCGCCGCCAGTCGAGGTCGAAGTACTCGGGCGGCTTCTGGAATGTGTAAAGAATGTTCGCCGACGTCAGCCTGCCCAGCCGGCCCTCGCCGATCATCCGCCGAGCCATCCCGATGATCGGATTGTGCCGCCGGTGATGGCCGACCAGCACCGGAACGCCAGCTGCCTGCGCCGCCCGGGTCAACGCGCGCGCATCCTCGACGGTGTGGGCGATCGGCTTCTCGACGATCACCGGCACGCCGCGCTCGATGAAATCGAGCGCCACCGGCAGGTGCGTCGCGTTTGGCGTGGCGACGATCGCGGCATCGATCTCGACCGCATCGAGCATCGCGCGGTGATCGGCGAAGTACGGCGCCGCCAGCCGCGCGGCGAGGTCGGCCGCCGGCGTTGCCGGATCGGCGATGCCGGCAAGCAGGCAACCCGGCGTCCGCGCTATCAGCTCGGCGTGGGCCCGGCCGATCGCCCCGGCACCGACCACCGCAATCGCTACCCTGTCCATACTCCCACCTCGCCCGCTGCCGGGATCCAACCGGAACAGCATATCCGATATAACGGAATCCAATTCCAGTTTTGGCAAAATTCATTGGAACCCAATTCCAGAGCATGATATCGGAGCGGCTCGTGCAGTCCAGCGTGCTGTCTGGGCCAGTCGACAACAGCCGCCGCAAATGGCGCTCAACGGGGAGAGAACGATGAGTGGGAAAGCGAACTCCGGCAACAGGCATGGCGGCATCGGCCGCCGCGGCGTCATCATCGGCGCCGGCGCGGCGGCAGCCGCTTCCCAGCTCAAGATGCCGTTCATCGGCAATGCCGCCGCCGCCGAGCCGATCAAGATCGGCATGATCTGGGCCAAGACCGGCTCGATCGTCGACCAGGCCGAATACCTGGCCCAGGGCGGCCTGCTGGCGCTCGAGCAGCGCAACAACACGCTGCTCGGCCGGCCGGCGGAGATCGTCTGGCTCGACGAGCCGAACCCGCAAGGCGCGCAGCAGAACGCCGAGCGCCTGGTCGGCGAGCACAAGGTGGTCGGCATCGTCGGCGGCGCGCTGTCGTCGTTCGCGCTCGCCATCTCGGCGGTCGCCAAGAAGGCCAAGATCCCCTACGTGGCCGCCAACGCGGCGACCGGCGCGCTGACCGGCGCCTCATGCAACAAGTACACCTTCCGCCTGCAGCCGCCGGTCGACGTGCACACCCGCGTGCTCGCGCCCTACTGCGCCTCGATCGGCAAGAAGTGGTACACGCTGACCGCCGCCTATGCCTTCGGCCAGGACATCAAGAAGGAGTTCACCGACTACAACAAGGCCAACGGCGGCACCATCGTCGGCGCCGACGAGGCGCCGGTCGGCACCCCCGATTTCTCCTCGTACATTCTCAAGATCCGGGCCGCCAAGCCCGACGTGGTGATCGGCGGCATCGCCGCCAGCGACCTCACCACGTTCCTGAAGCAGTGGAACGAGCTCGGCATGCGCGGCAAGATTCCGTTCGCCGAGATCGCGGTCGGCAACACCGACCTGTGGGGCGTCGGCCCGGAGGCCGCGGACGGCCTGTTCACGCTCACCTGGTACTACAAGAATCCGAACAATCCGCCCGACGAGCAGGCATTTGCCGCGGCTTACGCGAAGAAGCACAACCGCCCGGCGGCCGACAAGGCATGGATGGGCTGGTACGGAATGAAGGCGCTGCTCGACTCGATCGAGGCGGCGAAATCGACCGAGCCCGCCGCCATCGTCAACGCGCTCGAGAACTGGAGCGTCAAGCGCGGCCCGATCACCACCGCCTACCGCAAGTTCGACCACCAGATGACCAACAGCCTGCTGGTCGCCGGCATCAAGCCGAAGATCACCGACAAGTGGGACTATTTCGACGTCAAGGCCGAGCTGCCGCAAACGGACGCCGAGATCGAGAAGGCGTTCGGCAGCCAGGCCGCGACCGCCTGCAAGATGGACGGGCTCTGATCCGGGAGCCAGGTTCGATCGAACCGTGCGGCTGCGGGTTGTCGTCTCGAAGCCGCTCTTTTGCATCCGGCCGGTGCCGCCGCGAGGATTGCCATGCTGGACATGATCCTGTCCCAGGCCGTGAACGGCCTTGTGCTGGGTTTTCTCTACGTCCTGATCGCCATCGGCCTGTCGATCATCTTCGGCATGCTCGGCATCGTGAACTTCGCGCACGGCGCGTTCTTCGCGTTGGGCGCCTATTTCGCGCTGATCCTCAATCGCGAGTTCGGCTGGGGCGCGGCACTGCTGGCACCGGTATTCACCGGCGCGATCGGCGTCCTCGCCGAGATCGTGCTGATCCGCAGGCTCTACGGCAAGGAGCCGCTGCTCGGATTGATCCTGACCTTTGCCCTGGCGCTGCTGGTCGAGGCGATCCTGCGGCTGGTCTTCGGCGGTGCGCCGCTGCCGTTCGCGGCGCCGAAGTTCCTTTCCGGCTTCGTCGAGTACGGCCCGATCCTGATCACCAAGTACCGCATGGTGGTGCTGGCGGTGACGGTGCTGGCGCTGATCGCGCTTCTGGGCGTTCCTGGAATACACCGCCTTCGGCCGCATCATCCGGGCCGGCTCGCGTGACGCCGAGATGGTCGGCCTGCTCGGCATCAACCTGCCGGTGGTGCTCAGCGGCGTGTTCGGCGTTGGCTGCCTGCTCGCCGGCCTGGCCGGCATGCTCGCCGGTCCGCTGTGGACGGTCAATCCGTCGATGGCAGCGGGCGCGATCATGCCGGCCTTCGTCATTGTGACGATCGGCGGCCTCGGCTCGTATGCCGGCGCGATCGTCGCCGGCCTGATGGTCGGCGTCGTCACCGCCATGACCATCCAGTTCTATCCCGACTGGTCGAACGCGGCGATGTACATCCTGATGGCGGTGATCCTGCTGGTGCGGCCGCGCGGCCTGTTCGGCGAGCGGTGGGAGAGGTTCGAATGACCGCCCGCTCGATCGCTTCGCATCCGGTCCTCTGGGTCGCCGTCGTCCTCGCCGCGCTCACCCTGTTGTGGCTCGCGCTCGGCGCGCCGGTGCAGCTCATCACGCAGATCGCGATCTACACGCTTTACGGCGCCGGCGTGAACCTGCTGGTCGGCTATACCGGCCTGGTGCCGTTCGGCGCCTCGGTGTTCTTCGGCACATCGAGCTATGCGGCGGCCTTCTTCCTGCTCGGGCACTTCGGCAACGAGTTCGTGGCGCTGGCCCTGTCGGTGCTGTTCTCGGCCGTGCTGGGCCTCGTCATCGGTGCGATCATCCTGCGCCGCAAGGGCCTCTATTTCTCGCTGCTGACGCTCGCCTTCTCGCAGATCGCCTTCGAGGTCGCCTACAAGTGGACCGATATCACCGGCGGCGAGAACGGCATGCAAGGCGTGCCGCGCGTCTCGTTCACGAGCGACAAGTCGTTCCACGTATTCGTGGTGGCGACGGTCGTCATCGGCATGGCGCTGCTGTGGCGGCTCGCGCATTCGCCGTTCGGCCGCGCCATCCAGGCGGTACGCGACAACGAGCAGCGCGCGGCGAGCCTCGGCTACAACGTCTACCTGCTGCGCCTGAGCTCGCTGACCATCATGGCGGCGATCGTCGGCTATGCCGGCGCGCTGCTGACGCTGATGCTGCAAGGTGTCTACGCCGACAACCTCAGCTGGCAGCACGCCGGCGACAGCCTGCTGATGACGGTGCTCGGCGGCGTCCACCACTTCCTCGGGCCGCTGTGGGGCGCGATCGCCTTCATCGTGCTCGAGAACCGGCTATCGGCGATCACCGAGAACTGGTGGCTGATCTTCGCGCCGATCCTGATCCTCTTCGCGCTGCTGTCGCCGGAAGGCATACAGGGCCTCGTACAGCGCATTCGCGGCCGCGAGCGCTGGACGCTGACGCGCAACACGATCCCGGCGCGGCCGGCGGCGATCAAGCCCTACGAGAGCGTCGCCGCGTCGCTCGATCCGAACCGCCCGATCCTGACCACCAGGCGGCTGAGCAAGAACTTCGGCAGCCTGATCACCGCCCGCGACATCGACCTCGAGGTGCGCCCCTACGTATTGCACAGCATCATCGGACCCAATGGCGCCGGCAAGACCACGTTCTACAACATGCTGACGGGCGTGCTGCCGCCGAGCGCCGGACAGATCTTCTTCGAGGGCAAGGAGATCACCCGGCTGCCGACCTATGCCCGGGCGCGGCTCGGCATCAGCCGCTCGTTCCAGATCCTGTCGATTTTCGTCAATCTCACCGTGTTCGAGAACGTGCGGGTGGCGGTGCAGGCGCAGCGTCACGGCGCGCGCGGCCTTTGGCACGACGCGCACGACATGGCGGCGCTCAACGAGCGCACCTGGTCGATCCTCGACGCGGTCGGCCTCGCCGATCGTGCCGCCGAGCCTTGCGTCAACCTTCCGCACGGCGCCAAGCGCCTGCTCGAGATCGCGGTGACGCTGGCGATCGATTCCAAGCTGCTGCTGCTCGACGAGCCGCTCGCCGGCCTCGCCGAGGCCGACCGCCAGGTGGTCGCGACGCTGATCAAGAAGCTCGCCGAGAGCCACGCGGTGCTGCTGATCGAGCACGACATCGACCGGGTGCTGGCGATCTCGGACCGGATCTCGGTGTTGCACCAGGGCCGGATGATCGCCGACGGCAGCCCGACCGAGGTCGCCAAGAACCCGGAGGTGATCGCGGCCTATCTCGGCGCTGCCAAGGATGGCGAGCGGGCCGCGCCGCCGACCGCGGAGCGCATGGCGCATGCCTCCTCGAAGCCGCTGCTCGAGGTGCGCGGGCTTGCCGCCGGCTATGGCGGCAGTACGGTGCTATCTGGCCTCGACATGACGGTGCACGAGGGCGAGTCGGTAGCACTCCTCGGGCGCAACGGCGTCGGCAAGTCGACCACGCTCAAGGCGATCACCGGCAGCCTGCCGCTCGGGGCCGGCGAATTGAGTTTCGACGGGCAGCCGCTCGCCGGCCTGAAGCCATACGAGATCAACCGGCTCGGCATCTCGCTGGTGCCGGAAGGCCGCCGCCTGTTCCCGAACCTCACCGTCACCGAGAACCTGCAGCTCGCCATGCGCCCCGGCGGCTACTCGATCGAGCAGGTGTTCGAGCTGTTCCCGCGCCTGATGACCCGCCAGAAGGCGAAGGCCGAGAACCTGTCCGGCGGCGAGCGGCAGATGGTCGCGATCGCCCGTGCGCTGGTGGTGCCGAGCCGGCTCATCCTGCTCGACGAGCCGTTCGAGGGCCTGGCGCCCGCCGTCGTCAACGAGGTGATGGAGGCGCTGGTCAAGCTGCGCGGCAGGATAGCGATGGTGATCGTCGAGCATCACGCCGAGACGGTGCTGCCGATCGCAGACCGCGCCTACGTGCTGGTCAACGGCACCGTTGCCTTCGAAGGCGACGCCGGTACGCTCGAGGCCGATCACGCGCTGCAGGCGCGCCTGCTCGGCGTCGTCCATGCCGAGGACATGCCGGCGGCCTGAGCAGCTGGACACGAGATCGATGTGGAGATCCGAGCCATGAATTTCGCCATCGACGAGCAGCAGCGGATGTTGATCGACACCGTGCGCGGCTTCATCGCCAAGGAGCTGGCGCCGCTCGAGGACGAGGTCGAGCGGACCGGCGTGCTGCGGCCGGAGCTCGCCCGCGACATCCACCAGAAGTCCAAGGCGCTCGGCCTCTACGCCATGAACATCCCGGAGCGGTTCGGCGGCGGCGGGCTGTCGGCCGTCGATCACATGCTGGTCGAGGAGCAGTTCGGCCACACCACCGACATCCTGATCCGGCGCGCCTTCGGCAACGTCTACGAGATGCTGCTCGAGTGCCAGGGCGAGCAGATCGACCGCTGGTTGAAGCCGTGCGTCGCCGGCGACCGTGTCGCCTCGATCGCCATCACCGAGCCGGGCGCCGGCTCCGACGCCGCCGGCATCAAGACCCGCGCGGTGCGCGACGGCAACGGCTGGCGGCTCACCGGCTCGAAGCATTTCATCAGCGACGGCCTGTTCGCGGACATCTTCCTCGTCACCGCGGTCACCGACCCGGCGGCGGGCGCCAAGGGCATCTCGATGTTCCTGGTCGACAAGGGGCTGCCGGGCTTCACCATCGGTCGCGACCAGCCAATGATGGGCGTGCGCGGCACGAGCCATGTCGAGCTTGCCTTCGACAACGTTGCGCTGGACGGCGCCGCCCTGCTCGGCAAGCAGGGCCAGGGCCTGCGGCTCGCCCTGTCGACGCTCGGCCGGGTGCGGCTCGCCCAGGTCGGCGCTCGCGCGATCGGCAAGGCAACGCACGTGCTCGACATGACCGTCGCCTACGCCAGGGAGCGCCAGCAGTTCGGCCAGTCGATCGGCGAGTTCCAGATGGTGCAGCAGATGCTCGCGGATAGTGTGATCGAGGTGAACTGCGCCCGCCTGCTGCTGCATCGCGCCGCGTTCGAGCTCGACCAGGGCCGCGACGGCCGCGACCTGATCGCCATGGTCAAGGTCAACGCCGCCGAGACGCTGGGGCGGGTGGTCGATCGGGCGGTGCAGATCTTCGGCGGCATGGGCTTCTGCAAGGACCTGCCGATCGAGCGCTATTATCGCGACGCGCGCATCTACCGCATCTTCGACGGCGCCTCCGAGATCCATCGGCACACCATCGCGCGCAGCACGCTGCGCTCCGGCGCCGCGCTGTTCGATCCGGCGGCTTGATTGGTGGTCAGCGCCTGGCCGCCGCGATCGATCCACCGCCCCTTTTGGGGGAGAGGGGCGGCCGCTTGCTCGCAAGCCAACTCCCACCTCTATGAGCAAGCTCTCGGCGGCATTCGAGCAAGTGGCTGGCTGCGGGAGCTCGGCTGGCGCCGCAGGCACGAGGTCGCTCGTGCGCGTATTCGTACAGCAGGCGGATCGCCGCTAAATGAGCGCCCCTTTCCCAGCCTGCATTCCCGGGCGAGCGCAGGATGCGCGAGACCCGGGACCACGTCGCCGGCGACCGGGCGCGACCTCACCACTCGAAACTCTCGCCACGCACCACGTCGGCGAACAGATCGCGCCACCTGGCGCGCCGGCCATGATGTCGACGAAGAACAGCTTGCCCAAGAAAGCCTCTCGCCGATCGGGCCAATCCGCCACCGACGCGGCCCCGGCTCTGCGCGCTGCCGCGCTCCGGCCGGGGAGGCAAGGGAAGAGATTCCGCCGCCGGCATCGAGTGCGACACAGGTCGCCGTTGGTCCCGGCCGCTGTTTACCTCGGACCCGATCCGGGGCCGCGATGACGGCGGCGGGGAGGCGGGCACGGTTCCCCTCTCCCCCGCACCTTCGGGGGAGAGGGCAGAGGCCGGCATTTTTGCCGGCCGAGGGAGAGGGGCGGCCGCTTGCTCGCAAGCCAACTCCCGCCTCTACGAGCAAGCTCTCGGCGGCATTCGAGCAAGCACGGCTGCCGGTGCAGACGGATCCACCGCCCGCGCTGCATTTGTCGCGATCAAGGTAGCTGTACAAACGGCCTGACGGCGGTGCAGATTTGGCCCCAGCACCGCAAAGTTCGACGCTTCCCTGCCCCCACGGCCGGACTGAAGGCCGCGCCGCCCCCTGATCCAGGTATCTCCGTCATGCGCAAACAGGTCGTGATCATCGGCGCCGGCCCATCCGGCCTGCTGCTCGGGCAGATCCTGCACAATGCCGGCATCGATGCCGTCATCCTCGAGCGGCGGACGAAGGACTACGTGCTCGGCCGCATCCGTGCCGGCGTGCTCGAGCACGGCACCCAGGAGGTGCTCGACATCGCCGGCGTTGGCGGGCGCATGCGCCGCGAAGGACTGATCCACGAAGGCTTTTCGATCAGCTTCGGCCAGCAGCGCCACCGCATCGATCTGAAGGGACTGACCGGCGGCAAGACCGTCGTCGTCTACGGCCAGACCGAGGTGACGCGCGACCTGATGGACGCCCGCGAGGCGTCGGGCGCGGCCACCGTCTACGAGGCGGAGGACGTCGCCATTGCCGATTTCGACCGCGACAAGCCTCGCGTCACCTATCGCAAGGACGGCGTCAGCCATGAGATCACCTGCGACGCGATCGCCGGCTGCGACGGCTTTCACGGCGTCACGCGCGCCAGCGTGCCGGCCGCGGCGATCCGCTCCTTCGAGCGCGTCTATCCGTTCGGCTGGCTCGGCGTGCTGGCTGACGTACCGCCGTGCGACCACGAGCTGATCTACGCCTCGAGCGACCGCGGCTTCGCGCTGTGCTCGATGCGCTCGACGACGCGCAGCCGCTACTATGTCCAGTGCCCGATCGACGACCGGATCGAGGACTGGCCGGAGGATCGCTTCTGGGACGAGATCCGCCAGCGCCTCGACCCCTACTCGGCGAGCCGCTTGAAGCCGGGCCCGGCGATCGAGCGGTCGATCGCCCCGCTGCGCTCGTTCGTCGCCGAGCCGCTGCGGTTCGGCCGCCTGTTCCTGGCCGGCGACGCCGCCCACATCGTGCCGCCGACCGGCGCCAAGGGCCTCAACCTCGCCTCGTCCGACGTGCGCTACCTGTCGGAGGCGCTGATCGCCTTCTTCAACGATCGTTCGCCGGCGGCGCTCGATGCCTACTCCGACCGCGCGCTCGCCCGCATCTGGAAGGCCGAGCGGTTCTCCTGGTCGATGACGATGATGCTGCATCGCTTCCCGCAATCGACGCCATTCGACGAGCGCATCCATCAGGCCGATCTGGCCTACCTGGTATCGTCGCGGGCGGCGATGACGGCGCTGGCCGAGAACTATGTCGGACTGCCGCACTAGCGCCGGCGCATCGGCGCCGAGGCTCGCGCTCGCCGAAAGGCACCATTGAACCACATGCCAATTCGGGCTAACGAACCGCCGTACGCGACCTTCCAGCGCTTGCGAACGCCGCCCGCCGGGCCGCATCGGGCGCCTATTTCAGGAGAATGACCTCATGGCACGCACCAAGATCGCGCTGATCGGCGCCGGACAGATCGGCGGCACGCTGGCGCTCCTCGCCGGCCTCAAGGAGCTCGGCGATATCGTCCTGTGCGACATGATGGAAGGCACCGCCAAGGGCAAGGCGCTCGATCTTGCGCAAACCGCGGCGATCGAGGGCTACAACGCCCGGCTCGGCGGCGCCGGCGTCGCCTCCTACGAGGGCATCAAGGGCGCCGACGTTTGCATCGTCACCGCCGGCGTGCCGCGCAAGCCCGGCATGAGCCGCGACGACCTCATCGGCATCAACCTGAAGGTCATGGAGCAGGTCGGCGCCGGCATCAAGCAGTATGCGCCCAACGCCTTCGTGATCTGCATCACCAATCCGCTCGACGCCATGGTGTGGGCGCTGCAGAAGTTCTCCGGCCTGCCCGGCCAACAAGGTCGTCGGCATGGCCGGCGTGCTCGACAGTGCCCGCTTCGCCTGCTTCCTGGCCGAGGCCGCCGGCGTGTCGATCGAGGACGTGCGGGCGCTCACGCTGGGCGGTCACGGCGACGACATGGTGCCGATGGTCCGCTATTCCACGATCGGCGGCCTGCCGCTGCCCGAGTGCGTGAAGCTCGGCATGTTCACGCAGGAGCAACTCGACGCGATGATCAAGCGCACCCGCGGCGGCGGCGGCGAGATCGTTGCCCTGCTCGGCAACGGCTCGGCGTTCTATGCGCCGGCGGCATCCGCAATCGCGATGGCCGAGAGCTACCTCAGGGACAAGAAGCGCGTGCTCCCCTGCGCGGCACACTTGAGCGGCCAGTACGGCATCAAGGACATGTACGTCGGCGTCCCGGTGGTGATCGGCGCCGGCGGCGTCGAGCGCATCATCGAGCTGCCGTTCGACGCGGCCGAGAAGGCGATGTTCGAGAAGTCGGTGGCGGCCGTCAACGGCCTCGTCGCGGCCTGCAAGACGATTGCTCCGCAACTCGCCTGATCATCTCCGATGTCATCCTCGGGCTCGGCCCGAGGACTCATTGGGCCGCTGGCCATATGTCGACGAAAGTGCGAAGTCTTTCGGCGGCGCTACAGCCAAGTGCAGATGCCGTCGTTTGTTGAACGATGGGTCCTCGGGCCAAGCCCGAGGATGACCGCTGAGTGTAGGAGACACTAAATCATGCCCAAGCGCGCGATCGAGACCCCGAAGGCGAAGGCCGTCGGCCCCTATTCGATGGCCATCGAGGCCGGCGACTACGTCTACCTGTCCGGCCAGACGCCGATGGATCCGGCGACCGGCAAGCTCGTCCAGGCCGATATCGGCGCCGAGACGAAGCAGTGCCTCGAAAACCTGAAGAACGTGCTCGAAGCGGCGGGGCTCACCTTCGCCAACGTGGTCAAGAGCAACGTGTTCCTGACCAACATGGGCGACTTCGCCGCGATGAACGAGGTCTACAAGACCTACTTCCCGGCGCCGTTCCCGGCACGCTCGACCGTTGCCGTCGCGGCGCTGCCGCTCGGCGCCCGCGTCGAGATCGAGCTCGTCGCCTATCGCGGCAAGTGACTTCCAGGAGGAGGCGGCTCGCGGGGCCGACGTCATGGTGGACATAGCCCGCCGCGCACCAAAATTGCGCCGCTGCTGGCTGTTCCTGCCCGGCGCCGATCGCGCGACGCTGCTGGCGGCGCGCGATTGCGGTGCCGACGTGCTCATCCAGGAGCTGGAGGACTTCACGCCGCCGGAGCGGCGGCCGGAAGCCCGCGCCTTGGCGGCCGATCTCTATGACGCCTGGCGTGCGGCTGGCGTGGTCGCGGCAGTCAGGATCAATCCGTTCGAGACCGAGGGCCGGGTGGATCTTGCCGCGGTCATGCGCGGGCGCCCCGACGTGGTGCTGATGTCGAAGGTTGCGGAGCCGGCGCAAGTCATGGCGCTGGACGCAGAGGTCAGCCGCCTCGAGCGCGAGCTCGCCATCCCTGCCGGCGACACCGAAATCGTGCCCAACATCGAGTCGGCGCGAGGGATCATGCAGACTTACGCGATCGCGACGGCGAGCCGGCGGGTCACCGGCGTGATGGGCTCGACGGAGGACATGGCGGCGGACCTGGGCGCCCCGCGCAGCAAGGCCGGACTGGAGCTCGCCTATGCGCGCCAGCGCCTGCACCTCGAATGCACCGCCGCCAACGTGCTTTCGATCGACTGTCCCTACACGTTTGCCGACGCCGAGGGCTGCGAAAGCGACACGCGCCATGCCCGCCAGCTCGGCTATATGGCCAAGAGCGCGGTGCAGCTCCAGCACGCGATCATCATCAATGGCGTGCTGACCCCGTCGCCGGCTGAAATCGCCGAGGCCCGCGCCATCGTCGCGGCATTCGAGGCCGCGCGGGACGCCGGCCAGGAGCGCGGACGGCATGGCGACCTGATGATCGAGGTCCCTACCTATGCGAACGCACAGCGACTGTTGGCCCGCGCCGCCGCTCTCGGCGTCGCGAATGCATAGAGGTTTTCCGACCGCGATTGAATTGGTCGAAACTTTCGCGCTGGCGCGAACCTCCCCAGTGACGTCATTCCCGCGCAGGCGGGAACCCGGTCAGGTTTCAGAAAGACTGGTCTCGCAATGACCACGCGCCTTCGGCAACTCTCGAGGTCGCCAGTAGCCAACGACTCGCTGAGGTTTGTCTGGGTTCCCGCCTGCGCGGGAACGACGGATTGGGGAGGCGGGATGGGTGCGCTCCACCTCAATCGGAAAGACGCTAGAACCCATCGCGCCGCTCTGCGCGGCGATGACGAGAAATTGGAACACGCGACGATCAGCATCCACAGTCCCTCAAGAGATGATCAGCCCCATCATTTCGGGTTCCGGTGTGCAATCGATGCCGGGCTGATGCCAGGCACCATCTACTTGGACTGTGCACACTCCCTCAACTGCCTTCCCGGGCGAGCGCGAGTAGCGCTGAGACCCGGGATCGCGTCCAAGGAATTGGGCACTCGGATCGCCACCGCGCAGGACCGCTGCCGACGCGACCCCGGCTCTCCGCGCTGTCGCGCTGCGGCCGGGGAGGCAAGATCATGGGTCGGTGGCCGTCGAACTCGGCGCTGTTGCTCTGCGCGGCCGTGACGAGAAATTGGAACACGCGACGATCAGCATCCACAGTCCCCCAAGAGACGATCAGCCTCATCATTTCGGGTTCCGGTGTGCAATCGATGCCGGGCTGATGCCAGGCACCACCTACTTGGACTGTGCACACTCCCTCAACTGCCTTCCCGGGCGAGCGCGAGTAGCGCTGAGACCCGGGATCGCGTCCAACGAATTGGCCGCTCGGATCGCCACCGCGCAGGACCGCTGCCGACGCGACCCCGGCTCTCCGCGCTGTCGCGCTGCGGCCGGGGAGGCAAGATCATGGGTCGGTGGCCGTCGAACTTGGCGCTATTGCTCTGCGCGGCCGTGACGAGAAATTGGAACACGCGACGATCAGCATCCACGGTCCGCCAAGAGACGATCAGCCTCATCATTGCTGGTTCCGGTGTGCAATCGATGCCAGGCTGATGCCAGGCACCATCCGCTTGGATTGTGCACCCTCCCTCAACTGCCTTCCCGGGCGAGCGCGAGTAGCGCGAGACCCGGGATCGCGTCCAAGGAATTGGGCGCTCGGATCGCCACCGCGCAGGACCGCTGCCGACGCGACCCCGGCTCTCCGCGCTGTCGCGCTGCGGCCGGGGAGGCAAGATCATGGGTCGGTGGCCGTCGAACTTAGAGGTTTTCCGACCGAGATTTAATCGGTCGAAACTTTCGCGCTGGCGCGAACCTCCCCAGTGACGTCATTCCCGCGCAGGCGGGAACCCAGTCAGGTTTCAGAAAAGACTGGTCTCGCAATGACCACGCGCCTTCGGCAACTCTCGAGATCGCCAGTAGCCAAGGACTCGCTGAAGCTTGTCTGGGTTCCCGCCTGCGCGGGAATGACGGATGGGGGAGGCGGGATGGGTGCGCTCCACCTCAATCGGAAAGACGCTAGGGCAACGACGGGGGCAGCGACGGGCGCTCAGGCCGCGCACGACGGATCGACGGCGCCTTCGTGGATCGACAGGTCGCGGATCGTCGACTGCCTGCCCGACAACGGATTGTCCGGGTCCCAACGGTATTTCAGCGTTTCGAAGCGCGCGGCGCGCGCGTCGTACAGCAGCAGCCGTCCGACGAGCGGCTCGCCGACCTTCGTTATCTCCTTCAGGATCTCGACCGCGGCCAGCGTGCCGATGACGCCGGCCACGGCCCCCAGGATGCCGACCTCGGCGCAGTTGGCGACGGACCCGGCGGCCGGCGCCTCGGGGAACAGGCAGCGATAGCTCGGCAGCGGCTCGCCGTCGGCGCCCTTGGCGAACGGCTTCAGCGTCGTTACGTAGCCGTCGAACGGGCCGAGCGCGGCGAACACTAGCGTTTTCCTGGCGAGGTAGCAGGCGTCGCTCACCAGATAGCGCGTGGCGAAATTGTCCGAGCCGTCGATCACGATGTCATAGCGGCCGATCAGGTCGAGAGCGTTGCCGGCATCGATCCGCGTCTGATGCGCCTCGACCTTCACGTGCGGGTTCAACGCGCCGATGCGGTCGCGCGCGCTCTCGACCTTCGGGCGGCCGACGTCCGCCGTCGCGTGCGCGATCTGCCGCTGCAGGTTGTCGAGGGAAACGACGTCGTCGTCGACGATGCCGATGGTGCCGACGCCGGCCGCGGCCAGGTACATCACCACCGGCGAGCCGAGCCCGCCGGCGCCGATCACCAATACCTTCGCCGCCTTCAACGCCTGCTGGCCCTGGCCGCCGACATCGCGCAGCACCAGATGGCGCTTGTAGCGCTGGATTTCCTCGGGTGTGAGGGGGGGCATGGTTTGATATTCCTTCAAGTCCAGTCGATCTCTTGGAAGACTTGGCGCAGCTTCCGCCCGCGAGCCGGGTTCACGGATTCCACCCACGATATACGCCCATCAAGATGGGCACGAAAGTCCTCCGCGCCACCGCGGTTTTGCTTGCGCCCTCCCGCGTTCGCATTCTGTCGCCTTTCTCTGCACCCATCTCGCTCCCTTGTCGGCCCTCCGCGTCACGCCGGGAGGAACAGGTCGGACGTGTAGTAGCGCTCCGCCGACGACGGCGCAAACGTGACGATCGTCTTGCCGGCGAACTCCGGCCGCTCCGCCACCGTCAGCGCCGCCGCGAGATTGGCACCGGTCGAAATGCCGCCTGGAATGCCCTCGACCTTGGCCAGCAGCCGCGACACGTCGAACGCCATCTCGTTCGTGACGGTGATCACCTCGTCGATCAGCGAGCGGTCGAGAATTTCCGGCACGAAGCCGGCGCCGATGCCCTGGATCTTGTGCGGGCCCTTCTCGCCCTTCGACAGGATCGGGCTGGCGGCCGGCTCGACGGCGAAGATCTTGAGCGACGGCCGGCGCGGCTTCAGGGCGCGACCGACGCCGGTAATCGTCCCGCCGGTGCCAATGCCGACGACCAGCGCATCGATCTTGCCGGCGGTGTCGGCCCAGATCTCCTCGGCCGTGGTGAGGTAGTGCACCTCGGGGTTGGCCGGGTTCTTGAACTGGCTCGGCTGCACCGCGCCCGGCGTCGCGGCGAGCAGCTCGTCGGCCTTCGCGATCGCCGCGCCCATGCCGCCCGCGGCCGGCGTCAGCACCAGCTCCGCGCCGAGGTGGGCAAGCAGCTTGCGGCGCTCCAGCGACATCGACTCGGGCATCGTCAGGATCAGCTTGTAGCCGCGATGAGCGGCGACGAAAGCAAGGCCGACGCCGGTGTTGCCGGAGGTCGGCTCGATCAGCGTCGTCACACCCGGCTTGATCCTGCCCTCCGCCTCGGCGGCGTCGATCATCGAGACGCCGATGCGATCCTTCACCGACGACAGCGGGTTGAAGAATTCGAGCTTCATCAGGATCTCGGCCTTGGTGTTGGCCGCGGCGGTGATCTTCGACAGGCGCACCAGCGGCGTCTGGCCGATCGTTTCGGTGATGTCGTTGTAAACCTTGCCGCGTCCCCAGCTCTTGGTTGCCGCCAGCGTCTTGATCTCGATTGTCATGGAGTTCGGTCCTTCCGGGTGTGCCTGCACCGATAGATCATGTGGTTCCGCGGTTAGCGCAAGTCGCCGCGGCGAACCGCGATTGCGCCTCCCGACGCGGCCGAGAGAAAATTCGCGCGCGGCGACCCGCTATATCGTCCGGACTTTGCCGGCTTTCCCGCCTGCACGCACAGGCTTGCTCTTTTTGCCGGGTTTCACCCCTGTCGAGCCGAACCCCCCGGCGCCGCGCGCGGTCGCGGCGAGGGCCTGGGCTTCCTCGATTTTCGCGTGGCTGACCGGGGCGACGATCATCTGCGCGATCCGCATCCCGCGCGTAACGGCGAAATTCTCGTGCCCGAGATTTACGAGCAGGACCTGGACCTCGCCGCGATAATCGCTGTCGATCGTGCCCGGGCTGTTCAGCACGGTGATGCCGTGCTTCAGGGCGAGGCCCGAACGCGGACGCACCTGCGCCTCGAACCCGTGCGGCAACTCGATCGTCAAGCCGGTCGGCACCAGGGCGCGGGCGCCCGGCGCGAGTTGCACCGGCGCATCGTCGGGCACGGCGGCCGCGAGATCGAGACCGGCGGCATGCTCCGTCTGGTAGGCGGGCAACGGCAGCCCTTCCGCGTGCGGCAGCCGCACCACCTTCATCCGCACGATGCCGGACCGCGCAGCCCTCCCCGGTTTGGCCGCGACCGATTTGGCCCCGCTCGATCTGGCCATGTCAGACTTCGACCTGGGTGCGTGCCATGTGCTCGGCGGCGCGCTCGACCAGCCGCCGGGCGACGTCGCCCTTGGCCATGTCGGGCCAGCTCTCGACGCCTTCGGCGGTGATCAGGTGCACCGTGTTGCGATCGCCGCCCATGATGCCGGTCGAGTGCGAGACGTCGTTGGCGACGATCCAGTCGCAGCCCTTGGCCTTGCGCTTCTTGGTGGCGTGCTCGATCACGTGCTCGGTCTCGGCGGCAAAGCCGATGACCAGGGCCGGACGGTGCGGCGTGCGCTTCGACATCGTCTTCAATATGTCGGGGTTCTCGGTGAGCGTCAGTTGCGGCGTTCCGCCGGCGCCCTTCTTGATCTTCTCCTCCGCTGCCGACGCCACCCGCCAGTCGGCGACGGCGGCGGCGAAGATGCCGATATCGGCGTGCGGCGCCGCCTGCACCGCCGCCAGCATCTGCGCCGCGGTCTCGACCCGCAGCACGTTGACGCCGGCCGGATCGGGCAGCCCGACCGGACCCGACACCAGCGTCACCTCGGCGCCGAGCGCACGCGCGGCGGCGGCGACCGCGTAGCCCTGCTTGCCGGACGAGCGATTGGCGATGTAGCGCACCGGATCGATCGGCTCGTGCGTCGGCCCGGCGGTAACGAGAACATGCTGCCCGGCGAGCGGCCCCGATGTCGCGGCGGACAGCCGCCGATCGATCGCGGCGATGATCTCCGGCACCTCGGCAAGCCGTCCGATGCCGGCCTCGCCGCGCTCCGCCATCTCGCCGGCGTTGGGGCCGACGAAGGCGACGCCGTCGCCCTTCAAGACCTCGGCATTGCGAACGGTGGCGGGGTGGGCCCACATCCGCGGATTCATCGCCGGCGCGATCAGCACCGGCTTGTCGGTCGCCATCAGCACGGCGCTCGCCAGGTCATCGGCATGGCCGCCCGCCATCTTCGCCATCAGGTCGGCGGTGGCCGGCGCGACCACGACCAGGTCGGCCTCACGCGACAGCCGGATGTGGCCGATCTCGCGCTCGTCGTCGAGATCGAACAGGTCGACGAAGGCGCGATCGCTGGTCAGCGCCGCGACCGACAGCGGCGTCACGAATTGCGTCGCCGCCCTGGTCATCACGCAACGCACCTGGTCGCCGCGCTCGCGCAGGCGGCGGATCAGATCGAGGCACTTGTAGGCGGCGATGCCACCGCCGATGATCAGCAGGATGCGCTTTTGCGTATGCTTGGTCATTTCACCACGAACTCTGGACCGATCCTGGACAGCGGCGGATCGGGATGACGTGCTTTCCTGGCGCAGTCGGTCGAATTCGGCGACACTCGCAAGACTGCGAAAGCGTTTCAAGCCAGGATACGCCATGAGCGACGACAGCAGGGCCGAAACCGGTGCAAAGCGTGAACGCCGCGGCGGCAGGAGCGGCCGCGCCGCCAGGACCGATGCCGCAGGCCCGGTCCAGCGGCCGTTTCGTCAGCCGCGACGGCGGTTCCCGCCGACCGAGATCGCATCGGCCGACGAGCTCGAGGCGATCCACGATGCCTCGCTCACCGTGCTGGAAGAGATCGGCATGGATTTCCTCGAGCCCGAGGCCCGAGCCCTGCTGAAGGCCGCCGGCGCCGACGTCCGGCCGGACAGCGAGCGGGTGCGTTTCGACCGGAATTTCATCCTTGACGCCATCAGGACCGCGCCGGCCGGGTTCACCCTGCATGCCCGCAATCCGGCCCATGACTTGCGCTTCGGCGGCGACGCCCTGATCTTCGCGCAGGTTGCCAGCACGCCGAACGCCTCCGACCTCGACAACGGCCGCCGCCCCGGCAACCGCCTCGACTTCCAGAACCTGCTCCGGCTCGCCCAGAGCTACAACGTGATCCACATGACCGGCGGCTATCCGGTCGAGCCGGTCGACATCCACCCTTCGATCCGGCACCTCGACTGCCTGTCCGACATCGCCAAGCTGACCGACAAGGCGTTCCACGCCTACTCCCTTGGACGCGTCCGCAATCGCGACGCGCTCGAAATAACGCGGATTGCACGCGGCATTTCCGATGCGCAGCTCGATGCCGAGCCGTCGTTGATCTCGGTCATCAACTCATCGTCGCCGCTGCGGCTGGACGCGCCGATGCTGGCCGGCATCATGGAGATGAGCGCGCGCGGCCAGGTCATCATCATGACGCCGTTCACGCTCGCCGGCGCGATGGCGCCGGTGACGATCGCGGGCGCGCTCGCCCAGCAGAACGCCGAGGCGCTGGCGGGAATCGCGTTCACGCAGGTGGTGAAGCCCGGCGCGCCGGTGGTCTACGGCGGCTTCACCTCGAACGTCGACATGAAATCGGGCGCGCCGGCGTTCGGCACGCCCGAGTACATGAAGGCCCAGCTTGTCGGCGGGCAGCTGGCGCGCAAGTACAATATCCCCTACCGCACCTCGAATACCTGCGCCGCCAACACCGTCGATGCCCAGGCGGCCTGGGAGAGCGTGTTCTCGCTGTGGGGTGCGGTGATGGGCGGCGGCAACTTCATCCTGCATGCCGCCGGCTGGATGGAGGGCGGGCTCACCGCCTCGTTCGAGAAGACCATCGTCGATGTCGATCTGCTGCAGATGGTCGATGCCTTCCTCGAGCCGCTGGACGTCTCGCCGGACGCGCTCGGGCTCGATGCGATGCGCGAGGTGGGTCCCGGCGGGCATTATTTTGGCGCCGCGCATACCCAGGCGCGCTATCAATCGGCATTCTACGCGCCGATCCTGTCGGACTGGCGCAACTTCGAGACCTGGGCCGAGGCCGGATCGCCGACCGCGATCGGCAAGGCGAACGCGGTGTGGAAGGACACGCTCGCCCGCTACCAGCGGCCACCGATGGAGCCCGCCATCGAGGAGGAGCTCGACGCCTTCGTCGCGCGGCGGAAAATCGAGGGCGGCGTCAAGACCGATTTTTGAGGCGGCAGCGGAGCGATTGGCCGGGAGACGATTGACAAGCCCGGCGCCACCCTTCACCGGTTCAGCCGGCATCGATCAGAATAACCGCAGGACGGAGCGCACATGGCCGCAAACTTCGCATCGACCGGCGACATGGCCGAAAAGAAGGTCACCTTCGGCCAGATCGGCGACGGGCTCTATGCCTACACCGCCGAGGGCGACCCCAACACCGGCGTCATCGTCGGCGATGACTGTTGCATGGTGGTCGACGCGCAGGCGACGCCGCTGATGGCCAAGGATGTCATCGCGCGGGTGCGGACCGTGACCGACAAGCCGATCAAGTACGTGCTGCTTTCGCATTACCATGCCGTGCGGGTGCTCGGCGCCTCGGCGTTCAATGCCTCGGAGATCCTGGCCTCGGAAGCCACCCGCAAGCTCATCATCGAGCGCGGGGAGCAGGACAAGGCGTCCGAGATCGGCCGCTTCCCGCGCCTGTTCCGCGGGCTCGAGAGCGTGCCGGCGGGGCTCACCTGGCCGACGCTGACGTTCAAGGACGGCATCACCTTGTGGCTCGGCAAGCGCCGCGTCGACATCGTGCAGATCGGCCGCGGCCATACCGCCGGCGACACGATCGCCTGGGTGCCCGATGCCGGCGTGATGTTCTCCGGCGATCTCGTCGAATACCACTCGGCCTGCTACTGCGGCGACGCGCACTTCACCGACTGGCCGGGTACGCTCGACCGGATCGCGGCCTACAAGCCGAAGGCGCTGGTGCCGGGGCGCGGCGACGCCCTCGTCGGCGACAAGATGGTCGGCGACGCGATCAGTGGCACCCGCGCGTTCCTGTCGACGCTCTACGGCACGGCGCAGCAGGCGGTGGCGGAGAACAAGAGCCTGAAGGAGACGTTCAAGGCCGTGCGCGCCGCCATGGACGGCCCGTTCGGCGCCTACGCGATCTATGAGCACTGCCTGCCCTTCAACGTTTCCCGCGCCTACGACGAGGCACGCGGCATCGACCATCCGGTGGTGTGGACCGACGTGCGCGACCGCGAGATGTGGGCGGCGCTGCAGGGGTAATGGCGCTGCTGGCAAAGATCGTGCTGGTTTCGGCCGGGCTGCTGATCGCGCTGGCCGCGGCGGCCTACTGGTACAGTCTGCACGTTCCGGGGCCGGCGCACGATGGCCCGTTGCCGCCGCTGTCGGCCGACGAGGCGCGGCTTGCCGAACGCCTGCGACGGCACGTGACGGCGGTCGCCAGCGAGCCGCACAATGTCAGGTACCATGCCGCGCTGACCCGTGCCGCCCACTACATCGAGAACGAGCTGCGCGCACTCGGCTATGAGCCGAAACGCCAGCCCTATGATGCCGACGGCCGCCCGGTCTGGAACATCGAGGCGACGCTCGAGCCGGCCTCGGCGAAAGCGGGCGGAGAAAGCCTGGTGGTCGGCGCGCATTACGACTCGGCCGGCGATGCGCCGGGCGCCAACGACAACGGCAGCGGCGTGGCCGCGTTGATCGAGCTGGCGCGGTCGCTGAGGGCCGGACCGGCGCCGGGCAAGCGCGTGCGCCTGGTCTTCTTCGTCAACGAGGAGCCGCCGTACTTCAGGACCGAGCTGATGGGCAGCCGCCGTTACGCCGAGCTGCTGCGCCAACGCGGCGAGCGGGTTGCCGGCATGATTGCGCTGGAGACGATCGGTGCATTCTCGGACGCCCCCGGCAGCCAGCGGTACCCGGCGCCGTTCCATCTTGCTGCTGCCGAACGTCGGCAACTTCATCGCCTTCGTCGCGATGCCGGGCTCGCGCAGATTCATGCACGAGGTGATCGGGGCGTTCAGGCGCGAGGCGCGATTCCCGACCATCGGCGGCGTCGCGCCGGCGATCGTCGAAGGTATCGACTGGTCGGACCATGCGAGCTTCGCGGCGCAGGGGATCCCGGCGCTCATGATCACCGACACCGCGGTCTTTCGCGATCCGCACTACCACACGCCGGCAGACACGCCGGACAAGGTCGACTACCAGAAGCTAGCGCGGATCACCGCTGGTCTCGCCCGCGCCTTGCACCATCTGGCGCGTTAGCACCACCACGCAGACGGGAAGAGCACATCCTCGTGAACACCTTAAGTTGCGATCAACAGACTGCGTTAACTAAGCTATATACTTAAGCGATTAGAGCGACGCCGAAGAGGCCAGGTGCAGGCCGAGCGCAGCGTTGGCTCGATCGAGCCAGGATTGGCACCAAAACCCTCATTTGTCCCGACCGCCTAGCCAGCCGTCAGGAGAGGCCCGAGATGAAAACACATTACGCAGAAGCAAGCGACGAGGTCGTCTCGTCAAAGGATACTGCCGACGATCATGTTTGGCGCGAGCACAAGATCGACAAGCCACGTCTCTACGGTGACGCCGTAATCGCCGTGCTTGCAGTGGTCATGCTGATGCTTTCAGGGCTGCACTGGGGATCCCGCACGCAGTTGCCGAACGATCGCCTGGCGCGAAGCGAAGCCGCGCAGCCGGCCAACGTGGTTCGTGCCGGCGTCATGCCGCTCGGCCGCGCCATCGAGGAAGAAGATCGCTGATGTCGCTCCCGAATGATCGAGATGTCCGCCGCTGAGGCCGATCAGGTCCGAGTGGCGGGCCTCTAGATCGTCTCAACTGTTGCAAGGGCAGGCGGTCGTCGCGCAAGATCGCCGCCATGACCGCGCGAAAGAACCTGTTCCAGTTCGGCTATGCGCGGCATCCCGATCAGGATGCCACCGCGCCGGCGCATCATCCGGTGATCGTGATCGGGGCGGGCCCGGTCGGCATGACGCTCGCGCTCGATCTGGCGCGGCGAGGGCTGCGGCCGCTGCTGCTCGACGACGCCGACCGGATCGGCGAAGGCAGTCGCGCGATCTGCTTTTCCAAGCGCACGCTCGAGATCTTCGACCGCCTCGGCGTTGCCGCGCCGATGATGCAGAAGGGCGTCGTGTGGCAGAGGGGCAAGGTGTTCCTCGCCGACTCGCAGGTCTACGAGTTCGACCTGCTGCCCGAGGGCGGGCACAAGATGCCGGCATTCATCAATCTGCAGCAGTATTACGTCGAGCAGTATCTGGTGGAGGCAATCGCCGCGCGCGACACCATCAATCTGCGCTGGCGCAACAAGGTTGTCGGGATCGCGCCGCTGAACGACGGCGTCACGATCACCGTCGACACGCCCGAGGGCCCGTATCGGCTGTCCTGCGACTGGCTCGTGTGCTGCGACGGCGCCCGCTCGCCATCCCGCGCCATGCTCGGGCTCGACTTCGTCGGCGAGATGTTCGAGGACCAGTTCCTGATCGCCGACGTGAAGATGAAGGGCGACTTCCCGACCGAGCGCTGGTTCTGGTTCGACCCGCCTTTCCACGGCGGCCAGTCGGCGCTGCTGCACCGCCAGCCCGACGATGTCTGGCGCATCGACCTGCAGCTCGGACCGGCGGCCGATGCCGAGGCCGAGCGGCGGCCCGAGAACGTGCGGCCGCGCATCGCCCGCATGCTCGGCCACTCCCAGTTCACGCTGGAGTGGGTGTCGATCTACAAATTCCAGTGCCGGCGACTGGACAAGTTCGTCCATGGCCGGGTGATCTTCGCCGGCGACAGCGCGCACCAGGTGTCGCCGTTCGGCGCGCGCGGCGCCAACTCCGGCATCCAGGACGCAGACAATCTGGGTTGGAAGCTCGCGAGGGTGCTGGCGGGCCAGTCGCCGGAGCGGCTGATCGAGACCTACGACCTCGAGCGCGGGCAGGCGGCGGATGAGAACATTCGCCATTCGACCCGGTCGACCGACTTCATTGCTCCGCGAACGAAGGCCGAGCGCCAATTCCGCAATGCCGTGCTCGCCCTGGCGGCGCGCGCCGATTTCGCCAAGTCGTTCGTCAACTCGGGCCGGCTGTCGCTGCCGTCGACCTACGACAGTCCGCTGTCGACGCCCGACGCCGGGCCGAGGGAAGCGGCCATGCGGGTCGGCGGCCCGGTGATCGATCTGCCGATGGCCGGCGGCGATGCATCATGGCTGCTGGAACGGCTCGGCGATGGCTTCACGGTACTGCACGTCGGCGTCGACCGGCCGGCGGCACCGTCCCTGCCGGGCGTCACCGACATCGCGATTCCACCGGACAGCGACGGCCTGGCGGCGCGGCGCTACGGTGCATCACCCGGCGCGGTCTACGTGGTCAGGCCCGACCAGCACGTCTGCGCGCATTTTCCGACCTACGATCGCGCCCAGGTGGCGGCGGCGATCGCGCGTGCCTGCTGCTCGAGCTAGCGCCTTTCAGGTCCAGATGGCATCGCGGAGGTTCGAGAGCCGCTTACGCCCTCTCCCCCGCCTCTTCGGGGGAGAGGGCAGAGGCCGGCGTTCATGCCGGCCGAGGGAGAGGGGCGGCGGCTCGCTCAGCGCCAATTGCAACCGGCGCGATCAAGTGCCGGGCTGCCTTCCGAGCAGTGGCGGCCCCTCTCCCTGACCCTCTCCCCCTGCGCCCAAAATGCGCTTGGGGGAGAGGGAAATGGCGCATCCATTCGATGCGGAAAGCTAGCGCGTCATCGCCGGCCGCCAGCCCGCCGCCAGCGCTTCCTCCTCGGAGCAGAACCAGCGCTTGCCCTTGGCGCCGCCGCGCCCGTCCTGGTCCATTCGCACCTTCTCGTACCAGGGGCTCCACGGCATGTGATAGATGCGGCCGGCATTGGTCACGTTGCCCTTGATGGTACAGCCGCCCGGTGCCTGCACCTCGGCTGCGGCCCACGCGCGGGCCCTGAAATCCCAAGCCGGCATCGCCTCGCCTTGCCAGATACCGGCCCGTGCACGCCGTGCCTCGGCCTCGACGGCGACGTAGGATCGCGAATAGCGGACGAAGGCCCAGGCATAGCCGGTGCGCACCATCTCGGCGTTGAGATCGGTATTGCCCGCCGAGCAGCGGCCCAGCACGCGACCGTACTTGTCGAGCCCGGCATCCGTGCAGCGGACGGCCCGATTGGCGATCAGCCGGACGAGCTGGCGGCTAGCTTCCTCGCCGCAACGCCAATGCCCAATCAGCCTGCGACCACACGTCTGGGTTGTCTCCGGCGCATCGATGCCTTCAAGCCTGATGCGGGTGCTGCCAAGGACGATCGTGTCGCCATCCACAATCGTCGCTTCGCCTTGATAAACCTCACCTTTTTGTGCGCTGGATTGCCCTGTGCCAAATCCGACCAGAGGTGTTACGAGCAGGCCCGCAAGCGCCAGGCCGGCCAGTTGACGCGCAACAGCACGTTTTACAGAATCACGCATAGGTTGAATCTGCACGATTCGGGTGTCGCCAGCGAGACCGAATCGCGGCGCTTTCCACCATCCCGGTGGCAATTCGGTGCACGCGGTTGTAGCGGCGGCGCAGAGTGACCGGCGCCCGCTCGGCCGCGTCCTATTCGGGGATCTGGCGCAGGTCGCGCTGTGCGAACTGCAGGATGAAGCCGAGCGCCGAGATCCGGCGCTGTGCTTCGGCACGTCGCGCCGGGTTCGTCAGGTATTCGACGACGAACACCGGCCGACCCTCGGCCACCGCGTGGTTGAGATCGGCAATCGATTGGGAGACATCGGCTGCGGCGTTGGCGACCCCGTCGCCGTCGACGCCGAATAGCAGGTCCTCCTTGGCGATCGCGTCGAGTGCGCCGCGGTATTCCGCGGATCGCAGCAACTCCTCGCCATTCTGGGCCACCACCAGGAACCCCGGCCGCCGCTGCTTTGCGTAGCTCGAAAGGGTCGTCACGAAGTCGATCATGTCGGCCTGAGCCGTCTTGTGCTCGCTCGACCAGTGATCGAAGGCATCGATGCGGTCGAGGTAGACGCCGTCGAAGCCGGCCTCCAGGATCCGATCCAGGTAGGCGCGATTGGCCGGCTGCCAGGCCTCGCTGATCCGGCCGAACAGCGTGACCTGCGGTTGCATGATGATGTCACGCCAGCCGCGCTCCCAATAGCGTACCTGGAAATTGCCCCGCCACGCCGGGTTCTCGGGCCCGATCCAGCTTGGATGTCCGGGCGACCACGAGCGCCGCCAATAGAAGCGATAGTTTTCCGCCTCGCCGATCGACATGTAGGCGAGCACGATCCGCCTGGAACCGTCGGCACGGGTTCTGAGCGCATCGACTTCGCCCGGTCGCAGCACCCGTTGCTCCGAGCCGTCGCGCGAATAGTCCACCACCAGGAGGTCGACGCCATCGGCAATCGACTGCAGCTTGACGTTCTGCAGCTGATAGCCCCACGAGCGAGCGTCGGCGATCGGCGGCCCCTCGCGTGGCGGCAGCGTCCGCCGCGGCACCGGCTGGCTGCCGAACGCCGCGATGACGGCGAGAACCGCCGCCGCCATCAACCAGCGCGCGCCGCGATAGACGCGGGAGCGGCGAGTGCCGCCCGCCCGCGAGCTATCCGTTTTCCCGCTCATTCGCCTGGATGCCATGGCGTGCTATATTGAAACATAATTGCGCCGCGACAAAATGTCGGTGGTCCGCCGTATCGATCGACGCCGATCGCGTCGGCATTGAGGCGAATCGAACCCGGTACAGGATAGCATCACCATGAACGAACCAGGCGCCGTTGTGGCCGAGGAGCACGAGACCGACCCGCTGCGCGCGGCTCGGGAATGGCTGGTGCGCGACGGCCACGTCGCACTCGCAACGGTGGTCGACACCTGGGGCTCGGCGCCGGTGCCGGTCGGCGGCCAGATGGCGATTGCGGCCGATGGTCGCTTCCAGGGCTCGGTATCCGGCGGTTGCATCGAGGGCGAGGTCATCACCGAAGCCGGCGATGTGCTCGAGACCCGCAAGCCGCGAACGCTCGCATTCGGCGTCGCCGACGAAACCGCGTGGAACGTCGGGCTGCCGTGTGGCGGCAAGGTGCGTGTGTTCGTCGAGCGGCTCGAGCGGGACGGTGGCGGGCTGCAGCTGCTCGACAAGGCCGTCGCCGCCCGCACGTCGCGCACCGGCCTGGTGCTGCGCACACGGCTCACGGACGGCCGCCGGGAGGTGTTCGAGCGCGGCCAGTCAAACCTGCCCGACAGCATCGCCGCCCGTTTTCGGACTGCCAAGAGCGCGATCGAGGAGACCGCGGACGGCGAGGTGTTCGTGCAGGCGCTGGTACCGCCCGCGCGGATCCTGATCATCGGCGCCACCCACATAGCCCAGATCACGAGCCAGATCGCGGCGATCGCCGGCTACGAGACGATGGTGGTCGACCCGCGCACCGCCTTCGCCGCCGCCGACCGCTTCCCCGGCGTCACGCTGCTGCCGGAATGGCCGCAGGATGCCCTGCCGCGGATCGGTCTCGACCCGTATACCGCGCTGGTGGTGCTCGCCCACGTGGCGCACATCGATGACGAGGCGCTGAAGGTCGCTTTGCGCTCCGACTGCCTCTACATCGGCGCGCTCGGCAGCTCGCGCAACCACGCCAAGCGCACCGAGCGGCTGTCGCAGGCCGGCTTCTCGGCGGCCGAGATCGCACGGATCAAGTGTCCGATCGGTGTCGATATCGGCGCCCAGACTCCGGCGGAGATCGCGATCTCGGTCATGGCCGAGGTCATTGCCGCCGTGCGCGGCCCGAAGCCGAAGAAGAAATGAGCGACAGCGCCGGCAAAGCGAAGGGATGGCCGAAGGTGGCGGCGGTGGTGCTGGCCGCCGGCTCGTCGAGGCGTTTCGGCGCCCGCAACAAGCTGCTGGTCGAGATCGACGGCGTCCCGCTGGTGGCGCGCGTGCTGGCGGCGATCGAGGCCGGCGGCATCGGCCGCATCATCGTGGTGACCGGCCACGAGCCCGACCGGATCGCCGCTGTCGCGGCCCGTCCTGGCTGCCGCATCGTGCACAACGTGAGGCACGCGGAAGGCATCGGCACGTCGATCGCCGCTGGCGTCGCGGCGCTCGAGGCCGACATCGATGGCGTCCTGATCGCACAAGGCGACATGCCGGAATTGAGCGCCGGTCTCGTCGCCGCGCTGGCAGGCGCGTTCGTCGACGGCGGTGGCGACCGTGTCGTCCATCCGGTGCTTGCCGACGGCCGCCAGGGCAATCCGGTGATCTGGCCGCGCCGGCTGTTCCCGGAGCTGATCGGACTGAGCGGCGACCAGGGCGGCAAGCGGCTGATCGAGGCACAGGGAGATCGTGCGATCGGCGTCGCCACCGCCGGCCGCGACGCCGAGGTCGACATCGACACCGTGGACGAGCTGGCGGCTTACCTCGCCGCTCGCTCGAGCCAGCCGCTATAACGGACCAGCAGGCCGAACGCCGGGACCGTAGCCTCGACCGCGAAGTGATAGCGGCCATCGCGCGCGCTCTCGCGGGTGCTGATCACCGGCAGCAGCCGGCGCGGCACCGGCCAGCCGAGCAGCAGGGCGTCGATCAGCTCGAGGCTCAGGCTGTCGTCGTCCTGCCAGGGCCGCATCCGCAGCGTGACCGGGCCGACGGTCTCGTGCAACTCGCTGCCGATCGCCCGCTGCGTCGACTGGAACCGCCTGCCGGCGAAGTTGCGGGTCCAGATCTCGGTTTCCGCGCGGGGCGTGAAGGTCACGGTGAGCGGCTGATCGGCGCCCGCCGGCGGCAGCCGAAGGATTGTAGCCAGGAGCCCCGCGGCCGGGCTCGGCCCCCGCACCACGTCGGCACGGCCAGTCCAGGTACTGGCCGATGCGACGTCGTGCAGGCTGCGGACCTCGCCCGGCAGGCGATCGAACTGCGCTCCCAGCAGGCGGCGATAGAGCGCGGTCATGTCGTGCTCATCGTGATATCGAGATCGCCGAGCTCGCGCTCGATCTCGGGCAGCGTCACCAGGCCGAGGCAGGCGCGGGCACCCCGCTCGCGGATCTCGCCGCGCGCCAGCTTGCGAGCCAGGATCACCGCCGGCGTGGTCGGAATATAAGGCCCATGTCCATGCAGGGCCTCGAGCTGCCAGGTGATGACCTTGCCGCTGCCGTGAACGTCGGTTCCCTCGAGCCTCATGAACATCCCCCCGGCATCGGAGCCGAGAAACGCCAGCCTGCGCTTGACCGCCAGCAAAGCCCGCGAGAGGCGCGGCGAGCCCGGCAGCAGGCCCAGCCGGCCTGGCCAGGAAAGCGCCCACAGGCCGAGATGGAACGGCGCGACCTCGAGCCCGGCGCGGAAATCGATCGTGTCGAGGCTTGGATAGCGTTCGGCAAACAGCGCCAGGTCAGGCACGTTGCAGTAGCCGAGCCAGCGCGTGCCGATCGTCGGAAAGGCATGGCGCGACAATCCCTGCCAGCCGTGCACGGTGATCGGCGCGCCGTCACGCCTCGTCCCGAACGGCATGCCGAGCGCGCCGAGGATCGACTCCGCGGTGGCCGGACCTGGGTCGAACCGGTTGCCCGGCGATATGCCGTAGCGCAAGCTCGTGAGGCGCGCGAATGCCGGCGCCAGATGATCGAGCACCGCGCCGGAGATCGCCGGCACCGTGCTGGCCCCGCTCACCGCCAGCAGGCCCCGTTCGCGGACGGCGCGATCGAGTGACCGGTCGCCTGCGAACGCCAGGACAAAGCTCGCGGCATCGGCCAGATCGACGTAGTGCGCGCCCACTTCGGCCGCGGCGCGGGCAAGCGCGAAGTCCTGGCCCTGGAAAGGTCCCGACGCATTGACGATGACCTGCGGAGCGATCGCCGAGAGGACGGCCGGGTCCGGGCGCGTGGCATCGATCGCCGCCGCGCCGACACGCGCCATCGCGTGTCCGGCAAGCCTCCCGACGGCAGCCTCGGCGCGCTGCCGAGAACGTCCGGCGACGACGATCTCGAGGTCGGCCTCGCGTGCCAGCCGTTCCGCCGCGCGACTGCCAAAGGCGCCATAGCCGCCAACGATCAGGATCAGTCGGCGGCTCGCCATGCGTGCGGTTCCGATCACTCGCCCGCCGGGGCCGCAGGTCAACGCAACCGTGCAGCGGTCCGCTTGCGCGTCGCCGGCGGCGGCTGGCCGTCGCGGAATGCCAGCGCCCTAGTGGCCGCCTTGAATTGCAGATCGCGCCACTTCCGGCAGCTCGCCAGCCTCAGATCGCAGGGAACCTCTTCGGGCATGTTGGCGCCGAGGCTTGACGGCATCGTCGCCGCCGACCGCTGCGCGCTGTCGAGCGCCTTCTGCGACCGGTCGTCGGTCGGCCTGGACAGGCGCGACGGCGGGAGCGGCAGGCCCGGCTGCTTCGCCGCCGCCAGCTGCCGCGTCAGGCGCGGCGAGGGAAAGCGTCGCGCCGACCACTCCATGCCCGTCGCCTGTAGCCGCGGATGCGACGACCTGCTGAGCTGGAGCTGGACAGCTGTGCCCAGGCGCTCCCATTCGGAAATCGCGGCGAGCGACTCGCCGCAAACGGCTAAAGGGCTCGAAGCGGCCACCTCCTCGGGGCCGGCTGGCTGGACAAGATATCGTCGCTCGCAAACCCCGATGTGCGGCGGCACTCTGGTCTGCTCGAAGGCGTCGTAGCCTTCCTTCAGGTTCTGCCAGAACGAGTGCCACTCGCTGTTGGCGTACTGGGCCATGTTGGCCGCCGTCATGCGAAACGGAAACACGTGCACCGGCACGCGCTCGTGGCCATTCCGGATCGCCCGCTCGGACAGGCGGTAGATCTCGGCGACCACGGAGTTGGTCATGGCGAAGCAGCCGACCGACGAGCAGCCGCCGTGAACCAGGATGTAGGAGCCGGTGCGCTGGTTGACCTTGTCGAAAGCGTTCGGGAAGCCGAGGTTCAATGAGCGCGGATGGCGCCCGATCAGGTGCAGCTGGCGTCGCGTGACCTCGTAAAAACCTTCCGGCGTCTGCTTGTCGCCCTCGTGGATCTTGGGACCGATGGTGCCGGACCAGTGGCAGATCGGATACGTATCCAGCAGGACGAAGCGGTCGCCCGAGCGCATCCAGACCTCGAGCTCGGACTCGGCCTTGAAGATGCGGACGAAGACCGGATCGCCGACCTTCAGTCCCTTGGCCGCGAGGCGCTTGTCGAAGCTCGCCAGGTCCGGCGTGCCCGGCAGCGGCAGGCTTCCGACCGCCGCGGCGCGTTGCCGCTCGACGCGATCCGGCGCCACGTCCTTCAATTCGATGGTGACTGCTTGCGCGGCCAGGCTGCCGATACCGAGCACGAAGCCAACGGCGGCCACCTGTCGCACGGCTTGCGAGATCAGTCGTCGCATCCCTTCCGAGCCCTCGACCAGACCCACCAACACCCTGGGCTGGCCGTGCGCAGAGGGCCAGGGCCTCACCCTAGCAGCTTGCCGATGCACACTGCACGGCAAAATTTGGTGAGGTGTGGACAGGCCCGAACTGCAACCGAGCCGGAGGGAGGCGCGGTTGCGACTATTGCGGGCTATAGCCCAGGATCGGGCCAAGGGCTGGAGTCGACGCCTGCTTGTTGCCCATGCCCAGCCCGAACGACGTGGTCGATGCCACCGACGATTGCTCGGTCGCCGGCGGGATCGAGACGCCGTTGCTCGCCAGTGCACGCATCTTCGGCCCCGGCACAATGATCCGCTCGGCGTCGGCCATCTGCTCCTTGGGCACCAGCTTGAAAGGCTCGGGCTGCACCCGTTCATAGGCCGGGCAGGCGTGCTCCGCATCGAGCCGCGCCGGCTGAATGCCGCCACGCCACTTCGGATTGACGACATACTTGCGATCGCAAACCGCCACCTCGGGCAGCTGCCGGGTCAGCTCGAAATAGTCGTAGCCTTCCTTGAGCGTGGCCCAGAACTTCTGTGCCGGATGGTCGGTATAGCGGGCGAGGTTTGCTTCCGTCATGCGGAACGGGAAGGCATGCACCTGGAAGCCGTCCTGGCCGCCGATGAACGCCTCGCGTGCCAGCGCGTAGATTTCCTCGACGAAAGCGTCGGTCATCGCGTAGCAGCCGGCCGACTTGCATTTGCCATGCACCATCAGCGCGTCGCCGGTGCGCTTGTTGGCGCGGTCGTAGGCGTTCGGATAGCCGAGGTTGAAGGCGAGATAGAACTGCGAATTCGGATTCATCTGATGGCGGGCGATCGTATAGAAGCCCTCCGGCGCCTGCTTGTCGCCCTGGGCGACCTTCGGACCCACGTCGCCCGACCAGTTGCAGATCGGATAGGTCTTGAAATGGTAGTAGCGGCCGTCCTCGCGCTGCTTCCAGACCTCGAACTCGGACTCTTCCTTGAAAATGCGCACGAAAATCGGCGCATTGGTCTTCATCTGCTTCTTGCCGAGAAGCATCTGGGTGTCTTTGGACAGCGGACGCAAGTGCGGCGGCACGTCAACCTGACCACAGGCTGCTAATGCCAGTCCGGCAGCGACAACAAAGCCGCTTCGAATGACGTTCTGCATACTTCCTTCCAGGCCGATCAAGCGATACACCGTGCCCCTGGCGCACCCTGATCCCCTAGTCCCTCTGTCGTTAACACCCGGTTAACGTAAGTGATTCGTTACCACTTTTTGATCACCGGGCCAACGGGTTTCGGACACCCCCACAGCGACAGAGTGGCCGCCTGAATTGGGCGGAATTCAGGTCGCCGTTGTGCTCGGATCGATTGGTCTGGATCGGCTTGCTCAGATCGATTGGCCGATGGCCATGAACCGATCCTGCCGCTGGCGGCGCACCTGCGTCGGCGTCATGCCCTCGAACTCGGCCAGGGCCTTGGCGATCGCATCGCCGGCCGCCTTCATCATGCCCGCCCGATCGCGGTGCGCGCCCCCGATCGGCTCGGGAACGATGCCGTCGATGACCTTGAGATTGAGGAGATCCTGGGCGGTGATCTTCATGTTGGTCGCCGCGTCGATGGCGCGGGCCGCGTCGCGCCACAGGATCGAGGCGGCCGCTTCCGGCGAGGCGACCGTGTAGATCGCATGCTCCAGCATCAGGATGCGGTTCGCGGTGGCGATCGCGACCGCCCCGCCCGATCCACCTTCGCCGATCACCACCGAGATGATCGGCGTGCCAAGCCCCAGGCAGACGTCGGTCGAGCGCGCGATCGCCTCCGCCTGGCCGCGCTCCTCGGCACCGATGCCGGGGTAGGCGCCGGGGGTGTCGATCAGGGTGATCACCGGCATGTCGAAGCGCTCGGCCAGCTCCATCAGCCGAATTGCCTTGCGGTAGCCCTCCGGCTTGGCCATGCCGAAGTTGTGGCGGATGCGCCCTTCGGTGTCGGCGCCCTTCTCATGCCCCATCACCATTACCGAGCGCCCGCGAAAGCTGCCCATGCCGCCCATGATCGCGGCATCCTCGGCGAAGTAGCGGTCGCCGGCGAGCGGCGTGAAGTCCTCGATCAAGGCGCTGATGAAATCGAGCGTATGCGGGCGCTCGGGGTGCCGTGCCACCTCGGTCTTCTGCCACGGCGACAATTTCGCATAGGTGTCGACCAGCGCCTGCCGCGACTTCTGCTGAAGCTTGCTGATCTCATCGGCGATCGAAACCGAATTATCCCCGGCGTTCAGTGTCTTGAGCTCGGCGACCTTGCGCTCGAGCTCGAGGATCGGCGCTTCCCATTTGAGATAGGTGCGGATCGGCAGCTGATCGTCCGACGGTGGTGTCTGTTGGTTCAAGGCTTCACCTTTGGCCATTCCGGCTCGTGCGCGCCAAGCCACTCGGGCGCGGCATCAATCAGGTTTTCTGGCCGCATTCGCCACGGCTCGAGCCATCAAGTCAAGGCAAGCTGCGATCGGATTGTAAATCATCAGGCCGATACTACTGTGCCGGTCGAGGCGGAGATTGCAAGCGCGCGGCGGGATTCTGAAGCGGACTTTTTGATCCCGCTCAAGCTAGAAACAATATTCGCTAGGTTCGTTTCGAGCCCGCCGCGGCTCGAAACAGGCCCGGAGAGCGGACTAGACTGGCGGCAACCTGTCGGCACGGCCCTGAGCGAGGAAGAGATACATGGAAAAGCCAAGAGCGGCGGAGCCTTTGGCACGCTACGCGGCCTGGAAACGGAAGGGTGACTTCGTTTTCCTATCCGGTGTCATCGCGGTCGATCCGAAAGCCGGACGCATCATCCGGGGATTCGATGACATTCCGGTGGAGGCTCAGCAAAGCCTTGGACGCACAGGGGAATTTTCCGTCGACATCAAGGAGGGGCCGATCCTGGCGCAGAGCTGGGTCGTCCTCGACAAGATCCGCGCGACCATGGAAGAGGCCGGCGGCACGATCGCCGACGTCTTCAAGCTCGTCCAATACTTCAAGGATCTTCGGGATTATCCGCACTATAATCGGGTGCGGCGCCAGTTTTTCCCCGACGACCCGCCGGTTTCAACAGTAGTCGAGGTCAGCGGCATGCTGCCGAGCCCGGAAATACTTGTGGAGGTCGAGGCAACCGCCTACCTGCCGCGGCTGCCGTGATCATGCCAGCCGGTCGAGCCCGAACCGCGTCACGTCGCGGACGAGCTTGATGAATTCCAGCGCCTGGAACTCGGCCGTGACCCGCCCCTTTTCGGCGGTGGCGCGAGAGGCGTCGCCGGCGGCGCCAGATTCGTGCAGGTCCTGGGCGATCCAGCCGAAGGCATTGAAGCCTGTCGGCCGGAGGATATCGAACTCGCGCGCGATCTCGATCGTCGCCGGCGCGAAATTGCCGGCGTACTCCATGTGCACGAGGTCGGGCCGGAAATGCAGCATCATCGAGGTCTCGATATCGCCCGCGTGAATGCCGACGCTAAGCTCCTGGTCGGTATAGAGCCCCGGCGGCCGCCCGAGGCGGCTCCACGCCGCCGACACCACCAGCATCTGCAGCCGCACGCGCAGCTCGCGCGCGACGATGCCGAGGATGTCGACGTTGCCGCCGTGCGAGTTCACCATCACCAGCTTGCGCAGCCCGGCCCGGTGCACGGCTTCGCCGATCTCGATCCAGGCGCGTATGGCGGTCTCCGCCGACAGCGTGATCGTACCCGGCGAGCGCAAATGCTCGTTCGACTTGCCGATCGACTGGGTCGGCAGCACCAGCAGGTGCAGATCCTCGGGCAGCCGCTTCAGCACCTCGCCGATCATGCCCTCGGCGATCACCGTGTCGGTCGAAACCGGCAGATGCGGCCCATGCTGCTCGATCGCCGCGACCGGCAATACGGCGATCGTGCTCTCCGGATCGAGACCGATGAAATCCTTGGTGGTGAGGTCGCTCCATCGGCTCTTTCTGGTCGGCTGGTGCATGAATGGGCTCCTCGAAAATGCAGTCGGACCGTCGTCGCCTGGAAACCATACCCGACACTGGCCCCATTGCACTCCGCCTCGCAACCAACTTCAATGGCGCCAGTGCGACCACTCGCGCCGAGGGAGGAACTGGCATTGCGATATCAGTCGATTGCGGGCGCCGTGGCGGCGGCCGCCTGCGTTGCAGGCCTCGCCCTGGCGGTAACCTCGGCCGAGGCCGCCGATACGCCGTACGGGCTTCGTGTGCAACTTCGAGGCCGGCACTACGCTTACCTATGCCGAGGCGAAGTTCCACCGTGCCATCGCGACGCCGATGTCGTTCGAGATCGCCGACATCGATCTCGATGGACAGAAGGCTGGGCTCGTCACGCCGAAGGGGCGCGGCCAGCTGCGCGTCGTGCGGGCGCTCAACGCCAATCACTACCTGGAAGTGGTGGCGGAAGGCTTCCTCAACATCACCACGATCTATGACCGCGATCCGGCGGCGGGCAGCCATCCCGCCGTCCACTCGCGCCACTTCGGGCTTTTCGGCGAGCCGGTCGTCGCGCAATATCAAGGCTTCTGCCTGCCGAAATGATGCAGCTCACGGGTTGAAACCACATGCTGAAGAAGCTGCTGATCGCGAACCGCGGCGAGATCGCCTGCCGCATCATCCGTACCGCGCGCCGGATGGGCATCAGGACCGTCGCGGTCTACTCCGATGCCGATGCCGGCGCGATGCACGTGGCGCAGGCGGACGAGGCGGTCCACATCGGCCCGTCGCCGGCGACCGAGAGCTATCTCGACCTCGGCAAGATCATCGAGGCGGCGCAGCGCACTGGCGCCAACGCGATCCACCCCGGCTACGGCTTCCTGTCGGAGAACGCCGACCTGCCCGAGGCGTGCGCCCGGGCCGGCATCATCTTCGTCGGGCCGACGGCGGCGGCGATGCGCGCGCTCGGCGGCAAGGCTGCGGCCAAGGATCTAGCACTTCGTGCCGGCGTGCCGGTGGTGCCCGGCTACCAGGGCGCGGCCCAGGACGTCAGAACGCTCAAGGCCGAGGCCGAGCGCATCGGCTATCCGGTCATGATCAAGGCCGTCGCCGGCGGCGGCGGTCGCGGCATGCGGCTGGTCGACAACCCGGGCGACTTTGCCAGTCTGCTCGACAGCGCCCAGCGCGAGGCCAAGTCGGCGTTCGGCAATCCCGATGTGCTGGTCGAGAAGTTCGTCGTCGCCCCCCGCCACATCGAGGTGCAGGTGTTCGGCGACAATCACGGCAACGTGGTGCATCTGTTCGAGCGCGACTGCACGCTGCAGCGGCGCAACCAGAAGGTGATCGAGGAAGCGCCGGCCCCCGGCATGTCGCCACAGTTGCGCGAGAAGATCTGCAGCGCCGCGGTCAAGCTCGCCAAATCGGTCGGATATGCCGGTGCCGGCACCGTCGAATTCCTGGTCGAGGGCGGCAAGCTCGTCGCCGACGCGCCGTGGTATTTCATCGAGATGAACACCCGGTTGCAGGTCGAGCATCCGGTGACCGAGGAAATCACCGGGCTCGATCTCGTCGAATGGCAGTTGCGGGTCGCGGCGGGCGAGAAGCTGCCGCGGCGGCAGGCCGACATCCACCTCAACGGCCATGCGATCGAGGGCCGGCTGTGCGCCGAGGACCCGGCGAAGGGGTTCCTGCCGAGCATCGGCCGCATCGATCTGTTCGACCTTCCCGCGATCGAGGGACTGCGGCTCGAGACCGGCATCGGGACCGGCAGCGAGATCTCGCCGTTCTACGATTCGATGATCGCCAAGCTGATCGGCATCGGGCCCGATCGCGAAACCGCGATCGATCGCCTGGCCACCGGCCTCGACGAGCTCGAGATCCTCGGGCCGAAGACCAACGCGGCGTTCCTCGAGCGGCTGATCGATCACTCCGATGTCATCGACGGCATTGTCGACACCGGCTTCATCGGCCGCGAGCTCGAGCGGCTGACGAGCATCGATGCGGATGAGTTGAAGCGAGGCCTCGGCGACGCCGTGGCGCAGCTCATGGAGACCCGCCGCGGGCAGGTGACGGGCGATCCGTGGTCGACGGTCGACGCCTTCCAGCTTGGCCCGCCGCGCCGCCAGACCGTGGCGACCCTGGTCGACGGATCGCCCCGGCGGTTCGATGTCGAGTGGACCGAGCCCGGCTTCGTCTACGTCGACGGCATGGGCCCGCACCACGTCGGCAGCAATCTCTACTCCACCCTCGCCGGCGGCCGCGCCTACGCCTATGCCGAGAACGTGCGCTACGCCGTCGAATGGCCGACCTATGACATCGACGCGGTCGCCGACGGCGGCTCGACCGACACCATCCGGGCCCCGATCAACGGCCGCCTGGCGAAGATTTTCGTCGCCGAGGGCGACCCGATCCTCAAGGGCGACAAGGTCGCCGTGGTCGAGGCGATGAAGATGGAGCATGTCCTGCACGCGGCCCGCGACGGCACCATCGCCAGGATCGCCGCGAAAGAGGGCGCCCAGGTCACCCAGGGTGCACTGATCGCCGCCCTCGCCGAGGCCTGAGCCCCGGCGTTCCTCCCGACGTCAACCGCCAGCAAACGACCAGGAAAAGTCATGAAGCTGTTCTTCTCGCCGACCTCTCCGTATGTCCGCAAGGTGCTGGTGTGCGCGCATGAGCTCAAGCTCGCCGACAGAATCGAAAAGGTCGCCTGCGCGGCGAGCCCGATCAATCGCGACAAGACCATCATCGCGCAAAATCCGCTCGGACAGGTGCCGACCCTGATCGCCGACGACGGCCGCATGCTCGCCGACAGCCGCGTGATCTGCGAGTATCTCGACCACGTCGCCGGCGGCGGCACGCTGTTCCCGCGCAACAGCGCGCGCTGGCAGGCGATCGTCGATCAGGCGATGGCGGATGGTATTTTGGGCGCGGCGCTGCTTGCCCGCTATGAGACCGCCCTGCGGCCCGGCGACAAGCTGTGGCCGGAGTGGCTCGCCGGCCAGACCGACAAGATCAAGACGACGCTCGTCGCCCTCGAGGCCGCCGCACCGAAGCTCGCCGACCGCGTCGATATCGGCACCATCAGCTATGCGTGCGCGCTCAGCTATCTCGACCTGCGCTTCCCGGGCCTCGGCTGGCGCAACTCGTTCCCGGCCACCGCCGCCTGGTACGAGACTTTCGAGACGCGGCCGTCGATGCTGGCGACGAAGCTGCAGGGCTGATCGCCGGGGGCGGACGGAAAAGCGCCTGGAGGTGGGGGATATGGCGTCAACTGCACAGCGGTCCACGGCCGCCGCATCGGGATTGTACCAGCGCGCGGCGATCGAGGACTATCTCGCCACGCTGCCGGCCGACGCCCCGGTCCGGTCGATCGTCGCCGGCGAAAGCGTCGAAGCGAGCCTCGTCGCGTTCGAGCGCGCCGATGCCCGCGCGCTTGCCGAGCAGGCCCGCTTCCGCCGGTGGGGCCGCCGCGGATTGTATGCGACGACGTTCGGCATCCTGGTCGGCGCGCTGTTGCTGCTGCCGCTCGAGCACAGGTTCGGCGGCACGCCGCGCCTGGTCATCGGCGGCTTGCAGACGCTGGCACTGGCCATCACCTTCGGGGCGACGCTGACGATACGATGGCTGAAGCCGCGCGACCATTGGATCACGTTCCGGGCCGAGGCCGAGCGCCTGCGCAGCCGGATCTTCGACACGATCCTGTTCGCCGCGCCGCCGGCCGGCAGCGATGCCGCCGCGACGGCCAGCCAGCGGCTCGGCCTGACAATGTCGGCGTTCGTCAACGACCAGATGAAATTCTTCAAGAAGCGCGCCGTCCAGCACGGCCGCGTCGCCAGTCACCTCTCGCCGTTGCGGATCTTCGGCTATCTGCTGATCCTCGCAGCCGGCATACTCGGCATTGCCGCGGTGGTGAACGGGCTCGGCGTACCGCTGCCGGCCGTGCTGGCCAGGACCGTCGATCTCCTGCTCCTGCCAGATGCCAGCCGCTGGCAATTGGGCATAACGACAATGGCTTCGGGCATCCTGGCGCACGCAACGTCACGGGGGTTCATGGAGGAGGACGAGCGCAAGGCAGCGCTTTACAAGGTGACCTTCCAGAAGCTGCAGCAACTCGTCGAGCGCAGTCTGCCCCAGGTCCAGGCCGCCTGCGCAAAAGGCGACGAAACGAGCCTGCGCCAGTTCTTCTCCGAGGCGCGCCTGATCATGGAGCAGGAGCACGCGGTGTGGACGCTGATGCGGCCAACCGACGCCGCCGCGCTGCCGGCGGGCGGACCGGTCGCCGCTGATCGGGCGCCGTCGTGAGCCCGGCCCGCACCGCACTCGACCGCCGGTCGGTGATCCACGGCATGGCGGCCGCCGCGACCGGCGCGGTATCTGGTCACGGTCACGCGGCGGCAGGCGTGGTAACGGGAGCGGCAGCCCTGGCCGCCGCTGCCTTTGCGCCGCTCGCCGGCAAGCGTGTCGGCCTCATCACCAATCAGACCGGGCGGGTGGCGGTGGATCACCTTGTCGACCTGCTGGCCCGGTCCACCGCCGTCAAGCTCGCTGCGATCCTGGCGCCGGAGCATGGCTTCCGTGGCAACGCCGAGGCAGGCGCGACGGTGCGTGACGGCCGCGACCCGAATACCGGTGTGCCAGTGCTCAGCCTCTACGGCGCGGCGATGAAGCCAACTCCTGAGATGCTGCACGGACTCGATTGCCTGGTGTTCGACATCCAGGACGTCGGGGTGCGCTTCTACACCTACATCTCCACCATGGGCCTCGCGATGCAGGCCGCGGCCGCCCGGCGGATTCCATTCTTCGTGCTCGACCGCCCGAACCCGATCGGCGGCGAGGACGTTTCAGGCTTCGTGCTCGAACCGGGCTTTCGCTCGTTCGTCGGGCAATATCCGATCCCGATCGTCCACGGCATGACGGTCGGCGAGCTGGCACGCATGATCAAGGGCGAACGATGGCTCGGCGGCCTCGGCGGGCTCGAGTTGCAGGTGATGCCGGTCGAGGGATGGCGACGCGCGATGCGGTGGCCGCAAACCGGCCTGCCGTGGGTCGCCACCAGCCCGAACATCCCCACGTTCGACGCCGCTCTCGTCTATCCGGGCATCGGAATCGTCGGCGAGACACTGGTGAACGAGGGGCGCGGCACGCCGGCGCCGTTCTCGCAATTCGGCGCGCCGTGGCTCGACGCCGGCGCGCTGGCCGCCCGGCTGAACGATGCCCGGTTGCCCGGCGTGCGCTTCAAGGCAACCACCTACACGCCGCGGTCGATCGCCAACGTCGCCGCGCACCCCCGGTTCGAAGGCGAGCGGGTCAACGCCGTGCGCATCGAGCTCGCCGATATCGATGCCTACCGGCCGCTCGAAGTCGGGATCCACGCACTCACCGCGCTGCGGGATGCGGCACGGGCGCGCGGCAAGCCGCTGCTCGACAAGCTCGACATGTTCAACAAGATCGCCGGCACCAACCGTTTGCACGCGCTGCTCGAGCAGGGCGCGACCGCGAGCGCGATCGTCGCCGCCTGGCAAGGCGAGGTGCAGCGCTTCAGGACCCTTCGGCAGCGCTACCTCATCTATTGACGCTGCGGCCCGGCTTCTGGGGCGCAGCATCCATGTCCGCCCGCATTTGCGCACGCCAGCCATGCCGACATTGACGATGCGGCAATGCAGCATTTGATTTCGTTCAACAAACACATCTAGGAAGCCCGATATTCGAATGGCCCGGACCGGGCCGACCGGCCTTCGTCCGCTGCGATGGGAGGCTTTGCACTGTCATCGCGGTGCGAACGAGGGAGCGACGTTGTGACCCTGCTCGAGACGACCGAACGGCTGGCCGAGCCTCAGCGCGAGCGGCCAAAGAAGGCCTCGTCGGCCTTCCTGCGCGAACGAGTCCTGGACATAAACCATTACACCGACAAGCTTTTCAGCTTCACGACGACCCGCTCACCGTCGTTCCGCTTCGAAAGCGGCCAGTTCGCGATGATCGGCCTCGAAGTCGACGGCAAGCCGCTGGTGCGCGCCTACAGCATGGCGAGCGCCAACTATGACGACAAGCTCGAGTTCTTCAGCATCAAGGTGCCCGACGGACCGCTCACTTCGCGGCTGCAGCATATCAGGCCCGGCGACGAGGTCCTGGTCGGGGTGAAGCCGACCGGCACGCTGCTGCTCCGCAACCTGCTGCCGGGCAAGCGCCTGATCCTGCTCGGCACCGGCACCGGGTTCGCGCCGTTCGCCAGCATCCTGCGCGACCCGGAGACCTGGGAGCGCTTCGAGACGGTGGTCGTCGCCTATGGCTGCCGGCGGGTTGCCGAGCTGGAGTTCGCCACCGAGTTCGTCATGAAAACGCGGAGCGACGAGTTGCTTACCGAGCTCGTCGGCGACAAGCTGCTCTACTATGCAACCGTCACCCGCGAGCCGTATCATCACCAGGGCCGCGTAACCGACCTGCTGGCATCCGGCCGGCTGTTCGCGGAGCTCGGCCAGCCGGCGCTCGACCCTGCAACCGACCGCGCCATGATCTGCGGCAATCCGCATATGACGCTCGAGTTGCGCCGGATGCTGTCGGAGCGGGGCCTGATCGAAGGCAACAACAGTCAGCCGGCTCATTTCGTGATCGAGCGCGCGTTCGTGGACAGCTGATCGCCGCCCACACCGGGCGGCGCCACATCATCGATCGCAACCGAACGGAGGCATCCGATGAAATCCGACTGGTCCGGCATGACTAAGGACATCACCGCCACCTTGCGCGAGATGCGCGGCGGGGCGCCCGACATCATGAAGGCATTTGCCGGCATGTCGCAGGCGGCGCTGCAGACCAAGGCGCTCGACACCAAGACGAAGGAGCTGATCGCACTGGCGATCGGCGTCGCGGTGCGCTGCGACGACTGCATCGCCTTTCACGCCAAGGCGGCGGTCGACCAGGGGGCGACGCCGGACGAGATCTTCGAGACGCTCGGCATGGCCGTGTACATGGGCGCCGGGCCATCGATGATGTACGCCGCCCACGCGCTCGACGCCTACAAGCAGTTCGCCGACCTCAAGAAGCAGCAGGAAGCCGCGCGCGGCTAGTGTCCCGTTCGCGAAGTTCGTCACCATTCATAGCAAGCATGTTACGAACTTCGCGATCGACAAGGACACTGGCAAGGCATTGATCCTAGTGTGATTCAGATACCGAAGTCCGCAGCTCGGCAATGCTGCATCACACCAGGCTAAACCCGCCGCTCCTTGATCGTGTTCATCACGAAGCTGGTCTCGATCGAGGCGACGCACTTCAGCCGTGCGATCTTCTCCTTGATGAACCGCTCGTACTGCTCGAGGCTGCCGGTCATCACCTTCAGGATGTAGTCGCGCGAACCGGTGACGAGGTGGCATTCGAGCACCTCGTCCCAGCCGCGCACCGCGTCCTCGAACATCACGATCTCGTCCTCGTTCTGCCGGCTGAGACGGATGGTGGCGATCGCCGCCATCGACCAGCCATAGGCTTTCGCGTCGATCAGCGCGGTATAGCCGCGAATGATGCCCGCCGCCTCCAGCCGCCGCAGCCGCCTGAGGCAGGGCGACGGCGATAGCCCGACCCGCTCGGCCAGATCGTTGTTGCTGATGCGGCCATCTCTCGACAGCTCGCGCAGGATCCGCCGGTCGATCTCATCCGCGACCTTCGCTCGATCGGTCATTTTCTGCTGCATAACCCGTCTGGCTTGGCAATTTCGCCCCAGTGATAGGAGATTTGCCGCGTAAAATGGCACGATAACACCTTCCGGCCTACATTATCTTGCGTCCCTGGGTAAACCATGTCTCTGGAGGCATCATGACCGCGCCACGTCCGTCGAAGACGCACATCGGCAATCACGCCTTGCGCCCCGAAACGCTGATGCTGAGCTACGGCTTCGACCCGCAGCTTTCGGAAGGGGCGGTGAAACCGCCGGTGTTCCTGACCTCGACCTTCGTCTTCAAGTCCGCCGAGGAAGGCCGCGACTTCTTCGACTATGTCTCTGGCCGCAAGCAGCCGCCGAAGGGCACCGGCGCCGGGCTGGTCTATTCGCGCTTCAACCACCCGAACAGCGAGATCGTCGAGGACCGGCTGGCAATCTACGAGGGCGCCGAGGCCTGCATCCTGTTCTCGTCCGGCATGTCGGCGATCGCGACGACCATCCTCGCCTATGCGCGGCCGGGCGATGTGATCCTGCATTCGCAGCCGCTCTACGGCGGCACCGAAACGCTGCTGTCGCGCACGCTGGCGCCGTTCGGGATCGGCGCGGTGGGCTTCGTCGACGGCGTCAGCGAGAAGGCGATCCGGGCCGCGGCGGCCGAGGCAGGCAAGAAGGGCCGCATCTCGGTGATCCTGATCGAGACCCCCTCCAACCCGACCAATACGCTGGTCGACGTCGCCCTTGTCCGGCGGGTCGCCGACGAGATCGAGCGCAGCCAGGGCCATCGGCCGATCGTGGTATGCGACAACACGCTGCTCGGCCCGGTATTCCAGCATCCGCTGGCCCATGGCGCCGACGTGTCGGTGTACTCGCTGACCAAGTACGTCGGCGGCCACTCCGACCTCATCGCCGGCGCGGCGCTCGGATCGAAGGCGACGGTGGCGCCGATCAAGGCGCTGCGCGGCGGCATCGGCACGCAGCTCGACCCGCACTCGTGCTGGATGCTCGGCCGCTCGCTCGAGACGCTGGGACTGCGGATGGAGCGGGCCAACACCAATGCCAAGTCGGTCGCCGAGTTCCTGCGCGACCATCCCAAGGTGGCGAAGGTGCACTACCTGCCGTTCCTGCCCGGCGATTCGGCGGCGCGGGAAGTGTTCGCGCGGCAGTGCAGCGGCGCCGGCTCGACCTTCTCGTTCGACATCGTCGGCGGCGAGCGGGAGGCGTTCGCGTTCCTCAACGCATTGCAGATCTTCAAGCTGGCGGTCAGCCTCGGCGGCACCGAATTGCTGGCGAGCCACCCCGCGGCGATGACGCATTCCGGCGTTCCGGTCGACGTCCGCAACCGCATCGGCGTGCTCGATACGACCATTCGCCTGTCGATCGGCGTCGAGCATCCGGACGATCTGATCGCGGACCTGACGCAGGCCCTGGCGGCGGTCGGGTGAGGCCTCACATCTCCTTCAGCGCATGCGCGATGATCTTGCGCATGACGCTGGGGAGCGCCTGATCGGCGAGGCTGCGGCGGCGCACCCAACGGCAGCGGGCGCTGTCCGCCCAGAACGTCAGCGCGATATCGTTCGTCACCACCGCGACGTGCACCACGAGTTCCAGCTTGAAGTGCGTGAAGACGTGGCTGACGACACCCGGCACCTGCCACCAGTCGGCCCGCACCGGTGCCGCTCGCATCGCATCTTTCAATTCGCGGAAGCTCGTCCGACCACTCTGTGCCGGGCACCTCCATCATCCGCGCCAGCAGGCCCTGCTCCGGCCGCTGCCGCAGCAGCACGTGGCCATCCTCGCGCAGTGCCAGGAACGCATGGCCGAAGCGCTCCGGCCGCGCCGCCTTGTCCGCCTTGCGCGGCAGGCTCGCCTCGATGCCCTGGGCGGAGGCCTCGCACTGACGATGCAACGGGCACATCAGGCACGACGGCCGCTTCGGCGTGCACACCGTGGCGCCGAGATCCATCATCGCCTGGGCGAAGTCGCCCGGCCGCTGCGACGGCGTCAGCATGGCGGCAAGACGCTTCAGCTCGCCCTTGGCGGCCGGCAGCGGTGCCTCGATCGCGAACAGCCGCGCCACCACCCGCTCGACATTGCCGTCGACCGGCGTGACCTTCGCCCCGTAGGCGATCGCCGCCACCGCCGCCGCCGTATAGGGACCGATGCCCGGCAACGTCGCCAGCACCGCCTCGTCGTCGGGAAATCTGCCGCCGTGCACCGCAGCCACCGCTTGCGCGCACTTGTGCAGATTTCGCGCGCGGCTGTAGTAGCCGAGCCCGGCCCAGGCGACGAGCACATCGTCGATGCTGGCGCCCGCAAGCGCCTCGACCGTCGGCCAGCGCCGCAGGAACTCGAGGTAGTAGGGAATGACCGTCTTGACCACGGTCTGCTGCAGCATGATCTCGCTGAGCCACACCCGGTAGGGATCGGCCTTCTTTCCCGGTGGATATCGCCAGGGCAGATCGCGGCGCTCGCGGTCGTACCATTCGAGAAGCGGCACGGCCACGCTCGCTTTCGCGCGCGCCACACCTTCCGTCGGGAGTTGCTTGCCGGCCACAGCTGCCACGGCTGTCCCTTCGCTTCGGCTCGAATTGCCTGGAGAGATGGTAGGGTTCTCTTCGACCGATTGGAATTGGTGGCGGAAATACTCCTGTGAGCAAACTACCGCATCCGCCCTCCGTGGCGCCGCGACAACAGACGGTTCGCCTGCCGCGGCGGCCGGCGGCGCAGCCGTTGCCGGGCCGGGCGGTATACAAGGGCCGCGCGGTCGGCGCCATGCTCCCCAAGATCACCCGTAAGGTATTCGAAAAATTCGGTTTTTCGACCGCGACGCTGCTCACCGACTGGGCGATCATCGTCGGCGCCGACCTTGCTGCTTTCACCGCGCCAGAGCGCCTCAAGTGGCCGCGCGGCTACGAAGGCGCGGCCACGGGCGAGGCGGAGGCCGGCCGTCCGGGCGCGACCCTGATGCTGCGGGTCGAGCCCGCCCGCGCGCTCGACGTCCAATACAAGGCGCGGCTGCTGATCGACCGCATCAACGCCTATTTCGGCTATCGCGCGGTGGCGGAAATCCGGCTTGTCCAGGCGCCGCTGATCAAGTCCGGCGGCGAATTGGTCGCAAGGCGCGGTGCTTCGCCACCCGGCACGCCGGGAGCCGCCGTGCAGGCGGTCGCCGACGATGCACTGCGCGAGGCGCTTGCTTCGCTCGAAGCGAGCATAATGGCCGAGAACGCAAGCCGCCGGCGGTGACCGGCCTGCCATCGCGCAACTGTGATCGCCGGCCGCCGTCAGCATTAGTTTGCATCTCGCGGCATTTTGCCTAAATGACGCCGCACCACTAGCGATGCATGCGTCGCTCACGCGAACCAGGAGCCGCGAGCCCGATGTCCGATCAACCCCTGCCGATCTCCCGGCGTGCCGTCATTCGTCTTGCAGCGATCTCGGCAACCGTCGCCGCGATCGCGCCCGGCATCGCGCTGGCGCAGCGCAAGCCGACGGTGACCGACGTGCCGGTCGACGAGCTGATGAAGCCCGGCCCGCTCCCGGACCAGTCGATCGGCAGCCCGGATGCGAAGGTGACCGTCGTCGAGTATGCCTCGATGACCTGCGGCCACTGCGCCAATTTCCACAAGAAGGTGTTTCCGGCGCTCAAGGCCAAGTACGTCGACACCGGCAAGGTGCGCTTCATCATGCGCGAATTCCCGCTCGACGATCTCGCCGCCGCGGCCGCGATGCTGTCGCGCTGCGCCGGCGGCGCCGACGTCGCCAAGAGCTACGACCTGACCGCGATCCTGTTCGAGAAGCAGGACGAGTGGGCGTTCGTGAAGGGCAATCCGGTGCCGAAGCTGTTCGAGATCGCCAAGCAGGCCGGTTTCACCCAGGAAAGCTTCGACAAGTGCCTGACCGATCAGAAGCTGCTCGAGCAGATCTCGGCGATACGCGAGCGCGGATCGGCGAAATTCGGCGTCAATGCGACGCCGTCATTCTTCATCAACGGCAAGCGCCTCAGCGACGCGCCGACGATCGAGAATTTCGACAAGGCGTTCGAGCAACTGCTGAAGGCGAGCTGAGTTGACCGGCGGGGGAGCAGCATCAGGCGCCTGGCGCATCGCGGTCGTCGCAGCGGCCGCGACATGGCTCGCGGCCTGCTCGGGCGACGCGCTGTTGTCGCCGACCGAGCTGCAGACGACCTCCGGCAACGCGTTCTCGGCCGGCACGACCGCCGACAAGCCGCAGTTCAATCCGTTCGCCGACGCCACCACGCCAGCGCCCGGCGGGCGCGAGGTGATCGCCAATCCGACCGTCGCCGAGATCATGAAGCCGGCGAGCGACCTGCCGGATATCGCGATCGGCCGGCCGGACGCTCCGGTCACCATCATCAAGTACGCCTCGCTCACCTGCCCGTTCTGCAGGAAGTTCCAGCTCGACGTATTCCCGACGCTCAAGCGCGAATACATCGACACGGGCAAGGTGCGCTTCATTCTGCGTGAATTTCCGATCGGCATGCAGTCGGGCGCGGCGACCATCGCCATGCGCTGCGCACCGCCGTCAAAGCATCTCGCGCTGTACGAGAAATTCCTCAACCAGCAATCCGCCTGGGTCAGCCAGGAGGTGCGGCGCGATCCGATCTTCAAGATCGCATCTCAGGTGGGGATGACTCGCGCTGAGTTTGACGCATGCTACGAGAATTGCTCCATGATCGCGGCACTCAACTCGATCAAGGAGCGCGGCAGGACACTCGGCGTCATCGGCACACCCAACTTCTTCATTCAGGGCAAGCTGGTGAAGAGCACCTTGGACATGGCAAAGATCCGCGAGCTCGTGGATCCGATGCTGGCGGGCCGCGTCGCTGGTACACCGGCCGTCGCACAGCGCTGATGGCCGAGGCAATTCCGCCGCCCTTCTCCGACCGGGAGCACCGCGCAGGAGGCGTCGACCCGACGTGCATATGAATTGACTACGCTTGCTCGGCTTCAAATCGTTCGTGGAGCCGACCGAGCTTGTGATCGAGAGGGGGCTGACTGGGGTCGTCGGTCCGAACGGCTGCGGCAAGTCGAACCTGCTCGAGGCGCTTCGCTGGGTGATGGGCGAGACCTCGCACAAGTCGATGCGCGCCGCCGCCATGGACGACGTGATCTTCTCCGGCACCAACACGCGCCCGGCCCGCAACTGGGCGGAAGTGACGATCTTCCTCGACAACTCCGCGCGCGTCGCCCCGGCCGAGTTCAACGACGCCGACGTCATCGAGATCACGCGCCGCATCGAGCGCGAGGCGGGCTCCGCCTACCGCATCAACGGCCGCGACGCCCGTGCTCGCGACGTCAAGCTGCTGTTCGAGGACGCGGCGACCGGCGCCCGCTCGCCGGCGCTGGTCCGCCAGGGCCAGATCGGCGAGATCGTCAACGCCAAGCCTGAGCAGCGCCGCCGGGTGCTGGAGGATGCCGCCGGCGTCGCCGGCCTGCATAGCCGCCGCCACGAGGCCGAGCTCAGGCTGAACGCGGCCGAAGGCAACCTCGCCCGCCTCGGCGACATCATCGGCCAGCTCGTCTCGCAGCTCGACGGCCTGAAGCGGCAAGCGCGACAGGCGAAGCGCTACAAGGAGCTGTCGGGCGAGATCCGGCGGACCGAGGCCCTGCTGCTGCATCTGCAGTGGAGCGAAGCCCAGGCGCAGGTCGAGGCCGATGAGGCTGCCCTGCTCGCCGCGCTGCAGGCATTGGGGCTTGCAACGCAGACGGAAGCGACGGCCACCCGCGCCGAGGCAGCGTTGTCGGAAAGCATCCAGCCATTGCGGGAGGCGGAGGCGACGCGAGCGGCGGTGCTCGCCCGGCTCAAGATCGAGCAGTCGAATTTCGAAGCCGAGGCGCGGCGCGCCGCCGACCGCCAGCGCGAGCTGACCGCCCGCGACCAGCAGCTCGCCACCGATCTCGCGCGCGAGCTGCATCTGGTCGAGGAGGCGGCCGAGGCGCTGGCGCGGCTCGAGACCGAGCATTCGGCGCTGGCCGAGATCGACGCCGATGCCGATTTCCAGGACGAGGCCAATATCGAGCAGCTCGATGCCGCCGAGGCCGAGCTGGCCAAGGCCGATCGGGAATTCTCCGCCCTGTCGCAGCGGGCGCACGAGACGTCCGCGCGGCGCAAGAGCCTGGAAGCCACGCTGACGTCGGCGGGCGAGGCCGTCGCCAAGCTCAACCGGCAGATCGCCGGCCTCGACGCGCAGGTCCGCGAGATCGTGGCCAAGGCCCCCGACGCGCAGCAGCTGGCGAGGCTGCAGGAGGCGGCGGCATCGCTCGCCGCCCGTATCACGCAGATCGAGGGGCAGACGGTCGAGGCCGAGAGCAACGTGCGCAAGGCAGCCTCCGTTGCCAAGGCGCGAAGCGACGAGGCGCGCGCCGCCACGCTCGCCGCCGGCGAGGTGCGAACCGAGCTATCGACGCTCGCCAAGCTGCTGGTGCCGGTCCGCGACGACGACATTCCGCCGATCGTCGACAAGCTCAAGGTCGCCAAGGGCTACGAGGTTGCGCTTGGCGCCGCCCTCGGCGACGATCTCGATGCGCCGATCCAGTCGGACTATCCTGTGCACTGGCGCCGGGTCGATCCAGCCGCCGACGACGGCGGCCTGCCGGAAGGCGCCGAGCCGCTGTTCAACCGCGTCAAGGGACCACCGGAGCTGACCCGCAGGCTGCGCCAGATCGGCGTCGTCGCGCGCAATGTCGGCCATCGGCTGCAGCCGGCGCTGAAGGCCGGCCAGCGGCTGGTATCGCGCGAAGGCGACCTGTGGCGTTGGGACGGCTTCGTCGCCGCCGCCGACGCCCCGACTGCCGCCGCGCAGCGTCTCGCGCAGCGCAACCGGCTCGCCGATCTCGAGGCGCAGGCATCGGGCGTGCTGCAGGCCGCCGATGGCGCTGCCGCCGACGAAAAGGTCGCCGCCGACCTGCTCGCTGCCGCCGAGGCCGAGGACCGCCGTCTGCGCCAGCTGTGGCGCGACACCACCGCCGAGCTCGCCCGCACCCGCCAGGCCCTCACCGAGATCGAGCGCACGGCGCGCGAGACCGAGCAGCGCCTGCATGCGGCCAACGAGGCCAGGGCGCGCGCCGGCGAGGCCCTGATGGAGGCGTCCGAACGGCAGCTCGAGATCGAGACGGCGCTCGAGGTCATGGACGGCGCGGAGGACCTGGCACCCCAGGTCGCGGCCGCCCAGTCCGCCGCCGCCGTCCTGCGCACCAAGGTCGCGGAGATCAAGGCAGGGATCATCAGCCTCGAGCGCGAGCGCAACGCGAGAAGCGCTCGCCGCGCCGCGATCACCACCGAGCAGCAGCGCTGGACCACCCGCCGGCAGGCCGCCGGCCAGCAGATCACCGCCCTCGAAGGCCGCAAGTCCGAGACGACCGCCGAGCTCGAAGCCCTCGCCAAGCTGCCGGCGCTGGTCGAGGAGAAGCGGGCAAAGCTGCTGAGCGCGGTAGCGCAGGCCGAGCAAGAGCGCCAGGACGCCGCCAACGCGCTCGGCAAGGCAGAGAACGCATTGCGCGCGGCGGTGCAGGAGATGCGGGCGGCGCAAGCAGCGGTCGCCAACCAGCGCGAGCACCGCGCGCGGGTCGAGGCGCGGCTCGAGAACGCCCGCACGCGTCGGCAGGATGAGGCCCGCAAGATCCGCGAGACGCTCGATTGCGCGCCGGAGGACTGCCTCGCACTCGCCCAGCTGCAGGCCGACGCGAAACTGCCGCCGCTGGTCGATGTCGACCGTCAGCTTACCCGCCTCAAGGCCGACCGAGAGCGGCTCGGCGGCGTCAATCTGCAGGCCGACGACGAGCTGCAGGCGGTCCAGTCGCAAGTCGACGGCATGGAGGCCGAGCGGCGCGACGTCGAGGAGGCGATCAACAAGCTGCGCGGCGCCATCGGCCATCTCAACCGCGAGGCCAAGAAGCGGCTGATGGAGGCGTTCGAGGTCGTCAACGGCCATTTCCAGCGCTTGTTCGTGACCCTGTTCGGCGGCGGCGAGGCGCGGCTGGAGCTGCTCGAGAACCCCGAGGATCCGCTGGAGGGCGGCCTCGAGATCATCGCCAAGCCGCCCGGCAAGAAGCCGGCCACGCTGTCGCTGCTGTCGGGCGGCGAGCAGACGCTGACGGCGATGTCGCTGATCTTCGCGGTGTTCCTCACCAATCCTTCGCCGATCTGCGTGCTCGACGAGGTCGATGCCCCGCTCGACGATGCCAACGTCGACCGGTTCTGCACCCTGATGGAGAAGATGGCGCACGAGACCGAGACGCGTTTCCTCGTCATCACCCATCATCCGATGACGATGGCCCGCACCGACCGGCTGTTCGGCGTCACCATGGGCGAGAAAGGCGTGTCGCAGCTGGTGTCCGTCGATCTCGCGACCGCCCAGTCGTTCCGCGAGATCGCCTGAGCGGCCGCGGCCGGCTCAGTCGAAGGTGAGCGCGACGCGGAACCCGACCGTATTGGTCGCGACTGTCGAATTGAGCGCGATGCGCGCCGCCAGCCTGGATTGCAGCGCGGTGCTGTTCCAGCCGCCGCCGCGAATCGCCCGCTCGCTGCAGTCGCCGCGCCAGGTCGTCGCCCGGCCATTGCGGCTGTTGAAGCTGAGATCGGAATTCCAGCAATCCTCGACCATCTCCCAGGCGTTGCCATGGACGTCGTGAACGCCGAACGCATTGGCGGACGTGAAGCCGATCGGAATGGTGCCATCGCGCGCACGATTGAAATTCGCGTGTGCCGCCAGCAGGACCGGGCCAAGCGCGTAGGTCGAGGCCTCGCCACCGCGCGCCATGTATTCCCATTCGGCTTCCGACAACAGCCGGTAGGTCCTGCCGGTCTTCCGCGACAGCCACTCGACGTATGCCTTGGCGTCGCGCCAGCTGACGCAGACTACCGGATGGTTACCCGCCTGCTCGAAGCCGGGATGCAGCCAATTGGCGCTGCCCGAGTACTTGCCGCCGACGAGGCAGCCTGACACCATCACATGCTTGGTATCGTCGATGAACGCCGCGAACTGATCGCGGGTCACCTCGAACCGTCCGACACCGAATGGATAGTTGATGGTCACTTGCACCTGACCTTCGGTATCGTTGTGACCCGGCTCGGTTGCAGCAGAGCCCATCACGAACCATCCGTCCGGCACGGCAATCATCGACGGGCAGTGCTCGCAGTCGGCAAATGGGCCCTTGGGGACGATCCGCGTGATTTCGCGGGCCGGCTCGGCCGGCCGGAAGAATTCGTCGATGCCCATGGCCGGGACCGGTGGCGGCAGCGTGAGCTTCGGCAGCGCCATCTCGGGCAGCGACGTGTCGACGCCCGGCATTGCCGGCACCCGGCCGAACGACAAGCGGTCGCCGATCACCATGATGAAGAGAATCGCACCGACGACCGAGAACATCGAGCACAGCACGGCCGGTCGGTGACGCATGGCGACGCCAGCCTCGATCGCGTAGGCGACCACGGCGAGCGTTACCACCAGGAACCAGAATAGAGTGTCGAACGCCGTCACGGCAGTTGCCCAGGCCCGAATCAATCGACGCGTTAACTGCTTAAAAATTACGCCTCTGCGGTTAACGCTTCGCGACCGTGGTGCCGCCGTGTCGCCGGCATCGCTCCAGCATGCTGGTCGACCGCTCTCCCGACGCGCCCCGGCACCTGCGCGTTTTCGCCATACCCGCCGAAAGTAGCGACCGCAGACCAGTTCCTTGACACTCCATAACCATGGTGCCAATAGAACGCCCGGTTTCGAACCTTCGCCGGGATGCCCGTTCCGGTAGGATAGGGTGTTGTCCGTGTCCACCAACGACAAAGGTCAGCGGCCCGATCCAGGGGGTATGAGCCCGGAAGATCGAGCTGCATTCGAGAAGCGCGCGGCTAGCATTGGTGAGAAGCTCAACGCGGTGAAGGGTCGTCACGCGACGGTCTCGCCGCCGGCAGGCAGCACCGATGGCGGCAAAGGGGCAGCAATGTCCCGCGCCTTGCGCATTTCCACCGAGCTGGTCGGTGGGATCGTTGTCGGCAGTGCGATCGGATGGGCGCTGGATCGTTGGCTCGGCAATGAAAAACCTTGGTTTTTCATTCTGTTTTTCATGCTGGGGGCCGCGGCCGGCATTTTGAACGTGGTCCGCATGGCGGCCAAGGAAACGACACCGCCGGCGGCATCCGCGCCGGATGACGATGACGACAAGTAGGCTGGGACAAGGAAGTTTGAACCGTGGCGGCTGGAGCGGATGGCGGGCATAGCCCGATCGCGCAATTCGAACTGAAGACGCTGGTGCCACTGAAGATCTTCGGCATCGACGCCTCGTTCACCAATTCCTCGTTCTTCATGATGCTGGCGACCGGGCTGGTCGTCGGATTCATCGTCTACGCCATGAGCGGGCGCTCGCTCGTTCCGACGCGACTGCAATCGGTCGCCGAGGTGATCTACGAATTCGTGGCCAATACCGTGCGCGATAACATCGGCGAGGAGGGAATGAAGTTCTTCCCGCTGGTGTTCACGCTGTTCGTCTTCGTGCTGGTGCTCAACCTGATCGGCATGGTCCCCGGCGGCTTCACGGTGACGAGCCACATCATCATCACCGCGGCGATGGCCCTGCTGGTGATCGGTATCGTCATCGCCTACGGCATCGCGCAGCACGGCCTCGCCTTCTTCAAGCTGTTCGTGCCGTCGGACGTGCCCGCCTGGCTGCTTCCGCTCATGGTGCCGATCGAGGTGATCTCGTTCATCTCGCGCCCGATCAGCCTCTCGGTCCGCCTGTTCGCCAACATGCTGGCCGGCCACATCGCCCTCAAGATCTTCGCCGGCTTCGTCAGCACGCTGGCCTTCGCCGGCGCCTGGAGTTCTGCTTGCTCCATTGCCGCTGGCGCTGACCGTCGGCCTGACGGCGCTGGAGCTCCTTGTCGCCGCGCTGCAGGCCTACGTGTTCGCGGTGCTCACCTGCATCTACCTGAACGACGCCGTGCACGGTGGTCATCACTGACGCGCGACCACCGGTTTCGAAGCTTTTCCTAGTTGAAATTCCCATCCGCAATCGCACTATCCAACCTCCAGGAGCACTCAAATGGATCCAGTTGCAGCAAAGTACATCGGCGCAGGTCTGGCCTGCCTCGGCATGGCGGGCGCCGGCATCGGCCTCGGCAACCTGTTCGGCCAGTTCCTGTCCGGCGCCCTGCGCAACCCGTCGGCCGCCGACGGCCAGCGCGGCACGCTGCTGCTCGGCTTCGCCCTGACCGAGGCGCTCGGCATCTTCTCGCTGCTGATCGCGCTGCTGCTGCTGTTCGCCGTCTAAGTCCGGCGCGCCCGGCGCGCCGCCATCGACTAGCGTGAAGCGCACCCGCTCGCCGGGTGCGCTCTAACCATTCAACGAAGAAACACCATGGCGTCCGGCACCTCGACCACTGCTAAGACCACGGCAGGTACCGCCGTACCCGCCGATGCACACGGCACCGGCGGCTTTCCGCCGTTCGATCCGGCCACATTCTCCTCGCAGCTGGTCTGGCTCGCCCTCGCGTTCGGCCTGCTTTATCTGCTGTTGACGCGTGTCGCCCTGCCGCGCATCGCCGAGGTGATCGACGAGCGGCGCGACCGCATCGTGCGCGACCTCGATGCCGCCGACCGGCTCAAGGGCGAGACCGAGAAGGCGCTCGCCGGCTACGAGCAGGCGCTGGCCGACGCCAAGTCGAATGCCGGCTCGATCGCCAAGGAGGCGCATGGCAAGCTCACGGCCGATATCGAGCGCGAGCGCTCAGGCGTCGAGGCCGCGATCGCAGGCAAGCTTGTCGAGGCCGAGACACGCATCGCCACGATGAAGTCGAAGGCTCTCGCCCAGGTGAACGATATCGCCACCGAAACCGCCGGCGCGATTGTCGATCAGCTCGGCGGTGGCCAGGTCAACGCCGACGAGGTCCGCAAGGCGCTGGCGCCTGCGGCAGGGGAGTAGTCGAGCATGTTCAATCCCCACAATCCCGAATTCTGGGTCATGGTGGCGTTCTTCTGCTTCATGGGCCTGCTCGTCTACATGAAGGTGCCGGCGCTGCTGACCAAGGGGCTCGACGATCGCGCCGAGGCGATCCGCAAGGAGCTCGACGAGGCGCGCCGCCTGCGTGAGGAAGCGCAGCAACTCCTCGCCGACTACCAGAAGAAGGCGCGCGAGGCCGAGTCCGAAGCAAAGGCAATGATCGATCAGGCGCGCATCGAGGCCGAGGCGCTCGCCCAGGAATCGCGGCGTGCGCTCACCGAAAGCCTGGAGCGGCGCACGAAGCAGGCCGAGGACAAGATCGCCCGCGCGGAAGCGCAGGCTCTGGGCGAGGTTCGTGCCGCCGCCGTTGATTCGGCGATCGCCGCGGCCGAGCGTATCCTGAAGTCGAAAGTTGCCGGTGCGACCGGCGCCAGCCTGATCGAGCAGGGCATCCGCGATCTGAAGGGCAAGCTCAATTGACCGGCACCGGCAGCGACGGAACCTCGTCGCAGGTCGCGTTGACCGGCTCATGGAGCTTGCCGTGCCGAGGTTTTCGCGCCTTGTCCGAGGGATAGCCGCCCTGCTGTGCCTCTGCGGGCTAGCCGCCGGCCAGGCGTTCGCGATCGAGCCCGAGAAGGTCGCTTTCCCGTCCAACAACCCCGCGACAACCCCGCTCGACGGCTACCTCTACCGGCCAGCCGGCACCGGACCATTCCCGGCGGTCGTTGCGATGCATGGTTGCGCCGGGGTCGTTGCAGCCAATGGCCGGGTCCGCAATCGCGATGCTGATTGGGCACAGCGATTCGTCGATCACGGGATCGCCGTCCTGTTCCCCGACAGCTTCAATCCGCGCGGCGTCTCGAGTGTGTGCCGGCTGAAGTCCCCGGATCGTCCGGTGGTTCCGTTCGGCCGTTCCGCCGACGCCGCCGGTGCCGCCGACTGGCTGGCCGCGCAACCATTCATTGACCGGAGCCGCATTGGCTTGATCGGCTGGTCGCACGGTGGCAGCACCGTGTTGTGGACGGTGCGCCGCGGCACGGCGCCGAGAGCAACCGACTTCAAGACCGCGATCGCATTCTATCCAGGCTGCCGCGTGCCGCTCGCGCGCGACAGCTGGGCGCCGCGCCTACCGCTCAAGATCATGATGGGCTCGGCGGACGACTGGACGCCGCCGCAGCCGTGCCGCGACCTGGCGAGCAAACATGGTGTGCCGATGGTCGAATATCCGGACGCCTATCACGGCTTCGATTCACCCGGCGTGCCGGTGCGCGTGATGAAAGGCCTCGCGTTCACCGCGCAGGGCAACGGCGAGGCGCACATCGGTACCGACGAGACGGCACGCGGCGCCGCCATTGCCGAGGTGATGGCAACGTTCCAGCAGGCATTCGGAATGTCGCGCTAGTGTGGCGATTTCGAAGTCCGCTTCATACTTGCGGCATACTCCAGTGCGGACTTCGAAATCATAAGCCACACTAGAAGCTTGGATTTGCTAGTGTCCTTATCGATCGCGAAGTTCGTCCGATAGCCATGCGAATGAAGCGAACTTCGCGATCGGGACACTAGAGGGGCGTCGTCACCCCGCCGTCGCCGCGATCAACCGGCCGAGCCGGGCAATTCCGGCGTCGATCTGCTCCGGCGTCGGCAGCGAGTAGCTGAGCCGCATCGTATTGCGGCCGGAGCCATCGCTGTAGAACGCGTGGCCGGGCACGAATGCGACCTTGGCCTCGTCGACCGCACGTTGCAGCAACTTTGCCGCGTCGATGCGATCCGGCATCGTCACCCACACGAACAGGCCGCCTTGCGGCCGCGTCCACTGCACGCCCTTCGGCATATGGCGATCGAGCGCGCGCAGCATGGCGTCGCGTTTGCGCCGATAGTGCTCGCGCGCGGTCACGACGTTGGAATCGAACACCGAAACCGCCAGCCGGTACATCACCATCTGGTTGATCGCCGGGCAGTTGAGGTCCGAGGCCTGCTTGACCAGCACCAGGCGGCGAACGAGCGGCGCCGCGGCGCAGATCCAGCCGACCCGCAACCCGGGCGTCAGCGTCTTCGAGAACGTGCCGAGATAGGCGACCCGAGATCGGTCGATGTGGCCGGCCTGCGCAATATCCAGCGCCTGCAGGCAGGGCAGATCCTGGCCTTCGAACCGCAGCGCCGAGTACGCTGTATCCTCGAGGACCGGAATGTCGAGTTCGCGAGCCAGCCGCAGCACGCGCTCGCGCGCGCCGAGCGACATCGTGTTGCCGGTCGGATTGGCGAAATCGGGCACCACGTAGGCGAATTTCGTCGTGCCGCCAGCCGCGGCCGCGGTCTCGGCATAGGACAACGGCGTGCGGTTCGAGCTTTCCGGCGCCAGCGTATCGAATCGCGGTTCATAGGCCGAGAACGCCTGCAGTGCGCCGAGGTAGGTCGGCGCCTCGACCAGCGCGGTGTCGTTCGGGGACAGCAGCAAGCGCCCGAGGAACTCGAGCGCCTGCTGCGAGCCGTTGGTCATCACGATGTTGTCGGGGCCGCAGGCAACGCCTCTCGAAGCCATGTGCGCGACGATCCAGTCGCGGAGCGGCGCGTAGCCCTCGCTTGCCGAGTATTGCAGCCCTTGCGCAGCGGATCGCGGATCGGACAGCAGCTCACCGTAGGCGGCCTTGGCCCGCTCCACCGGGAACAGCGCTGGATCGGGAATGCCGCCGGCAAATGAAATGACGCCGGGCTGCTCCAGGAGCTTCAGCAGCTCGCGAATCTCCGACGAGCGCATGCGTGACGCTCGCGTCGCATAGCGCGGCTCAAAAACTTCAGATGAAGCATGGGGCATCGATCTTCCTCCGACAGCAACGCTCTTCCTAGGGGTCGCTGCCGGCATTATGTCAGCATTGCTGACCTATTGGCAACCGCCTCGGCGCATGAGCTGAAGCACGCATCGAGGGCGTGCCGCCACAAGAGCCTCGGCAATCACCTCAGATACGGGCAGACCCGCTTCTCGCCGCCATAGGTCGTGTAGAGGCCGGTGTTCCACTCGAAGGAGCGGAAGTTCTGGGCGCAAAGGCGCCGCGGATCGCCACGATAATCGGAGGGGTAGTAGTACGGGCCTTCGTACTCGTATTCGTCGTAGTAGTAGCCGGCTCGCGGCCGATAGGCGCGGTCGGCGATGATCGCGCCGGCGACGAGGCCAGCGCCGATGCCGAGGCCAATGCCCGGACCCCAGCCTCCCCAGCCGCGCCCGTAGCCGCCGCCGCGATAGTAGCCGCCGCCGCGCCGGTAGTATTGCACCTCGGTGACCATGGTACCGACGCCTGCCGCAACATCCTTACCCGGGGACACTGCCGGAGCCGCCTGGGCACCTACGGTGATTGCGGCCAGCACTGCTGCGGCCAACGACACGATCTTGGCTTTGGACATCGTCGCACCTTCCAGAATTGCGGGTTCCCTCTCCCGGTCAGACAACGGCCGGCGACGCCAGCTTCCGTCGGGCCCCGCCACCGTGGTCACCGCTTAGGTGCTTCGCGTGGCGACAATGTGCCCGCGCAGGTGCTGCGCGTCGCCGCCGCGAGCAGACGTCACCAGCCCCTATTCGGCCGCCACTTTGCGCTCCGGATCCGGCTTCCAGGTGAGCTTGGGCTCGCGGGCGGCCTTGGTCTCGTCGAGGCGGCGGCGCGGCGCCAGCCGTGGTGCCTGCTTGAAGCGCTCGACATCGCCGGACTTCGCCGATTTCGCGAGATCGCGCAGCGCGGCGATGAACAGGTCGAGGGACGCCTTCGATTCCGACTTCGGTCGGCTCGATCAGCATCGCGCCGTGCACGACGAGCGGGAAATACATCGTCATCGGGTGATAGCCCTCGTCGATCATCGCCTTGGCGAAATCGAGGGTGGTGACGCCGGTGTCCTTCAGCCAGCGTATCGTCGAACAGCACCTCGTGCATGCAAGGCTTGTCGCCGAACGGCTGGCTGAAGACGTCGCGCAGGCCGGCGCGGATGTAGTTGGCGCTGAGCACCGCATCCTCGCTCGCCTGCCGCATGCCGTCCGAGCCGTGGCTCAGCATGTAGGTCAGCGCGCGCACGAACATGCCCATCTGGCCGTGGAAAGCGGTCAGGCGGCCGAACGGCTCGGTGCCGGCTGCCTCGACCGGTGTCTCGACCAGACGATAGCCTGTCCTTGTCCTTCGCGACGATAAGGCAGCGGCGCGAACGGCGCAAGCGCCGCCGACAGCACCACCGGCCCGGAGCCCGGGCCGCCGCCGCCATGCGGTGTCGAGAAGGTCTTGTGCAGGTTGATGTGCATCGCATCGACGCCGAGATCGCCCGGCCGCACCTTGCCGACGATGGCGTTGAAGTTGGCGCCGTCGCAGTAGAAATAGGCGCCGGCGTCGTGCACCGCCTGCGGCGATCTCCACCACCTCGGGCTCGAACAGGCCGCAGGTGTTGGGGTTGGTCAGCATGATGGCGGCGACGTCGGGACCGAGTGCGGCCTTGACCGCCTCGACCGAGACGGTGCCGTCGGCACGGGCCGGGATCGACTTCACCGAGTAGCCCATGAAGGCCGCCGTCGCCGGATTGGTGCCATGCGCCGATTCGGGCACCAGCACGCACCGATGCGCTTCGAGCCCTTGGCCTCGTGCGCCGCCTTGATCGCCAGCATGCCGCACAGCTCGCCATGGGCGCCGGCCTTGGGGCTCATCGCCACCGCAGTGCATGCCGGTGAGCTCGAGCAGATAGCCGGCCAGCATCTCCATCAGCTGCGATCGCGCCCTGCACCGTCGATTGCGGCTGCAGCGGATGGATGTCGCCGAAGCCCGGCAGCCGCGCCATCTTCTCGTTGAGGCGCGCGTTGTGCTTCATCGTGCACGAGCCGAGCGGATAGAGCCCGGTGTCGATCGAATAGTTCCTCTGCGACAGCCGCACGTAGTGGCGCATCGCCTCCGGCTCGGTGAGGCCGGGCAGATCCGATCTCGCCCCTGCGCTCGAGGCCGCCGAGGCGGCTCTTGACGTCTTGCAGGCTCCGGCAGGTCGACGCCGGTCTTGGTGGCGCTGCCGCGCCGCTCGAAGATCAGCGCCTCCTCGTGATCGAGGCCGCGATGGCCGGTGAAGGTGGCGGCGGCGCTCGACGCCCCGCTGCCCGCCTGCGTCGGCCGGCCCTGGTTGTTCATGGTCATAAGTGGGCTCCGTTTCGTATCTCGGCCGCGATCGAATATCCGAAAGCAGGTGTCATCCTCGGGTTTGGCCCGAGGATGACGGTTGGGGGGAGGCGAGACCGCGCATCACAGCACCTCGCCGAGTGCCTTGGCGTAGGCCGCGCGGTCGTCGTCGGTGTTGACCTCGGTCGAGGCGACGACGATGAGGTCGGCAAGCGCCTCGTCACCGGGCAGCAGGCGCGACACCGGCACGCCGCCCATGACGCCCTTCTCCGCGAGCTTCTCGATCACCGCCGCGGCATTGCCCGGCACACGGATGGTGAACTCGTTGAAGAACGTGTCGTTCAGCACCGTCGACGCCCTTCACCGCCGCCAGCCGGTCGGCGAGATCGCAGGCATTGGCGTGATTGATGGCGGCGAGCCGCTTCAGGCCCGGTCTCGCCCAGCAGCGTCATGTGGATCGTGAACGCCAGCGCGCACAGCCCGGAGTTGGTGCAGATGTTGCTCGTCGCCTTCTCGCGGCGGATATGCTGCTCGCGCGTCGACAGCGTCAGCACGAAACCGCGCCGGCCCTCCGCATCGACCGTCTCGCCGGTGAGCCGGCCCGGCATCTGGCGCACGTACTTGTCCCTGGTCGCGAACAGCCCGACATAGGGGCCGCCGAAGCTCAAGCCGTTGCCGATCGACTGCCCCTCGGCCACCACGATGTCGGCGCCCATCTCGCCGGGCGCCTTCGAGCGCGCCGAGCGCGACCACCTCGGTCACGACCGCCACCAGCAGCGCGCCTTTGGCGTGAGCGGCGTCGGCGATCGGCTGCAGATCGCGCACGCGGCCGAAGAAGTCCGGGTATTGCAGCACGACGCAAGAGGTCTCGCCGTCGATGCGCGCGATGATGTCCTCCACGCCTCGAGGCGTGGCGGCGAAGCCGGTCGACGTGCGCGCTGCCGTACTTCGACAACGTGGCGATGACGTCGGCATACTGCGGATGCAGCCCGCCCGACACCACCGCCTTCTTCCGCCGCGTCACCCGGTGCGCCATCAGCACCGCCTCGGCGGAACCGGTCGAGCCGTCGTACATCGAGGCGTTGGCGACATCCATCGCCGTCAGATGCGCGACCTGGGTCTGGAACTCGAACAGGTACTGCAGCGTGCCCTGCGTGATCTCGGGCTGATAGGGCGTGTAGGAGGTCAGGAACTCGGACCGCTGGATCAGGTGATCGACCGATCGCGGGCACGTGGTGACGATAGGCGCCGGCGCCGATGAAGAACGGCACGCTGCCGGCCGCGGTGTTGCGCGCTGCGAGGCGGCCAAGCTCGCGCTCGACCTCGAGCTCGCCCTTGGCCTTCGGCAGGTCCGGCAGGCTCTTGAGCAGCTTGGCGTTCGGCACGGCGGCGAACAGCTCGTCGACCGATTTCACGCCGACCTTGGCCAGCATCTCGCGCCGGTCGGCATCCTCGAGCGGAAGATAGCGCATCAGAGTACCTCGCCAATGACTGCCGCATCGGCAGATCCAATTTCAGGTGTCTTGCCTCGGGTTCGGCCCGAAGCCCCATCGAACGCGGCCATTCCCGCTCCCCTTAGCGCTCTTCGCGCATAAGGGGAGAGGGTCAGGGTGAGGGGCGGCAACGGGCGCGATGGTCGCAACAGCAATCTTGCTCAACCCAAAAAGCGGCGTTCGAACGAGCGGCCGCCCCTCACCCTCGGCCGGGCAAGGTGGCCCGGCCTCTGCCCTCTCCCCCGAATGGGCGGGGGAGAGGTGAAGAGTGGAGCAACCCATCACGCACTCTCCTTCACGAAGGCGTCGTAGGCGGCCTGGTCCAGCAGGCCATCGAGCTCGGACTTGTTCGCGATCTTCAGCTTGAAGAACCAGGCCTTGCCCTGCGGGTCCTCGTTGACCAACGCCGGCGAGCCGGCAAGCTCGGCATTGGCGGCAACCACCTCGCCCGAGATCGGCGCATAGACCTCGCTCGCCGCCTTCACGCTCTCGACGACGGCCACCGCTTCCTTCTGCTTCACCTGGCGCCCGACCTCGGGCACCTCGACGAACACCACGTCACCCAGCGCGCCCTGGGCGTGGTCGCTGATGCCGACGGTGGCGATGTCGCCCTCGACGCTGACCCACTCGTGATCCTTGGTGAACTTCAGTGTCATGGTGAGCTCCAGTTGGGTTTGGTGCTGAGAGTTGGGTCAGAAAACGCAACACCCGCCTCCTCCACCGCCGTCATCCCGGCGAAGGCCGGGACCTACGACAAGTTTCAACGATTCCGGCTGATCGCGGCGGGAATCGATAGCGCAACATTCGATTATCAACCTGGACATCGACCTTGCGGCGAGTGGCCGTGGGTCCCGGCCTTCGCCGGGATGACGGATCGGGGTGGGCTAACTGTGTTGGCATTTCAGCAAGCATCAGAGCAATGACCGTTCGACCGGGGAAGAAGTATTAGAGTGGTCCACTATCCGCGCATGTAGCGGTGCGGTGCGAATGGCATGGCGACGACTGTGGCCGGTAGTGGTTTGCCGCGCACCATGAGTTGCAGTGGCGTGCCGGGCTTGGCGTGGGCAGCCGTCACGTAGCCCATGGCAATGGGTCCATTGACGGTCGGACCGAAGCCGCCAGAAGTGATGATGCCGATCCTGGCGCCGGAGGTGTCGACGATCTCGGTGCCCTCGCGGGCCGGCGCGCGGCCGTCGGGCTTGATGCCGACGCGCAGGCGGGCAGGACCGTCCTTCAATTCCTTCTGGATGCGAGCGGCGCCGGGGAAACCGCCCTCGATGCGCCGCCGCTTCTGGATCGACCAGGCGAGCCCGGCCTCGATCGGCGACGTGGTGGTGTCGATGTCGTGGCCGTAGAGGCACAGGCCCGCTTCGAGGCGGAGCGAATCGCGGGCGCCGAGGCCGATCGGTTGGACGCCGTCCTGGGCCAGCAGCAGCTTGGCGAAATCGACCGCCGCCGCTTCCGCGACGGAGATCTCGTATCCGTCCTCGCCGGTGTAGCCGGAGCGACTGACATGAACCTCGAAGCCGCCGACCTTCATGGCCCGCGCCGCCATGAAGCCGAGGCCAGCAGCATCGGGTGCCAGGCTTGCGAGCACGCCGGCGGCGGCGGGACCCTGCAGCGCCAGCAACGCTCGATCGCGCTTCACGGCAAGCCGGATCCCCTTCGGCAGCCGACTCGGCGATGTGCTGGTAATCGGCGTCCTTGCAGCCGGCATTCACGACGAGGAACAAGCTTCCCTCTTCGCCGGCATCGAGCGGGCGCGTCACCATCAGGTCGTCGAGAATGCCGCCGTCGTCCGCCAGCAACTGCGAGTAGCGCTGCTGGCCGGGCTTGAGATTGAGAATATCGGCGGGAACCAGCGCTTCCACGGCGCGGGCTACTGTCTCGAGCTTTCCGTCCTCGGCCACGAGAAACGCCTGCCCCATGTGGCTCACATCAAAAAGACCCGCCTTTTCGCGGGTCCAAAGATGCTCCTTCAGCACGCCGAAGGGGTATTGCACCGGCATCTCGTAGCCGGCAAACGGCACCATCTTGGCGCCGAGCGAAACATGAAGATCAAAGAGGGGGGTGCGCAGCAGAGGGGCAGTCGCGGGAGTTCCGCTCATTATGTGGTCCCAACCTGGCTCAAACACAGGGGCGCGTTCCTCACGCCCGAGGTAGAGCCCCCTCTGTCTTGGGACCTGAGAGATTCGACACGTTCCCCCGCCCTTGTGAGCGGACGGATGCGCTGTCTTATCCCCTTCGGTAGGACGGGTGCAGCCGCACCTCGCCCACTTTCCAGAGTGCCATCAACCTGCGGTCCGTTTGCCTGAGAGGTTCCGGGGCGGTTGCTCCTTCGGCGCCGTCACTCGAGAGAAGAGATCGGGTCTCTTCCGCAGGTCTCGATTGGCAGTGGGAGCGTAGATAGAGGACAGCGGCGCGAAGTCAATGCCTCGCGGCCATCGCGGCAAAATTTCTGTTGGGATGATGGATGGCCTAGCCGGCGCCCGGCACATTGCGCTCGAAGCCGACGAACAGCTCGAACTCGCCTGGGCGCGCGCCCTCGGGCACCGTGAACGTCACGGTGCGAACCATCGAGAAGTAGCCGATCGGCTTGTCGACCGCGACCGCCACGTCGACCTTCATCTTGTCGCTGGTGATCCGCTCGCGCTTGGCGTCGGTCACGAACACGTTGAGCGGCATGGTGATGTTGCCGGCCCGGCCCTTCGGCCCGAGCAGCACGCGGCCGGAGAACCCGTACTTGATCGTGACCGTGTTCCGGTCGACCTGGCACTCGCGCGCGGTCTTGGTGATCTCGCCGCGATGCATGACCGCAAGCCCGTCGCCGACCCGGCCCTGCTCGTATACGGTCAGGTTGTTGTCGCGCGGCCACACTGTGAAGCGCGGACAGCCATGGGCCACGTCGCCGCCGCTGCCGGCGCCGTCGCTGTCGGACTTCGCAGCGACCAGCAGTTGCTCCTCGGATACGCCCTTGGCCTCGGCCGACTTCGACCCGGAGCCGCCGAACATGCCGCCGCCGATGCCCGACGTCAGTGTCGAGACGCCGCAGCCGGCGACAGCAACCGCCGCTACCACAGTCATCGCTAGGCGTGTCGCCACGCCCACGCGTGAAGCCGTGAGAATGCTTTTCACGTTTTCCCGTCCGTCCCGTCTGTCGTGCGACTCAACAACGCCCGACAATTAGTCCGCCCTGAGGCCAAATTGCGGCCGGTACCCCCGTTTGGCAGCCGGCTGAGACTTGACGCCCCCGTGACTCACCCTCTTAGCACCCTCGACAGCGTAAGGCCAACCGCGTAGCAAGCTTCGTAACAGTTTCCACAACCGTGAAGCCTTTGTGCCATGTCGCCGCCGACACCCCCGCGCCCGACGCCCGCGAGCAAACCGGGATTGACCCTGTTCATGGCTGCCCCCCGGGGCTTTTGCGCCGGCGTCGACCGGGCGATCCAGATCGTCGAGCTCGCGCTCGCGAAGTACGGTGCGCCGGTCTACGTCCGGCACGAGATCGTGCACAACAAGTTCGTGGTCGACGGGCTGCGCGCCAAGGGTGCGGTGTTCGTCGAGGAGCTGAGCGAGATCCCGGACACCGAGGCTCCGGTCATCTTCTCGGCGCACGGCGTGCCGAAGTCGGTCCCGGATGCCGCCCGGCTGCGCAACCTGTTCTTCCTGGACGCGACCTGCCCGCTGGTTTCCAAGGTCCACAAGGCTGCCGGACATCACCACGAGCGCGGGCTCGAGATCGTGCTGATCGGTCATCGCGGCCATCCCGAGGTGATCGGCACCATGGGGCAGCTGCCCGACGGCGCGGTCACGCTCATCGAGACGGTGGCGCAGGCCCGCGCATTCATGCCGAAGGATCCGCGGCGCCTCGCCTACCTGACCCAGACGACGCTGTCGGTCGACGATACCGCCGAGATCGTCGCGGTGCTGCGGCAGCGTTTCCCGGAAATCGCGCTGCCGCTGAAGGAGGACATCTGCTACGCGACCACCAACCGGCAGGCGGCGGTCAAGGCGATCGCGCCGCGGGTCGAGCGGATGATCGTCGTCGGGGCGCCGAACAGCTCCAACTCGCTGCGCCTGGTCGAGGTCGCCGAGAAGGCCGGGTGCCCGAAGGCGGTGCTGGTGCAGCGCGCCGCCGAGATCCCCTGGCCGCAGTTCGACGGCATCGCCACGCTCGGCCTGACCGCCGGCGCATCGGCGCCCGAGGTGCTGGTCGAGGAGATCGTCGACGCCTTCCGCGACCGTTTCGACGTCCGTGTCGAGAATGTCGTCACCGCCCGCGAGAACATCGCCTTCAACGTGCCGCGGGAGCTGCGTGACGCAGCCCCTGCCGCGGCCGCAACACCGGCCTGAGCCGCCATGGCCGTCTACACCGAGATCGGCGACGAGGAGCTCGCGCAATTCATCGACAGCTACGGCCTCGGCGCGGTGGTGTCCTGCAAAGGCATCGCCGAGGGCGTCGAGAACACCAACTACCTCGTCGCGACCGAGCGCGGCCGGTACATCCTGACGCTGTACGAGAAGCGCGTCGCGTCGAGCGACCTGCCGTTCTTCCTGGGGCTGATGGAGCACCTGGCCGCCAAGGGCCTGTCGTGCCCGACGCCGATCCGCGACCGGAGAGGGCGCAACCTGCGCGAGCTCGCCGGCCGGCCGGCGGCGCTCGTCACCTTCCTCGACGGGTTGTGGTTGCGCAATCCGCAGGCCCGTCACTGCCACAGCGTCGGCGTCGCCCTGGCGCAGCTGCACGATGACGGCCGCGATTTCGCGATCCGTCGCGCCAATGCGCTTCGGGCCGGCCGGCTGGCGGCCGCTGTTCGAGCGGTTCCGCGACCATGCCGACGATGTGAAGCCGGGGCTCGCCGCCACCATCGAGGGCGAGCTCGACGCACTGCTCGCCGCCTGGCCGCGCAACCTGCCGTCCGGCGTCATCCATGCCGACCTGTTCCCCGACAATGTCTTCTTCCGCGGTGACGAGCTGTCGGGCCTGATCGACTTCTACTTCGCCTGCAACGACCTGCTCGCCTACGACATCGCCGTATGCCTCAACGCCTGGTGCTTCGACACCGACGTCTCGTACAATCGCGGCAAGGGGGCGGCGTTGCTGGCCGGCTACCAAAGCGTCAGGCCGCTGACCGCCGCCGAGCGCGATGCGCTGCCGACGCTGTGCCGTGGCGCTGCACTGCGCTTCCTGCTGACGCGCGCGCACGACTGGGTGCATACGCCGGCCGACGCCCTCGTCGTCAAGCACGACCCGGTCCCCTATCTCAAGCGGCTGCTGTTCCATGCCGGCGTCGTCGCCGACGGCTCGGCCGCTTCCTACGGTCTGGAGTGAGCCGATGAGCGAAGCCACGGCGAGGCCGCGCGTCACCATATTCACGGACGGTGCATGTTCCGGCAACCCGGGGCCCGGCGGCTGGGGCGCGATCCTGATTTCCGGACCGCATCGCAAGGAGCTGTCGGGCGCCGAGACCGAGACCACCAACAACCGGATGGAGCTTTCGGCCGCCATCGCCGCGCTGGAGGCGCTGAAGAAGCCGACGCAGGTCGAGCTGCACACCGACAGCAACTACCTGAAGGACGGCATCACCAAGTGGATCCACGGCTGGAAGCGCAACGGCTGGAAGACCGCCGACAAGAAGCCGGTCAAGAACGAGGATCTGTGGCGACGCCTCGACGAGGCGCTGAAGACGCACAAGATCGACTGGCACTGGGTCAAGGGGCACGCCGGCCACCCGGAAAACGAGCGCGCCGACGAGCTTGCCCGCATGGCCATCGCCGAGCTGCGCGGTCGCCGCAAGGCGCAAGATTAAATTACCGTCACGACACGACTATTCCGCGCCCGCGTCATAGTGCGGCCAAAGCTTTCACGCGACGCTTTGCTCGAATACATTGCCTTGTCCTGCCCAGTTGAAACGAGGACTCCATGCGCTCCCTGATGGTCGCCACCGCCGCGTTGTGCGCGGCCTGCCCCGCCCTCGCCGCCGACATTACCGCCACCTCCAGCATCGACGCCGTGACCGTGTTCCCGGCCGGCGCCGAGATCGCGCGGTCGGCGAAGGTCAAGATACCGGCCGGCGAGCACACGGTGATCTTCTCCGACCTGCCGCGCGACGCGGTGCCGAACTCGATCCGGGTCGAGGGCAAGGCCAACGCCAGGCTCGAGATCGGCTCGGTCGACAGCCGCGTGCTCAACGTGCCGCGAACCGATGCCGCTCAGGCGGCCAGCGTCCGCCGGCAGATCGAAGCCGAGATCGAGACCTTGAAGGACGCCAAGACCGTGCTCGCCGCCCAGGTGCAGACCGCCGAGACGCAGAAATCGCTGATCACCAACCTCACCAACCTGCCGACCCGGCCGGTCAGCGCCACCGGTAGCGCGCCGCCCGAGAACTGGAGCCAGATCCTGACCCTGATCGGCACCAGCCTCGCCGACGTGCACAAGTCGATCCTCGAGACGCAGATCAAGATGCGCGAGATCGACCGCAAGATCGCCGACCTGCAGAAGAAGCTGTCCGAGACGGCACCGGCCCAGGACGTGCGGACCGAGGTCAAGGTGTTCGTCAATGCCGGCGCGGCGGCCGACGCCGACCTCGTGGTACGCTATCAGGTGGCGAACGCCGGCTGGCAGCCGCTCTACGACGCACGGCTTTCGACCGGCACCAAGGCGCTCGCCGCCAAGCTGCAATTGACCCGCCGCGCCGCGATCACCCAGCGCACCCAGGAGGGCTGGGACAATGTCGCGCTGACGCTGTCGACCGCCAGGCCGTCGGCCGGCACCGTTGCCGCAGAGCTGCGGCCGGTCACCGTCGATTTCATGCCGGAGCGGCCGCCGATGCCGGTCGCCGCCGACGCGCCGGCCGCGGCCCCGGCGCCGCTCGCCCGTGCAATGGCGCCGAAATTGGAAAGCGATGGCATCATGGCCGAGGCCACCGTGCGCAAGGCCGACCGCAGGCTGGTCGAGGTCCAGCAGGCGGCGGCCCAGGTCGAGGCCTCGCCGTTCCAGGTGCTCTATGCGATCGGCGGCACGCAGACTGTCCCGAACAGCGGCGAGACCAAGCGGGTCGTCATCGACCAGGCCGAGCTCGATCCGACGCTGTCGGTGCGCGCGACCCCCAAGATCGAGCCGAAGGCCTACCTCTACGCCAAGCTCACCTTGCCCAAGACCGCGCCGTATTTGCCGGGACAGGTTTCGCTGTTCCGCGACCAGACCTTCGTCGGCACCGGCCGGCTGCCGGCGCTCACCCCCGGCCAGGACTTCGACCTCGGCTTCGGCGCCGACGATGCGGTGCGCATCCGCTACGCCAACATCGACGAGAAGCGCAGCGAGAGCGGCATCATCACCTCCTCGCGCAACGACGCCCGCAACTACCGCATCACCATGACCAACAAGCACGAGCGGCCGATCGCCATCACCGTGTTCGACCAGCTGCCGGTGTCGAACAACGGCGAGATCAAGGTCGAGATGACGGCGCGGCCGCAGCCGGCGAAGCGCGACTTCGAGGAGAAGCGCGGCGTGCTCGCCTGGGAGGACACGTTGAAGCCCGACGAGGAGAAATCGATCGACTTCGGCTACAAGATCACCTGGCCGGCGGCCAAGCAGATCATGTACGGCCGTTGATCGATTGCGCCAGCTGTCTGCGGTGACCTGGCCGACGCCCGGGCACTCGATCTCCCACCGCCCAATTGCTGTCCCGGCCCAGCCTCCCCGATGGTCCAAGAGAAACGTCTGCCAAGTCCGCGCGCGAGCCGGGACTGAGTTGTCGAGGCAGACCCCGTGATGGTGCGGATCACCGCTGCCCAAGTGATCCCGGCTCGCGCGCGGACTTGCTCACGAGCGATCGCCGCTGCAGCCGGGCCGCGCTTGGCCGGGAACGCGGCAGGGGAGAGATTGGCCCGGCCGTCCTTCCTATTTCGTCACGGCCGCGCAGGCGGCCGTCCACGGCAACGGGCCGCAAGCGCGCTGCGGCCGGTCGACCGCGATGGTCTCGCGAGCGTACGTCGTCGTTCACAGGGCGATTCCGACGTGGCGTGATCTGTTCGCCGACGTGGTGCACGGCGAAGGTTTCGAGTGGTGACCGGCCGCGCTCGGTCGCCGGCGACGCGATCCCGGGTCTCGCGCATCCTGCGCTCGCCCGGGAATGCAGGCTGGGACAGGGGCGCTCATTTGGCGGCGATCCGCCTGCTGCCGAATGCACGCACGAGCGACCTCGTGCCTGCGGCGCCAGTCGCTCCCGCAGCCAGCGCCGAGGTCCGCCGGGTTCATCCCTTGCTCCACCCCCCCCCGTGCTTCCCCAACCGGAGCCCGGCGGCGCGCAGAGCCGGGGCCGCGTCGGCGGCGGGCTGGCTCACTTGTCGGTCTTCGGAGCGGCGCTGCACTCCCGCCTCCCCATCGCCGTCATCCTCGGGCTTGGCCCGAGGACCCGTGGTGCCGCGAGCGTACTGGCCAGCGGCCCGGCAAAGCGGCACTGCGCGCGCCGACCGCTGCAACTTGGCCGCGATGGGTCCTCGGCACGAGGCCGAGGATGACACCTTGTGCCGCGCCGGCGAACCTTCCCGCTCCCGCAGCGCATCTGCAACTCGACGCCCCGAAGTGCCTTGACTTCCATACCGCAGCCGAGGTCTTCTGACCGAGTGTTGCACTTCAAAGCGATCACCTTCCCCGCCTTCGCGGCGATGGCGGCGCGCGGTGGGTTGGCGTCGCGCGCAGTCCGCAACGCCTGATCCGCTATTGGCATTCCGCGAGCGTCACCTGCTCATCCCCACGCTCGTCCGGCCGCCGGTTGGCTGGCGAAGCCGAGGCCGGCCCGCCGCTCTTCGCTTGCCGGTCGGCCCGGTCGCCGGCGAGCGGTCCGGGCTCGCGCATCCTGCGCTCGCCCGAAGCAGGCTGGGAAAGTGGCGTTCATCGCGGCAATCCGCCTGCTGTACGAATGCGCGCGAGCGATCTCAGCTCGGCGCCAGCAAGCTGCGCTGAGCGCCGTCCTTCCTCAGCTTCCCGCCGCAGCGCAGCCGCAGAGCCGGGGTCGCGTCGGCGGCGGGCTCAGCGCCGCTGCCTATTGCCCACTGCCTATTGGCTATTGGCTATTCGCCACCCTCCACTCCCCCAACTTATCCACGCCCGCCGCCCCCGTGCGATACTCGCCCTCGTTCCGCTTCATCGAGGGCGTGCTTCGAAGGCGTTCTGGTGCGGAGGCGGAATAGGACGGTCCGGGAATCACTGCGGTCACGCGCCGCACATTCTGGGAGGGCGCCGCGACCCCTGTAGCGAGACCGGGGGCAGCCTGAGGTTCTAAGGAGAGCCTCGAAGACCTCGCCTAAAACGCGACGGGTGCCCCGCGAAAATCCGTCCGAGTGGGGTGGCTCTGGGCCACCTGAATGAAAGAATGCGGAAGACCGCCGTGGACCACGGCCACCCCGCTCCCCCTCGATCGAGGGGAAAAGTGAAAATCAAAACGAAACGGCAGGCTAAATGGGCAACATTGGTTGTATCTACGGCCAAAAATGCGTCGAGACCACTCAAAGGCCATCTGCGCGCTTTTGCTCTGGAACCATCTGGTCTATAGAGGCTTACGGCCCTGGGTCGCGCACACACGTGCGCCCCGGGGCCGTGGCACGAGATGGAGCCTTGGTTGAAATGGCGAACGTGGTCGTGGTCGGTGCCCAGTGGGGCGACGAAGGCAAGGGTAAGATCGTCGATTGGCTGTCGGAGCGCGCCGATATCGTGGTTCGCTACCAGGGCGGCCATAACGCCGGCCACACGCTCGTCATCGGCAACGAGACCTACAAGCTGTCGCTGCTGCCCTCGGGCGTGGTGCGTCCCGGCAAGCTCGCCATCATCGGCAATGGCGTCGTGATCGACCCGTGGGCGCTCGGCGACGAGATCAACCGCCTCGGCAAGCAGGGCGTCAAGATCTCACGCGAAAACCTGCGGATCGCCGAAAACGCGACGCTGATCCTGCCGCTGCACCGCGAGCTCGACCAGATGCGCGAGGCGGCCGCCGGCGACGGCAAGATCGGCACCACCGGACGCGGCATCGGCCCGGCCTACGAGGACAAGGTCGGCCGCCGGGCGATAAGGGTGCAGGACCTCAAGAACCTCGGTACGCTCGGCCCCAAGGTCGATCGCATCCTGGTCCACCACAACGCGCTGCGCCGCGGCCTTGGCCAGCCGGAGGTGTCGAAGGACGCGCTGATGGCCGAGCTGATCGAGGTGGCACCGAAGATCCTCCCCTACATGGACGTCACCTGGGACGTGCTCGACCGCGCCCGCAAGAGCGCCAAGCGCATCCTGTTCGAAGGCGCTCAGGGCGCCCTGCTCGATGTCGACCACGGCACCTATCCGTTCGTCACATCGTCGAACACGGTGGCGGCGCAGGCGGCGACCGGCTCCGGCGTCGGGCCCGGCGCGCTCGGGCACGTGCTCGGCATCGCCAAGGCCTACACCACGCGCGTCGGCTCGGGACCGTTCCCGACCGAGCTCACCGACGACATCGGCGAGCTGATCGGCCGAAAGGGGCACGAATTCGGCGTCGTCACCGGCCGCAAGCGCCGTTGCGGCTGGTTCGATGCCTGCCTCGTGCGGCAGACCATCAAGGTCACCGGTATCGACGGCATCGCGCTGACCAAGCTCGACGTGCTCGACGGCTTCACCGAGCTCAAGGTCTCGGTCGGCTACATGCTCGACGGCGAGCGCATCGACCGGCTGCCCGCCGGCCACAATGCGCAGGCCCGCGTGCAGCCGATCTACCAGACCTTCGAGGGCTGGTCGCAATCGACCCGCGGCGCCCGCAGCTGGAGCCAGCTGCCGGCGCAGGCGGTGAAATACGTCAAGACCATCGAGGAGCTGATCGAGTGCCCGGTGACGCTGCTGTCGACCAGCCCCGAGCGCGAAGACACGATCCTGATGCGCGACCCGTTCCAGGACTGAGATGAGCGAGGCACCAGCGGCCAGGCCAACCACTGGCCAGCTCGTCGGTTTGCTGGCGGCGCTCATCGTGATGAGCTGCCTCAGCCAGTTCTACCGGGTCTCGAACAGCGTGATCGCGCCGGAGCTGATGCGCGAGCTGCAATTGTCGTCGGAGCAGCTCGGGCTCGCCGGCGGTGCCTTCTTCATCACGCTGCTGGCGGCGCAGATCCCGGTCGGCATCTGGTTCGACCGGCACGGCGCCCGCATCACCTTGACGCTGTTGTCGGTATTCTCGGTTGGCGGCGCCGTCCTGGTGGCACGCGCCGGGTCAGCCGCCGACCTGATCACCGCGCGCGCCGTCATCGGGCTCGGCTGCGCCGCGAATTTCATGGCGATCGTGTTCCTGCTGTCGCGTTGGGTAGAGCCGGCGCGATATACGACGACGCTGGCGATTGCCTTCGGCCTGAGCAACATCGGCACTCTCGCGGCGGCGACACCGCTCGCCTGGGCAAGTGCGATCTTCGGCTGGCGCGCCACCTTTCTCGCCCTCGCCGCGGTGACTGCAGCGGGCGCGGCGGTGTTCTGGCTAGTGGTTCGCGACCGGCCGCCGGGCTACGTCGTCCCGCCTTCGGCGCCGACGAAGCTTACAGACGAGCTGCGTGGGCTGATGATCGTCTGGCGCACGCCGGGCCTGGTGCCGGTGCTCGCCATGCACACGTTCGCCTATGCCACGCAGCTCACCATCCTCGGGGTGTGGGCCGGTCCCTATCTGTTCGACGTGCACGATCTTGCCGGCATCGAGCGCGGCCACGTGCTGCTGGCAATGGGATTCGCGCAGATCGCCGGCGTGTTCTGCTACGGTCCGCTCGACCGGATCCTGCGCAGCCGCAAGAAGGTGGTGATCGGCGGCGTGCTGATCGCGGTGTTGCTGCTGCTGGCCCTCGCGGCGACCCCGCGGCCGCCGCTCTGGCTCGCCGTCGGACTGCTGATCGCGGTGACGTTCGTCGCGTCCTACGGCGTCGTCATCGTGAGCCAGGGCCGCGCACTGTTCCCGGATCGGCTCGCCGGACGCGGCGCCACCACCGTCAACATGGCGCAACTGTTCGGGCTGATGGGCCTGCCGATCGTCACCGGCTGGATCGTCGGCGCCTTCGCGAAGACCGGCGGCGTGGCGCCCGACATCGCCTATCGCACGGCCTTCGCCGCACTCGCCGCCTGCAATCTCGCCGGGCTGCTGGTCTACCTGCGCTCGATCGACAGCCGGCCGTGACGAGCGCCTAGCGCGCGCTGACGAGTCCGCGGTAGATGCCGAGCGCGCCCGGTGCCAGCTCGGCGGCCAGGATGCGCGCGGGATCGGCGGGACCGCCAAGCCAGATCTGGCCCGGCGGCACCCGCACGAAGCCGAAGCGGGCATAGTAAGGCTCATCGCCGACCAGCACCGACAAGCCCAAGCCCGCCGCCTTGGCGTGCTCGAGCCCATCACCGACGAGGCGTCTGCCGTAGCCTTGGCCGGCAAACTCCGGATCGACCGCAAGCGGCCCCAGCAGCAGGCCGCCCGGCCGGCAGCCGATCGTCACCTCGGTGAACCTGATCGCCGCGATGAGGCGACCGGGCGCCGTCGCCACCAGGCAGAAGCGCGAGATCAGCGGCATGCCTTCGCGGATGCGGTAGGCCGTCCGCGTGAAGCGGCCGGGACTGAACGCGCGCGGCTGCAATGCCTTGATGGCGGGAAGATCGTCCGGCACGGCGGGCCGGATCGTGACATCGAGGGACATGACGATGCTCTCTCGGGATCAAACGAACGACGAATTGCCAGCGCTCAGAGCGGGCAGGTTCGTCGTCGCGGATTCCTGGAAAGCTGATGTGTCATGGCGGCTCGGGTAACATGCCCTGGCGCCGAGGTCCATAGCGACGCCGGATGAACGCCGTCACCAGTCGAGATCCTGGCTAGCGCCCTCGAGAACTTCGGCAATGCGGGCACGCGTGGCCCGCGTGATGCCGTCCGGCAGGCCATGAATATCGAAGAAGCCGCTCTCCGCGATCTCGACATTGGGCTTCGGCACGGTCGGCCGGCGCCACTTGCGAACCACGTAAAGGGCGATGTGATCGCCGGGGAACATGACGAAATTGGCATAGATGCCGAACAACTCCGGCTGGCCCTCGATCTCGATGCCGGCCTCCTCCTTGAGCTCCCGCCGCAGCGCCAGCTCCGCGGTCTCGCGCCGTTCGACACCGCCGCCGGGAAAATGCCAGCCGGGCCGATAGCCGTGCCGGACGAGCAACACTCGCGAGCGATCGTCGATCACGACGCCCTGCGCGCCGAGCGTCAGGCCGCGCGAGATGCGCCAATAGCGCTGCAATGCCCTGAGGACCAATGGGCGCTTTCGCAAATCGCTTGCTCCGAATCGGGTTCCTGGCTGCACAATGTTGTACCAGTTCCGCTGACAATTTCGTTACACGGCCGTTGCAAGGAATGGGCATGTCCGACACGTTCACCATCGCACACCTCTCGGATGTGCACCTTGGCCCGGTGCAGGGCTTCACGCCGCGCTACTGGAACGCGAAACGCGCCCTCGGATTTGCCAATTGGCAGCGCACGCGCCGGCACGTGCACCTGCGCGACGTCGTCGACCGGATCGTCGGCGATATCCGCCGGCATGCGCCCGACCACGTCGCGGTGACGGGCGACCTGATCAACATCGGGCTGCCGGCGGAATATCTTGCAGCGTTGGAATGGCTGGAAAGCCTCGGCGCGCCGCAGGACGTCTCGCTGGTGCCCGGCAACCACGACATCTACACGAAGCTTCGATCCGATCCGGGCGTCGGCCGCTGGGGCGCCTACATGGCTTCCGACGATTGGGGCCGCGCGACCGCCGGCGCCACGCAAGTGGGCTTCCCGTATGTCCGGCGGGTCGGGCCGGCCGCGATCATCGGCCTGTGCTCCGCGGTCGAGACCGCTCCCGGCATCGCCACCGGCCGTCTCGGCGAGCGCCAACTCGCTGCCGCCGCGCGGATCCTCGATCGCCTGGCCGGCGAGCCATTGTGTCGCCTGGTGCTGATCCACCATCCTCCTCTCCCAGGACAAACCCGCCCGCGGCACGGGTTGACGGATGCCGCCGAAGCCGAACGCGTCCTGGCCCGATCGAGCGCCGATCTCGTGCTGCACGGCCACACTCATCTGCCGACCATCGTGAGCCTGCCGCGCGAGCCGCGGCCGTTGCACGTTATCGGCGTCGCCTCGGCCTCGGCGGGCAAACGGCGCGGCCGCGAGCCGTTGGCGCAGTACAGCCTGCTGCGGTTCAAGCCCGACCGCGGGCATTGGCACGTCGAGCTGCACAGGCGCGGCCTGGCGATCGAGGACGGCGAAATCGTCGAGCTCGAGCGGATCACGCTGAGTTGAGCTTTTTGCAAGTGTGGGCACCCAAAAATTCAGCAGCGTGGCACCACCAGCTCGTGCCATAAGGTGCGGCCGCAATATGGAGCATGCTCGTCGTGACCGAAGCTGCAATCCCGATTCCCGCCGAGAGAACCCGCCTTCCCGTCTGGCTCATCGTGCTTGCAGCCGGCAGCATCGTCGGCGTCGCCATGGGCCTGCGGCAGGTAATGGGACTCTATCTGAAACCGATGACGATGGAGCTAGGGGTCGGCCGCGAGGCGTTCTCGTCGGCGATGGCGATCGCCAATCTCGTCTGGGGTATTGGCGCTGTGTTCGCCGGAGCCATTGCCGACAAATACGGCGCTGGCCGCGTCATCGTCGTCAGCGCACTCACCACCATGGCCGGACTCTATCTGATGTTCGCCGCTCACAGCGGTGTCGATCTGCTGATCAGCGGCGTGCTGCTTGGACTGGGCGTCAGCGGCACTGGTGTTCCTGCGCTCGTGGGTGCAGTGGGCCGCGCGGTGCCGCCAGAGCTGCGGACGCAGGCGATCGCCTCGCTCGGCATGGCGGCCGGCATCGGCGGCTTCATCGCGTTCCCTTACGCGCATCTGCTCATCGAGGCCTACGGCTGGAAGGCCAGCCTGCTGACGTTGATGGTGACCGCCACGCTCATGATCCCGTTGGCTTACGTCATGTCCGGCAAACCGCAGGCCGTTGTCAGCGCCGCCAAGCCGCAGACACTTACCCAGGCGTTCTCCGAAGCGTTCGCGACGCCGAGCTTCTGGCTGCTGACCGCCGGATTCTTCGTCTGCGGTTTCCACGTCGCATTCTACTCGGTGCATTTGCCGGCTTTCGTCGCCGACAAGGGTCTCGAGCCGTGGGTCGGCGTGTGGGCGCTGACGCTGGTCGGCACCGCCAACATCATCGGCACCTATATCGCCGGACAGTCAGGGCGCTTCGTCGAAAAGCGGGTCGGACTGAGCCTGATCTACTTCGGGCGGGTGTTCGCGTTCCTCGCCCTGCTGTTCCTGCCGATCACGCCGCTGACGGTGATCGGGATCAGCGTGCTGCTCGGCTTCTTCTGGCTGTCGACCGTGCCGCTGACCTCGGGCCTGGTGGGACTGTTCTTCGGCACCACGTGGATGTCGATGCTGTTCGGCTTCGTGTTCTTCTCCCACCAGCTCGGCTCGTTTGCCGGATTGTGGCTCGCCGGGCGACTATATGACACCACCAAGTCCTATGACGCGATGTGGTGGATCTCGATTGCGCTCGGTCTGTTCGCGGCCGCCGTTCATTGGCCGATCAGGGAACGGCCGGTCGCCCGTCTCACCGGCGCCGCCGCGGTGGCACGCTGAGGCGAAGCCTGCTATATTCTCATGCCATGGAAGCTGGCAATTCGACCGCCGTTACCACCTCGGAGACGCCCAAGGCCGTCAAAGTCGGCCTTTGGCTGCTGTTGACCGCGCTCGGCGCCGGCGCCGCCTATCTCTATGCCGTTCGCGGCAATGCAATCATCCTCGACCTGTCATCGGGTATTGCCGGCCTGCTCTGCCTGTAAGCGGTCGCCGGTCCTGCAGCGGCACCCATTAGCCCAGGCGCAAGCTCGACTTATCGTTATTTGGATCGGGCACGTGCATCGGCTATGGTGCAGTGTACCGACCAACCGGCGTTCGATCGGGTGAGGCGATGGCGAGCTTGAAGCAGTTGGCGGCAGCCTTCGGCATCGTCCTGGGTGCGCTCCTCGTTTGCGCCAGCCAATCCGTTGCCGGCGAGATGCGCACCTACACCAAGCGCGGCCTGCCCTACGAAGACGTCAAGATGGACCTCGAGAGCGCCATCGAGGGCAAGGGCCTGCGCATCGGCGCGGTCGGCGATCTGGGCAACATGCTCGATCGCACGCGGGCCGATCTCGAAGCCGGCCCGCAGGTATACAAGAGCGCCCACTACCTGCAGTTCTGCTCGGCACTCTACGCTCACAAGCTGACGGCCGCCGACCCTCAAAGCGTTGGCTACTGCCCGTTCCTGATGTTCATCTACGAGCCGGTCGCCAATCCCGGCGATGTGGTGATCGGTTATCGCCCGTTCGCGCGCACGAGCAACGCCGCGACACAGGTGCTCCTAGACGAGGTCGACGCCCTGTTGGACTCGATCGCGCGCGAGGCGATGAGGTAGCGGATGCCGATTGGTCACATCCGACTCGTGAACTGATGTTTGATCCCTTTCGTCGCTTGCTGTGCGGTTGAACTCGATCTCAATTCCTCTGCTGAAGTCGGGCCGTGACGGTTTCCCGGCGCGCCCGTAAAGCGCGCCTGGATGAAAAGGGAACACGGTGACAGGCTGATGTGCCTGGAAACCGGGGCTGCCCCCGCAACTGTAAGCGGCAAGCCTGCTTCAACGATGCCACTGCGCCGCTCCCCAACCTGGGAGCATGCGCGGGAAGGCGGAAGCTGGCGCCAGAGCCGTGAGCCAGGAGACCTGCCGGCACAAGTCGTCCATCCCTCATGCGGGGCGCGTGATGGAACGGGTGTCCGTAGCGGCGACTGATGTGCAACCGGCGCGGGAGCCACGTCAGCCAAGACTGTGCGGATCAAAATGACAGTTGCCAGCGTCCTCGATTGAAATCGCCCGCAGCCTTACGACCCGGCTCGCGGCGGGATTGTCGATGATCGCCAAGTGGTTCGCACTTTCTCCCTGATTTGCGCTCTCCGTCAGCAGTCGCTGAACGGAGATAAAATGCGATTATCGCGGCTAAAGAACACTCATACCAGCACCGCCCTTTGCCGTGCCGCCCTGGCGCTCGCCTGCGGCGCGGTCGCACTCGCCGACGACGCGTCGGCGCAGACCGCACAGGAGTTGCCAGGCATCGTCGTGCAAGGCGCGACACTGAGCGCACCGAAACCGGTCCGGCAGCCGGCCGATCCCGCGCCGTCTCCCGCCCCGCAAAGCAGCAGCAATGGTGAAGCCGCGCCGGCGCCGCCACCGGTAGCGGCAACAGAGCCGGTATCGCCGGACGGCCAGAGCGTCGGCGGCATTCCGATCAACGATGTCGGCACCGCGGTCACGGTCGTGACCGCCAAGGATCTGAAGAACTTGCAGGTTCGCAATGCCGCCGAGGCGCTGCGCAGCCTGCCCGGCGTCAGCGTGACCCGCACCGGTGGCTTTGCCGGCCTGACCCAGCTGCGCATTCGCGGTGCCGAGGCCAACCAGACCCTGGTACTGATCGACGGCATCGAGGCCAATTCCGTCGCCGACGGCGAGTTCGACTTCTCGGACCTTACCGCCGACGACATCGAGCGCATCGAGATCCTGCGTGGCGCCCAGTCCGGCATCTATGGCTCGAACGCGATCGGCGGCGTCGTCAACATCATCACCAAGGGTGGCCGCGGCCCCCTCACGGTGCAAGGCAGCGTCGAGGGTGGCACCCACAACACCCGCGACCTGTCGGCCCGCGTCTCCGGCGGCAACGACAAGGGCTATATCGCGCTCGGTTTCCACCGCCGCGAAACCGACGGTTTCAACAACGCGCCGAACCGCAATCCCGCCAATCCGCTGTTCAGCGACAACGACGACGGCGCGCTGACGACCTTCTCGCTGAAGGCCGGTGGCTCCATCACGCGCGACGCGAGCTTCGACGTCGTCTTGCGGAACATCGCCAAGAACGGCGGTCGCGACGGCTATGGCGGCGTCATCGGTTCGCTCGCCACCGCGATCGACGATCCGTCCCGCTTCGCCTCCAACATCTGGCTCGCCGGCATTAACGCCCGCTGGGACATGCTCGACGGCGCATTGACCCATGTGCTCCGCGCCAACCACAATTCGACGCGCCGCGTCGACGAGGATCGCGGCGCTTTCCCCTTCCTCAGCGACAACACCAGCGAGGCCGACAAGCTCGGCTATCTCGTGACCTATCGCTTCGCGACGCCGATGATGGTGGCGGCCAAGCACATCGTTTCCGGCCTGATCGAGGAGGAGTTGGAGACCTACAAGCCGCGCTCGGATTTGACCACGGGCGAGAATTTCCATCGCACGCGCCTCGGCAGTGTTTTCGAGTATCGCGGCGAGTTCGCCAACCGATTGTTCGTGACCGGCTCCGTTCGGCACGATGACAACGAGACCTTCCAGGACTTCACGACTTGGCGCACGACCGCGACATGGAAGTTGCCGGAGCTCGGGTTGCGGCCGCACGCCAGCGCTGGCACCGGCGTCAAGTATCCGACGTTCTACGAGCAGTACGGCTTCATTCCCGGCTTCTTCCTGCCGAACCCGGATCTCAGGCCCGAAACCTCGTTCGGCTGGGATGCCGGCGTGGAGTTCACGGTGATCCGCGACCGCGCCACGCTCGACATCACCTATTTCAAAGCCAATCTCGAGGACAAGATCGTCGCGCTCGGCTTTCCCTATTCGCTGACCAACACCCCCGGCGAGGCGACCCGGCAAGGCATCGAGGTGGCGAGCCGCTACATGGTCTCGCGCGATCTGAGCCTCGGACTGAGCTACACCTACCTCGATGCGAAGGAATCGAACGGCACTCGCGAGATCCGGCGACCGCCGCACGCGGCGCGCGTCGATGTGAACTACGGCTTCGACGCCGGGCGCGGCAACGTGAATCTCGCCGCCGTCTATAACGGCAGGGCCGATGACACCGCCTTCCGGCTGGGTCTCGATCCGTTCTTCGGCTTCACGACGTTCACGTCCGAGCGCGTGACCCTCAACGATTATCTGCTGCTATCGGTCGCGACCTCGTACAAGATCCAACCCGGCGTCGAGCTGTTCGGCCGGGTCGAGAATTTCGCCAACCAGAAGTATCAGGAGATCTACGGCTACGAGACCGCGGGCCTGACCGCGTTCGCAGGCGTGCGCTTCATCTACCAGGATGTGAAGCCGCTCGAGACGGGATTGAAGTGATCGACCATGCGGAAGAGACTTGTCGCATCGACGCTGGCACTGTTCCTGGCAATGCTGCCGGGAGCAATGCCGCTCGACGCCAAGCCCTCCCGCATCGTCTCGCTGAACCTGTGCACCGACCAGCTGCTGCTGGACCTCGTGCCGCGCGAGCGGATCGCCGCACTGACTCGATTAGCCGCCGATCGGAACGTTTCCGCGATCGCCGGCCGAACCAAGGGGCTGCGCCTCATCAGCGGCGCAGCCGAGGAAGTGCTGAGCCTCGATGCCGATCTGGTGTTGGCCAGCCCCTACGCCGCGACGCCGACTGTCGACCTGCTGCAGCGGCTTGGCCACAAGGTCGTGCTGGTGCCGTTCGCGACCGACTTCGCCGGCATCCGTGCCACGGTGCGGCAGGTGGCCGAGGCGGTTGGCGAAACGGAACGGGGCGAGGCTGTCGTCCAGCGCTTCGACGCCGCGCTCGCGGCCGCGCGCTCGCAGGCGGAGCAGGCGTCCCGAAGCCCTGGTCTATCAAGTCAACGGACTCGTCTCCGGCGCCGGCACCCTCGCCGACGCAGCGCTCGAAGCCGCCGGTCTTTCGAACCAGGCGGCGCATGTCCCGCTGGCATCGGGCGCCAGGCTTGCGCTCGAAAGCATTGTCGTCATGCCCCCCGAACTCATGGTATTGGCCCAGGGCATGCACATCTACCGAACCGTGGTTTCCGACAACCTGCGCCACCCTGCGCTCGCCCGCGTCATGGAGCGTACGGCGGGCATGGAGCTGCCGATGCCGCTATGGCTGTGCGGCGGACCGCACGTCGCCGAGGCCGTCGGCCTGCTCGCCGCCGCGCGCGATCGCCTGCCGAACGCCGCGGCCCGATGAAAAGCAGCTTCGGGACAGATGCCTGGCTTGCGGGTCTGCTCGCGGTCGCCCTGGTCGCATCGCTGCTCGTCGGGCCGGCCGGCTTCGGCCTGCCGGGCGATAGTGCCGCGGCCTGGCTGATCTTCAGCGAGATCCGGCTGCCGCGGACCGTGCTCGCAGCGTTGATCGGCGCCGTGCTCGGGCTCGCCGGCGCCACGCTGCAGGGATATCTGCGCAATCCACTGGCCGAACCCGGGCTGCTGGGCGTCACCGGCGGCGCATCCCTCGGAGCGGTGATTGCGATCCACTCCGGCGCGACCTCGGCGCTCGCGCTGGCGCTGCCGATCGGCGGGCTCGCCGGCGCCGCGCTGGCCACGCTGGCGGTTCTGCTGCTGGCCGGCGCGCGCAGCGGCCCGGTGACGTTGATCCTGGCAGGAGCGGCGATCTCCAGCCTCACCGGCGTGCTGACGACGCTTGCCCTCAACCTGTCGCCGAACCCGTTCGCCGCGGTCGAGATGGTGTTCTGGATGCTCGGCTCGCTCAACGACCGCAGCCTGGTGCATGTCTGGATCGCCAGCCCGCTGATGCTGGCCGGCGGCGCCGTGCTGCTGTCGGTCCGTCGCGATCTCGATTCATTGAGCCTCGGCGACGACGTCGCGGCAAATCTCGGCCTCGACCTGCGGACGCTGCGCTTCAAGGTCGCCGCCGGGACCGCGCTGGCGATCGGCGCCGCGACGTCGGTTGCCGGCTCGATCAACTTCGTCGGCCTGGTCATGCCCCACCTGTTGCGCCGGTTCGTGGGCCACGAGCCCGGCCGGCTGCTGCGCTCGAGCGCACTCGGCGGCGCCTGCATGGTGCTCGTTGCCGACATCTTCCTGCGGATCGTGTCGCCGATCGGCGATGTGAAGCTTGGGGTGCTGACGGCACTGATCGGCGCGCCGTTCTTCCTGTGGCTGGTGATCAGGACACGGCAGGAGCTTGGACCATGATCCTGGCGGCGCATGACGTCACGGTGGCGCTCGGCCGCCGTACCGTTCTCGAGGCGCTGACGCTCGCGGTCGGGCAGGGCGAGCTCACCGCCCTGATCGGGCCGAATGGCGCCGGCAAGTCGACCTGCTTGCGCGCGCTTGCGGGACTTATCGCTCCGAGCCACGGCTCGATCACGATCGACGACCGGCCGCTGGCCTCGCTCGACCTGTCCGACCGCGCCAGGACCATAGGCTACCTGCCGCAGCAGCGCATCGTGCACTGGCCGCTCACGGTGGCGCGCACCGTCGCGCTCGGCCGCGTCCCGCATCGCCGCAGCGAGGCCGAGGACGATGTCGCCGTCACCGCCGCGATGGTCGCGATGGATGTCGACCGCTTCCGCGACCGTCCGGCGACCGAGCTTTCAGGCGGCGAGCTGGCGCGTGTGCTGATGGCACGCGTACTGGCGCAGGACACACCGGTCCTGCTCGCCGACGAGCCGACCGCCGGTCTCGATCCGGCCCACCAGATCATCCTGATGGAGCGGCTCGCCGGCATCGCAAGCGAAGGCCGGACGGTCGTCGTCGCGGTGCACGATCTGTGGCTCGCCGCGCGCTACTGCCATCGCATTCTTCTGCTCAAGGACGGCCGGCTGCTGGCCGACGGCAAACCCGCAAGCGTGCTCACCGCGCCGATGCTGCAAGCCGCTTTCGGCGTCAATGTCCGCATCGAGACCTACGGCAATGTGCCTATCGTGCTGCCGGTCGGTCTGTGCTAGACGGTGCGGCGAGACATTGGCTGCCAAGGATCATGAGCCCTTGCAGAAGCATAAGAAGATTACGATCAATCTGGCACTTCAGGGGGGCGGCGCACACGGCGCATTCACCTGGGGCGTGCTCGACGGGCTGCTCGAGGAGCCGAACATCGAGTTCGGCTGGGTCAGCGGTACCAGCGCCGGTGCGGTCAACGCCATCGCGTTCGCCTGCGGGCTCGCGATGGGCGATCGCAAAATCGCCCGCGCCAAGCTGAAATCGGTCTGGACCGCGATCGAGAAGGCCCAGCCACCGGATCTGACCTCGATCAACCCGTTCATGTCGAAGGCTCTCGCCTCGATGGCGAGCATGGTTTCGCCGTACGATTTCAATCCGCTCGGCTACGACCCGCTGCGCAAGCTGCTGAGCGACGAGATCGACTTCGACCTGGTTCGCGCCAAGTCGCCGGTCGAGCTGTTGATCACCGCCACCGACGTCGCAACCGGCAGACCGCGAGTGTTCAGGCTGCAGGAGATGAAGGTCGAGGCGATTCTCGCGTCCGCCTGCCTGCCGACCGTTCATCATGCTGTCGAAATCGACGGCAAGGCCTACTGGGATGGCGGTTTCTCGGCCAATCCGGACCTGATCACGCTGGCCTCGGAGAGCCCGGTCGAGGATACGCTGATCGTTGTCCTCAACCACGCCGTGCGGCCAAAGGCACCGAAAAGCGCCGCCGAGATCGCCGCCCACATCAGCGAGATCACATTCAACCAGCCGTTCCTGCGCGACGTCGAGCTGATCGCCACCGCGCGCGGCACCCGCTTCGGCTGGTTCGGCGACCCCGGCGGCAGCATCGCCAGGCTGCGGCGCCATCGCTTCCATGTCATCGAGACCGGCCGCCACACCGCCAACCTCGCCACCATCACCAAGATGAAGCCCGACGCCGAGCTGCTGTCGTATCTGTTCGGCGCCGGTCGCACCGAGGCGGCCAAATGGATCGGCCGCTGCCGCTCCGCGGTCGGCAAGCGCGACACGGCGGAGCTCGAGGCGCGCTACCTCGGTGGCACCCGGAACGGCGGCGGGACCGAGCGCTGAAGCCGCCCACGCGACCTCAGAGCCTGTCCGGGGGATTTTCATGAGATTTCATGGCCTAATGTCGAGTCGATCCGCAAGGAGCAGCCCGCCGGTCGCAAGCCTCAGCTACGGCCAAGGGCTGCGACGCGGCGGGCGACCGAGATTGGGCCACCTCCGGTCGCGCGTGCATGGCCCATCTGGTTCGTCGCGCACCTTGCCGATACCTAGGGTATCGGCTGCGCCGACGCTCCTGCCATCTGGACCATGCATGCGCGACGAAACTCCATGAAAATCCCCCGGACAGGCTCTCAGGGCCGGCGCGCCTCGGGAACGCTGTCGGTACTCGCATAATACGGCTTGATATCGATCAACGGAGTGCAATCGCGGCAATCGATGTGACGAACGGTCAGGCGGTTGCCGTCGACCTTCAGCAGCTCGACCACCGAAAGTGCGATCGGATTGGGCCGCACCGGCGAGCGCAGCGCGAACGTGCCCCGCGCCTTGCCGAGGTGCGAGGGCACCTGCCGGACCAGGTCGCGGCGCGCCTCGTCCATCCAATAGAGCACGATCAGGTGCGAGCAGCGCTCGATGTCGAGCAGGCCGCCGGCATACCGCGGGTCGACCTCGATCACCGCCTCGGCCGTGCTCTCGCGACCGTTTTTCGGACAATCCTCGCGAGTGGCGAACGGCGTGCGGATACGTCCGATGAAGTGAACGCCGGCATCGGTCGCCGCCGGCAACTCGATTCGTTCCTCGCCAGGGCGCGGCGCCCAGGTATTGCTCATCGTCGGCCTCGTCCTGCTCTGTCGCGAGCGTGATATATAGCCCTTCCTAACGAAGTTCGGGTACTGAGCGCAGGAATTGCCGAGCGATTGGCTCGAGACGGGAGCAGGGATGCACAGTTCGTCCGATTCAACGGCTTCCCGCGAACAGGTGCCCATGGTCGCACTGCTGCTGGCTGCCGCCGGCGCATTTCCGCTGACGACGCTCGCCGGCATGATCGCGACCGGGGTTGCGATCCCGGGGCTCGATAATCGCTTTGCGCTGATGAGCTACGGCGCGATCGCGCTCGCGTTCCTGGGCGCGGTGCACTGGGGCCTCGCGATGTCGCGCCATGTCAGCGGCGAGCCGCGCTCCTGGGGCACCAGGTCGCAATGGCGCAGCTATACCGTCAGCATGGCTCCCGGCCTCGTGGCGTGGGTCGCGCTGCTGGCGCCCGAGCGATTCGGCGTCTGGCTGCTGGTCGCCGGGTTCTCGGGACTGATCGTCTACGACCGGTTCTGCCTGAGGATCGGCGAGGCACCGCCGTGGCTCCTGCGGCTGCGGCTGCCGCTGGCCGCGACGGCGATCGGCTCGCTGATCGTCGGCATCGTGCTCGTGCGCTCCTGATCGCCGGCCTCACTTCCCCATCAGCAGACGCGGCAGCCACGTCGTCAGCGGCGGCCAGATCGTGATCGCGCGCCAGCACCGCAGCAGCGGCAGCAGCCAGGGCACGATCGCGCGCGCCATCGCCTCGAACGACTGATATTCGGCGATTCGGGCGGTGATGAACAGCACGACGCCGACCGGCGGCGTGATCGTGCCGATCATCAGGTTCAGGACGAACATCAGCCCGAAGTGCACCGGATCGATGCCGAGCTGCCATCGCCGCCGGCACCAGGATCGGGATCAGGATCAGCATCGCCGCCAGCGCCTCCATGAAGCAGCCGACGATCAGCAGCACGAGTTGACGACGAGCAGGAACACCAGCGGATTGTCGATCGTGTCGACGAGTCATCGGCGACAGCGTCTGCGGGACGCGACTGATCGACAGGCACCAGCCGAGCGCCGCCGCCGTCATCACCAGCGCGAGCACGACCCCGGTGGTCTCGACCGTCTCGACGACGATTCTCGGCAGCATGCGCCAGATCGAAGTCGCGATAGACGAACGAGGCCGAGGAACAGCGCAGTAGAACGCGGCGACGGCGGCGGCTTCGGTCGGCGTGAAGATGCCCGCTGCATCATGCCGCCGAACAGGATCACCGGCGTCATCAGCGCCCAGATGCGCCTCGCCGGTACGAGCGCCAGAGGTCGCGCGAAGCCGGCGAACGGATGCGCGCGGCAGGTTCCGGCGGCGGGCGACCTGAAGCGCACCATCACCATCAGGACAGCCGCCATCAGCAGCCCCGGAATCGACGCCGGCGAGGAACAGGCGGCCGATCGAGACGTCGGCGGAGACGCCATAGATCACCATCGGCAGCGACGGCGGGATGATCGGCCCGATGGTCGCCGACGCGGCAGTGATCGCCGCCGCCGTCTCGGCGTCGTAGCCCTCGTCGCTTCATCGCCTTGATCTCGAGCGTGCCGACGCCGCCGGCGTCAGCCACCGCCGAGCCCGACATGCCGGCGAAGATCACGCTGGCGAGATGTTGGCGTGGCAGAGCCCGCCGCGCATCCAGCCGACGCAGCGCCGTGCGCGAAGGTGAAGATCCGCTCGGTGATGCCGGCCGAGTTCATGATGTTGCCCATCAGGATGAACAGCGGCGCCGCCAGCAGCGGAAACGAGATTGCACCGCCTGCGCGATCTTCTGCGGCACGATCGATAGGTTGAGATCCGCCGAGCCAGACGAACGCGCATGGCGGCGAGCGCCCATCGAGGCGAACAGCGGCACGCCGGCAGCATGGCGAGCGAACCAGACGCCGACGATCTGGAGCATCAGCGTCGTCACAGCGCCTGCCCTCCCTGGTCGAGCGACTTGCGCATCGCGCGTCCGGCACCGCCTCGCCGATCTCGACCGCCGCCTGCAGGATCAGCAGCAACGCCGTGCCGGCAGCAGGCAGTACAGAGCGCCGAGACGAATCGGCAGCGTCATCGCCTCGATGTCCCATGTTGCGTCCGATGAGGCTGCAGGCCGAACACGATCAGCACGCAGCCGCAAAGGCGATGATCGCGACCTGCATGCACGATCTCGACGGCGCGGCGCAGCGAGGTCCGGCAGCTGGTCGATCAACACCGGATGCGGATGTGCGGCGCCGGCGGGTCGCGATCATCCAGCCGGCCAGGGAGCCAGCCACACCAGGAGATCTGCGCAAGCTCGTCCGACCACACCAGCGGATTGCTGAAGGCCACGCGAACGATCGCCGCAGCACACCACCGCCGCAGCATGGCCGCGAGCAGGCCCGCACCAACGACGGCCCGGATCGAAACCCTTCAGACAACGGCGAGCATGCTCCTCCTGCGAGCCGAATCAGCACGCTCCCGCCAGGGCAATCAACTTCAAATCGCCAGCAGCTTGTCCGAAATGGCCCTTGCCCCACTTGTCCTCGAACATGCTCGGCACCGTCGCCAGCACCGGCTTGCGGAAGCTCTCGAGGTCGGGCTCGATCACGGTCATGCCGGCTGCCTTGAAGGTATCGACCAGCTTGGCTTCCTGGCCTCGCGAGCTCCGCGTCCTGCCAGGTGGCGCCGCTCTCGATCGCTGCCTTCAGCATGCCCGATCGGCGTCGGGAGCGCCTTCCAGGCGGCATCGTTCACGATGACGAGCCGCGGCGTGATGATATGGCCAGTCAGCACAAGATACTTCTGCACCTCCTGGAACTTGCCGCTCTGGATCGTCGGCAGCGGGTTCTCCTGGCCATCGACCGCGCCCTGGCTGAGCGCCAGATAGAGCTCGCCGAAGTTCGATCGGCGTCGGCTTGGCGCCCCACGCTTCCGCCATGGCCTTGAAGGTGTCGACCGGCGGCACACGCAGCTTGAAGCCCTTCATGTCGTCCAGCGATCTTCACCGCCTTGTCCTGGTCGTCAGATGGCGCTTGCCGTAATAGGTCGACGCCGACGCATGCGCATGCCGCGCTTGTCGATCAGGCTGCGTGTTCATCTCTTCGAGCACGGGCGGAGCCGAGCGCCTTTGCCATATGCGCGGCGTCACGCCAGAGATAGGGCGCCTCGATCATCGACGAGCTGCGGCAGGAACTGGCCGAGCGCGGCGGCGCCGTCGGTGATCATCGTGAGTCGCCGGCCGACACCGCCTCCATCATGTCCTTGCCGAGCCGCAGCTGGCCGGCCGGAAAGCGGCTGGATCTCGATGCGACCCGACGTCTTCTCCTTGACCTCCTTGGCGATCGCGCTCGATCATCTGCGCCTGCGGATGGGTTGTCGGCATGCAGCGTCGCCCCAGCGGATCACGGTCGCCTGCGTCCGCGCGCCGATCGACGGCATGGCGAGCGCTGGCGCCAATCACCGCCGAGCCCTTGACGAATTGCCGCTTGCTTATTCTGATAGTCATGGCGTTTCTCCTCCGATGTCGTTTTTTTTGACTGCGTCTTGTACACTCAGGGCGCGATGCCGAGCGCCCTGCCGCGCGAGCGATTGATATGCGCCGCGATGGCCGCGGCCGCCCGGTCCGGATCGCGTGCCTCGAACGCCTCGATGATCCCGAGATGCTCCGTCATCACCGGCACGACCAGCTGCGGCTCGAGCCGCGTGTATTCCTGCCGGATCAGCCGGATCTTGATGGCATTGACGCGATAGGCATTGGCGATGATCTCGTTGCCGAGGGCGTCGATGATGGCGTCGTGCAGCCGATAGTCGACCGCCTGCGCCTCTGCGATCAGCTCCGGCGTGACCAGCTTGCGGGCTCGCTTCACGATGCCTTCATGGGCGCGACGCAGCGCCGCCAGCTGCCGGTCGCTGGCATTGACCGCGAACAACAACGCCGCTTCGCGCTCCATGAACAGGCGGAACTGATAGGCATTGCGCACCAGCTGCATGTCGACGGTGCAGACCTGCATGCCGCGCTGCGGCACGGTCTTGATCAGGCCGTCGGCTTCGAGCCTGGGGATCAGCTCGCGGATCGCGCCGAGCGACAGGCCGGTGATCTCGACCAGCTCGCGCTGCGACACGAATTGGCCAGCCCGGATCTCGCGCGCAAGCAGGCGCGTGGTGAAGCTTTCGTAGGCGCGGTCCCTGAGCTTGGCGGGCCGTGTCGTGCTCGCCTCGGTGGTGGCGCCCGCCTGCCTCATGCCGCGGCCCGGGCGACCGCGGCGTCGAACCTGCCGACGAGGCTCCTGGTGGCCGCGGCGTCGAGATCGACCATCGGCGGGCGCATGCGGGCCCACGCCGGATCGCGCTTCTGGTGGGCAATCAGCGCCTTGATGCCCGGCAGCACCGGATGGGCGACGATCGCCTCGACCACCGGCCGGATGCGCGCATCGTCGATGCCATGCTTGGCGGCGCCGACCAGGATTTCGGGCGCAACGTTGGCGACGCCGCAGATCGAGCCGGAGCCGCCCATGCGGACCGATTTCGCGAGATCGCGCTCGTCGCCGACCAGGATCATCAGGTCGCCATGCGCCTTGAGCAGCGCCTCGGTATTCGACCAGGTCGCCGAGCTGTCCTTGACACCGACGACGATGCCCGGAAAGGCGGTCTTCAGCCGGCCGATCAGCTCGATCGACAGCGGCATGCCGGTGACGCTCGGCAAATGGTAGACGAACATGTCCCGCGCCTGCCCCTTGAGCCGGTCGAACAGTTGCCCGAACCAGCCGTACAGCGCGTCATCGCTAACGCCGCGGAAATAGAACGGCGGCGTCAGCAGCATGCCACGCACGCCGGCATCGAGCGCCATCGCCGCCTGCGCCGCCGCCTCCTCGATCGACGACGCGACGACCGTCGAGAGCAGCTGCGTGCGCGGCGCGATCCCGGCGCCGATCATCGCCTCGAACACCTTGGCGCGGGCCCCGAGGCCGACTGATGCCCCTTCGCCGGTGGTGCCGAACAGCGTGATGCTGTCGCAGCCGCGGGCGATCCGGTCCTTGGCATGGTCGACGAGGCGGCCGACGTCGATGTCGCCGGCGGCGGTGAAGGGGGTCGAGATGGCGCAGCTAAGTCCGAAACGGCTGGTAATCGTCACGAGGGCAAGACTCCGGTTGGGGCGCATATTCTAGCCCTTGCCAGCAGCCTGATGTCAACACTAACATGTCAGCAAGCAAGAATATCGATACTGCCCTGGGATGGAACGGCGCCGATGACATTGGCAAAGCGCAAGCTCGGACGCACCGGGCTCGACGTCACGGTGATGGGGTTCGGCGGCGCGCCGCTTGGCGACCTGTTCGCCAAGCTCGACGACGCCACCGCGCTCGCCACCGTGGAGGCCGCGGCCCATGCCGGCATCACCCATTTCGATGCGGCGCCGCTCTACGGACAAGGCATTGCCGAGCATCGGTTCGGCACCATTCTTCGGCGCCTGCCGCCCGGCAGCTTCACGCTCTCGACCAAGGTCGGCCGCCTGCTGGTGCCGGCGCCCGGCGGGCGCAGCAAGTCGACGCGCTATGCCGGCGGCTTGTCGTTCAACGTCGTGCACGACTACAGCTACGACGCCACCATGCGCTCGCTCGAGCATTCGCTGATGCGCTTCGGGCTGCCCAAGGTCGACCTGCTGCTGATCCACGACGCCGACGCGTGGTCGCACGGGCCGGAGGCGGGCGAGCGCTATTATCGCGACGCCATGGCCGGCGCCTACCGTGCGCTGGAGAAGCTGCGCGGCGACGGTGTCATCAAGGGCATCGGCATCGGCTTGAACGATCCGGTCTACGCCGCCCGCTACCTGCGGGATGGCGACTTCGACTGCATGCTGATGGCCGGCCGCTACTCGCTGCTCGAGCAGCCGGCGCTGGCCGAGGTGCTGCCGCTCGCGCAGCAAAAGCAGGTCGGCGTCATGCTCGGCGGCGTGTTCAATTCGGGCATCCTGGCGACCGGCGCGGTGGCTGGGGCCAAATACAACTACGTCGACGCACCGCCGGAAATTCTCGACAAGGTGCGGCGGATCGAGCGCTTGACGGACGCCCACGGCGTATCGCTGCCGACCGCCGCCATGCACTTCTGCCTCGGCCATCCGTCGGTCGCCACGCTGGTGCTCGGCGCCGTCAAGCCCGACGAGGTTCGGCGCAACGTGGCGGCGCTGTCGCAGAAGGTGCCGGCGGCGCTGTGGGCCGACCTCAAGAGCGAGGGCCTGCTCGATCCCGCCGCGCCGACGCCGGCCTGACGCGGATCGCCCGATGCAGATCGACTCGCATCAGCATTTCTGGCGCCTCGATCGCGGCGACTACGGCTGGCTGACGCCGCAGCTGGCGCCGATCTATCGCGATTTCTCGCCCGACGATCTCGCCCCCGTCCTGGCGCGCCACGATATCGCCAGGACGATCCTGGTGCAGGCGGCGCCGACCGTCGCCGAGACCGAGTTCATGCTCGAGATCGCGTCGCGCACACCCTGGGTCGCCGGCGTGGTGGGCTGGGTCGAGTTCACCGCCGAGGATGCGCCGGAGACGATCGCCAGGCTGGCGGCAGACCGTACGCTGGTCGGCCTCAGGCCGATGGTGCACGACATCGCCGACATCGAATGGCTGGCGCGCGCCGATCTCGCCCCTGCGATCCGGGCGATGATCGAGCACGATCTGGTATTCGACGCCCTGGTCAAGCCGCCTCATCTGCCGGCCCTGCGCCGCTTCATCGAGCGCTTCCCCGAGCTGCGGATCGTGATCGACCACGGCGCCAAGCCGGAGATCGCCCGCGGCGTCGAACAGCCCTGGCTCGACGAGATGCGGGCAATCGCGGCCGGCGGCAACATCACATGCAAGCTGTCGGGGCTCGTCACCGAGGCATCGCGCGACTGGCGCCCGGACGATGTGCTGCCCTATTGCGAGCGGCTGATCGAGCTGTTCGGCCCCGATCGCCTGCTGTGGGGCAGCGACTGGCCGGTGGTCGATCTTGCCGGCGGCTACGACGTTTGGCGGATGCTGACCGCCGAGGCACTGCACATCCTCGAGCCGGCCGCGCGTGCCGCCGTGCTCGGCGGCAACGCCGCCCGCGTCTACCTCGGCCGTGGCAGGGGGAGGCCGCAATGCTGAAGGGCATCGACACCATCCTGTCGGCCGACCTGCTGTGGGTGCTGGCGGCCATGGGGCACGGCGACGACCTCGCGATCGTCGACGGCAATCACCCGGCCGAGCGGATCGCCCGCGCGACCACGAGCGGGCGGCTGGTCTGCCTTCCGGGCGTCGCCATCGATCGCGCGATGGCAGCAATCCTGAGCCTGCTGCCGGTCGACGATTTCGAGCCGGAACCTATTCGGCGCATGCTGGTGGTCGGCAATCCGGCCGAGATGCCGCAGGTGCAGGCCGAAGTGCAGGCCGCCGTCGACCGCGCGCTCGGCAATCCGTCGCCGATGGCGGGAATCGAGCGATTTGCTTTCTACGATGCGGCATCGAATGCATTCGCGGTCGTGCAGTGCGGCGACCCGCGCCCCTACGGCTGCTTCCTGGTGCGCAAGGGCGTGATTGCCGGCCCGAGACCCTGAACTCCGCCGTTACGCCGCAGATCAGGCCTACCGCCGCCATAAACGGTGCTTAGACAGGCAGCATGCTGTGCTCCTCGCAGCAGGGCATCCTCAGTTCGACCGGCCGCGCCCCATGCTCGCCTTGTTCCGCATTCTGCTGCGCCTGACCGAGGTGCTGCTCGGCGTGCCGGCGCGCCTGGTGCGAGCCTTCGTCACCGGTGTCGCCTTCAACCCCCGGCTCGGCAGCCTCAGGTACGTGATATGGGGCACGGCCGGATACCTCGTATTCGCAGTGACGCTCGTCTACGTCGTCGCACCGCTGCGTGGCGTCATCGGCGCGCACTTCATGTCGGAGAAGCTTCGCTACGATGCCGAGCGCTGGCTGGCGACCGCTGTCTACGACGCGCGCGGCAATTTCGTCGGCACCTTCGATCCGCGCCTCGATAGCCGCCGCGACGTCAACTACACCGATGCCGCCATCGAGCTCGGCAGCTACACCGCCAATCCCGACCACAAGTCGATTCCGGTCCGCGAGGTGCCGCCGGACTACTGGCAATGCCTGGCCTTCCACGAAGATCGCTACATCGGCTCGGTGCTCAATCCCTACGGCATCGACCTGATCGGCGTGCTCAAGATACCGTATTCAACCGTGCGCCGATCGATCATGCTCCGGCGGCCGAGCCTCGGCGTCGGCGGCTCGACCCTGCCGATGCAGTTCGCCCGCGTGATCTACAAGACCCCGCCGAGCTCGAGCGAGGGCGGCCTCACCAAGCTCAGGCGCAAGATCAGCGAATGGTGGCTGGCGCCGGTCATCTATCACGAGCTGACCCGCGGCGGCGACGACACCCCGCTGAAGCAATGGGCGGCAAACCACATCTGGCTCGCGCAGCGCACCGGCGGCGCGCCGCTGCACGGCGTCGAGACGACCGCGCGGGTGCTGTTCGGCAAGGAGGCGAAGGATCTTTCCACTGCCGAGCAGTACGTCCTGGCCTCGGCGGTCAACAAGCCGGTGATCCTGCTCGAGGGCAACGACAAGCTGAACGAGGTCCGGCTCGACCGCTGGCGATACATCACCGAGGTGCGCGCCCGCACTTGCGCCGAGCGGCTGATCAAGGACGAGGCCGAGCAGAGACAAGTGATCTTCGAGCTGGTGGCGATGGCGAGCGGGCCGCCGGACCCCAGGGTCAAGCCGAAGCTGCAGGAGGCACTGGAGCACTATGCGCCGACCCTTGCCAGGGCCGCACAGGCGAGCCCGACGGTGCGCGCCAACGCGCTGATCCCGGCGGCGCGCCTCGGCATTCGCGAGGAAATGAAGCAGTCGTTCGGTTTCGACTGGCGCAACTACGTGCGCGGCGTGACGACGACGATCGACGTGATCGAGAACCTCGGCTTCCGCGACCGGATCCGCGGCGAGCTCGCCAGTCTCGACGGGCAATGGGGCGCGAGATTCGATCCCGGCTGGACGCTCGATCCATCGAAGATCGCCGCCGACCGCCGCAGCCCGCACGTGATCGTGGTCGCCGCCAACCACAAGGGCGAGATCGTGCGCTACTACGACAGCACCGAAAGTGCGGCCTATTTCGGCACCGCCTCCGCCCGTTCGCAGGAGACCGGCCGCTACCTGCCGGAACGCGAGCCGCGCTCGATCGCCTCGACCGGCAAGATCATCTCGGCAATCGCCATCGCCAACGAGCACAAGGACCGGACCGACACGCCCTACGTCGACACCGAGGCGCCCGAGAAGGGCGCGGAGACCTGCGCCAAGGGACCGCCGGGCGAGGCTCGCGGCCGCAAGGCGATCGTCGCATTCGCATGCTCGCTCAACCGCCCGCTGGAGTGGCGCACCGCCCATGCCGGCCAGGAGCGCATCGCCCGCCTGATCGACGCATTCGGCTTCAACATGCCGCCCGGCCACGGCCCGGCGGAAGCGACGCCGCCATCGACCGCGGCGGTGCGCGGCCTGATCACCGGATCGCCGCGGCGGGTGCATCAAATGGCCGGCGTGGTGCTCGCGAGCATGATCGACCAGGGAGCAAAGGCGGTGCGGCTGCCCTCGCTGGTGCGCGCCTACGATTTCGTTGCCCCGGCGGACGCCGCGCGCGCCGAGCACGATCGCTCTACCGACATCACGCCGAACAAGGTGATCAGGCGCGACGCGTTGCCGCTGCTCAAGGCGCTGCTCCAGGCGCCGATCTGCTACCAATCGGGCGGCCAGTCGCATGGAACGCTGAAGGGCTTGAGCCAGTGGTGCGCCGACCGCCGCGCCGACTTGCGCCTGCACTTCGCCAAGACCGGCACCTCTGTCACCGATGACATCAACAGCACAGTCGACACCTGGATCGCCGGTGGCCTGCAATTTGCCAATGGCGCCGCCTATTCCTACGTCGTGCTCGTCGGCTCAGGCTCGACCGCCGAGCCGTGGTCGCGCAGTCTGCATGCCGCCCAGATCGGCGTGCCGCTGGCTCACGTCTTGCTGCAAGACCTCGAGGGACATGCGAAAAAGAACGCGGTCGCGGCGCTGCTGCCGGCGCGGCTGGCGGCGCCGGCAACGAGCCTCGCCCACAGCCAGCCTGCGCCACCTAATCGCTTGACATCGCAGGGCATGATGCGCGACCAGCTAATGCGCTCGCAATGAGTGCGAGCGGTCCTAGCAGCTTGGCAACGAGAGTGTCCGATGGCAGCCGGTGTTGTCCCCCATCTCGCCAATGACAAGGGCGTGGAGAAGATCTTCGTCGGCGTGAAGGAGCTGCAGTGCATGGGCGCTCGCGCACCCTTCGACCACCCGCACGTATTCCTCGACATGGGCGGCGACAGCCAGGTTCTCTGCCCCTACTGCTCGACCCTCTACATCCATGATGCGCGCCTCGCCGCCGCGGAGAGCGATCCGGCCGGCTGCATCGTCGACAAAGCGGCGTGAGCGATCACCCGGCACTGATCGCCGGCGGCGGCATCGCCGGGCTCGCCACCGCGATCGCACTGGCAAGGTCGGGAACTCCCTGCCGCGTCCTGGAACGGAAAGCTGAATTTTCCGAGGTCGGCGCCGGCATACAGATCGGGCCGAACGGGACCCGCGTCCTCAAGTCTCTCGGCGTCACGGATCGGCTCGCTCAGGCAGTCGGAGTTCCACGCGCGATCGATGTGCGCGACGCGCGGTCGGGCGCCAATCTCAGCCGGCTGCCGCTCGGCGACTGGATCGAGCGGCGCCACGGCAATCCCTACTGGACCGCGCATCGCGCCGACCTGCATGAGGCGCTGCTCGCGACCGCGCGCAGCCACGCTGGAATCGAGTTCGTCATGGGCTTCGAGATCGCGTCGATCGCGCAGCACGGCACGAATGCCGCCGCAATCGCCAGCGATGGTCGCCGCGCCGACGGCCGGTTCGTGATCGGTGCCGACGGTGTCGGCTCGGCGGTGCGGCGCCTGGCGATCGCCGACCTCCCGATGCAGCCTGCCGGACGCGTCGCCGCCCGCGCGGTCATTCCAATGGATGCCGCCCCATCCGAGGATGTCGCCAGCGCGGTCTGCCTCTGGCTTGCCCCCAAGGCCCACGTCGTCCACTACCCGGTGCGCGGTGGCCGCGAGCTGGCGGTGGTCGTCGTCACCCAGGACTCCGCCACGCCGGAGGGATGGGGCACCGCGATCGAGGCCAGCACAGTGCTTGCGAGATGCGACGGCCTCGCGCCGGCCCTGATCCGGCTGCTGCAGCGGGCCGGCGAGTGGCGCCAATGGACGCTGCTATCGGCGCCGCGCCTGCCGCGCTGGTCCAATCGCCGCGTCGTGCTGGTCGGCGATGCGACCGGGCCGTTCTTTCCGTTCCTGGCGCAAGGCGGCGTCATGGCACTCGAAGATGCGGCAAGCCTCGCCGCCGTGCTGGCAGCATCGCCAGATTGCGTCACCGCGTTCGAGCGTTTCGAAGCGGTCCGCCGCCCGCGCCGCGAACGCATGATCGAGGCCGCCGCGCGCAACGGGCGGATCTACCACCTCGATGGGCCGATGGCGCTGGCCCGAAACCTTGCCTTGCGTACGATCTCCGGCGAGCGGGTGATGGCCGGCTACGACTGGCTCTACGGGTATCGGGCATAGGCCGCCGGCGGCGGCCCCGGCCAACGCGCCCGGCATGCCCTACCGCTCGGCCGTCTTGAAGGCGAGGGCAAGGCCTTCGGCCACGCGAACGCTGTCGAGATCGTCCTTGTGGATCACATCGCATGCGCCGGCCGCCATCAGCATGGCGCGACGCTGCCGGTCGACCTGGCCGCTGACGACGATGATCGGCCCGGCATAGCCGGCGCGCTGCAGGAACGGGATGGTCTGCGCGGCGTTGTCGTTCGGCTTCAGGTAGTCGTCGAGGAACACGATCTCGGGCTTGTTCTGAATGACCATGTCGAGCGCGCTGCCGAGCGTCGACGCACGCCTGATGCCGAGGTCATAGCCGAGCATGACATGCAGCGTCGCCTTCAGGCGATCGGCATCGAACGTCTCGTCCTCGACGATCAGAATGTCCGTCACGCGCGGCAGCGACTTGCGGATCTTGGTCGCGTCACTCTTTCTCGCGAGAAAATCGCCGCCGGCGCCGGAGCCGCCCGAAGTCATGACCCATCTCCACTTTTTGCTGGTCGCTTATACAGGAGATGCGCACATGGGAACATATCAATGCATGGCCGCTCGCTGCCGCGACGATCTCGGTCAAGCCTTGGTTACCCGGGGCCATTTGAGTGTGAAGCGGCAGCCTCTGGCAATCGTCGGGTCGAACTCGAGCCGCAACTTCGCGCCGACGGTTTCTACCGTACGTCGCACCAGGGCCAGACCGATGCCGCTACTCTGCGGATTGCCCGGCGCCGCGATCGTGCGGAACGGCTGGAAGATCGCTTCGTGCCACTCGGGCGCGATGCCGGGACCATCGTCCGTGATCGTCATCTCGAGCATATCTCCGCCCGGCCGGCACGACACCTGCACTCTGCCGCCCGGCCGATCGTGATGGTTGATCGCGTTCGAGATCAGATTGCGCAGCACCAGATCGAGCGGTGCGGCGTAGGTCTCGAGCGCGGGCCAGTCGCCGGCAATGTCGATCGCGATCTCGCTGCAGCGCGGCATCGAGGCGGCGATCCCGCGCACCAGCGCACCGGTATCGACGACGTCGAGTGCCTCGTCCTGCCGGCCGATCCTGGAATAGGCGAGGAGGTCGGTCAGCATCTGCGTCATGCGGCGCGACTGCGCCTTGATCAGCGTCGCAAGCTCGCGCGGCTCGCCCACCGCCGGATCCGACAGCGACCGTTCGAGGTCATCGGCGAAGTACCGCATTGCCCGCAGCGGTGCCTTGAGGTCGTGGCTGATCAAGTAGGCGAACTCGGCAAGATCGCGGTTCGCCCGCGTCAACTCGGCGTTGACCGCTTCGAGCGCGCGCGACTTCCGCGCGAGCTCGGCCTCGGCGATCATGCGCGCCCGCACCTGCTGCGCAAGGCCGATCTCGAGATCGCCTGTCGAGTGCACCTTGGACACCACGAGCAGGAATTGGTGGCGTTCCGGCAACCAATAGACCAGCAGATTGAGCCGGGGGCCTGGTCCGTCCCGCTCCGCGAAGGAGACATTCGGCATCTCGAAGGGGGCATCCGGCGCGAGCTTCAGCGCCAGCAATGCGTCGTCCAGTCCCAGCAGCGGAAGCACCGTGTCGGTGATCCTGCTGCCGATCGGGACGAATGCCGCGAGGTCGCCGTAGCCGCGCAAGGCGACGAGGTCGGCGTCAAGCCAGGTCAATCCGAGCAGCCGGTGCCGCGCCAGCAGTGCAGCAGCTTCCGATGCGGCATCTGTCACCGGCGGAGCCTCACGACCGCCGTGCGACGATTTCGGCGATGGTGTGGAAGGCTTGCCGGACATGATCACCCGTCTTTGCACTCGTTCGCAGGATCGGCACACCCGAGCTTGCCAGCGCCGCCGGCAGCTCCGGCTCGACGCCTGGCTCGAGCAGATCAAGCTTGTTGATGACGAAGGTCAAGGCGCGGCCGGGAAATGCATCCATGAACCCGTCGCCGAGCCTGGCCGCGGCCTCGAGAGTAGCCTCCCTCGTGGCGTCGGCGATGATCATGGCCGCGTCCGCCTGCCGCGCGTAGACATGGCGAAAGATGGTGTCGCCGAAATTGCCGTCGGTGTCCCAGACGACAAAATGGAACGGCCCGTCCACCGGCGACGGCACTACCTCGTAGCGATAGATATCCGTGCCTATGGTCGCCTTGTAGCTGCCGTCGAACTGGTCGAACACCAGGCGCCGGGCGATCGATGTCTTGCCGACACCGATCTCGCCCAGCAGCAGGATCTTCGCGATCCTCATGGCTGGGCGACTGCCTCGCCGTCGAATCCGATCTCGAACTCGACCCGTCGATTGGGACTTTGCGGCCCGACCGTCGGACTGATGTCGCCGCCGACCGGCCGCCCGACGGCAACCAGCAATGCGCGCGGAACGCCGCGATCGGCCAGGGCGTCGACGACATGCTGCGCCCTGACATGCGACAGCGAGACGTTACGGGGTTGTCCGCCGCGCTCGTCGGTGTAGCCGATGACCCTGACCAGGACACGGGCGTCCCGGATCAGCCTTGCCACCGCATCGAGTGAGGCCTGCGCGGCCTGGGGATCGCGAAATTCGGCATTGTCACCGAAGAACAGGGCATTGGTCCTGATCCACGCCTCGAGCCTCTCGCGCGGCGTCGGGGCCGGCGGCGGCGGCGCCTTGACCGCCGCCGACTGCGCGACCGCGATCGCCACGGTGGCCAACTGCTCGACCGACAGCGACAGCACCTCCGCACTCTCCAGGGCGTCGACCGGCGCGGCGTTGCCGTGTGCCAGATCGCCTCCAGTCGCGCCGCGCTCAAACAGCGTCGACAGGTCGAGGCTCGCGCGCTGCAGCCGCTCGGCGAGGGCGTGCATCGGCGCGGAAAGCGCGGCGAGCCGCGTCACATCCAACGGCCCATCGGCGATCTGCGCCTGCAGCCTCTTCAATTCGGCGGTCGCGCTTTCGACGCTTGCCGCTGCCTCCGCCACGATTGGGCGCGCCGCCACGTCGCTCAGCGACAGGTCGAGGCGGTGCAGGTGCGGCATCGCCTGCTCGAGCCGCCGTTCGGCTCGCACAAGCGACCTGCGCACCGCGCCGCGAACCGCTTCGCCCTCGATCCCGGCAAGCTCGCGCCGGACGCGAGCGATCTGCGGCTCGAGCTCGGCCGCGTGGTTGGGCAATACCGTCAGCCGGTCGCTGATCGACGACGACGGCAGACGCACGCGCAACTTCTCGACCAGGCCGGACTTCGCCGCCGCGGTCGGCACCAGGCCGGTCAGCGTCACCTCCTGCCCGCGACTGGCGACGTCGATTTGCGTCGGATAGCCGGCCAGGGCCGGCAGCTCCGCGATCGCGCCGCTGGCGATGTCGCGCACGCGGGCGGTCTCGTAGTTGCTGTAGAGCGACCAGCCGAGATAGCCCAGCATCGGCACCGCCGCGACGTAGGCAATCGCCTTCAGCGGATTGAAGCCGAGCCCGGCCTCGGCGGCGATCGCGCGGTGCCGCTCGTCGAGCCTGTCCTGCAGGCGCGCCGCGAACGGCGCCAGCAGCAGCGCCGGAGGACCGTCGGCCGGACTTGCCAGCACCTTTCGGTTGCGTTCGATCAGCAGCAGGAACTCGTCATCGAGCGTCGTGCCGATCCCGGGCGGCGGTGTGCCGCGGCACTTGGCCGCCAGCAGGTAGGCCGGCGAAGCGCGCAGGTACATCTGGAAGTCGTCGAGCTCGAACGCCCGCAGGTTGCCGCCGTCGTCCTTGAGCGCCTGGGCGGCGAAATCGTTGATCGCAGTCAGCACGCCGCTGAGATGAATGTCGCTGTTGGAGCCTGCGCCGCCGGCACTTTGCGAACGGTCGGGCCAATGCTGCACGAGCTCGCCCGCGCCTCGCCGGATGAGGAACAGCTCCGCGACCTCCAGCCGCTGCGCCTCGGCGAGCGCGAGCTCGGCGACCGGGCGCCCGGTGAACAGGCTGCGAACGCGCAGCATGACCGGGTTGGAGCCGCCCGAGAGGCGCCGATTGATCTGCTCCATCAGATCCTTCATCGCGCTCGCGACGTAGGACTTCACCAGTCGGCCGGTGATCGGGTAGAGCGCCTCGACCATCTCGTCCTGGCTGTTGCGCAGCTCGATCTTGATCGTCTTCACCAGCAGCGGCGCGATCGCCCGCGACAGCTGGTCGTGGCGCTTGACCTCGGCTTCGCGCAATGACCCGTCGAGCACCTCGGCCACGCTGGTGCAGAACTGCTCCTCGGTGCCGGCGCGGAGCATCACGACCTCGAGCCGCTGCGCCAGCTGCAGGCGGTCGTTCGCCTCCCGCGTGATCAGCGCCTCCAGCGCGCCCCTCAGCTCCTGCCGGCTCACCTCCTCGGAGACGACCAGGCCGTCGATGCGGGCCTGCAACTCGGCGAGCGTCGCGCTCTCGCGGTCGAACAGCAGCTCCTTCAGACGACTGACGTTCTGCGACATTTGCTGTCCGGTTGCTACGTCCGCGGGATCTGCCGAATGCGCTCGCCAAGCTCCTGGACGCTCTGCGCGAGCTCGTCGAACGTGCTGCGCCGGTCGGCCTGCACCTCGCCGGACAGGGCCTCGATGCGCGCCTGCAATGCGTCCAGCCGGCGCTCGACGGCGGTCTCCAGGTCGCGAATACGCGCTTCGAGCTGGCCGATGCGCAGGCCGCTCTGACGCTGGTATTCCCCGAACAGCAGATCGCGGATCTGCTCCATCTTCTCGTCGGATGGATCACGGATCGGAAGAATTCCGTTCTTGTGGATCCCTGGCATGGTCGAGTTCATCGCGTCTAGGCCCGTTGCGGTCTGGGCCGGCACCACCCCGGGGCGCCAGCCTCTGTCGGCACAGTTAAGCCGAAACAGCCGAGACCACAGTCCTGGAACCGAGCCGTCTCGTAAGCGACATTACCAACTGTGAGTGTCCTTTCGATCGTGAAGTTCGTTCCGAGGTCCGCAAATGCCCACGCACGTGCGAGACCTAGCCGGCAAACGTCCTGCCGTATGTGCCGCGCAATTCGGCCTTCTGCACCTTGCCCATGGCGTTGCGCGGCAGGTCGGCCACCGCGAACACGCGCTTCGGCAACTTGAACTTGGCGAGGCGGCCGCCGAGGTGGGCGATGATCTCCGCTTCCGCCGGCAGGGTGGTGCCTTTGACCGGCGTCACCACGGCCACCACGGCTTCGCCGAAATCCGGGTGCGGCACGCCGATCACGGCCAATTCGGCAACTCCCGGCAGCGCATTGATCTCGTCCTCGATCTCCTTCGGATAGACGTTGAAGCCGCCGGAGATGATCAGATCCTTGGCGCGGCCGACGATCGTCACCCGGCCGTCGGGAGCCAGCACCGACATGTCGCCGGTGATGAAGTAGCCGTCGGGGCGAAACTCCTGCGCCGTCTTCTCCGGATTGTTCCAGTAGCCCTTGAAGACGTTGGGGCCCTTCACCTCGAGCACGCCGACCTCGCCGGCCGGCAGGACCGCGCCCTTGTCGTCGGCGATGCGCACCTCGATCTCCGGCAGCGCGTAGCCGACCGTGCCCGCGAGCCGCTCGCCGTCGCGATAGGGGTTCGACGTGATCATGCCGGTCTCGGTCATGCCATAGCGCTCGAGGATCTTCATGCCGGTGCGGGCCTCGAACTCGACGTGCGTCTCGGCCAGCAGTGGAGCGGAACCCGAAATGAACAACCTCATGTTCCCGCATTGCGCCTTGCCGAACGACTTGTCGCCGAGCAGGCGCGTGTAGAACGTCGGCACACCCATCATCACCGTCGACTCGGGCAAAGCCTTCATGACCGCGGCCAGATCGAACCTGGGCTGCCAGATGACCCGGCCGCCCGCCATCAGCGTCGTGTTGAGCGCGACGAACAGGCCGTGCACGTGGAAGATCGGCAACGCATGCAGCAGCACGTCGCCGGCGCTGAAGCCCCAGTAGTCCACGAGCGTGGCGGCGTTCGACGACAGGTTGCGATGCGTGATCATCGCGCCCTTCGAGCGCCCGGTGGTGCCGGACGTATAGAGCAGCGCGGCAATGTCGTCGGCGGCTCGCGTCGCGGTCTGGTGCACCGCCGGTTGCGATTTGGCCACGGCGCTCAGCGAGCCCGAGCCATCGGCGGCCATGGTGTCGACATGCCCGACGCCGGCCGCAGTCGCGATCGGCTGCAGCGCCGCCTGCCGGGCCGGATCGACCACCAGCAGCCTCGGCTTCGCGTCGCCGATGAAGTATTCGAGCTCCGCCGCGGTATAAGCGGTGTTCAACGGGTTGTAGATCGCGCCGGCCTTGATGCAGGCAAAGTACAGCAGCACGTTGGCGAACGACTTCTCGACCTGGACCATCACCCGGTCGCCGACCGCGACGCCGCGTGCCTGCAAGGCGTTCGCCATCTGCGCCACCTGGGCGGCGAGCTCGCCGTAGGTCACGCGCGACCCGTCGGCGAACGTAAACGCCACCGATGTCGGCCGTCCGGCGAAGCCGGATTCCAGGATTGTGTAGAGATTGGCATTGCCTGCCATGGCGGTGGTGCTCCGAGCTGCGATCGCGATATCGCTGACCGTTGGTTACAGGATCGGGCGAAAGCCCGTCAAACTCGGAAGGCAACGGCAGGGCGGCAGCATTGCTCGCGCCGGTTGCCTTTCCTGCACTTTCGGGCGAGGGTCGACGCATCCCTTCGACCACCGGAGTACCGCCAACGTGACCGATCTTGCCCGCTTGACCGCCATCGCCGCCAGCAAGCTCCTGGCATCGGGCGAAATCACCTCGCAGCAGCTGACCCAGGCCTGCCTCGATCGGATCGCCGCGCGCGAGCCCGAGATCAAGGCGTTTGCGCATCTCGATCCCGACTATGCCCTGCAGCAGGCGCGCGCGGCCGACGAGGCCAGGCGGTCGGGGCGCGGTGTCGGGCCGCTGCACGGCCTGCCGGTCGGCATCAAGGACATCATCGACACCGCCGACATGCCGACGCAGAACGGCTGCGAGTTCTTCAAGGGGCGCCAGCCGAAGCGCGACGCCGCCTGCGTCAAGTCGCTGCGCGAGGCCGGCGCCATCATCATCGGCAAGACGGTGACGACCGAGATGGCCTCGACCCATCCCGGGCCGACACGCAATCCGCACAATACCGGACATACGCCGGGCGGCTCCTCGTCCGGCTCGGCGGCCGGCATCGCCGATTTCATGTTCCCGCTGGCGCTCGGCACCCAGACCGGCGGCTCGGTGATCCGGCCGGCCTCGTTCTGCGGCATCTACGGCCTGAAGCCGACGTTCGGGCTGATCCCGCGCACTGGCGTCACCATGCAGTCGCACACGCTCGACACCGTCGGCGTCTACGGCCGCTCGGTCGAGGATCTGGCGCTGATCGCCGATGCGCTCTCGGCGCACGATCCCGACGACAGCGCCAGCTATCCGCGCAGTCGGCCGGACCTGCTGCGGGCCGCCACCGAGCAGCCGCCGGTGAAGCCGCTGTTCGCCTACGTCAAGACGCCGATGTGGCACCTGACCGACGATGTCGCCAAAGATGCGTTCGCGGAGCTGGTGGCCGAGCTCGGCAGCCTGGTCGAGGAGATCGAGATCCCCTCGCTCGAGGCGGTGGTCGCAAACCACGCCATCGTCATGGCGGCGGAGAACGCCGGCTACTACGGGGACCTCGCCGACCGGGCCGGCGATGCCATCAGCGCAAGCCTGCGCGCCCGCATCGAGGACGGCCGCAAGGTGTCGGCCGAGACCTACATCAAGGCCGTCAACGCGCGCGAGGCGGCGAGCCAGAACATCGATGCCATACTGATGAACTACTCCGCCATCCTGACGCCGGCCTCGACCGGACGGGCGCCCAAGACCCTCGCCTCGACCGGCAATCCGATCTTCAACGCGCCGTGGACCTATCTCGGCCAGCCGTGCGTGACGCTGCCGCTGCTCGAGGCCGACGGCCTGCCGATCGGGGTGCAGCTGATCGGCGGCCGCCGCGACGACGGGCGGCTGCTGCGCACCGCCCGCTGGCTGGCGCTGCATCTCGATCAGTCAGCCTGAGGCAGCAGCCGCGCTTGAATGACGCCGGGGTCGCCGACCGTCAGTAGGTCGCGCGACCGCCGGAGATGTCGAACACCGCGCCGGTGGTGAACGAGTTGTCGGCGGAGGCGAGCCACGCCACCATCGCCGCCAGCTCCTCGACCTTGACGAAGCGGTTGCGCGGGATCTTCGACAGCATGAAATCGATGTGGGCCTGCGTGATCTGGTCGAAGATCGCCGTCTTGGCCGCCGCCGGCGTCACCGCGTTGACGGCTATGTCGTAGCCGGCGAGCTCCTTGCCCATCGATTTGGTCAGGGCGATCACGCCTGCCTTGGAAGCGGAGTAGTGCGCCGCGTTCGGATTGCCTTCCTTGCCGGCGATCGAGGCGATGTTCACGATCCGCCCGTACTTCTGCTTGATCATCACCGGCGCCACCGCCTTCGAGCAGATGAACGGGCCATCGAGGTTTATCTTCATGACGCGGCGCCACTCGTCGACCGTGGTGTCCCAGGTCGTCGCATTGGCGCCGGCGATGCCGGCATTGTTGACGAGGATGTCGATCTTGCCGAAGGCCTTCAGCGTCGCCTCGCGGGCGGCCTCGACCGGGGCGAGCTCGGAGACGTCGCACGCGAACACCTTGACCGCCTCTCCAATCTCCTTCGCCGTCTTCTCGGCGAGTGCGGCGTCACGATCCCAGATTGCGACCTTGGCGCCGGAGGCGACGAACCGCTCGCTGATGGCGCGGCCGAAGCCCTGCGCGCCACCGGTGACGACCGCGACGCGGCCCTTGAGATCGATATTGTTCATGGCCAGGCTCCTTGGGCTTCTCTGATCAGTTGGGAAAGCGCTTGCGGATGTCGGCGACCTGCCCGGCGGTGAGCGGGCGCAGGCGCTCGCTGCGCAGCAGCAGGAACAGCTTCGCCGTCTCCTCGAGCTCCTCGATGGCGTCGGTCGCGGCGGACAGGGTCGAGCCGGCGACCACCGGGCCGTGGTTGGCGAGCAGCACCGCGTGGTGACGGCCGGCGAGCTTGCCGACCGCATCTGCCAGAGCCGCATCTCCCGGCGGAAAGTACGGCACGATCGGCAGTGTACCGACGCGCATCGCATAGTAGGCGGTGATCGGCGGCAGACAATCGGCGTGGTCGACGCCATGAATGCAGCTCACTGCAACCGAATGGGTCGAATGCAGATGCACAACGGCGCCGGCGCGCGGCCGCTGCGCATACATCGTCGTGTGCAGGAAGGCTTCCTTGGTCGGCGCGTCGCCGGCAACCAGCGCGCCGTGGCGATCGAGCCGCGACAGCCGTTTCGGATCAAGCGTCCCGAGCGACGAGCCGGTCGGCGTCATCAGCCAGCCGCCGTCATCGAGCCGCACCGAGATATTGCCGGTCGAGCCGTGCGTCAGGCCGCGCTCGAACAGCGAGCCACCGGTCGCCACGATCAGGTCGCGCAGCTTGCTGTCCGCGCTCACGCGAGATGTCCCCACGCCGAGAGGAAGAAGTCGGGGCCGCCGAAGTTGCCGGACTTGAGCGCCAATGCCAGCGGCTCGCCGTCGCGGGCGAGCGTCCATGGCACGCCCGGCGCGATCTCCGGCCCGATCTCGATCGCGGTGACGCCGAGCGCACCGACCACGGCACCCGATGTCTCGCCGCCGGCGACGATCAGCCGCGTGAAGCCGTCGGCGCAAAGCGCTCTTGCGGTCGCGGCCAGCAGCTTCTCGACCATCGCTCCCGACGACTCGCGGCCGAACTCCTTCTGGATCTCGGCGACGCGCGCCGGCTCGGCGCTGGAGTAGATCAGCACCGGCGCGTTCGCCGGCTGCTTCTTCGCCCAGCCAACCAGGTCGGCGGCGCCGACCTTGCCTTGCGCGACCGCCCGCGCGTCGATCTCGAGCGCCGGGATGCCGGCCGCGATCGCAGTCTTCACCTGGCCGCGCGTCGCCTCCGAGCAGCTGCCGGCCAGGATGAGCTGGCGCCCGGCCGGCGCCTTCATCCGCGAGTTGCCCGCCGCGGCCTTCATCAGCCCCTGTGCGATGAAGTTACCGGGCAATCCCATGGCGACGCCGGAGCCGCCGGTGATCAGCCTGTGCCCGGCGGCGGCCTTGCCGATATCGACCAGGTGCCGGTCGAGCACGGCATCAACGATGGCGAAGCGCTTGCCGGCGGCGGCGGCCGAGCCGAACCCGCTCTCGATCGCGGCAGGTCCCCGCTCGACCTCGGCGAACGGCACCAACCCGACGGGCAGCCTGGTTTGTCGCTGCAGCACGCGCACCAGGTTGGAATCGCGCATCGGCGTCAGCGGGTGGTCCTTCATCGGGCTTTCCGACAGCGGCACGTCGCCGACGAACAGGTTGCCCAGGTAGACCGTACGCTTGTTGGCGGGAAAAGCCGGGCAGGCCAGGGCGATCTCGCCATCGACCCGGCGCAGCAATGCCTCGGCCACCGGACCGATATTGCCCTGGTCGGTCGAATCGAAGGTCGAGCAGTACTTGAAGAACAGCTGCCGCGCGCCGCGCTCGAGCAGGGCGTCGGCCGACGCGAGCGACCAGGCGACCGCCTCGTCCGCCGGGTTGGTTCGCGACTTGAGCGCGACCACCACCGCATCGAAGCCGTCGAGATCGGACTTCGGCCCCGGTACGCCCATCACCTGCACGGTGCGCATGCCGGCGCGCGTCAGCATCAGCGCCAGGTCGGTGGCGCCGGTCAGGTCGTCCGCAATGCACCCGAGCAGCATTCAGGCCTCCAGTTCGAGCCGGGCGGCGCTCGACGCGAGCACTGGCGCAGCCCCATGGTCGATGCTGTCGCTGCCGCGCGTCTTGTACCGGGCAAACGGCGTTGCGCCAATCCCGGCAGCCATGCGCTCACGCATTGGGCGTCTCCGCTTTCAGCCAGTCTCGCAGCTCGGTCTTCAGGACCTTGCCGTAATTGTTCTTCGGCAATTGTTCGACGAACCGGTAGCCCTTCGGCCGCTTGAAGCGGGCGATGTTGTCGAGACAGAGCCGGTCGAGCTCGGCCGCCGCCACCTCCATGCCGGGCCGCTTGACGATGAACGCGATGACCTCCTCGCCCCAGTCGGCGTGCGGCCGGCTCGCCACCGCGCATTCGAGCACGCTCGCGTGGGTGAGCAGAACCTCCTCGATCTCGCGCGGATAGATGTTCGAGCCGCCGGAGATGATCATGTCCTTGGAGCGGTCCTTGATGGTGAGGAAACCGGCGGCATCGAGCGCGCCGAGATCGCCGGTCCACAGCCAACCGTCGCGGAGCGAGCGGGCGGTCGCCTCCGGATTGTTCAAGTAGCCCTTCATGACGCAATCGCTCTTGGTGACGATCTCGCCGACCTCGCCCACCGGCAGCTGTGCCCCGTCCTCGCCGACGATCCTGACCGCGACGCCGGTGCGCGCGATACCGGCGGAGCCAAGGCGCTGTTCGTACTGCGGGTGAGAGGCATCGGCATGCAACGCCTTGGTGAGCCCGGTGATCGTCATCGGCGCCTCGCCCTGCCCGAACAACTGGAAGAACTTCGGTCCGAACATCTCGATGCCGCGCTTCAGGTCGGCGACGTACATCGGCGCACCGCCATAGATCATCGTCTTGAGACCGCGCGTGTCGATGTCGCCGGCGCCGGGGTGGTTGAGCAGCCTCGAAACCATGGTCGGCGCCGCGAACATCGACACGTTCTGCTGCGCAGCGAACGTGCCGAGGATCTGCTCGGGCTCGAACGACGGGAAGATGATCTGGTGCGAGCCGCGGGCGATGTGCGGCAGCGCGTACATGCCGGCGCCGTGGCTCAGCGGCGCCGCATGCAGCATGCAATCGCGCTGATCGACGAAGTCGACATCGGCATAGTATGCGTGCGCCGAGAACATGAGATGCCGATGGGTCAGCATGGCACCCTTCGGACGCCCCGTGGTGCCGCTGGTGTAGAACACCCATGCTTCCTCGTCGGGATCGCACGGCGCCTCGACGATCGGATCGGCAAACAGCATCGCCATCCAGTCGCGCGAGCCGGCGACGATCACCCGCGGCCAGCCTTGGCCTCCCAGCCCCGACATCTTGTCGGCGATGCCCTGCGTCGCGAACACCAGCTTCGCGCCGCTGTCGGCGATGATCCAGGCGAGCTCCTTCGGGTGCAGCTTCGCATTGACCGGCACCGCGCTGAGCCCGGCGCGCCAGATGCCATAAAGGGCGGGAAGGAACTCGAGGCTGTTTTCCATCGCCAGAGCGACGCGATCGCTGCCGCCGAGGCCATGCCTGCCGCGCAGCGCGCCAGCAATGCATCCAACCTGGTGCTCGAAGGCGCTGTAAGTCAGCTGACGGCCCTCGAACGAGATTGCCGGCGCCTGTGGCAAGTGCTTTGCCACGGTCTGCAAAGTGCGCGAAATGTTCATCGAGCGTCCCACCAGTGCTTTTTGTAAGGAACTTGCCATCTAGCCGACCGCGCGGCAACAAGGCACTAATCGCGAGCAGACCTGCCTGAATAGGGGTTCGACCATGCGCACACAGTTCGAGACGCTCCTGCTGACGAGCCCGGCGCCACACGTGACGGTGGTGGCGATGAACCGGCCGGCGGCGATGAACGCGATGAACACGACGATGATGGAGGAGCTCGGCATCTGCTTCGCGCAGTTCTACGTCGAGCCCGACGCTGCCCGCTGCCTGGTGCTGACCGGCGCCGGCGACAAGGCGTTCTGCGCCGGTGCCGACCTCAAGGAGCGCAACGGCATGACCGACGCGGTCTGGCGGCGGCAGCATGCCATTGTCGAGCAGACCATACGCGCCATGCTCGACTGTCCGCTGCCGATCATCGCGGCGGTGAATGGCGCCGCATATGCCGGAGGCTGCGAGCTGGCGATGGCGTGTGACTTCATCTACGCGGCCGAGCATGCGCGGTTCGCGCAGACCGAGGTGGCGCTCGGCATCATTCCCGGCGCGATGGGCACGCAGAATATGCCGCGGGCGATCGGCGTGCGCCGGGCCAAGGAGCTGATCTTGTCGGCGCAGCCGTTCGGAGCCGCCGACGCACTGGCATGGGGCCTGGCGAACCGCGTCCTGCCGTCGGCCGACCTGATGCGCGAGGCGATCGCGACCGCGGCCCGCATTGCCGCCAATGCACCGATCGCGGTGCGGCAGGCAAAGCGATCGATCGACAAGTCGACCGACCTCGACCGCTCGAACGGGTACTCGTTCGAGATCGAAGCGTACAATCGCACCGTCGGCACGGAGGATCGCCTCGAAGGCATCAGCTCGTTCAGTGAGAAGCGCAAGCCGGTGTTCAAGGGCCGGTAGTCCCTTTCGGAGAGCATCAGTCCCGGCGGACGCCTTGATCGGTCGGCAGATGATCGCGACCGTACTCCGTGGCGTCCTGCAGCTGCAGCATTTCAGCGAGCTTCGCACGGGCTCGGTTGACCCTGCTCTTCACCGTTCCGACCGCGCACCCGCACATGAGGGCCACTTCCTCGTACGAGAACCCCTCGGCACCGATCAGGAGAAGCGCCTCCTTCTGGTCGATCGGAAGATTGTCGAGCGCCTTGCCGAAGTCGACGAGGTCCATGTGGCCCGACTGCTCTTCCGGCACGCTCAGGCGGCCTGCGAGGACACCGTCGGTATCCTCGATCTCGAACTTGCGCCGACGCCGCTCCGACAGATAAGTATTGCGGAGAATGGTGAACAGCCAGGCCTTCAAGTTCGAGCCCGGGGTGAAGCTCGAGCGATAGCGCCAAGCCTTGATCAGGGTTTCCTGCACGAGATCGTCGGCCTGGTCGGAATTGCCCGACAGTGATCGGGCAAACGCACGCAGGTTCGGGACGAGCTCCGTCAACTCGTGCTGCAATTGCTCTGGCGCGTCATGCCTCACTGATCGGCGCCTCCATTGACCCTTTCGGTATCGTGCTCGGAGTTCTGCAACTCGTCGAGCAGAGTGATGAGCCGGTCCGGTAGCGGTTCCGCGACGATCCGCGCGTATAGACCGCGCAGGCGCCGTCCAATGACATTTGGTGCATATGGCGACAGCCCGGCCAACGCGCAATCCGCGCCATCGATGTCAGTGCCTGTCATGCCACGTGTGGCATGTTTGTCCTCGGTGGCGATGAGGTTGCGCCGGCCGCCGAGCCGGCGGTCGTCAGATTTTCATAAGATAGCGGAAATCGCCCAATTTTTCTTGTAACGCCCAGGATCAGCACAACGCGGCCGCCAGCTCGGCGAAATCGGCGACGATCAGGTCGGGCTGATTTGGCGTCTGGCCGAACGGTCGCTTGCGGCGATCGATGAACGCGGTCCGCATCCCGAACGACTTGGCGCCGATGCAGTCGAACGCGTGGTTGGCGACGAACAGGCAAGCTGACCGGTCGAGACCGGTCAGCTCCTCGGCCTTGGCGTACGTCTTCCAATGCGGCTTGAAATAGCCGGCTTCCGCCACCGAGATCACGCGGTCGAACGGAAAGCCGATGTGCGGCTTCGCGGCTTCGAGCATGTCGCGATCGCCATTCGACAAGATAACGAGCAGATAGCCGGCGCCGCGCAGCCGTTGCAGGCTTTGCACGACGTCGGGAAATGGCTTCAGCCGCTCGATCTCGCCGACGAGCCACCTCACTTCATCCGACGTGTAGGCGATGCCGCAGCGGTCCATGACGTAGGAGACCGCCCGGTGCCCGATCTGGCGGTACGGCGTGTGGCCTCGATCGCAAAGCGCATCGATCATCGAATTCTCGAAGTGCGTCCGCCGCCACCAGGTGACGAAGCTGTTCGGCTTGCCGCTCCATCCCTTCTTCGCCAGGAACGGCGTCACTGCCTCCGTCAGACCTCGCTGCATGTCGACGATGGTGCCGTACTGGTCGAAAACCAGGGCCTTGACCTCGCGCTTGAGGATCTCGGGTGCTTCCATGTTTGGGCGGGCTCACTCGTCGATCGCGGACACTTTCAGGCGCCACTCTAGGGAGCGGCGAGACGACCGCCAAGCGCCTGGATGTGCAAGCCGGCGGCCGATCACGCCTGCGCCGCGTCGCCGTAGATATCCACGTATGCGTGCCAGGTCGCATGGCCGATCAGCGGGAATGCAACGACGAGCCCGGCGAGCAGCGTGACGAAGCCCGCGCCCATGATCACCACGATCAGGGCCGCCCACAGCGCCATCGGCTTCGGATTGCGGGCAACCGCCGCGATGCTGGCGCGCGCGGCGGTGACGGCGTCGACCTGCTTGCGCATCAGCATCGGCACAGCGACGACCGACATCGAGAACACCAGCGACGCGATCAGCCCGCCGACGATCGACCCGGCCACGAGCAGACCGAGCCCGCGCGGGGTGAACAGCAACGCCTGCACGAACTGGTCCGCCGGCGGCGGCGATGTGCCGCCCAGGAACAGCATCAGCAGCAGGATCGCGAGCTGCAGCCAGACCATGAAAACGAACAGCAGCACGGCGCCATAGAAGGCGAGCTGGCCGCTGGCGCCGAGGCCGGCGCTGGTCACGTCGCCAATCCGCACGACCTCGCCCTTCGCCAACCGGCGGCTCGCCTCGTAGAGGCCTACCGCAACCAGCGGGCCGATCAGCAGGAAGCCGCCCGCCAACGCCAGGAACATCGATTGTGCGCCCACGCTCCACAGCGTCAGCGCCAAGAGCGCCGCCGCGCCCGCGAATACGGCGCCGTACGTCAAACTGGTGCCGGGTATCGCCCACATGTCGCGCCACCCGGCCGCCAGCCAGCTCCACGGCGCATCGAGCGGCACCTGACGTGGCGCTGGCAGTCGATCAATTACCACCGCGGATGGCGGTGAGAACCTCGGATCGTTCGTCATCTGGCCAGTTCCTCCCGGGATTCTTGCGGCTTGTTGTCGAGCGCTATTATTAGGCCGTTCTATTTGTCGCGCACTCCCTGGCTATTCACGCCGGTGTGCCGGCGGCGCCGGCTTCGCCGCGTCCGATTCGTCATCCAGTGCCCGCCAGCCGGCGCCGTCGAGGTCCTCGAACTGCCCGCTCTTCAGCGACCACATGAATGCGGCCAGGCCGAGCGCACCGAGCAGCAGCGCGACGGGGACGAGCCAGGCTAGAGCAGTCATCGACGAGCCTCCAGATTCTGCCTTGCCAGCCGCAAGGCGTTTGCCGTGACCGCGATCGAGGATGCCGACATCGCGATCGCGGCGATCAGGGGCGTAACCATCCCGGCCATCGCCAGGGGCACGAATAACGCATTGTAGCCGATCGCGATGGCGAAGTTCTCGAGCGAACGCCGCCGCGCCGCCATGGCCACCGCCAGTGTCTCGATCACCGGCGCCAGGCGCTCGCCCTGGAATACGGCGTCGGCCGCCACCTGACTGATGTCGGCGGCGCTCGACGGGGACATCGCCGCGTGACCGGCCGCCAGCGCCGGTGCGTCGTTGAGACCATCGCCGACCATCAGCACATTGCGGCCTTCGCGCTTCAGAGCATCGATGCGCGCGATCTTCTCATCCGGGCGCTGGCTCGCCCGCCAGTCCGAGATCCCGACGGCACGAGCGGCTTCCTCGACGGCGGCTGGTCGATCGCCCGACAGGATCTCGAGACGGTAGCCGCTGCGCGCCAGCGCCGCGACCACGCTGCCGGCATCCGGCCGCAACTCGTCGCGCACCGGCAATGCCACGGCGGCGGCAGTCCCGTCCTTGAACCACAGCGTCTCGGCGTCCGCGCGCTCGCCCTCGATCCCGCAGAACCTGGCCGAGCCCAATCGAACGACGCGACCGTCGAGCGATGCCTGCAGCCCGGCGCCGGCAACCTCCTCGACGCCTTGATGCGCGGTCACCCGCAAGCCGCGTCGGCGAGCGGCGCGCACCACCGCCTTGGCGTAAGGGTGCCGGCTCTGTGCCGCGAGCCCGGCCGCGCACGCCAGCGCGGCATCGCTGATCACGTCGCCGGCCGCAAGCTGCGGCTGCCCGAGCGTGAGCGTGCCGGTCTTGTCGAGCACGATGGTATCGATCTCGGCGAGCCGCTCGAGCCCATCGGCCGCCTTCAGCACGATGCCGTTGCGGAACAGCCGGCCGGTCGCCACCACCTGGACCGCCGGCACCGCGAGCGCGAGCGCGCACGGGCAGGTTATGATCAGGACCGCGATCGCCGCCGTCAGCGCCGGCTCCCAGCCGCGGCCGGCGAGCATCCAGCCGGTGAAGGTCATCAGTCCCAGAATGTGCACGGCCGGCGCATAGAACCGCGCCGCCCGATCGGCGAGCCGCACGTAGCGGCCGCGGGCCTGCTCGGCGGTCTGCATCAGGCGGGCGATCTCGGCCAGCAGCGTGCTCTCGGCCACCGCCGTCGCCTCGGCCTCGATCGGGCCGGACAGCGCGACAGTGCCGGAGTAGAGCTGCTCGCCGACGCCGACCATGCGCGGCCGACTCTCGCCGGTGATCAGGCTTTCATCGATCTCGCCGACGCCCTGCACGATGCGCGCATCGACCGGGATGCGCTCGCCGGCGGCGATCGATACCCGCATGCCGGGCACCACGTCGCCGATGGCAATCCGCTCGATGCTGCCATCGACGCGGATTACCGAGGCGGCGGCGGTGCGCAGTCCGAGCAGATTTTCCGCGGCGCTCACTGCCCGCGCCCGCATGCGCTCGTCGAGCGCGCGGCCGATCAGCAGGAAGAACAGCAGCATGACGGCGGCGTCGAAATAGACGTGCTCGGTGCCGCGAATGGTCTGGAACAGGCTCATGCCGGTCGCCAGCAGCACGCCGAGCGAGATCGGCACGTCCATGTTGAGGCGGCCGGCGGAGAGCGCAGCCCGCGCCGAGCGGAAAAACGGCTGGCCGGCATAGGCCACCGCCGGGATTGCGATCACCGCCGACAGCCAATGGAACAGCGTCTGCAGCGAGGCCGGCATGTCGGTGCCCATGCCGGACCACACCGAGACCGATAGCAGCATGATGTTGGCGGCGGCGAACCCCGCCACCGCCAGCCGCTTGAGGTAGTCCTCGTCGATGGCGGTCGCCGGCCGGGCCTCGGTCTCGGCGAGCGCAGTAGCCGCGAAACCGGCATCGCGCAGCGCCGCGACGAATGGCTCGGCCGTCGCCGGGCGCCTGGCCGTCTGTATCGACACCCGCTTGATCGACAGATTGACCCTGGCGCTGAGCACGCCAGGAACGGCACTCAACGCCTGCTCGACGCTGCGCATGCAGCTGCCGCAGTGCATGTTCTCGACGGCCAGCGTAGTGATCACCGGCGGCTGGGCCGCTCGCGTCTCGCCGGCTGCAGCGTCAGGACCGTCCACAATCGTGCCGGCGGTGCTCATGGGGTCAGCCACAGCCGACGGCGCAAACGATACACCGGAGCGGCAGCCGAACCGTCGCCCGCCTCCACCGACACGATCCAGGCGCCGCCGTCGAGCTTGCCGAGATCGGCGGCATACCGGCCGTCAGCCTGCTCCGCCAGCTTCACCTTGTGGTCGAAGCGCTCGGTCGAAGGACGGCCGACGATCGCCGTCGCGGCGAGGCCACGCACCGCCGCCCCGCTGCCGTCGATCATCGAGAGCACCAGCCGGCCATCGCGGTCGAGGGCGAGACCGTCATGCCAGCCGAGCCGGTTCTGCTCCACTTCCGCCACGATCCGCTCATTGTAGGCCAGACCCTTTCGGTAGGGCTCGTTCGCAACGATCCCGGTATGGGTCGACAGTGCCGCGTACAGGAAGTAGCCGTTGACGGTCAGCACGACGGCAAAGAAGCCGAGCAGAATCGCCAGGACATGACGTCCTTCGAGCTTGCCGGCTGACGGCCTTCTACCGACCGTGATCGCTTTCATCGTGTGGCTCCGATGGTCGATGCTGGCGACTGGAAGTGGCTCCGGCGCGTCATCTCGATCTTCGATGCGACGTCGCGGACCACGAGCGAGATCGGGACCGAAGCGGACGGCAGCTTCCGCGCTTCCGCCGCCGGCACGGTGATATAGACGCGAAGCTCGCGCAGATCGTCGGTACCGATGCGAACCTGCCGCTCGTCGCTGCCGACGATCGACAGTCGCGCGTCGGCAATGCCGCTCGGGCTGATCTCGACAATGCGCGGCTCGTGCAGCTTGTTCAGGATCTTGACGGTGTAGCCATTGCGGATGCTGCCGTCGGACAGCAGCACGAACGGCGGGCTGCGATCGTGCAGCACGTTGATCTCGAGAACGGTGCGGTTGAGCCAGCCGGCGAGCATGATGGCCCCGACCACGCCGAGCAGTCCGGCATACAGCATGGTGCGCGGCCGAACGAACTGGATCGGCTCGTGCAGCCCGGCGGCCTTCGCCTCCTTGCGCGCCACGGTGTCGTACCCGATCAGGCCGCGCGGACGGCCGACCTTGTCCATGATGTCATTGCAGGCGTCGATGCAAAGCGCGCACTGGATGCACTCGAGCTGCGAGCCATCGCGGATGTCGATGCCGGCCGGACAGACGACGACGCAGGCCTTGCAGTCGACGCAGTCGCCGCGGCCTTCCCAGCTATCGCCCTTCTTGTGCGGTCCTCGCGGCTCGCCGCGCTCCGGCTTGTAGCTGACCAGCAGCGTGTGCCGATCGGTCATCGCGCCTTGGATGCGCGGCCACGGGCACATGTAGGTGCAAACCTGCTCGCGCGCGATGCCGCCAAGCACATAGGTCGCCAGGGTGAAAATGCCGAGGAACAGGTAGGCGACCAGCGGCGCCGTGCCGGTCACCAACTCGCGCGCCAGCGTCGGCGCATCACGGAAGTAGAAAACCATGGCGCCGCCGGTGGCGAGGCCGACCGCCAGCCAGGAAAGATGCGTCATCGTCTTCTTGAACAGCTTGGCCGGGCCCCACGAGTCCTTGTCGAGCTTGAGGCGGGCATTGCGGTCGCCCTGCCAGAAGCGCTCGATCGAGATCATCACGTCGGTCCACACCGTCTGCGGACAGGTGTAGCCGCACCACACCCGGCCGGCGAGCGACGTCACCAGGAACAGCAGCAGCGCGGCCAGCACCAGGAGCCCGGTGACGTAGTAGAACTCCTGCGGCCAGATCTCGAGAAAGAAGAAGAAGAACCGGTTGTGCTCCATGTCTAGCAGCACTGCCTGGTCCGGCAGGTCGGGCCCTCGCGACCACCGCAACCAGGGCAGCGCATAGTAGATGCCGAGCGTCACCGCCATCACCACCCACTTCAGGCTGCGGAATTGACCCCGGGTGCGCTTCGGATGGATCTTCTGCCGGCCGGCGTAAAGCTCGCGGTCGGACTTGCGATTGACCGCCCTTACGTCGTGCTGCGAGACGGCGACCGCAGGCTCGGCGCGGGGATCATTCTTCCTTGCGAGTACTGTCGTCACCCGTCGGTGCTCCTCCGCACGGTCGCGGGCATCCAGCAAGCCGCCTGGACCGCCCGCGTCGCCAACTCAAACAGCCATTCGAGGCGCCGTCCAGTGCCGTGGCGAGGCTCACGCCCGCCGCTGGCACGGTTTGCGGCCACGTTTTCGGTCGCGACCGCTTCCAATCGGTCTCCTGGGCAGCCGTCGCCGGGCTCGGCGCCGAGGTTGCCCTCGGCAAGAGCCATCGCGACAGCGAGACTGCATCCGCAACAGCACATGGCCGACACCTCGACGATGCCCGAGGCGGCTACTTGCCGCCGCCCAGCGTATGCACGTAGCTGGCGAGCGACTTGACCGTCGCCGCATCAAGCCGCCCCGCCCACGCCGGCATCATGCCGCCGCGGCCGGTCTGGATGCTCGCGACGATGGCTTCCCGGTTGCCTCCATAAAGCGTGATGCCGTCGGTCAGGTTCGGTGCGCCTTGTTCGACCATGCCCTTGCCGTTCTCGCCGTGGCAGGACGCGCACTGCTCCTTGAAGATGACCGCGCCGCGACCGGCCGCGGCCGCATCGGCCTTGCCGCCGGACAGCGTCAGCACGTAGTCGGCGACGTCGCTGATCTGGGCGTCGGTGAGCAGCTTGTCGAGGCCGTAGCGCGGCATCTGCGAAGCGCGAGCCTTGGCATGATCCGAGCGTACGCCGTAGAGAATGGTGTGCTCGATGTCCTCGATCTTGCCGCCCCACAGCCAGTCATCGTCGTTGAGGTTCGGATAGCCGACCGCGCCCTGCGCGCCGCGACCGTGGCACGGGCCGCAGTTGGTCTGGAACGCCGCCGCGCCGCCGGTATTGGCGAAGCGAAGCAGCTCCGGGTTCTTCTTGATGTCGGCGAGCGGCGTCTTGGCAAGAAGGTCGCGCATGCCGGCCTGGGACTGGGTCGCCGCCTTGACCTCGCCGGCAACCGTCGCGCGCTGGCTGTAGCCGAGCACGCCCTTGCTGTAGCTCGAAAGCGTCGGCCAGGCCGGAAATGCGATCCAGTAGCCGATCGCCCACACGATCGTCGCGTAGAAGGTCAACAGCCACCACCGCGGCAGCGGCTTGTTGAGCTCCTTGATGCCGTCCCACTGGTGGCCGGTAGTCTCTACGCCGGTGAATTCGTCGATTTCACGTTGCTTGCTCACTGCTGCCCCCTGTCGCCCGACGGGTTGGTGTCCAAATCCAGAGCCTCGCGCTGCGCGGCCTCGAAGCGCGGGCCGTTCGCCGGCCAAAGCGCATAGATGACGACGGCGATGAACATCGCGATGAACAGCAGCAGGGAAGTGACCTGGCTGATGGTGGCTATCGTTTCGTAGGTCATGGCCGGATCACCTCAGGTTGGGCCCGGAGGCATCGAAGGAGGTGAAGTCGACCATCTGGCCCAGGATCTGGAGATATGCCACCAGGGCGTCGAGCTCGGTCGGCTCCGGGCCGTTGCGCTGCTCGATCTTGACCACCTTGGCCTTCGGGTAGCGCTTCACCAGGTCACGCGCCGGCCGGCTGTCCGGATCGATCTGGGCGGCGAAGTCCTTCTCCGCGTTGGCCACCATCTCATCGGTATACGGCACGCCCACGATCTTCAGCGTCTTCATGCGAGCCGTCAGGTCGGAAGTGTCGGCCTTGGTCGTGGCAAGCCACGGATAGCCCGGCATGATGCTTTCCGGCACCAGCGTCCGCGGGTTGATCAGGTGCTCGGCCTGCCACGCGTCGGAATACTTGGCGCCGACCCGGGCCAGGTCGGGGCCGGTACGCTTCGACCCCCACTGGAACGGATGGTCGTACATGCTCTCGGCGGCGAGGCTGTAGTGGCCGTAGCGCTCGACCTCATCCCGCAGCGTGCGGATCATCTGGCTATGGCAATTGTAGCAACCCTCTCGAACGTAGATGTCGCGGCCGGCCTGCTCGAGCGGGGTGTAGGGCCGCATGCCCTTCACCTTCTCGATCGTGCTGTCGACCCAGAACAGCGGGGCGATCTGCACCAGGCCGCCGACCGACACCATCAGCAGGATGCCGATCAGCAGAACGATGGAGTTCTTCTCGAAGACTTCGTGTTTCATTGTCCAAACCCCTCGCTCATTCGGCCGGCTGGATGCGCAGGCCCGGCGCCGCGGCGACCCGCGGCTGGTCGGCCTCGTCACGCAACGCATCGCCCCGGATTGTCCGCCACACGTTGTAGGCCATGATCAAGCCGCCGAGGACGAACAGGGCTCCACCGAAGGCGCGGATCACGTAGTAGGGCTTCATCGCCTCGACCGTCTCGATGAACGAGTATTGGAGGAAGCCGAGCTTGTCGTAGGCGCGCCACATCAGGCCCTGGGTGATGCCGGACACCCACATCGCGGTGATGTAGAACAGGATGCCGATGGTCGACGTCCAGAAGTGCCATTCGACCAGTTTCAGCGAGTAGATGCCCTTGCGGTTCCACAGCCAGGGAACGAGGCAGTAGATCGCGCCGAACGACACCATGGCGACCCAGCCCAGCGCTCCGGAATGCACGTGACCGATAGTCCAGTCAGTGTAGTGCGAAAGCGAGTTGACCGACTTTACGCTCATCAGCGGGCCCTCGAACGTCGACATGCCGTAGAAGGCGACCGAGACGACGAGCAGGCGGACGACCGGGTCGGTGCGCAGCTTGTCCCAGGCACCGGCCATCGTCATCAGGCCGTTGATCATGCCGCCCCACGACGGCATCCACAGCATGATCGAGAATGTCATGCCGAGGGTCTGCGCCCAGTCGGGCAGGGCGGTGTAGTGCAGGTGGTGCGGCCCGGCCCAGATGTAGAGGAAGATCAGGGTCCAGAAGTGCACGATCGAGAGACGGTAGGAGTAGACCGGACGCTCGACCCGCTTCGGCACGAAGTAGTACATGATGCCGAGGAAGCCGGCGGTCAGGAAGAAGCCGACCGCGTTGTGGCCGTACCACCACTGCGTCATCGCATCCTGGACGCCCGAGTAGACGATGTAGCTCTTGGGCCCGGTGAGGCTGACCGGGACGGTGGCGTTGTTCACCAGATGCAGCATGGCAACGGTGACGATCATCGCCAGATAGAACCAGTTGGCGACGTAGATGTGCGGCTCCTTGCGCTTCCACAGCGTGCCCAGGAAGACCAGCAGGTAGACGACCCAGATCACGGTCAGGAAGAGGTCGGCGTACCATTCGGGCTCGGCGTACTCCTTGCCCTGCGTGACGCCGAGCAGATAACCGGTGCCGGCGATGGCGATGAAAAGCTGGAAGCCCCACACCACGAACCACGGCGACCAGCGACCGGCGAGGCGGGCGTGGCAGGTGCGCTGGACCACATAGAACGAGGTCGCGAGCAGCACGTTGCCGCCAAAGGCGAAAATCACCGCCGAGGTGTGCAGCGGGCGGAGCCGGCCGAAACTGATCCACGGCAGGTCGAAGTTCAGCGCCGGCATGGCCAGCTGCCAGGCCAGGATGTCGCCGACCAGGAACCCGGCAATGCCCCAGAAAATCGCCGCGATGGTCGCAACCTTGATCGGACCATCGAAGTATTCCGACTGGTTGCTGGTCGCACTCTTCATCAGCACCAGCACTGCGCCGCCGGCAAGTCCGGCGCCCACTGCGAGGAGCAGGCCATGAAAGGCCATCGGGCCGCTGTTCGAGAGTGCCGCGATCGCCAGCCCGATGGCTGCGGCAATGACCGCCGCCAGCAATGCCATGGCATCGCTGAACGCTTGTCGCTCCACTGTTGCATCTGTCATGATTTGCCCCGAAGTCGGATTACTGATGCCTGCCCGGCAAGTTCCAGCGCAAATCCCAGGGCCAAGCCGGCACGCGTTCTTCCAATCACCAATGAAGCCGGCGTGGTTTGACTAGGATCAACACGAGCCGATATGCCCCCGATGACTTGACGCGTCGATGTGGTGGATACCGTCCGCGAGACCGTGGTTAGGCACTTTCGGAGATTCGGGGAATGGGACCGGACGCCGCTCGGAGATAATGTCGCAGGAATCGAGGGCTGCCGCGATCAACACCCGGGCCGGTCGTGGGTCGCGGCGCGATTCGCGATCAGGGAAATTTTGGACTGGCTGTCGGCTTGGGGCATATTCCGGCGTCCTCTGGATCAACGGAGCTTCGCCCCATGCAATATGCAATCCTCTGCTACCATGATGAAAAGGTCACCTGCTCCTGGAGCAAGGAGGAGGACGATGCGGTGATGGCCAAGCTCGGCGTGGTCATGGAGCGGCTCAGCCGGGAGGGCAAGCTCGGCCCGGTCGCCCGGCTGCTGCCGACCACCGCCGCCACCACGCTGCGCAAGGACCGCGAGCCGCACCTCGTCATCGACGGGCCATTCGCCGAAACCAAGGAGCAGCTGCTCGGGTTCTATGTCGTCGACTGCAACTCGCTCGACGAGGTGCTCGAGATCGCCGGCGAGCTGGCCCGGGCGAACCCCGGCGGCGCCTACGAGATCCGGCCGGTCGGCTTCTTCGTCAACCCTGGCAAGGCTTCAACGTGACGGGCAGCGCCTGGCTCAACTCGGTACTGACGGCCGCGCGACCGCAGGCCATGGCGGCGCTGCTGCGCTATTTCCGGGACCTCGACACCGCCGAGGAGGCGTACCAGGAGGCCTGCCTGCGCGCGCTGCGGTCCTGGCCGCGCAACGGTCCGCCGCGCGATGTCGCGGCATGGCTGATCATGGTCGGCCGCAACGCCGCGATCGACGATGTCCGCCGCCGCGGCAAGCAGGTGCCGCTGCCGCCCGAGGAAGCCCTGTCCGATCTCTCCGACGCGGAAGCGGCGGCTGCGGAGCGGATCGACCACGCCGACTATCGCGACGATATCCTGCGCCTGCTGTTCGTTTGCTGCCACCCGGATCTGCCGGCGACGCAGCAGATCGCGCTGGCGCTGCGCATCGTATCCGGCCTGACCGTCAAGCAGATCGCGCGCGCCTTCCTGGTCGGCGAAGCGGCGATGGAGCAGCGCATCACCAGGGCCAAGGCGCGCATCGCCAAGACCGACGTGCCGTTCGAGGCGCCAGGAGCAATCGAGCGGAGCGAGCGCCTCGCCGCGGTCGCCGCGATGATCTACCTGATCTTCAACGAGGGCTACACGACGAGCGCTGCCGAGAGCGCAGGGCGGGCGCCGCTGTGTGACGAGGCGATCCGGCTCGCGCGGCTGTTGCTCGGCCTCTATCCGACGGAGCCGGAGATCATGGGGCTCGCCGCTCTGATGCTGCTTCAGCACGCGCGCGCCGATGCGAGGTTCGACGCCGACGGCAACTTCGTTCTGCTCGAGGACCAGGATCGCCGTCGCTGGAACAGGAAGCTGATTGCCGAGGGCCTGGCCCTGATCGACAAGGCGGTGCGCCATCGGCGGCCCGGACCGTACCAGGTCCAGGCCGCGATCGCAGCCCTGCATTCGCGCGCGGCACGGTTCGAGGATACCGACTGGGCCGGCATCGACCAGCTCTACGGCACGCTGGAAAGGATGCAGCCGTCGCCGATCGTGACGCTCAATCGCGCGGTCGCCGTTGCAAGGACGCACGGCCCGGCCGAGGCGCTGGCGATGATCGAGCCGCTGGCGGCGGCGCTCGATGGATACTTCTATTTCCATGGTGCCCGTGGCACCTTTTTGCTGCAATTGAGCAGAACCGAGGAGGCCCGGGTCGCGCTCGACCGTGCCATTGCGCTCGCCACCACGCCGGCGCAGGCCGCGCACATTCGCCAGAAGCTCGACAGTCTCGCCAGCGCAGGCGGCTCGGCCGACAACTGAAACCCAGGTGCTCGCACCGCTTTTCGGCGCGTCCGAAATTTTTCTCGGCCTGATGTCGGGACCGAGGCCGCCGGCGCGTCTTCACGGTATCGACACCCGATGCAACCCGCCTTTCGCCACAAGCGTTCGACAGACTGACCGATACACTCCCAGACTTCACCGGCCGCCACCATTAGGCGACGCCAATCCCAATTCACCGAGACCGACGCATTTTCAAGAAGGGAGCATGCGATGCAGAAGATCACTCCATTCCTCTGGTACGACGGCAAGGCGGAAGAGGCCGCGAAGCACTACGTCTCGATCTTCAAGAACTCGAGAATCAAGCATGTCACGCACTACGGCGAGGGAATGCCGGCACCGGCGGGCAGCGTCATGACCGTGTCGTTCGTACTCGACGGCCAGGACTTCGTCGCGCTCAACGGCGGGCCGATGTACGAATTCACGCCGGCCGTCTCGCTGGTTGTCAATTGCGACGATCAGGCCGAGATCGACAGGATCTGGCAGGGCCTCACCGACGGCGGCAGCGAGGTGCAGTGCGGCTGGCTCAAGGACCGGTACGGACTGTCGTGGCAGGTCGTTCCGACCATTCTTTCCGAGCTCGTCACCGCGAAGCAGCCCGGCAAGTCGGCGGCGGTGATGCAGGCCCTGATGCAGATGGTCAAGCTCGACATCGCCAAGCTGCGGCAGGCCTACGACCGCGCATGACGCAATCCGCGAACCACTGACGAGGAGCAAACGATGCTTAAGTTCATTTCCTATACCGCCCTGCTGATCGCCATTGGCATCGGCGGCGTTCTGGCCTACGCCGCCACCAAGCCGGACAGCTTCCAGGTGGCGCGGTCGCTGGTGATCAAGGCGCCGCCGGAAAAGGTCTTCCCGATGATCAACGATCTGCGCGCGTTCAACACCTGGAATCCGTTCCTGAAATTGGATCCGGCGACCAAGCTTTCCTATCGCGGACCGGCGAGCGGCGTCGGCTCGGCGCACGACTGGAGCGGCAACAGCAACGTCGGCGTCGGCAGCGTCGAGATCACCGAATCGGTACCGTCGTCGAAGATCGCGATGAAGCTCGACATGAAAAGCCCGATGGAGGCGCACAACCGGGTCGAGTTCGTGCTGGCGCCGGAGGCCGACGCCACCCGCGTCACCTGGGCGATGCAAGGGCCGAGCCCCTTCCTCACCAAGGTGATTTCGACCTTCTGCAACATGGACAAGATGGTCGGCGGCTCGTTCGAGAAGGGGCTCGCGGACCTCAAGGCGCTCGCCGAGAGGTAGTCGAAGGCGGGTTCGCCGCGGCGCCGGAGATCGTCGCACCCGGCCACATCGGAACTTGGAGTCGCTCGATGGCACGCGTCGTCTTCACCGAGAATATCCAGCGGCATGTGGCGTGCCCCGCCGCCGAGGCGGCGGGCAGCACCGTGCGCGAGGTGCTGGACAATGTCTTCAATCAGAACCCGCAGGCGCGCTCCTACGTGCTCGACGACCAGGCGGCGCTGCGCCGGCACATGACGATCTTCGTCGATGGCGAGCTCGTCCGCGATCGGGTCCGCCTCTCCGATCCCGTTAGCCAATCCAGCAACATCTACGTCTTCCAGGCGCTATCAGGAGGTTGATCATGTCCGACACGGTGCTTGTCTCGACCCGCAAGGGGCTGTTCTGGATCGTGCGCAAGGCCGGCCGCTGGGTGGTCGATCGCGTCGATTTTCTCGGCGACAATGTCACCTTGACGCTGACCGACCGGCGTAGCGGCCGCCACTATGCGGCGCTCGATCACGGCCACTTCGGCGTCAAGGTGCACCGCTCGACGCCGACCGGCTGGGAGGAGATCGCGACGCCGACCTATCCACCGAAGCCGGAAGGGCTCGAGGAGAACGACATGTGGGGCCGGCCGCTGGCCTGGAGCACGGCGCGAATCTGGGCACTCACACCCGGCGGCGCAGACCGGCCCGGCGAGATCTGGTGCGGCACGCTGCCCGGCGGGCTGTTCCGCTCGACCGATCATGGCGACAGCTGGCAGATGGTGCGCTCGCTGTGGGATCATCCCAAGCGCCGGTCGTGGATGGGCGGCGGCGCCGACCTGCCGGGACTGCACTCGATCATCGTCGACCCCAGGGACTCGAAGCGGATCTGGATCGCGGTGTCGACCGGCGGCGTCTGGTTCACAGAGGACGCTGGCGCGACCTGGAGCCAGCGCGGCGAGGGCATGCGCGCCGACCACGTGCCGCCCGAGCTGACGCACGATCCGATCGCGCAGGACGTCCATTGCCTGGTGCAATGCCCGGCCGCGCCGAGCCGCATGTGGGTGCAGCATCACAACGGCATCTTCGTGTCTTCCGACGAGGGCCGCAACTTCACCGAGATCAAGGAGGCTGGCCCCTCGACGTTCGGCTTTGCCGTCGTCGTCCACCCGCGGCGAGCCGGACACCGCCTGGTTCGTGCCCGAGATCAAGGACGAGAAGCGCATCCCGCGCGACGGCCGGCTGGTGGTGACCCGCACCCGCGACGGCGGCAAGAGCTTCGACGTGCTGACCAAGGGCCTGCCGCAGGAGCACGCCTATGACATCGTCTACCGCCACGCGCTGGCGATCGACGAGACCGGCGACCGGCTGACATTCGGCTCGACCACGGGCGGCTTGTGGCTGAGCGAGGACCAGGGCGACAGCTGGACCGAGGTCGTCCATTCCTTGCCGCCGGTCTATGCGGCGCGGTTCGCCTGAGATGGCGAGCGCCGACGACCTGCGGCAGATAGCACTTTCGCTCGCCGGCACGTGCGAGGCCGCGCACTTCGATCGTCGCGCATTCAAGGTCGCGCGGATCTATGCGACGCTGGCAGCCGATGGACGAACGGCGAACCTGAAGCTTGCCGTGGACCAGCAGGCGCTGAAATGCGTCACCGCTCCGGATGCGTTCGCGGCGGTGCCCAATGCCTGGGGCAGGCAGGGTTGGACGACCATCACGCTCGCCCGGCTCGATCAGTCCGAGCTGCGCGCGGCGCTGGAGCTGGCGTGGCGCGACGCGCTGCCGCGCAAGAAAGCACAACCCGTCAGGGGGAGGAAATGAGCATGGCAAACGATCTCGTATTCTACACCAACCCGATGTCCCGCGGACGCATCGTGCGCTGGATGCTCGAGGAGGTCGGCGAGCCCTACAAGACCGAGCTGCTCGAGTACGGCACGACGATGAAGGCGCCGGCCTACCTCGCGATCAATCCGATGGGCAAGGTCCCGGCGCTGCGCCACGGCGATACCGTCGTCACCGAGAGCGCCGCGATCTGCGCCTACCTCGCCGATGCGTTCCCGGCGGCGAAACTCGCGCCGCCCCCCGGCGACCGCGATCGCGGACCATATTACCGCTGGCTGTTCTTCGCCGCCGGACCGCTGGAAGCGGCGGTAATCAACAACTTCCTCGGCGTCGAGGTGCCGCCGGACAAGAAGCCCATGGTGGGTTACGGCTGCCTCGCGGAAGTGCTCGATACCGTCGAGCAGGCGGTCAAGGATCGCGAATATCTCGCCGGCAATCGCTTCAGCGCGGCGGATCTCTACGTCGGCGCCCACCTCGGCTGGGGCATGCAGTTCGGCACCGTCGAGAAGCGCAAGGCCTTCGAGCGCTACTACGACAACCTGGCCAAGCGGCCGGCGTCGAAGAGAGCGTGGCAGATCGACGAGGCGCTGCTGCCGGCGCGACCGCCGGGCCGGCCCGCCGCCTGACGCTTGAGCGGCCGGCGTGCACATGGCAACGTCGCGGCTGCCGAGCGCAGGGAGTGACCTGGACGTGGCCCGACAGTTGTCGAAGGCAGCCTTGGATCAGCTGTTTCTCGCCGCCCGCACCCATAGTGCGTGGCTGCCGAAAGAACTGCCGGACAGCCTGCTGCTGCGGCTGGTCGACACCATGAGGATGGCGCCGACCAGCGCCAACTGCCAGCCGGCACGGCTCGTGTTCGTCAAATCGGCGGCAGCCAAGGAGCGGCTCAAGCCGCACCTGTCGTCGGGCAACGTGGCCAAGACCATGGCGGCGCCGGTCACCGCGATCGTTGCCTATGACCTGCGCTTCTACGATCAGCTGCCACGTCTGTTCCCGCACGCGGATGCCAGAAGCTGGTTCACTGGCAGCGAGGCACTCGCCGCCGCCACCGCGTTTCGCAACGGCACTCTGCAGGGCGCCTATCTGATCCTGGCCGCACGCGCACTCGGCCTCGACTGCGGGCCGATGTCCGGCTTCGACAATGCCGGCGTCGACGCCGCCTTCTTCGCCGGCACCAGTGTCAAGTCGAATTTCCTGGTCAACCTGGGCTACGGCGATCCTTCCCCATTGCGGCCGCGCAATCCGAGGCTCGAGTTTGCTGAAATCGCACAAATCGTCTAATGCCGTCGCCGAAGGCATGGCGCGGGCGGCGATTTTCGGTATAGGAGGCAAACAATGAGCCTGCCTTCGGTAACCGCATGACGATCCTGGCGTTCGACACCTGCTTCGGGGCATGCTCCGCCGCGGTCTGGTCGCGCGCCGGCAACTGCGTGCTGGCCGAGCGCTTCGAGACGATGGAGAAGGGCCACTCCGAGCGGATCGTGCCGATGATCGGCGAGGTGCTCGCCTCGGCCTCGGTCTCGCTCGGCGACCTGGCCGCGATCGCGGTGACGGTCGGCCCCGGCAGCTTCACCGGCGTGCGAACCGGCCTCGCCGTTGCGCGCGCGCTTGGCTTGGCGCGTGGCTTTCAGATCCGGGGCACGACGAGCCTGCACGTCATGGCGGCGCAGCTTCGCGACAGCCATGCCGATATGCCTATCGCCATTGCCGTCGCGACACGCGACCGACTCGTCTATTTGCAGACCTTCGCTTTGGCCGATGCGGCGCCGGCGAGCCCGGCCCGGCTTGCCACCGCCGAGGAAGCGGCACGCGATCTCGGCGCCGTGCCACACGCGATTGCCGGCACCGGAGCGGGCCTGGTGGTCGCCGCCGCGGCCGAGATCGGGATCAACCATCGTCACGTGATCGCGCCGGCCGAGGTTCACGCCGGCGTGCTCGCCCGGCTTGCCGGCGGACTGCCTGTCCTCGATCCGCCGCAGCCTTTGTATCTGCGAGAGCCGGATGCCAAACCGCAGCCGGGCTACGCAAGCCCCACTACGCCGATGAGAACCTGATGCTGTCATCCGAAGATCAGATCGATCCCAAGTACGTCTCGCTCAAGATTGCGGACCCCGATGCGGCCGAAGAGATCGCCGCCCTGCATCTGAAGCTGTTCAATCCGCCCTGGGATGTCGCGAGCGTGACGCCTTTGCTGGCGGCGCCGGCGGCGGTCGCCTTCGTCGCGCGGGTCGGCATCCCGCCGACGACCGTCGGGTTCGTGATCGGCCAGATGGCGGCGGACGTGTCGGAGATCATCTCGATCGGGGTGGCACCGGACTGGCAGAAGCGTGGCCTCGGCCGGATCCTGTTCGGCGCCTTCTCGCGGGCGGTGACACGGGCCGGCGCCAGGCGGCTGTTCCTCGACGTCGCCGCCGACAATGCCGCTGCCATCGCGCTATATCAGGCCATGGGCTGCTGCGAGGTCGGCCGGCGCAAGGGCTACTACACGCGCCACCAGGCGCCCTCGGTCGATGCCATCGTCTTGTCGCGCCCACTCGACTAGCGGACGGCGAGGCCGGCAGCGTGCCTATCGGCGCGTCACGCGCCTTCGGTCGAGCTCGCCGCTATCCATCAGCGCCTCGATGCAGCCCCACGAGATCGAGCTCGACTTCGATTCCATGCAGGCGCGCAACTGCGGCGAGTTCACCCGGTACTGCGGGCACAGGTTCTTGTAATCGGCGAGGCAGGCCTGCTGAACCCGCTTGCTGTAGGCGTGTGCCGACGAGGCGAACTGGATTGCCGCCACCGCTGCCAGGCTCAATGTCACCACCGCACGACCGACCGAACGCCCCCACCCCCGCCGCAGATTGCGCATCGCCGACCCCTTCCAGGTTGCCCCACTGCCCCTGGTCAGACTATCGCGCGCAATGGTTAACGCGCGATAACCCTGTTGCGACAGCTGCGGATTATTCGCGGCCCCGACGGCAGGCGGCGCGACCCGGTCGGCGCTTCCAGATTGACCATAAGCTATTGGACCAGCTCGGATATTACGCGCACCAAAATACTGTGTACCACAATCCCGCGAGCAAATGGGCGAGGGTTGAGCCAGCGGTCAGCGAGAAGGGCGAGCGTCCAGCCGCCGGCTAGGCCCTGATCGCCTTCACCAAGAGGTTCGCGGGCGCGGGCGCGAGGCCCGCAAGCCTCGGTTGTCCGGCCAAATTCGGTCCGCAGGAATTCGATTCACTGCGCGCGAAAGGGTGACGCCGTGATAATAAGTTTACTTTGCAACCAAGGAGATTGGTCAAGATGAGCATCTTCGGAAAAATCGCTGCCGCGATCTTCGGCGGATCGGCCCAGGCGGCCCCCGCCACATCAGCCTCGTCGGCCGGGTCCGCGGCCACCGCCGGCGCGGCAACTGCCGCTCCCGGCTCGGGCGCCCCTGCCGTCGCAGGTGCAGCCGCAAAGGTGTCCAACGTCGACGTCGCCAAGATGCTCGACAGTATCGCCGACAAGCAGGACGAAGACCTCGACTGGCGCAAGTCGATTGTCGACCTGATGAAGCTGTTGAAGCTCGACAGCGGCCTGAAGGCTCGAAAGGAACTCGCCACCGAGCTCAAATACACCGGCGATATGGGTGACTTGGCGTCGATGAACGTCTGGCTGCACAAGCAGGTCATGACCAAGCTTGCCGAGAACGGCGGCGTGGTACCGAAGGAGCTGCAGCACTGACCTGCTCGAGCAGGGCGGCGGCAGAATGAACGGATCGGCGCGCCTCGACCGCGCGCTTGAGATCAATCGCGCGCGTAAGGATTGTCGCCCTTGCGCAGGTTGACGCGGATCGGCACGCCGGGAAAGCCGAAGGTCTCGCGCAGGCTCTTCTCCAGATAGCGAACATAGCTGTCCGGCAGCGACTTCGGCTTGGAGCAGAATACGACAAACGTCGGCGGACGGGCGGAGACCTGCGTCATGTAGCGCATCTTGATGCGCCGCCCACTCGCCGCCGGTGGCGCGTGACGATCCAGCGCCTCGCGCAGCCAGCGGTTGAGATCGTTGGTCGACACCCGCTTGTTCCAGATCTCGTAGGCGCCCAGCACCTCGGGCATCAGCTTGTCGACGCCGCGCTCGCCCAGTGCCGACAGAGTGATCACCCGCAGTCCCGGTAACTGGGCCAGCCGGTCAGTCGCAATCTCGCGCAACTCCTTGAGCCGCTTCTGCTTCTCGACGACCAGGTCCCATTTGTTGATGGCGATCACCAGCGCGCGGCCCTCGTCGGCGACCATGCTGGCGATCGTCAGGTCCTGATGCTCGATGCCGCGTTCGGCGTCGATCAGCAGCACCACGACCTCGGCGAATCGGATCGCGCGGATGGTGTCGCTGGTGGCCAGCTTCTCGGCGGTGTCCTCGACTTTCGACTTGCGGCGCAAGCCTGCGGTATCGAACAGCCGGATCGTGCGCCCGCCCCAGGCAAGGTCGGTGGCGACCGCGTCGCGCGTGAGCCCGGGCTCCGGTCCGGTGATCATCCGCTCTTCGCCGAGCAGGGCGTTGACGAGGGTGGATTTGCCGGCGTTCGGGCGGCCGACGATCGCGACCTTGATCGGCCGCGCCGGGTCGTCCTCCGCCTCGGTCTCGGCCCCGGTGTCGGCGGCCTCGCTGGCGTCAGCGGCGTCCATCTCCAGGGCGAGCGCCTCGACGATATCCCCGTAGAGGTCGCTCATCCCCTCGCCGTGCTCGGCGGAGATGGCTACCGGCTCGCCGAGGCCTAGCGCATAGGCCTCGTAGAAGCCCTCCGAGCCTTTCGATCCCTCGCACTTGTTGGCGACCAGGATCGCGCGGTTGCCGGCCTGGCGGACGATGCGCGCGAACTCCTGATCGACCGGCGTCACGCCGGCACGCGCGTCGACTCACGAACAGCACCAGGTCGGCGTCGGCGATCGCGGTTTCGGTCTGGGCGCGCATGCGCGCGGCGATCGAGCCGGATGCCGCCTCCTCGAGGCCGGCGGTATCGACCAGGCGCACGTCGTGGCCCCAAATCTCGGCGACGCCCTCCTTGCGATCACGCGTCAGGCCGGGCAGGTCCGACACCAGCGCAGTGCGCTTGCCTGTCATGCGATTGAACAAGGTCGATTTGCCGACGTTGGGCCGGCCGACGATGGCGATGGTAGCTGTCTTCGACATTCTCTCGCAGCCTTTCGGGTCGCAAGCCATCGTCGCTGCTGGCCCTCTTTCCAATCCATTGGTGCGGGTTGGCCCAGTATTTCTCTCCGTCATCCCCGCGAAGGCGGGGACCCAGACAAGCCTCAAAGAGCTGCCTAGTGGCGATTTGACTGGCTTCCCGCCTTCGCGGGAAGACGTCATTGGGTTTGGTCAGCGGTCGCGCTTGCGTTTTCCGCGCCCTTATGCCCGAAATCGCCGCCAATGGAAATCGGGCTCAGGCAAGAGCGCTTCGACAGACTAAAGAGGAACACCATGCGAGAGGTCTACGTTTGCGACGGCGTTCGCACTCCGATCGGCCGTTACGGCGGCAGCCTGGCCAAGGTGCGCACCGACGATCTCGCCGCCTTGCCGATCAAGGCGCTGATGGCGCGCAATCCGAAGGCGGACTGGTCGAAGCTCGACGACGTGTTCTATGGCTGCGCCAATCAGGCCGGCGAGGACAATCGCAATGTCGCGCGCATGGCCCTGCTGCTGGCCGGTCTGCCGGCAACCGTCCCTGGTGCGACCCTCAACCGGCTCTGCGCCTCCGGTCTCGATGCCGTCGGCACCGCCGCCCGCGCGATCAAGGCCGGCGAGATGGACTTCTGCATCGCCGGAGGCGTCGAGAGCATGTCGCGGGCGCCGTTCGTGATGGGCAAGGCGACGGAAGCCTTCTCGCGCCAGGCCGAGGTATTCGACACGACGATCGGCTGGCGCTTCGTCAACGCCTTGATGAAGCAGCAGTACGGCATCGACGCGATGCCGGAGACCGCCGAGAACGTGGCGGCAGAATTCCAGGTCTCGAGAGCCGACCAGGACGCGTTTGCGTTGCGCTCGCAGCAGCGCGCCGCCAAGGCCGCCGCCGCCGGCTTCCACGCCAGGGAGATCATTCCGGTCGAGATCCCGGCCGGTCGCGGCAAAACCGCGACATTCGCCAGGGACGAGCATCCGCGGCCCGAAACCACCGCCGAGGAGCTGGACAAGCTCAAGACGCCGTTTCGTACTCCGGGCACCGTGACCGCCGGCAACGCGTCGGGCGTCAACGACGGCGCGGCGGCGGTCATCATCGCCAGCGAGGCCGCGGTGAAGGCGCACGGCCTTACCCCGCGCGCGCGCATCACCGGCATGGCGGCGGCCGGCGTGCCGCCGCGCATCATGGGCATCGGCCCGGCGCCATCGACCGAGAAATTGTTGTCGCGGCTCGGCTGGAAGATCTCCGATTTCGACGTCATCGAGCTCAACGAGGCGTTCGCCGCGCAAGGGCTCGCGGTGACGCGGATGCTGGGCCTGCCCGACGACAGCGAGGTAGTGAACCCCAACGGCGGCGCGATCGCGCTCGGCCATCCGCTCGGCATGTCCGGCACCCGGCTGGTCATCACCGCCATCAATCAACTCGAGACGACCAAAGGTAGAAAAGGCCTCGCCACCATGTGCGTCGGTGTCGGCCAGGGTGTCAGCCTTGCAGTGGAGCGCGTTTGACCATGCCGAACCGAACCGACGAGGCCGCCAGGCTGCTGCTCGATGCCCGCCGCAGCGGCAAGACCATCAAGACGCTGCCCGAGGCGGTCGCTCCGCGCAGCCTCGCCGAAAGCTTCGCGATCCAGCACGCGGTGGTGAAGGCGCTGGATGCAAAGATCGCCGGCTACAAGATCTCGATCTTCCCGGACGGCAGCAACGCGGTGGCGCCGATCCTCGCCGGCCTGATCGCCGCCGACGGCGCGGCCTGCAGCCTGAAGCCGGCCGGCCGGATCGGCATCGAGCTCGAATTCGGCTTTCGCTTCGGCAGGCCGGTCGCCGCGACCGCCACCGCCGCCGAGGTGCTGGCGGCGATCGACTCGACCGTCGTCACCATCGAGCTGTGCGACAGCCGCTATGACACGATCGACGGCCAGCCAAAGGAGACGCTGGTAGCCGACATGATCTCGAACCGGGGCGCGGTGTCGGGCACGGTGCAGAAGTTCGACGCGTTACGCAATTTCAAGGGCGCGACCTGCCGCCAGTTGTTCGACGGCAAGGTGCAGACCGAGCGCACCGGATCGCATCCGAACGGCGATCCGCTGTTGCCGCTGCCGCTACTGCCGAAGGCGCTGGCGGCTGCCGGCTATACGCTCGACGCCGGCCAGTTCGTGATCACCGGCAGCCTGACCGGCATCACCTGGGTCGACGCCCCGCTGGTCGTAGAAGGCCAGATCGACGGATTTGGCAAGGCGAGTGTGAAGTTGGCGGGGTGATGGGCTGCAATTGGTCCTCCGTATGCCGGCGTGACTTGGTAGCTCGGAGATGTTCAGCCTTGGGCCACAGGACCAGACGAAGTTCTCCCCGAATGCAACCCTAGCCGCAAACCCCACCATGCGCTACCAAGAGACATGCACGCGTGGCTAGCATAAGCCGCTTTTGTGCCGACACAGATACTCATGCAACGGGGGGTCTCGAGTGCGCTCCGATAAGATCTACGAGGACACTAGACTTTGGAAGGCGACGCTAAGCACTGGGATGGGTGAGACTAAATTTGATGCCCAAAGAGCTAGGCTCTGTGCTGCATACGAAAGCTTCCGAATTAATGCATCACTTTTGGTCGGCCAGATTCAAAATGACATTCCGCAACTTACGCTTCATAACATAGAACATCTCGATGCCCTATGGACCGCAGCCGATATTGTCGCCGGGCATGACTATGTATTGACGCCAACCGAGGCTTTTGTATTTGGGGGCGCTATTCTACTCCACGACGCCGGCCTCGCCGTCGCTTCGTTCCAAAATGGATTGGAAGATCTAAAAAAAGCAGCCGAATGGCGCGATGCGGCAGCTGGAGCGTATAGAAACGCCGGATACACTAACATCAGACCGAGCGACTTAAACAATCCTCCCGCAGAGCTATTCAAAGATATTCTGTTTGCTACTCTTCGATCTCTGCACGCGAATCGCGCAGAGCATCTGGCGGATTTTTTCGTGCGGAATATAGCGACGAAAGAGGTCGTTCATTTGCTCGACAATGCTCGCTCTAAGGTCTCATTAGCTGGCTATGGTATCGGAAAAATTGCCGCAAGTCACAATTGGTCAATAGAAGAACTGACTTCTGCGCCTGCCCCGCAGAATTGGGGCGCCACCAGGTTATCCAACTGAGTGGGAAGTTGATCCCGTAAAGCTTGCGTGTTTGCTGAGGTGTGCAGACGCTGCACAGATTGACCAGCGACGGGCTCCCGATTTTTTGTATGCGCTTCTTAAACTGCGCGGCCTTTCCGAGTCCCACTGGCGGGCACAGAATTGCCTAACTCAACCCGTCGTAGACCCCACCGATCCTCACTCTCTTTTGTTCACTTCCAGGCGACCTTACTCTACCGAGGATGCCGATGCGTGGTCTGCTTTCGGTGAGCACCGCCTTGTCGTGTTGACCTGGATCGCTAAGTCTCCCGCTGCACGAAGGTCGATGTGGGCGGGGATGTGTCCACGATGGCGGATATGGACACAAGAGGCGCGAAGCGGCGTCACAAGCGCTGGCCTGAGGCGTTGAAGCGCGAGATCGTGGCGGCAACATTCGCTCCGGGCGCATCGGTGTCGGTTGTGGCGCGCCAGTACGACGTCAACGCGAACCAGGTGTTCAGCTGGCGCCGCCTATATCGTGAGGCGAGCGCGCCATCGCCGTGTTTGCCATCGCCGCCGGGGCTGGTGCCGGTGACAGTCACGCCGGAGCCGGAGCTCGAAGCAGCCCCGCCACCCACCCCGGTAGTTTCGGACGCCATCGAGATCGAGGTCTCGGGTACCTACCGCGTCCGGGTCGGTTCGAGCTTCGACGGCCGGGCCCTCAAGCGGGTTCTCGACGTGCTGAGGCAGCGATGATCCCGGTTCCCTCGGGTGTGCGCGTGTGGCTTGCGGTTGGGCGCACCGACATGCGGCGCGGCATGAACGGGCTCGCCCTGCAGGTGCAGGAGACGCTCGGCCGCGATCCGTTCGCCGGCGATCTTTTCGTCTTCCGTGGCGCCAGGGGCGACCTGATCAAGATCCTTTGGCATGACGGTCTCGGATTGTCTCTCTATGCCAAGAGGCTGGAGCGCGGCCGCTTTGTCTGGCCCACGGTGAGCAGCGGCAGCATCGCGATTTCGGCTGCGCAGCTCGCCTACATGCTCGACGGGATCGATTGGCGTAACCCGGTCCACACATTCCGGCCCGAACGCGCGGGATAACGCGCTCTGCGGCCGGTTTTGGCGAGCGGCGGCGGCGAGATTGTGATTCTCTCAGCTCATCGATTCGCCACCCGACGACATTGCGACGCTGAAGGCCGAGCTGGCTCTCGCCCGCGCCAAAATGGCCGACGACGCGGCGACCATTGCGCGCCAGAACCTCGAGATCGCCAAGCTGAAGCGCCAGATCTACGGGCCGCGCTCGGAGCGCACGGCCCGCCTCATCGACCAGATGGAGCTGGAACTCGAGGACCTGGAGGCCGCCGCCACCGAGGACGAGATCGCCGCCGAGCGAGCTGCCGCCAAGACGACGACGGTCGCCGCGTTCGCGAGGCAGCGGCCGTCCCGCCAACCCTTGCCCGAGCATCTGCCGCGCGAGCGCGTGATCGTGCCGGGGCCAACGACGTGTCCGTGCTGCGGTGGCGCTCGCCTGAAGAAGCTCGGCGAGACCGTCACCGAGACGCTGGAGGCGGTGCCGCGCCAGTGGAAGGTGATCCAGCACGTGCGCGAGAAGATGACGTGCCGGGACTGCGAGAGGATCAGCGAGCCGCCGGCGCCATTCCACGTCACACCGCGCGGTTGGGCCGGCCCGCACCTGCTCGCCATGCTGCTGTTCGAGAAGTTCGGGCAGCATCAGCCGCTGAACCGGCAGGCTGAGCGCTACGCGCGAGAAGGCGTGCCGTTGAGCCTGTCGACACTCGCCGATCAGGTTGGCGCCGGCTGCGTGGTCCTGGAGCCGCTTCTCAGGCGTATCGAGCGCCATGTCTTTGCTGCCGAGCGGCTGCACGGCGATGACACGACGGTGCCCGTGCTCGCCAAGGGCAAGACCCACACCGGACGCTGCTGGGTCTATGTCCGGGACGATCGACCCTTCGGCGGAAGAGCACCGCCGGCGGCGATGTTCTACTACTCGCGCGACCGTGGCGGCGAGCACGTCGAGGCGCATCTCGCTCGATGGAGCGGGCTGCTCCAGGCTGACGCCTACTCCGGCTACAATCGGCTGTATGAGACGGGTCGCGCGCCGGGCCCGATTCTGGAAGCAGCATGTTGGGCACACGCGCGTCGGCCGTTCTTCGCTCTCGCCGATATCGAGGACAGCGCCCGCCGCAAGGCCAAGGGCAAGTTGCCGGCGCCGATCTCGCCGCTGGCTCTGGAGGCCGTCCGGCGCATTGATCGGCTGTTCGAGATCGAACGCGCCATCAACGGCCAAAGCAGCGAGGAGCGCCGCGCGGCTCGCCAGGAACTGAGTGCGCCGTTGGTCGCCGATCTTAAAGCCTGGATGCGCGCCGAGCGACCCAAGCTCTCGCGCGGCAGCGATCTCGCCAAGGCCATGGATTACATGTTGAAGCGCTGGCCTGCCTTCACGCGCTTCCTCGACGACGGCCGTGTCTGCCTGTCAAACAACGCCGCCGAACGCGGCCTTCGCGGTATCGCGCTCGGACGCAAGTCATGGCTGTTCGCCGGCTCCGATCGTGGCGGTGAGCGCGCCGCCGCCATGTACAGCCTTATCGTCACGGCAAAGATGAACGACATCGACCCGCAGGCCTGGCTCGCCGACGTCCTCGGACGCATCGCCGGTCATCTCGCGTCGCGGCTCGACGAGCTGCTGCCTTGGAATTGGCAGCCTGCGCGCGCGACGCTCACCCGAGCGGCCTGACCATGGCTGCGGTCTCTCACGTCTTCACCATCGCCCATGTCGCCGCGATCCTAGGTGAGGACGAGGAGTGGCTGCGCGAGATCTCCGTCAACATGGACCCCGAGGAGGGCTGCCTCTGGGTCATCGGTGTCGGCGCGGACGGTTGCCCGGCGTTCACCGAATACGGCATCGAATGCCTCAAGCAGATCATCATCGAGGAACGCGCGCTTCTCGCGCGCAAACGCGACCCGAACACATAGTGCCTGCGGTGCTCACCGAAGGCTTACGTTGCCGCAACTGCTCGTACAAACTCTTCCTTCCGCACTTCGGGCGGAAGGCAACGCGATAATTGCAGTCACCCTTGGTGTTATTTGGGCTCCGGTAGAGCCGGGGAGACCCCGTTGAGGCTCGGCAGCGCCTGTTCGACGCTCAGGCCATGATCCCGCGCCCAGAGGGCAGCCTCGGTGCGGTTATTGAGATGGATCTTCCGCAGAATGGCCTTGACGTGCACCTTTACTGTCGCTTCGGAGATTCCCCATTGCCGCGCAATGAACTTGTTGGACTTGCCTTGGCTCAGGCACCTAATCACCTCGACCTCGCGGCCGGAGAGGATCTTCCGCGGCTCAGAGAATGTTTGCTCTTTGTACGTATTCAAGAATTCTTTATTGTAGAGCAACTGCAGGGCCTGCGTTGGGAATACATGCTCGCCTTGGGCGACCAACTCCAAGTATTTGATCAGTGTCTCGCAACTGATGTCTTTAGTCAGGTACCCGCAAGCGCCGCTTTCCAACGCATTGAGCAAATGGCATTGGCTGTACTGCTCGGACAGAACCACGACGGGACAGTCAGGAAAGCGTTCCTTCAGGGAAACGATGCCCTGAGTTTCGGCACTGCTGTCCTGACCGAGATCCAACAGAAATATGACGCGCTTCGAGACGTCGACCGCACCTTCTGCTCCGATTTCGGGTACGGAGCCGAACCCAGTGCAGCTCATACCGCTACTTTCGGGATAGTATCCTGACCAGCCCTTCTCGAAGAATTGGGTAGGGCTGCACGACAATTACACTAGTACCTTCCGCCATCACGCCGCACCCCTTGGCAAAAAAAGGCCAGAAGACAGCTGGCTAACTGCGCTTATCTCATTTGTGACATTAGTGTGACGCTGTGGGTTAACTCCGTCAAGGTTAACCAAGGTCCGTAATATTCGACTACCGACCAAAGTCGGATCAACTTCAGACTTTGGTCGGAAATGCACGAGCAGCGTAATAACGGCCTCGAAACGCGGCGGCGGAGACTTGTTTCTTGACGAGGCGTTGCCCACGGTCTGTGACCGTCGAAGATTGCGGTCACCAATCGACGCCTCTGAGTTGGTGATCACCTGACAGTCGGGCCACAGTGCCGACCACCGAGTGTCGCAAGCCGAGGCAGTGCCGCTGCCGGTCGAGGTTGAATGTTGTTGCTGAGACATCACCAACCCGCAAGGCAGACAACATGACCACGATCACCGACAAGGCAGCACGGCGACAAACTGTCGTTGCTCCAGCAATCGCGACACTGGCGCTCGTGCGTACGCGATTAGCACGGCAGCCTACTGTCGCCCAGAACCGGCGAGTGCCAGCAAACCTTCGTGCTGCTCGACATTGGCATGGTCGATGACGACCTGAAATCAGTGGATTGAGCCAGTGGGCCCTATTCCTTTTGAGGATGGCGACGGGTAGGTGATCTGGCACAGGTTTGTCGTTCCGCTACACGTCAGCACGTGTGGGTGGGAAACTTTGATGGACGAGGCGGCCATCCGGCCGAACGCTGATGTTTGCGTAACACGAATTTTCTCTACCTGCCACTATGGGGGGTGGTCGTGAACGCATCGAATCTGATGGCCGAACTCCGGTGCTTGGCACTGGCTGTTGTTCTTGTGATCGCGACGGCGGTTGGTGCAGAAGCATGGACGAGTGGGGATGTGGCGGGGCTTAGGCATAGGGCTCAACAGCCTGATGCCCTTACTCAGTATGTGGAAGAACTCAAACATAGGGCTCAACAAGGTGACGTGGTTACCCAATTGCTTCTCGCGCACCACTATGCCGCCGGAAGTGGCGTCCCGCAGAACCACGCCGAGGCAGTGAAATGGTATCGCAAGGCGGCAGACCAAGGTCACGCCCATGCCCAATTCAATCTCGGTCTCTCCTATTCCCAAGGCGAAGGCGTGACACAGAACCACGCCGAGGCAGTGAAATGGTATCGCAAGGCGGCAGACCAAGGATACACCAAAGCCCAAATGAATCTCGGGGTCGCCTATTCCCTAGGCGAAGGCATCCCACAGAACCACGCCGAGGCAGTGAAATGGTATCGCAAGGCGGCAGACCAAGGATACGCCCATGCCCAATTCAATCTCGGTCTCTGCTATGCCCAAGGCGAAGGCGTCCCACAGGACGATGCCGAGGCAGTGCATTGGTACCGCAAGGCCGCCGACCAAGGTCACGCCGAAGCCCAATTGAACCTCGGGGTCGCCTATTCCCTAGGCGAAGGCATCCCACAGAACGATGCCGAGGCAGTGAAATGGTATCGCAAGGCGGCAGACCAAGGATACGCCGAAGCCCAATTCAATCTCGGGCTCGCCTATCGCATGGGCAAAGGAGTCCCGCAAAATTACATTCATGCGCACATGTGGTTCAACCTCGCTGCATCGAACACTGCCGGAAAAGCCAGAGATAAAGCGGTCGGCAGCCTGAATTTTGCCATCTCAAAAATGACTTCGCAGCAAATCGCCGAAGCCCAGAAACTTGCCAGTGAGTGGAAGCCGAAGTGACGAACTTCTGCCAACAACTTGTACGAGCGAGCAGCCTTTACCGGGACGCCGGTCCGTGAAGGTTTCCGCGTCTTGCCAGTCAGCCTTACTTGTTCGCGTCCTCGTGCCAAAGCCCGATGCGTTTGAACGCACTGATGGCCTCTTGCCGGTGGTCTGGCTGGTCGAGCAGCGCGTTTAACCCTCGCACCGCCGCCGATAACTGTAGATTGCGACGCAAGCGCTCGAAATGACTTGGCCACTCTTCGTCCGTTGCCCGATTGAACAGCCGGGCGACCTCTAGTCCAATCTCTGTCTGAGAGCTTTCCACGCATACACCTAAGGTAATACAACAACTTAGACCGCCGTGTGAGCCTGGAGATCGGGCAGCACCTGGTCGGTGGTAGCGCTGCTGCAGTCGCGCACGATCAGGACGCAGCGGAGATCATGCCCCTAGCTTAAGTCCGAACAGAGCCATTTAATGGACCAATGATCCCTGTCTATCAGCATTGAGGTGGTCGATTGATCTGGCATAATCCAGCAAGATTTTCAATCCAGCCCCGGTTATGCGCAGCTCATAACCGTCAAACTGCAATAGCCCCTCGGCGCACAGGCGTTTGATCGTTACCTGCAATGCCTCTGCGGGATCGGCGCCCAACACAAACATGATGAATGGATCATCGTCCATAAAACACGATCACCCAGTCAAGCGGCCCGACGCAATTGGCCTAAGGGTCTACCAGTCGGGCAACAAAGATTTAGGCCATGAGTAACTCGAGATTGCTGGCGATCTCGGTCAGCGGGCTGTGCGGTTTGCGTTGCGGTGGCGTGAGCCACTTCTACTGGTGGCAAGGCGGCCGCCAGGCGGCAGCGCCAAGCCCGTCACCTGCGCCCGGTCGCGCCGATCCAGCGCGCCCGCCGACGAAGTGGGCCTAAAAGAGTCTCAGACCGCCCTCAATGTGTCCGAACCGGTGGGAAGCCATTTGCTCATCCGAACGCGAGCGCAGTTCAGTCCAGAGCCCCGTTTTGCCGGTATTTTTGAACGTGGGTCGTACGCAGTCCCTTCATGCCGTGACGCGATACCGAAGACCGCCAAGAGAGGAACTCGTCAACGCTAAGAGTATACCGCTTGCAGGCCTCCTCGATTGTCAGCAATCCGCCATGGACGGCACAGACAACTTCGGCCTTTCGCCGGATAACCCATCTCTTCGTACCTGGCGTTGGCAAATCGGCTATGGATAGGGGGGCACCATCTGGCCCCATAACGAATTGGCGATTGGGAGAGTACAGGTTTGACATCGGGACGCGACTCCACGCAACTGGACGATACTAACAGGCTGCACGAATGGTACTTTCGGATCGGCCATTAAGTTCATTCGCAATTGAAGCAAATTGTACTGATCAAGCATAATTCATGCCAGAATAAACAAGTAAAACCGTAGCAGCTGCGATCACAGAATTGGCGATATTTGAACGGTCATCGCGGCATGCTTGCTGCGAAAAAGGTGCTCAAGCCTCCCTGACCATGACCGAACGGGTGCGAGCCATTACGACGCATGGCATCCGTGGGGAGACCAATCTGGTCCCTCATTTCCTGACGGAGTCTACTGGCAGTTCACTCGGGTTCACCCGCTGGACATTGAGCTCGTGAGGGTGAGAGGGCCTGCCTCCTGAGGTATCGGATCGACCTGTCGGATGGTTTGGGAGGTGCAGGACGCTTTAGTTCCAATAAGCGCTTAATTGTCAACTCGCGGGCGCAATCCTTCTTCTCGCAATCACCACACGGATCGGCATCAATTAGGGCGTTAGGGCGCATCGGGTCGGGCTCATCGCACGCCAGAGCGAGTACGGCGGCTTGCAATGCATCATTCCAAACACGACGGTCATTCTCTTCATTCTCACCGAAAATTGCCGCATACATATTTTACCCCTTTCATACTCCGCCACCGACAACATTATACGTGGGTGGGAGAAACCTAGCCCGGCATTGGACATAAGGTCGCACATCGCGTTGGCCTCATTGCCAAAGCTAGCTCTACTCATTGATACTGCGTTTGAAACATGGCATGTTCGGCCGTTTCCCCTGCCGCCGACGAGCGCCTCGTCGATCTGCACGAAAGGGCCAAGCGGCTCCCGATCCTCCCGAACCAGAGCCGCGCGCAGCTTGTGCAGCCAGGTCCAGGCCGTTTCGTAAGAGCCAAACCCCAGTATCCGCTGCAGATCCTTGGCCGAAATGCCGGTCCGCCGCGTGCTGATTTCGAACACGGCGCGGAACCAGACCTTGAGCGGCTTGCGCGTTTTTTCGAGCAGCGTGCCCGACGTCAGGCTGGTCTGGTGGCCGCAGTCGGCACACTCGAAGGTGCTGCCGTCACGGATGGTCCAGACCCGCGTGCTGGCGCATTTTGCGCAGGCCGGTTTGCCGCCCCAGCGGGCCGCGATCCAGTACGCGCGGCAGTGTTCCTCGGTCGCAAACCGCGCCTCGAATTCAGTCGCCGTCTTCGGAAAATCCCGCCAAAGATCGTCTTTGTCGTTGCTTGTCATGGCAAACTCCCTGTCGCCATGAAGCTTACAGGCAAATTACGCCGGAACTAAGCAGATAGGCATGCGTTCAAGGCCTATCGAAAAATTCTTTCCGCAAAAAGGATACCAAAGTCGTATAATATATACGGAAATGGTATACTTTTCGGGGACAATTTCTCTGAAAGGCCTATGGCGACTTTTCATAAAAACACGCACGATGAGTTTGCCGACCAATTTTTAGAAAAAACCTACGACATACAAGACTTCATACAGGAAATGCGAAGCTCGGCAGCCGCACCCTTGGCAGCAAAAGAGCGTGGGCTGCTGTTCAACTCAACCGTGTTCAAGCGTACATCCAATCGCGGCATCAGGCGGCAGGAAAATTTTGATAAATCGTTCTTCCTGGTCCTCGACTTCGATGACGCCAAGATCACGCCAGACGACTTCATCAGGCACTTTGGGCGTAAGGCACCCATCAACGACCGACTGCCGTTCCTGATCTTCAACAGCTTCCGACGCTCGCTTGAGATGCCCAATCGCTTCAAGGTCATCATCTTCTATCAGTGCCCGGCCACCAGCGTCGACGAACATCAGGCGGCGTTCGACTACATCCAATGGCGGCTGGAAGAGGCTGGATGGGGCGACAAGACGGTTGGCCTTGATCGTGGCTGTCGCTCGGGCAATCAGTCTTTTTACATGCCCTGCACCAATCGCCACCACCCTGACTGGGCGATCTTCGAGGCCCACAACACCAGGACCGACGAGATCAAGCAGCTTGGCCTGATACCCTTCATGCTGCCCACCCATGCAGCTCCGATCCGTGGGCTCGCTGCTTCTCGCCGACCGCGCCGACCGCTCTAGTTGACAGCGGTCAAACGGACGCTATAAAACGGAACGACGTTTCGATAGATGAAACGATCTGAATCGAGAGGCTCGCCATAAATCTGGGAAGCGGAATGTCTCGTAGGCGTCTCGTTGGCGCGGTGCTTGCTGCGGGACTGGTCGGATATACGTTCGCTGGCAGCGTGAACGCACAACAGGGCAATGTCACCTTCGCCTCATGGGGCGGCGCCTTCCAAGATGCATTGCGCAAGGCTATGCTCGAGCCGGCCGCGAAGGCTCTCGGCGTCACCGTCAAGGAAGATACGACGAATGGTATCCAGGACGTCCGAGCGCAGATCACCGCCGGCAAGATTGCCTGGGATGTGACGGAGCAGGAGCTGCCGACTTGCGAAACGCTGAAGCGAGACGGCATGCTCGAGCCCATCGACTACAGCGTGGTCAGGACCGATGGCATTCCCAAGGAGTTGATCAGCAGCCATTACGTCGGCTTCATCAATTTCACCAAAGTCATCGCCTACAACAAGGACAGATTCGGCGACAACGGGCCGAAGACGTGGGCCGACTTCTGGGATGTGAAGAAGTTTCCCGGCAAGCGCGCGATGCACGGCAAGGTCAACTACAACCTTGAGGCCGCGCTGATGGCGGACGGCGTGCCGCCGGCTGAGGTCTACAAGCTGCTTGCCACGAAAGACGGACAGGAACGCGCCTGGAAGAAGCTCGCGGAGATCGCCCCGCATGTTACGGTGTGGTACCGGGGCGGCTCTCAGTCCGCACAGCTCCTGCGCGACGGTGAGGTCGACATGATCCACATGGGCCACAACCGCGTCGAGAGCGTAAAGGCGTCCGGAAAGAACGTCGCGTACACGTTCGATGGCGGCACGATGGATATCGACTGCCTGCTCGTGCCCAAGGGCGCGCCCAACAAGGCGAACGCGATGAAGCTCATCGACGAGATGCTGCAGGCCAGCGCGCAGGCGCGTCTGGCGAAGGCGATGCCGCTCGGTCCTGTCAACACGGGTGCTTTCAACGCCGGCGTGCTGACCGCCCAGGAGGTTCTGGCGGTGAACACGCATCCCTCGAACTACCCCAAACAGTTGCTCGTCGATGCAAACTTCTACATCGGCAAGTTGGACAAGTTGACGGAACGCTTCGACATCCTCGTGCAGAGGCGGTGAGCAACAGCTCGGCGAAATGACCAATGGACCTGCAGGGCCATTCCCTGCATGCCTGTTGATACCTCGAATTTGAGGAGCCAGTGCTTGATGTCATGTGGTTCAGGTGCGGCATCCAAATCGCTTCCCATTGCTGTTCGCGGTTTGACGAAGGCCTACGGTCGCGTCCACGCGCTCGACGATATGTCGATCGATATCCGGGCCGGCGAGTTCATGACGCTGCTTGGCCCATCGGGCTCGGGCAAGACGACGCTGCTGATGGCGATCGCAGGGTTTGTAAGCCCGGAAGCGGGTAGCATCCGCTTCGGCGACCAAGAGATGATTGCGACTCCGCCGCACAAGCGCGGCCTTGGCATGGTATTTCAAAGCTACGCACTCTTCCCGTTCATGAGCGTGGCGGACAATGTCGCGTATCCCCTGAAAATTCGTGGTATGGGGGTCGCCGAACGCGAAGCGAAAGTCGCGGCCGCTCTCAACATGGTTCAGCTCAGCGGCTTCGGCGATCGTGGCATTCATCAGTTGTCCGGCGGACAGCGCCAGCGAGTCGCGCTCGCTCGCGCCATGGTTTTCGAGCCGCGCATCATCCTGATGGACGAGCCGCTTTCCGCCCTGGACAAGAAGCTGCGTGAGCACATGCAGATCGAGCTGAAGGCACTGCATCAGAAGCTCGACGCGACCATCGTCTATGTCACGCATGATCAGCGCGAGGCGCTGACGATGTCCGACCGGATCGCCGTCATCAACAAGGGTCGCATTGCGCAGTTGGGGACGCCGCAGTCGCTCTATCGTCGGCCCGAGAGTTTGTTCGTGGCGGACTTCATCGGTGAATCGGTTGTTGTTCCCGTCGAAGTCAATTCCGGCCGGGCGCTCCTGGCCGGCAAACCGCTGCGAACTGCAATCGGCGCCGTGCAGGGTGCCGGGCGGCATCATCTCGTGATACGTCCCGAGCTTCTCGAGATTGCGGCAGGGCCGCTCGATCCGACGCTCAACGATCTCTCCGGCATACTGAGCGGCAAGATCTACCAGGGCGACAGCGTGCTCGTAATGGTCGATATCGGAGAGGGGCGGCAGATCAGCGTTCGCGTGCCGACGAGCCGCGCGGCACAGGCTCAGATACCGGACATCGGCGGCGTCATCAACCTCGGCCTCCACCCCGACGATACCATCGTTCTCGCGGAGGGGAGCTCGTGACCGCCAGTTCGGGAATCTCCTCCATCGCCGACAACCGGCAAAATCTGGCACATCAACGGCGCCAGCAGCGCCTGTTGTTCATTGGTTTGTCGGTTCCGGCGCTGCTGACGATCTTTGTAGTCGTCTTCGTCCCAATCTTCTGGCTGTCCTCGCTGTCGCTTGTCGATCGCAGCGGCACGCTCACAATCGAGAACTATGCGCGGATCCTGGAGAGCGAACTCTATACCAGCACCTTTATCGTCACGTTCCAGATCAGTGTCGCGGTCACCGCCGTATGCGTGCTGCTCGGCTATCCTCTGTCATATTGGTTGTGCCAGTTGCCGGCACGGACGGCGGGCATCTTGCTGATATTTGTGCTGTTGCCGTTCTGGACGTCGGTCCTGGTGCGCACCTATGCGTGGCTCGTATTGCTCCAGCGCAATGGCATCATCAATCAATCCATGATGTCGTTGGGGCTGATCGAAGCCCCCCTGCAACTTGCGCACAACTTGACCGGTAGCATCATCGGCATGGTTCACATCATGCTGCCGTTCCTGGTTCTGCCGCTCTACGCATCCATGCGCTCGATCGACGGCGACCTTGTGCGAGCAGCGATTGGGCTCGGTTCAAGCCCACGCGAAGCGTTCTGGCGTGTGTTCCTGCCGATGTCCTTGCCGGGGTTGCTCGCCGGCATCGTCCTTGTATTTGTTCTGTCGCTCGGGTTCTTCGTGACGCCTGCGCTGCTTGGCGGTGGCCGCGTTCAGATGCTGGCGCAGCGCATCGAGTTCGACCATTACTCTCTACTCGAACTGGGGCGCCGCAAGTGCGCTCGGCGTCGTCCTGCTGGCCATCACACTGGTTCTGATCTGGGCGATGAACCGCGTCTTCGGCCTCGACAAGCTGTTCATGAGGTAGCGCGATGAACTCGTCCGAAATGGCTGGCCGAAGTCGCACGGACGGCCTCTGGCTCGCGATCGTGGGCGGCACCATCTTATTCTTTCTTATGTTGCCGACTTTGATCGTCATTCCAATGTCGTTTTCCGACTCCGCCTACCTTGAGTTCCCGCCCAAGACAGTGTCGCTCCGCTGGTACCGGGAATATTTCGGTTCCAGCGAGTGGATGGCGGCGACGCGGACATCGCTGCTCGCCGCCCTTCTGACCATGGTCATTGCGACGCCGCTTGGGACCGTGGCCGCTTACGGCCTGCACTGCTCGTCGCAGCGCGTGCGCGATCTGGCGCAGATGCTGATCATCATGCCGATCGTCGTCCCGGTCATCCTGGTCGCGGTCGGGATCTTCCACCTCTACGCCAAATTGGGCCTGAACTATACCGTGACCGGCATCGTAGTCGCGCACGTGTCCCTGGCCTTGCCGTTCGTCGTCGTAACGGTTCTGTCGGGGCTGAAAAGCTACGACTTCGATCAAGAGTTGGCCGCGCGCAGCCTTGGCGCATCCCGACCGACAGCTTTCATGTCGATCACGGTGCCGCAGATTCGCTTCTCAATTCAAACGGCTGCATTTCTAGCCTTCATAACGTCTCTCGACGAGGTCGTCGTAGCGATGCTCGTGTCCGGGGGTGAAAACGCGACGATCACCCGGCGCATGTTCAACTCGCTGCGTGATCAGATCGAGCCGACCATTGCGGCAATCTCGACCTGCCTCATCGTGTTATCCGTGCTGGCCCTCATCGGTGTTCAGTTGATGGGGCGGCGGAAGTCCTCTGATGGAGGCGCTGCTTGAACCGCTGCTTCGTGTGCGGGCCTTTTCGAACGCTAGCCGGTCGTAACGCCGATCCTCGCTTCGATCTCGCGCGCAGCCGCGAACACGATTGCACGATAGCCAGCCACTTTCTTTTCGGTGAACCTGGTTGCGAGACCGGAGAGACTGATGGCTCCGATCAGCTCGCCGTCGGGATCAAGAACCGGCGTGGAGATGCCAGCAACATCCGGGTCCCGCTCACCGTGACTGACATAGATGCGGTCGCGCCGTATTTGTGTCGCAGCCGGACTCTTGCTGCCCGAGAACGCTTTGAGGATCTGGCCGGACGACCCCACGCCGAACGGAATGACGTCGCCTTCGTCGACATGATCACGAGCCAGACGCGGCGAGTTCACTCTGTAAAGACAAACGCCCTTGTCGCCCCGCGGAACATAAAACGAGGCGCTCTCCGAAGTCTCGTCGACAAGGCGCTCGAGAACAGGTCGCACGACCTCTCCAAGATTCAGACGCTGCCTGAAAAGGGATCCCAAGCGCCAGAGCGTTGGACCAAGGTGATAGAGCCCGTCGCGGTCGCGCACGAGATAACCGAAGCGCTCCAGAGACACCGCCAGCCGGAGGATCGTCGATTTGGTAAGCCCGCTGCGCTCGGCCAGCGCCTTCAGCGTCATCGCGGACGCGTCTGGTGCATCGAAGGCGTGGAGCAGGGTCAAGGCGCGCTCAACCGCATCGACACCGGAGAAGCCATTGTTGACGACCCGATCCTCGTCGCCGGTGGAGTCTTTTCTGGAGGGGCTTTGCGCCATTCATCATATCTCAAAGTGCGGTATGCGGTCTGGATTGGGGCTGAGCGGCTGACGAAGAATAGAGCGGTGAGGGGCAAGCGTCGAGGCGTCCCCTGCAGCGCCACAAAGCCGCAAGGCAACCTTGCCCGGGAAATTATTGCAATCCCGCCTCGCAGGCGAGGAGTGACCCTATGATCCCGGTCCACAATTCAGCAATAGCGCGCATGCCGGCACTTGCCCGGTTTCGGCCGGCGGGTCTCGATGCCGTTGTTGCCGGCACCATCGTCGCTCTCGGTGTGCCAATCGAGTCAGCGGAACCACGTCGGCGGGGCGCTGCAAAGGGACCCCTGGCTGTTCGCGAAGCGTCTATGGCTGCCTTCGAGGATTTCCTCATCTCTCCGTCCCGCACTGTGATTGACCTCGACACGGGGATCGCACGCCGGTTGAAGAACGAGGTGAATGGCGTCGATCTCGGCGACATCGATTTGGATACCTTGCCGAACGACGTGGCGCTTGGCGCCGCAACTGCCGGGGTTGGCGCCATCTGTGCGCGCGGCGGGGTTCCGGTACTGCTGGGCGGCGACGCTGGAATTGCAGAGTGTCTATTGGTCGGAGCGAGTCGGTCATCGCGGCCCGTTGGCGCCATCGTGATCTCGCCGAGCCTCGTTCTGCCGGCGACTGTTGATGCCAAAGGCCGCGCGATCGGCGAACTCATAGCCACTGCTGGCTGCGGAAGTGGATTGCTCTGCGTCGGCACAATCGGCCTTCAGCCCAAATCGGCATGGGACCGTCTCTGCGAGGTTGGAGGGCACGTTCTCGCTGCCGAGCTCGTTCATACGGATGGAATCTCAGCGGCGGCAGCCCAAGTGCGGGACTTTATTGCGCAGTATGAGCGCATCATCTGCGTCATCGATCTGGAGGTCATTGATGCGGGACATGCCGCCGGCACGCCAGGCATAACCGTCGGCGGCCTTACGCCCGAGCAACTCATCGACCTCGTTAAGGAGGCGCGGTTCGGCACCAAGCTCGCAGGGATTGCCGTGACAAATGTAGCCCCCGATCTCGATCGGAGGGGGCATACCGAGCAGGTCGCTGCATTGGCGCTTCATGCGGCCCTAGGCGAGTTCCTGGAGGAGGAGTTCCGCCCATGACACTCGGTTGGGCCGCGAAAGAACCCCAACACGTTATTGAGCCGGTATGCACATTCTTTGGCGCAGCTACAGCTGACGTCGAGGGACTGTCTCGAAGCACCGTCGCTGTTGCGGGCCTTTACTGCGATCATTTTGGCCACTCCCAACCGGGGGCACGGTTCGCTGCGCGTCAAATTCGTTACGCGTCTCGCCCCCCGTACGGTCGGCGGCGCCCGCGGGTGGGGCGTGAGGGCGTTCGCGATATCGGTGATCTCAACGTATTTCCGCTCGAGCCCGATCGCACGGAAGCGATACTCAGCGATCAGGTGGAACGTATCCTGCGTACGGGCTCCAAGTTGCTTGTCATCGGCGGTGACTACAGCTTGACGCCATTGCTTTTGCGCGGCGCGATGTCAGCGTTGAGCAATTGCCGATTTGGCTTCATTCGCCTCTCACGGCAGCTCGATCTCGCTGTTGCCTCCGAGATTGGAGGCACCCGGACTGCCCGTTTCGGCGCAACCGCGCGTATTGCGGCGAAGTTATCCGATGAGCCAGGCGCGATCGCCGTGCTTGGAGTGCATGGTCCGCAACCATCACCACCAAGAAATCGTCCGGCCGCAGAGACGGTGTTGACTGCGGCCCGCGTCGCAGCGGCGCTCGTTCCAGCGGTTGAAGCCGTGAAGAGCAGTCCCATCAGTCTATGCGAGGCAATCTATCTCAGTGTCGATGTCGACGTGCTTTCGTCCCCGATGGTCGCATTGGGCGGGTGGAGGCCAGGCGCCGGATTGGACCTCGCGCAAGTGCTTGCATTGATCGGTGGTCTGCGCGGCCTGCCGATCGTGGCGGCAGATCTCCACGGCTTTGCGCCGGATTTGGGCCTCGGCGGCAGGGACGCAACCACACTGGTATCGGAGCTGGGCGATGCAATCGTCGACGTTCTCCGGAGCGGGGAGCCGCGATGCCATTGAGGACCGCGCCACTGCCGCGCATGGCGGGCGATTTGACGTTCATGCGTTCGCGTCGCGCGACCTTGCCAGAGCTCGGCCCCGGCATTCTGGCCGTGCTCGGAGCACCGATCGAGCGCGCAAGCGGACCACGCACGGGCTGTCGCTTCGGACCACTTTCGATCCGGCAGACCTCCGCGTATTTCGGCTGGCACGCCAATCCGCAGTTTAGCCATCCGGTGTCGATCGACGAGCGCACTGTCGTGGATACATCCGCAATGCATGGTCGTCTCGTGGACCTTGGGGATATCCGGCTCGACGGCTGCCCGGGTGAGGCTGCCGACTTGGCGATCTGCGCGACAGCACGCGCGATTGCGACGACCGGCGCAACACTGCTGCTCCTTGGTGGTGATGCGAGTATCGTGGCCCCAGCCGTACGCGGTGCTTGTATCGACCACGGCGACGCATTCTGTCAGATTGGCGGCTCGCTGTCGCAAAATGGTGGTGGGTGCGAGAGCGGCGTCGTCGCTCTGCTGAGCGATGGCACCATCGCCGGCCGACATGTGGAGATCATCGCGCCGCGAATGGGGCCAACCGTCGAGACTGGCGAATGGCTCCGATCGGCTGGCGCCGTCCTGACCGGCAGCCGCGCCGCACAGCTGCGCCGCCAGGACGATTGGCAGCTGGTGGCCAAGCGCCTGGCGTTGTCACGGCGCCCGCTTCACGTACATCTCGACATTTCCGGCTTCTTTGGCCCACTGCACGGCATGAATGCGATGCCGCACCTTGGCGGCCTCTCATTGATGAGTATCAGACATTGCCTCGCCGTTCTCGGCACGATGCAGGTCGCCAGCATGATCGTCACGGGGCTGGAGCCAACGGCGAACGGCCTCAACGCGGTGAAGACGGGCCAGCGACTGGTGGTGACAGCCCTCCTCGCCTTCATATACGCGCAGCTTATCGACAGGCCGCTCGTACCTAGGAGCGACATCAATGACTGCTGACCTTTCGCCGATGAACATATCGACGCTGGCCTTTGAGCCGCCAATTCCGCGGCTCTTCGGCGCTCCTCTGGTAGAGCCGAATGCATTGCGCACGAACCAGATTGGCGTGGTCGGCATGCCATCCGATTGGACGCACTCGAGCCGCATCGGCACGCGCTTCGGGCCGCGCGCGCTGCGTCAGGCAACGACAGTGTGGATGAAGGGCCTTTCCGCGCTCATTGGGGAACCGCTGGTCGACGCCGCGACGGGGCTCTGCTGGAGAGTTAGACGCGATCGGTGGCTTGGTGATTGTGGCGATGCGCACATATCGCCCGCATCCGTTGGGCGCACGACGGCCGCGATCGCGCGCATGACGCGCGCGATCCGGGCGCAGGGAGCGGTGCCGCTGGCGCTTGGTGGCGACCACTATAACAGCTACCCGGCTTGCCTCGGATACTCTCAAGGCCTTGCCGACCTCGACCATCGTCTGCGGTTCGGGTTCATCCAGATCGACGGCCATCTCGATTTCTCGGATCGGCTCGGTGCCTGGGGCGCGCACAATCATGCGACGAACGCCCGACGCATCTCGGAGCTGCCCAACATCACCAAGGCCAACATGGTCTGGATCGGTATCACCGGGTGGGTGGATAGCGGCGAGCTTGCCGAGATCGAGCGCATGGGGGGACTCGTCTTGTCGTCCGCAGATGTGCACCGTCTAGGTCCGGCGGAGACCGCCAAACGCGGACTGGCCCACGCTACGCGAAATTGCGAGAGCCTTTATCTTTCGATCGACATCGATGCCATGGACGCGGGCTACCTCCCGGGCACAGGTTCCATCGTCCATAGCGCGATCACACCGCGCCAATACTGCCAACTGCTGGATGGCCTGGCCGTCGGGCCGATTGACGGCCTCGATATCGTAGAGGTCTCGCCGCCTCTCGATCCGTCAGGCCGGACCGAGCGTATCGCGGCAGAAATGCTGGCCCGCATCCTCCGCCATCGCATGTTGGAGGCCGCATGATGCATTGCCTTGGCAAGATCGAGCTCGGATCGCTGAACCATGGCGGCCGCCCGTTGGCCCGTCCCGTTCGGCCCTGGCTCATCGATCTTTCGATGCTATCACCGTATCCGGGCCTCGAATGCGGAGACATAGCCGACTTCTCCCTTGCACCAGATTGGAGTCATTGGCGGCTCGGAGACACGCCAAGGAATGCCGCCCACAGGCTGCGGTGGATCGTTATTGAAAGTGCCGGACGTCGCCTGTTGATCTGCGATCGCGTCATCCTCGTCCGCGTTAGTTGGCATGATCTCGACCAGGCGGGCTTCGTTCGGGGAGCTCCGGTCCAAATCGACGGTCGGGAGTACAATTGCCGTCTGATGACCGGCGGCCAAGACTTCCGTGTCGCTGATGACGGCTACTCGCGCGGAAAACCCGATGAGAATGAGTGGGATCGCTTTGTAGTAGGAGAAGAACAGATCTCCGGTCTGCCCCAACCGACTTCCGCCGACCTTGATCGCGTCCTGAATGAGGGCGATCGGACCAGCCCCCACAATCAATTCTGGAATTGGATGGGTGCTGTGAGCTGGACAGCAACTCCCTTTGCGCGTCGTGAAACAGCTCGGTGCTGTCGCGGTTACGCCTCGGCCGGCTTCTTCTACCTGAACACGTTCGATCATCGCCACGAAGATATCGGTTGGCGGCCAGTCCTGGAGCAAGGTTGATGACCTCTATCGCGTCATTTCACTGCATCCAGATACGAGATCACGCTGACCAACGTGAGCCTAGTTGGTTTCACCGCACCAGAGGATGCTTGCAATGGCCGGCCCACTAGATGGGGTTCGCGTTCTCGATCTTACCAATGTGCTTGCAGGACCATTCTGCGGCTACAATCTGGCGCGGCTTGGCGCAGAGGTGATCAAAGTCGAGAATCCAGCCGGCGGCGACTTGGCGCGCAAACTGGGCGCTGACCCGGAGATGTCCGCGCGGTTGATGGGGCTGTCGTTCGTCGCAGTCAATGCGGGGAAGCAATCGGTTGCCCTCGATTTCAAGTCGAAGCGCGGCAAAGAGGTCTTCCTGAAGCTTGTCGAGCAATCTGACGTCGTGCTTGAAAACTTTCGCCCGAAGGTCATGGAGCGCCTCGGCCTCCCCTACGACCTGCTCGCCGCGCGCAATCCACGCATCGTGTACTGCGCCATCTCCGGCTTCGGCCAAGACGGCCCTTGGGCCGCTCGACCGGCCTACGACCAGATCGTCCAGGGCTTGTCAGGTGCCATGAGTGTGACCGGCGACCGGGATTCCGCGCCACTTCGCACCGGCTTCCCAATATCTGATACCATCGCCGGGCTGACAGCCGCATTCGCAATATCCGCCGCTCTCGTCGAGCAACGTGCAACGGGCCGTGGTCGGCGCATCGACGTCTCTTTGCTGGAATCGACACTGGCAGCCATGGGCTGGGTTGTCTCCAATCACCTGAATGCGGGTGTAACGCCGGAACCGATGGGAAATGAGAATTTCACGGCCGCTCCGTCCGGCACTTTCCGCACTGCGACGGGGCCGTTGAACATTGCTGCCAATGAGCAGAAGCAATACGAAATCCTTTGTGAGCTTGTCGGACGGCCCGAACTGAAAACCGATCCCCGTTTCGTCGAGCGCCAATCACGAAAAATCCATCGCGCCGCACTCAAGGAAGAGCTCGAAAGCGCTCTGGCAACACGCGGCGCGGAAGAGTGGGAAGCGCTCTTCAATCAAAATGGCGTCCCCGCCGGCTGCGTCCTGAGCGTGCCCCAGATCCTGCAAGAAGACCAGATCACCAGTCGGAGCTTCGTCGAGACGCTATCCGCGCTGAATACGGCCGGAATGCCGTTGCGCGTGACACGGCCTGGATTCCGATTTGACGATGCGTTCCCGGCACCGTCGCCACCGCCCGCACTGGGTCAGGACACCGAGCGCTGGCTCTCGACACTGGGCTACAGCAGCGCCGAAATAGCCGAGCTATGCAGGACCGGCGCGGTGAAAGCAGACGCATGAACATGAATGCCTGCGGAGCACTCGTGATTGAGACCGACATCTCTGCCATTGAGCAACCTGCTGCCACGTACTTCGACGGGCCCGACAAAGGCGAAGTGAAGAAGCTGGCGGGCCAGTGTCTGCCCTCCGCGGCTTCGGCCCAGACCGTGCGTCGCGCCGCCGAAATGCTCCCCCGACCTCCTTTCATGTCTCAAGGCCGACAGGAGAAGGCAGATCGCTCAGAAGGTGCTCATGACCGATACCTGGTGATGCACTCTGATCCACTGGGTTCGAACACGAGTTGGCGTATCACGGTTACCGGGGAGGCCTTCGGTGGTTGGCCTCTCGGCCATCTTCGGCTCAATCAGCGCTTGCCGGTATCGGCGGCGCGAGAAAACGCGGTTTCGCGCCCGCAATTCATTCTGGAGTGCATATGAACGGACGTCTTGAGGAGACACCTGAGGGTTGGTGGGCCACTTCCATCATCGACATGCAACCCGGTGCGATCAGATATCGCGGCTACGCCATCGAGGAATTGATCGGGAAAGTAGGATTCGCGGAGATGATCTGGCTGCTCACCCGCGGTGATTTGCCCGATCCACGCGCAGCGCGTCTTCTCGAGTGTGCGCTGGTTGCCGCGGTTGATCACGGGCCACAAGCACCGTCGATTGCAATCGCACGCATGGCGATGACCTGCGGCGTCGGCATCAACAATGCCATGGCATCGGCGATCAACGTCCTCGGCGACGTGCACGGAGGTGCGGGCGAGCAGTGCGTCCAGCTCTACAACGACATTGCCGGCACCCTTGGTCCTGCGGCGAACGATGCCGAAGTTGCCACCGCGTCGCGGCCGCGCTTGATGCGTTTCGTGCGAAGGGCGGAAAGCACGTGCCCGGGTTCGGGCACCGCTTTCACCCGATCGATCCGCGCGCTCCGCGTCTTCTTGCGCTGGTTGACGAGGCAAGTGCCGCAGGGGTCGTTTCAGGTCGCTTCGCCACGATCGCCCGCAAGATGGAGTTGGAAATTGCCCGGCGCAGGGGCGGCAAGACGGTGCCGATGAACATTGATGGGGCGACCGCAGTGATCTTCGCCGAGCTCGGCTTTGCGCCCCCGCTGTGTCGCGGACTGTTCGTGCTGTCTCGCTCGGTCGGCGCACTCGCGCACGCGTGGGAGGAGAGCCAATCGGAGTATCGCAACAAGGGGCCGATCCCGAGGCACCTGACGTGGACATACCGAGGCCCGAAACCCAGGAGTATCGAGTAGTGCACTCTTGTACTGAACTACAGATCCGCCTTCCAATGCCAGCGATCTGACGGCGAACCGGCATTGTGCCACCGATGGACAGGACAAAGGTCACGTCGATGTCAGTCAACGATTGGATCTTGTAGACAGACCTCCACGGAGCAACGTGATCCGAGATCCTGCCGGCGAGCCAAATCCTGCATGCTCTGCGCCTTGCAGCAATCGGACAAACCTCCCGGGTGCGTATGCAGTGCGGAAGCGAAGGCGACCCCTTCACGCGCGATCGCACTTCGCTGCCAGCTCGCTACATCATGCAGCCCATCTCGGTCAGGATCTGATCGGCTTTGCCCTTTTGCTCCGTGCTCAATGAAGCGTAGAGCGCTGCCAGGGCCGGCTTGATCTCTTTCAGCGCCTGGGTGCGCTTTTCCATGGCGGCAATGCGTGCGTCGATCCGCTCTACAGGGGTCTTCGCCTCCATCATCGTCGTCATCATCTTCGGCATGTCCTGCATGCTGTGCAGGTTCTTCTTGATCTGTGCCGCGTAGGCGTCCCAGGCGGATTTTTGGGTATCGGTGATGGCGAGTTCCGCACGCAAGAATGCGATCCGTCCCTCCGCGTGCATCCCGCCGCCACCCATCATCTGGCAACCGGCCATTGCGTCCGTATGGCCGTCACCCATCATTCGCCCCATCATGCCTGGGCCCATCATTCCGGGACCCATCATGCCAGACCCCTTCATGCCGCCCGGCATTTGCGGCTGGGATTGCACTTGCTTGCCGGCGGCTGGCGGAGAGCCGCCGGGATGATGCGGATCGGGCGTCGTTTGAGCGGCCGCTTCTGCGGCGCCGGCCGCCACCAGCCCGGCCATCACACATGCGCTCGCGCAATTTCTGAAGTCGTCGTGCATCGAATCCTCCTGGACATCACTTTCGATCGCATAAGGCGGGTCAGCACCCGGGCTGAATTGACCCACGGCAGCAAACTTGGCTCGCCAGCTCTTCGGCTACATCTGCTTCGGGCATCTCGCCCGTGTTCTGAATTGGCTGATCGTTCCGAGCCGGCTTTGCGGTCGATGCAGGCGCGCAGCATCCATGCCGCCCGTCGGCTTGTTCTCGGCTACTGGACCGGATGTTCTCTGACATGTGTGCGCCCCTGCCGATCGCCGTGTCGCCGATGGACACGAGCCTCGCGCGAAGGCGGTTCCCATTGCGAGCAGCATGATCGCTTTCCAAGATGGCGCCGTGAAGGATGGAAGATCGGCCTGGCGGCGCACACCGGACGACTGATCGCCACCATCTCCCAGGACTTCACGCCGTGTCATTGACGCGGATCATAACGCCGCTATCCGTCCAGCCTGGCCTCGCGTGTATCCGCCGGATCCGCTCGTTTGAAACCGACAGCTTGAATATGGGACGAGCTCGGTAACGCGGCGTGTCGCGTCGATATCAAATTGTTTCAGCTTGCCAAGCTGCAAGTCGTTAAAGGATACGCCGTCGCCCCCGCGCATTTCGTGGGGGCATCTGATGATCCCAGCCCCAGGCCACCGGCGGCCAAAGGCCCCAGATCGACCAAACGGCATAGGCGACCAACGCCGCAATGATCACGACCGGAACGAACCAGGCCGAAACCAGATCGGCAAGCCACTGTATCGGGGCCCGGCTCCGCTGCGCTGACCATCCGCTTCCTCTCGGACACCTTGCGCCCGCCACAATACCCTGTGGGGGTATGCGTTGACATATATACCCTAGCAGGGTATACGTCAAGCCATGACCAAAGATACCAAGACATCCTGCGTCAAGCGCCTGAACCGGATCGAGGGGCAGGTGCGCGGCCTCGTCCGCATGATCGAAGAAGACCGCTATTGCATCGATATCGTCACCCAGATCGCTGCTGCGCGCGCCGCACTCTCGCGCGTCGAGGAGGCAGTGCTGCGCGACCACGTCCAGCATTGCGTGAGACACGCCATGACCAGCGGCAGCAATGCCGACCAGGAGCAGAAGATCGAAGAGCTGATAGCGGTGCTCGCACGGGCCAGACAATGAGTCCCGGCCCGCTTCTCGACAAGTCCGGAGGGCTCGGCAGGATTTCCCATCGATTTGCCCAAGGCGCGGTGGCAGGTGCCAGAGAATGTCGCTCGACGGCCCCGCTCAGTGCCTATGTGTATGGTGCATATCGGGGACGTGTGGATGCCGATGCTTTAAGCGCTCGTGGCGATGCACGTGCATGTGCGGCTCGCCAGGCGGATCGTCGGGACCATGCACATGTTGATGGTGTGCATCGTGAACATGCAGGTGCCCATGTTCCATCGGCTCGTGCTCGTGGTCATGCTCGTGGTCTTCGGTCAAGTGCAGCCAAACGCCGAAGCCCATCAAAATGCCAGCGACGACCAATTGAGTCGTGATCGGCTCTTGCAGAAAGAAGATGGCGGCTACCGCGCCGAGGAACGGTGCCGTCGAGAAGTAGGCTCCGGTTCTCGCCGTGCCAAGATGCCTGAGTGCCAGCACGAAAAGGGCCAAGCTGACGCCATAGCCGAGAAATCCGACGACACCGGCGATCAGCAACGGGGACAGTGCCGGCAGGCCGCCGCCGATCCACAACCCCAAAACCAGATTGACGGGACCAGCGATTAGTCCCTTCAACTCGACGATCTGCAGCGGATCAGCCAGCGAGACTTTGCGAGTCAGATTGTTGTCGAGGCCCCAGGCTGCGCATGCCCCTGCGATGGCGAGTGGACCAAAGAGGCCGGACATCGTGGGCTGCCCTGTCCACGACAACACGATGGCGCCGGCCACGAGACATGCCATGCCAAGCGCGATGCGGCGGTCGAAGTTCTCATGAAAGACAAACCACGCCAATAATGCGGTCGCGACACCTTCGAGCGTCAATAACAGCGATGCAGCGGCTGCATCGGTACGCGCCAGGCCAACCATTAGCAGTAGCGGGCCAACGATCCCGCCTGCAGCGATGGCCCCGGCAAGCCAGGGCACATCAGCCGAACCGAGCGGAGCCTCAATGGTCGCATCCGGAGCAATCAGTGGTCTGGCGATCCGACGCACGACGGCGATGCCGATACCCGCGCCACAATACAGGAGACCCGCCAGAACGGCAGGATCGATTGAGCCCAGAAGCGCCTTTGCGGCTGGCGTTGAGATGCCGAACAGCGCAGCGGATATGAAAGCGAGAATGACGGCATGGCGGTTCATGTACAGGTGTTACCTGTCTCCGGGTGGCTTGTCATGGCGGCAATCGACAGCAACCTCGATACTCAATGGGGCTTATGAGCCTGTTCCGCGAGCGCCTGCGACGCCGCCCCGGAACCTTTTCTATGTTCACGGAGTGCCTGCGAGAGGATCTGCATCGACGACCACAGAAACAGGCCCGCCATGATGGCCGCCACGATCAGGTCGGGCCAGGCGGCCGCGGTACCCCACACCCCGATAGCCGCGATCATGACCGCGACGTTTCCGATGGCATCGTTGCGCGAGCAGAGCCATACGGAGCGCACGTTTGCGTCTCCGTCCTTGTAGGGAAGCAGCATCACGACGCTGGCGACGTTAGCCGCAAGTGCCATGAGCCCGACGACGCCCATGACCTCGGCGCGCGGCACGCCCAGGACCAACACCTGATAGGCTGTCGAGCCGAACACCCATAGGCCCATCAGGGTCAGGCTCACGCCCTTGAAGAGCGCAGCGGTTGCACGCGCCCGCAGGCTCATGCCGATGACGGCCAGGCTGATGCCGTAGGTCATCGTATCGCCCAGGAAATCGAGCGCGTCGGCCTGTAGCGCCTGCGAACCTGCCAGCACGCCGGCGACGATCTCGACCAGAAACATCGCAGCATTGATGCCGATGACGATCCAGAGAATACGCTTGTAGCGCGGGTCCATGCCTTCGAACTTGGCCTCGTGTCCACAGCAGCTCGCACTCATGATGCGCTCCTCTCGAATCCAGATTGAAGCCATGCTAGCATCTACAGTGACTGTAAATTTAAGGGGGTGTTGATGGACTATTCCATCGGCCAGTTGGCAAAGCAGGCGGGCTACGCGGTCCAAACGGTGCGCTACTACGAAGAGACCGGGCTGATGCCGCATCCCCCGCGCACGGAGGGCGGGCAACGCCGCTATAGTGCCGAGCATGTCGACCGGCTGCTCTTCATCCGCCACGCCCGCGACCTTGGATTCGAGGTCGAGGACATTCGCAGCCTATTAGGACTGGCAGTCGACCCGGACCAGTCCTGCGCCGCTGTCGACCAGATCGCACGCAAGCATCTCGCAGCGATCGACGAGAAGATCGCCCGGTTGGAATCGCTCCGGGCTGAAGTGCACCGCATGTTGAAGGCGTGTGCTCGAAGCAAAGTTGCCGAATGCAATGTAATTGGAGCCCTGACGAACCACAAGGCCTGCCGGCATGGGCAGCAACGCAGCGGGAAACACTGACATGCAAGAGTGAGTGATCGCGGCCTCGTTAACGTCAGTCGCCCCGATCGCTGGGACCTCCTCGGTGCGATCATCTGCCATGTTGGCGCCGGTGTGATTTTGCTCGGCCGCGTTCAACAACGGCGTCAGACGACCGCCGACATGGCCGTCTTCTACGGCCCATCACCGCAACGTCGGATCGAGACGGTCGCGCAACCAGTCGCCGAGGATCGAGACGGCGAGGGTCGTGAACACTATCGTCAGCGCCGGCGTCAGCATGATCCACGGTGCGCGGGTGATGTACTCGCGGCCGTAGCCCACCATGTTGCCGAGGCTCGTCATCGGCGGCTGCACGCCGAGCCCCAGGAACGAAAGCGCGCTTTCGAGCAGGATCACTTCCGGGAATACCAGCGTCATCATCACGATCAGGGTGGAGGCGATGTTGGGCAGGATGTGGCGCAGATAGACGCGCAACGGGGAGCCGCCGAGTTGCGTCACCGCCGCCGCATAGCCTTGCGCACTGGCCGATATGGCGAGGCCGCGCGAGATCCGCGCATAGCGCTCCCAGCCGAAGAAGCCCATCAGGCAGATCAGCAACAGAAGTGAATTGCCGAAGAACGCCAGCACCGACAGCGCCAGGATCAGGAACGGCATGCTGGCCTGGAAATCGGCCAGCATCAGCACGATCTGCTCCACCACCCCGCGGAAGTAGGCGCTGAGGAACCCCAGGATCGTGCCCATCGTCGCCGAGATCAGTGCCGCGCCGAACGCGATCATCAGCGAGATGCGGATCGAAATCAGCAGCCGCGACAGCACATCGCGGCCGAGTTCGTCGGTGCCGAGCCAGTGCAGCGCATTGCCCGGCGGCGCCAGCCGGTTCCTGAGATCGGGGGAAGTGAAGGTGTAGGGCGCGATCGACAGGGCGAGGATGGCGACGACCACCATGGCGACGAGCCAGCCGATCGCGATCCAAACCAGCAGCGGCGTGCGGTGGGAGGGTGACGCGCTGCCACCGGCGGCAATGCTGCTCGATGGGATCGTCTGCTCTGCCATCAGTGCCGCCCTGCGCCGCCGGCCCCGAGGCGCGGATCGAGGAAACCATAAAGGAAGTCGACGATCAGGTTCGACATCACCATGGTCGCCGCCACCAGCAGCAGAATGCATTGCACGACGGCGAGGTCGCGATTGGCAACCGCCACTACCAGCAGCCGCCCGACGCCCGGCCACGAGAACACGCTCTCGACGACGACGGCGCCGGCGATCAGCGTGCCGACCATGAAGCCGACGATGGTCACGGTCGGGATCGCCGCGTTGGGCAGCGCATGGCCGGTCACCACCTGCTGCCACGGCACGCCCTTGGCGCTGGCGGTGCGGATATAGGGCTGGCCCAGGACTTCGAGCATGGCGCTGCGGGTGAATCGCGCCAGGATCGCGGCGCCGCCTATGCCGAGGGTCAGGATGGGGAGGATCGCATGCCGCCAGCTATCCTGGCCGCCCGACGGCAGCCAGCCGAGCCTGACCGCGAAGATCAGCACCAGGGTCAGGCCGAGCACGAAGCTCGGCATCGTGAAGCCGGCGACCGACAGCAGCATCACCGCGCGATCGGCGAAGCTGTTGCGATGGAGCGCCGCGTAGATGCCGGCCGGGATTCCGATGCCGAGCTTCAGCAAGAGCGCCGGCAGTGTCAGCGCCAGGGTGATCGGCACCCGCTCCATGACGAGCTCGACGGCGGCACGGCCATCGCGCATGGAGCGGCCGAGCTCGCCCTGGGCGATGGCGCCGAAGTAGCGGAAATATTGCAGCCAGATCGGATCATCGAGGCCCCAGGCCTTGCGGAAGGCGGCGACTGCCTCGGGCGGCGCCTCGGGACCGAGGATGATCTGCGCCGGATCACCGGACAGCCTGAGCACGATGAAGGCGAACGTCACCACCAGCGCTATTGTTACCAGCGCGCGGCCGAGGCGGATGGCGAAGAAGCGGAGCATCAGGCCACCTTTGCGGCTGGCATTGGCGTGGCTTCGACCAGATGACAGGCGACCTTGCGCGAGGCCGGTACGGCCGCAAGCGTCGGTGCTTCGTCGCGGCAGCGCCCGGTCGCCACCGGGCAGCGCGGATGAAAGGCACAGCCGCTCGGCCGGTCGGCGGGATTGGGCGGCTCGCCCTTCAGGATGATCCGCTCGCGTCCTGCGGCCTTGCCCGGCATGGGCGCGGCCGAGACCAGTGCCTTGGTGTAGGGGTGCAGCGGCGCCGCGAACAAATCGTCGGCATCGCCCTCCTCGACGAACGCGCCGAGATACATCACCGCCACGCGGTTGCTCACCTGGCGAACGACGCGCAGATCGTGACTGATGAACATCATGGCGACGCCGAGCTCGGCCTGCAGGTCGACCAGCAGATTGACAACCTGCGCCTGGATCGACACGTCGAGCGCCGACACCGGCTCGTCGCAGACCAGGAAATCCGGCTTTGTCATCAGCGCGCGCGCCAGCACCACCCGCTGACGCTGGCCGCCCGACAGCTCGTGCGGATAACGCCGGCCGAGGTCGCGCGACAGGCCGACGCGCGCGAGTTGCTCGAGTGCCTTGACGTCGCGTTCGCTCGCCGCGCCGAGCCGGTGGATGTCGAGCGGCTCGCGCACCTGGGTCAGCACCGGCAGACGGCGGTCGAGGGCGCCGAGCGGATCCTGATAGATCATCTGCATGCTCGCGCGGTGCTTGCGCCAGTCACTGGTCGATGGCGCCGGCATCGGCTGGCCCTTGAAGCTCACGTCACCCTGGTCGGGCACTTCGAGGCCGAGCGCCATGCGCCCCATGGTCGACTTGCCTGAGCCCGAACTCGCCGACGACGCCGAGTGTTTCGCCAGGCGAGATCGCGAAGCTCACGCCGTTGACCGCCCGCACCTTGGTCGGCTCGCCGAACAGGTGCTTGCGCGTCTGGTAGGTGCGGACGAGCCCCGTCGCGGCGATGAGCGGTGCGGTCATGCCGCCTCGAACCGGGGCTGGGACGGCGATTGCGCCTCCTCCGCCGCAAAACAAGCGACCATCCGGCCGTCGCCGTTCGTGGCGAGGCGGCACCGCCCGCTGACAGGCATCGGCGGCATGAAGGCAGCGCGGCGCGAACGCGCAGCCGGCAGCCAGTGACTTCGGATCGGGCACGACGCCCGGGATCGAGACCAGCCGCTGACGCGTGCCAGCCAGATGCGGCAGCGACGACAGCAAGCCTCGCGTATAAGGATGGGCCGGCCGCTCGAACAACTGCGCCGCCGGCGCCTTTTCGACGATTCGCCCGGCGTACATCACGGCGACGTCGTCGCAGGTGTCAGCGATGACGCCGAGATCATGGCTGATCAGCACCAGCGCCATGTTCATCTCGCGTCGGATCAGCTTGATGAGATCGAGAATCTGGGCCTGGATCGTCACATCGAGCGCCGTCGTCGGCTCGTCGGCAATCAGCAGCTCGGGCTCGCCGGCGAGCGCCATGGCGATCATCACGCGCTGGTTCTGACCGCCTGAAAACTGGTGCGGATAGGCGTTCAACCGGTTGGCGGCATCGGGGATGCCGACGAGATCGAGCAGCCGGCGTGCCTCGGCGCGAACGCCCGCGCCGGACATGCCGCGATGGAGGGCCAGCGCCTCGCCGATCTGCCGGCCGACGGTCACCACCGGATTGAGCGAGCTCGCCGGGTCCTGGAAGATCATGGCGATGCGGCCGCCCCGCACCTTGTCGAGGGCCGCCGGCGCGGCGCCGATCAGTTCCTGGCCCTGCAGGCAGGCGCTGCCCGACACCTTGGCCTTCGCCGGCAGCAGGCCGAGGGCGGCGAGCCAGGTCACCGACTTGCCGGAGCCCGAACTCGCCGACGAGGCCCAAGGCCTCGCCGCGACCGACGGCGAGGTCGATGCCGTGCAGGACCCTGACGCCGTCGAACGCGACGGTCAGATTGTCGAGCACGACGAACTTCCGGTCGGCGTCACGCATTGTAGTTGCCCGGCCGGAAGTCCATGGCGAACGCCGGTGACACCTTCCACTTGATCGCCTTCGGCTTGGCGGTGAAGGTCGCGTTCTGATGCAGCACGGTGTAGGCCGGGTCTTCGCGCTCGCAGATCTCCAGCATGCGGCGGAAGGCGGTCTTGCGCGCGGCGCGGTCGGTCGACGTCTCGAGTACTTCGCACAGCTTGTTCATCTCGACGTTGGTCCATTCGCCGATCTGCTGCTGCTGGCCGTTGGGGCCGTGCTGGTTGACGAGCGAGGACACGGGATCGCTGAACGGCGCCGAGTTCGACCAGTCACGCACACCGCGCGTGGCGCCGCGCTCCATGATCTGCGTCCAGTTCTCCTTGGTCTGGATCTCGACGTTGAGACCGACCTGCTTCCACATGTCGACCAGCACCTGCGCCGTCGCGTTCTGGTTGGTGTAGTAGTTGTTGAGCAGCCTGTAGGGGATCGGATCGCCCTTGTACCCGGCCTGCTTCAAGAGATCCTGGGCGAGCTTCGGATTGTATTCCGGCACCGTCCAGTCGGCGTGGAACATGTCGCCGTAGTATTCCCACTGCAGGCCCGCCGGCACGCGGGTGCGTCCGGCCCACAGTGCGTCGACGATCGCCTTGCGGTCGATCGAATGCGTGAAGGCGCGGCGCACCAGCGGGTTCTGCAATTGCGCGTGGTTCTTGTCGAAGCAGGTCAGGCGGTGATTGAGGATCGTGCCGCCCAGCACCTCGAACGAGGCGTTGCCTTCGATCTGGCTGATCTGGTCCGGCGGGATGTCGCAGGCGAACTGGTACTGGCCCGACTGCAGGCCGGCGATGCGGCTCGGCACCTCGGGCACTTCCACGAACCGGATGCGCTTCACCGGCGGCCGGCCGCCCCAGTATTCGTCATGGGCTTCGAGCACCAGCATGTTGTCCGGCTTGAACTCGACGACCTTGTAGGGGCCGGTGGTGATCGGCTTGCGCGCCCAGTCGAGGTAGCTGGCGGCCTCTTCCCAGCCCTTTCGGCTCGCGATGTTCGAGCCGTACCGGGCGAGCCGGCCTTCGAGCGTCACGTCCGGCGTCGCGTTGTAAAAGCGCACCGTATAGCTTATCGACGGCCTCGACGCGGACGAGGTCGGGCCAGGCGCGGCGCGACACTGCAATCACCTCGGGCGGCAACTCCTTGCCGGGCCTTGGGCTCGGGATACGCTCGAACGCCTTGATCGTGGTGCGGTTCTTGGCTTCGGTGTTGCCGAACATGCGCTCGCGCGAGAACGAGAACACCACGTCCTCGGCGGTCATCTCCTCGCCATTGTGGAACTTGACGCCTTGCCGCAGTTTCAGTTCGACGGTCTGGTCGTCGACCCGCTTCCACTCGGTCGCGAGTCCGGGCTGCGGCTCCAGCTTGCCGAGCCAGTCGCGGCCGATCAAGGCTTCCCACAGCGAGGTGAAGAACACCCGCTCGCCGACGTTCGACTGCTCGCGCAGAACATCGAGGGTGTTCGAATTCGACACCTTCTGCACGGCGATGGTGATGGTCGGCCGGTTGTCGCTCTGCGCGATGGCGAAGCGCGGCAGGGCACCCGCACCGATCGCGGCGGCGCCGAGGCGCAGGGTGGTACGACGGCTTGGGAGCAGCATGCGATGCCTCCGATTTTCACGGGCGAATATCACCGGCCGGCCGATGGCGCGGCGGCGCCGGCCGGTCGCGATGCATATTCGTCTAGCCCGGTCGCTTTACATCCGCATGACGCCGTGGGCGTCAGCAGACGGTCACTGCGCGAGGCCAATCCCGACGAGGTGATCGGCACCGCGCCGCGCAGTGTCCTTGTTGCGCACCTCGAGGATCAGCCGCGGCTTGCTGGTGAGGCGGCCCAAGGCACGGAACACCTCCGGCCAGGGAATGTTGCCCTCGCCCGGGTTCCAGTGCCGGTCGGCATAGCCGTCCGTATCCTGCAGATGGACGTGATGCAGCATGTCGCCGGCGACGTGCACGAAGTAGTCGACCGGCGGGCCGTTGGTAGCGCAGTGCGCATAGTTGGCATGGCCGGTGTCGATCGACAGGCGCACGGCCGGGCTGTTGAAGGATTTCGCCAGCTCGACGCGGGCATGCGCGTCCTTGTCCTCGATGTTCTCGATGACGAGCACGCAGCCCATCTGCTCGGCCCGCTTCACGGCGCCGCCGATGATGCCGTGGACGCGCTCGATCAGCTCGGTGCGCGCGCCCGGATTGTAGTCGAGATTGTTGTAGTCCCAGGTGGTGTAGGGCGAATGGATCACCATCTGCGTCGCGCCGACCGCCGCGCATACGTCGAGACCCTGCTCGATCCGCCGGGTCACGATCCTGGCGACGTCCGGGTCCTTGGTTGCGATATTGAAGCCCCAGAACGGCCCGTGGATGCCGAGACGGCCGGTGTAGCCGTCGAGCTCGCGCTTGATTGTCTCGGCCAGCGGCTTCCAGTCGCCGTTGAGCACCTCTGCCAGGAAGAAGTCCTGCAGCTCGAGATCGCGCTGCTTTTCCATGATCCAGGCGCGGTGCATCCGGAGACTGGCGAGGGAGAGTGCCGCGCCGAGTACCGGCAGGTCGTTCGATTTTCCCGTCATTCCCGTACCTCATGTCGCTATCCGGCGCGCCGGGCGCAATGTCGCGCGCCTCTCAATCAATCCGCGACGACAGGCGTGTGACGCAAGGCATCGTGCCGCCATGTCACCGAAGCGTCACTGCCCGCTTCTATGGGACCGGCTCGCGTGCGCCGGCCCCAATCGTTGGTGATATCGCGCGCCGCTAGAACGGACCCGGAGCCATGCTGCGCTTCGTTGCCCGGCGAATGTTTCGCGCAATGCTGACGTTGGTCATCTGCCTCTCGGTGGTGTTCGTCGGCCTGAGATTGTCCGGCGATCCGGCCGACATTCTGTTGCCGGAGGACACGCCGGCGGCAATAAAGGCCGAATACCGCGCGCGTTGGGGGCTCGACAAAACCATCGCCGAACAGTTCGCGCGCTATGTCGTTGCCGCTTCGCGCGGCGACCTCGGCATCTCGTTCGCGCACGGCCGCTCGGCAGGAGGCGCCGTCGCGGAGGCGGTGCCGAACACGCTGGTCTTGGGGATCGCGGCCATCATCACGGCCCTGTCGATCGGCATCCCATTGGGGATGATCGCGGCCTTGCGTCACAACACAGTGGTCGATCGGCTGGTGATGTCGATCGCGGTGCTGGGCTTCTCGTTGCCGACCTTCTTCATGGCAATCCTGCTGATCCTGCTGTTCGCGCTGACGCTGCGCTGGTTGCCGTCGTCGGGCACCGAGTCCTGGTGGCACATGATCATGCCGGTGATGACGCTGGCGACCGGCCTGCTCGGCAAGTCCGCGCGCTTCACGCGGACCGCGATGCTGGAGGTCCTGGGCCAGCCGTTCGTGCGCACCGCCCGCGCCAAGGGCGTGCCGCGCCTCGGCGTGCTGCTGCGCCATGTTTTCCCCAACGCAGTGGTGCCGCTCTTGATGTTCCTCGGCGTCGAAGTGGGCCTGGTGCTGACCGGCGCGGTGGTGACGGAGACGATCTTCGCCTGGCCGGGTGTCGGCCGCCTGCTGGTATCGTCGGCTGCCGCGAGGGACTTGCCGGTGGTGCAAGCCGCCATCCTGTTTGTGGCGGTGACGATCGTCGCCGCCAATCTCGCCGTCGATCTCATTCACGCGGCGATCGATCCGCGCATCGATGCCCTCGGCGCAGGGGCGCGGCGATGATTTCGGAAACGTCCACCTCCACGATCGGCGCGCACCCTGCCGTCGACACAGCGCGGCGGCGGCCGCCGCTGCCGTGGAGCATCCGGCTATGCCTGCTCTATTTGCTGCTTATGCTCGCGGTAGCGCTGGTCGCGCCGCTGATCGCGCCGTTCGACTTCGCCCAGCAGAACCTCGCCAAGCGTCTGCGGCCACCGGTGTTCTGGGGCGGCGAGTGGACCTATCCTCTCGGCACCGACAACCTCGGCCGCGACATCCTGAGCCGCTTGATCTTCGGCATACGCACCTCGATCGCGATTGCGATCGCCGGTACGCTGATCGGCGCCGCCATCGGCACGATGCTCGGCTACATCGCCTCGCGCCGGCGCGGCTTCGTCGATGAAGCGATCATGATGCTGGTCGACGTGCAGGCTGCACTGCCGGCGTTCTTCATCGCGATTGCCTGCATCGCGCTGATGGGCTCGCACATCGCGATCTTCATCGTCCTGGTCAGCCTGGAAGGCTGGGAACGCTATGCCCGGTTGGTGAGGGGCCTCGTATTGTCCGAGCAGGCGGCGGTCTACACCCAGGCGGTACGCGCGCTGGGCGCCTCTCAAGCGCGGCTCGATTTGCGGCACGTGCTGCCCAATATCGCGGCTTCCCTTATCGTGCAGATGAGCATCACGTTTCCATGGGTGATACTGCTGGAAACGACCCTGTCGTTCCTGGGGCTCGGCGTGCAGCCGCCAGGAACGTCGCTCGGCCAGATGCTGGGGGCGGGACGCAACTATCTGCTGCAGGCCTGGTGGCTCGCGATCTTTCCCGGGCTCACGATCTTTCTCACGACACTGTCGATCAGCCTCGTCGGCGACTGGCTGCGCGATCGCCTTGATCCGACGCTCGATCCCTGACGTCTGTCACGCTGGCGTCGCCAGAGGCCGATACTTCCGCCCTCGCCGAATGCACTCATGGGGAAACTCGCATGCTCCCGAACCGCCGCCACGTCCTGCAGGGCGCCGTCGCTGCCCCCTTCGTCATCACCACGCCGCATGCGCTGGCCCAGACCGATCGCCGGCCGGTGCTGACGGTCGCCGTCGCCGAGTTGCCCAAGGTTCTCGAGCCCGCGATGGAACTCAACAATGTCGGCACGCGGGTGACCTATTCGCTGTTCGACACCGTCATTCGCCGCGATTTCAAGGGCTCGCCCGACGGCGGCGGCTCGAAACTCAAGCCGCATCTCGCGCTGTCATGGGAGCGAGAAAGCGCGCAATCGCTGATGGTGAAGCTGCGGCCGGGCGTGAAGTTCCACAATGGCGACGAGCTTTCCGCCGAGGATGTCGCCTACACCTTCCGCGATGGCCGGCTGTGGGGCGACAAGGTGCAGATCCCCGCCGGCAAGGCGTTCTTCGGCGGCCTCGCCGCGGTCGAGGCGGTCGACAGGACGACCGTCCGTTTCCGCACCCGCGTGCCGGACGTGCTGCTCGAGCAGCGGCTCGCCTCGTGGTGCTCCTGGGTCGTCAACAAGCGCCACTACGAGCAGTCGGGCCTCGAAGGCTTCGGTCGCAACCCGGTCGGCACAGGTCCTTATCGCTTCAGCAAGATGCGCACGAACGAGACGATCGAGTTCGATGCTTTCGATGAATACTGGATGGGACGCCCGCCGGCGCGCCGCGTCGTCTTCCGCGAAGTGCCCGAGCTTTCGACCCGCATTGCCGGCCTGATCGCCGGCGACTTCGACCTCGTCACCAACGTGCCGCCGGACCAGATCAAGGTGCTGGCCGGCTACAAGGACATCGATGCGCGCTCGGTCGTGCTCGCCAACAGCCACCTTTTGACCTACGACGCGCGCACCGCGCAGACCAGCGACAAGCGTGTCCGGCAGGCACTCAGCATGTCGATCGACCGCAAGAAGCTCGTCGACTCGCTGTGGCTCGGCAAGGCCGTCATTCCGCAGTCGCACAACTATCCCGAATACGGCGACATGTTCCTCCAGGGCCGCAGCCTGCCGTTCAATCCGGACCGCGCCCGCGACCTGCTGAAGGAAGCCGGCTACAAGGGCGAGCCGATCACCTATCGCACCATGCCGAACTACTACACGGCGGCGCTCGACGCGGCGCAGATCATCATCGAGATGTGGAAGGCGGTCGGCGTCAACGCCCAGCTGCGGGTGGTCGAGAGCTTCGCCCAGATGCAGGCGGCCGGACAGCAGGTCGGCAACACCTCGAACTCAACCCGCTTCCCCGATCCGCTCGGCGCGCTGTGGATCTCCTGGGGCCCCAACTCGGAATTCCAGCGCAGCAAGGCCTTCGCCGAGGCCGATGCGGCGCAGTTCAACACCGTCGGTCGGCAACTCGAGGGCGAGACCGATCCGGGCCGCCGCAAGGCGCTGTTCGGCCAGTTGCTCGATGCCTACGAGGATGCCTGCCCGAGCACCATTCTCTATCAGCCGTTCGAGACCTACGGCGTGAGGAAGAAGGTGGCCTGGCAGCCCTACAGCTTCTTCTTCATGGATCTGCGCCCCGACAACCTGAGCTTCGGGTGAGTGCGTCGACATGACAGCTGATCGCCCGCTCATCATCGTCCAGGTCTCCGACACGCACCTGTCGCGGACACACGCCTACTTCATCGACAATTTCCGCGTGTTCGAAGCAGAGATGGCCGCCCTGAAGCCGGAGCTGATCGTACACACCGGTGACATCTCGTTTAACGGACCGGCGCGGCCGGATGACCTCGCCTTCGCCAAGGCGCAACTCGACCGGTTGCCGGTTCCGGTCCTGGCGCTCGCCGGCAATCACGACGTCGGCGAGGCACCGCGCCATTCGCGGCTCGACCAGCCGTTGAGCGAATCGCGTCTCGCGGCGTGGACCGATCAGGTCGGGCCGTTGTGGTGGAGCCGCGATATCGGTAACTGGCGGATGATCGGCCTCGATACGGCACTGATGGCCTCCGACAGACCAGAAGAGGCGGCACAGCAGGGCTTCCTCGAAGCAGCGCTATCGACGCGAGGCGCGCGCAACAGCATCGTCTTCATGCATATGCCGCCGTTCACCGATGAAGCCGCTGATCCGAAGCCGACGACATCGTGCGTACCGTTCGAGGCGCGCGGCCGGTTGCTCGACACGCTGCAGGCCGGCGGCGTCAAGGTGATCTCCTGCGGCCACCTGCATGTCTTTCGCTCCCTGCGTCATCGCGACATGGACATCGTCTGGGCACCAACGACGGCGATGGTCCAGTTCGAGCGCCAATGGCGCCAGTGGGGCGTGTGGCCGCGTCCGGGCTATCTGGTTTGGAAGCTCGACGGCGACGCGATTTGCCACGAGCTCGTCGAGCCGCGCCTGATGATCGCCCAGGACACCAGCCGCTGGACCGACATCGGCGGCACCACCACGAACATGCCGCCACGGCCGTTGAACGGCGCGTGAGAAACGTGACCGCTCGCGCTCACCTTTTCACTTTGTAGGCGTCGCGCCGGAATTTCCGCCCGTGCATCGTCAATCGGATGAGTTCGGCCCGGCGATCCGTCTCGTCGGGCGCTCGCTCGACGTAGCCGGCTGCTTCGAGTCCTCTGATGTGGAGATCTGCCGCCACATCCGGCGCGGCCGGACCGTTGAGGTAGCCTTCCATCATTTTTCGCCGTCGACCGCTCGTTGAGCTTCGAGGAGCGCGCGCACGGTTCGGGCGATGGCGGCAATATCCGCTTCCGGGATCCGTCTTGCGAGATCGCGATCGAGCGCGCGAAGACGCGTGTCGGTCGCTTTCATCAGCTTCTTGCCATTGCGCGTGCTCACCGAAATCACGCCGCGACGATCGGCAGGATCAGGATGCCGCTCAACCAGACCGTCGGCAGCTAGGCGGTTGAGGATGTTCGAGACTGCGGCGTCGTCGATGCGCAAGGCCTCCGAGATCCGGCGGACCGAGGCGCCTGGTCCATCACACAGACCAAGGACGTACAGGCGCTGCGGGTTGAGCTCCGGAGGAAAGGCCGGCCCGTAGAACTCCTGGATCGCGCGCCAGCCGACATAGAAATTGAAGCAGAGCAGCGCGTCGTAGGGGCTGTCAGGCACCGGCTCCTGCGGCTTCGCTTTTCGGCGTCGTGATGCTGGCATGCTTGAAGACCATCGTTGTTGGATCGATCAAGGCGAAGAATGCCTGGGCGACGGCATCCTGCATGATCGACTGGGCGGCGTGCTCGGCCGAGGCTCGATCGGTCCAGTATACCGCATCAATCCAAGTCTCGTCGTCGGCCTTCGCCAGCGACCGCGCCTTGAAGCCCGGATAGATTTCCAGACGCGGGGTGACCGCGTGTGCCGCCTGCCGCATGGCATCATCTGGTGTGCCCGGCTTGGCCTTGAAGGTTACGAGCTCGAGTGTGGTTGCAGAGTTCATCTTGATCATCCCTTCGGTCTTGAATTAGTATACGCGTATACTATTGGAGGTCAAGGATGGCATTGTCAAAGGCTGATCGACAAAGAATTGTGGATGTGCCGCTGTGCGGGCCGCGGACCGCGGATCTCCTGGAGATGGTCGGGATCGATTCTTTCGACGCCTTGGCAGATGCCGATGCGGATGATCTGCGGCTGGCGGTCAACGCGCAGCTCGGCAGGCCGCACATCAATGCCATGGGCGTTCGGGCCTTCCGCAATGCGATCGAAGCGGCGAGGCGCGAACGGAGTCGGCATCCGCGGAGACGGACCTCGTCTGCCCGGTCAGCCGAAAGCTGACATGGTCCGGCTCACTCGGTCGCGGAGGCGATAGTAGGCGCCGACCGCCGGCAGCGCCCAGTTTGGGTTGCCCTGGTACAGTGGGAAATCCGGGAACTCGGCGAGCTCGAAACCGCAGGTGGCGTTGGCGCCGCCGATGATCCGACGCGCAGTCTGATAGCCGAGATAGGTCATCATGGCGACGCCGCTGCCGTTGCATCCGAGGGCATAGTGCATGCCGTCGAGCTTACCAGTGTGCGGCAGCGCATCCCAGGTGAAGGCGACATTGCCGGTCCAGGCATGGGTAATGCGGGTGCCCTTCAGCTGCGGGAAGCGCTCGGTCATGAACCGATGGAGAATGGGCGCGCTGGTCTCGGGCGTCACCGGCGTGAAACGAGCGCGGCCACCGAAGATCATGCGTCGGCCGTCCGGCGACATCCGGTAGTAGCACAGCACCCGCTTGGTATCGGCCAAGGTGCGCCCCTTTGGGATCAGCGATCGCGCGAGGTCGCTCGGGAGCTCCTCGGTGGCGATGATGTGGCTGGCGATTGGAATCAGACGTTTTTTGATCGCAGGGGTCACGTCGCCGGTATAGCCGTTGGTGGCGATGACGATGTCGCCGGCCTCGATCTCGCCGCGCGCGGTGCGGATGCGCCACCCGGCACCAATGCGGGAGATCTTCTCCGCCGGCGCCAGTGCGCAAATGGTGATGTTCCTGCGCTGGGCGGCATCGAGCAAGCCCTTGTAGTACAGTGCCGGATGCAGCTTGCCGGAGCGCTCGACCACCATGCCGCCGTAGTAGTAGTCGGAAGCTATCTCCTCGCGCTGGCGCTCGCGCGGGACCATCTCGCAGCCCGAATTGGCCGCCTCGTTGAGCTGGGCGACGCGCGACGCGAGCACCTTGTAGTCGGACGGTGTCCAGGCGCCGACGAAGCGGCCCTTCTTCTCCCAGGTGCAGTCGATCTTCTCGCGGTCGATGATCGTCTCGATCAGGCTGAAGGCGTCCGACGCCGAAGCCAGGATGACCTTGGCGACCTCCGGGTCGCGGGTCGGGGTCTTGCCGGTAAAGCTCTTGCCGACATTGACGCCACCGCTCACCGCGCCGCCGCTCCGCGTGCTGGCACCATGTCCCAGTTCGGCCGCCTCGAGCACGCAGACGTCGATGCCGGCATCGGCAAGTTCGATCGCGCACGACAGGGCAGCATAGCCGCCACCGACGATGACTACCCGCGCCTTCTTCGGCACCTCGACCAGCTCGCCGGAAACCGGCCGGTAGGCCTCCCACCAGTAGGGCTGCGCCTTGAAATCGCGGTGCAGGATGTCGCGGGCCATCGATCCCTCCAAGTCGTGCCGATACCGCACGGTTTTCGCTCGAGTTGGGGCAGCGAGCGCTGCGGGAAGGGTCGACGGCTCACGTTTGCGAGCCGGCCCTTGCCGCCAGCTTCGGGCTAGCTCCAGCCCCACTCCTGCACGTTCCAGGTGTTGTCGACGACGTACTGGTTCATGCGAATTCCGGTCATCGCCGTGTGACGCATGAAGCCCTGTTGAACCGCGCCCTGCGGCGCGAACGGCACGTCGCGCAACAGGATCTCCTGGATCTTGTGGTAGGTGGCGATCCTGTCCTGCTGGTTGGTTTGGGTGACGCCGAGGTCGAGCAGTGCGTCGAGCTCCGGGTTCTCGTACTGGACGTAGTTCGAGCCCGAGCCGTGCTTGGCCGGGATCAGTTTCGAGTGGCAGCGGGCGGCATAGTCAGGATCCATGCCGACGGTCGGCTCCCAGGCGACCAGCAGCGTGTCGAACTGCGACTTGATGGTGTACTCGCCCCACACCACCGAGGCCGGCATGTTCTTGATTTCCATCTCGACGCCGATTTTCTTCCAGTTCTGCTGGAACAGCTGCTGCGTGTTCTGACGGGCAGTGTTGCCGGCGGTCGTGGAGCAGGTGAATTTCAGCTGCACGCCGTCCTTGGCGCGGATGCCGTCGGCGCCGACCTTCCATCCCGCCTCGTCGAGCATCTTGGCGGCGAGCTCGCTGTTGGGCGTCTCGTCCTTGAGGTTCGGATTGTAGGCCCAGTGCGTCGGATGCAGATAGGAAAGCGTCCGGTTCCAGGTGCCGAAGTAGACGTCGTCGATGGACTTCTTCATCTCGCAGGCGATGTAGAGCGCCTTTCTCACCTTCGGGTCCGCGAACTGCGGCTTGCCGCAGTTGAAGTAGATGAACTGCACGAACGGCATCGGGTTGGGGAAGAAGACGCGTTCCTTGATATCCTTCGCCTCGGCCCACCGCGCGTTCGGCACGCCCTGGGTTCCGAGGAAATCGACCTCGCCGGTGCGGATCTGGCCAAACAGCACGGTCTGGTCGGGCACGAACTTGTGGATGAACTGGCGCACCTTGGCCGGTCCGCGATGATAGTTGGGGTTGCGCTCGTAGACCATGTGGCTGCCTGCCACACGCTGCTTCAGCAGGAATGGCCCGGAGCCGACCGGCTGGTTGTTCCAGGCCGAGGTCTTCAAGTCCTTCTCGTCCTTCAGCAGGTGGTGCGGCACGATGTGCATGTTCTGCCACGCCCACATGAACGGCACGTAGGGCTTCGACAGCTCCATCTCGATGGTCTGTGCGTCGACCGCCTTGAAGTTCTTGATCAGGTCGAAGCCAGAGCGCGAACGCACCGGCACGGACGGGTTGATCACGGTCTGGTAGGTGAACTCGATGTCGTTGGCGGTGAGCGGCTGGCCGTCGCTCCACTTCACGTCGCGCTTCAGCTTGACCTTGAAGATCTTGCCGTCGGCAGAGATGCCGCCGTTCTCTTTGGTCGGGATCTCCGCCGCGAGGTTGGGCACGAAGGCGCCCTTGTCATCGACGTCCCAAAGCGCATCGAACATGCAGGCTTCGGGCACGTTCTCGGTGCCGGTGTTGGCGTAGAGCAGCGGATTGAACTGCACTGGCTCCTGCGTCATGCCGCAGATGATGCGGTCCTTGTTCTGCGCTGTTGCCGAGATCGGGTGGAAGGCGGTGGCGACGGCCGCCGCGCCGGCTCCCTTGATCACGTTGCGGCGAGAGATGCGGCTCGCGGCCGAAGCGGTCCATGCTTTCGTCATCGTCCTACTCTCCAATCGTTTCACTGGTCCATCTTCAGCCTGGGATCGAGCGCGTCGCGCAAACCGTCACCCAGGAAGTTGAAGCTCATCACGGTGAGCGTGATCATCACGCCGGGCAGGATCGCGAGCCACGGCGAGGTGTCGAGATAGCCCTGCGCATTGGTCAGCATGTTGCCCCAGGAGGCGAGCGGTGGTTGCACGCCGTAGCCGAGGAAGGAGATGTAGCTCTCCATCAGCACCGCGGTCGCGACCTTCAGCGTCGCCGCCACCAGCACCGGCGCCATCACGTTGGGTGCCATCTCGCGCGCCATGATACGGCCGGACGAAGCGCCGAGCGCCACCGCCGCCTGCACGAAGTCCTGCGACTTCAAGCGCAGGATCTCCGCTCGCACGATGCGCGCGACCTCCATCCACGAAGTGAGCCCGATGATCAGCGAGATCGACAGCAGCGAGGGCGGCACGAAAGCAGCGACGACCAGCAGCAGGAACACCTGAGGGAAGCACAGCATGGTGTCGACGAAGCGCATCAGCAGCGTGTCGACGAGGCCGCCACGATAGCCGGCGATGATGCCGATAACGGCTCCGGTGAGCACGGTCGCGATCATCGCGACGATACCGACCGCGAGCGAGATGCGCCCGCCGTGCAGCAGCCGCGACAGGGTATCGCGGCCGAGGTCGTCGGTGCCGAGCAGATGCGCGGCGCTCTGGAATGGTGCCAAGAACCGCTTGCTGGTGTCGAGGTGGGTCGGGTCGAACGGCGAGATGAGGCCGGCGAGCACGGCCGACAAGCACAGCAGCGCCACCACGATGCCGCCGACAAGCGCCAACCGGTGGCGACGGAACCGACGCCACACCGTGGCGCCGTAACTCTCGTGCTCGGCCGTCGCGTCTGGTGCCGGTCCGCTGGCAAGATTGCCTGTCGTCGCGGTGTCGCTCATGGCCGCCTCACTCCAGCCTGACGCGCGGGTCGACCAGCGCGATGCCGATATCGGCGATGAGGTTGCCGATGATTACGAACAGCGCCGTGAACATCATCATGCCCATCAGGACAGGGTATTCCTTCATCGTCAGGCTGTCGACGAACAGCCGGCCCATGCCTGGCCAGCTGAAGATGGTCTCGGTGACGAGCGCGCCAGAGAACAGGGTGGGCAGCTGGATGCCGAAGAGGGCGATCAGCGGCACCACCGCATTCGGGAAGGCATGATGCATCAGGACGTTGCCTTCCGACATGCCCTTGGCGCGGGCGGTGCGGATGTAGTCCTGGTGGATCACCTCGAGGAAGCTCGATCTGGCATAGCGGCTCCAGGTCGCGACGAGGACCAGGCCCAGCACCAGCGACGGCAGCGTCAGATGCTTGAGAAGGTCAATCGGGTCGCCCTCGTTGCCGAGCTCGTACATGCCGCCGGACGGAAACCAGCGCAGGTTCACGGCAAACAGGTAGATCGCCATCAGCCCGAACCAGAAGGTTGGAAACGACAGCGCGAACAGGGCGCCGGTGGTGGCGAGCGAGTCGAACAGCGAGTAGCGCTTGACCGCCCCGACCATGCCGATGGCGGTGCCAATCAGCATCGCCAGCGCCAGCGAGGTTCCCATCAGCACGAGCGTCGCCGGCACCCGTTCGAGGATCACATGCAGCACCGGCCGGCCGCCGAAAAAGGTGTTGCCCCAGGTGCCGGTGAACATGCCATAGGCCCATTTCAGATACTGTATGTGCAGCGGCTGGTCGAGGCCGAGGGCGACCTTGATACGCTCGATGTCCTGCGCCTGGATGGTCGGATTGAGCGTGTAGACGGCGAGCGGCCCACCAGGCGCCAGGTGCATCAGGCCGAACGCGATGATCGACACCCCGACGATGAGGGGCACGGCTTGCAGGAAGCGTCGCAGGATGAACTTCAGCATGGCGTCGCCTATCGGTCGTGCAGGTGGCAGGCCACCCGATGCTCTGGTGGGCTGCCGGCCGGCGCCTTCAGCACCGGGTCCTCCACCCGGCAGCGGTCGAAGGCCTTGGGGCAGCGTGGATGGAAGCGACAGCCCTTCGGCGGCGAGATGGGGGAAGGCACGTCGCCGTTGAGCAGGATGCGGTCCCGCCTGCGTCCCACCACCGACGACGGTGCGGCCGACAGCAGCGCTTCCGTGTAGGGATGCCTGGGCGAGAAGTAGAGGTCCTCGCGCGGCGCGATCTCGACGATGCGGCCGAGGTACATGACCGCCACCCGGTCGGAGATGTGGCTCACCACCGCCAGGTTGTGCGAGATCATCACGTAGGTGAGGCCGAGCGACGCCTGCAGCTCCTTCAGGAGATTGATGATCTGCGCCTGGATCGAGACGTCGAGTGCCGACACCGGCTCGTCGGCGACGATCAACTGCGGCTCGAGGGCGAGCGCGCGGGCGATGCCGATGCGCTGCCGCTGTCCGCCGGAGAACTCGTGCGGGTAGCGCCGCGCCGCCTCGGGCCGCAAGCCGACGCTCTCAAGTAGCCGCGCCACGCGATCGCGTTTCTCCTGGCCCTCGGCGAGCCTGTGGATCTCGAATGGCGCCGCCAGGATATCGCCGACGGTGAGCCTCGGATTGAGCGAGGAGAACGGGTCCTGGAAGATGATCTGCATCCGCCGGCGCAACGGCGCCATCTGGCGCCGGTCGAGGGTCGTGATGTCGACTCCATCGAACTCGATGCGGCCGGCGGTGGGCTCGACGAGCTTCAGCATGGTGCGGCCTAGCGTGGTCTTGCCGCAGCCGGATTCGCCGACCACGCCCAGCACCTCGCCACGCTTCACCTCGAGGTCGACGCCATCAACGGCATGGACCTTTTCGCCGCTGCGGCGCGACAGCAGGCTGCGACGGACCGGAAAGTGCGTTTTCAACCCGGTAATTTGGAAGATTGTGGCGGCACGGGGCTGCGTCGAGGTCTCAGGCATCGCCGGCCCTCCAGCACGCCGCGAGATGGCCGCCGCCGGCGTCGGCGAGCGGTGGGGCCTCCGCCAGGCACCGGTCGATCACCCTGGGGCAGCGGCCGGCGAACGCACAGCCTGGTCCGAGTCGGGCCAGGTTCGGCACCACGCCGGCGATCTCGTTGAGGCGAGCTGGCCGGTCGCGCACGATTTGCGGGATCGAGTGCAGCAGGCCCTGGGTGTAGGGATGACGCGGGGACTCGAAGATCGGCCGCACGTCGCCGAGCTCGACGATGCGGCCAGCATACATGACGGCGACGCGGTGCGCCGTCTCGGCGATCACGGCAAGATCGTGCGTGATGAGCAGGATCGCCATGCCGAACTGCCTCTGCAACTCAACGATGAGTTCCAGGATTTGCGCCTGGATAGTCACGTCGAGCGCGGTCGTCGGCTCGTCGGCGATCAGCACCTTGGGCTCGCACGCGAGTGCCATGGCGATCATGACCCGCTGGCGCATGCCGCCCGACAATTCGTGCGGATAGCGCTCGACCGTCGCGGCGGCAGCCGGGATGCCGACCAACTCGAACAGGCGGACGGCACGGTCGCGTGCCTCGCGCGGCGACACTTTCAAGTGCCGCACCAGGGGCTCAGCCACTTGCACGCCGACGCGCCTCACCGGATTGAGTGAGGTCATCGGCTCCTGAAAGATCATGGCGATACTGCGGCCCCGCAGCTCCGACAGCTCCCTGGGCGGCATCTTCAGGATGTCGCGGCCTTCGAACAAGATGCGGCCTGAAGGAATCTTGGCCGGCGGTGTCTCGACCAGGCGAAGGATGGAGAGCGCCGAAACGGTCTTGCCGCTGCCGGACTCGCCAACCACTCCGAGAGTGCGGCCGTGCTCCACAGTGTAGCTGACCCCGTCGACGGCGCGCAGCGTACCTTCGGGCACGGCGAAATGGACGCGCAGGTCCTGGATGTCGAGAACGGAATTGGCGGGCTCAGTCAGACTTGTGGCTCCGAATCCTGGAACAGTGCGGTGCCACTTTGGCATCGGCTGCTTCGGTTCCTTGCACGCAAAACTAGGTGGGACTGGCCCACTCGCGCAAGTTCGATGATTCGAAATCATCTGCCGGGTTGGGCGCTGCGCAATCAGAGCCCACGTTGGCAAGCTCTGGGCGCGTCGTGAAGTGCCAGTCCGGCTTGGTGACCTTCGCTGCCGTGATGCGGTGCGCCGCAATAGCCGCTCAGGGTCGATGCGCCGCCGTGAAAATCTGCAAGGCGTGGGGCCTGGGTGCCGGATACGGGAGTGCCCGATTGTCGCCATACCGCGTTGCTAGCGACGCTTAGCTGTCACGCGCTGGCGGGGATCGTGTCGACTGCTTTTTGCAGCGGCTGGGGGGATACCATGCGCATGATCGATCGGCGATCGGCATTGTCGTTCGCTTTGTTTTCCACGCTTGCGGCAGGTGAGCTGGTGTGCACCGGGGCCGGCGCGTCGACCCGCATCGATGGCAGTGTCGATGCCACGCTCAATTCACTTTTTTGGCGCGTTCGCGGCTCGCGCGCACTGTTCAGAAGAGCCGCCGGGGTCCTGGTCTTTCCAACGATCATCAAGGCCGGGATCGGCATCGGCGGGGAATACGGCGAGGGGGCGCTGCTCGTCCGCACCAGAACGGCCGGGTACTACAACTGCGTGTCGGGATCGATCGGCTTTCAGCTCGGCGCGCAAGCACGATCCGTCGTTATCCTTTTCATGACCGACGACGCCCTGATGCGGTTCAGCCGAACGGATGGCTGGAAAGTCGGCGTCGACGGATCGGTGGCCCTGATCACCGTCGGAGTCGGCGGATCAGTCGACACCGATCGGATCGTCAATCCTGTCGTTGGCTTCATCTTCGACGGCAAGGGCCTGATGTATAATTTGACCCTCGAGGGCACCAAGATCAGCCGGATCTCGCGCTGGTAGTGCGCTTCACTTCGGGTCTTCGGCGGTCATTGACCGCAACCGGACCTTGTTTCGTTGGCGCCGCGGCAGCTCGGCGGCCTGATGGCTGCTGCCGCGTTGCGCTATGGAGCGGTTCTGCTCCGGTCCCGCGGTTCCTAGCCCATCTTTATTCATGACGCCGCCAACGCCGGCCGCAGCACCTCATCGCACCACCGCCGGAACGTGGTCGGCGTCGACGTCTCGGGCGTGCGAGGCTCGGCCGCGTAGAGGCCTTGGCCAACCTCGGTAAACATGTCGACGAGGCTTTGGGCGAAGGCCTCGCTGGAGCCGTGCTGCATGAGCGACGCCTTGTAACCTGGCCCCGGCACCTGCTGGAAGCGAACCGGTTTGCCCAGTACCTCGGTCATGATGCGCGCGATTTCGTTGAAGGAGAGGTCCTCCGGCCCGTGCACGCCGGCGTCCGCCTTGGCCGGTCCAGGAGCGATCGCGCAGCAGGCGCACGGCGCTTGCGGCAATGTCCCGGGCCGCGCAGGTCGGCTTCTTCACGTCGCCGCCAAGCGGATAGAAGAACACGCCCTGGCGCTTGATGGGTTCGACCTGCCACAGCAGATTCTCCATGAAACTGCCGTTGCGAAGGGCGCGGAAGGCGACGCCTGTGTCCTCGATCATGGCTTCCATGGCGTGGAGCGCCGAGATCGGCCCAGCGTTACGGGCGCGGCCACGGCCGCCGCTCGACACGGCGACCACCCGCTTCACACCTTGTGCGCGAATTGCCTCGCAGGCCGGGCGCGCGAAATGCAGGTAGTACTCGCGCACGTCGGTCGCCGTGTTGCTCTGCGGCACGCACCAGAAGAGTGTTTCGGCTCCGGCGAAGGCTTTCTGCAGCACGTCGATGTCGTCCAGCGAGCCCTCCACAACCTCAACCCGGCTGAGCGGCCTCGGGCATCAGTCGCAAAGGGTCGCGAGTGATGACGCGCACAGTCTCGTTCGACTGCAAGAGCCCGCGCAGGACGTTCTGTCCGATGTTGCCTGTTGGCGTGGTGACGACGATCATGATGCCCTCTTGTGTTTGAACCGAAACCAAGTAAACGATACCGTACCGTACACCATAAGTAAACTCTACGGTACCGTTTATTTTCGTCACGGAGATCAACGACCATGGGGCGACGCGGCGACGAGCTCAGCGAGCACATACTGTTCACGGCGAAAGACGTATTCCTGGAGGTCGGCTTCGAGCGTGCGTCGATGGACGTCATCGCGGAGCGCGCCAAGACATCGAAGCGCACCCTCTACGCCCACTTCGAGAGCAAGGAGAAGCTCTACCTCGCCGTCATCGACCTCATACGCGGGCTCTACCTCGGCAAACTGCGGTCGCCCGCCGACTACGCGGAGGACACGAGCGAGGCGCTCGTGCAGTTCTGTGGCCGGTTCATGGAGCTCAGGCTATGGACGGCTGCCATCCGCATGTACCGCCTCGCCATCTCCGAGGCTGAGCGTTTCCCCGAGGGCTCGGCCAGTTTCTACGATGCGATCTTCACGACAGCACACGAGCGTCTCGCCGGCTTCTTGCGCGAGCGGCTGAAGTTGGGGCCGAAGGCTGCCGCCGAAGCGGCCGACGATCTCATCGGACGCATCATGCATCCGCGGCTGACCCGCGCACTGTTCGGCATAGACAAGGTGCGCGCCGATTTGCCCGAAGATGACAAGGTCAGCGCCGACTTCGACTTGAAGCCGATCCGCAAAGCAGTCGCCATGCTGTTGAACCACAGACGTCCTGAGTTCGAAGAGTTGAAGGGCAGGATCCAGCTTGCCTTCCCCGCAAGCTAAGCGGCTCGATGGCTGCCGGTGTTCCGCCGAAGCACCCACGCCTGTAGTACGGCAAGGACAAGTGGGCCGATGATTTTGCTCGGATCCTGCTGATAGACGCCGACACCTGCGTCGAGGAGCTGCACCAATGCCGCAAAGCGGCCAAGCAGCCGGAGTCCTGACACGTCCCGCGTCATCACGGTTGTGATGACCAAGCCAGCAAGCACCGAGGATCTGACGCAAGCGTAAAGGGCGAATGTCGTTGCTGCTCCAGTCACCGCCACGCCTGCCGGTAGTATGGCTTCGGGTCGCACCAAGCCGGCGACAGAGAACCCTAGAGAGATGAGAACATTAAGCATCGTGACGGTGGCAAGCGCACGCACAGCCAGTTCCCTCGCTCGCATGGATTGTATGCAGCCAGCGGCTTCTATATCATCGTTATAGTGTCGTATAGCGGCGCTATAGAGTCAATTGGAAAGACGATGGAAACCGCGGAGCGCATCTTGAACGCGGCGCTCGAACTGCTCGACCGGGAGGGCGTGTCTGCGCTCACGACGAGAGCGATTTGCGATCGCGCGAAAATCACACCGCCGACCCTCTATCATCACTTCACGGACAAGGACGGATTGCAGCGAGCCGTGGTGCTGCGGGTGGTCGATGAGTTCTTGAAGGCGAAGCGCTCGGTGCGACCGAGCCGTGATGCGGTCGTGGACCTGAAGCGGGGTTGGAACGGCTGGATCGGCTTCGCGCTAGCGCATCCCAATCAATTCCGCCTGATGGTCGAGACCGCGAGGACCGATCCGACCGTGAGCAAGGGCGGTTACGATCTCCTGAGGTCGATCATCGAGCGACTAGCCTCGGAGCGGCGGCTTAGGACGGATGTTGATACGGCAACGCGTACGATTTGGGCCGCGTCGAATGGCGTTCTCACTCTTTTCCTGCATGGCGAGCCGGCAGAGCACATCCGAGATGCAAGTGCCTTGATGATTGAGTCTTTGATTGGGAGGCTTGTCGACTAGCTCTCGCAGGAAGATGGGTTGGCATCGCTTCGCCGGATAGAGACGCGCGGGCCGGCCGCTCACCATGTCCGGCGCGACAATGTATTATTTCAATGATGACGAGAAGCTGACCGGCCATTGGCAGATTGCCGATCGCCTCGGCGTCTACCACCAGCTTCAGCGCTCGAAGAGCACCTCCCGTGAAAGCCCGGGTTGAGCAACAGAGGATGTCGCGACCGATGTGACCGATGGCGGCATAGCGCTTCCGATCATCGGCGTCACAAACACGCGCTTCCGGATGCCTCGGATGACGCGAGGACATCGAAGCGTACCCTCTACGCCCACTTCGAGAGCAAGTTTTCCCGAGGGCTTGGCCAGCTTCTTCGATGCGATCTTCACGACGGCACACGAACATCTCGCCAGGCGGCGGGGCTCGCCGGGGCCGGCATTCGAGCACGCCGGCAACCGAAACCGTTCACAGGGCGGGCCTTTGCATACAAGTCGAGATAAGCGAGGAAGCAGCGATTCATTGAAAGGCCAAGGGAACACGCTCGCAAAGCCTTTCTCTCGCCCCGACTCATGCGGTACGAATCTCCGACGAATCACTATTTGGGTCCCGAGATCACATACCGCGCCGTCGCGCACCTCGGATGGTGGTCACGCCGGTCACCACGGCAAACCGGGTTTAGGGGATAGAGTGCCTCAAACTACGTGCACGGAAAGACTTAGGAAGACGGTGCTCGCATCGGTGACGAGCCTTTTGTTGTTGCCGTCGGATTATGGCCTGGCCGAGCAATTGACAAAAACCGACGCGGGAACGGCAGCGGCCGCAGGCCAAATCGCCGAGATTTTCAGTGCAGTCGGCGATGAGATCTACGAGAACTGCATATTTGAACTATCGCAAGAACAGATCGATGTTCAGCACGCTCTCGTACAAGCCTACATGCAGCAGGGAGCCAGCGGTTCTGCTGCAAGGCGGCTCGCCGCAACTCAAATCCAGCGCCCCAAATTGTCGGAAAAATGCGAACAGATCAGACGTTCGCCGGAAGTCCTTCCCTCGAGCTGGGGCATGACACTCTCGGTCCCGAAGCGGCCGACCATCGCGGCCGCGCCCAAACCGCCGCCTGAACAGCCGGCGCCGGCAGTCGCTCTCACAGCCAAGAAGGGTCTACCGCAGTGGGATTGTGGCCCAGGCGTCGACTACGTCACCATTCATCTCAATGGATATGAAAGAAAGTTGACCGGCGGCGAAATCTGCAATCCTTACGAGGATGTCGTTCACGAGGTGCCCGCATCCGTGCGCAGCTTCCGCCTCGGTTACACGATAAGCACCGGGCGCCTATTTGTCATTGCCGACGACCCGCAGGTCAATGGCCGCACGATCGCCTGGGGGATCTCCGGCAAAGACGTCTGCAGAAACAACCCCGACCCGGACTGCCTTGCCGCAAGAGCCGCTGGTCCCTTGCCGCCAGGGGAATACTCCTTCGCAGCAGAGAAGGATCGACGGGTCAGCTGGGGACCAAGAACGAAGCGGAGTGTTGCGGGTAGTCTATTTGAGAAAACTATGGAACAGGGACCGGTTTAGCCCTCGGCAAACCGCTGCCATCCTGGCGCGAGGAAATATTGCCATTCATGTGCGCTTGAAGGGAGAAATGTCTGAGGCTTGCATTGGATTGGAGCCAAAGGGTTGGGCCTATGTCGCTTCATTGATCAAGGAATTGCGTGCTACAGGGCTCAACGTCTACATCGATGAGCCGTACACGCAGATCGCCGAAAAGCCTCCTGTCGTTGTTGCCTCCACATTTTCTCTCACCGCCCTGTTCAACAAGTAATTGCGTACACGTAATTGCCCCGGAGGAGCGGCGTTGCCCGCGCGACGCGTGTGCCAAATCGCGAGCGCTATAGGCAGTCGAGACGACCGCAGCAACGGAGGATGACAGCGACGAGAACTCGCCGATGGGCATGCTCCCTCCAGTGCGACTACTCGGCCGCGGCGAGCGTTGGCGATTTCTCCCACGCTTCGACGTCCAGGAATGTGCTTTGGTATATCGCGCCACCACCTATGTCCGTCAGTCGATCGGAGCATAGGTTATTGACGGTGCCGGACACCGCCTCTGCCTCCGGTCGTTGACCGGGTACCAGAATGACACCTTCACGGATCTCATCGCTTACCCTGAGGATCAGCCCGACCTCGCCGCGCTCGTTGAAGAGGCGCACCTTGCTGCCAGCCGACAGGCCACGGCGAGCGGCATCGTTCGGGTGCAGGACGCAGCATGGCTCGCCTTCACGCTTTCGCAGGAATGCGTTGGCCGAGAACGCGGTATGCGACTGGAAGTATCCCGGCGTCGTCAAGAGCCTCAGGGGCCACTTGCCGGCATCGAGCACCTCCTGCGGATCGGGCTCCCAGATCGGCATTGGCGGCAGACCCATCGCCTCCAGATCCGTCGAATAGATCTCGAGCTTACCGGATTTGGTGCGGAATTCCTGTCCCTCGCTCTCCGGAGCCGCCTTGATCGCACGATGATCGAGCAGGCGCTTCGGGTCGATTTTCGCGACCGCGCCCTTTGCGCCCTCGAAGAACTTTGGGAGGATCTGTTCCGGCGTCAGCCGGAAGATCTCGTCCTTGATGCCCATGCGGCGCGCCAGCTCCTGGGCAAGCCGCATGTTCGACCACGCCTCGCCCTGGGGCGGTAAAGCTGCCGGTGCGAACTGCATGTAGTAGGTGCCATAGGCACGATAGAAGTCCGAGGTCTCGAGGTAGGTCGTCGCCGGCAGCACGATATCGGCGTAGCGCGCCGTATCGGTGAGCATTGGGTCGTGCACGACGGTGAAGAGGTCCTCGCGTGAAAGACCATGTCTGACCTTGCGTGTATCAGGACAGGTGACGGCCGGATTGTTCGAGCTGATGAACAGCGCCCTCAGCGGCGGGTCTTTCAGGGTCAGCAGCGCCTCGCCGAGCCGGCTGTGATTGACGAGGCGTGTCTGCTCAGGGCCCGACGGCTTGCGAACCGGCGCGAAGTTGAAGTCCATCGACGCTGCGGTAACTGACATGGCGCCGCCGCCCCGCTGTCCGTACGCGCCGGTCACCGCCGGGAGCGTTGCGACCGCCCGCATCGCCTGGCCGCCGCGCGCCAAGCGGGTCATGCCCCAGCCGATCCGCAGGAACGATTTCTTCGTGGCGCCGTACATGGCCGCGAGCCGCTCGACATCCTCGATGGTAAGGCCGGTGATCTCGGCCACGCGCGCCGGCGGGAACCTGGAGACGATCTCGCTTTTCCACTGCTCGAAGCCGAGCGTGTTGGCGGCAATGTAGTCCTCGTCGCATTTGCCATCGCGAACGAGGATATGGACGATGCCAATGGCCAGCGCGGCGTCCGTCCCGATCTTGATCGGAATATGCCAGTCTGCGCTTAGCGCGGTACGGTTCCTGTACGGATCGATGACGATGATCTTCACGCCCTTCCTCTGGCGCTGCTCGGCCTTCTGCCACAGATGGACGTTGACGGCCTTGAGATCGCAGCCCCAGACGACGATGAGATCAGACTCCGCAATGGAATCCGGGTCGACGCAGCCGACGGGGCCGAGCGTCATCTCCCACGCGACATCGGCGCACGTGTCGCACACCGTCCCCGCCTGCAGTCGGCTCGTGCCCATCGCGTGGAAAAGTCCGTTGGGAAGATGGCGGTTGATCTGGCCCTGGTGGGAGCTGTAGGCGTAGCCGAGCAGCGCCAGCGGCCCGTCCGCCGCGAAGATCGCCTTCCAGCGCGTCTCGATCTCGTCAAGCGCCTCGTTCCAGCCAATGGGAGCGAACTGTCCTGATCCTTTGGGCCCGGTCCGGCGCTGCGGCGTCACTATTCGGTCTGGTGAGTGGACGATCTCGGCGTCACGGTTGACCTTGGCGCATGCGAAGCCGGCTGTGAACGGCTGCTCCGGATCACCGGAAACCTTGATCAGCTTGCCGTTGTCGACCTGCGCCAGCAGCGAGCACATGCATGGGCAGTCGTGGGCACAGGTAACGCGGATCGTCTTCATCTGGCGTCCTAGCTCCATCAAGTACATATCGCCGTTGCGGCCCTTGCAGGACCGGCATGATCAGTCGCCGAGAGGCGGCATACCCAGGTTTGACAAGATACCCTTGCACGGAAGCACTGGTCGGAGCGAGGTCCACTTCGAGGTCGAATGTGGCAACCACTTCAGGTCGGCGGCGCCGGGTTTTGGACTTGCCCATTCGACTGGATCCGTCCATCCGGAGCCCAGGTGAACAGATCGATGCTCGTCGCAATGTCGTCGTGGCCGCCCACCGCCTAGTCACACGTCTGATAAGAGAATCAAGCTCATGTGTCGACGTCGGCGAAAGCGGCGTGGAGCGACCCATGAGCAACGCGGCACTGGGCAGACCCTACCGGGCGGTCTTCATTTCGGACCTTCATCTTGGCTCGTTCCGTTGCGACGTGCGCAGCCTGTCGGATTTTCTTGACGGTTGTCGCGCTGAGACGATCTTTCTCGTCGGCGACGTCTTCGATTTCTGGAGCCTCGCGGCAGGCGCGGTGTGGACTGCGAAGCACACCGAGGTCATGCACAAGCTCTTCCGCACCATGCTCGGCGGATCGCGCGTAGTCATAATTCCCGGAAATCACGACGATGGCTTCGCGCGGTTTCTCGATCTGCGTTTCCACCGGCTCGAAATTCGCCGTGAATGGCTGCACCAGACAGTGAATGGTGAAAGGTTCTTGGTCGTGCATGGTCACGAGCAGGACGAGTTGCTGGAAAGAGCCAGCGGCATTGCGCGCGCAGCGAGCGCACTTCGAGAACGGGTCGGCGCATTGGCCGGGCCGCTCATGCGGACTGGCCGCCGGTCACGGCGCAGGCAGACCTTTCCTGCCCGGATGTGGCAGCGCGTCCAGCGCTCGGTCGCCGGCGTCGACGAGATCGAGGTCAAGCTTGCCGCGGAAGCCCGACGCCGCGAATTCGACGGCGTCATTTGCGGCCACACGCATTTTGCCGCCGATCGCGTCATCGATGGGGTCAGATACATGAATTGTGGCGACTGGGTGCGCAACTGCACCGCGATCGCCGAAACGTGGTCCGGTGAACTGCAGCTGTTGCAGTGGCAAGCACCTCAGGCTCGCAAGACGCGACACGGAGAGGAACACCGGGGAATTTGGAGCTGGAACGGCGCAACCATTGAGAACGGCGTTGCAAAGGAGATGCGGTGATGTTCCCTGGTGCGCTCGAGCAAGTCCTCGTGTCTTCGGAACCACCAGGCGACTGGATCGAGCCCCCGACAGCGCGGGAGATCCTGACGAGGCCCTTGCCCAAGGTTTCATTGCTCGATCGCACGCTCTTGCGCAGCGTGGCACTCATCGCCCGATCCAAGCTCACGACGATCAGCGGCCTCGATCACATCCAGCCAAGTCGCGACCCGTTCATTATCGCGCTCAATCACAGCTCGCGCCAGGAGGCGCTTCTGCTGCCGGCATTGCTCATCATGTGCAGATCCGGCCAGCGGATCCATTTCCTCGCAGACTGGAACTTCCGCATGATCCCAGGCGTGGATCTGATTTACCGGCGTGCGGGCGTAATCACGGTGATGCGCAAGTCCGCTCGGCCACGCTTTCTCAATATCTTCAAACCGCTATTTCGCGACGTCCTTTCGCCGATTGAGCAAGCGCGCAGGCATCTTCTTGCCGGGCGCTCGATTGGCATCTTTCCGGAAGGCACGGTCAATCGAGACCCGTTGCGGTTGCTGCGCGGCCGAATGGGAGCGGCGCGTCTCGCACTCGAGACGGGAGTACCGGTCGTCCCAGCCGGCCTGAGGTTTCCGACTGTGCCGAAAGGGGCGGCCGTTCCCGATGGCAGTCCAATTGAGATCGAGATCGGCCCGCCGCTACAGCCGCCTGCCACAAGAGGCCAATTGGTCAGTCTCGCCGACGTTCGGGCCTGGCATGCCGAGGTGATGACCGCGATCGCGGTTCTATCTGGGAAGTCCTGGCAACACGAAGGACGGGAGGCAGTTCATGAAGCGCATGAGATTCACGCGGGCACGGCGCGTTGAAACGGAGGCTGACCGCGAGAAGGTGCTCGCGGTCTTGAGGGCCACCTATCTGAACGAGAAAGCGTGGGTCCTCGATGTGGATCCCATGTTCCCGGCGTGCGATCTACAACGCAACGACGTCTCATGGTTCCTCGCAATCAAGAATGAGCGCCCAGTCGGCGTGCTTCGCGTGCTCTACGACCCGCCGACCGAGCAGTATCTGAAATATGGCCTGCAGCCGATCGACGCCGACTTGCAGCTTGCGGATCTGATCAAGACCGCTCGGATTGCCGAGATCGGGCGGTTCGCGGTCGTGCCCGAGCGGCGCAGCGGCGTCGGGGTGGTGCTAAGCCTCATGCGGGCGGCGACGCGCGAGATCGTTGCTCGCGGCTGCTCCAGCCTTGTCACCGACGTCTTCGAGAATGACCCCCACAGTCCACTCGGCTTCCACACGCGCATCATCGGCTTCAAGCCTGTGGCGACACACGAGTTTGGTGAGTTGCGGTTCAAGGGTCGTCGCATCACGATGTTGCTTGATGTCAAAGCCGCCTACCAGTCGCTCAAAGCGCGTGGCAATTGGTTCTTCCGAGTCATGACAATGGGCTGGAGCGAGGCGATGCATCGTCGTCTTGCTACCTGATTGAGGCGCAAGCGCTGCAATCAACTGGCCATACGAAGAATCGAGCGGCAACGATCGCGGATCGCGGTGCTATCTGCAGAACGTCGCCCCGCCACGATTACCTGATGCCCGCGCATGGTTCTTGTTGACGATCATGCGCACTGCAGCGGTCGCAGATGCTCGAGATGCCAGCAAGACGTGCTGCGTCGGTGGGGCGATAATAGTCGTTCCCTCATAAGGCGATGGCAATTATACTTGTCGCAGATGGGTTCTGTTCAATAATCAAACTTGAACGGGTGCACCATGCTGCCTCGGGCCACTAGAAGTCTCATGCTAGTTTGCATCCAATTGCTTTGCGTATTTGCTTTGGCCGGGAATCGGTTGCTGGCGGATGATCTGCACGGCAATCACGGCGTTGGCCATGCTGAGCTGCACCACTGGTATCTCACGCTCAGACAGCCAATCACCGGTATGTCGTGCTGTAGCAATCGGGACTGCCGGCCAACGCAGGCGCGGGTTGAAAACGGCATTGTGGAGGTCGAGGTCGATGGGGAGTGGACTGCCGTTACGCAGGACAAGATCATCAAGACGCCGTCACCCGATCTTCAGTCCCATGTCTGTGCACCGAAGCCTGGATTTATGTTCAGCAAGGGGCATATCTTCTGCGTGGTGCTGGGAGCGGGAACGTAGTCAGAGAAACCGGACCAACATATCACCACTACCTTGGCCGACGCCAACATCTTCCGCTGATAAACCACCACTCCCAGAAGCCCTCTGCCATTAGTAAACCCGATTTCCAAACCGTAGCCTTCAATATCTTCATCAACCTTCATCTCCATTCTGAGACGCGTGGGCATTGCACCGCAATTGGAAAATATCCATTCGCGTGCATAGACCGTACAACTATTCATGGTTGAACGTGAGCGCTTGGAAATCACAAGTGTTCATATGCATTAAACATTTCCAAAAGTATATAAGTTAATAGCGCAAATGTATAAGCAGGTAACATTGGTTATATAAATTTATTCTTCCAGCTGCAATTCGCCGGCCGGACGGTGTCGGCGCTTATCGAAGAAGACGACCGACTAATTGCGATAGCGAGCTACTCAACCGGGCGCGTGCGGGTCACGTCGCGCGGGTGACCGATCAAGTGCTCAATCCGTTCGATCAATCGCTTCTTACGGCAAGCCGTGGTCGGCCTGCGATCAGGAACGAGCTTTCTCGGCCGCGTCGGAGGGTGCGCTGGTCACCAGCCTTCGCGCTATGCCGGTGACCCCGCCGGCCTTGCTCTTCACCCACTCGCGCAGCGACTGAGCCACGACGTAGAGTCCGGGGATCACGAAGATGCCGATGAAACTCGCGGCCAGCATGCCGCCAAACACTGCGGTACCGACGGCGCGCTGCGTCGCCTGGCCGGCCCCGGTCGCGATGACCAGCGGGATGAGGCCCAGGATGAACGCAAAGGACGTCATCATCACGGCGCGGAAGCGCAGCTTGGCGCCTTCGATCGCAGCATCGACGATGCTCCGGCCGTCACGCCGCTGCTCCATTGCAAACTCGACGATGAGGATGGCGTTCTTGGCGGCGAGCGCGATCAGCACGACAATGCCGATCTGGGCGAAGACGTTGTTGTCGAGCCCCGAGACCTTCAGCGCCAGCATGGCGCCGAACAGTCCGACGACGACCGAGGCGAGCACGCCGACCGGTATGGTCCAGCTTTCATAGAGTGCAACCAGGAAGAGATAGGCGAACAGCACGGCGAGCGCGAGGATCGAGCCCGTCTGTCCGGCCGCCGCCTTCTCCTGCAGGGCGGTACCGGTCCACTCGAAGCCGAAGCCTGGGGCCATGGTCGCCTTGGCGACCTCTTCCATTGCAGCGATCGCTTCGCCGCTGGAGTACCCGGGAGCAGGGCCGCCGTTCAGTGTCACGGATCGCAGATTATTGTAGCGGATGATCGAGGCCGGCGCGGTGACGAGCTCGATGTCGGCTACCGCACGCAGTGGCACAAACTGTCCGCTGGGCGATCTCAGTCTGACCCGGAAGATGTCCTCGGCCGACATGCGGTCGGCGGCATCTGCCTGCACCTTGACCTGCCATGTGCGGCCGAACAGGTTGAAGTCGTTGACGTAGCTTCCGCCCATGGCGGTTTGCAGCGCGGAGAAGATATCGGAGACCGGAATGCCGAGTGTCTCTGCGCGCTCGCGGTCGATGTTGAGATAGATCTGAGGCGTGGCCGCGCTGTAGGTGGTGAACACGCCGGCAAGCCGCTTGTCGCTGTTCGCAGCGATCATCAGACCGCGCGCGACGCTCGACAAGTCCTCAGGACTGGCGCCCGCGAGACTTTGCAGCTGGAACTCGAAGCCGGAGCCCGTGCCAAGGCCGATGATCGGAGGCAGGTTGAACGGGACGACTACCGCCGCCGCGTTGCTCTGGAATTCAGCGCGCAACTCCTTGATTGCGGAAAAGACCGACAGGGAGGGATCCTTGCGCTCCGCGAACGGCTTGAGGCCGACGACCGCCAGCGCCTTGTTTGGCAGCGCGAGGCCGTCGAGCAGGCTGTAGCCCGTGACCGTGAAGATGTCCTGCATCCACGGGCGACCGATGATTTTCTGCTCGACATCATCGACAACGGCGGCCGTGCGCTTCAATGATGCGGCGTCCGGCAGCTGGATCTCTGCCATGAACGCACCCTGATCTTCCTCGGGAAGGAAGCCGGTCGGTACGATCTTGGCGAGGCCGCCGGCACTCAAAGCGAAGAAGGCAACGAGTCCCAGCGTGATCAGGACACGCCGTACCAGCGGCGCCACGAGTGTCACGTAGCCGTCGCGGCTCTTGTCGATGCCGTCCTGCAGCTTGGCGATCAAGCCGGTCGGCTTGCCACGGTGTTTGAGCACGAGGGAGCACAGCGCAGGCGACAGCGTCAGTGCATTGATGGCCGATATCACCATGGAGACGGAGACAGCCACCGCGAATTGCTTGTAGAGCTGGCCCGTGATGCCGGGGATGAAGGCGGTCGGCACGAATACCGACAGCAGCACGAGTGTAATGGCAATGATCGGACCCGTGATCTGGCCCATTGCCTTCTCCGTCGCCTCGGCCGGCGTCAGATTGGGCTCATGCTCGAGCACATGCTCGACGGCCTCGGTGACGACGATCGCGTCGTCCACCACGATGCCGATGGCCAGCACCAGGGCCAGGAGCGAGATCGTATTGAGCGAGAACCCGAGCGCCAGCATCACCGCGAACGTTCCGATCAAGGCGACCGGGACGGCGACGATCGGAACCATCGTGGCACGCAGATTTCCGAGGAAGATGAAGACTACGATCGCCACCAGCACGAACGCCTCGATCAGCGTGTGCTTGACGCTCTCGATCGTCGCCTCGACGAACTGTGTCGTGTCATACATCACCTTGTAGGCGACGTTCTCGGGCAGGCGCGGCTCGAGATCCTTCAAGGCCTTTCGGACGCCTTCTGCCACGGCCATCGCGTTGGCGCCAGGCGACTGGTAGATCTGGATGCCGGCAGCCGGCTTGCCGTTGAAGCGGCCGAAAGCGTCGCTCAACTTGGAGCCAAGCTCGACGCGCGCGATGTCCTTGATGCGCACCATGCTGCCGTCACGCAGCGTTCGCACGAGGATATTCTCGAACTCCTCGGCTGAGGTGAGGCGGCCTTGCGTGGTGATGTTGAGCTGGAATGCCGTCTCGTCCACGAGAGGGGCCGCGCCGACGCGTCCGACGGCCGCCTGGGCGTTCTGTGAATTGATCGCGGCGATGACGTCGTTGGGCGTGATCTCCAGGCTGCTCATGCGGTCGAGGTTGAGCCAAATCCGCATCGAGTAGTCGAGCGCGCCGAACAGCGACGCCTGGCCGACGCCGGGAACGCGGGCAAGCGTGTCGAGCACGTTGATGGTCGCGTAGTTCGAGAGGAACAGCGCGTCGCGGGTGTCGTTCGGTGAGTAGAAGGCAATGACTTGGAGAAGCGCCGACGACTTCTTCTTGACCGTCACGCCGATGCGCTGCACCTCCGGCGGCAGCTGGGATAGCGCCTGATTGACCCGGTTCATCACGTTGACCGTGTTGAGATCGGGATCGGAGCCAACCGTGAAGCTGACGTTGAGCGAGTAGCTGCCGTCGCCGCCGGACGTCGACTTCATGTAGATCATGCGTTCGACGCCGTTCACCTGCGCCTCGATGACCTGTGCGACGCTTTGCTCGACGACGGCGGCGGCGGCACCAGGATACGTCGCCGTGACCTGAACCTGCGGCGGCACGATCTCGGGAAACTGCGCCACCGGCAGCGCCTTGAGCGCAATGAGGCCGGCAATCGTGATGACCAGCGAGATCACGATCGCAAGTCGCGGACGGCGAATGAATACCGAGGAGATCATGGGGACTTGCCCACGGTGCTCGTGGTCGGAGACGTTGCCATCTGGGTGGAGACTGTCACGCCGGGCCGAACGCGCTGATGCCCTTGCACAACGACCATGTCGTTCTCGGCAAGTCCCCCGATGACGGCCACCGATCCGCCCTTCTCCGGCCCGAGCTTCAATCGGCGCTGTTCAATGGCGTTCTTGGCGTTCACGATCAATACATAGGGACCGGTCTGGTCAATGACGACGGCGGCCCGGGGTATGACGATGCCCTTCTCGGAGGACGCTTCGGCGAGCACGACGCGGATTGTCTGTCCATCGGTCAGGATCTTGTTCGGGTTCGGCATCGTTGCGCGGACAATCTGACCATCGGTCCGCGGGTCGACCTGGACGTCGAGAAAGTCGATCCGGCCCATCTGGTCGTAGATGCTGCCATCAGCCAGCTTCACCTGGATCGACAGCTTCGTGGAGCCGCCCGTTCTTCGGCGATAGTCAAGCAGCTCGCGTTGCGTCACAGGAAACAGGACATAGACAGGGTCCTCCGCGACGACAGTTGCCAGCACTCCGGTCTCGGGGCTGACCAGATTTCCCGGAGATACGGCCGACCGGCCAACGCGGCCGTCGATCGGCGATTTGATCTCGGTGTAGGACAGGTTGATTTCGGCGTCGGTGAGCGCCGCCTGCGCCTCCAGGACACCGGCGTTGGCGCGCTGCTCTTCGGAGATGCGTTGGTCAATCGTCGTTTTCGAAATCGCGCTCGAGTTGGACTGGAATAGCTCCTGGGCTCGATCCAGTTGCTGCTTGGCGAAATCAAAGGTGGCGTTGGCGCTTGCGAGCTGGGCCTTCCTCTGCGCGACCACGGCTTCGAAGGGTTCGCGCTCGATGGTGAACAGTATCTGGTTCTTTTTGACCAAATCGCCTTCAGTGAACCGACGCGGACCGAGGAAGCCTTTGACCCGCGCCCTGAGCTCGACCTTCTCCTGCGCCTCGACACGGCCGATGAATTCGAATTGCCGGTCGAGTGCCATCATTTTGGCAGGCTGGACGAGGACTGCCGGCGGCGCAGCAGGTTTAGGCGGATCCGCGGCGCCGGCGGCTGCCGACAGCATGGCAAGTGCGGCGCTCGCGACCAATGCCAGTTGCGTTGTGCGTTGGGGAGCGGTGGCAAGAAGGGGGCTCCTCACGGCGGACTCGCTCGTGGAAGCGGCAGCCTCGATCGTTCGTGTCATGTTGCGAGCCTTCAGTGACTATCAGTTGCGCCGAGCACGTACGTTTGTGAGGCAAGAACCCTGGCCGCGGCATCCGATGCCCGAACTAAAACCTGGCTGGCGGACGCTATCACCAGGCAAGGTATCCGGCCAGTGTCCGATGCCGACCTTTCCCGCAGGTGAATCCGGCGCCGGCCGCCTTCACCAGTCGATTGCCTGTTCGAATCTGCCAGCAGGGCCGGGCTGCACAATCTGTTTACGGGTGAGCGGCATGGCTGGCTTCGGCAATCCCCGCCTTGCCGTCGGGCGACCAGGCTCAGACCGAGCGTTCCTCGTCGCTGAGCCAGCATGCAGCCGCGTGAAACGACAGGCCGGGACCATACGGCCGGCCACCAATAGCACGAAACACCAAGTCGCCTCGATCATCAGCTGGAGTTGCGGCTCTTCCCATCGCGCAGGCTCGATGGCCTGCCAGTTCTTGGTCACTTCCCACTCCGTGGGAGCGATACCGGCGCAATCCGTCGAGGACTTCGATCCTTTGGGTTTCTCATTCAGCAGGTTATCTGCAAGTCGTGGCTTAACTGGCGGATTGCCTCATCCGCAGTCAACACGTGTCGCCGGGGCATGGCCGGGTCGGCAGGGCACCAAGCGATGGATCCAAGCATCTCCTGCCAAAGCCCGAGAAAGCGGCCATTCCGGCTCACCCTGACGCTGTGCTTGCCGACGGGTACGGCCTTAATTCCGTGCTTGATCAAGAGCGGTTGGAGTTGAACCCGATCAAGCAAGCCGTGGTGACTTGATTTAACCATCATGATGGCATCCTCGATTTAGATCGATATAAGTATTTGCTGCATTATGAATTGTCACCAACGATTAACCTTGCCATTGGTTTAGAGAGAGTTACAGGAATAGTTCCATTTGCCTTGACATTAGGAGGCATGGCTATCCGGCAGTCAGTGCGGTCCGAAGGCTGCGGCTGTGACGCGCGACGAAGTACTTTCTGCTGCCGATCCTCGCCATTGGCGATGGTGCCTCCCAGAGGTCCCGCTCGATCGCCCGGCCACTCGCCGGACCCGGCGGACAAACACGTGGCCGGCACCGCGGCCCGATGGCGCCCAAGCTCTCGGCGTGGAGCAGGGTGCGGCGAAGCTGATCTCGCTGGGCGCGAATAGCGCTGACAAGGAACCCCCGCGGGCTGCAATGCGCAAGCAATGCAACCCGAGAGGGAATGGACCCGCCGATCTCACCGGTCACGTGGAGGCAAATCCGGCTCTGACGACGCGGCACGCCGGACTTTCACGCGCCGAACCAGGCTGCGAAGCCTTCGACGTCAATCCGGATCTGATGCTGTGGACGGCTCCTCCACCCGGCGCGAGAGCGCCACGGATGTGGTTGCCGATAAGGCGACCCATGATTTGGAGGAGCACAGCATGGACACGCCAGCCACGATCGGCCTCGACATCGCGAAGAACGTCTTCCAGGTGCACGGCATCGCAGCCGATGGCCGGATCGTCTTTCGCCAGCAGGTGAAGCGGGGTCGTGTGCTCACGTTCTTCGAGAAGCTCAAGTCCTGCGTCGTCGGCATCGAGGCCTGCGCGACATCGCATCACTGGGCCCGCGAGATCGGCGCGCTCGGCCACAACGTCAAGCTGATGCCGCCGAAGTACGTCAAGGCCTCCGTGAAGCGCCAGAAGAACGACGCCGCCGATGCCGAGGCGATCTGCGAGGCGGTGCAGCGGCCGTCGATGCGTTTCGTGCCGGTCAAGTCACCCGACGAGCAAGCTGGCATGGTGCTCCATCGCACACGGCATCTCTTCGTCCGCCAGCTGACAGCCGTTGTGAATGCGACGCGCGCCCACATGGCCGAGTTCGGCATCGTCGCGCCGAAGGGGCGGGAAGGGGTCGCCGAGCTCATCGCCGTCATCAAGGATCTGAAGGACGACCGGCTCCCTGCATTGGCGCGCACTTGCCTTTACGCCCTGGCGATCCAGCTCGATGCCCTCAGTCAGCAGATCGCCATCCTCGACAAGCGTCTCACCGGCTGGAACCGCACAAACGAGACCTGCCGGCGCCTTGATGCGATACCCGGTGTTGGGCCGGCGCTCGCAACCGCGCTGGTCGCCAGCGTTGCAGATCCGAAGGCCTTCAAGTCGGGACGTGACTTCTCCGCCTGGGTGGGCCTGGTGCCGAAACAGAAATCGAGCGGCGGCAAAGAAAAGCTCGGCAGTATCACGAAAGCCGGCGATCGATATCTGCGCTCATTATTCTGCGCCGGTGCGCTCGCCGTGATCCGGTATGCGCAGAAGCAGGGCACCAAGCATCGGCCTTGGCTTACGAGCCTGCTCGAGCGCCGGCCAGCAAAGGTGGCGGCAATTGCGCTGGCGAACAAGCTCGCGCGCATGGCATGGGCAGTGATGGCGAATGGCGAGACCTACCGCGAGCCGATTGCGCTGGCACGATAGGCGAGATCATGCAAGCCGCATCGGCGCTTGGTGAGGCCAGCAGAATGGCTTGGCAATGAGGAGCGGGATCGCGCTGGCGACGGCGTGAGCGAACGGTTGGAGAGGGCCGACAGCACGTAATGCAGACGGGTCGAACCCGTGATCAGGACAACCCACATGGGCCACCGCATCTTCGAATGCGAGAAATTGACCGGGACCTGATCCGCGGAAGGCATTATGGCCAGCGGCCGTCCGTGCCGCATTCAAAGGCCGGACACATGGCTGCACCGACCACCGCTGCAACGTGCTTAAGATCCTTGACAACCCGGAGCCGTCCACACATGGCCCATTGCCGAAAATTTGTGCTGTTCGAGCGCTACCGCGACGAGGCGCCCTGCGGGCACGTTGAGCGGCGGCGCGCCGCGCTCGACTTGGCGCGGTTGCGCCGGCAATGGTGCGTGCCGGCGCTGAGATTTTCCAGCGGCGCAACGTACTTGGATCGGTCGTGTCAACGGCAGCTAAGCCTCGCTCCGAACGCCGCCGGCCGCCTCGATGGCTTCGCCATGTGCCAAGCCCGACAAAACCTTCGATCATCGATCCACAAATCTGGATGGAATTCTGGTTTTCCAATGTATACATTGAACCAAGCGTCACCGATCAGGCGAAGTCCCTGGTTGGTCAACGGGCCGGAAGAGCCACGCTGCTGAAATTGGAAACGGCTACCCAAAAAAATCCCAAGGAGGGAGCACATGACCAAGATCCACAGACGCAAGTTTCTGAAGACCACCGGTGGCATGGCGGCCATTCTGGCCACTGGCAAGGCGCCTGCATTTGCGCAGGTGAGCGAGGTCCACTGGTTGCGATGGAACGACTTTGTTCCTGCATGCGATGAGTTGATCCGCAAGAAGCTTGGGCCCGAGGCGGAGAAGGCACTCGGCATCAAGCTCAAGTACGAGACTGTCAACGGCAACGACCTTCAGCCTCGCATCACCTCTTCGATCCAGTCCGGTGCCGGCCCCGACCTGATCATGCTGTTCAACAACCATCCTCACCTCTATCAGGCGAGCCTGGTCGATCTGTCGGACGTCGCGGAAGCGGTCGGCAAGGAGCAGAGTGGGTTCTACAAGCTCGCCACCGGCAACTGCTCGTCCGGCGGCAAGTATTTCTCGATGCCGATGGCAATCATCGGCGCGCTCAACGTCTATCGCAAGTCGTGGTTCGCAGAGGTCGGCTACAACGAGTTCCCGAAGACCTGGGATCAATACCGCGAGGCCGGCAAGAAGCTCAAAGCCAAGGGTTACCCGATCGGTCAATCGCTAGGCCAGTCGTTTGGCGACCCGCCGACGTTCGTCTATCCATTCCTGTGGTCGCACGGCGTGACCGAAGTCGACGACAAGGGCAAGGTAGCGATCAACACACCCGCCGCGGTAGAGGCGGTCAAGTACATGGTCGGCTTCTGGAAGGACTCGATGGATGAGGGCGGCCTCGCCTGGGACGACGCCTCCAACAACCGCGCCTACCTCGCCGGCACCATCTCCTCGACGCTGAACGGCGCCTCAATCTACATCGAGTTGCTGCGCAAACCCGATCAGTACAAGTCGGCCGACGGCAAGCCGCTCAAGGACGACTGCCTGCACGCGCCGCTGCCTGCTGGCCCGAAAGGCCAGTTCGGCTTCCACACGTTCACCTCGCATGTGATGCCGAAGTACACGAAGAACGAGAAGGCGGCGAAGGAATTCCTGAAATTCATCCACGCCAAGGGCAACTATGACCAGTGGTTCACGACCGGCCAGGGTTTCTACACGCCCGCGACCACGAGTTGGGAGAGCCACGCCTTGTGGTCGCAGAACCCGGTAATGGCACCGTTCGCGGTCGCCGGCAAACTCGGGCAGACGCCGGGCTATCCCGGCGAGCCGAACGCCAAGGCAGCCGAGGTGCTGACCAAGTACCTGCTCGGCAATATGATGGCGGCGGCCATCAAGGGCCAATCGGCCGAGGATGCCGTGAAGGCCTGCGAAGGCCAGCTCAAGTCAATCTACGGCGCGTAAAGCGCTTGAATGAGTGCCGTGACGACGAAAGCGCCTGGGGCTTGACCGCCCCGGGTGCTCCTCCACTCACCGATTGAGCGCGGTGCGGAGCGCACGCGCGGCTCATGAGCGCAAGAGGAATGCCTTAATGGCAGTCACACTCGATACCAGGGCCACCGACGGCCTGATCATCGCCAAGCCGCGACGGCGTCCGCTCGAGAATGAAACCAATCTCGCGGTTCTGCTCCTGCTGCCGACTCTGGCCCTGCTCGGCCTGTTCATCGCCTATCCGTTCGTCCGCGGCATTCTGCTTTCAGTGACGAACAGCCGCGTCGGCGTGCCGGGCGCCTTTGTGGGATTCGAGAATTTCGCGCGTCTTGCGGTCGACCCGATATTCCATGCCGTCGTCTACAACACGTTCCTCTACACGATCGTCACTACGATCTTCAAACTGGTGCTCGGGCTCTGGCTGGCGCTGCTGCTCAACCGCAATTTCAGGTTCAAGGCGTTCACGCGCGCGTTCATCCTGTTGCCCTTCATCGTGCCGACCGTGCTCGCTTGCTTTGCCTGGAAGTGGATGTTCGACCCGACGTTCAGCGTCATCAACTGGATGCTCTACAAACTCGGCGCCATCTCCGGAGCGATCAACTGGCTCGGCGACGGCGACCTCGCCATGCTGTCGATCATCATCGTCAATATCTGGCGCGGCGTGCCGTTCTTCGCCATCTCGCTGATGGCCGGACTGCAGACCATCAGTCCCGATCTGGCCGAAGCCGCAGCCATCGATGGCGCCAGGCCGTGGCAGCGCTTCATCTACATCACCTGGCCGCTGCTGCTGCCGGTGACGATGGTCGTCGTGCTGTTCTCGGTGATTCAGACGTTCGCCGACTTCCAGATCGTGTTCGTGCTTACCGGCGGCGGCCCGGCCAACGCGACACACCTTTTCGCAACCTACGCTTATCAGCTGGGCGTCGGCACGGGACTTCTCAGCCAGGGCGCGGCGGTGTCGCTCGCCATGTTCCCGATCCTGTTCCTGATCGTGATTTTCCAGCTGATCTACATCCGTCGCGTGGAGACCCGCTGATGATCGAGGGCGCAACCTGGCGACGGTGGGTATACTTCCGCATCCCTCTGGCGGTGTTCCTGATCTTCCTGCTGTTCCCGTTCTACTGGATGATCATCACCACGTTCCGGCCCGACGGCGAGCTCTATCGCCCTTGGCGGGCTGCGAACTACACGCCATTCTGGACGTGGAACCCGACCACCGCGCATCTCAAGTATCTCTTCGGCGAGACCACATTCGTGATCTGGATGTGGAACACCATGTTCATCGCCGTCGCCTCGACCGCGATCTCGCTGTTCTGCGGGGTGCTCGCCGGCTATGCGCTATCCCGCCTCAATTTCAGGTTTGCGGCCACGCTCGGCACGATGATCTTCGTCACCTACCTCGTGCCGCAGACGCTGTTGTTCATTCCGCTCTCCGAGATCATCCGCAACTACCAGCTCGGTGACACCCCGTGGTCGCTGATCCTGACCTATCCGACCTTCCTAATTCCGTTCTGCACCTGGCTGATGATGGGCTACTTCAAGGCAATCCCGAAGGAGCTCGAAGAGTGCGCGAGGATCGACGGCGCCTCGCGCTGGCAGGCGATGCTCTACATCATCATCCCGGTGGCGGTGCCCGGGATCCTGTCGGCGATGATCTTCGCCTTCACGCTGTCCTGGAACGAGTTCATCTACGCCCTCGTGTTCCTCTCGAGCCCGGAGCAGAAGACGGTGCCGGTCGGTGTCGTCTCCGAGCTGATCCGTGGCGACGTATTCTTCTGGGGACCGCTGATGGCCGGAGCGTTGCTCGGCTCCATCCCGGTTGCAATCGCCTATTCGTTCTTCGTCGAGCACTATGTCTCGGGCCTGACCGGCTCCGTCAAAGGGTAATCGAATGGCCAACGTATCGATCCGCGAAATCCACAAGCACTACGCCGACTTCCACGCCGTCAAGGGCGTATCGCTCGAGATCAAGGACAAGGAGTTCGTTGTGCTCGTCGGGCCGTCCGGCTGCGGCAAGACGACGACGCTGCGCATGGTTGCGGGGCTCGAAGCCATCACGGAGGGGCAAATCCTGATCGGGCCCCAGGTCGTCAATGAGCTGCCGCCGATGGATCGCGACATCGCCATGGTATTCCAGAACTACGCGCTCTATCCGCACATGAGCGTCTACGACAACATGGCCTTCGGCCTAAAAATGCGCAAGTTCGACAAGGCTGAGATCGCGAAGCGCGTCAACAACGCCGCCGATATCCTCGACATCAAGGATCATCTCAACCGCAAACCGCGGATGCTGTCAGGTGGTCAGCGTCAACGCGTGGCCCTCGGGCGCGCCATCGTCCGCAATCCGCAGGTGTTCCTGTTCGATGAGCCGCTATCCAACCTCGATGCCAAGCTGCGCGTGCAGATGCGCGTCGAGATCAAGAAGCTGCACCAGCGGCTGGCCACCACGTCGATCTACGTCACCCACGACCAGGTCGAGGCGATGACGCTGGGCGACCGCGTCGTCGTAATGAAGGACGGGCTGATCCAGCAGGTCGGCGAGCCGCTGGAGCTCTACAACTACCCGGCCAACAAATACGTTGCAGGGTTCATTGGATCGCCGGCGATGAACTTCGCCGACACGTCGATCGAGGAGGTCGGGGGCAAGTTCTACGCCACCAATTCGACGATGAGAATTCGCGTGCCGGACCCGATCGCGGCCCGAATCGGTGCGCACAAGGGCAAGCCCGCGACGCTCGGCATCCGGCCGGAAGACTTGCACATGGCCAATGGCAACGATCCGGCGGAACTGTCGTTCGAGGCGGTGGTGGAGGTCGCCGAGCAGCTTGGCTCCGAAATCATCCTCGATTTGAAGGCCGGCGGCGGCGCCATGGTTGCCAGCGTCGAGCCGACCGTCCGGGTGAAGCCGCAGGAGAAGATCCGCCTCGGCATCAATCCAGCCGGCCTCCGGTTCTTCGACGCGAAGACCGAGGCGGCAATCTGACAGCGATGGTCGAGGCGCAGGCGAGCGCGAGATGAACTCTGATCTCTACGACGACCTGCCGATCGTCGATGCCCATCATCACCTCTGGGACTTGGAGGGCGACCTTGCCTATCCGTGGATGACCAGCGGCGAGCATGCCTACCAAGGCGACAACTCGGCATTCCGGCGCACCTACCTGCCGCCGGAGTATCGTCGCGATACGGCTTTGCACAACGTGATCGCAACCGTGCATGTCGAGGCCGAGTGCGATCGCAGCCGGCAGGTCGAAGAAACGCAGTGGCTGACCGGGATCGCCGCGAACCATGGCATGCCGAACGCGATCGTGGCGCACGCCTGGGTCGATACGCCCGAGAGCGAGGAGATCATCGTGCGCCAGAAGGCGTTCCCGCTGGTGCGTGGCATCCGGACCAAGCCGATCATCTCCCGTGGGCCGACCGACAGCGTGCAGGGCCAGCCGCGCAGCCTGCAGGATCCGAAGTGGCGGCGGGGCCTCGCCCTGCTGGAGAAGCATGACCTGTCGTGGGATCTGCGCGTGCCGTGGTGGCATCTGGCCGAAGCCGCCGAAGTCGCCCACGAGTATCCGCAGCTCAGGATCGCGCTCAACCACACCGGCTATCCGCTGGACCGCTCAGTCGAGGCTCTCGCGATCTGGCGGCAGGGCATGGAGGCGCTGGCCGCGTGCGGCAATGTCCACTGCAAGATCTCGGGGCTCACCGTGCTTGGCGAGCCGTGGACGCTTGCTGCCAACAAGCCGATCATCCGCGATGCGATCAGTATTTTCGGCGTCGGCCGATGCATGTTCGCGTCGAACATACCCGTCGACGGCCTCAAGGGCAGCTGGGACTACATCTACTCATGCTTCAAGAAATCCGTCGCCGATCTGGCGCTGGATGAGCGGCGCCGGCTATTCAGCGGCAATGCCCTGAAATTCTATCGGATCGATGCCGGGTAACCGGCGGCGTAGCATCGATGCAATCCTGGCGGCGCTGCGGGAGTGGATATGATGTTCAAAGTGGGGATCTCACGCGACCTGTTGAATGCATCCGGCGAGCCGATCTTCGGAGCGGCGGCGCTCAAGGTCCTCGATGCCAACCCCGACATCGCCTGGGAGTACACGCCCGAGCTGGTGCCGGAGATCACTGCCGACATGGCGGCGCGCTACGACGCGCTCCACATCAACCTGGCGAGGGTCACGCGGAAGTCCGTCGAACGCCCGGACTGCCGGTTGAAAATCGTCGCGCGCAATGGCGTCGGCTTCGATTCCGTCGATGTCGAAGCGCTTCGGGCACACGGCATCGTGTTGACCAACACGCCCATGGCGGTGCGGCGGCCGGTGGCGGTCGCGACGTTGACGATGATCTTCGCCCTCGCCGGCCGGCTGTTCCAGAAGGATCGCCTGGTCCGCAAGGGCCGCTGGGATGCCCGCAACGATCATATGGGCCAGGGTCTCACCAGCCGGACCATTGGTCTCGTTGGGGCCGGCGGAATCGGCCAGGAAATCATGCGGGTCGCAAGACCGTTCTTCAACCGAATGCTGGCGGCCGACCCTTACGCGGACGCGATGGCAATCGGCGAGCTTGGCTGCGAGCACGTGACCCTGGACCGGCTGTTGTCGGAGTCCGACTTTGTAGTTGTCTGCTGTCAGCTAACCAATGAAACGCGCCATCTGATCGGCGCCGAGCAGCTTGCACGAATGAAGCGGGATGCGCATCTCATCAACATGGCGCGAGGACCGATCGTCAACGAAGCGGCACTGGTTTCCGCATTGAAAGCCAAGACCATTGCTGGTGCCGGTCTCGATGTGTTCGAGCAGGAGCCGACGCCCATCGACAATCCACTGATCGAGATGGACAACGTCGTGCTGACGCCACATGCCCTGTGCTGGACCGACGAGTGCTTTCACGACATTGCAACCTCGGCGCTGCAGAGCATCGTCGACGTATCCCAGAAGCGTCAGCCGGCATACGTCGTGACAATCTGATCGTAGTTGGAGTCGGTCGGTTCGCTGGCCGTATCGCAGGCGCTTGCCATGTGGGCGTGCCATCGCCGGAGGAAAGCATATGCATCCCCGCATCGTGTTGGTTCCGCCATCCGACGAAATCGCCGATATCGCCAGACAGATGGCACCTGCCGGCTTTGACCTGTATCTCACCAAGCCTGATGGCTCGGATGTGGCCACGGCGGTCGCGACCGCTGCATACATTGTGTGCTATCCGAACGTGAAATTGGATGACGCTTTCTACAAGGGCGCGCCGAAGCTCGAGCTCGTGCAACTGCTGAGCGCCGGTTATGACGCCGTCGACATCGAAGCTGCCCGGCGAGCCAAGGTTCCGGTGTCGAACAATGGCGGCGCCAACGCGATTTCAGTCGCGGAACACGCCATCATGCTGATGCTGGCGACTTTCCGTCGCGTGATCTGGCAACACAGCAACGTCGCCAACGGCCGCTGGCGCGGTAACGGACCAGCGCCGCGGATGCACGAGCTCCACGACAAGACGCTCGGCATCATCGGCCTTGGGACGATTGGCAAGAAGGTGGCGCGCATCGCACGTGGCTTCGGCATGCGCATTCAATATTTCGACATCGTGCGGCTGACCGAAGATGGCGAGGACCAACTCGGCGTGAGGTTCAAGCTCCTCAACGAGCTGCTTCGCACGTCCGATGTCGTGTCACTCCATACCCCGCTGAATGCGTCGACCCACCATATGCTCGGGGCCGCCGAGTTCGCGTTGATGAAGCCGAATGCCATTCTCATCAATACATCCCGCGGACGCGTGATCGACGAAGCCGCGCTTACGCGCGTGCTGAGCGAGGGCAGGATCTTCGGGGCCGGGCTGGATGTGTTCGATCAGGAGCCGCCGCCGCCTGATAATCCGTTACTGAAGCTCGACAACGTCGTGCTCACCGCCCATTTCGCCGGGCCGACATGGGACAACCACGTCGCCCGGTTCCGAAATGCGTTCGACAATATTCAGCGTGTCCAGCGCGGCGAAAAACCGTTCTGGATCGTGTCCGAGCCTGATGATTGATCAAGGGGCCGCCGCGCCATCGTTCATTGCAGCGCCCGGCGGAGTCCTCACTTTCCCAGCACCATCTGTGGAATCACGGTGGTTATCCATGGGACGTAGGTCAGCAGCAGGAGCGTCACCCCCAGGGGCAGGTAGAACGGCAACATTTCCCGCAGCACGTCCTTCATCTTCACCTGGGCGATATCGGCGACCAGGAACAGAGCCAGGCCCATCGGCGGCGTGAGAAGTCCGATCATCAGGTTGAATACCACCACCATGCCGAGGTGCAGCGGATCGACACCAGCTGCGATCAGAGGCTTGGCGATGATCGGCGCGATCACCAGGATTGCCGTCGTGCTGTCGAGGAACATGCCGACCACCAGCAGCAGCAGGTTGACGATCAGCAGCAGCACATAGGGGTTCTTCGAGACGGAGAGCATCCACTCGGTCATCATCTGCGGCACCTGCTCGACGGACAGGATCCAGCCGAACAGAGCGGCCACCGCCACGATCAGCAGGATCGCCGACGACGAGCGGATGGTCTCGACCGCGGCATCATACATGCCCTGCCAGGTCAGCTCGCGGTAGTAGAAATAGCTGACGGCAAGCGTGTAGAACACGGTTACCGAGGCAATCTCCGTCGGCGTGAAATATCCTGCCAGCATGCCGACGATCAGGATCACCGGTGCCAGCATCGCCGGAATCGCCGGCAGCATGTCGCGCCACAGCTCGGCAAGCGTCGGCCACCGGGGTGAACGCGGGTAGTTGCGCCGCGATGCCAGCCAAGCGGTCATCGTCATGAGCATGACGACGCACAGTAGTCCCGGCAGGATGCCGCCGAGCAGCAGCTGCAGCACCGAGACGCCGGTCACCGTACCGTAGATGATCAGCGGAATGCTCGGCGGGAAGATCGGGCCGACGATCGCCGAGGCACCGGTGACGGCGCTGGCAAAGGCCGCGCTGTAGCCCCTCTGCTTCATGGCATCGATCTCGATGCGGCCGAGGCCGCCGATGTCGGCCAGCGCCGAACCGGAGATGCCGGCAAAGATCAGGCTGCCGAATATGTTCACCTGGGCAAGGCCGCCCGGCAATCGCCCGACCGCGGTGTCGGCGAACTGGTAGATGTATTTCGAGATGCCGGCGCTGTTCATGACGCTGCCGACAAACAGGAACACGGGCACCGCGACCAGTGGGAACGAGTCGAGTGCGTAGAGTGTGCGCTGGGCCACGAGCTCGAGCGGCAGGTCGTTGGCCAGCACGTAGACGATGCAGGGAATGGCGATCGCCAGCACCACCGGAAAGCCGATCACGAACAGCGCGAGAAAGGCAAGAACGACAAGAAGGCCGGTCATGATGTCTCGCCTTTCACGTGAGCGTGGTCTGCTTGATTTCCGGCCGGCCGCGCCGCCATGTGTGGTGGAAGAACAAGGCGGTCGCCAAGCAAAGAAGCGTGGCGCCGGCCGCAAGCGGCGCCATGAAGATCCAGAATGGCATTTCGAGTGTCGCGGTCTGGTTGTTCATGTTGTTGGCGATGGTCACGAACGCGGCGTAGGCGAAGAAGCCGAACACGGCGACGCCGCTAGCCTCGATCACGAGCTGCAGAATCCAGCGCGGGTGCTCCGGCAGCAGCGCCTGGATTTCCTCCATGCGGATCTGACCGCCATCGATGGTGACGAGGGGCCCGGCCAGGAAGCACAGGCAGATCAGCATGTAGCGCGCCCATTCCTCGGCGCCGGCCATCGGCACGTTGAACACGCCGCGCATGATGATCTGCGCGAACGGCGTCACCACCAGCAGAAACAGCAAGATGCAGGAGAGCGCACGAAGCGCGCCGACAAAAATGCGCATGAGGAAGGATCCGCGAGGTTCTCCCTCTCCCCCCTGCGCTGCATTTGCAGGGGGAGAGGGCCGTGGGTGAGGGGCAGCAAAACGGCGACTGTCGGAGCAATTGGCGGGTTCGGGGCAAGCGGCTGCCCCTCTCCCTAACCCTCTCCCCCGAAGTGGCGGGGGAGAGGGGATGACCTCACTTCACTGCCTGAATCTGGGTGATGTAGGTCGACCACTCCGGGAAGTCCTTGTTGATCTGGGCCAGCACCGCCTTGCGGAACGCTTCCACGTCGAGCCCTTCCTTCTCGGTGACGAAGGTCATGCCCTTGCCCTCGAGGTCCTTGCGGTACTTGTCGAAGGTGTCCTTGTCCCACTGCAGCGTCTTCTGGCCGACCTCGAACATGGTGTCCGCGATGATCTTGCGATCGCCCTCGGGAATGGTGTTCCACACCTTCTCATTGACGAACACCGACAGCACCGATTGCATGTGGCCGGTGAGCATGACGAACTTCTGCACCTCATAGAGCTTGAGGTTGAAGATGTTCGGCAGCGGGTTCTCCTGGCCGAGCACGAGTCCGGTGGCGAGCGCGGTGGCGAGTTCGGAGACCTCGACCGGCGTGGCGACCGCGCCCATGCCGGTGAGCATCGACGACCACAGCTTCACCGGCACGCCGCGATATTTCTTGCCCGCCATATCCTTTGGCGCCAGCACCTTCTCGTTCGAAGTCAGGTGCCGCGTCCCCTGGAAGAAGCTGCCGATGATGCGCATGCCGCCCTTTTGCACCAGTTCGGCGTTGATCGCCTGCAGCGCCGGCGAGGTGCGCGAGTCGGTCGCCCGCAGCGAATGCTCGGCATCGCGGTAGACGAACGGCGTGTTGAACACGGCGGTGGTGGGCAGGATCTTGCCGAGCGAGGCGAAGTCGTGGTGGCCCATGGCGATGGCGCCGCTCTTGATGCCGTCGACCATTTCGCCGACGCCGCCGAGCGACGAGTTGGCGAATACCTGGATCTCGACGCGTCCGTTGGTGCGCTCCTTGACGAGCTTCGCGACCTCGTCGGCGTAGAGTGTCTGCGGGGCGTTGGCGACGCCGACGTGGGCGTAGCGCAGCTTGATCTGCGCTTCAGCGGTGCCGGCGAACGGCAGCAGCGCAAGCGCTGCCGCCGTGGCGAAGATAGTCCTTCTGTTCAGCATGGTCGTCTCTCCCGGGTCGATGGCCTCTGGCGGGCCGGTTGATTGCAGTCGGTCGTGTCGTCAGCGATCGAACACCTTCACGATCGCGGCCGTGTCGGATTCGGCATGGCCGAGATGGACCAGCAGCCGATAGAGATTGAGCGCCTCGCCGGTCATCGGCATCGGCGACTTCATCTGGCCGGCAAAGGCGCTGACCATTTCGAGGTCCTTCAGTAGTTGCCGCGCGTAGCCTTGCGGGGTGAAATCGCGGGCTGCCATGCGTGGATAGAGCTTCTGCAACAGCGAGCCGTCGGCGTGGCCGCCGGCGAGGCATTCAGGAATGCGGCCAGCATCTATGCCGGCGGTCTCGGCCATCACCAGCGCCTCGGCCATCACGGCGTGGCCGCAACCGACGATCATCTGGTTGATCATCTTGGCGACGAGCCCGCTGCCCGAAGGGCCCATCGGCGTGAAGCGCTGCGCCACGTCGGCCATGAACGGGCGAATGGCGTCAATGTCATCGGTTCGGCCTCCTGCCATGACGGTGAGCGAGCCGCTGCCGGAAGCAGGCGGGCCGCCCGAGACCGGTGCATCGACCCAGCCGCAGCCAGTCTCGTCGAGCAGCCGCCTGGCAAATGCCCGGCCCTTTTCGACGGTGATGGTGGAGAAATCGACCAGCCGCTGCGGCGGCCGCATTGCCTTGGCGACGCCGCCCTTGCCGAACATTACATCCTCGACGGCTTCGGTGGTCGGCAGGTTGAGGATGACGATGTCGGCGCCGACGACGGCATCGACGGCAGAGGCTGCGGTGCGCGCGCCGGCATCCGCCGCGGCGGCGCGCCTTTCCGGCACGATGTCGAAGGCGGTGATCGTATAGCCCTTGCCCGCCAGTTGCCGCACCATGGGCAAGCCCATCAGGCCGACGCCGATGTAGGCGAGCTTGGGCTTAGACATTGGGCACCTCGATCGCGTAGATGCGGCGGGCGTTGTCAGCAAACAGCGCGTCCTGCTCGGCCATCGTGAAGTCGGCGACGATCGCCTGAAACCCGCCGAAAATCGTCGCGAAGTCGGCGCAGACGCGATCGACGGGGAAGTTGCTGGCAAACATGCAACGCTCCACCCCGAACGCCTCGATGGTGGTCAGCACGATGCCGCGATTGGCCGCGGCCGTCCAAGGTACGCCGGGCTGGCCGATGCCCGATATCTTGGCCGCGACGTTAGGGCAATCGGCGAGCTGCATCATCGCCTTGCGCCAGCCGGCGAGGCCGTCGCTCGATCGGTCGGCAGGCAAGCCGGTATGGTTCAGGATGATCTGCGTATCGGGGAAGTCGGCGGCAAGTCGAGCGGCTTCCGCCAGGTGCCACCAGGGTGTCTGAAGATCGAAGCGCAGGCCGAGCGGCGCGAGACGCGCGAAGCCAGCGCGCCATTTCGCGTCGGTCATGCCGCCGGGCGAACTGTCGGTCGCTCGCGGATTGGCGCGCGGCTTGTGGCGAACACTTCTGACGAATGGCCGAGCCGCATGCGACTGAAGCACCGGGGCGGCATCGTCGCGATCGAGCCAGGCTTGCGCGACGGCGACGGTCGGCAGGCCATCGCTGGCGATGAGAGTTGCGACATAGTCCATCTCGCCGGTCGGATCGGCCGGGTCCCATTCGGTCTCGACGTAGACGCTGGCGGCGATCTTCCACGGTGCCGCGTCGGCGCGATAGTCGGCCGGCAGATAGGGGCGCCGGATCGACGAGTAGTCGCCATAGCGGAACGGTATCGGCGGCTCGTCGCACAGCCATGGATGATAGTTGCGCGTCGGATCCCACACGTGGTGGTGCGCGTCGACGATCACGCGGCCCTTCGGAGCTGGTGGCTCAGATGGCATCGCGCACCCGGTCCATCGTCTTATCGAGATGGCGACCGAGCACCTCGGCCAGCCGCTCGGCATCGCGCGCAATGAGCGCCTCGATCATCTCCTCGTGCTCGGCGACGGCGGCGGCCCAGCGATCCGGCGTCTCGTTGCCGATGAAGCGGATGCGCTTGATGCGCGCCTGCAGTGTGTCGTGCGTCTGCGCCAGCACGGAATTGCCCGACGCCTGCACGATCGCGGTGTGGATGCTCTGATTGAGCTTGAAGTAGGCGAGCCGATTCTTGGCCTCGTATAGCGCCAGCATGCGTTTGTGCATCTGCGCGATCTTCTTGATCGCGGCATCGGTTGCTGATTTGCAGGCGAGCCGCGCCGCCGTCTGTTCCAGCGCCTTGAGCACTTCCAGGATCTCGCGGATGTCGCTTTCGGTGAATCGGCGCACCACCGCGCCCTTGGCCGGTACGATCTCGACCAGGCCCTCGCTGGCCAGCGTCTTGATCGCCTCGCGCAGCGGCGTTCGCGAGACGCCGAGCGAGGCGCCGACCTGGCCTTCGTTGATCCGCGTGCCTGGCATCAAGGTGCCCTCGATGATCATGTCGCGGATTTGGTTCAATACGGCGTCGTGCAAGGTAACGCGCGTGATGCGCGTCACGCCGCCCAGGCCTTCATCTGTGCCTTTGTCGTCCGGCCGTTCAGCCATCGTTGCCTGTTCCTGCAGTTGTGCCGACAGTTTGCCGCCCCGTGTCCACCGAATTTCGCTCCCTGAAGGTTCTTGCCGGAGGCTCTTTGGCGGCATTCTGCATACTACATACCGGGATCAGGTGCGGGTTTGTCAAGCGCCGGCCCCAGCCGGCAGGTCATGCGCCTGCGAATTCCTCGTCCTGTCTGCGCCGCAAGTCGAGCAAGGCCGAGCCGCTGTCGAGTTCCAGGTCCGACAGGCGAAGGGCTTCGCCGGCGCGGACGCCGCGGACCAGTATGCGGTTGGCGACGAGGTAGTAGGGCGTCGTGCGATCGGCCGAAAGCGGCTGCATCGGTCGCATCTCGGCGGTGACGCCGTCGATGGTGTGGTGGTGGCCCTTGGCGTCGAGCCTGGTTCCGGCCGGCAGATCGCGGATCGCCACCGCCACGAGATCCATGCGCGGACGATAGTCGTCGCCATAGCCGGAAAGCCCCAGGCCGGCCATGTCGAGCACACTGGTAGCCGCTTCCAGCCCCAGCAGATGCCGCGGCAGGTAGACCATTGCCGTCTCGCCGTCGGGGCTGACGGCATGGCCTTTCTCCGCCAGGATCCGCCAGCTGGCGCGATCCTGGCAACGCACGACGATGAACACGCCGCCGGCGAAGCTCGCCTCCTCCGGCGCCCGCAGGTGATGGAACACGTCGAGGCGCCGACCGCCGCTGAGGAGACCGTCGCGCGGCGAGGTCGACAGCAGTGACGCCACCTCGGGAATGCGGGCGACCGGCGCATGGAAGGGCGCCGTGTCGGCGGCGAAGCCGGTGGCGTTTGCGACCAGCGTCATCTCGCACAGGTCGGGTACGGCTTTCAGCGGATAGGCACTGCCGAGAATCGCCGCTCGCGCCGCCGCCACCTCGCGCAGGGACCGCGCGCCGGGGTGCCAATGCTCGGCGAGGGCAGGCAAAGTGGCCTCCTTGCCGTTGCTCGTCACCGCGCCCGAGGCACGATCGAAAGCGAAATCGTATTCGCTCGACTTGCCGGCGGCGAGGATGTCAAAGCCGAGCGTCTCGCCCCAGGTGATGAGATCGATCAGCAAGCTGGGCTGGTCGCCATCGACCGGAGTGACGCCGACACCCGCTTGGCGCGCCAATCTGGACAGCATCGGCCCGGCGACGCTGTCGGTCTCCTTGGTGACGAGCAGGACGTGCCGTTTAGCCGAGATCGCCGTCAGCGCATGTCTTGCGGCCGCCTCCGGGTGGCCGGTTGCTTCGACCAGCATCCGGAACGGCAGCCCGATGACCACGTCGAGCGCGCCGGCGGCGATGCAGTGCCCTGCTTCCCAGGCTGCCTTCGCCTCCACCGCAGAATGACACGGCCTGATCTGTGATTTCGGCACGCCGGCGGCTTCCAGTGCGCGTGCGGCGATATCTGCGCTCAGGTCGACGGCGATGCGGGCCGACAGTTTCGCGATGAACCGGGCCTGCGCCAGGAAGCTCTGGCCGAAGGCCCCGCCGCCGACGATGCAAGTATCGATCGGCGCGCGGATGGCGGCGTAGCGGGAATGATAATTCATGGCGGCGGTCCGGTCTGGTCAGCGCCCTCTCGCGCTCACTGCATGTTGCATACAGCATACTTGAATGGCAATCTGTCGCGTGTTACGGCCTCGTTCGAGCCATCCGCCGGTTCGTCCGACGCTCACCTAGGCGCGCAAGACGCCGCTCAAACGATCCGCATTGAGGAACCCTGGAGGAGACTGCCATGAAGCCGCTCAAACTCGCTGCCGGTGCATTCGCAGGTTTTGTCGCCTGCGCGGCGCCGGCGTACGCCTGGCAGCCGTCGAAGCCGATCGAGTTTGTCGTCACCTCATCACCCGGCGGTGGCACCGACAACTTTACCCGCATGATCCAGTCGATCATCACCAAGTACAAGCTGATCGAGCAGCCGATCGTGGTTGTGAACAAGGGCGGCGGCAGTGGCGCCGAGGGCTACCTCACCGCCAAGACCGCGGGCGGCGATCCGCACAAGGTCATCTTCGGAACCAACAACGCCTACCTGCTGCCGTACGTGGCGAAGCTCGGCTACAAGTTCGCCGACCTGACGCCGGTGGCGGCCTTGGCGCTCGACGAATTCCTGCTGTGGGTCAAGGACGACGCGCCGTACAAGACCAGCAAGGACTACCTGGCGGCGGTGAAGGCCAAGCCTGAGACCTTCAAGATGGCCGGCAGCCAGTCAAAGGACACCGACCAGACGCTGACCAGCATGCTGTCGCACGTCACTGGCGCCAAGTTCATCTACGTGCCGTTCCAAGGTGGCGGCCTCGTCGGCACGCAACTCGCCGGCGGCCATGTCGATAGCCACACCAACAATCCGAACGAGAGCATCGGCCAATGGAAGGCCGGCCAGGTGCGGCCGCTGTGCGTGTTCAGTCCGGCTCGCCTCCCGAAGGGCGCCAACGTCACCGCCTCACAGGGCTGGCAGGATATCCCGACCTGCAAGGAGGAGGGCATCGCCATCGACCAGTTCCAGATGCCGCGCACGGTATGGCTGCCTGCCGGCGCGCCCGCCGACGCCGTCGCCTTCTATGCCGGCGTCCTGAAGAAGGTCAGCGACAGCGACGAGTGGAAGGAATACATCACCCGCACTGTCCAGACCGGACGCTATCTCGCCGGCGACGAGTTCAAGGCGTTCGTCGCCAAAGACGAGAAGAGCTCGCGCGAGGTGTTCGAGCGTGAAGGCTGGATCGTGAAGTGATGGGGTGCGGGCGGCCGAAACTTGTGCCGTGTGCGCCCTACCAAATAAGCTGTAGCTGGCGATGCTAACGGTTGGTTTGGTCATCACTCTCTCAACTGCCTCCCCGGGCACAGGAGCGAAGCGCCAAGACCCGGGGTCGCGTCGGAATGGGCTTGGTGCCGATCGTGCCTCACGCCTTGAACGCGATCCCGGATAAGCCCGCTGTCGCGGTCTTTCCGGGAAGGCAAGTGGAGAGAGTGGTGGTCCGCGTCGGGCACTCGATGGCTAGGCCAAGACCAACGATGCAAATCGCGTCCGGAGAATGACATGATCACGCGTCGGACGGCCGAGGTGGGCTTGGCGACGTTAACGACGCTGTTCGGGCTCACGGCCATGATCGGCGCCAGCGAGTATGGCATCGGCTGGAGCCCATCCGGTCCGCAGCCTGGCACGTTCCCGTTCGCGATCGGCCTGCTGATCGTGCTCGCCAGTGTCGGCAACGCGCTGACGGCGTTGCTGCTGAAGGGCGCGCGCGAAGCGGGCGAGGCCGCGTTCGTGACCCGTGAGCAGCTGAAGCTCGTTGCCGGCTTCGCGCTGCCAATGGTGGGGTTCGTGATCGCGAGCCTGTTGCTCGGCCTCTATGTCGGCACCGCGCTCTACATGCTCGGCACCCTGGCGATCCAGAACCGCTACCACTGGGGCAAGGCGGCGATCATCGCCCTCGGCCTGCCGGTGTTCTTCTATCTGGTGATCGAGCGCGCGTTCAAGGTCAGCATGCTCAAGGGGCCGCTCGAGGCGGCATTGGGGCTTTAGAGCCTGTCCGGGGGATTTTCATGGAGTTTCATCGCGCATGCTTGGTCCAGATGGCTGGAGCGTCGGCGCAGCCGATACCCCTTGGTATCGGCAAGGTGCGCGACGAACCAGATGGGCCATACGTGCGCGACCGGAGGTGGCCCAATCTTGGTCGCCCGCCGCGTCGCAACCCTTGGCCGTAGCCAAGGCTTGCGACCAGCGGACTGCTCCTTGCGGATCGACTCGACATTAGGCCATGAAATCTCATGAAAATCCCCCGGACAGGCTCTTAGATCCATGGACAGCCTCGGCTCCCTCATGCACGGCTTCTCCGTGGCGCTGACCTGGCACCACGTGGCGCTGATGATCATCGGCGTGCTGCTCGGCATCCTGGTCGGCGTGCTGCCGGGCCTGGGAGCGCCCAATGGCGTGTCGCTCCTGCTGCCGCTGACCTTCGCGATGGATCCGGTGGCGGCGATCATCCTGCTCACCAGCATGTACTGGGGGGCGTTGTTCGGCGGCTCGACGACGTCGATCCTGTTCAACATTCCCGGCGAGCCTTCATCCGTAGCCACCACATTCGACGGCTATCCGATGGCGCAGAAGGGGCGCGCCACCGAGGCGCTGAGCCTCGCCTTCCTCTCGGCCGGGTTCGGTGCGCTGGTCGGCGTGATCCTGATCACCCTGCTGTCGGGCTGGGTGACCAAGTTCGCTCTCAAGTTCAGCTCGCCGGAGTTCTTCGCGGTCTATTTCCTGGCCTTCGCGAGTTTCGTCGGCCTCGGCGGCGCGCTCGCCGCTCAAGACGGCGGTGTCGATCGGCATCGGCTTCGCGCTGGCGGCGATCGGCATGGATACGATGTCCGGCAGCCTGCGCCTGACCTTCGGTTTCGACGAGTTGCTGTCGGGTGTCAGCTTCCTGGTCGCGGTCATCGGTCTGTTCGGCATCGGCGAATTGCTGCTGACGATCGAGGACGGACTGAAGCTGCAGGGGCTGCATGCCCGGGTCGACACCGCGCGATGTGTTGCGCACCGCGCTCGCCATGCCGCGCCATTGGGTGACGTTGCTGCGCAGTGCCGCCGTCGGCTGCTGGATGGGAATCACGCCAGGTGGTCCGACCGCGGCATCCTTCATGAGTTATGGCCTCGCCAAGCGCTTCTCGCGCAATGGGGCGAAGTTCGGCACCGGCGAGGCCGACGGCATCGTCGCGCCGGAGACGGCCGATCACGCCGCCGGCACCAGCGCAATGCTGCCGATGCTGGCGCTGGGCCTGCCCGGTTCGGCGACCTCCGCCGTGATGCTGGGCGGCCTGATGATCTGGGGCCTCAATCCCGGACCGATGATGTTCGTCGAGCAGCCCGATTTCGTGTGGGGCCTGATCGCAAGCATGTACCTCGGCAACGTGGTAGCGGTGATCCTGGTGCTGGCCACGGTGCCTCTATTCGCCTCGATCCTGCGCATCCCGTTCGCGATCATCGGCCCGGCGATCGTGGTGGTGTGCTTCATCGGCGCCTACACCATCGCCGGCCGGCCGTTCGACCTGTGGCTGGCGCTGATCTTCGGCTTCGTCGGCTATGCCTTCAAGAAGCTCGACTATCCGATCGCGCCGCTGGTGCTCGCCATGGTGATCGGCGACAAGGCCGAGGATGCCTTCCGCCAGTCGATGATCATGTCGAAGGGCTCGCTCGCCATCTTCTGGTCGAACGGCCTCGTGACCACGCTGATGCTGCTGGGACTGGGCTTTCTGGCTTGGCCGGTGCTCAGTGCCGTGGCTCGGCGTGGCCGAGCGGCAGAGGCGAGCGTGTGATGCTCACTTGCCCCAGCGTAGCGCCAGGCAGTCGAGGCCCTTGGCCAGTTCGATCAGGCCGGCGCGGGCGGCGGGCGCGAGCGGCGATTGCGGATGGCGCAACGTGTCTGACTTGATGATGCCGCCTTCCTTCATCAGCGCCTTGCAGGCGGCGAGGCCGCACTGCCGGTTCTCGTGATTGATCAGCGGCAGCCACTTGTTGTATGCGGCCATCGCCGCCTTCCGGTCGCCCTTGAACCACGGATCGATGATCTGGCGGAAGCCGTCGGGATAGGCGCCGCTGGTCATGGTGCCGGTGGCGCCGGCATCGAGATCCGCCATCAGCGTTATGCCCTCCTCGCCGTCCCAGGGGCCGGCCACCTGGTCGCCGCCGAGCGCGATCAACTCGCGCAGCTTGGCGGCCGCGTGCGGCACCTCGATCTTGAAATAGGCGACGTTGGAGATCTCGCGCGCCATGTGGGCCAGGAACGGTGCTGACAGTGGCGTGCCGCTGACAGGAGCATCCTGGATCATGATCGGGATCGAGATCGCGTCCGACACCATCTTGTAGAACTCGAAGATGCGCGGCTCGGGCACGCGGATGGTGGCGCCGTGGTAGGGCGGCATGATCATGACCATGGCGGCGCCGGCGGCCTCGGCGCGGCGGCTGCGTTCGGCGCAGATGGCAGAGCCCAGGTGCGTCGTCGTCACGATCACCGGCGCGCGGCCGGCGACGTGGCCCAGGATCGCATCGGTCAACTGCTCGCGCTCGGCGTCGGTCAGCACGAACTGCTCGGAATAGTTGGCCAGGATGCACAGCCCGTCGGAGCCGGCATCGATCATGAAATCGACTGCACGCTTCTGGCCGGGAATGTCGAGATTGCCGCGATCGTCGAAGATCGTCGGCACCACCGGGAACACGCCGCGATAGGGCTTGGTCGGCTGCGTCGGCATGGTCTCTACTCCGGCATTCAGGCTGCGGCGGCGCGGTGGGCAGCGGCCATGCGGGTGGCGATTATCATTGCGTTGCGCATGGCGTCGGCCTTGGCAATGCCCTTGCCGGCGATATCGTACGCGCTGCCGTGGGCAGCGGTCGCGACCGGGAACGGATAGCCGCCGAGCACGGTGACACCCTGCTCGAAGCCGATCAGCTTCATCGCGATCTGGCCCTGGTCGTGATACATGGTCAGGACGGCGTCGAACTCGCCTTTGCGGGCGCGCACGAACACGGTGTCGGACGGGAACGGCCCGTCGCAGATGATGCCGGCGGCAAGCCCCGCCTCGACGGCCGGGCGGATCTCGTCGATTTCCTCGCGGCCGAAGTTGCCGCCATCGCCGGCATGCGGATTGAGGCCGGCGACGCCGATTCGCGGAGGATCGAAGCCGGCGGCCCGCATCGCGTCGTTGGTGAGTTGCAGGCTGCGCAGGATGGCGTCGCGCTTTATCAGCGGCGCCACGCCCGAGATCGGCACGTGCGAGGTGACGCGGGCGTTCCAGAGTCCGGGCAGGATGTTGAACTCGCTCGCCGTGCCCTTGAAGCCGAGGAACTCGTTGATGAACACGACCTCGTCCTCGTAGGCCGGATGTGAAAGGCGCATCGAGGCCTTGTTGAAGGGCGAGAATGTCACTGCATCGACCGCGCCGGCATTCGCCAGCGCCAGTGCCTTGCGGAAATTCGCAATGGCGAAATCGCCAGACGGCTTCGACAGCGCGCCGACCGGGATCGTCGTCGGATCGAGGTGCTTCAAGTCGATCAGGACCGGCTTGTCGGTGTGCGGCAGCGGGGCGTGTGGCCCGATTGTGACGAGATCAAGCGTAACGCCGGCGACCTCGGCGCCGCGTGCCAGAACCCTGGCGTCCGCGATCACGATGATGCGTACCGCCGACGTGATCTCCGGATCAGCGAGGATGCGTGCGCTCAATTCCGGGGCGACGCCGGCCGGGCACCCGACGGCGTGGGCAATGCTCGGCGTCTGCGTCGACATGGGGGCTCGCTAGCATCTGGCCGTAAAGTGCTGGCAACGTAGGCACCGCCGCCCGGGCCGTCAAGTATGCTGCATACAGGTCTGACAACCTGAACCGCCCGCCAGCAAGCGAACAGTAACTGCAATTTTCCAGCCTGAGCCGCCCGCGCCCATTTATCCAAGACAACGGCTCTCTACGCGCTCAAGTCAGCCCGGCCATTGAGTTTTGAAGTAAAACCACTCGGACATATTAGAATCGGTTCCCCGCGTGCACTTGCTTTCCGCTCGCCGAGTTGCTCCGAAGGGCGCGTCTCGGCGAGCAGTCGGCTCCCCGAAGAACCGCTATCCGCTATGTCCGCCGAATGAAGTGGGTGACGAGGGACGCGACTTCGCCCGGTGCATCCTCGAGACAATAATGGCCAACCCCCGCCAGCCGATGGATAGGCGCCGACGGAAAGAGCTCGGCGAAGAGCGGCAGGAAATGCTCCGCCCGAAGCGTACGGTCCGCTTCGCCCCAAATGGCGAGTGCCGGCTTGGCCCGGATTGCCCGGTCCGCCGCCGCGTCGGGTGTCTCGAAGCGGTGCGCCCCGATGGCGAGGCCCTTGGCCCAGCCGATGGCTCCGAGACAGTCGGCGGGGCTCGCAAAATGCGCCCCGTAAGCCGACAGCCACGCGTCGCTGATCACTGCATTGTTCTCGAAGCCGTTCAGCTTGAGCGTGCTCAGGATGTTGAAGCCGAGGTGACCCAGCACCGTTTCGAGACTGCCCTCCTTCTCGGCTTTTACGACCCACTGGAACCAGGGCGAGACAGCGATATTCGCCGTCAGGCGCTCGAACAGATCCGCTTGGCCGAACGGCGTGGGGCCGTTGGCCGAGATCACCCGCCGAATGCGGTCCGGGTGTCTGGCCGCCAACCCCATGCCGACCGGGCCGCCAAAATCATGCATCACGAGGCTGATGTCGCGCAGATCGAGCGCGAGAACGAAGCGCTCCAGATTGTCGATGTGATCCTGCAGCCAATAGCTGCGGTCCGGCGGCGTCGCGCTTTTTCCGAAACCCATGTGATCGGGAGCGACCACCCGATGGGTCCGGGCAAGTGTGGGCACCAGATGACGATACAAGTAAGCCCAGGTCGGCTCGCCGTGAAGGCAGAGCACGACTTCGCCATCGCGAGGTCCCTCGTCGACATAGTGCATGCGGAAGCCCGGGGACTCGGTGAAATGCGGTGCGAACGGGAAGCTGCCATCGAACGTTTCTTCTGGGTTGATCATCTTGAGTGCTCCTCTGTTCCTAGCCGCCGACACGCGTCCCTCGCGCGCCGAAAGCCACCGCGACCGGAAGGGCGCGGCCACCCCTATTGTGGCGTCCAAGCCTTCGATCCATGGCGGCGAGCGCCTCGAATGAGACGTGGCCGACTGGTTTCATTATAAAACCAGTTGTTCGATAGCAGGGTAGGTTTTATGTTGCAACTAGAAAGGCGCGCAATTCCTGCCGGACGGGTGTTGCCGGCGAAATTCGCGCAGGAGTGTCCGGGCATCGGTCGCGCCGCCGATGCGGATGCGGCCCCACTCGTCGCCGTGCGATGCCCGATGGTGTCCATAAGCCGGTAAAGGGAGATCGAAGTGGCCAAGCGGACCAGTCACAAGGATGCCGGCTGCCCGGTAGCGAGGCCCCTGGATGCAATCGGCGACTGGTGGTCCTTGCTCATCGTCCGGGACGCATTCGATGGACTGCGCCGCTTCGGCGAGTTTCAAAGGAACCTTGGCCTGGCCAAGAACATCCTATCGGCGCGGCTGCGCAATCTGGTCGATCACGGCATTCTGGACACCGTTCCAGCATCCGACGGCAGCGCGTACCAGGAATACGTGTTGACCGAAAAGGGACGAGGCCTCTTCCCCCTCCTGGTCGCGCTGCGACAATGGGGGGAAGATTTCTTTTTCGCGCCCGACGAGCCACACGTGCTCCTGGTCGACACGAAGCATAAGCTTCCCGTACGCAGACTGGAGCTTCGTTCGCAGGACGGGCGCGTGCTGGGGCCCGAGGACACCGTCGTGAGCCACACGCTCGCCCGCTAACGCACACCTTGGTGAGGCAAGCCGAGGTGCCGGCGCACGAGACAGGACGGCGGATCGGCGAGGCACGTTCTTCTCGACCATGAGCGCGACGTGCTTCGGCGCCGAAATCGCGGCGCGGCAGATTGAGCAACTCGTTGGTTGAAGGTTAGTCGGCTGATGCCAACGGTCGTGCAACAGCCTCCAGCGGCTTGCGTTCGGCGGCAACGCCCCACCGCGCCACGACGGCTGCTGCGGCGATCATCAACACAGCTCCCAGCAGGTAGCCGGCAAACACGCTGTGGCGCGAGCCGGTCTCGATCAGGTACCCCAGCAACCAGGGGCCGAATACGCCACCGACACCGGTGCCGATCGCATAGAAGAACGCAATGGCGAGGGCGCGGATCTCCAGCGGAAAGGTCTCGCTCACGGTAAGATAGGCGGCGCTCGCCGCTGCGGACGCGAAGAAGAAGATGACCGACCATGCGACGGTCAGCGTGCGCACCGAGACAAGATCTTCCGCGAAGAGATAGCCGGTTGCGGCCAACAGCAGGCCCGAGATCGCATAGGTGAAGGTGATCATCGGCCGCCGGCCGAGTGTATCGAACAGCCGGCCGATGAGCACCGGACCGAGGAAATTTCCCGCGGCAAAAGGCAGGATGTACCAGCCGACCTGATTGGCAAGGATGCCGTAGAAGTCCGTCAAGATGAGCGCGTAGGTAAAGAAGATGGCGTTGTAGAAGAATGCCTGCGACACCATGAGGCTCAGTCCCACCAGCGAACGGCGCCGTTGTGACTTCAAGAGCGTAGACGCAACCTCTCGGAGCGGCGTGTGGGAGCGCACTTTGAGCCGGATCTTGGGAAACGGCCCGGCTTCCAGAACGTGGCCCTCTTGGCGAAATCGGACTTCGATGGCCGCGACGAGTGCCTGGGCCTCGGCGGAGCGGCCGTGAGTGACCAGCCAGCGCGGGCTCTCGGGAAGCCACAGGCGCAAGAACAGGATGAATGCGCTCAAGACCGCACCGGTGGCAAACGCCACGCGCCAACCGACATCGGCAGGCAGCAGGGTCGGATCGAGGAGCACAATTGATCCGATGGCGCCCATCGCCGCGCCCAGCCAGAAGCTGCCGTTTATGGCCAGATCCGTCCAGCCGCGGACGCGCGCCGGTATGAGCTCCTGGATCGTCGAGTTGATGGCCGCGTATTCGCCGCCGATGCCCGCGCCGGTGATGAAGCGGAACAAGACGAAGCTCCAGAGATTCCAGGAGCAGGCGGTCGCTGCGGTGGCCGCCAGATAGATGCTCAGCGTGACAAAGAATAGCTTCTTGCGGCCGAGCCGGTCGGTGAGCCAACCGAAGAACAGTGCGCCCACGACTGCTCCCGCGATATAGGCGCTGCTGGCGATGCCGACGTCGATATTGGTGAAGCGGAGAACAGGGCTTTGCTTGAGAGCTCCGGCAACGGCGCCGACTAGGGTCACCTCTAGTCCATCCAGAATCCAGGTGATGCCGAGCGCGGCAACGACCAGCGTGTGAAAGCGGCCCCACGGAAGCCGGTCGAGGCGTGCGGGGATGTCAGTCGCGATTACCGCGCCTGACTCGAGCTTGCCACTCATCGATGTGACCGGGCGTGTCATGATACGAACCGCGCGAGGCGACAGGTAAACGTGCCAATCGCAGCGCGCGTTCCATCGGACACAACTCGGTCGTAACCTCTTGGATCTCGACTTGTGATTGAACCGCGCCTTGTCGCCGCACAGTCCGGAACTGGAATTCCGCTACGAGTGAGTCCTGTCAGATGCTCGGCCATGGTCCCCGCGTATCGAAACGCGAGGAAGGCAGCTGGATCTTCCAGAAAGTGGCGGTCTCAAGAGATAGCAGAATGTGACCGCCTTCATTGGCCCTGTTGGATCAGGCCAGTCCAATTACGCGCGCCGCTAGAACCATCTGGCACAGGAAGCCGATGGCGAACGCGATCGTGCGAAGCAGCGGGACGCCGAGGGTATAGATGACCAGGTGCGCAACGCGCGCAAAGAAGAAGGTCGCCGCTGCCGCTGCGGTCAGGGGAGACCCGAGCCCGAGAACGTGCACGATGATAGCCAGAGGCGCGAACACCACCAGGTTCTCGATCGCATTACGATGCGCATGGGTCATCCGGTACGCCCAGTGGGCGTGCGGGCGCACATCCGGCTCAGGATTGCTGAGCGCCTTCCAAAGCCCCATCTCCGCCAGGCGGTTGACGATGATCGGCATCCAGATGATGCCAGTGAAGGCTGTGGTGAGCGTCGTGTAGAGGATTTCAGGTGAAACGGCGGCCATGGTAGTCCCTCGGGCATTGGGTGTGACTCGGACGGGCGCTGCGCTTGACGACGTCGCGTCCAGCCCAGCTACCCGACGAAAGGAATAGTGTTTTCAGGTGGTCGCTTCTATGATGATAGCAACTGCCATTATTGCAGAAGCGACTGATGCATGCCTGCGGACGCGCCCTTCAACGATGCCCTCGAAGACCTGAGGATCAGCGCCAGCGTGCTACTGCACGAGCGCTACTCGCCGCCTTGGGCTATCGACATTCCCGATGAGAGCGTCCTTCGACCGGCCCTGAACGCCGCCCGCGACGTGCGGGTCGTACCATTCCACCTTGTGCGCGACGGCGCGTTCGATCTGCAGTATGCCGGCGGAAAGCCGGAGCGGATCGGCACGCACGAGGTCGCAATCTGTCCAAGTGGTGCAGCGCATAGGATGTCATTCGGCACCGGTGCCGTCGCCGTCTCGCTCGCGGATGTTCTTGCCAATCGAGTGCCGCAATCAAGTGCCCGGCCATCCGGCGAGACCGAGATGATCTGCGGCGTGTTCCAGTTGCGCAGTAACCCGCTCAATCCATTGCTATCGGCACTTCCTAGAATCCTGAAGGTGAAGACTGCCGGGCCAGATGTCAGTCCGCTCCTCGATCATGCAGTTGCAATGCTTGGCATCGAGGTTGCCAAGGGCCCGACCAGTTTCGTTGCATCGCGGATGCTCGAGGTGTTCTTCGCGGAAGCCATCCGCGCCTACGGAAAGAGCGCGGGTGCGATGGCGTCGGGCTGGTTCAAGGCGCTCGATGATCCGAAGATCGGGGCAGCCCTGGCGCATCTGCACGGGAATCCAGGCGCACCTTGGACGGTTGCCGCACTGGCACAGACGATCGCCATGTCGCCGTCGCGCTTCGCCGCACGATTTCGCGAAGTAACTGGCCAAAGCGCCATGGCCTACGTCTCGAACTGGCGCATGACGATTGCCTGCCAACGTCTACGCTCGACCGACCAACACTTGGCAGAAATCGCAAGCGCCGTCGGCTATCAAGACGTCGCCTCGTTCAGCCGAGCCTTCAAGGCGCTGGTCGGTCAAAGCCCGGCCAGATGGAGATCGGGGCAATAGGCCGGTTGCGACCGCGGGCCGCAACCGGAAGGGGCGGCGATGCGGGACCGCCCGGGGTTATTATTTCGGCTGCTTGGTGACTCGCAGATATGGCTTCACCTTCTTGAAGTCACCGAACTTGGCCTTGGCCTCGTCGTCAGAAACGGCGGCCGTGATGATCACGTCGTCGCCCGGCTTCCATTGCGCTGGCGTCGCCACTTTGTGCTTGGCGGTGAGTTGCATTGAATCGATGACGCGCAGGATCTCGTCGAAATTCCGCCCAGTCGTCATCGGGTAGGTGAGCGAGAGTTTGATCTTCTTGTCGGGCCCGATCACAAACACCGAGCGCACTGTTGCGTTGTCCGCGGGCGTGCGTCCCTCGGAGCTGTCTCCCGCGCTCGCGGGCAACATGTCGTAGAGCTTGGCGATCTTGAGCTGTGGATCGCCAATCAGCGGATAGGAAACGTCGTGACCGGTCACGTCCTTGATATCCTGCTTCCACTTCGTGTGACTGTCGATCGGATCGACCGAAATGCCGATGATCTTCGTGTTCCGCTTGGCAAATTCGCCAGCGAGCCCGGCCATGTAGCCAAGTTCGGTCGTACAGACGGGGGTGAAATCCTTTGGATGGGAAAAGAAGATCGCCCAGCTGTCGCCGATCCAGTCATGAAATGTGATCGGCCCCGCCGTCGTCTCGGCCGTGAAGTTGGGTGCCTCGTCATTGATGCGCAATGCCATCTCGATCTCCATGGTGCTGGGCCCGACGAGAATCCATGCAGTTCCCGCTGCCGCCAGACTAGCGCCTTGCTGACCCCGAGGCAATTCGAGCTCAAGAGCGCGGATCAATCATGGCACCGCTCATCCATGAGAGAAAATGCCGATTATTGAAACAACAAGCGAAGCCTCTCGCGCGGCGCGTTGATCCTGGTCAACGACTGTTGACTGCTGAAAGTGGCAAACTTCATTTTGGTTGGGTCTGCATTGAACGTGCGAGGACGCCATGGCGCGAAATCCCGCGCAACAGCCAACGACCGGGACGCGCGATCGCATATTGAAGGCGGCCCTGCGCCGGTTCTCGCATCATTCTTACGAGGCGACGAGACTTCGCGATATCGCGGGCGACGTCGGCGTCGACGTCGCCTACGTGCATCGCTGCTTCGGTTCCAAGGAGAAGCTCTTTGCCGAAGCCATCCAGGTCGCCCTGCAGGCGCGGCGATTTGCCGAGGGAGAAGCCAGCAACTTGTCTACCGCCCTTGCGCGGCGGCTCGTTACCGAGTTTGGTGAGACGTCGGAAGAAATCGAGCCGATGGACATCATCATCCGATCGCTATCGAGTTTCGAAGCCACCCGCGTTTTGCGCACTTGTGTGCAGGACGAACTGGTCGATCGCCTTGCCCGACATCTCGATCCACCAGCCCAACGCCGAGCTGCGCTGATCGCCGCTTTCCTGATGGGAGTTGGCATTCTGCGGAACGTCCTCCATCTCGAACCGCTGATCGAGCCGAGTGGGGGCGAGCTGGAGAACCTCATCGCGCAATGCCTCACCAGCCTGATGCGCACAACCGGCGGCCAAGTGCACTCCTAGCCGCCGATGGAGACGGACATTGGCCATGGATACGGCAAAGAGCAGAACCCAGACGCCGGCGCATGAAGCGCCCGATCGAATCGCCGAGCGTTCGCCGTCTTGGCAGCCGACAGCACCATTGCCAGCGGCTGGACCGGAGCGGCGCGCTGAGGAGGACATTGGGCTCGAAGCCTTCAGGGCCATCGACCGGATGCGCGAGGCGCTGCTCGCTCAAGTCACGGGTGGGCTTTCTCCGGCCTCGCTTACGCTCGCCTATTTCGACTGGTTCATCCACCTCGCGGCAGCACCGGGCAAGCGCATGGAGCTTGCCTGGAAAGCGGTGCACAAAGCTGGCCGGTTCGGGACGCATCTTCTGGCATCGGCACACGGCACCGGCGCGCCGCACTGCATCGAGCCCCTGCCGGGCGATGACCGGTTCTCGGCGGAGGCGTGGCGCAAGCTTCCATTCTGCTTTTGGGCGCAGGCGTTCCTGCTCCACGAGCAGTGGTGGCATAATGTGACACATGAGGTCCCGGGCGTCACACCTCATCATGAGGAGGTCGTCTCCTTCGCCGCGCGCCAATTCCTCGACGTGTTCTCCCCGTCCAACAATCCCTTCACGAACCCGGAAGTGATCGAGCAGACTGTCGCCGCGGGCGGCATCAACTTCATCCAGGGCTTCCAGCACTGGCTCGAGGATTCGAGCCGGATGGCAATGGGGCAGCCGCCCGTCGGTGCAGAGAGCTTCGTTGTCGGCCGCGACGTGGCAGTGACCCCGGGCAAGGTCATCTTTCGAAACCACCTCATCGAGCTCATCCAATATGCGCCAACGACAGCGACGGTACATCCGGAACCGGTCTTGATCGTGCCGGCCTGGATCATGAAATACTACATTCTTGATCTGTCGCCGGGTAATTCGCTCGTTCGCTATCTGGTCGAGCAAGGTTTCACTGTGTTCTGCATATCCTGGCGCAATCCTACGGCGGCTGATCGCGATCTCACCATGGATGATTATCGTCGCCTGGGCGTGATGGCGGCCCTAGATGCCGTTCGTGCGATCGTGCCAGGCCAGAAAATCCATGCGGCCGGCTATTGCCTGGGCGGAACGCTCCTTGCGATTGCGGCCGCCGCCATGTCGCGTGCGTGGGATGATCGGCTGGCGACCGTCACGCTCCTCGCCGCACAGACAGACTTCACCGAGCCCGGCGAGCTCGCGCTGTTCATCGACGATAGTCAAATGCATTTCCTCGAGAGCATGATGTGGAACCGAGGCTATCTCTCCGATGACCAGATGGCCGGTGCGTTCCAGCTGCTGCGTACCAACGATCTGATTTGGTCTCGCCACATCCACGATTATCTCATGGGTCGGCGCAGGCCCTTGAATGATCTGATGGCGTGGAACGCGGATTCGACGCGCATGCCATACAGAATGCATGCGGAGTACCTGCAACGCCTCTATCTCGACAATGAGCTGGCCGCCGGCCGCTTCCTCGTCGACGGTCGCCCCGCCGCGGTTCAGAACATTCGCGCGCCGTTCTTCGTCGTCGGAACCGAGCGCGACCACGTGGCGCCGTGGCTGTCCGTCTACAAGATCCATTATCTCAGCGATACCGATGTCACCTTTGTTCTGACGAGTGGAGGGCACAATGCCGGCATCGTCAGCGAACCGGGCCGCCCGGGGCGGCGATATCGCGTATCCTTGAAACGAGAAAGCGACGCTTGCCTGGGACCGGAGGAATGGGCCGAGTTGGCCACCCCAAAGATGGGCTCCTGGTGGGACCGAGTGGGTCAGATGGCTGGCCGCACACTCGACGAAGGAGCAGGTGCGGCCGCCGAGGCTGGGAGCGCGAGCGCAGCACCTACGCGCCAATCACCGATGCGCCCGGGACTTACGTCTTTCAACGATGAGAGCGGCGGTCGAAAGCCGGCGGCCGAGAGCGGCCTACTGCCTGCTTCGTTCGCGGACGCGGTCCCGCAATCGGCTCATCGCATTGCTGCCTTCAGAAGTTTTCGGCTGATCGGCTTGGTTGGCTCGCTTCGCAACACCACGGATGTCGTAACCGCTCCAAATCGACCGATCGCATCAACGATGACCGACAGATCCTCGGGCGCCGGCACGATGGCCTTCAAGACGAAGCAGTCATCGCCAGTAACTCTGTGCACCTCGATGATATGTGGAAGTTCCGCAAACTGCTTGAGGCAGGCGCGGATGTGCTCGTGCGCTGTCTTCAAGCGAATGATTGCCATCATTCTAAGGCCAAGCGCCTGCAAGCTGATCCGAGCGCCATAGCCAAGGATGATCCCACGGTCCTCCAATCGTTTGACGCGCTCCGACATTGCCGGCTGCGAAAGGCCGATTGTCCGCCCAAGTTCCGAGAGCGACATGCGGCCATCGAGTTGCAGTGCATCGAGAATGGCAAGGTCCTTGTCGTCGAGTGTCGGCCGGCGAGGTCATGCAAGTATGGTCCTGGCAAGTTTGGATTCATCGGCAGATTGGCGATTTCACCGATGAGTCAGCATATCCAGCAGGCAACGCATAAGGCAACATCGCAGCAGAGCGACAAGTCGCGATTGGCGGTGCAGGAGTGGAAAGGAAGCAAAGTCATGCGCCTGATTGGGATGCTGGATTCGCCTTACGTCAGGCGCGTGGCAATATCATTGAAGTACATGGGACTGGCCTTTGATCACGAACCGGTGTCGGTTTTCCGCGACTACGACACCTTTGCCGCGATCAATCCGGTCGTGAAGGCGCCGACCTTGGTGACCGACGACGGGGTCGTGCTGATGGAGTCGACATTGATACTCGACTATCTCGGACGGCTCGTAGCGGAGGATCGCCGACTGGAACCCGTTCCTCTCAATCGGTACGGACGCCATCAGCGCATTGTCGGGCTGGCCTTGGCGGCTTGCGAAAAGACGGTTCAGATCGTCTACGAGCGCAATCTCCGGCCGGCCGAACGGCAGCATCAGCCTTGGGTCGACCGCGTGCAAAAGCAATTGCTGTCCGCGTACCACCTGCTCAACTCCGAGATGGGCGAGGGCGCTACCTGGTTGTTCGGTGTACGTCCAATGCAGGCGGATATCACGGCAGCCGTGGCCTGGAGCTTCACGCAAAGCGTAATCGCGCAGACGATTGGCGCAGCCGAATGCCCGGCACTCGCGCGGTTCGCCAAGTGGGCTGAGACCCAGCCCGAGTTCCTGGGGGTGCCGATCGATTGACGCCGACCGTGGCTCGGTCAATGCCGGAAACAATCGCGATGCCAATCACACTTCGTGGCGAGTCGGCCGGCGTCGAAGGGCGGATCAGGAGACGAGTTGCGCAATCTCCGATACGCTGCGTTCGAGGCCGGGCCTGTGAGACTACCGGTCATCTCCAAGTCAGCGTCGGCGCAAGAACCTACGGCTCGCTGCTGCCGCGAACCTGTAGATAGATCTTTTTCGAGTGCTGGATGTGGCCAACGACCAGTCTTGCCAGCTCCCGCCGATTGCCCGCTTTCAGGGCGTCGATCATCGCCCAATGCTCGGTGCGCAACGTCTCCAGCAGGGCAGGATCGACCAGCGGGTACAGCCGCATGGCGCGGGACAGATAGGCATAATGCCCGATTGCATCGGAAAGCAGCTTGTTGCCGCACGCGCCGAACAGCTGGGCGTGAAACGCTTCATTGGCGTCGTCGATCCCGCGCGGATTGCGGGCGGCCACGGCGGCGTCATGGCGGCGCTGGGTCGCTTGCAGCGCCGTGATCAACTCGGGCTCCGCCGGCAGTCGCATGCGCTGGACGGCTCGCCGGTGCAGCGTCTCCCGGACCTCGGTGATCTCCTCGACCTCCTCCGCCGAGAAATCCCGCACCGCCGCGCCGCGATTGGGCGAGCGCACGACAATGCCAATGTGCTCGAGGTCGAGCAGCGCCTGCCGCACGGCATGCCGCTTGGCGCCGAAACGCTGCATCAGCGGCTCTTCGACAAGGCGTTCGCGCGGACGCAGACCGCCAAAGAGGATGTCGAACTCGAGGGCCCGAGCGACGTCGTGGGCGGACGGCTCACGCTGCTCGTCCAAATTTGCGGTTTCGCTGATTGCCGTCCTACTCATCGCATCTCCAAAGACTCTCGGCGCGCATCGCATGTCGAAGCACGACTGGCGCTTCAGTCGGCAAGATTATCAATAATATTGTTGACGTGGCAACTTCCATCCTTCTAGTTTCGTGCCGAGGTCGCGGAGACGACCGGCATGACAAGGCCTTGATCGCCACCGGCGGCGGGCGCTCTCAGCGGAGGAAACGCATGCTACGCAAACTGATGACGACGCTTGCCGCGTCGGCAGTGGCACTATGCGTCACGGCCGGCAGCAGCCTTGGCCAGGCGACAAAGGAGATTACCTTCTGGAGCCATTGGGCAGCCGAGCTGCCCAAACGCCAGTTCGTCGAGGCCGCGATCGCGGACTTCGAGGCAAAGAACCCGGGCATCAAGATCAAGGCGACATGGTACGAGAAGACCGCGCTTTATGCGGCGCTGAAGACTGCGCTTCGTGCCGGCCAGGCCCCCGACATCTTCTACGCCGAGCCCGACCAGGTCGAGTACATGGACAATGCCTTCCTGCTCGATCTTTCGGGCTTGGACTGGGCCAAGGTCGAGCCCTGGGCGAAGGAGGCGTGGACCTACAAGGGCAAGCCCTATGGGCTGCCACTCGAGGCCTGGACAGTCGAGCTCTACTACAACAAGAAAGCAATGAGCGACCTGGGCGTTGCGCTGCCGGCCAACCTGCAGCTCGCGCCGGAAGCATTCCTCGACATGGTCAAGAAATCGAAGGCCAAGGGCCTGACCCCGATGGCACTCGGCGCCGGCGATCGCCCCTTCACCGGGGCGCACCTGGCACATGAGGCCCTGTTGAAAAAGCTCGGGGTCGCCGACTACGCGAGCCTGCTTGCGGGCAAACTGCCGTGGTCCGATCCGCGCGTCGTCGATACATTGAAGTGGATACGTACGCTGACCGAGGCCGGCATGCTGCCGTCGACCTTCACCACACTGAAACTGGCCGAGGCGCACGGCTATTTTCACACCAGCCCGGGCGCGCTGACGTTCCTCGTCGGCAGCTGGTACACGTCGCGCGCATTCAACCCGGTCGACAAGGGCGGGCAGCCGGCCAGCTTCCAGCTCGGGATCATGCAGTTCCCGGCGCCGCCTGGAGCGGCCTGCGCCGAATGCCGGTCGATCGCCGTGGGCGGCAGCTACGTCGCGAACGCGGCAACGAAGTCTCCCAAGGAAGTCACGGCCTTCTTCAACTCGTTCCTGACGCCCGAGGTCGGCAACCGCTGGCTCGATAATGTGAAGGTGCAGACCGGCATCAAGAGCGACCCGTCGAAAATGACGAACGCCCAGGCTGCCGAATATTTCAGGATGATCGCCGCGACCAACGTGGGCGCCAAATACCACTTCGGCATTCCGATCCAGGTTATGAGCGGCAAGCCGAAGGAAGTCTTCACTCAGGTGCTCAACAACGCCTTCCCGGCCGGCACGATCACCGTCGAGGACGCGGTCAAGCAGCTCGCCGGCGCTTACTGAGCGTTCCGCCAGTGTGCAGGTGCTACGGCTCCCGGGGCGAACCCGGGAGCCGCCCCCGCAACCATTCCACAGACGCAGGCTTCAATGGCAACCGGAAAGACAGCGCCGCAGCGCGACGATGGGCTGCGCAGGCCCTGGGGAACGATGATCGCGTTCCTGCTGCCGGCGCTCACGATCTATACGGCGCTGACGGCCTATCCGGCGATCCGCACCTTGTGGAACAGCTTCCACAAGGTGCTGCCGCGTCGCGAGGAGTTCATCGGGCTGGCGAACTACGCCGAGTTGGCGCGCGACGAGATTTTCTGGCGGGCAGTGCGCAACACGATCCTGTGGGCCTGCACCTCGCCGCTGGTGGAGGTCACTGTTGCGCTCTGCCTGGCACTGGCGCTCTACGCCCGCGTGCCGGGTGCGCGGTTCTTTCGCGTGGCCTGGTTCACGCCGGTCCTGATGTCATATGTCGTGGTCGGCATCCTCTGGATGTGGATCTACAATAACGATTGGGGTCCGGTGAACGTCGCCCTGCGCGCGGTCGGCCTCGGCGCTCTCGCCCGCCCCTGGCTCGGCGATCCGGCGACGGCGCTGCCCGCGCTCATCTTCGTGACGAGCTGGATGTGGGTCGGCTTCAACATGGTGGTTCTGCTGGCCGCGCTGCACTCGCTTCCGCGCGACGTGATCGAGGCCGCCGATCTCGACAATTGCGGGTGGGGCGGCAAGCTCGTGTTTGTCATTTTTCCGCTGATCCGCGCCACGCTGCTCAATCTCATCGTGCTCTCGTTCATTGGCAAGATGAAGATCTTCGACCTCGTCTGGATCACGACCAAGGGCAATCCGCTGTGGGCGACGGAGACGGTTTCCACCTACGTCTACAAGCGGGCATTCGAGTGGACGACGTTCGATCTCGGCTATCCGTCGACGATCGCGACCGTCTGGTTCGTCATCGTGCTCACGACGGTGCTGATCCTCACCTGGGCCTTCCGCCAGCGCGAAAAGCTCGAGTACTGAGGTCCAGCATGCATGCTCTGAAGCGATCCCTCCTGCTGCTCGGCCTTTGCCTGTACACGTCGTTTGCAGCCGGCCCGTTCGTGTGGGCGGCGATGATGTCGCTTCGCACGACGACGGAGATCCATAACGATCATTTCGGGCCGCCGATCCCGGCGCACTGGGACAAGTTCTCCGATGCCTGGTTCAATTCGAACTATTCGGTCTATTTCGCCAATTCGCTGCAGGTGGTGGTGATCGCAGTCGCGGTGGTGACCATCGTCGGCGCAATGGCCGCCCATTGCCTGGCGCGCTATCGGTTTCGCCTGAACCGCGCGATCTACTTCGTACTATTCTCAACAATCATCTTTCCCCCGCAGATTACGATCATCTCGCTATTCCAGATCCTGGTCGGCTACGGGCTCTACAACTCCAAGCTCGGCCTGACGCTGGTCTACGTCGCGATCCAGCTGCCGCTGACCATCTATATCCTTGAAAGCTTCTTCGCACGCATCCCGGGCGACTTGTTCGATGCCGCGCGAATGGACGGCTATTCCGACTGGGAGATCTTCTGGAGGGTATCGCTACCAATTGCGCTGCCGGCGGTCGCGACGACGATCATTCTGAATTTCATCCTGCTGTGGAACGAGTTCCTATTCGCCGTAGTGCTGATCACTGACGAGGAGAACCGGACCCTGCCGCTCGGCATCCAGCGCTTTATCGGCGATACGCAGGAGGACATTGGAATGATCGCGACCGGGCTCATGATCGCGATTATTCCGGTGATCGTCGTGTACGCGTTCTTCTCGGAAAAGCTCATCCAGGGCATGACCGCCGGCGCGGTGAAGTGAGGGCAGCGTAGAATGGCGATCGTGAAACTCGACGGCCTGACCAAGACCTACGACCGGATGCATTCACCGGCTGCCGAGGCCGTGTCTCTCGACATCGGCGACGGCGAGTTCATGGTCCTGCTGGGTCCATCCGGTTGCGGCAAGACCACGACGCTGCGGATGATCGCGGGCCTTGAGTCGATATCGTCGGGCTCCTTGTCGATCGATGGGCGGGTGGTCAACGATGTTCCGGCGAAGGATCGGGACATCGCGATGGTGTTCCAGTCCTACGCCCTCTATCCGCATATGTCGGTCAAGGACAATCTCGCATTCGGCTTGAGGCGCAGATCAATCGAGAAGGGCGAGATCGAGCGCCGAGTGCAGAACGCCGCGAGCATCCTCGGCCTTGCCGATCTGCTGCAGCGCAAGCCGCACGCGTTGTCGGGAGGCCAGCGCCAGCGGGTCGCACTCGGCCGGGCGATTGTCCGCGATCCCAAGGTGTTCTTGTTCGACGAGCCGCTGTCCAACCTCGACGCGGCCCTCAGGGTTTCGACGCGGGGCGAGATTGCAGCCCTCCATCGCCGGCTCGGTGCGACCATGATCTACGTCACCCACGATCAGGTCGAGGCGATGACCATGGGCACGCGGATCTGCATCATGAACAAGGGACGCGTGGTGCAGGTCGGCACCCCGCTCGAGGTCTACCGCAACCCGGCCAATACCTTCGTGGCAGCGTTTCTCGGCAATCCACCCATGAATTTGCTGCCGGCGGTCGTTGCCGAAGGCGGCGACGGACGCCGGCTGAAGATCGGGGCAACGCTCGTGACTATTCCGGCGGAGCGGGTGATGGGACTTGAGCCCGGCCGAGCTGTAATGTTCGGCATTCGTCCGGAAACCGTCAGCGCTAGTGGTGCCGCCTCCGTCACGCTTGCCAAATTCGAAGCCGAAACCGTGCAGGTCGAGCGCCTCGGTGCGGAAACGCTCGTCGCCTCCAGGATTGACGGCATGGATGCCAAGCTGGTCGCCCGCATCAGTGGCGATATCCCGGTTGCGGTCGGCGAGCGCCGGCCACTCTATGCCGACCTCACCGCAGCGCATGTGTTCGACGCATCTGGAAATGCACTTCGCCCCGCCCTCCATACAAGGTGACCGTCATGGCCGAGCCCTCTCAACTCAAGATCCGTCGCGACTTTCCGAGACCGACCGCCGCCGAGCGCGCAGCCTTCGAGACGGCTCCGACCGGTTGGGTCGTCGACGCCCAGGGACGGCGGGGCGCGCTGCCGCATTGGATCCGTCCGATTTCGACGGCAACCCGGTTCGTCGGCACGGCACTGACCGTCAGAACACGCCCGGTCGACAACCTCGCACCCTATGCGGCGCTCAAGTTTGCGAAGCCCGGCGACGTGCTCGTCGTCGCAGTCGACGGGTCCGACACCGCGTCCGTTCTTGGCGACATCCTGCTCGGGATGGCACGCAACGCCGGCATCGTCGCGGCGGTAACCGACGGTGTCGTGCGTGATATCACGGGTATCAATCAAGTTGGCCTGCCGACCTTTGCGCGCGGGCTGTCGCCGAACTCCCCGCTCAAGGACGGCCCCGGCGAGGTCGGCTACCCGGTCACGCTCGGCGGCGTGCTGGTCAATCCCGGTGATCTTGTGGTCGGCGACATCGATGGTGTCGTCGTCGTGTCGCGTGGTGCCGTCGGCACGGTCGGCTCCGAGCTTGCGGCGATCGCCGAGAAGGAGCGCAAGATGGAGGCAGCCGTCGCTGCCGGAGCCAAGTATCCCGCCTGGCTCGACGACGTCCTGGCTTCCGCCCGCGTGCGCTACGAAGATTGAAGCGAGGGTTCCATGGCTGCCGAGCCTGTGAAAGTGCTGTACCTCAGCCACGCCGGTGCGGATGTCTACGCGCTGATCCGGGCGGCCGCAGGCCCGAGGTTCGACGTCGTTACCCTCGAGCGCGACGACGATGACGAGCGCTGCCGAAGAATTGCCGATTGCGAAGCCGTCATCTGCGCGGCAACACGACTGACGAAACGCCACCTCGATGCTGGCGGCAAGCTTCGGGTTGTCCATCACCAGGGGGTCGGCTGGCAGGACACCACCGATTGGCAGGAGATCAGGAGGCGTGGACTGCCGATGGCCCTCACGCCGCAGGGCACGACGATCGGCGTCGCCGAGCATACCGTGCTCCTGATGCTGGCGGCGGCAAAGCGGCTGACATTTGCCGATGTCGAGCTGCGGCAGGGGCGATGGCACGTGAATGCCCTGCGCGGCGTCTCGCGGGAGCTTTATGGCAAGACCATCGGCTACATCGGCATGGGCAGGATCGGCCAGGCAGTTGCGGAGCGGCTCAAGAGTTTCGGCTGTGCCGGGATCTACGTCGATCCGGTGGTGTGCCTATCGACGGAGGCGGAGTCATCCCTCGGGTTGTGCGCCGGCACATTCGACGAGGTGCTGGCGGCAGCCGACGTCCTCACGCTTCACGTGCCGTTGACGGACGAGACCCGCGGGATCGTGGGACACGCGGCACTGTCGCGATTGAAGCCCGGAGCCATCGTCGTCAACACGGCGCGCGGTGGACTGATCGATGAGGCGGCACTTGCGGACGCCCTGAAATCCGGACACGTGCTCGCGGCCGGGCTCGACGTTTTCGAGCGCGAGCCGCCGGCGCTGGCAAGCCCGCTGCTTGCGCTGCCGAATGTCGTTCTATCGCCGCACATCTCGGCCGGAACACGCGACGCAATGTGCCAGAAAATGACGGCGCTATTCGCGAACCTCGAGTGCTTTTTCTCGACCGGCAAGCTCGAAAATCGCGTCGCTTTTCCCTGATCGCCGTGCGAAACGAGCGTGGCTAGCCGCCGGGGGTCCACCTGCCATATAGGGGATGATCTGCCGGCAAGGGCAACTCAACCGCTGTGGCGGTCGCCGCCGAATGATAGATTGCCGTGATCAACTCGAGTGAGGCACGTGCATCGGCGAGCGTGACCGGCATCGGCGCGGTGCCGGCAATGCCGGCGTGGATTCGCGCAAACTGTCCGGCGAAGGACTCGGCCGATGGTTGAAACGTATCGAATGTCGCTGCGATCTCGGCATCGATCTCCGGCGTCATGCCCTTGAAATGCCACGGGTCGTCGCCTGGCCGATAGGGGTGCGTGCTGCGGCTCTCGACCGTCAGGTTGGAGAACATGAAGCGCAGGCGCGACAGCTCTTCCGCGGCACCGAGGGTGACCGCCAGTGTCGCCAGGGATCCGTTCGCCATTTCCACCGAGATGGCGGCGCAATCCTCGACCTCGATGGGATTGACGCGAGTTGCGACACGCGCAAACACGCTTTTCACCGGTCCATTGACGTACGACAGGATATCGTGCGCATGGATGGCTTGCGACAGGCAGCAGCCGCCGAGCTCGCTCGCCCATTTGCCGCGCCACGGCGTGGCGTAGTAGTCGCGGTCGCGCCGCCACGATGTCTCGATGGTGGTGAGATACGGCTTGCCGCACAGGCCCCTGGCCTGAAGCAGCTTGAGCTTCTGCAGGCCGTTGCCGAAGCGGTACTGGAAGATCGGCGACAGCGTGCCTCTGGCCACCGCGGCAACTTTGCCGATCGCGTCGATGTCGGCGAGCGAGCCGGTCAGCGGCTTTTCGCAGATGACATGAAAGCCGCCGGCAAGTGCCTGCTCGATCAGCGCCCGGTGCGTATTCGGCGGAGTGCACAGATCGATGACATCGAGGCCTTCGATTTTCAGGAGGCTGTCGAAGCGCGTCTCGGCCACCGCGCCGAACTTTGCCGCCGCCGCATTGGCCTTGACCTCGTCGAGATCGCAGACCGCCTTGATCTCGTACAGGTCGGGCAGTGTCGCATAGGCGTCGAGATGATTGCGGCCGATGCCTAGTCCGACCACGGCGACGGCGAGACGCCTCTTCATGACAGTCCTCCCAGGCGCACGGCCATCGCCTCGGCCTTCAGCGCCAGCTCGGTCGCAAGGAAGCAATGCGCCTGCGGCATGGCGGTTTCGGTGCGGTCGAGTATGTCGGCCATCAGCCGCGCGCCATAGGGCAGCACCTCGTCGCGGCAATCGATGTGCCGCATGCCGTTCTGGTCGACCAGGAACAGGTGGTCGCCACCGGGCCGCCCGGCGATGTCGATGTACTTGCGCAGCTCGATATAGCCGTCGGTGCCGAGGATCGTGAGACGCCCGTCGCCCCACACACCGAGGCCCTTGGGCGTATACCAGTCGACGCGGATATAGCCGGTACCGCCATTGCCTCGAAGCAGCACCTCGCCGAAGTCTTCCAGCTCCGGGGTCTTCGGATTGGCATAGTTCGCGATGTGCGATGCCACCACCTCGGCCTTGGTCGATCCGGTGAAATGCAGGAACTGGTCGCACTGGTGAGCCGCGATATCGCACAGCACGCCGCCATAGCGGCTGCGCTGGAAGAACCAGTCCGGCCGCGGATTGTTGTTGAGCGCGTGCGGACCGAGCCCGACCGTCTGCACAACCCGTCCGATCGCGCCTGCGGCCACGAGATTGCTGGCCTTCTCCGTCGCGCGGTTCTCGAAGCGCTCCGAATAGCACACCGAGAAGATCCGCTTGGTCTCGGCCTGCACCCGCCTGACCTCGGCCAGCTGATCGAGAGTGATCACGCCCGGCTTGTCGACCATGACATCCTTGCCGTGGCGCATGATCTCGATCGCGGTCGCCGCACGGATGTCGGGTGTGATTGAGCTGACCACCAGCTTGATCGACGTGTCGTCGAGGATGGCCCGCTTGTCGGCCACCCGCTTAGCCTGCGGGAACGTCGCGATGTACTGCGCCGCAAGATCATCCTCCGTCGCGTGGACGGCGACCAGCTCGGCGCCGGCGTCGAGCATGGCTTTGGTCTGGCCATAGATGTGGCTGTGATTGAGCCCGATCGCCGCGAAACGCACTGTCGGCTTGGTACTCGCCATTTCTTCCTCGCATTTGCTGCGCCAAGGCGCACCTGCGCCGATGGAGATCACTACCAAGAAAGAGGATCGGATCGCCAGCGGGAAGGTGGTGAAATGGTGCGTCGGAACCGGCGGACGGCGTGGCGCGCGTCAATTGATATTCGATGCCGTGCCGCTTAAGCTGCATCGCCTGAGGCCGATCCAAGGATATGGTTCCAGCAAAGCGATCCGCCGAGTTGCAGCCAAGCAAGACGTTGGGGGGAGACAAAAAAATTGGAAGCGGCAGCTACCTGGCGTGACTACTCAGTCACCGGCCCGGCGAAGCATGCGGCCATAGAAAATGGCCTTGCCTCCGCCACGTGGTACAAGAGCCCGTTGTCGCGGGAACAGCTGAAGCAGCTGAGCCGGCGTTCTGACGCCCCAGCCTTGCGCGATACGGCGATCTGGTTCTTAGCCCTCGTTGTATCGGGCTTTCTCGGCTACCTCGCCTGGGGCACATGGTGGGCGGCGCTCACATTCTTCGTCTACGGCACACTCTACGGCTCGGCATCGAGCTCGCGGTGGCATGAATGTGGACACGGCACCGCCTTTAAGACGCCGTGGCTCAACGACTGGGTCTATAACATCGCCTCGTTCATGGTTTTCCGCGAGCCGACGCCGTGGCGATGGAGCCATGCACGGCACCATACCGATACCCTGATCGTTGGGCGCGATCCCGAGATCGCCGTGCCGCGCCCACCAAGGTTCCTGAACTTTGCGCTCGACCTGTTCTCGCTCAAGGCCGGGCCGGCGGAGCTGCGCAACATGATCATTCATGCCGGCGGCAACATGACGGAGGCGGAACGGGACTACATTCCCGAAAGCGAGTTCCCCCGGGTCTACCTGACCGCACGGATTTTTCTCGGGATACTCGGCGGCACCGTAGTTGCAGCGGTCGCGGCGGGCAGCTTCCTGCCGTTGATGTATGTCGGCTTGCCGTCATTCTATGGCGTCTGGTTCACGCGCCTGACCGGGCCGACCCAACACGCCGGCCTTGCCGAGGATGTCCTCGATCATCGGCTCAACAGCCGCACCGTCCTGCTCAATCCGCTCTTCCGCTTCCTCTACTGGAACATGAATTATCACATCGAGCACCACATGTTCCCGAACGTGCCATACCATGCGCTGCCGGCGCTGCACGAAGCGGTAAAGCCGGCGCTCCCGCCGGCCTATCGCGGACTTTGGGAGGTCTATCGCGAGATGATCCCGGCATTGATCCGCCAGCAGAGCGATCCCGCCTACTACATTCGCCGTGAATTGCCGCCCGGCGCCACGCCGTTCCTTGGACCGGCCGGCCGCGTCGCGGCGGCCCACGACAAGCACAGGGTTTGACCCATGTCCGGCAGTGTATGGCACGATGTTTGCGGCGCCAGCGACATAGAGCGCGAGGATGTGCGGCGATACGATATCGAGGGGTCGACGTTTGCCGTCTACCGCGCTGCCGACGGCACCTTCCATGCGACGGCAGGGTTGTGCACGCACGAAGGCGTCCACCTCGCCGATGGCATTGTAATCGGCGACATCATCGAATGTGCGATGCACAACGGCCGCTTCAATATTCGCACCGGCAAGGCCATGGGCGCCCCTGCCTGTATCGATCTCGAGAGATACGACGTCAAAGTCGAAGGCGGCCGCGTCCTGATCAAAGTGCGCTGAACGCGAAAGCGCAGAAAGTCCTGCGCAGTGGCCGACGGGGCGCGTGATCGCGATCGCAGGGCGACAGGTCACGATGACCGTCGACAATATCGATGCCACTCACCGCCCGCGCGCCGAGCTCGAGGCCGACGCCTTCGCCTGCGCCCATCAATGTTGCTGCTGCTTCGCCCGCGTCACGATCTGCGTCGGGTTGACGAAGCGCAGCGCGATCATCAGCCAGACGAGCGTCGTCAGCATGTAGACGACCGCCATGGCGTCGATCGACTGCACCGGCGCGCACGCCGGCGGCGAACACCGCGTAGTAGAGCGCGACCACCAGCGTCTGGCTGCCCGGGCCGGCGGTCAGGAAGGTCAGCTCGAACATGGCGATGGTGCGCACCAGCACCAGCAGCAGCGCCGCCAGCGATGCCGGGCAGCAGCAGCGGCAGCAGCACGTGGATGAACAGTCGGAAAGTGCCGGCGCCGAAGACCCGCGCCGCCGCCTCGATCGTCGGGTCGATCTGCTCGATGAACGGGATCATCACCAGGATGACGAACGGCACGGTCGGCACCAGGTTGGCCGCAATCACACCGACATGGTGCCGCCGAGCCCACTCTTGTAGAGCACGGTCGCCAGCGGAATGCCGTAGGTGATGGGCGGCACCAGCAGCGGCAGCAGGAACAGCAGCATGACCAGCTTCTTGCCGGGAAACTCGCGCCGCGCCAGCGCGTAGGCCGCCGGCACGCCGAGCAGGCCGGACAGCACCACCACCGCGAACACCACCTCGAAGGTCACGATCAGCACGTCGTCGAGCTGGAACTCGTCCCAGGCGGAGAAATACCAGTGCGTCGTCCAGCCCGCCGGCAGCCAGGTGCCGAGCCAGCGGGTGGCGAATGAACTCGTCAACACCGCGGCGATCATCGCGAACAGGTTGACGATGAAGAAGCCCGTACCACCCATACGACGGTGATCCAGGCGCGTTCGCTGAGCGGGCGACTTGCTCTCATGGGTCAGCCTTTGCCGCCACGCCGGGCCGCGATAGAACAGTGTCCGCAACGACAGCACCGCCAGGACGATGACGAGCTGCACGAGCGCCATGATCATCGCGATCGCCGACGCCAGCGAATAGTCGTACTGCTCGAACGCCGCCTCGTAGGCCGCGATCGAGATCACCCGCGTCGGCCCGGCCGGCGCGCCAAGCAGCACCGCCGACGGGAACACCGAGAAGGCCTGCACGAAGGCGAGGCAGAAGGTGACGCCGAGGCCGGGCACCAGCAGCGGCAGGAGGATATGCCGGAAGCGCGTGACGCCTTCGCGCCGAGCGTCGCCGCCGCCTGCTCCAGCGCCGGGTCGATGCCGGTCACGTAGGACAGCGTCAGCAGGAACGTGAATGGAAAGCCGGTGATAACCAGCGACAGGAACACGCCCCAGTAATTGTGCACGAGCTTCAGCGGCGTCGAGATCAAGCCCAGCGTCATCACCGTGCGGTTGAACCAGCCCTGCGGGCCGAGATAGTTGAGCAGCCCTTCCGCCACGAGCACCGTGCCGAGCGTGATCGGCAGCACCAGGATGGTGGTCAGCATGCGCTGGTTGCGCATGAGGCGCACGCGGAAGGCGATCGGGATCGCGACCACCAGATTGAGCACCGTGACCGGCAGCGCCAGCCACAGCGTCTTGCTGATCGTCTCGTACAGGAAGGGATCGGAGAAGAACTTCTCATAGTTGGCGAGTGCGGGTCCCTCCTTCGGGTTGAACGACAGCCACAACCCGTAGAAGAAGGGGTAGACGAACAGCGCCACGAGCAGCAGCGCCGCGGGAAGCACCAGCAGCGTCACGCCGTCGAGGCCGTGGGCTGCGAGACGAAGACGCAGCGGGGGCGGCGGCGTGTCGACCTGGCTCACGGGCGTCCTCCGTCGAAGACCAGGACGCGGGTCGGATCAGCCGCGAGCGTCACCGCATCGCCGGTCTTCAGTCGGTGGCCGGAGCGGAAGAACAATTCGACGCCGCCAGGCCCCCGCGCCGAGCCGAAGAAGTTACGGCCGCGATACTCGCAGACCTCGACTGTCGCGGCAAGCCCGGTCTCGGCGGCCTGCAGGTCGTCGGGCCGGATGGCTGCAATGGCGGACGGACCGGCGAGCAACGATCGCGGCATTCCGGCAATCAACGTACCGCCGATGTCGAGGGTGACGGCGTCTCCCGTGTACTTTGCAATTCGTCCGGGGATGCGATTGCGGAAGCCCATGAAATCCGCGACGTCGAGAGTGGCCGGGCGCAGATAGAGATCCTCCGGCGTGCCGATCTGGCGCACCTCGCCGTCGCGCATGACGACGATGCGATCGGCAAGCGACAGCGCCTCGTCCTGGTCGTGGGTGACGTAGATCGTGGTCGAGCCGAGGCCGTCGTGGATGCGCCGGATTTCCGCGCGCATCTCCAGCCGCAGCTTGGCGTCGAGGTTGGACAGCGGCTCGTCCATCAGCACCAGCGGCGGCTCGATGACGATCGCGCGCGCGATGGCGACGCGCTGCTGCTGGCCGCCGGAAAGCTGACCCGGCAGCTTGTCGACCTGGGTTTCAAGCCGAACGGTGGCGACTGCAGCGTCCACGCGCTTTCTTGCCTCGGCGCGCGGGACGCCCTGCATGCGCAGGCCGAAGCCGATATTGTCGCGCACGCTCATGTGCGGGAACAGAGCATAGTTCTGGAACACCATGCCGAAGCCGCGCTCTTCCGGCTCCGAGCGTGTCGATGCGGGTGTCGTCGAGCCAGATCGAGCCGCGGGTGGTCGCCAACAGGCCGGCGATGCAGTTCAGCGCCGTGGACTTGCCGCAGCCGGATGGTCCGAGCAGGGCGACGAACTCGCCGCGCTCGATCGAGAATGTGAGGTCCTTCAGCGCATTGAGCCGCCCGAAGTCGCGGCCCAGGTTTTGCAGGCGCAAGGATTTGAAGGACTGCAGCGATGTCGCCATGGTGTCGTGGAACCGTCGCGGGAGGGCAGGGAGGCAGTGCCAGCAGCGGCCGAACTCAGAGCCGATCCATGATCGTTGGATCAGCCTGAGTTGCGGTCCGCTGCCGGCGCATCGCTCATTTGGTCTTCTTGGCGCCGATCTGCTCGTCCCAGATGCGGAAGGCGACGACCATCTTGTCGGGCTCGAGCGGCAGCTCCGCGCGGGTTCTCGGCGATCAGCTTGTCGTATTCCGGCCGGCCGAACTCCTTGATCGCCTTCTGGCTCTCCTGCCGGCGCCATGCGACAGCGGCACGTCCTTCACCGCCGGGCCGGGATAGAAATAGCCCTGGTCGTAGGTCATGGCCTGCTGCTCCTTCTGCAGCAGGAAGTTCATCAGGTCGACCAGCACGGCCACCTTGTCGTTGGACACGCCCTTCGGGATGCACATGAAGTGCGCATCCGGGACCCAGTGGAAGCCCTTCAGCGTGACGATCTTGGCTCTCTTTCGGCACGATGCCGAGGACGCGCGGATTGATGTCCCAGCCGGTCATCGACGCGACCATGTCGCGGGTGCCCTCGCCGAGTTCCTTCATCGTCGGCGCCGGTGCCGGTCGGATAGTACTCGATGTACTCGCCGAGCTCCTTCAGATAGGCCCAGGTCTTGTCCCAGCCCTTGACGGGATCGCTCGGGTCCTTGTCGCCGAGGATGTAGGGCAGGCCCATCATGAAGATCGCGGCCGGGGCCGGAATTGGCGGGGCGGGCGTACATGAAGCGGTTCGGATTGGCCTTGGCCCAGGCGAGCAGTCTCCTCGGCCGTGGTCGGCACCTGTCTTCACCCGGTCGGGCATGTATTCGATCAGCGGGCCGGCCGGGTAGTGATCACGACGACGCCCTGGCCCTTGGCGACCGCCTGCATCTTGACGGCGCCGGGCAGATGGATGTCGTCGAGCTTCGGCAGGACGCCGCGAATGCTGGCAGCAGCTGGACCCACAGCTTCTGGTCGACGCCGGCCGACAGCGCGTCGAGTGCCGGTCAGCACGAGGTCGATATCGACCCGGTCGGCATCCTGCTGCGCCTTGATCTTGCCGGGCAGCTCCGGCGCCGGCGCCTTGGTGAAGTTGACACTTCGAGACCAGGTTGGGCTTGGCCTCGGCATAGGCCTCGATTGCCTTCTGCGTCAGCGCCAGATTGCCGGCGACGTCGACGATGTTGAGCGTCACCGGCGATGTCGGCAACGGCGGCACCTGGGCGCTTGCGCCGGTAATTCGCAAGGCTGCCGCGCCCGCGGTCGCACCCAACACGGTCCGGCGTGTCACTAGTCCGGTCATTCGCTCCACTCCCTGTTCGACTTGTTGTTTCACCATGCTCTGCAGGCACAGTGCTGATACGCCGCTTCGCTCGTCCTCGGAACCGAAATCTGATTGTCGGCGCACCTCTTTCGACGGAGGCTGAGATGCCCATCCTCGAATGCCGGCCCATCCTAGCGGCAACGGTCAAACTATCAACTGGCAGCGCGTTAACGTTGAAGAATCTTGGTGCTCAGTTGCAGCACCTGATGTCATGCCAGTGTCACCAACTTGCGATAGCGCGCATCTGGCCGCCGCACCCGGTTGGGTCTTTTTGAACCCTTGCCGCGCGCTTGCCAGCAGTTCGATGCGCCTTGCTCAAGATCCAGGTGCGTCCACCGGCATCGGACCTTGCCCGGGTTCGAGACCACCATGGCGATCAAGCCGGTGCTCTGCGCAGCCAGAGGTTGACGCCGCATCATGGATTTGCTGTGTGGGCCACCCTGCCCTGACGGCATTGACCGACTTCAGCCTCTCCACGAAACCGCCCACATGCTGCAACTGCTTGTCGACTTCGGCGTGCCGGCCAACCTGATCGTGCTGATGCTGATTTCCGGCACCGAGATCCAATTGCGGGATTTCGCCAGGCTGTTCGAGCAACCACGCGCAGTCTTGCTCGGAACCATCGGTCAGCTCCTGCTTCTGCCGCCGCTGGTGCTACTCGTCTCCGCCGTCATTTCACCGCCTGCGGTGGTCGCAGCGGGCACCATGCTGCTCGCGCTTTCACCAGGCGGCGGGATCTCGAATTACTACTGCTATCTTGGCCGCTGCAATATCCTGCTCTCCGCGACGATCACCGGCCTTGGCACTTTGCTGTCGCTCATCACCATCCCCTTCTGGATCGGTGTTCTGCCCGCGTTGTCGGCAGTCTCGGGCACCAATGTGCAGGTTCCTGTCCCCACCATTCTTGCTCAGCTGACTGCCTTCATGATCCTCCCCCTGGGAGCCGGGATGCTCCTGCGGCATGCATTGCCGGACTGGGTCGAGGCGCACGGCAAGCATCTCCGCTGGATCTCGGCCGCGCTGCTGTCGGTTGTCCTCGCACTCGCGATCACGACGGTGCGGCATGATCTCGTCGAGTATGCCCATGCCATGATCGCGACCGTGGTGCTGTTCATTCTTGCTGCAATGCTGGTCGGCTGGATCATGGGATACGGTCTCGATGACGGGGACCGCCCGGTCTTGGTCATCGAGAGTGGCGTCCGCAACGTCGGCGTCGCCCTGATCGTCGGGAAGTCGCTGCTGGAGCGCGAAAACTTTGGCATCCTGGCAGGCTATCTCACCGCCTACTTCGTTATAGAGGTATTGATCATGGTGAGCTACGCGCGCACCCTGGCGTCTCGAAGTCCGTAAAGGACCGGTGAAAGTGCCTTGATCATCACGGCCGGTCTGTTCGGCCCTCCTCGGTCAACACTGGAACTGCTCGTTCAGCACCCGTTCGCCCAAGGCACGGCCTCGGTCGAACAACAGCATGATATCGACCTCCGGCATCTCCCGGACGGTTACTTCCCTGATGGAGTTGAACTCGCGATGATTGGCGACCGCGTTCACCGGGCGCTTCTCGGACTCGAGCACCTCGATCTTGATGCGCGCGGAATTGTGCAACACCGCCCCCCGCCACCGCCGTGGTCGGAACGAGCTAATCGGTGTCAGGGCCAGCAACCGCGCTCCCAATGGCAGGAGGGGGCCGTGTACCGAGAGGTTGTAAGCCGTGGAGCCTGCCGGCGTTGCCACTAGCACTCCATCGCTGACCAGCTCCTCCATCCGCACGTGGCCGTCAATCCCGATACGCAGCTTGGCGGCCTGGTAGTTCGTCGGAACAGCGAGACTTCATTGATCGCGAGCGCTTCGTGCGAGTCGCCCGCACTGTCGATGGCCGTCATTCTCAAGGGATGGATGATGCTGATCCCGCCTGCTGCAGACGCTCGAACAGGTCGTCCTCGCGAGGCATCATTCATCAGGAAGCCGAGACTGCCCCGGTTAATTCCATAAATCGGTATCCGATCATTGATATGGCGATGCAGCGTCTGCAGCATCAGGCCATCGCCACCAATGGCGACGATCAGGTCGGCTTGCTCGGCGCGAGTGTCCCCATACCGCGCGACCAAACGCTCGCGTGAACGCACGGCCTCCTCCGTGTCGGAGGAAACGAAGGCGATCCGCTCAAATCTTGGTGGTCGCGAGCGCGCTTCAGCCGGGACGACAGGCGGAATCCCTGTGACAAGAGCTGTCATCCATTCCGGCCTCTCGGTTGCTACTGATCCTCGCCCTACTGACAACGCCCGGAGGCCGGAAAAATTCCACTCCCGACAGTGAAGGCGATCGGCTCGCGCAAGGTCGCCGACCGGCCTCTCGGTTCAAATCACTTCGCCCTCGGCTTCATCGTCGTGACTTTGTAGACGGCACCATTCCCGTCGTAGGTGGTCCATTGTCCAACCTGCTCGCCTTTCTCGAAATAGCCAGAGCGCATTCGGACGCCGCCCTTGCGAAACCATTCCCA
>CAVVRF010000027.1:0-252609 GCA_963750535.1 uncultured Alphaproteobacteria bacterium | reverse complement strand
CCCGGGCGTCGAAATACGGAGTACTCGCCGACGTCACGTCGAGACCGTAGCTGAGCCTCAAGAACTCGGCGATCGCCCCGCGCCGAAAGTGACTGATCTGGGGCACATAGACCCAGGCGTGAATTGGCACGACCCAATGGCGACCATCCTCGCTCTGGTGTGCCGCGGCTGGAAGCAAAAGGAGCGCTTCGCCAGGCTTCAACGTCGAAACATCGGCAGCAGACGTTGGCGGGCCTGCAAAGAAAAGTAGCAGGAGCAGGAAAAATGCTCCTCGGTGAACATGAGGACTGGCGTCACGCATTTGCCGCAGCCGGCTGGCGGCCCCCACCCGGGCTCTTCTGGTGATTGCGAAGTCAACCGGAAAAGCCAAGAGAAGGAAGCCACCATGAGGATACGCCGATTCCTGGACAGTATCGGCGCAGGTCAGTTGGGCAGAGTCAGCTCATGTCTTAGGCGCCGTCTTCGATGCCTCGAACGCGTCCCGGTATCCCCGCGCGATCGTCCGAACGCCGCGTCCGATGTCGTCGTAGGCTTCATCGGGCAAGTTCGCAAATGAGACGCGCATCGACCACTGAGGCGCCTCGAAGCCCCCGCCATTCAGCAGCACGATCCCATGGTCCTCGGCCAATCGGAATGTCAAGTCGAGCGGGTGAACGTTCTTCTTCAGGTACTCGACCGCCTCGCTGCCGATGTTTTTGCGGGCAAAGAATTCGAAGTCGATCAGACCGTAATAGGCATCGTAGTTTGGATTTGGCTGCAGCTGGAGGCCAAGGCTTTCTATCATCAGCCAGGCCCGTCGATTGACGATCTCCATGCAGGCCTTTTGATACACCTTCTTCGTGTCCATCAATTCGTAGAGCGAGAACATGGTCATCATGACCTGCTGCGGCAGCGACAGCCCAGCAGTGTGGTTGAGGCCAATGTCCCGACTATCAGCAACGATGCGATCGATGAACTTCATCTTACGAGGTTCGAGGGTTATGGGGCCATAACGCTTGTCCAACGCTTTCACGTGCTCTGCCGGCAGCTTGGCAATCATACTGTCGAAGATGTTGTCCTCATGGATCGCAATCACTCCGAGCCGCCAACCGGTACAGCCAAAATACTTCGAGTAGGAGTACACACCGATCGTGTTCTGAGGAAGCTCGCCCATCAAGGACCGGAAATCCTCCACGAAGGTTCCGTACACATCGTCCGTCAGCAACATCAGGTCAGGGCGTTTTGTCTTAACGAGGTTCACGATCTTCGCGATCGTCTCCCTGTTCATCCCCATTCCGGTTGGGTTGCCGGGATTCACAATGAAGAACGCCTTCACTTTGGGATCCTCGAGCTTCTTGATCTCCTCGTCCGTGTATTGGAACCGGTTCTCCTGCGGCGCTGCGATGTTCACGACCTTGAGGTCATAATCCTCGAGGTGTGTCATCTCCAGGTACGGCGTGAAGATCGGCGTGCCGAGTGCGATCGTGTCGCCGGGGAACAGCAGCCGGTTGGCCTTCAGCGACTTGAAGAGGTAGCACATCGCGGCCGTGCCGCCCTCGACCGCGTAGAGGTCGAATTTGCCGGCTGGCCGCGGCTCGCCGCACATCGCCCACATCAGATACTCGTGCACGATCCGCTCATTGTGGACGAGCATGCGATCGGGCACCGGGTAGTTGTCGCCAATGATCGAGTCGACGAGCTCGTGAACGAAAGCATCGCGGTCGAACGAAAAGGTCGCGACCGCGAACTGCACCATCGCCGACAGAAACGCCGCGCCAGGCATGTCGGCGTGCTTTGTGAGCCATGCCTCCAGACGGGACGCGATGCCGTTCGCCTGCGGCATCCCACCGATTCCCGGAGGTTGGTCCATCACGCGCGTGCTCTCGGTGATGGCAAACTGGCCGAGGAGAAAGTAGCCTTCACGCGGCGTGGTGGCGATCCAATTGGGATTGCCCCGGCCCGCGTTCAGGAACGCCGCTTGGGCGGTCCTGGAGGTGCTCTTGGCAAGAGCCATCAGCTCGTTTTTGATTTCAAATGGGCTCAGGGCTTCGAATTTGCGAAGGGTCAAGATGTCAGCCATGGCGTACTCCTGAGTTGTAATCGTGTGCAGTGCCAATTGTGCTCAGCTGCTGCAGGCGATTAGGGGTCACGTGAGCAGTAGGACGAGGACCATTCCCCAGATCGTCAGCAGCGTGTTCCCGACCGCGTAGGTGACGGTGTAGCCCAGAGCCGGGATCTGACTCTTGGCGCGGTCGGTAACCATGCCGAGCGAGGCGGTGGTCGTGCGCGCGCCGGAGACGCATCCCAACAGAATGGCGTCGTCGAAGCGGAACACATATTTTCCCACGTACATCGCCAGGATCAGCGGCAGCGTGGTGGCGAAAATACCCCAGAGGAACAGACCGAAGCCAAGCGCCTGCAGCCCGGCGATGAACTTCGGGCCGGAGGAGATGCCGACGATGGCGATGAACACGTTCAGGCCGACCGAGTTCATGAACCATACGGTGGATGACGGAATTCGTCCGAATGTCGGACGCACCGAGCGCAACCACCCGAAGACGATCCCGGCAATCAAGGCGCCGCCGGAGGTGGAGAGCGTGAGCGGCACACCGCCGACGGTGTAGACGATTGCGCCGAGCAGGGCACCGATCGCGATCGCCCCTCCAATGAACACGACGTCGGCGATATCGGTCACGCGGTCTGCATAGCCCAGCACCTTGGTTGCCAGGCTTACGTCCTGAGTGCGACCCACGAGGGTGAGAATGTCGCCGCGATTGACCTGTGTGGCTGGGAAAATCGGGATGTCGGTCGCGGTCGCTCCGCGCGTAATCTTGCGTAGAAACACGCCGCGCGCCCACGGCGCTTCCGCCAATTCGGCCAGCGTCTTGCCGTCGACCTCCTTGTTCGTGACATAGACATCGACGCCTTCCGTCGGCACGGCCAACAATTCGCGGTCGTCAATTTCCTCGGCTGCCGTGCCAATCAAATTCACCAGCACATCGCGCCGACCGGCGATTGCCACGACGTCGCCCGCCTGGATCACAGTGTCGGACGTCGCATCCGCGATGTTTCCGCCACGGCGGATGCGCAGTATAAAGACCCGCTGCTCGGGCACGAGCCGCTCAGCTTCTTGTACCGTCTTGCCGATGATTCTTGCACCCTCCGGCACGCGGTACGCTCGCATCGCGAACTGGTGCCAGGCGGTCCCGGGGCCGCCTGCCACCTTCGTTCCGCCGTGTTGCTCCTCGTAGCGCTTGCACGCGGCCTCGAGATCGATGCCAAGCAAAGCCGGCCCTAGTAGCGCGATGATAATCGCGGAACCGATCGTGCCGAAGATATAGGTCACGGCGTAGGCGACGGGCATTGCGTCAAGCAGATTCTTGCTCTGCTCGGGTGGCAATCCAAGCCGGTTGATCGCATCAGTCGCGAGGCCCATTGATGCCGAAATCGTCTGCGACCCTGCGTAGAGCCCAGCGGCCGAACCAACATCGTAACCGGCAAACTTGGCGGCGAGATAGGCGCCGAGCAGGCAGAACACGCATACGACCGCGGCATACAGCGCCTGCGGGAGTCCATCTTTGGCAATCCCGCGCACAAATTGCGGCCCCACGGCGTAGCCGATGGCGAAAAGGAACATTAAGAAGAAGAACGGCTTCAGGGGACCCGTAACGTTGATGCCAATCTGGCCAATGATGACCGCAGCAATCAGTGTCGCGGTCACTGCCCCAAGGCCGAGGCCTTTATAGGTGAAAGAGCCGAAGTAGTACCCGAATGCCAAGGATAGGAAGATGGCTATTTCCGGATACTGACGGAGCGTCGTTGCGAACCATTCCAACATGCTCTCCTCCACTTCGCGCAGTCGGTTACAACCTGCCTCTGGACACTCCTATGCAGCTCGAGAGCTGCCAGGGGTCTCCGAGGCAGACTTGCGTTTGGCCATGATGGCAGTTGGGTCTGAGCAACTTGAGGCCGCGTGTCTTCGCCGAGACGACAAGGGCCTGGAAGTAATGCCGCCGGGCCTCGGCCTCGCACAGACCAGGCGGCAAGACGTCGGCAAGCTCGTTGGCAGTCATCTCGGCGTGCAGGTCCCATTGCAAGGGACGCTCACGACGAGCGCGCGTCAGCTGAGCGCTAGAGATCCTTCCCGCGAGACGAGTTCGAGCCATCCGCGGCGAGTCGCTCGCGCAGCGCCGCGGACTGCTTCGGCCCGGGATAGTCGTGGAAGGCCTCCACCGCTTCCATTGCCGAAGCCGCGGCTTCCAGTTTCGTTCGCTCGCTGCCGTCAGCCCGCCAGCTTCCGCCGAGTTTGGGAATATCGCGCCAGTGGTCGAGCCTCGCCGGCTGCATAAGGAGCAACTGAGCGACGTATGCCGGTTGACCGATCATAGCGCCGCCTCGGCTAAGCTGTTGCCGTTGAACCACGTCAGTCCAGCCGTTGGAGCTTGTTCGGATGGGACATTGGAAGAGACCCAGCGGATCAAGCCCAGGCGGATGCTACCCCTTGTCCAGAACACCACTATGATCGTAGTCAAACGTGTCCTTCGTCAAGCTTTTCTGTACAGATTGCGGATCGAAATCGGCGATAACGTGTTCGAGATCGCCAGGGAGGTACTCGTCGACCGCATCGAGGTCGATGACCGCCAGATCCGCATCCTGAGCCGCAAGGACGTGCTGGAAGCCGCCGTAACCGCCAACGGCGGTCCCGTGCCCGGGGTTCGCAGCATTGTTCCGAAATGGCGCACCCAACAAGATTCGAACTTGTGACCTTTGCCTTCGGAGGGCAACGCTCTATCCAGCTGAGCTATGGGTGCTGCTTGGCCGGGCCATGTCTTTAATCGTTCGCGGCGCGCTCGGCAATGGCGAACCGTGCTCGATGCCCGCTCGATTGTGGCAAGTGCGCCCTCAGGCCTTTTCCTCGCAGGCGTGCAGCCGCACGGCGGCGGCCAGGATGGCCGGGATGATGTCGGGGAACTTCTGGTTGATCTCACTGCAGCGGAGCGTGTTCACAACCTCGGTGCCACGCCGCTCTGAGCGGATAAGACCGGCTTCGCGCAGCACCTGGTAGTGGTGCGACTGCGTCGATTTCGGCAGCCGGGTCGGCGCCGCCGACGAGCAGTTCATCGGGCAATTGCCCTGCGACAGCTTGCAAACGATCGACAGGCGGACCGGATCGGCTAGCGCATACAACACGCTTTCCAGCGTTACATCGTCGAGCGGGGGATGGAGAAATGGGCGCTGCATTGCACATATATGCCGGTTCATGTCCTAATCTTCAATAGTTCCATGAACATGAACCAATGCTGTCAGGCGGCGCGCGCCTCGATCCCGAGATATGCGTCGAAAGCGGCCCAGAAGCGCCCGCGGATGTCATCGGTCTCCTGCAGGATCTCGTGCCGGGAGGTGGCGAGCATCACGTCGCGCCCGACCTTGAGCCGGGTGGCGAAATCCTCGATCGCCCGCGGCAGCACGATGGTGTCGGCGCCGGCCACGAACAGCAGCAGCGGCACCTTGACCCGCGCCGGATAGGAGGGGTCGTTGAGCATTGCCATCGAGCGGTAGGCGGCGTGCAGCCACTTGATCGTCGCTGCGCCGATGCAGAGCTGCGGCGCGATCACCGCCAGCGCCTTGTTGCGATCGAAGCGCTCCCGGTCGGAGGTCAGCGGGTTGCCCTCGAAGGTGCTGCTCTCCTCGAAGTCGTCGCTGCCGCCGAGCACGTAGGACGTGCCGAATCCGCAGTTCGCGCCGACGGCGGCATAGATTCGTGCCAGCCAGTGCGGCGCGCCGACGCGCGAGGGGTGAAACTCGAGCATCGGCGCGGTGACGATGATGCGCTCGAACGGGCTGTCGGCAAATCCGGCCTCGCGCAGCAGGATGTGGCCGCCCATCGAGTGCCCGAACCCGTAATAGGGGGGCGGGCAGTTCGGCATCACCACCTCGCTCATGAAGCAGTCGAGGTCGCGATCGTACTCGGAGAAGTCGTTGATGTGGCCCTTGCGCGGATTGGAGAGCGGCCGATACGAGCCGCCCTGGCCGCGCCAATCCAAGGCGGCGACGGTGAAGCCGCGGCGGCGCAAGTCGCCGATGGTCTCGAAATAGCGCTCGATGAATTCGCTGCGGCCGGGCAGGCAGACGATGGTGCCGCGCTGCGGCGTCCGGGTCGGCTGCCAACGCGCGTAGCGCATCAGCTTGCCGTCATAGCCGGCGCAAAAACCGACTACCGCGCCGCTCGGCACCGGGTTGCGCACGTGTCCGTACAGCGCGGCAGTCTGCGTCATGGGAAATCCCGTTGGCTGGCGGCACTTTGCCTTGTCATCCGCTATAGCAGCGTGCCGCCGATTCCAACAGGCCGGGCCGATCGTCAGTAGGCGCTGCCGTCATATCGGTCACGATACGCGTAGGGAACCGGGCGATCGTCGAGCGGCCGGGCACGCACGATGTTGCCGGTGCAACGGTCGACCTCCAGCGCATAGAGCTGGCCGTTCGGACGGCGTGCCCGCACCAGCGCGACCGGGCCACGGAACTCCGCATCCTCGAAATCGCGCCAGCCTTCGCCGACCAGTGCACGCCTGATCTCGCCGCGCGGCACACAGTGCTCGTCGGTGCGATAAGGGCGCGGCTCCATCGGCCTGAGGTAGCCATAGCGGTCGCGCGGCGCCGGCACCGGCTCGCGATAGGCATATGGGCGCTCGTAGAGCGGCTCGGCATATTCCGGTCCCGGCGCATAACGCGGCGCGACCGGGCGCGGTGGCGGCGGTGGCGGCGGCAGAGCATAGATGTCGGCGTAACGTGGATCGTCGTAGGGTGACGAAGTCCTCGGGCCGTACTTGTCGTAGATGTCGGCGGCCGACGCCGGCGATGGCTGTCCGGCGATCAGCGCCAGGCTCGTCAGCGCGGCGCCAGCCAGGGTCGTCTGGAGGAGATGAACATGGGAACGTCTCCGAAGTGTCGATAGAAGGGACGCCTCCCCATAGCTCGACGCAACACGGGCACAATCCAGGCCCGCAGATGAACATAGCATGAAAATTCATGCCGGCGATCGCCCGGCTTTGCCGATCTGGGCCGCCGCGACTGCTTGGCCACAGAGCTGTTCCACAGAACGAGGTCGCGGATATCTGCAGGCGCGTCCGGCAGGCGTCGGGCGGGTGCGACAGCTGCGTCGCCCGGCGGGCCGATGCGGCTCTTGAAAGCGGATGGGCGGTGCCTATCTCTGGGATGACCGGCAGGCCTCGAAAGGGTGCCGGTTGCAAGCAGCCTCGGCCAGCAACGGCGAGGCATTCGACCAGTCGCTTCATCAGGAGGACTAAAAGATGCGACCCTTCGATTTCTCCCCGCTCTATCGCTCCACCATCGGTTTCGACCGCCTGGCCAACCTGCTCGATGCCGCGAGCGGCGTCGATGGCGAAGGCAATGGCTACCCGCCCTACAACATCGAGCGCCTCGCCGATAACAAGTACCGGATCACCATGGCGGTCGCCGGCTTCACCGACGCCGACCTCAAGATCGAGGTCAAGGAGACGGCGCTGACCGTCAAGGGCGCGAAGCCGGCCGAATCCGGCAAGCCGGCCGAGTATCTGCATCGCGGCATCGCGCAGCGCGCCTTCGAGCGCCGCTTCCAGCTCGCCGACCATGTCGAGGTCGCGGGTGCCGAGATCAAGGACGGCCTGCTGCACATCGACCTGGTGCGCAACCTGCCCGAGCGCATGAAGCCGCGGTCGATCGCGATCAGCGGCGCGCGGTCGGCGAAGCAGATCGAGGCCCAGGCCTGAGCTTCCCACTGCCTGTCGTAAGGCGGGCGTGAAGCGGGCGGAGCATCTGCCTTCACATCCCCACCGCCGTCATCCTCGGGCTTGGCCCGAGGACCCATGGTGCCGCGGGGATCGGCCGGCGGCCCGGCATGGCGGCTCGACGCGCGCCGACCGCTAGAACCATTGATGCTGTGCGATGGGTCCTCGGCACGAGGCCGAGGATGACACCTGTGTTGATGCCGCCGGCGACCTTTCCCTCTCCCCCAAGCGCTCATTGCGCGCAGGGGGAGAGGGTCAGGGAGAGGGGCGGCTATTTGCTCGAATGCCGCCAAGAACTTGCTCATGGAGGTGGGCGTTGGCTTGCGAGCAAGCGGCCGCCCCTCACCCTCGGCCGGCAAAACATGCCGGCCTCTGCCCTCTCCCCCGAAGTGGCGGGGGAGAGGACGGGAGCAGCCCTCGAACCTCCGCGATTCCATCTGGATCTGAAAGACACTAGCGGACGAACTCGTACTTGAAGCGCTCGCCATCGGCGCTGACGCGACCGACGGTCGGGTTCGGGAAGTGGATCGGCAGCACCAGCGTGGCGCTGTCGGCGACCGAGCCGAGGAACCGCCGCCGCGACCTCGCCGCCTGCTCGCGGTCGGTGCAGAAGATCGTCGACCAGTCGGGCTCGCGGCATTGCAGGGCATGATGCATCATGTCGCCGGTGACGACCGCGTGCTGGCCCTTCGAGCGGATGTCGACGCAGCAGTGGCACGGTGAGTGGCCGGGCGTCGGCGTCAGGGTGAAGGTGTGGTCGAGCTCGAAGGCGTCATCGACCAGCAGCGCCTGGCCGGCCTCGACGATCGGCCGGCAATTGTAGGTCCACACGTTGCCGGGCGGGTTCTCGCCGCGCTGCGTTGCCGCCTCCCAGTGGGCGTACTCGTCTTTGTGGAAGATGTACCTGGCGTTGGGAAACGTCGGGACCCAGCGGCCGTCGCGCAGCACCGTGTTCCAGCCGCAATGGTCGATGTGCAGATGCGTGCAGAACACGTAGTCGATATCCTCGAAGCGAAGGCCGGCTGCGCGGAAGTTGTCGATCCAGGGCTGCTTCGGGAAGTCCATTGGCGCCGGATAGCCCTTGTCCTCGCCAGTGCAGGTGTCGATCAGCACCGTGTGTTTCGGCGTGCGCACCACGAACGTCTGATAGGTGATTACCATCTTGCCGGACGCCGGATCGAACACGACCGGATCGAGCTCGGCCAGATGCCGGGCGCCGACCACCGGATCGTAGGCCGGAAACATTTCCTCGGGCCGGCGCCAGGGCCCATCGCGCTCGATGATGCTGGTGATGGTCACGTCGCCGATCGTCAATGTCTTCATCGCATGTCGTCCTGTTCTGCGGCCTTGCCGCGATCGCTGGGGCTCGGCATGGGGTTTCCTCGACGGCAGGTGATGATCGATTGGCTACTTGATCGGCGCGCGCGGCAGCACCGTCTCGCCCGGCTCCATGACATAGGTGTAGTCGAGCGAGTACCACGGCGGCACGATGGCCGGATCGGACGGGTGCGCCTCGTCGTGGCGCAGGAAGTCGCCGACGAGGGCGCGGGTGACGCCGAACTGCACGTCGCTGTCGATATGCGGATCGCCAGGGTCGTAGACCTGGCTGATCAGCACCTTGAAGCCCGGCTTGACGATCAGGGCATGCAGGTGCGCCGGCCGGTAGGGATGCCGGTTCTGGGCTTTCAACAGGCGGCCGACGACGCCGTCGGTCGGCAGCGGATAGCCGACCATCTTCACCGTGCGCAGCCAGAAGCGGCCATCCGCATTGGTGGTGAACTTGCCGCGCAGGTTCATGTCGGCCTGACCGGGGTCCTGGTTCTCGTAGAGGCCGACCGGGGAAGCATGCCAGATGTCGACCTCGGCGCCGGCGACCGGCTTGCCGGTGCGATCGACCACTCGCCCGGTCACCAGCAGCGGCTCGCCTGGCGTTTCGGACCGCACGATCGAGCCGCCGTTCTCGACCCGCGGCGAGTTCAATCGCCAGAACGGTCCGAGCAGGGACTGCGAGGTCTCGGCGTTGCCGTTGTCGCCGTTGTTGAGCAGGCAGACCAGCGACGACACGCCGAGCGAGCCCGCCATCAGGATCGCCTCGTTGTGGGTATCGGTGGTGCGCTGGCCGATCTCGTTGATGATGGCGGCAGCCTCGCGGAGCTCGGCCTCGGTGAGGCGAACGTCGCGGATGAACGCATGAAGGTGCCTGACCAGCGATTCCATGATGGTGCGCAGGCGCGGGTCGCTGGTGCGCGCCATCACCGCCAACGCATCCGCCGTCACATCGTGGTGGCTCTTCAGGATCAAGGCGTCGGCCTCCGCTCGTTGGTGGCGCGATACTGCGCGTCGTGCCGCGCCGTCGGCAAGCCTTCGATTGTGGTGCAGCGACAATACACGGGCGGCGGCCGCGGCTGGAAATCATTGCGGATCATTTTCATTGACGGTTGCCCCGCCGGTTCGCCAACATCCGCGCCGACACCGATCTGCGGCCGGGCGCACGACCGATCCAACAACAATAGCGTGGAAGCATTCGCAGCATGAGCCGCCTCGTCTACGTCCTGAATGGTCCGAACCTCAATCTGCTGGGCAAGCGCCAGCCGCACATCTACGGCCACGAGACGCTGGCCGACGTGGAGCGCGACTGCCGGGCGCTGGGTCGCGAGCTCGGACTCGAGATCGCCTTCCACCAGTCCAATCGCGAGCACGAGATCATCGACTGGATCCACGAGGCGCGGGAAACCGCCGCCGGCATCGTCATCAACCCGGCGGCATATACGCACACCTCCGTTGCCATCCTCGACGCGCTCAATACCTTCGAGCAGCCGGTGATCGAGGTGCACATCTCGAACGTGCACAAGCGCGAGGCGTTCCGGCACCACTCTTATGTCTCGCTGCGCGCCGACGGCGTGATCGCCGGCTGCGGCACGCAGGGCTATCAGCTGGGGTTGCGTCGTATCGCCCGGCTGATCGACGAAAAGCGAACCTGATGCGGGCGGCGGGTCGATGAACTTCAACGCTTCCAAAATGGGTTAACGATGATCCGTGGCACGACCAGGCTGATTGCGCACCTCGGTTACCCGACCGAGACCTTCAAGGCGCCGATGATCTTCAATCCGTACTTCCAGACGCACGGGATCGACGCCGTGGTGGTGCCGATGGGATGCCGGCCGGACATCTATCCAGCGTTCCTGCGGAAGGTGTTCCGGCTGACCGAACATCCTCGGTGCGCTCGTCACCATGCCGCACAAGATGACGACCCTCGCGCTGATGGACGAGGCTTCGGCGACGGCGCGGATCGCCGGCTCATGCAACGCGGTGCGGCTCGATCCCGGCGGCCGTCTCGTCGGCGACATGTTCGACGGCGAAGGCTTCGTCCGCGGCGTGGCGCGCAAGGGCCGCAAGCTGCGCGGCGCGCGCGTGCTGGTGGTCGGGTGCGGCGGCGTCGGATCGGCGATCGCGGCGTCGCTCGCCAAGGCGGGAGTGGCCGAGATCGCCCTCTACGACGCCCATGCCCCGACGGTGAAATCCCTGCGCGACCGCCTGCGCGAGCATTATTCCAGCTTGCGGGTGTCGCTCGGCTCGATCGATCCGGCGGGCTGGGACGTGGTCGTCAACGCCACGCCGCTTGGCATGAAGGTGGACGACCCGCTGCCGATGGAGGTGTCGCGGCTGGCGCCGTCGACGTTCGTCGGCGAGGTGGTGATGAAGCAGGAGCTGACGCCGTTCCTCGCCGCGGCGCGCGCCCGCGGCTGCCAGATCCAGGTCGGCACCGACATGTTGTTCGAGCAGATCCCGGCCTACCTCGAGTTCTTCGGCCTGCCGACGACCACTTCGGATGCGCTGCGCGAGGTGGCGCGGATCAGCTATTGAGGACGATTGCGCGTGGCGGCCGATTGACGCGGCGAGGGTCGCCGCGCGCCGGCAATCAGTGCGCCATGAACACCGGCACCTGCGATGACTGCAGGATGTGGCGGGTCGCGCCGCCGAAGATCATCTGCCGCAGCCGGCTCTGGGTGTAGGCGCCCTTGACGACGAGATCGCAGCCGAGCGACGCGGTCTCGGCGAGGATCCGCTCGCCGGTGCTGAGACCGCCCTGCGGCACCGCGCGGTCTTCCGCCGGCACGCCGTTGGCGCGCAGGTGCCGGGCAAGCTCGCCGCCCGACGGCCCCGGCACCATGCCGCCTTCGACGGTAAGCACGATCACGCGCTTCGCCTTCTCGAGCAGCGGCATGGCGAGCGCCGTGGTCAGCGCCGACTTGGTGCTGCCGTTCCACGCTACCAGGATGGTGTCGCCGAGCTTCTTCGGCGCGTCGGGCGGGGTCACGAGGATCGGCCGGCCGCTTTCGAACAGGGTCGTTTCCAATGCCACCTGCTGCATCGGGTGGGCCTTTGCCGATGGCGAGCCGAACACGGTGATGTCGAAGATGCGGCTGTGCTCGCCGATCGAGCTTTGCAGCAGCTTGGTCTCGTCTGACCACTTGTACGACAATCGGTTCATGAAGCCGTCGCTGGCGGGGACGGATTTGCGGGCCATGAAGGCCTCGAACGCTTGCCGGCATTCCTGCACGAGATTGTCGGGCGGGGATTTCGCCGGCGGCACCCAGCCGCCGCCGAAGCCATCGACCGCGACGAAGTCCGAGGTGAAGAACTCCCACACGACGCCTTCCATGTAGGCATCGTATTTCGACGCGAAGAGATGCGCTGTCTCGAGCACGGGAATGATCGGGCCGTTGACGGGGACGGGCACCAGGACGGTTTTCATTGCCATCGCAGCCTCCTTTTGTATGAGACTTGAGTGGCCATCTTGGCACCTGTGTCGATGGACGCAAGCACAGTTCGTACGTGCGTCCGGCTGCTTTGGCTGATTGTTGGGTATTGCCGGTCGCGTCGGCGGACTAAGAGCGCTGCCGACCACAAGAAGAGCAACGAGGAGGAAAGTCGACATGTCGAGCCGCCCGGCCCAGTCGCCGCTCTACATCCGGATGCATCCGGCCGACAACGTCGCGATCGTCGCCAACGACGGCGGCCTGCCGCCGGGTACCCGCTTTGCCTGCGGCCTGGAGTTGCGCGAGCGCGTCCCGCAGGCCCACAAGGTTGCGCTCGCCGACATCGCCGCGGGCAGCGCCGTCGTGCGCTACGGCGTCGTCATCGGGCATGCGCTGCGCGACCTCGCGCGTGGCTGCTGGGTGAGCGAGGCATCGATGCGGCTGCCGGCGGCGCCTGGGCTTGCCGGACTGCCGATCGCCACCCGCTGCGCGCGAACCGATGGCGCCGCTCGAAGGCTACACGTTCGAGGGCTTCCGCAATGCCGACGGCTCGGTCGGTACCCGCAACATCCTCGCCATCACCACCACGGTGCAGTGCGTGTCTGGCGTCGTCGGTCATGCCGTGCAGCGCATCAAGAACGAGTTGCTGCCGCGCTTTCCCAACGTCGACGACGTCATCGGCCTCGAGCACACCTATGGCTGCGGCGTCGCCATCGACGCGCCTGGTGCGGCCGTTCCGATCCGGACGCTGCGTAACATCAGCCGCAATCCGAACTTCGCCGGCAGCACGATGGTGGTGAGCCTCGGCTGCGAGAAGCTGCAGCCGGATCGTCTGCTGCCGGGCGCGACCGGCGACTACGATCTGGTGACGCTGCAGGACGACCGGCACATCGGCTTCCAGGCGATGATCGGCGCGATCATGACGATGGCGGAAGCGCACCTGAGGCGGCTCGACGCGCGGCGGCGGGAGACTTGCCCGGCCTCCGCCCTGGTGGTCGGCATGCAGTGCGGGGGGAGCGATGCCTTTTCCGGCGTGACGGCCAATCCCGCGCTCGGCTTTGCTTGCGACCTGCTGGTGCGGGCGGGCGCGACCGTGATGTTCTCGGAGACCACCGAGGTGCGTGACGGCATCGACCAGCTGACCGCGCGGGCTGCCGACGAGAAGGTCGCGGCCGACCTGATCCGCGAGATGGAGTGGTACGACGCCTATCTTGCCGGCGGCGGCAGCGACCGCAGCGCCAACACGACACCCGGCAACAAGAAGGGCGGATTGTCGAACATCGTCGAGAAGGCGATGGGCTCGATCGTCAAGTCGGGCACGGCGCCGATCATGGGCGTGGTGCCGCCAGGCGAGCGTGCGACCACGACGGGGCTGCTCTATGCCGCCACTCCGGCCAGCGATTTCATCTGCGGCACGCTGCAGCTCGCCGCCGGCATGAACCTCCACGTGTTCACCACCGGCCGCGGCACGCCCTACGGGCTCGCCGAGGTGCCGGTGATCAAGGTCGCGACGCGCAGCGATCTCGCTCGCCGCTGGCACGATTTGATGGATGTCGACGCCGGGCGCATCGCCAGCGGCGAGGCGACTATCGAGGAGGTCGGCTGGGAGTTGTTCAGGCTGATGCTCGAGGTGGCGAGCGGGCGGCAAAGGACGCGCGCCGAGCAATGGAAGTTGCACAATGCGCTGGCGCTGTTCAATCCGGGGCCGGTGACATGATGGACAGGCAAGCGCAATGCTCAGCCGTGCCCCAAGACGTGTCATGGTGGCCGATCGACGTCGACCGGATATCGATCAGAGGTCGCCGCTGCTGGTGACGGCAGCAAATCCAGAGTTGACGAAGTCGTCGTAGGGCCCGGCAACGTCGCTCAGGCCTGGCCAAGCCGATCCGGCGAGCATCGCGAGATCGACCGCAGCGCCGCTCTCGCTCAGCAGCATTGCGTGCAGCGGACTGAGATCGATGGTGTCGCCCGGCTCGAACATGTCGACGTCGGCCAGTGCCGGCGATTGCGGCGCAAAGGAAAAGGTCTCGTCATCCGCGTTCACAAGGCTGGCAGCGGCCGCCAGCCAGTTGCCATCGGTGTCGCTCGATGCCAGCGCGATATCCGTGTCCGCATCGTCGGCGGTTTCCGACGCCACGTACACGACGAAGGCTAGGTCGTTCGCTCGCGGTGCTATCCGGCTTGCATTCGGCGCCACCGTGTCCGTCGACAACAGTTCAGCTCCAGCGGCCACGTGCGTAGTCTGCCCTGCCTCGCCCTTGAGGCGCGCCGCTGACCCGATCGCCGATCTCCAGTCGAGTATCGCCATTCCACAACGCTCCATGCACCAGGTGCTTGGAATGTCTCCGTAGGTTTGCTGCAATGAACGTGACTGCCCAAATCGCAGCAAAAACAAAGCCTGCAATACCCGCTATGGCCCAAACGTTCAAACAATACTATCCTTACCGGCCATTGCGCTAGACTACATGAAACGAGTCGCGACCAAAACCAAAATGTTGCCCGCCTCTTGTCGAGTACCGAATTACGACCATTGGAACTTGCAAATGCTGCCGCCTGGCATCTGCTCAAGGACTAATGGTCTGAAAATACTCAGACTTTGGTCTGATGACTTCATGATCACCGCGTCTACAATCAAGTCTCCCGATTTCGAGTTGATTGCCACATGGAACGCGAGCGCAGGTTTCCTGCATCAGCCAGCCTTGGCGCGCGGGTAACGCACTGGTGGGCTGGCTTGGGTCTCACCAGCCAGTTCATGCTGGCAAGCTCGCTCGTCCTGGCTGCCTGCATGCTGTTCTTTGGCTACTCGATCGCGAATCGCACTTCCGACAGTGTCGTGCAGCATAATGCTGCCGCCGCCGCGCTCTACGCCGACAGCTTCATCGAGACGCGCATTCAGGAACTGCGCTTGCAGTCGCGACTGTCCGAGGAAAATCAGCGCGCCCTCGACGAATTGTTCCGTCCGCAGTCCGCAGGTCAGCCGATCGTCGCGTTCCGGATCTGGCGGGGCGATACCGTCGTGCACAGCAATGAACGCGAGTTGATCGGCAAGGCATTTCCCAAATCGGCGCTCAGGGAGCGGGCCTGGTCCGGCCAGATCGTCGCCGAGTACGGGTGGGCCGAGGCCGCGGACAGCATGTCGGCCAACCGCTCCGCCGTGCGCATGCTGGAGATCTACGCCCCGGTGCACGACACCGGAACCGGCCGGATCATCGCGCTGGCGCAAACCCGCCAGATCGCTCCGATGCTGTCGGCGGAGCTCAGTCGAGCCAGCATCGAGAGCTGGCTGCTGGTCGGTTTCATCACGCTGCACATGGTGGCCCTGCAGTACCTGATCGTGCGGCGCGGCAGCCGGACCATCGAGGAGCAGCGGGCTTCGCTCGCCGAGCGGATCAGCGAGCTGTCGAGGCTGCTGGCCGAGAACGACCAGCTGCGGCAGCGCGCCGATCGGGCCAACCGTCGCGTGACCGAGGTCAACGAGCGCTACCTGCGGCAAATCGGCGCCGATCTCCACGACGGTCCGGTGCAGTTGCTCGGCATGGCGGTACTTCGGCTGGACGTGCTGCAGCAGGTGGTGGAGGAGGGGGCGCCGGCCATCGCCGATGAGGCCAACGGCGAGATTGCCGTACTCCAGGACGCGCTGCGCGATACGCTGGTCGAGATCCGCAGCCTGTCGGCAGGGCTCGCTCCGCCGGAGATCGAGAGCATGTCGCTGCAGGCAATCCTCGAGATGATCGGGCGCCGGCACGAGCGGCGCACCGGAATGCCGGTCGTTTGCGATGTCGATGGCCTGCCGGACGAGGTGCCGCTGGCGATCAAGTCCTGCTTCTACCGGTTCGCCCAGGAGGGCCTCAACAATGCCTTCCGACATGCCGGCGGGCGGGGGCAGTCGATCGCCGCGCGCTGCGTCAGGGGCCGCATCGAGGTCGAGGTCGCCGACAGCGGTCCGGGGTTGCAGCCCGGCGAGCGGACGGACATTTTCGGTGGGCAGGGGCTTGTCGGGCTGCGGGACCGGATCGAGGCGCTGGGCGGCAATTTCAGCGTGGGACCGGGACCGCTCGGCGGCACCGTGCTCGTGGCAAGCATAGATCTTCGACATACAGCCTTGGAATTGGAGCCAGCCGATGTCTGAGCCGATCCGCGTCGCGGCGATCGACGACCACCCGCTGTTTCGCAGCGGCCTGCGGCGGGCGCTGGCGAGGGCGCGCGACGTGAAGCTGGTCGCCGAGGGGGAGACCGGCGACGATGCCTGCAGGATCGCGGCGGCAAACACGGCGGACATCATCCTGCTTGATATCACCATGCCGGGGGGCGGGATCGACGCGGCGCGGCGGATCTACCGGAGCGGGGCCGCGGTGAAGGTCGTCATGCTGACCGGCTCGGACGACGACGAGCATCTGGCGAGCGCGCTGTCGGCCGGCGCCGCGGGTTATCTGCTCAAGGGCAGCACCGCGCCCGAGATCCTGGAGGCATTGCGGGCGGTGCACTCGGGCCGGCCATACATCACGCCGGGCCTGTCGTCCCGGGTGCTGATGCGCTCGGTGCGGGCGCAGCCGCCGCGAAGCAGCGCGGTCGACATCGATCGGGAGCTCACCGCGCGCGAGCAGCAGCTGCTCGACTATCTCGCGCAGGGCCTAACCAACCGGGAGATCGCCGAGAAGCTCGAGCTGGCGCTGCCGACGATCAAGAACAGCATCTCGCGCCTGTTCGCGAAGATGCACGTCCGCAACCGCCTGGAGGCGGTGGCGACGCGGGAGGCCGGATAGAGGGGTGGTCGGTCAGCCGCCGGGCAGGTTGGAGCGGCCGTCGCGATAGAGGTAATCCTCGCCCAGGCTTGCGATATCCGCCGCCCCGAGCTGGCACATGGTGGTGGCGACGTCGGTCCTGATCATCCGCACCGCGTGATCGGCGCCGGCCTGGCCACCGGCGGCGACGCCGTAGAGCGTCCAGCGACCGACAAAGACGAACTTCGCGCCGAGGCAGAACGCGGTCAGGATGTCGGTGCCCCGTCGAATGCCGCTGTCGAGCATCACCGTCATGCGGTCGCCGACCGCGTCGCGGATCATCGGCAGCACCTCGATCGGTGCAGCGGCGCGGTCGAGCTGGCGGCCGCCGTGGTTGGACACCATCACGCCGTCGACGCCGAGGGCGGCGGCGCGGATCGCGTCGGACGCGTGCATGATGCCCTTCACGACGAGATTGCGCGGCCACAGCTTGCGGATGCGGGCGACATCCTCCCAGGTGGCCGGTGACGGGTGCTGGGTGGCGAGGAAGTCGAGGACCTGGGTGGCGGAGGCGCCGCTTGGCGCATACTTGATCCAGTTCGAGGCGGTCAGCGCCGGCGTGCGCGCGTACTCGAGCAGCCAGGCGGGATGGGCGAGCGCCTCGAGCTTGCACGCGAGCGTCGGCTTCATGGGCCGGGCGAAGCCGTTGCGCAGATTGCGCTCGCGGTTGACGTGGCCGGGAACGTCGACGGTGATCACCAGGGTCGATAGCCGGCAAGCATCGGCGCGCGCCACCATGTCGTCGGAGATCTTGCGGTCGCGGGCCATGTAGATCTGGTACCAGGCGTGCTCGGGTGCGACCGCCGCCACCTCCTCGATGGTGGCGGTGCTGGCGCCGGAGATGATGAACGGCAGGTCGGCATCGCGCGCGGCCTTGGCCAGCATCAGGTCGGCACCGGCCCGGAACAGTGCGGCGGCGCCGGTCGGGGCGATGCCGAACGGGCATGCGTAGCGGCGGCCGAACAGTGTCGTCGACATGTCGGGCTTCGAGGCATCGATCAGATACCTCGGCACCAGCCGCTGCCTGACGAATGCAGCCTCGTTATGGTCGAGGCCCTGCTCGCCGTCGACGCCGCCCTCGATGAAGTCGAATGCGATCTTCGGCAGCCGGCGCCTGGCGCGGCGGCGCAAATCGTCGAAGTTCAATGCCTGCTCGATGCTCATGTCCGATCCACAAGTTGCCTGGTCGAATTCGGTTCCGAGTTGCCGGCTTCAGCTGCCCGGAAGTTGGTGAATCTCGGGGAAGAACAGGTCTTTCCAGCTTGCCGGCTTCGTCTTTATGCTGCCGACCGAGTGCATGAAGTCGGCGTATCGCATCGACTGCTCGGGCACCATTGTCCACTTGACCTGCGGGCCGCCGGCGATCTCGGCGACCTTGTCGACGCTCATCTTCGACTTCACATTGTCGATCCAGTATTGCGAGGCGGACCGCACGTCCTGGTTGAGCTTCCCGGTCGCCTCCTCGAACGCCGCGATCAGCGCCTTGTAGAGTTGGGGGTTGCGGTCGCGGAACTGGCTCGATGTCCAGGCAAGCGTGAAGGTGTGCGGGCCGCCGAACACGTCGTACGAGTTGAGCACGGTGCGAACGCCCGGCTTCTCGAGCTGCTGCTCGCGCTCCATGACGTTGAACTGGAGGTAGCCCATCGAGAACTGCCGGGCGAAGCGGATCTCCGGCGCCTCGGCCGAGACCTCACCGGCCCACATCGCGACGGCGAATGCCGCCAGCGCCGATATTCGGCCGACGGCGCGCCTCATATCCGACATCCTGTCCTCCCTGGGTCGCTTATTGTTGGTTATTTTGGACCGATTGCGGATCGCGCCGGCCCGACAGGCGATCGTTGACTGTTCATCGATCTAGCATCGCGACCGCACGGTTCGGAAGCCGTCACTGCGGCGGCAGGCCTGCGTCCAGTCGAGATCAGCCCGGCGCTGCGGTACCGACGAAGGGATTGCGCAGCACGCCGATGGCCGTCGGCTAGGCGCCGGCCGTTACTGGCTCTCGACGAGCCTGCTCGTCAGCGTCGCGGCAAACCACATAGCGGCCAGCGCCAGCCACGCCGTGGTGGCGAAGATCGAGCCGCCGGTGACGCCGGCGCCGACCGCGCAACCGCCGGCCAGCATGCTGCCGAACCCCATCAGCGCCGCGCCGGCGATGTAGCGAACCATGCTGGCGCCGCCCGAATAGCTCTCGATACGCATCTCGCCGGCGATCAGGGCCGCGATCATCGAGCCGAAGAATACCCCCGGCACCAGCCCGGTATCAAAGCCGAGCTTCAGCGTCGGTGCGTTGATCAGGCTCATCAGGGTGTCGGCCGAGGGTCCCGAGAAGCTGATGCTCTTGAGCGCAACCGGCGTGAAGGCGATCTCCGAAAGGGAGTAGGTGAACAGCCAGCCGGCGGCGATCGTCAGGCCGACGCCCACGGTGCCGAGGACACGGACCGGAGCGACCCGGCTGCGCCATGCCAGCAGCGTTCCGATCGCCAGCCAGAGCAGGCCGAGGGCAAGGCCGGTCGGCGTGCCGGCCCCGAGCAGTGCAAGCAGATTTCGCGAATTGCCGCCATCGACGACCCAGATCGCGCTCAGCGCCTCCCGCGCCGGCGACAGCACGCCGCGCAAGGAGGCTTGCGCGACCAGGGTCAGGATCAGGCCGGAGACCAAGGCACGCAGATTGCCGGTCGCCGACAGCACCAGCAGGCGGCTGGCGCAGCCGCGGGCCAGGATCATGCCGCAGCCGAACATGGCACCACCGATCAGCGCGCCCGACATGCTGCCCTGGCTCGCGAGCTGCCGTGCGCCGCTGACGTCCAGCCATTGCAGCGCGACGAGCCCCTGGGTCGCGGTGACGGCGGTGGCAAACGCGATCGCCCAGATTGCAGCCTTCTCGCGAAGCCGCCCCTGCGAGAACTCGATCACCGCCGAGCGCAGGCAGAACCGGCTCTGCTGCGCCGAGGCGCCGAATACGGCGCCGATCAGGAAGCCGCCGATCGCCAGCGCGGCATCGTCACCCGTCAGATTGACCCAGGTTGCGAGGTCCAAGCGCCCTCCGTCCGAGCATGGCGACTGGACCCAATTCCGCATTCCGCGGGTGGGGGCCAACCGGCATCGCCGGTGACGGATAGTCGGAGTTGGCCCGGTCCGACTTGATGGCGATCAATCGAGGGACTGCCTCCAGGGCGGCGCTCTTGTTTCGGCGACCAGGGTGCAGGTACCGGCAGCGACGGCACGCCGCATGGCGCGACAATCGTGTGGCGCGGCGCTAATCTGCCGCCGCATCCGGCCGGCTTTCGCGCAGCGGAGTCGGATGCGGCACCGGCGAAGTGCTGCTGTCCCGCCGCATCCGGCCGGCTCCGCGAAGCGGAGTCGGATGCGGCACCGGCGAGGTGCTGCTGTCCCGCCGCATCCGGCCGGCTTTCGCGCAGCGGAGTCGGATGCGGCACCGGCGAGGTGCTGCTGTCCCGCCGCATCCGGCCGGCTTTCGCGCAGCGGAGTCGGATGCGGCACCGGCGAAGTGCTACTGTCCCGCCGCATCCGGCCGGCTCCGCGAAGCGGAGTCGGATGCGGCACCGGCGAGGTGCTGCTGTCCCGCCGCATCCGGCCGGCTCCGCGAAGCGGAGTCGGATGCGGCACCGGCGAGGTGCTGCTGTCCCGCCGCATCCGGCCGGCTTTCGCGCAGCGGAGTCGGATGCGGCACCGGCGAGGTGCTGCTGTCCCGCCGCATCCGGCCGGCTTTCGCGCAGCGGAGTCGGATGCGGCACCGGCGAAGTGCTACTGTCCCGCCGCATCCGGCCGGCTCCGCGAAGCGGAGTCGGATGCGGCAACCAACAATGGAGCGACAGATGATCGGGCGGCTCAATCATGTGGCGATCGCGGTGAAGGACCTCGCCGCCTCGACCGCGGTCTATCGCGATACGCTCGGGGCGAAGGTGTCGGCGCCGCAGCCGGAGCCGAACCACGGCGTCACCGTCGTGTTCGTCGAGCTGCCGAATACCAAGATCGAGCTGCTGGAGCCGCTTGGAGCCGAATTCGCCGATCGCCAGGTTCCTGGAGCGCAGCCCGGACGGCGGCATCCATCACGTCTGCTACGAGGTCGAGGATATCATCGCCGCCCGCGACCGGCTGGTCGCCAGGGGCGCGCGGGTGCTCGGCTCGGGCGAGCCGAAGATCGGCGCGCACGGCAAGCCGGTTCTGTTCCTGCATCCCAAGGACTTCCTCGGCACGCTGGTCGAGCTCGAGCAGGTGTAGCACCGGCCCGCGCCGCCCTTGCCGGCAAGCGCCGCGAGCGGCGGCGTTATCGTGATGTTAACCATGTCGCGCGCGACGCCCGGCCGGAACCGGCACCGGGCAGCGGTTTGTTCACCAATGGCGGGCAATTTGCGATCTCGAAGCGTGGCAAATTGCGAGTCGGATCGCCGATGTCCCTGTTCAAGCCCTCCGAGCGGTTGCAGCTCGTCCTGATCGGCGTCGTGCTTGCCTGCGACCTCATCCTGCTGTGGCGCGGCCCGATGACGATGAGTGCCGCCGATGCGATGCAGCCGCTGCTTGCCGGGCTCTTCCTCACCCTGATCGGGCTCTATTATCGCCACCGCCGGAGCGAGGAGCGGCTCGCCGTGGCGCTGATCGGCACTGCGCATCTGATCTGGTTCTCATGCTCGATCGCGGTGCTGAACTATCTTGCCGTGACGTTCGACCGCCCGCTGATCGACGAGACGCTGCTGGCGTGGGATCGCGCGCTGGGCATCGACTGGGCGGCAATGTTCGTGACCTTGAAGGGTACCTGGGGCCTCGGCCCGCTGCTGTCGCTGGCATATGCGTCGACCCTGCTGCAGATAGCCGTGGCGGTACCGGCGCTGGCCTTGCTCGGGCAGGTCGATCGGCTCGATCGCTTCTTCCTCGCGTTCATACTGGCGGCCGCGGCGACGATCGGCTTCTGGGCCGCCTTCCCGTCCTTCGGCGCCGCGACCCACCTGTTCTCGGCGGGCGTGATAACCGATCTGCCGGGGGCGATGGTCGATCGCGCCTATGCCGAGACGCTGCTGGCGCTCAAGGCTGGCAAGCTGCCGCACATCGTCATGGCCGAGATGAAGGGGCTGATCGCGTTCCCGTCATTCCACACGGTGATGGCGGTGCTGACGGTCTATGCCGCCGCCGCGATCCCGCGTGCGTTCTGGCCGGCGGTGGCGTGGAATGCGGTGGTGCTGCTGTCGGTTCCGGTGGACGGCGGCCACCACGTCGTCGATATCGCCGCCGGGCTTGCCGTCGCCGCAGCCGCGATCAGGGCTGCCGATAGCATCTGCAACCTGATGGTGCGGAAGCCCTCTGGTCGGCCCGAGGCGAGGGCCGCTGCCGCGGCAGGTGCCGCGGTGGCGGCCTGATCACCCTTTGAGCGCCTCGCGCAGGCGGCGGGCGTTCTCGGCCAGCACCTCGGGCTTCTCCATCGCGCCGGTATGCGGACGCAGCGGCACGCCTTCCTGCCGCGGCATGACGTGAAAGTGCAGGTGGAACACCACCTGTCCGCCCGCCGGCTCGTTGAACAGCTGCAGCGTGATGCCCTTGGCGGCGAAGGCCTTCATCTGGGCGCGGGCGACGAGCTGGGCGGTGCGCACGCACGCCGCGAGCTGGGCGGGATCGGCGTCGAGAATGTTGCGGGCAGGGCTTTTCGGGATCACCAGCACATGGCCGTCGCAGCGCGGCATGATGTCCATGAATGCAAGCGTGTCCGCGTCCTCATAGACCTTCTCCGCCGGCAGCTCGCCGCGCAGGATCTTGGCGAATACATTATTGCTGTCGTAGCTGATCGTGCCCATCGCGAAATCCCATCCAGCAGGCTGCAAGGAAATTATAGCCGACGATCGGGCAACGTCCACCCAGGCACGATGCGGGGCAGCATCGACGTCGCCGCCGCCAGTTGCGCCGAGGCCTTGCGCTCAGTCCTGCTTGCCGAGGTATTTTTCCAGCCAGTGGATGTCGTACATGCCATTGGCGATGTCGGGATGGCGGACGAGCTCGACGAACAGCGGGATCGTGGTCTCGATGCCGTCGATCACGAACTCGCTGAGGCAGCGCTTGAGGCGCATCAGGCACTCGTTGCGGTTCTTGCCGTGCACGATCAGCTTGCCGATCAGGCTGTCGTAGTTGGGTGGGATGCGATAGCCCTGGTAGGCGCCGCTGTCGACCCGCACGCCGAGGCCGCCGGGCGGGTGCCAGTAGGTGATCTTGCCGGGCGACGGACGGAAGTTCTTCGGGTTCTCGGCATTGATGCGGCACTCGATGGCGTGGCCGGAGAAGACGAGGTCCTCCTGCCGGATGCTGAGCGGCGCGCCGGATGCGATGCGGATCTGCTCGATGACGAGGTCCATGCCGGTGATCGCCTCGGTCACCGGGTGCTCGACCTGCAGCCGCGTGTTCATCTCGATGAAGAAGAACTCGCCATCCTCGTACAGGAACTCGACGGTGCCGGCGCCGCGATACTTTAGCTTCTGCATCGCCTTGGCGCAGGTCTCGCCGATCCGCTTGCGCTGTGCCGCGTTGAGGGCGGGCGACGGCGCTTCCTCCATCACCTTCTGGTGCCGCCGCTGCAGCGAGCAGTCGCGCTCGCCGAGATGCAGCGCGTTGCCGTGGCCGTCGCCGAACACCTGCACCTCGATATGGCGCGGCTTGGACAGGTACTTCTCGATGTAGACGCTGTCGTCGCCGAATGCCGCCTTGGCCTCGGCGCGTGCGGTCGACAGCGCCTGGCCGATCTCGTCGGCGCTGCGCGCGACCTTCATGCCGCGACCGCCGCCGCCGGCGGCCGCCTTGATCAGCACCGGATAGCCCATCGTCTTGGCGATCGCCTTGGCGTCGGCCTCGTTGGTGACGGCGCCGTCGGAGCCGGGCACCACCGGGATGCCCAGGCGCTTGGCGGTCTCCTTCGCCTCGATCTTGTCGCCCATGATCCGGATGTGCTCCGAGGTCGGGCCGATGAAGGTGATGTTGTGCTCCTCGAGGATCTCGGCGAAGCGCGCGTTCTCCGACAGGAACCCGTAGCCAGGATGGATCGCGTCGGCGCCGGTGATCTCGCAGGCGGCGAGCAGGCGCGGAATGTTGAGATAGCTCTCCGATGCCGGCGGCGGGCCGATGCAAACGCTCTCATCGGCGAGGCGAACATGCATGGCATCGGCGTCGGCGGTCGAATGCACGGCCACGGTCGCGATACCGAGCTCCTTGCAGGCGCGCTGGATGCGCAGTGCAATCTCGCCGCGATTGGCTATCAGGACTTTGTCGAACATCGCTTTTCGTGAGCGGTGAGTGGTCAGTCGTGAATGGAAATCACCACTCACCACTCACGACTCACTACTTCACCCTTTCATTCAATGACGACCAGCGGCTCGCCGAACTCGACCGGTTGACCGTTCTCGATCATGACCTGCGTCACGGTTCCGGCCTTGGGAGCCGGGATGTGGTTCATGGTCTTCATCGCCTCGATGATCAGCAGGGTCTGGCCCTGGGCGACCCGGGAGCCGATCTCGACGAAATTCGGTGCCCCCGGCTCAGGGCGCGCGATAGGCGGTGCCGACCATCGGGGATTTGACGCAGCCTGGGTGCTGCGTGACATCGTTCAACGGGGGCGGAGCGGCGGCAGCTGCGGCGGCGCTCGCCGCAACTGATGCGGCGGTTGCCGGCGGCGCTGCCGTCGCGGCAACGGTCACCGAACGGGCCACGCGTACCTTCAGCCCGGCCTTTTCGATCTCGATCTCGGACAGTCCGGTCTCATTCAGCAAGCCGGCAAGCTCCCGGATCAGCTCCTGCTCGGGCGAGCCCTTTTCGTTCTTGTCTTTTGCCATGACGCTTGTGACGCCCCGTTTCAATGCTGTTCCCAGATTTCCCGGCAGTCGGAGCACCAGTACACATCGAACGGTGGCACGCCTGTCGCCGACCGACCACGAGGCTCCGGTTCAGGACGATCCGGTTCAATGGCCGGCTCAGTAACCCCGACGACCGTGGGCCTTTCTGGCCCCGGCCGATTTCGAACGGCAGCACTATCAGCTTTCACGGAAAGGTGAAAGTGCGTGGTCCACAGCCGATTTCAAGCGGTGGTTGAGGCCCTGGTGTCCCGTTCGCGAAGTTCGTCAACATTCGCGGCAACCAATGTACGAACTTCGCGAACGATAAGGGCACTAGCAAGCCATTGATCCTAGTGTGATTCAGATTCCGAAGTTCGCAACTCGGTGTTGCCGGGAGGTGAATGCGAACTTCGAAATCATCACACTAGCAGGCCTGGCAGCCGGATTTGCGGACGTCGGCCAGGATCTCGCTGATGCCGTCCGCCGGTACGAAGCCGACATTCACCCGCGAATCGATGATGAATCCTGGCGTTCCCTCGATCCCGAGCTCCTGGGCGAGGCTGGCGGTCTCCTTCAGCGCCGACGAGATCGATGCGTCGGCCATGTCGGCCTTGAGCTTATCGACGTTGAGACCGACGCTCTCGGCGATCTTGAACACATTGTCCTTGGTGACCTGCTTCTCCCGCATCAGTGCGAGATGGAACTCCCAGTACTTGCCCTGCTTGATCGACGCCATCGCGGCGCGGGCCGCCGTGACCGAGTTCTCACCGAAAATCGGCAACTCTTTCAATACGATGCGGACCTGAGGATCGGCCTTGGCGAGCTTCTGCACCTCGTCGATCGCCTTCTTGCACCAGCCGCAGTTGTAGTCGAAGAACTCGACCACCGTGATCTCGCCCTTGGTATTGCCGAACACGAAATCGGTCGGCGCCTTGAAGATCGATGCCTTGCGCTCGAGTATGACCTTCCTGGCGGATTCCGCCTGCAAGGTGGACTGGCGCTTCTCGAGCTCCTTGCTGACCTCGATCATCACTTCGGGGTGGCTGATCAGGTAGTCCTTGACGATCCGCTCGATCTCGGCGCGCTGGGCTGCGGAAAACGACGAGGCTTCAGTCGAGGGCGCCGGTGCGGCGGCTTGCGCGAGCACCAGCGGCTGGGTCGCGGGCGCCGGACTCGATCCCAGGGTGGCAATCGCGGCAAGGCCTGCCACAAGCGGCGCGGCGATCACCGCCCCCTCCTTGGTCGTCAACGCCGACAGGAGGCGGGTCAAGATGGTGGGCATCATGGGTGTACCGATCCTTGGTTGGTTGGCCGAGCCGAGGGCCGAGTTTGCGAACTGATATGGGCCGGATGCACCGGGCACGCTATTCCACGGGTGGCTTGTAGGCGATGATGTCGTCCATCTTGAGCGCTGACGGAGAGCCCGGCGTCAAGCCCCGCTTGGCCCGCTGAGCGTAGTTTTTGGCGTTCTTCAGGTCGCCCTCGAGATAGGCCGCCTGGGCGAGTGACGCCTCCGCCTCGGGCTGCTTGTTCTGGCGGTACTGGGCATCGCCCAGCGCCCGATAGGCCGATGAATTCTGGTCCTCGACCAGCGAGCGGCGCAGCATGTTGCTCGCCTCATCGAGCACCGCCGGGTCGTTGGTTGCGATCAGCGCCTGGGCCAACTCGACCCGGATCAAATTTGCGTCACCGGCCAGCTTGAGCGCCTGCCGCAGTGAGACGATGGCCTCGCGGTGGCGTCCGGCGCGCTTGTAGAAGTCGCCCTTGAGCTCGTGGAAATAGGGATTGTCGGGGCGCTCCTTGATCAGAGCGTCGATATCGGCAACGGCCAATTCGACGGCATTCGGACCGCCCATGAAGAACTTGGCGATGGCCCGGGCGTAGCGTGCCGGAATCGAATTGTCGCTCACCGGGTAACGGTTGAGCACCGCCTGCGGGCGCATCAGGTAGCCGGCGAGCTTCGCCCGCATCATGTCATGCCGCAGCTGCAGCTGCGGCGCGTCCTTGGTGGCGAAGTTGGGGCTCTTCTGGACCGCATCGCGCAATTGCGCAAGGCGCTCCGTCGCGACAGGGTGGCTGCGAACGAACGGGTCCTTGTTCTGGTCGCCGATATACTCCTGTTGGGCGAAACGCTCGAAGGTCTCGAGCATGCCCCGTCCCGACTGGCGGGTGGCGTTGAGGAAGGACAGCCCGGCCTGGTCGGCGGCCAATTCCTGGTTGCGCCGCTCGGCCAAGAGGCTGCGCATTACGAGCTCGTCGCCGGCCGCCGCCGCCGCCGGATTGCCGGTCGCCACGGCGACGCCGATGCCGAGCACGCGCGCGAGCAGGATGCGGGTGGTGTCGCGGGCAATTCGGGCGCGCAGCGCGGCCATATGTCCGCCGGTGATGTGTCCGGACTCGTGCGCGATGACGCCGATCACCTGGTTCGGCGTCTCGGCCTGCATCAGCGCACCGGTGTGGATGAACACATTGCGGCCGTCGAGCACGAACGCGTTGAACGCATCGCTCTTGACGATCCGCATCGAGACGCGGCCGTCTCCGAGGCCGGCGGCCTTGAAGATCGGGCGCGCATAGTCGTTGAGCAGCTGCTCGATCTCGGTGTCGCGGATCAGGCCTTGCGCCCCGGCCGGGGCGCTGGCGCCGACCGCCAGGCCGGCGGCCAGGATCGCGGACGTCAACCAATGTCTGTAGTTCAGGCGCATGTTTCCCGCACGTTTTTGCGCACGTTCCAAATCGGCGATGGACAGCGAGCCGGGACTTGCTGCCTCGCCGTTATGTCGAAAATTGGTCGGGACGGCAAATAGGTGTAGGTAGGTGGTCAATCTGGGCTGTGCCGCGGCCGCAAACCGAGATCGGTGATGCCGCTTGACCGGCTCGCCGTGGTAGTCTTGTGCTTGATCGATGCATTATCCATTGGAGACCGGCGCAATGAAGCGTCCGCTGTTGGCTGCCTTGTCCGTACTGTTGGTTCTCGTCTTCGCAACCGCGCCGTCCGACGCCGCGAGCAAGGGCAAGGCCGATCAAAGCCCGGTGACGCTCGAGCTCAGCGGCAACGAGACCGCGGATGTCATAAAGCGAGCCGTCGACGGCCTCGCCAGAACAGGCCATCCGGTCACCCTGAGGATCGGCGGGCAATCCGGAGGGCAAGCGACAACTCCGGCCGGCAGCGAACCTCCGGCCGAGGGGCTTGCCGCTGCCTGGGACAGCCTCGTCGCCGGCGTGGTGCTGGGCGCCGAGGCGATCGCCGAAATACCGGCCCGGCTGCGCGAGTGGCAGCCGGCCTGGAGCAAGGTGGTCAACGCCAGCTCGGCGGCGGAGGCGGGTTTCAAGAGTGGATTGATACTGCTTGTGGCGATCGTGTCGGCGATCGTGTTGCGGGGAATCGCCAATCGCCTCCTGCCGCTGGTCGCGCTGCCGCCAGATGCGCCATTCCTGTCCAGGCTCAGGAGCTCGGCGCGGCAACTGCTGAAGAATGCGGCGGCGGTGATCTGCTTCGTGCTGGTGGCGTGGCTGCTGGCGGCGCAGCTGCTGCCGGTGCAAGACCATCTGAGGAAGGTGCTGACGATCGTCGTCGAGCATATCGCGGTCGCGGCGATCTACGTGATCTCGGGCCGCTTCCTGCTTTCGCCTGGCAACCCCAACGCGCGACTGGTGCCGATCGCGCATGCCGACTGGCAGGCCCGGATGATCCTGGTCTATGGCACGCTGGCCGCGTTGCTGCTGGCAACGGTGAAGATAGCGGGGATCGTCGTCGCCGATCCACGCTTCAGCGAAGGCTGGTTCGCCCTGACCGTAACGATCGCCACGATCTTCAAGCTGTGGTGGTTCTGGACCAGCCGGCACGACGTCGAGCGGCTCGTGCTTGACGGCGCGAGCGATCCGCAGGCTCCGACGGCGCTGCGTCGGCTGGCGGCGGTCGGCATGCCGCTCGTGCTGATGTTCTCAGCCGCGGCGATATGGGCGATCGGCCGGATGGCCGCGGTCGGGGCCGGTGGCGAGCAGCTGGCCGGAGCGGCCGGCCTTACCCAGTTCCTGATCATAGTCGTGCCGGTTCTCGCGACCGGTGCGCGGAAGGCGGCGCGGGAACTGCTGAATGGCAACAGCGAAGGCGACACCCGTCATCCCGTGTTCGCCGCCGCGATGTATGTCGCCGAGCGCAGCGCCGGCTGGTTCGTGTGGATCGTCGGGCTTCTAATGGCGGCGGAAGTCTGGGGCATACGCACGGCGGATACGGAGGCGTCCGCTCTGGTTGCATTGCTCAATCGGGCCGCGATGGCGGCGGCGATCATGTTCGCGGGCTACGTCGTGCTGGCGTTCGTACGGAGGCTGCTCGACCTGCAGACGCCGAAGCCGCGCTCGGCGGTGCCGTCAGCGGAAGAGGAGGTCGAGGTGACGGTGCAGTCGCGACTGGCATCGGTCATGCCGGTGCTGCGCGGCTTCGTCCTGGGGGCGGTGATCGCTCTCACCGCGCTGATCGCGCTGTCCAAGCTCGGGATCGACACCGGGCCGCTCCTCGCCGGCTTCGGCATCCTTGGCCTCGCCGTCTCGTTCGGCTCGCAGGCGCTCGTCAGGGACGTCGTGTCCGGCGCCTTCTTCATGACCGAGGATGCCTTCCGCGTCGGCGAGTACATCGATACCGGCAAGCTCAAGGGCACGGTGGAGAAGATCAATCTGCGCTCCGTCCAGCTGCGCCACCAGAGCGGGCTCGTTCACACCGTGCCGTTCGGTCAGATCGCGTCGGTCACCAATGCCAGCCGCGATTGGGCGACGGTGAAGTTCAACATCAGGATCGACCGGCGCTCGGATATCGAGAAGGTGCGCAAGGCGGTCAAGAAGGTCGGCCAGGAGATGCAGGCCGATCCCGAGTTCGCCAGCGAGCTGATCCTGCCGCTCAAGATGCAGGGCGTGTCCGACATCGTCGACAACGCAATCATCTGCCGCCTGAAGTTTACCTCCAAGCCGGCCCGGGCGAGCTGGGTGCAGCGCGAGTTGCTGAAGCGGGTCTATCATTCGCTGCGCGAGGCGGGCATCGAGTTCGCGCAGAATGCCGTCATGGTCCAGTCGACCGATCGCTTTTCCGCGGCCGGCGCCGGGGCGGCCGTGCGTCTGGCCGAAACCCAGCAGCGGCTGAACGCCGAGGCCGTTCCTTGATTGCCGCGCGCTGAATCAGCCAGAACGGATATGATCATGAGCCTACCGGGAGCTGCCCAACACCTCGTTCAGCGGGGCGCATCGATGCGCAGCGGCATCGCCTCGTTCATCGTCATGGACGTGATGCGGGCGGCGGCGGCGCGGGAAGCGGCCGGTCACCGCGTCATCCACATGGAGGTCGGCCAGCCGGGCACGGCGGCGCCGAAATCCGCCCGCGAGGCGGTGAAGCGCGCGCTCGACAGCGATACGCTCGGCTACACGCTGGCGCTCGGCATGCCGGAGCTGCGCCAACGGATCGCCGGGCTCTATCGCACCTGGTATGGCCTTGAGCTCGATCCGGCGCGAGTGGTGGTGACCAGCGGCTCGTCGGCGGCTTTCGTCCTCGGCTTCCTCGCCGCCTTCGATGCGGGAAGCAGGGTTGGCCTGCCGTCGCCCGGCTATCCCTGCTACCGGCACGTGCTGTCGGCGCTGGGGCAGGTGCCGGTGGTGCTGGAGACGACCGCGGCGTCACGCTGGATGCCGACGGTGGCTCAAATCGAGGCCGCGATCGATCGCGAGTCGCTTGCCGGCGTGCTGATCGCGAGCCCGGCCAACCCGACCGGCACCATGCTCGAGCCGGCGCGGCTGGCTGAGATCGCGCGCACCTGCCGGGACCGCGGCGTCTGGTTCATCTCCGACGAGATCTACCATGGCCTGAGCTACGGCCAGGCCGACCACACGGCGCTGCAGTATTCCGACGATGCGATCATCATCAACAGCTTCTCGAAATACTTCTCGATGACCGGCTGGCGGGTCGGCTGGATGGTGATGCCGGAGCGTCTCATCGCGCCGGTCGAGCGGCTGGCGCAGAACCTCTACATCTCGCCGCCGGCGGTGGCGCAGGTGGCGGCGATCGGCGCCTTCGACGGCATCGAGGAGCTCGAGGCCAACAAGCGGGTGTACCGCGCCAACCGTGACCTGCTGCTTGCGGGCTTCCCCAAGGTCGGGCTCGACAACCTCGTGCCCGCCGACGGCGCCTTCTACCTTTATGCCGATGTCGGCCGCTACACCGAGGACAGCCTCGCCTTCGCCCGGCAGATGCTCGACGAGACCGGGATAGCTGCGACGCCGGGCGTCGACTTCGACGAGGCGCGGGGCCGCCATTTCCTGCGCTTCTCCTATGCCGGCACTACCGCCGACATGGCCGAGGCGGTGAGCCGCCTCGAGCGTTGGCAGCGGCTGAAGCGCTAGCCGATCGTCCGGCCACTGCCGATGTTGAGCGCGCGGTTAATCCGGCGCCTCAAATGTCGAACGCACCGGACTTGGCGTAGGCCCAGTAGAGCTCGCGGGCCTTGCGATAGACCGGGCCGGGCTGCATCTCGACGTTCTCGACCTTCACGACCGGCATGACCTTCGAGTAGTTGCCGGTGGTGAACACCTCGTCGGCGGCAAGGAAATCGGCGACCCGCAGTGTGGTCTCGCGCACCTCGACCCCGCCCTTGCCGAGCAGATCGATAACCCGCTGGCGGGTGACGCCGTTGAGGAACGTGCCGTTGGCCGCCGGCGTCATCGCCACGCCGTCCTTGACCATCCACACGTTCGAGAAGGCGGTCTCGGCGACATTGCCGAGCATGTCGAGGACCAGCGCATTGCCGAAGCCTTTTGCCGCCGCTTCCCGCGCCGCCCGCGCATTGTTGGGATAAAGCGCGCCGGTCTTGACGTCGGTCGGCATCGTCTCCAGCGATGGGCGGCGGAAGCTCGACACCGTCAGGCTGGAGCCTTGCGGCTCCGGCATCGGCGCTTCGAACATGCACAGGCAGAAGCGCGTCGAGTTCGGGATCCGGAACGATCGTGTACATGCCATCGGCCTCGGCCCAATACATGGGCTTCACGTAGATTGCCGTGCCGCGCTTGAATTTGGCCGCGCCCTGGCGGGCCAGCGCGACGATCTCGTCCGGCTGCATGAGCGGCTTGAGGCCCATCTTGATCGCCGACTGGTTCACGCGTGCCGCATGCTTGTCCATGTCCGGCATCACGTTGTCGAAGATGCGCGCGCCGTCGAACACCGACGATGCCTGCCAGGCGGCATGCGTGCGCGGCCCCATTATCGCAGGATTGCCCTCCTGCCAGCGGCCGTCGAGGAAGGTCCAGGTCTGTGAGTACCAGGGCATGATAGTGATCCTTCGTGATTGCGGACGTGTGACCGCGGGGCCAGAATGCATTTCGGCGCGACGCGCGCGGGCTCGCTCCCGCACCCAGTCGGAGGAACATCCTCCGCACCGACCGCTTCTCTTGGCAAGAGGCGGTGGGTGGAGGATCCGTTCCGGCGAGCGGTCGACAGGGTGCTGACCCTGCTCGCCACGCGGATGCATGATTGCGCCAATGATGGAATACTTAGAAAACCGTCCCGTGAAAGTCGAGCGATGATGAACAGCCTTTTCGCAGCCCTGGCATTCACTGCCAACTCCTCGAGCCGGACCGAGCCGCTCGACCGGCGGCCGGTGAAGGCGGTGGAAGCTGACTTTGCGAAAGTCGCGGTGCAGGAGTGATTGGCGCGCTCATGTCCTCGCCCGGCGGCAAGGTCCGCTCCCTCTCCCTGGCCACGGCCAGGCGCATCTGGCTCAATGCACAGCGGCTCGACGTCGCCGAGCCGTTCGGCCACGGCCCCGAGGCGACGCGCGCGGCAGTGGCGCATCTGGGCTACGTTCAGATCGACACGATCAACGTGATCGAGCGCTGCCATCACCACATTCTCTTTTCGCGCATCCCCCGCTACGACCGTTCGGATCTGCGTCACGCCCAGAGCGTCGACAAGTCGGTATTCGAGTACTGGACGCATGCCCTGTCGTATGTGCCGACCGCCGACCTGCGCTTCTTCCTCGGCGAAATGAGGCGTCAGCGCAAAGTGCCGGACCGCTGGTTCGGTTCGGTCACGCGAGGCGACCTGCGCAAGGTCATCGGCCTGATCAGGAAGGAGGGGCCGCTCACGATCCGCGACATCGATGACGATGTGCTGGTCGAGAAGGAGCACCCGTGGGCAAGCCGAAAGCCCTCGAAGCGCGCCCTGCAGTTCGCCTTCTTCACCGGCGACGTGACGATCAGCGAGCGCGCCGGCATGCTCAAGAGCTATGAGCTGACGGATCGCCATTTCGGCTGGCAGACACGGCCAAAGGCCGCCACCGAGCGGGATGTCCGGCAATACCTGCTCGATCGGGCGCTGCGCGCGCAGGGCGTCGTGAGCGTCGATACGATCTGCTATCAGGACGCCGGTCGCAAGGCGGCCGTGCGCAAGCTGATCGAGGGGCGGGTTCGGCGCAAGGAGCTGGTGGCGGTCAGGGTCGAGGGGGCCGAACGGATCGAGCATTGGGCACGGCCAGAGGTGCTCGAACGCCCGCCCGAGCCGGCCGGCGACCTGGTGCACATCCTTTCGCCCTTCGACCCGCTGGTGATCCAGCGCAAGCGGTTTCGAATGTTCTTCGACTACGAGCACCGCTTCGAGGCCTACGTGCCGAAGGAAAAGCGCATCTTCGGCTATTTTGCCCTGCCGGTGCTGGTCGGCGACAAGGTGGTCGCGGTGATCGATCTGAAAACCGACCGGGCGGGCCGGCGCTTGCTGGTCCAGAAATGGACCTGGCTCGATGGCGCGTCCCAGCGCTCCTGCAAAAGGTTGATCGAGACCGAATTGCACCGCTTCGAGCGCTTCCAGCTGGCGTGAGGCGAGGACGATGGCGCACCGGCGTACTTGGCGCCGCCGCGGCCGAATTGCGCGGAGCGGCATAGCATGATAGGTCAGCATTGCTGACATAATCGTCCAAGACCAGTCGCCAGACGCCAACCGTAGAAGGAAAGTGGAATGCCGGCCGAGCTTGTCGCGGCCCTGGCCGTGTTCGCATTCGTGACGTCGATCACGCCGGGACCGAATAACGCGCTGCTGCTGACGTCGGGGGTCAATCATGGCTTCCGCGCGACGGTGCCGCACATGCTCGGTATCTCCATCGGCTTCTCGGTGATGCTGCTGGCGGTGGGATTTGGCCTCGGCCAGGCGCTCGGCAGTTTTCCGGCGTTCTATCAGGTGCTCAGGGTCGCGAGTGTTGCCTACATGCTGTGGCTGGCGTGGAAGATCGCGTCGGCGCCGCCGCCGGCCGCAGGCGATGGCGCCGCCCGGTCCCGGCCCATGACGTTTCTGCAGGCGGCCGCCTTCCAGTGGGTCAATCCCAAGGCGTGGTCGATGTGCCTGACGGCGGTTCCCGCCTACAGCCTGCCGAACCGGTTCACATTCACGATGGCCGTCATGGCCGCGGTGTTCGCAATGGTGAACCTGCCGTGCATCGCGGTATGGACCGGATTTGGCGTGTCGCTGCGCCGGCTGCTGCAGGACTGGCGCCGCGTCCGCATCTTCAACGTGGTAATGGCGCTGCTACTGGTGGTCTCGCTTTGGCCGATGATCTCGGACCTGGTGGGGCGGTGAGGAAAGGGCAGCGGCGGATCTCTGTCCGCGCTCACTCAGCAAGACACGGAGGAGGTGCCTCGTGATCCTCGTCGGCCAGTATGACAGTCCCTACGTCCGCCGCGTCGCGGTATCGCTGCTGCATCTGGGCTTCAGCTTCGAGCGCAGCGACATCTCGGTGTTCGGCGACGCCGACGAGATGCGCAAGATCAACCCGTTGGGACGGGTGCCGTCACTGATCCTCGACGACGGTGAGATCCTGGTCGACAGCGCCGCCATCCTCGATCACCTGGACGAGGTCGTTGGACCGGAGCGCGCATTGTTGCCGGCGAAGGGGGCGGAGAGGCGGCACGCGCTGCAGATCGTGTCCCTCGCCACGGGCGCGATCGACAAGGCCGGCGCCATCGCCTACGAGCACATGCTGCGGCCGGCTGAGCGCATGCACCGGCCCTGGATCGACCGCAACAAGGAGCAACTCGACAGTGCAATTGCGGCCATCGAGGCGCTGGTGCCGGCAACCGGCTGGCTCGGCGGCGGCCGCCTGCTGCAGCCAGACATCACGCTCGCCGTGGCGATGGGCTACATCCGCCTGCGCCGGCCAATGACAGGGCCGCTGCCGCCGCATCCCAACCTCGCGCGGCTGTCTGCCGAAGCCGAGGCATTGCCTGAATTCGTCAACGCGCTGCCACGTCTCGACGAGATCGGCGGCCCCGAGGCGCAGGCTGGCCTCGACCGGCTGCGCGGCGCGGCGTGAGCCCGAAGCTCGGATGCATAGCTGCCCAGGCGTTGTTTTTCCTTGGCAAAGTTGCTCGTAATTCGCTACGCGATGCCCCGAGCGTTGCCAAACCGCCTCACCCTACAACTCGAAGCGCCCCAGCTGAGGAAACATCCCATGCGCGTCTATTACGATCGTGATGCCGACATCAACCTGATCAAGGGCAAGAAGGTCGCCGTCATCGGCTACGGCAGCCAGGGTCATGCCCACGCGCAGAACATGCGCGACTTCGGGCGTCAAGGATGTGGCGATCGCGCTGCGCAAGAGCTCGGCCGGCGTGAAGAAGGCGAAGGATGCCGGCTTCAAGGTGATGGAAGTGACCGAGGCCGCCAAGTGGGCCGACATCATGATGATGTGCACGCCCGACGAGCTGCAGGCCGACATCTACAGGGACCACCTGCACGAGAACATGAAGAAGGGCGCCGCGCTGATGTTCGCGCACGGCCTCAACGTCCACTTCAACCTGATCGAGCCGCGCGCCGACCTCGATGTCGGCATGGTCGCGCCGAAGGGCCCCGGCCACACGGTGCGCTCCGAGTACCAGCGCGGCGGCGGCGTGCCTTGCCTCATCGCCATCCACCAGGACAAGAGCGGCAACGCCCACGACCTGTTCCTCTCCTACGCCGCTGCCATCGGCGGCGGCCGCGCCGGCGTGATCGAGACCTCGTTCAAGGAAGAGTGCGAGACCGACCTGTTCGGCGAGCAGGTCGTCCTTTGCGGCGGCCTGGTCGAGCTGATCCGCGCCGGCTACGAGACCCTGGTCGAAGCCGGCTATGCGCCGGAGATGGCCTATTTCGAATGCCTGCACGAGGTGAAGCTGATCGTCGACCTGATCTACGAGGGTGGCATCGCCACCATGAACTACTCGATCTCGAACACCGCCGAGTTCGGCGAGTACGTGACCGGCCCGCGCATCATCACCGACGCGACCCGCGCCGAGATGCGCCGCGTGCTGAAGGACATCCAGACCGGCGCCTTCACCACCGAGTGGATCCGCGAGTGCAAGGCTGGCCAGCCGAAGTTCAAGGCGACGCGCCGCTTGAACGACGCCCACCCGATCGAGGAAGTCGGCAAGAAGCTGCGCGCCATGATGCCCTGGATCAAGGAGAAGGCGCTGGTCGACAAGGCGAAGAATTGAGCGTCACGACGAGCCGACGAGTTTGCAAGAGGCCGGGCCGAATGCTCGGCCTCTTGCATTTCTCACGTCATGAAATGCGCCTGAAGCAAGGGGCAATCATTTGGAAAGATTTAAGTTGCGCCGTGTACAGTCCGTGACAAGGAAGTCGTGGCGGCGGAAGTAGCCGTGATATACAGTTTTCGAGGTGACACGAGCAAGGCCGGCAGCCTCATCAGCGACTTCCTGGACCCGAATCCAGTGCCCGTGGCCGATCCGTGTCGAATGCCGGTGCAGATGCTCGGTCATTGGAACGAGCATCTGCCGATCGGGCTACAGGCCGGACGCATGCCTTCCGTATTTCTCGGTGAACGCATTCCGGAGAAATTCCATCGGTTCCGCGAACGGTTCGGCTGCGCCCTCTGCCGGGCAAGAAATGGCCTACGGGCAAACTGAAGGATTTCCAGAACCTATTTGTCTATCCACTGGTCTCCAGCCGCGCCAGAGAGTTGATCGAGGCGCTCGATCCTGGGGTTCATCAGTTCTTTCCGATTGAGATCCGTCGTGCCGATAGCGACGCGCCGATGTTCGATGGTGAACCATACTACCTGCTCAACGTATGTGGCGTGGTCGATCCGCAGGACATTTTCCCCTTCGCAGCGGTTGAGCGCAGGATCGCGGAAGGCCAATTCGATACTGATCCGCTGATCAAGGTAGAATTGCAGGGTTGCGTCCTTGAGCGGCGGCTTCCGGGAGATGTTGTCGAGCGGGTCTATTGCGGTGAGCGCTATCGCTGGTATTGGCCCGACAACAGCAATCGGTTGCTCGTGAAGAAGGGCTTCGCTGCTGACGTCAATGTTTTCGTGATACCCACCCTACACAGTCACTCGCACGGCGTGCTGACCATATTCTCGGGCGCAGCGGCGGGCTATCAATTGGTGACTGAAACATTCAAGCAGGCCGTCAAGACTGCGAAGCTGACCGGTGGCCACTTCGAGCCCTGCACCGAAGTCGATTGAACGATCTTCCCGCTCAGCATCGACAGCATCATCGGTCGCCGATAGCCTGCCGCGAGAGCAGCAGGAGCCGCCCATGCCCACCCTCCGAATCGCGACCTTCAACATCGAGAACCTGTTCGCGCGGCTCGAGTTCGCCGACCCGACGCGCCCGGCCGACAACCGCATCGGCATGTACGTATTCCCCGATACCGCCGAAGCGCGCGTCGCGCGCCGGACCGCCGAGGCGACGCTCTCGGACGACACTCGGCAACTGACGGCGCAGGCGCTGCTCGATACCGGCGCCGACGTGGTCGCCTTGCAGGAAGTGGACAACGAGGCGGCGCTGCAGCTGTTCCGCGACGTCTACCTGACGCCGACGCTTGCGCCCCGCATCGCGGATGCCATCAAGCAGCGGCTGCCGGCGCTGCGCGAGCAGGCGCACGCTCTGCCCGGCGATGCCGCCGCCAATCTGAAGCGGCTGATGGCGGATGCGCGCGCGGAGATCGAGCGCGGCGCCATCTACGGCTACGCGCGGGTGATCGAGGGCAACGACAAGCGCGGCATCGATGTCGGATTGCTGTCGCGAAAGCCACTGTTGCGCATCTCGTCACATGCCCACTGGACCTATCGCGATTTCGGGCTTTGGAATCCGGATCTGGCGAGCGCGATCGACGGCGAGCGACGCGGCCGCGAAGACCAGCCGGCGCGGGCGACGCCGAACGATCGCATTTTCCGGCGCGACTGCCTCGAGGTCGATGTCGATCTCGGCGAAGGCCGGACGCTGACGATCTACAACTGCCACTTCAAGGCCAACCCGCCGCATCGGGAGGCGACATATCCGATCAGGCTTGCCGAGGCCAAAGCCCTCCGGCGGATAATCCGGATGCGGTTCGGCAAGACGGCGGCCGAAGCGCCGTGGGTGATCTGCGGCGATCTCAACGACTACGTCGAGCTCGACGGCGACCGCACCATGGCCGACCTCGTCACCGGCCAGCCGACCCGTTCGGCGCTGGCGCCGCTGCTCGATGCGTCGGATGGCCGTGCGCCGTTCGCCTTCGATGCCAACCAGCTGATCGCCGATCCGCGCGACCGCTGGACCAGCTATTTTTCGCGCGACGACGCCTACAGCCAGCTCGACCACATCCTGTTGTCGCCGGCGCTGTGGCGCGCCAACCAGGACAAGAAGCCGACGATCGGCCGCGCCGGCCAGCCCTATCGCGCGTCACGCTACACCGGACCGCGCTATCCCCGGATCGGCTTCGACCGCCCGAAAGCCAGCGATCACTGCCCGATCGTGATGGAGCTGGATGTTTGAAGGGATTACGGCGCTGACGTGGTATTCCGTTTGACGGAATGCCACGGACGAGGATATAGTGCGGCATGATCCAGAGTTTTGGTGATCGTGATACGGAGCGGCTGTTTCACGATCAGCCGGTGCGGGGCCTGGAGTTGATCGAACGTGCGGCTCGGCGAAAATTGCTGCTGCTGAATGCCGCGACGAAGCTCGAAGATCTACGGTCGCCTCCTGGCAACCGTCTCGAGGCATTGGCAGGTGACCGCAAGGGACAGCATTCGATCCGCATCAATCAACGATGGCGGATCTGTTTCCGCTGGCATGACGGCGACGCCTACAACGTCGAAATCGTCGACTATCATTGAATCGGCAGAGCGCGATGAAAAAGCAACTTTTCCCAATTCCGCCGGGTGAGATCCTGCTCGAGGAGTTCATGAAGCCGCTCGGCATCAGTCAGAACCGCCTGGCGCGGGACATCGATGTGCCGGTGAGCCGGGTGGCTGGCATCGTCAAAGGAACGCGGACGATCACGGCAGACACCGCGTTGCGGCTAGGGGCCTATCTGGGGACGAGCGCCGAGATGTGGCTTCGGCTGCAGACGGGCTACGATTTGCGCGTAGCGAGTCGCGCTGTCGGTGCCAAGATTGCGGCTCGCGTAAAGAAGTTCGAGGCGGCGTGACAATTCTCATCCGCCAGGTTGAGGATCGCGACGTCGAGGGCTTTCACGCTGCGCTCGATGCCGTGGCGGGCGAGCGCCGGTATCTGGCATATCTGGAAGCGCCGTCGGTCGACGGGGTCGCCGCGTTCGTCAGGGCAATGATAGCCAGTGGGCAGCCGCAAACTCGTCGTCGTTGCCGAAGACCGGGTTGTCGGCTGGCCTTGGCTGAAGATCACTTCGCCGCCTGCGTCGTACCCGATGCGACTTGTCGATTGTCCCGGCCTTCGCCGGGATAACGGTCCAGGGTGGGCTGCCCCTTGCCACGATCAGCGCGGCGGCTTCAACAAAGTCGGAGGGATGCTAGCCTACACCTTCCCCTTCGTACTCTCGATCTGTGCCAGCAGCGCTTTCCTGATCTTGTCGTTGCCGGCGATGACATTGCCCTTGGCGAACATGTCGGTGCCGCCGTCGATGTCGGTGACGAACCCGCCGGCCTCGCGGCAGATGACGATGCCGGCCGCCATGTCCCACGGCTTGATGCCGTATTCCCAGTAGCCGTCGAAGCGGCCGGCGGCGGTCCAGGCGAGGTCGAGGGCGGCGGCGCCGGTACGGCGGATGCCGGCGACTTCCTTCATCACCCGCTCCATTTCGCGCAGGAAGCGAGGATGCTGGTCGCGGCCGCGATGCGGGATGCCGGTCGCGACGACGCAGTCGGCAAGCGTGGTGCGGGCGGCGACGCGCAGGCGGCGGTCGTTGAGGAAGGCGCCCTTGCCCTTCTCGGCGGTATAGAGCTCGTCGGTGATCGGATTGAAGATTACGCCCGCCACCATCTGCCCGTCGCGCTCGAGGCCGACCGAGATGCAGAACAGCGGGATCGAATGGAGGAAATTGGTCGTGCCGTCGAGTGGGTCGACGATCCAGCGATGGCTCTTGTCGGAACCTTCGATCTCGCCGCTCTCCTCCATCAGGAACGAATAGCCGGGGCGCGCCTTGGCAAGCTCCTGGTGGAGGATCTCCTCGGCCTTGGTGTCGGCCTTCGATACGAAATTCGCCGGTCCCTTGATCGAAACCTGCAGCTGCGCCACCTCGCCGTAGTCGCGGGCGAGGCTGCGGCCGGCCTTGCGGACGGCGGCGACCATGACGTTCATCAGGGCGGAGGCGGGCATCGGGCGTCTCTTTGTCGGGCTTGGCGGCGGGCAGGTGGGGCGGCGTCTCTCACGTATCGCAGAATGCCGGCGGTCTGAATACCGGCCATCCAGCAGCGCAAAAGGGCCAGGATCGCTCCTGGCCCTTCGGTCTTGTGTATCGCCGCGGTCTAGGAGCGGCGGTCGAGCATCACGTAGGGGCGCTCCTTGGAGCCGATGTAGAGCTGGCGCGGGCGGCCGATCTTCTGCTCCGGATCCTCGATCATCTCCTTCCACTGGGCAATCCAGCCGACGGTGCGGGCAACGGCGAACAGGACGGTGAACATGTCCTTCGGGAAACCCATCGCGCGCAGCGTGATGCCGGAATAGAAGTCGATGTTCGGGTAGAGCTTCTTCTCGATGAAGTAGTCGTCCTGCAGCGCGATGCGCTCGAGCTCCATGGCCACCTTGAGCAGCGGCTCGTTTCTCACGCCGAGGGCGTCGAGCACCTCGTGCGTCGTCTTCTGCATGACCCGCGCGCGCGGGTCATAGTGCTTGTAGACGCGGTGGCCGAAGCCCATCAGGCGGAAGCCCGAGGTCTTGTCCTTGGCTTTCTTGACGTACTCCGGCACGCGGTCGATGGTGCCGATCTCCTCGAGCATGTTGAGCGCGGCCTCATTGGCACCGCCGTGCGCCGGTCCCCACAGGCAGGCGATGCCGGCGGCAATGCATGCGAATGGGTTGGCGCCCGACGAGCCGGCAAGGCGAACCGTCGACGTCGAGGCGTTCTGCTCGTGGTCGGCGTGCAGGATGAAGATGCGGTCGAGCGCGCGCGACAGCACCGGGTTGACCAGGTAGGGCTCGCACGGCACGGCGAAGCACATCTGCAGGAAGTTCGAGGTGTAGTCGAGGTCGTTGCGCGGATAGATGAACGGCTGGCCGATCGAATACTTGTAGGCCATCGACGCGATCGTCGGCATCTTCGCGATCATCCGGTGCGACGCGATCATGCGCTGCTTCGGATCGTTGATGTCGGTCGAGTCGTGATAGAAGGCCGACAGCGCGCCGACGGTGCCGGTCATCACCGCCATCGGATGGGCATCGCGGCGGAAGCCGGTGAAGAACCGGGTCATCTGCTCGTGCACCATGGTGTGGCGCGAGATCGTGGTGCGGAACTCGTCGAGCTGGCTCTTGCTCGGCAGCTCGCCGTGCAACAACAGGTAGCAGACCTCGATGAAGTTCGATTTCTCCGCGAGATCTTGGATCGGGTAGCCGCGATAGAGCAGCGTGCCCTCGTCGCCGTCGATATAGGTGATGCGCGACGAGCAGTTGGCGGTCGAGGTGAAGCCCGGATCGTAGGTGAAACAGCCGGTGTTGGCATAGAGCTTACCGACATCGATCACGTCGGGACCCACCGAGCCGGATCGGACGGGCATAGTCGCCTGCTTGCCGTTCAGGTTGAGTGTGGCAGTCTTGCTGGCGTCGCCCTTGGGTGCGGAATCTTGCGCGTTCATCTGCATTTGTCCTTGGCCGATCAAGGCGCCGCTCAAGCCGCGCCCGCTCTGGCGTAGCGCTTTTTTTGCAGTGCGGCAAGTTAGCCCGGGGTGGTAGTCGCGCAGCTTTGATCGGCTTTTTCATCTTGGTAAAGGCGCGCTGCCAGATGTGTGGCGCGAACGCCGCAGGCACCGTTTCGCATTGCAGCGCGGGTCATTGCCGTCGCGACGTTAAGCGAGCGCCGTGCTATCTCGAGTCGCATCGTTTTTGCGTGCCTGCGTTCGACCTCTTGCAACCGATCAGACGTATCGCGCCATGGGCACATTTTCTGAGAATTGCGCGGCTTTGACCTTGGCGGCGCTGTGCCTCGCCGCACCGGCAAAGGCCGGTACGTTCGATGTCAAGACGCCCGAGATCACTCAGGGGCAGACGACCTTCAGTTTGAATAACACCGGCCAGAGCCGCTTTCCGGTCAACGCCGATCCGACGCGCTACAGCAGCGAGTTCGACTTCGGCTACAGCCCGACCTCGTGGCTCTTCATCGGCAGCAAGCTCAACCTCGACCAGGCGTTGGGCGAGGACTGGCGGGTGTCGACAGCCGGCGCCGAGATGCAGCTTCATTTCGGCAAGGCGAGGCCCGGTTTCGATTTCGGCTGGTACTCGGGAGTCGACGTTCGGGTCGGCAAGGAGGACACCAACACCTTCACCTTCGGTCCGATCATCCAGTTCGGCGACGACAAGGCGTCGCTGACGCTCAACCCGCTCTTCCAGCAGACCTTCGGCGTCAACCGCGAGGACGGCATCGCATTCAACTACGCCGTGATGGCGAAGCGCGAGATCAAGGAGGGCGCCTCCTTCGGCATCGAGGCCTATGGCTTGATGCCAGATATCGGCCACGGCGTGCCGGTTGCGTTTCAGGAGCACCGGATCGGCCCGGTCGTCTACCTCGAGAGCGTGATCGGTCCGAAGCGCGACGGCCGCGAGGCGCCGAAGGCGACGCTCGACATCGGCATGTACTTCGGCATGACGGACGCTACACCCGATCTTACCGGCAAGGTGAAGTTCGGCGTGACCTGGTAGAGCGAATCTTCGATCGCACCCAGCTCTCTGCACAATTCGATAAAATTTGCTCGCCGGCGGCCAGGGCTCGTTAACCCGCGCGATGCTAGATTGCCAACGCGGGGGTTGCAGCTGTCCAGGCCGTGGGAGCGTGGTGTGGCCCGTAAGGCAAGATCGAGCGAACGGCGCAATTTCGGACGCCGGAAAACGCTGTGGCACGCCTGGATCAAGGTCTCAGGCCGCGGACGCGAGCCGTGCATCGTCCGCAACTTTTCGACCGCCGGTGCGCTGCTCGAGTTCGAGGGCGGCAGCCCCACCGCCAATCGCTTCAGGCTGATGATCGACGCCTTCGAGTTCGAGGCCGCGTGCTACGTGCGCCACCGCAGCAAATTCGGTCTCGGCGTCTATTTCGATGTGCTGGTGGAGCCCGCGATCGTTTCCAGATGCACGCCCGAGGACATCGTCGCCACCATGCGGCAGCAGGCCGACCGGAGTGCCGGCAGCGGGCGCTGAAAAGCAGTCGGCACGGCCGCCGCTGACGTTCGGCTCTCGCCTGCGATGAAGCCGCGTCTCGCGAGCCAAGCTATGGATTTTTCGTAGGAAATTTTGGAGGCCACGCCCGGAATCGAACCGGGGTAAACGGATTTGCAGTCCGGTGCGTAACCACTCCGCCACGTGGCCTCTCGTCGAAGATGCCCGCCGGCAACTCAACGACCGCAAGCTAGCCGCTCGCGATTAAGATTGCACTATCACACCGCCGTGAGCTAACGCAACGTCGCATCGCGTTCGGCGCGCCTGGGGCTTGGCAAGTGTGCCCGGCATGCGGCGCCGAGCGCTGATTTCGCCAGTGGCGGCGGCCGGCCGCATTGGCTATGGTCCCGCCCGCTTCGTGCATTCCGAGAGGCTCGAGATGGCTGACTTCGCACTGCAACGCAAGAACATGGTCGAAAGCCAGGTTCGGCCGAGCGATATCACCGACCGGCGAATCATCCGGGCCATGCTCGATCTTCCGCGCGAGGCGTTCTGCCCGCCCTCGCAGGCGGTCACCGCCTATCGCGACGGGACGCTGCGTATCAATGATGAGAGCGGGCCGCGGGCGCGATACGCCCTGGCGCCGCGTACGCTCGCCCAGCTGTTGCAGGCGCTAGAACTCGGCGAGCGCGATGCGGTGCTGGAGATCGGCTGCGGTACCGGCTACGGCAGCGCCGTGCTCTCGAGGATCGCCGCCAAGGTCATCGCGCTGGAGCCCGACGCCGGTCTCGCCGCCACTGCACGCAAGGTGCTGGAGAAGGTCGGCGCCGCGAACGTGACCGTGATCGAGGGGGACTGCGCCACCGGATACGCCGTCGGAGCGCCTTATGATGCGATCCTGATCAGCGGCGGTGCGGAACAGGTGCCTCGTGCCATTCTCGACCAGCTCAAGGACGGCGGGCGGCTGGCGGTGGTGGTCGGCGACCGCGGCTGCGGCCGGCTCACCCAATGGCGCCGCCTCGGCGGCAACTTCGACGCCCGCGTGATCTGCGATGCCAGCGCGCCGGCGCTCGCCGCCTTCGAGATGCCCAGGGAATTCGTCTTCTGATCGGGCGCCGCAGCGCGCCGGGCTAGAGGGCGCGCGCGGCCGACGCGCCGGCGCCGTTCGCGAAGTCGACCACGAAGCGGACAATGCGGGCGGGTTGTCGCGCGGTCGCAGCGACCCGTGCCGACACCAGCAGTGCGCGGCCCGCCACCGCATGGTCGGCGCGCCCGGAGCCGACCGCCGGGCCGATCGTGGCGCGCGGGATCTCCTGAACCGCCAATACCTCGAGCGCGGCGGTCTCGCCGACGCCGGTGCTGGCGATTGCCTGCTTGATGTCGCCGAGCGATACCTCGTGCGAGGACGCGGCGGCTTTCGCGATGCCGGCGCCGCTGGTCGCGCTGGTCAGCCAGAAGTGCTCGCTGCCGGGCGAGTGTGCCGCCGCCACCAAGGCATCCCTGGACGGCTCGACGGCCGCGATCGCCTGGTCATAGCTGCGCCCCAACAGGGCATCGGGAGCGCCGAGCACGGCAACCGCCGCCAGGGTCGTTCCGGTCGCGGCGATCGCGGCGCAGGCGATGTGAATGCTCTTCATCGGCAATGGTCCTCGCAGGGTGCTGCGTTGGTGCAATCCGAGTTGGCGATGCTAACATAGGAGTGGAGGAGAAGCGTTACGAGATCCCGAACTACAGTATTGCAGGCTCGTGATCGACGGCGCCTCCCCCCCACCCACGCACCTTTACCGCGGGGAGGCGTACACGCGGCGAAGGTGTCGGAACAGGCCCATATTGAAGGCGAACAGGCTGGCGAAGGTGAGGCCGAGGATGACGGTGGCCGCGCGGGTGTCGGTCGAGCGGTAGACGATGGGCGTCGATTCGATCGGATTGCTGACTGCCCAGCTGGCATGCGGGGCGGCGGCGTAGGCGGTCGACGAGAAGATCGGCGCGTGCTGAGCGCTCGAACGGCTCGGCACGTAGCTGCCGGCGATCGCGACCGCCGCAAACAGTCCGAGGCCGAGCGCGAAATCCCGCGCCCCTTGCCGGATGGCGCAGCGGCAGCGCCTGGTGACAACGTTGTCCATTGGCTCGGCTCCTTCATACCTTGCTTTCAAAGTACGCCCCACTTGGTCGCAATCCGTCGCGACCTGGCTTTGAGCCTCGACCTACAACTTGACGCGCATGGGCCCGGATTGTGGCCGAGCGGGTGGATTCTGGTGGCGAAATGAAGAGGCAAGCCGCCTGTGGCGCGGCGGTCACGAGCCTTGAATATCGGCAGCTTGCGGCGTAAAGGTCGCCGGCCCTGCGCGCAACGCCGGGCATCGATGCAACCAGAACCCGCGAGAAGGGGTAAGCCGCCATGGGCTTTTTTGCCGACAGTCTCAGCCGCATCCAGCCGTCCGCGACGATCGCCGTCTCGACGAAAGCGCGCGAGCTGAAGGCCAAGGGCCGGGACATCATCACGCTCAGCCAGGGCGAGCCGGATTTCGATACGCCGCCGAACATCATCGAGGCAGCGATCAAGGCGATGCGTGACGGCAAGACGCGCTATACCGATGTCGACGGCATCCCGGAGCTAAAGGCCGCGATCGTCAAGAAGTTCGCGCGCGAGAACGGCCTCGAGTACCGCCCGTCGCAGGTGTCGGTCGGCACCGGCGGCAAGCAGGTGCTGTTCAATGCGCTGATGTGCACCATCAATCCCGGTGACGAGGTCGTCATTCCAGCGCCGTGCTGGGTTTCCTACGCCGAGATCGTGCAGTACGGCGGCGGCAAGCCGGTGTTCGCCCAGACCCGCCTCGAGGACGGCTACAAGCTGAAGCCCGATGTGCTGGCCAAGGCGATCACGCCGAAGACCAAGTGGTTCCTGTTCAACGCGCCGTCGAACCCGACCGGCGCGGCCTATTCCAAGGCCGATCTGAAGGCGCTGACCGACGTGCTCGCAGCCCACCCGCACGTGTGGGTGCTGACCGACGACATGTACGAGCACCTGCTCTACGACGGCCACAAGTTCTACACGCCGGCCCAGATCGAGCCGAAACTCTACGAGCGCACGCTGACCATGAACGGCCTGTCGAAGGCCTATTGCATGACCGGCTGGCGCCTCGGCTACGCCGCCGGACCCGAGCCGCTGATCAAGGCGATGTGCAAGCTGCAGGGCCAGTCGACGTCGAACCCGTCGTCGATCACCCAGTGGGCGGCGGTCGAGGCGCTGAACGGTCCGCAGGACTTCATTCCGCGCAACAACAAGGTTTTCGTCGAGCGCCGCGACCTCGTGGTGTCGATGCTGAACCAGGCGAAGGGGCTCAAGTGCCCGAAGCCGGAAGGTGCGTTCTACGTCTACCCTTCGGCGGCGGGCTGCATCGGCAAGACCACGGCCGGCGGCAAGCTGATCAGCAACGACGAGGACTTCGTCACCGCGCTGCTCGAGGAGGAGGGCGTGGCGGCGGTGCACGGCGCGGCATTCGCGCAGAGCCCGGCGTTCCGCATCTCGTATGCGACCAGCACCGACGCGCTCGAGGATGCCTGCAAGCGGATCCAGCGCTTCTGCGGCAACTTGCGGTAGACGGCGTAACGCCGGCGGAGCACGTCGCTACGGCCGCTCACGCGGCCTTGGCGGCCTCGTCGGCAAGCCTCTGCAAAGCCGGGTGAATGCCCCGGCTTTCCTGCCTGATGAAGGCGAGCAACAGCTTTTCGTTGGCGGTGATGCGGCCATCGCGCGCGATGCGCTCGGCGAGCCACGCCGCCTCGCCTTCGCTCACCGGCTCGCTGGTGATGATCTCGATGCGCTGCCGCTCCAGGCGGGCGAGGGCGCGCTCCTGCGCCGTCTGGATCTCGCAACCGGCGAGGATGCTGCCGATGAAGTTGCCGATCGACAGGTCGCCGCGCTGCAGCAGCCACTGCTCCCGCCGCAGGGCCTCCTCGCGGGCGGGGACCTTGTAGCCCGAGCTTGCCATCATCGCGCCGGCGATCGCCTTGACGAACAGCTCCTGCCATTCCGGTGCCTGACTGCCGTCTGCCGTTGCTTCCTCGATCGCCAGCAGGGCCTCGGCCTCGCTGCGGGTTACTGCGGCGCTGCCGTCGCCGCCGAAGGCGTAGAGGACGCGGCGCAGCAGGGTGACATCATCGGCGGTGACATGGCCGGGCGCCAGCCGTCTGCCATCGCGCAGCGGGCCCGTTCCGCTGGTCACGGCGAGCGCGACCTGATCGAGGGCGAGGCGCGCCAGGCTTTCCGGCACCCAGCGGGCCTGGTCGAGCACGTTGACAAGCAACTCGAGCTCGGCGGCATTCGCAATTCTGCCGTCCTTGCTGATTTGGCCGACCAGCCAGCGGGCATTGTCGGCCGTCACGTAGCCTTGCGGCGGCAACTCGTTGACGATGTAATCGGTCGCCGCTTCGATGAAGAACGGGGCCCACGCCGGGTCTTGGACCCGCGTCGTCTTGTTGATCCGGAACAGCGTCTCGATGTCGGCGCTGGCGATGCCGTGGCTGCCGTAAACGGTGCGGCGCAGTCTGGCGATGTCGCCGTCCTTGACGATGCCGCGACTGCAGATGTCGTCGATCGGATCGAGATCGGTCGGGAGCATGGGTTGGGGCCTGGGTCGGATGAATGTCGTGCCGAGGTTAAGGCCTGCCGCTTAATCAGCCCCTAACAGTGAAGCAATCCTGGTACAGGCGTTGCAATTCTGCATCGATTGTGGTTTGCGGCTGTCGCGGCAGCGAACCGCTGGCGCCACGCCGGCGCCTCGTCTTGCCTTGATGCGCGGCAGAACTTCGCGCTAAGAGCCTGTCCGGGGGATTTTCATGAGATTTCATGGCCCAATGTCGAGTCGATCCGCAAGGAGCAGCCCGCTGGTCGTAGCCTCAGCTACGGCCAAGGGCTGCGACGCGGCGGGCGACCGAGATTGGGCCACCTCCGGTCGCGCATGCATGGTCCATCTGGTTCGTCGCGCACCTTGCCGATACCTAGAGTATCGGCTGCGCCGACGCTCCTGCCATCTGGACCATGCATGCGCGATGAAACTCCATGAAAATCCCCCGGACAGGCTCTTAGTCGTGGCCCCGATGGGGGCATTCAGGGCGCGCGATGACCGAAGCTTCATGGCAGGACGAGTTTGCACGCGCGCAGGCGACCAGGCGGGCCAACGTCGTGTGCATGAAATGGGGCACGCGCTATGGGCCGGAGTGGGTCAACCGCCTCTACGGCATGGTGAAGCGCAACTCCACCTGGGATCTGCGGTTCGTCTGTCTGACCGACGACGGCAATGGCATCCGGCCCGAGGTGGAGGTCAAGCCGCTGCCGCAGGTGCGGTTCGATCCGAGCCTCGGCAAGTATTGGCCGAAGCTCGGCCTGATGCAGAAGGACCTTGGCGGACCCGAAAGGCCGCTCGAAGGCCTCACGCTGTTTCTCGATCTCGATCTGATCGTCATCGACAGCATCGATCCGTTCCTCACCTATCCGGGCCGCTTTCTCATCATCAAGGAGTGGAAGGACCCGCAGCTCGGCTACGGCAACTCGTCGGTGGTGCGCTGGTTCATCGGGCACGAGGCGGCGGTTCTCGACCGGTTCTACGCGACGCCTCCCGAAGTCATCCGCGACGTCTATGCGTCGAAGGAGCAGAACTTTCTCACCAAGGCCGTGGACGAGGTGAAGTTCTGGCCATCCGACTGGTGCGTGCCGTTCTCGCACGCCTGCCTGCCCCGCAACCGCATGGCGCGCTTCTTCGCCACGCCAAAGCCGCCGCAGGGCGGCAAGATCCTGGTGTTCTTCGGCTCGATCACGCCGGAAAGCGCCATGCGCGGCGAGCACGAGATCAAGAAGCGGGTTGGACAAGGCTGGCGCCTCAACGTCACCCGTCGCCGGTTCAAGCCGGCCGGTTGGATCGCCGATGTCTGGCGCGAATAGAGGGCGATCGGCCGTGAGCGCGGGTGCCGCCAGCCCATTGCCCGAGGAGTACGCCTGGCTCGAAGGCGGCCAGCCCTATTGCGTCTGCGCCTTCTACACGCCGAGCTATCTGCCGCAGATCCTGTCGCTCAAGGCGTCGGTCGAGGCGCTGGGCCTCAATCACTACTTCAAGTGCTACGAGCCTCGCGGCGGCTGGGAGGCCAACACGCGCATCAAGGCCGAGTTCGTCGCGCACGCGCTGCAGCGCCTGCCCGGCCTCGACGTCGTCTATCTCGACGCCGATGCCATCGTGCGGCAGCCGCTGCGGCTGTTCGAGACGGCGCAGGCCGACGTCGTGATGCTGTTCGACCATCGCCGTCGCCAGAAGCTCAACGTGCTGCGCATCGCCGCCGGCACGCTATTGGTGCGCAACACGCCGGGCGGACGTGCATTCGCCGGGCGGTGGGCGCAGGAGGCGCGCAACGCCGGGCGGCTCGATCTCGACGAGGATCTGATCTACCGGATGTTTCCGACCCTCGAAGGCGTCACCTTCGCGGTGCTGCCGCGCGCCTATTCGAAGATCTTCGACGCGCCGGGCGTCGATCCGGTGGTTGAGCATTTCCAGGCGAGCCGCGGCCAATTCAAGTGGCGCAAGGCGATGCGGCGCGCTCGCCAGATCGCCACGATCGCGGGCGGCATTGCGCTGGTCGTGGGACTTTGGTGGCTGTCGCGAAAGGTGTCGATCAGCTGGCGCTGACGCGGGCGATCCGCGGCCGCTCGCTCGCCTGAAGCTTCCTGGCAGTGCGCTCGACGGCTTTGAACACGCGCAGGAAATTGCCGCCGGCGATCTTCGCGATCGCGCCGTCGCTCCAGCCGCGTCGCAGCAACTCGGCCAGCAGATCGGGGAATTTCGACACGTCCTCGAGGCCGTCGGGTACCTGGCCGCCGAAGAAATCGGAGCCGATGCCGATGTGTTCGAGGCCGGCTCGATTGGTCATGTATGCGATGTGGTCGCACAACTGCTCGAGGCTCGCACGCGGCGCCGGGCCGACCTTGCGCGCGTGCATCGCCATCCACTCGGCCCGGTCCGAGCCCGCTGGCGCCTTGCCGAACGGGTCGGTCGCCGGCCGCAGCCAGTCGCGCAGATCCTGCGAGATGAACGAGGGCACGAATGTCGCCATCACCATGCCGCCGTTCGCCTTCAGCCGGTCGAGGACGTCGTCGGCAATGTTGCGCGGGTGATTGCACAGGCTGAATGCGTTCATGTGGCTGAACACCACGGGCGCGCGGCTGACGTCGAGCACCCTGTGCTGGGCCGCGTTCGAGGTGTGCGCGCAATCGACGATCATGCCGAGGCGGTTCATCTCGCGCACGACCTCCTCGCCGAATCCGGTCAGCCCGCCATGGCTCGCGGCATCGGTCGAGCTGTCGACCCAGTCGAGGGTCTCGTTGTGGCACAGTGTCATCAGGCGGACGCCGGCGGCGTACCAGACGCGCAACGGCGCCAGGCTGTTCTGCAGGCCGATGCCGCTCTCGACGGTGACGAAGGACGCGATCCTGCCGAGCCGCTTCGCCCGGCCGACGTCGCTCGCGCGCGTCGCCGGCAGGAAGACCTCGGGATGTGCCCGCGCGATCTCGAGCGCCACGTCGATCTGCTCGAGCGTCACCAGCCCCGGCGCGGCGACGCGGCTCGGCACGAAGGCGGCCCACCACTGCGCGTCGAGCCGTCCCTTCTTCAGACGTGGAATGTCGGTGTCGTAGCCCTGGTGGTCGCGGGTGAGGTCGAAGGCGCGCACGTCGCAGCCGGCCTGATGGCGAATGACGATCGGCAGGTCGTTGTGCGCATCGATCAGCGGAGCCTTGTCCAGGATGCGACGCACCCGTGCCAGGGCGTCCTTCTTCGTCATCGCAGCCATGTCGCCTGGTCGCTCCCGTTGATGCCGCAACGCGGCCAATCCGACCAGCATGTCGGGGAATGAAAAAAGTGTCCAGCGAAGCGGCGAGGGGCGCGAAGCCAACTGCCGGCCCGACACGATCAGCATGGTGAATGGCGGCTGAATTTCCCGTTCAGTGTCGGTTCAACGCACGTGGCGCATGCTCACAACAGTTTCAACGATGAGCATTCAAATCAACCAACCCAAACAGGATGCGTATCATGTCCGTCACCAAGACCTCACTGAAGACCGTCGTCGGCGCCGGCCTCGCGGTGCTCACCCTTGCTGCCACCTCCGGTGGTGCCTTCGCCTACGGCGACGGGCAGATCGATGCGATCCAGTCGCGCGAAGCCGCCGCCATCGAGCAGGGCCGCTACAATGGCCAGCTCACGCGGCGCGAATATCGCGACCTGCAGGCCGAGCAGCGCGCGATCCGCGAGATGGAAGCACGCGCCAAGTCCGACGGCCACATCTCGAAGCGCGAGTACCGTCAGATCCGCGAGGCGCAGGGCAACGCCGCCCGCCACATCTACACGGAACGGCGCGACGGGCAGGTGTCGTGGTATCGCCGCTGGCTCTACAACTCCCGCTACTGAACGGTCCACGCGGCGCGACGGCAAGGGCCGCCCCACCGGGCGGCCCGTTTTTCATGCCGCCGTCTCGGTCGCCTTGGCCGTCTCGGCAACCTCGGCAGTGTGGCCGCGCGGCCGCCGCACGACGGTCACGGTGCACGGCGCCTTCTGCACGATCTCGGCCGATACGCTGCCCAGGATGTTGCGCAAGCGCGAATTGGTGCGGGCGCCGAGGACGATATGGTCGACCCGGTTGGCGTTGACATATTCGAGGATGGCGGCGCCGGCATCGAGCGCCTCCAGCACATGGTAGCTGATCCGGTCGGGAGCGAGGTCGAGAGTGCGGCCCCAGTCCTTGAGCTGCACCAGGCGATGCACATGAATGCTGTGCCCGCTCTCGTCGAGCGAGTTGTCGATCGTGAGCAGGCTGCTCTTCAGCACGTTGAGGCAGGCGAGCCGCGCATCGGGCACCGTCGCCAGGATGCGCTGGACGGTCGTCCGCAGTGCCTCGGTAAGCTCCTGGTGGCTCTCGGCGAGATCGACCGCGGCCACCACGATCGGGGCCGAGGTGATGCCGGCAGCCAGCCGCTGCTCCCGCTCCAGGATCGGCCGGTAGGCTTCCGGGTGGAAGCGGCGCCGTAGCCGCTCGCTCCAGCTGTCACGCCGCTCCTTGGTCGCGCGCGGCGTCAGATGGACCTGGCTCGGATGGCCCAGGTCGAAAGCCAGCTGGGCGGCGGTCGGATGCCGCGCCTGCGGATCGACCGAAAGGCAGCGCAGGATGATCTCCTGCAGCCACGGCGGGATCGCTGGATTGAGCGTGCGCGGCGGCGCCGGGTCCCACCACACGCGACGCTTGAGGCCCTTGAGCGACTGCGGGTCGCCGAACGGTCGCGTGCCGGTGGCAAGGAAGTACATCATGGCGCCGAGCGCGAACAGATCGCTGCGCGGCTCGGAGCGGATGCCGAACACCTGCTCGGGCGCCATGTACGGCGCGGTGCCGTACGGCACGCGGAATTCCTCCGCCATCAGATCCGGCAACTTCATGTGGTGAGACAGGCCGTAGTCGATCAGCACCACCTCGCCGTCGCCTTCGCGCAGGATGATGTTCGACGGCTTGATGTCGAGATGGACCACATGCTGGCCGTGCAGGTCGTGCAGCGCGGTCGCGACCTTGGCGCCGATTGCCGCCACCTCGTCGACCGGGATCGGCAGGTGATCGATCAGCGGTTTGAGCGTTTCGCCGGCGACACGCTCGTAGACGATGTAGGGCTGCACGGCGAAATCGCCGACGGCGACGCAGCGCGGCACGTGCCGGCCGGTAAGCCGCGGCAGGATCATCTGCTCCATCTCGAAGCCGACGATGGCGGCGGGATCCTCGCCCTCGTGCAGGATCGGAACCTTCATCAGCAGCGGCATGCCATGATCGGGGTGGGTGACCTCGTAGAAGGTCGCCATGCCGCCGTGATGGACCTGCCGGCCGATGACGAAGCCGTCGATCTTGCGTCCTGGCTCGAGACGGGGCGTCGCCATCGTTCAGCGTCCCTTCGCCAGTCGCCGCCACAGTATCTCGGGCAATCCGGCGGCGCGGATCTTGGCGGCGGCGGTATCGACGTCATACGGCACGCGAACGTAGGTGATCTCGTTGGTGCTGGTATCGAGGATGCCGTAGGCGGCGGCCGGATTGCCGTCGCGCGGCTGTCCGACCGCGCCCATGACGGCGAGCCAGCGGCGCTGCGACGACAGCGGGATCGGGGTATTCGCGATCGGGATGAAGCCCATGACCTTGCCCGTGACCGCAATGTGATAGAGGGCTGGATCGTGGACGTGGCCGCAGACGGTGAGGCGGGCCGCCGTCGCGACCAGGCTGTCGCTCGCCTCGCGAAGGCCGTGCACGTAGGTGAAATGCTCGGGCGTACTGGCCGATGAGTGGACGTAGAGCCGCCCGCCATCGTCGATCGTGAGCGGCAGCCCCTCGAGAAAGCTCTTCTGCGCCTGTCCGAGCACCGACTGCGTCCACAGTATCGCCGTGGCGGCGACGCTGCTGAGCTCGAAGCCGGTCTGCCGGACCGCCTGGTCGTGGTTGCCCATCAGCGCCAGTGCGCCTCGACCGCACGCTTCGGCCACGATGTCGACGCAGGGGCCGGGATCGGCGCCATAGCCGACGATGTCGCCGAGGAACACCAGGCGCTCGGCGCGGCGCCGGCGCGCATCGGCCAGGCACGCGTTGAGCGCTTCGAGATTGGCGTGGATGTCAGCCAGGAATGCGATCCGCATGAACTTCCCCGCTCCGCGCTCGCTGCATGACCGGCGGTTTGGCTTTCGGCCATCGTAGTACCATGCCGCAAGGCGATCGCTTGCGCTGCATCAAGTCGCCGGTCCTGACTTTCGTAGGGTGGAGCAGGACAAGGGTCGCCCGTGAGCGCTCGCCGGGCGACCAACCGCCAGATGAACGCAAGCTGACTTCGCAGTTCAGTTTCCGTTCAGTGCGCCAGCTGCATTCTCTCGCCAACAACGGCGCGATCGGCGCGACCGTTCCTTGGGAGATTGACCATGAAGCGCACTGCACTTGCCATCGCCCTGATCGTCGCCGGAGCCGGCGCCGCGAATGCCTATGGCACTTCGACCCGCGATATCGACGCCGCCCAGGCCAACCAGGAGGCCCGTATTCGCCAGGGTGCCCGCGACGGCTCGCTGACCCGCGGCGAGGCTGCCTCGCTCGCCGCCGAGCAGCGCCGCATCCAGCTGCTGGAGAGCCGCGCCAAGTCCGACGGCGTCGTGAGCCGCCGGGAGCACGATCAGATCCGTCGCGCCCAGGAAAACGCCGGCCGGCACATCTATCAGGAACGCCACGACAGCGATACGCGCAGCTCGCGCCGCTGGTGGTGAGCCGGCAACGCGCGGATCGCGCTGGTTGCCAGGCCGTCATTCGGACCGCGCGGGTGTGGCGGTCCGAATGGCGTTTTGATAGCACAATCCTATCCGGCGAATATCACCGCTGCTGGTCGATATTCCGGGACTTTCCGAGAGCTTCGCGATTAACCACAGTCGCGACACCGGGACGCATCAGTTCCGCTTCGACCGCAAATCGATCTATGGTCACGACCATCATGTCGACGACATGAGAATTTCGAGCAGTCAGGCGTTCGAGGTCGATGGCAAGACTTGCAGGCAAGATCGCCCTGGTGACCGGGGCTGGCGCTGGCATCGGGGCGGCGATCGCGACCAGGTTCGCGATCGAGGGCGCCCATGTCTATGTGAGCGATGTTGACGAAGCCGCGGCGCATCGCACGGCGGCGGCGATCGTTGCCGCCGGCTGCGAGGCGACACCGCTCGCCCTCGACGTGACGCGCGGGCAGGACGTGCAGGCGGGACTGCGCGCAATCGAGACCGCGCACGGCCGCATCGATGCCCTGGTGAACAATGCCGGCCTCAACGTGCGCGGCGATTTCCGCCACATGTCCGATGCCGACTGGACCCGGATCCGCGACGTCAACCTCGATGGCGTGGTCCGCATCGCCCGGGACGGCTTCGCGCTGCTGAAGGCGTCGGGCAAGGGCTCGCTCGTCAATCTCGCCTCGATCATGGGCCATCGTGGCCTGCGTCAGCTCGCCGGCTACGCCGCGACCAAGGGCGCGGTGTCGGCGCTGACGCGCGCGCTGGCGGTCGAGTACGCTCCGTTCGGCATCCGGGTCAACGCGCTTGCGCCCGGCTTTATCGAGACCGCGCTCACCGATCGCGTGCTGCGCAATCCGATGATCGCCAAGTCGCTGCTCGACAAGACACCTTTGCGACGCTTCGGCAGCCCCGACGACGTGGCAGGCGCGGCGCTGTTTTTCGCCTCCGACGAGAGCGGATTTGTCACAGGCGCCGAGCTCGCTGTCGACGGCGGCATGGCAGCCGGCCTATAACGCCCACCATGATGTACGCCCGTCTCCGCTCGAGCCTTCGGCTCGTCTCGATCATTGCAGCTTGCCTCGCCGGGCCGGCGGCCGTGCAGGCCGACACCTGGGTGTTCGACAAGCAACTCACCGAGATCCGCTTCAGCTGGGATAACCTCGGCCTTGCGCGCCGCTCCGGCCGGTTCCTCGACATGGACGGCACGCTCGAGTTCGCCCCGACCGATCCGGAAGGCGGCACCGTCGAGGTGGTCATTCGGACCGCGAGCGTATCGACCGGCGTTCGCGAGATCGACGACGTGCTGAAATCGCCGGACTTCTTCGCCGCGAGCGCCAACCCGCGAATTGCATTCCGCAGCACGGAAGTGGTCAAGACGGGGGAAAAGACCGGCCAGCTCAAGGGCGAGCTGACGCTGCACGGCGTCACCCAGCCGGTTACGCTCGCCACCACCTGGAACTTCACCGGCGAGCACCCGCTGGCGGCCTCCAACCCTACCTATCAGGGAAAATGGGTATCGGGCTTCACCGCGACCGCCACCGTGCTGCGCAGCGACTTCGGCATCAAGCGAGGCATTCCGTTGCTGTCGGACGAGATCCGGATCGACATCGAGGCCGTGTTCCTGCGCAAGGACTAGCCTCATCGACGCTCAATTTCGCGCGACATGACATTTCTTGCGAATGAGCCGCAAGATTTTGAACCATTTCCCCGGCCGCCGCGACCCAGATGGCAGAGCGGGCCGTATTCCGTTCATCATCCGGCCACGGTCGTGGCCTTTGAGGCTATTGGAAAGGCGCAATCGGGCACTGTCGTTGCCGCGCCGTGGGGCACGAGGGAGAATTACCGTGAGTGAAGCAGCACGCAGCCAGCAGGTGTGCCGTATCGCCGGAGCTGTCGCGGCGATTTTCGCGTTGGCCGCGACCGCGGATCCGCCGGCGGCAAGCGCACAGGGTGCGAACGTCACCGCATCGTCGGCTCCGGCGGCTGCCCCAGCTCCGGCGACTGCCGACGCCTCGGCAGTGAGCGAGTTCACCCTGGCCAACGGCCTGCGCGTGGTGGTGGTCCCGGATCATCGCGTTCCGGTCGTCACCCACATGGTCTGGTATGCGGTGGGCGCCGCCGACGAGGGGCCCGACGAGCACGGCGTCGCGCACTATCTCGAGCACATGATGTTCAAGGGCACCGCGGCCTATCCGAAGGGCGAGCTCGATCGCTTCGTCACCCGCCGCGGCGGCTGGCACAACGCCACGACGTCGATGGACAACACCAACTACTTCCAGCGTCTGCCGAAGTCGGCGCTGCCGCACGTCATGGCGATGGAGGCCGACCGCATGGTCAACCTCAGGATCGACGATGCCGACGTGGCGAGCGAGCGGGCGGTGGTGCTCGAGGAGTACCGCCGCAACGAGGTCTCGATCACGATGGGCATCGACAAGATGATCCGTGCGGCACTCTACGAGGGCCACCCCAAGGCGCGGACCACGATCGGGACCGAAAGCGAGATCAAGGCCCTCAGCGGTGCCACGGCGCAGCGCTTCTACGAGCGATTCTACGGGCCCAACCGCGCCACGGTCGTCGTCGCCGGCGACGTCACGGAGGCCGAGGTCCGCACCCTCGCGGTCGCGACCTATGGCCAGGTCCCGGCACGCCCCGGCCTGGCCCCCCGTGTCGTCGGCGCGATCCCGGTCGCCGCCGTCAGCCAGCGGATCGAGGCATCGCACGAGCGCGCGACGGCGGTACGCGTCAGTCGAGTCTATCTCGTCACCGACGGCACTGCGGTGTCCCGGCGCGACGCGAACGCTGCAAGTCTTTTCGGCTACATCGCCGGCGGCGGAATGACGAGCCGGATGCATCGGCGGCTGATCAACGAGCACATGGTGTCGACCAGCGTCGGCTGCGGCTTCTCCTATTCGAAGCAGGCGGGGATCTTCTCGTGCGAGGCATGGGGGCGGGTCGGCGTCGGTGCGGCGGAACTGGAGAAGGCGTTCGTGGCCGTGCTCGACGATCTCGCCCATGGCGGCGCGACCGATGAAGAGTTCGACGAGATCAAGGGCCGGTTCCTCGCCACCGCCGTCTATCGCAAGGACAATGCCCACGAACGGGCGACGACCTATGGCAGCTTCCTCGCCGAAGGCCGCACGATCGCGGATGTCGACAGCCTCGACAAGGATGTCGCGAGCCTCAGCAAGGCCGATGTGGAGCGGGTTGGACAGGCGATCCTGCGCAACAGTCGCAGCGTCTCCGGCGTGCTGACGCCGAGGCCGGCGACCGAGGCGGTCGCCCGCACTTTGCCGGTGGATTGAGCAGCACAACCGGCCGTTGGCCGCCCGATCGAGGAGAGACTTGCAATGACCCGCATACCCCAACCGAGGAAGGACGGACGGCCCTCGCCAGTCGGCCGCATCGCGGCTGCCCTGCTCGGGATTGGCCTTGCGCTGGCCGCGGCGGCAACCGCCTCGGCCGCCACGCCGGTACAGAAGGTCGTCAGCCCCGGTGGCATCGAGGCCTGGCTGATCGAGAGCCACGAGGTCGGGCTGATCTCGCTGCGCTTCAGCTTCGAGGGCGGCGCCCTGGCCGAACCGGTCGATAAGCCGGGCGTTGCGCAGATCATGGCGTATCTGTTCAACGAAGGCGCGGGCGACATGGATTCGGGTACCCTGTCGCGGCGCCGGCAGAGCATCGGTGTCGGGTTCGCCGGCTTCGCCGACTATACCGACACTGGCGTCACGTTCACCACGCCTTCGGCGTATCGCGCGGAGGGGTTTGCGCTGTTGCGGCTGGCGCTGCATCGGCCGCGCTTCGACGCCGATGCGATCGAGCGGGCGCGGCGGGAGTACGAGGCGACGCTGACAGCAGAGGCGCAATCACCGGGATCGATCGCCTCCGACCAGTTGCGCCGCAAGCAGTTTGGCGACACCCGCCTAGCGACCGCTGTTCACGGTACGCTCGCCAGCCTGAAGCAGGTCACGCGCGAGGACATCGAGGCCTACCGGCGTCGCGTATTTGCCCGCAACAACCTGAAGATCGCGGTTGCCGGAGACATTGCGCCGGGCGAGCTGGCGCCGCTTCTCGACGACCTGTTCGGCAGTCTGCCGGCCAGGACCGATATCCCCGCGAAGCCATCGGCGCCGCCGCAGTCCGCATCCGCCGAGCTGACCCGCATGGAGCTGCCGCAGACCGTAGTCCTGTTCGGCAACACCGCTCCGCGCCTGACGTGGCGGCAGTCGCTGGCCTTCGCCGTCGGCAACCAGATCCTGAGCGGCGGCTTCACCGGGCGCCTGTTCAGCGCGATCCGCGAGAAGCGCGGCCTCGTCTACTCGATCAGCGCGCAGCGCTTCGAGTTCGCCGAGACCAGCGTCTTCGTCACCGCGTTCGGCGCCGGCAGCGAGAATGTGCGTGCCGCACTCGACGAAAGCCGGCGTGAGATCGCGCGCTTTCTCGACGACGGCGTCAGCGACGAGGAGGTCGCGGCGGCCAAGGAGGCATTCCTCGGCAGTTTCTTCCTGGGCCTCGACACCAACGACAAGCTCGTCTCGCAGCTGCTCGCCATGCTGCGCAACGACCTGCCGATCACCTATCTCGACGATTATGCCGCCGAGCTGGAGAAGATCACGCCTGCCGACGTCATGAGCGCGGTGCGCCTCGTGATCCGGCCCGAGATCACGAACGTTGTGGTGGTGGGCAATCCACCGGCCGATTTCCGCCTCGTCCCGGCAGCGGCAAGCGCGACGGAGTGAGGCAGGCCGCACCGGATGGCTGTTTCGGCGGCAGCGCTTCATGGTAGGCTCGCGACCTCTCCAGGCAGCAGGCGATCCGCAATATTCCAATGCGCATTCTGGTTCTCGGCGGATACGGCCTGATCGGATCGTGCGTGGTTCGCCACCTGCTCGATGCCGGGCATGCGGTGGTCGGACTGGGCCGCGATGTGCACCGGGCCCGCCTCGTGCATCCCGACGCTTGCTGGATCAGTGCCGACCTGTCACGGCTCACCACGCCCACCGACTGGGCCCGGGTTCTGGGCCAGGCGCGTCCCCAGGCGATCGTGAACTGTGCCGGCGCCTTGCAGGACGGTATGTACGACGATGTCGCCGCCGTGCAGGCGCGGGCCATGACGACGCTGTTCGCGGCGGCGCAGTCGGCCCGGATATCCCGCCTTGTTCAGATCTCGGCGCCGCGCGCCGATGCCGCCGGCGAAACCACGTTCATGCGCTCGAAAGGCGAGGCGGACGCGGCCCTTGCCGCCAGCTCTCTCGACTGGGTGATCTTTCGGCCGGGCCTGGTGCTGGCGCCGCAAGCCTATGGCGGCAGTGCGTTGCTGCGAGCATTGGCGGCGTTTCCCATGGTGCAGCCGCTGGCCTTCGCCGGCAGCAGGATCCAGACCGTGGCGATCGACGACGTGGCGCGCGCGGTGGTCGAGGCCGTCGAGGGGCGTGTACCGTCGCGGCGGACCTACGATCTCGTCGAGGATCATGTGCATACGATGCGCGAGGTGGTGGAAAAGCTGCGAGGATGGCTCGGCTATGCGCCGGCGGCAGAGCTTCTCCTGCCGCCGCTGTTGCTCCGCGGTGTCGCCCGGATCGCCGACGGATTGGGCTGGCTCGGTTGGCGCGCGCCGCTGCGCACCACCGCGCTCATCGAGCTGGGCGCTGGCGTGGTCGGCGACGCCCGCGGCTGGCGCACCGTCTCCGGCGGATCGCTGGCGTCGCTCGATGAAACCTTGCGCAGGCTGCCCTCGACCGTCCAGGAGCGCTGGTTCGCGCGCAGCTATCTCGTCAAGCCGCTGGCGATCGCGACGCTGGCCGTGTTCTGGCTGCTGACGGGCCTGGTGGCGCTCGGCCAGCTTGATGCGGCGAGCCGGCTCCTGGTCGACCGGGATATCGGCGACCTGCTGGCCGACTCCATCGTCGTCGGCGGAGCGCTGGTGGATATCGTGCTCGGCGCGGCAATCCTGGTACGCCGGTCGATGCGGCCGGCGGCGATCGGGATGGTTGCCGTGACGCTTGCCTATATCCTCGGTGGCACGGTGATCGCCCCCGATCTTTGGCTCGACCCGCTCGGCCCCTTGCTGAAGCCGCTGCCGGGGGCGGTGCTGGCTATGGTCGTGCTGGCGCTGGCGGAGGACCGCTGATGGCGCTGGTCGATGTGCTGCGCTGGCTGCACGTGATCGGGGCGGCTGTGCTGCTCGGGACCGGCGCCGGCATCGCCTTCTTCATGCTGATGGCGCATCGGACGGGCGATCCGAGGCTCATTGCGCACGTGGCCGGTACGGTGGTGATCGCCGACGCGCTGTTCACCGCGACCGCGGTGATCGCGCAGCCGATCACCGGCGTCATGCTGGCGCGCGAGATCAACTGGTCGCTTGGGCAGGGCTGGATCGTCTTGTCGCTGGCGCTCTACGTGGTGACCGGAATGTTCTGGCTGCCGGTGGTGTGGATCCAGGTCCGGCTGCGTGATCTGGCCCGGGCTGCGGCTCGCGATGGCGGGGAGCTCGGCAGCGACTATCGCCGCCTGTTCCGTATCTGGTTCGCCTGCGGCCTGCCGGCCTTTGCCGCCGTGCTGGCGATCATGTGGCTGATGCTGGCGCGGCCGAGCTTCCGGCTGATCTAGAGCATGATCGCTTCTGCCGCGAAGCGTGTGTCAGGTGCCCACTTGGGTTGGGCCGGCTCGCCGCTGTCACGGTATCGGAGCGAGCTCCGGCTTGACCACGCGCTGATAGGCGACGCCGAGTTGCAGCAATCGCGCTTCCGCAAACGGCCGTCCGACGAGCTGGAAGCCGTTCGGCAGCGCGTCGTGGCGCGGATAAGGCAGCGTCAACGCCGGCAGGCCGAGATAATTGACCGGTCGGCAGTAGAGGACGATCCGTCCCATGGCAGCCAGCAGCTGCGGCCCACCCGCCACGTCGAGCGCCGCGATCGTCGGCAACGGATCGGCGATTGTCGGCAGGATCGCGACATCGGCTTCCGCGTAGGTCTGGGCGAGCGTCCTGGCGAGCATGCTGCCGCGGGCCCGCAGCGCCGTTTGATGATCGGCGCCGCTGACGAAATGGCCAAACTCCAGGCGGGCCCGCACTTGCGGTCCGAAATCGGCCCCGCGCTGCCGCAGGTGCGCGCCATGGGCCGATGCGACCTCGGGCAATTGCAGCAGCTGCGCCAGTCGATCGAGCATGGTCCAGTCCGGGAACTTGACCGGCACCCGCCGCGCGCCCTCGCCCTCGAGCACGCGCAGTGCTTCCTCGATGCGCGCCTGGACGGTCTTGTCGGCCAGCGCAAGCAGATTTTCATCGACGCCGATGCGCAGGCCGTCGATCGGGGCTGAAAGAGATTTCTGGTAGTTCGGCACCGGCCGCCGCGAGGCACTGCCGTCGCGGCCATCGGCACCGGCGATGATCCCGAGCAGCAACGCGAGATCGGCGACGTCGCGCGCGATCGGGCCGATGCAGTCGAGCGAAGCGGACAGCGGCATGGCGCCCGCCCGGGAGACCCGCGTGTAGGTCGGCTTCAGCGAGGCGACGCCGCAGGCAGCGGCCGGCAGCCGCAGCGAGCCGGCGGTGTCGGAGCCGAGCGCTGCCGGTACCACGCCGGTCGCAACCGATATGGCGGAACCGGACGACGATCCGCCGGTGATATGGTCGAGCGACCATGGATTGTGCGCATGGCCAAGAACGTAGTTGTGGCCGGTCGGGCCGAACGCGAACTCGGTCAAGTGCAGGGTCGCTATCTGATGCGCGCCGGCGGCCTGCATGCGGCTGATCACCGTGGCATCGGTGGTGGCAGGCGTGGCGCGCCTGATGCGCGCGCCCCAGCTCGGGATGCGCCCGACCCGGTCGAACATGTCCTTGTGGGCGAGCGGTACGCCGTGGAGCGCTCCGAACGAGCGCCCGCTGGCGGTCATTGCGTCGGCGATCCTGGCGGCGGCGAGCGCGGAAGCATCCTCGTAGGCGATGACCGCGTTGGTCTTCTCCGCCACCTTGCGTGCTCGTGCCAGCGCCTGGGTGGTCGCCTCGACGCTGCTGATCCTGCCCTCGCGAATGGCGGCGGCGAGGCCCGCGAGGGTGGCCGGGCGCGTGTCCATGGCTCAGGTCTCCTCGGCTTCGAGGACGGCGACGAAATCCGCCGCGTCGGCCTGCAGCGGCAACTCGTCGGAAACCGCCAGCGCGGCCGTGGCGAGCAGCTCCATGTGCGGCTGGATCAGCGCCAGGCGGTCCGGCGGGACGATGTGGCCTTGCAGGCTGCGGGGGCGGGGAAGGGGGCGCGGTGGCTGGGGACTTGGCGGGCACGGCTGAAAAATCCTCCCTCGTTACGTGTCGCTCTCCGGCAAGATGGACGGGCGAAGAGCGCGATTCAAGGGTGTTAACCTTTCGTTTACCAAGCCTGCGTATCAGCGCCGGTGGCCCTCGCGGAATTCGAGTCGCGGAGCAGGGGCTCGTCGCCACTCTCTAGGATGCCCCATGCCGACCCTTGCCGTCATCGCCCTGGCATTGCTCTCGCTCGTCGCCGGCTTCCTGGTCGAGCCGCCGGCGGCGAGGGCCGCCAAGCGCAAGACGGGCCCCGCGGTGGCTTCGGCAGCCGTGGCGGCAAAGCCGGACGACCAGGACGGCTACCGGATCGTGTCGGAGGAAATATCGCAGCCAGCCGGAGTACGCGCCGTCGCCGTGACGGTGCCGAAGCGGATCGGCGAGGCTGAGCTCGCCCGCATTGCCGATCTGGTGCGCGCCCGGGAGAAGGTGCCGCATGAAAAGACGGTGGTGGAGTTCTATCTGCCGGGAATGAAGATGGGCGCCGGAGCCGCTGCCTGGGCGGTTGCGACCTACCAGCCGAGCCTGAAGGTCGCGATCATCGGCCTCAGGCTCGATGAGGAGCAGGCGGCGATCGCAGAAGCCGCTACCGACCGGCGCAATGTGGTCGGGGTATGGCTGATGGCGCCGCCTGCGGCACCCGGCCGCCTGACGATCTATCGCGAGGGCGCCAGGACGTTCGGCGAATGGCGGCTGCGCGACGGCACCTTGTCGGTTGAAGAGCTGATCGAGGCGCGCGATGGACGCGGGCGGCGCTTGACGCCAGCCGCCGGCAGCCCGGACTATTATCTGCTCGGCTGGAACGGCGGCCTCGAGTTGCGCGACAACAGCTCGCTGATCGCCACCGCCGAGCGGCTTCCGGGGTTCGGTGAAAGGACGCCGCCGAAGTTGGGGACGGCGGCATCGCGGTCGCGGTCTTCGAGCCGTGACGCAGGCTCGGCCGACGCCGGCCAGGCGCTGTCGGACCAGCTGTTCAAGTTCTGACCGGGCTGATAGTCACGGGGCTCGGTTGACGGCCGCGGGCGCAACGCCATACTGGCGCGACAATTTCCAGCCCGAGGCGACCATGAACCCCGACAAGCTCGAAAAGCTGCGCGCAAAATATGGTGCCGCCGCCGCCGGCGACGTGCATGATCCCGAGTTCAAGAAGGTCGTCGACATCCTCTTCTCGGGTGCCGACCGGCGCGCCAAGCCCTACGAGGGCGTGTCGACGTTCCTCGACCTGCCGCTGCTCGCCAATGCGCACAAGTCCGACGACATCGGCGGGCTCGACGTGGCGATCGTCGGCGTCCCGATGGATCTGGGCGTCACCAATCGCTCGGGCGCGCGGCTTGGACCACGCGCGGTGCGTGCGATCGAGCGGATCGGGCCCTATCACCATGTGCACCGGCAGGTGCCGGCAGCGCGCGTCAAGGCCGCCGACATCGGCGATGTGCCGTTCCGCTCGCGCTATAGCCTCGAGCAGAGCCACGAGGATATCGAGGCCTATTTCGGCAAGCTCGTCAAAGCCGGGGTATCGCCGGTCAGCGTTGGCGGCGATCATTCGATAACCCTGCCGATCCTGAAGGCGCTCGGACGGCAAAAGCCGGTCGGCATGATCCACATCGACGCCCATTGCGACACCGGCGGACCGTTCGAGGGCTCGAAGTTCCACCACGGCGGGCCGTTCCGCGAAGCGGTGCTCGCCGGCGTGCTCGATCCCACCCGGACGATCCAGATCGGCATTCGCGGCAATGCCGAGTATCTGTGGGAGTTCTCGTTCGACAGCGGCATGACGGTGATCCACGCCGAGGAGTTCATGCGCCTCGGTGTCGAGCAAACCGTCGCGCGTATTCGCGAGGTGATCGGCGACGGGCCCGCATACCTTTCCTTCGACGTCGACAGCCTCGATCCGGCGTTTGCGCCCGGCACCGGCACGCCCGAGATCGGCGGCCTCAGCTCGCGCGAGGCGATGGAGCTGGTGCGTGGCAGCGCCGGGCTCAACATCGTCGGCGGCGACGTCGTCGAGGTCGCGCCGCAGTACGATGCGACGACCAATACCGCCCACGCCGGCGCGCAGATGCTGTTCGAGATCTTCTCGGTCGTCGCCATGTCGCGCGGCAAGGCGGGATGATAGCGCCCGGCTAGAACAGTGCCGGGACCTCGGTTGGTCCGAGGTTCTTGCGCAGGTAGACGAGGGGAAAGCTGCGGCCATTGCCGACAGCGCGCGTGCCGTGCGCGGTGACGCCATATCCGGCGCGCTCGAAGAAGCCGGCCGCGTCGGGGCTTGAACGGGCTACCAGCGTGGTGTGTCCGGCATCCTCCGCCTGCGCCTCGATGTGCGCCAGCAGGGCGCTGCCGATGCCAAGGCCGCCGAACATCGGCTGCACGTGGCACCAGCGGATCCGCGCCACCACGGTGTCCTCGTCGACCGGCGTCCAGCCGCAGGTTGCCACCAACTGATCCGCGACATAGCCGCCGCCAAGACGTGACGCCGCGATCGCGTGCTCGATCGCCTCGGCATAGTCCGGCGAGTAGATATGGGCGGCATAAAGTGCAAGCTCGTCGTCCGACGCCCAGCCGGCGGCAGCGCTCCGCAGCGACTGCGCGTGGATGTATCGGACAGTCGACAATTCGTCGATCGACACAGGCGCGATCGACACCGGCGATCGCGGCAGATGCAGGGCGCTGTTGTCACTCATGGTCGCCACCGCTCGGACTTGCCGCTGATCATTGGCCTGCCGTCCGGCTCATGTCGCCTACCGGCGCGGCGGGCTGGCCGGGGCCGGCGTCGCCGCGTCGGCGCGGCGGTCGGGCGGCTGCGTGCTCGGCATGTACTCCGCCTGCTTGCAGGAGCACCCCTGCACGTATTCCTTGCGGTAGCGGAAGGCGGTGCGCAGGCTCGTGTAGGTCTGCTTGGTCTTGTACGAGACGGCTTGCTCCATGCTGCTGCCGGGGTTCTGGTGGTAGTAGAGCTCGGCCGGCGCCGCGCACTTCGACTGGCAAACGTCGGCATCGCGATCGAAATGCGTCGGCAGGGTCGAGAAGCTGACCGGGAAATAGTAGCCGTCGCACAGGCGCACGCACACCGTCCGGTAGGTGGCGAACGGCAGGTTGCCGAACTGGCCGCCGGTGGTGCTGCCGCTGTCCTCGTCCTGCCACAGCGAGGAGAACGGGCCCCGGCGGTTGGCTTCCTGCTGATAGCCGGAGCCGCAGTTGTTGCGGGCGAGCTCGCGGATGATGTCGTCCTGGTAGGATCGCCCGCCCGACGAGATGAGCTGCTGGCGCTGCGTGTCGAGCTCCGCGACCCGCCGCCGCGCGCCTTCGACCTGGGTGTTGAGATCGACGCACGCGCGCGTGCGCTTCAGCGTCTTCGAGAACAGGAAATAGTCGAAGCAATCCTGGCGATCGAGCTGCGCCTGGCCCTGCTGGGCAGTGCGCTCGGCAGCGCGCAGGTCGGCCTCGATCCTCGGCAGCAGGTCGCGATTCTGGGAGCCGCGATTGGCTTCCTGCGCCAGCCGCTGCTCGAGCTGCAGGCAGATCGGCGCGCTGGAGCTGCGGGCGCCGGTTTGCGGCCCCGGCGGGTAACCCGGCGCCGGCTGGATCGCCGCCGGCGGCCGGTTCATCGGCTCGCGCGGGATCGGCGGCGGCTGGTTGCTCTCCCACGGCCACGACCAGCCCTGCGCATGGGCGGCGAGCGGCAGCACCAGGCCGCACGCGGCGATGGCGGTGCATGCGATGGCGATCGCTCGCCCGCGCCGCATCCACCGTCCTGTGCTGTGCGACATGTCGCGCATGCTCATCCTGTTGCCGGCCGATGAATTGCTCATCGTGACCATCAGATCAATAGCATGCGGCGCCGATGCGGGGTCAATGCAGCCAAATTGCGACAGTTCGAGGTGTCCCCCGAGAATTGCCACGACATGTTGGCCGCCACAACGGTCAGAAATGCCGGATGATACCGGCTTGCGCTGCGTCCACCTCACCGGTCACGGCCGCGTTGATCGCCGGCAGGATCTGCTCGGCGCGCTCGACCACCGCGAAGCGCAGCTCGAGGCCCGGGCGGATGAACGAGTCGCCCTTCATGTGCAGCAGCAGATTGAGGAACGGGCTCCAGAACTGGTCGATGTTGGCGACCACGATCGGCTTGGTGTGGCGGCCGAGCTGCGACCAGGTGAGCTGCTCGACCAGCTCTTCCAGCGTGCCGATGCCGCCCGGCAGCGCCACGAACGCATCCGAGCGCTCGTACATCAGCATTTTCCGCTGATGCATGTTCTCAGTGATGATCAGCTCGTCGACGTCACGCAGCATCCGCTCCTTGCTGGACAGGAAGTTGGGAATGATGCCGGTGACATTGCCGCCGGCATTCAGGGTTGCGCGGGCGACCTCGCCCATCAGCCCGAGGCTGCCGCCGCCATACACCAAGCGCATACGGTTGCTGCCGAGCGCCTTGCCGAACGCCCTGGCGGCTTCGGCGTAGGCCGGATTGGCGCCATTGCCGGAACCGCAATACACGCAAACGCTGCGGATCTGAGGCCTGTCGGGCACCATCGCCCGAGTTGGGGTTGAGCTATCTGCCATTGGAAGCGTCCGAATCGGAAGATCGTCGCTTCCACTGTGCTCCCGGAGGGGAGTGGTTGTCTTGTCTGTCATCTCGGGAAGTTTAAGGCCGGTCTCGGGACGAAAATGCGGCAACCTGCCATTGTGCCGGCCAGCATGCGTCGCGGCGGCCTTTGCCACCGGCGTCGGCTGGGGCTAAGCTGGGGCTCGAAATTCCGATAATGCATTAGCTGAAAGCCGCAACATGAGGATATCAGGAACGAATTCTCGAGATCCCGCGCCCGCATGTGGTGGCGTTCCCACGATGGGCATTGTGGCATCGGCAATTACTCTGCTGAGCACCTCCGCGGCTGTGGCATGGCTGATTCACGGTGCGGTTGCACCGGCTACCGCGCAGAGCGGGCAACGAGTGGCGGCGACGCATCCCGAGGCCTTGATGACCGAGCCATGGGCGAGACTGCCGGACAATCCGCGCGCAGCCGGCGAGCTGCCGGCAATCGATCGGATTGCATTCGAGTTCCGCGCCGGCCGGTCGACCGAGGTCGACGGCAAGGCGACCGCTGGCGCCCAGGTGGTGTTGCTGCGCGAAGGCGAGCGGATCGGCGAGACGGTAGCACGAGCGGATGGTACGTGGCGGCTGATGGTCGAGCGCGGGCTCGGCGTCGGTGACCATCGCCTGCAAGTGACGTCGCAGCGCCCAGGCGGCGGCGACGAGCGGCTCGGCGACGCCGTGCGGGTATCGGTGCCGTCGACCTTGACGGGACCTGTCGTGGTCATGTTTGGCGCCGTGCCCGATGCGGCATCGAATATCCCTGCGCGCGGCATCGACGGCGGGCTCGCGCCGATGACGCGCGTGGCTCAAGCGAAGCAGACACCGCCGGCGCCGCTGGACGGGGCGCTGAATGTGGTGCGGGACTGGCTGGAGCGGGCCGACCGGAGCTACCAGGATGTCGTGGTCAAGCGACTTAGCGCGGGTGAGGCGGCTCCGCCGGAGCCGGCTGCCGCGCCGCCAAAGCCGGCTCCGAACGCAGTCATCGCCCAGACCCAACCTCCTGCGGTGGCGTCGCCGAAGCCTGCCGCGCCCGCGCCAACCGGAACCGGCTCGGTCCTCGACGGTGTGGTCGACTGGCTGAAGCGCTCGAGCGACGTCTACCAGAATGCGATCGTGAAGCGGCTGACCGAGCCCGGCATTGATGCGGCGACGGTCGAAGCGCGGCGCAAGACTGACGAGGCGCGGCGCGCCGCGGATGCGAAAGCGGGCGAGGATGCACAGGAGAAGGCCCGCGCCGATCTGCGGGCGGCCCAGGCGCAGCGCGACGCCGAGCTCAAGGCGGCGGAGGCTGCCAGCAAGGCCGCCGAGACAAGCTCGCCGAAGGCCGTCGCCGCCGAGCCGAAGGCGACCGCCGACGATGCCGCGGCCAAGCAGGCCGCCGAGGATCGGCGCATCGCCGACGAGACGCTGAAGCGCCAGGCCGACCTGCAGGCCGCCGAGGAGAAGCGCGTCGCCGAAGCGAAGAAGGCGGCTGACGAGGCTGCCGCCCGCAAGCAGGCCGAGGACAAGCGCCAGGCCGACCTGCAGGTCGCCGAGGAGAAGCGCGTCGCCGAAGCGAAGAAGGCGGCCGACGAGGCTGCCGCCCGCAAGCAGGCCGAGGACAAGCGTCAGGCCGAGCTGCAGGCCGCCGAGGAGAAGCGCGTCGCCGACGCGAAGAAGGCTGCCGACGAAGCCGCCGCCCGCAAGCTCGCGGAGGAACGGCGCCTCGCCGAGGAAGCCGCGCAGCGTGCCGCGACCGAAGCCAAGCGCGCGGCCGATCTTGCGCGCGAGGCGGAAGCGCGGCGCCAGGCTGATCTGAAGGCTACCGAGGAAACCCGCAAGGCCGAGCAGGCGACCGCGGCGGCGAAGCGGGCGGCAGAGCAGAAGGCCGCCGACGAAACCAGGAGACGAGCCATTGATCTCGCCGAGGCGGCGTCGAAGGTGCAGGTGCCCGACGCTACGAAGCCAGGCGCGGCGCCGGCCGGAACCGCTGCGAAATCGGGTGCGAAAGCGGTCGCGGAGAAGCCGGCCGTGCGCAGCGCGGCGGCAATCCCGCCGCGGCGTGCCGGACCCCCGATCGACAGCCGGTCGCGCAGCTCGCTCGGCGCCGGGCACCAGGCCGCGGCGATCCGGCCGCGTGTCGGCGACGGGCAATGCCGCCTGGCCGGACGCCGGATCAAGCCGCCGGGCTACTACATCGTGCAGGAAGGCGACTCGCTGTGGGATATCGCCGACCTGCACTACAATGACGGCGCCCACTTCGAGCGCATCGAGCGGGCCAATCGCAATCTCGAGGATCCCGATTTGATCAGGCCGTGCCAGCGGCTGTTCATACCCGCGCCGCATCGCGGCTGATGATGCTCGCGTCGGCAGGCGGCCATGCAACTTGCTCGCGTGGCCGGCTGTGCTATGCCACCGGGCACCACCTGTTACCCCCAGAGGCATCGTGATGGCCGTTGTTGACGCGGGCAAGTCTGGCCATGGCAAGCCTCCGGCGCACGACGGCGTGAAGGCGCCGGCGGTCAAGCACGGTAAAGCTGTGCGTGCCGAGCAGTGGGCGGTGCTGCGGGGCCTGCTGCCGTTCGTGTGGCCGGCGGGCCGGCCCGACCTGCGCCTCAAGGTGGTGTGGGCGTTCGCGCTGCTGGTCCTCGTCAAGCTGATCACGGTGGCGATGCCGGTGATCTACAAGGCGGCGACCGACTGGCTCGCCACCCATGTCGCGGCGGCCGCCACGCCGGCCGGCGGCGCGATCCTTGCCGGCGCCATGCTGATCATCGCCTACGGCATGTCGCGGATCATGATGGCGGTGTTCACCCAGGTGCGCGACGTGCTGTTCATGCATGTCGCCCTCAATGCCGTGCGGCAGCTCAACAACCGCACCTTCCGGCACCTGCACCGCCTGTCGCTGCGCTTCCACATCGAGCGGCGCACGGGCGGGCTCAACCGCGTGATCCAGCGCGGCACCCAGGCGGTCGAGCTCATCATCCGCATGGGCGCGCTCAACGCGGTGCCGACCGCGCTCGAGCTCGTCCTGCTGTCGGCCCTGCTGTGGTACTATTTCGGCGGCCTGATCGTGCTGATCGTGCTGGTGATGGTCGCCGCCTATATCGGGTTCTCGATTGTCGCCAGCGAGTGGCGCATCGGCATCCGCCGCGAGATGAACGAGAGCGACACCGACGCCAATACCAAGGCGGTGGACAGCCTGCTGAACTTCGAGACGGTGAAGTATTTCGGCAACGAGGGGCTCGAGGCCCGGCGCTTCGACGCCTCGATGCAGCGCTACGAGAAGGCGAGCCTGCACTCCTACTGGTCGCTCGGCGCGCTCAATGCCGGGCAGGCGGTGATCTTCACCATCGGCCTGACGCTCGCCATGATCCTTGCGGCGCGCGGCGTCGTCGTCGGCACCCACACGATCGGCGACTTCGTGATGATCAACGCGATGCTGATCCAGCTCTACATCCCGCTCAACTTCATGGGCATGATCTACCGCGAGATCAAGCAGGGCCTGGTCGATCTCGAGACCATGTTCACGCTCCTGGGCGAGCACCCGGAGATCGAGGACCGGCCAGGTGCGGTGCCGCTGCAGGTCAAGGGCGGGACGATCCGTTTCGAGCACGTCTCGTTCGCCTACGATCCGGCGCGGCCGATCCTGCGCGACGTATCGTTCGAGGTTCCAGCCGGCAAGATGGTGGCGATCGTCGGCCCGTCGGGCGCCGGCAAGTCGACCATCAGCCGGATCCTGTTCCGCTTCTACGACATCGCCGGCGGCCGCGTGACGATCGACGGCCAGGACATCACTGGCGTGACGCAGGCATCGCTGCGCGCCGCGATCGGCGTCGTGCCGCAGGACACCGTGCTGTTCAACGACACCATCCTCTACAACATCCGCTACGGCCGTGCCGATGCGACCGACGAGGAGGTATTCGAAGCAGCGAGGCTGGCGCAGATCGACGGGTTCATCCGCCAGCTTCCCGACGGCTACCGGGCGATGGTCGGCGAGCGCGGCCTGAAACTGTCGGGCGGCGAGAAGCAGCGCGTCGCGATTGCCCGCACCATCCTCAAGGGCCCGCCGATCCTGATGCTCGACGAGGCGACGAGCGCCCTCGACAGTCACACCGAGAAGGAGATCCAGGATGCGCTCGACCGCGTGTCCAAGGGCCGCACCACACTCGTCATCGCGCACCGACTGTCGACCATCGTGCACGCCGACAACATCCTCGTGCTGGAGCAAGGCGCGCTGGTCGAGCAGGGCACGCATGCCGAGCTGATCGCCAGGGACGGGCTCTATGCCTCGCTGTGGAACCGCCAGCGGCAGGCCGAGAAGGCGCGTGAGGAGCTCGCCCGTACCCTCGAGGAAGCCGAGAAGGCCGGCGCGCTGCGTCCCGCCGACAAGGTGCTGTAGGTGCCAGGATGCCGGTCGGCGAGCGCTGCCCGCAATCAACAGGTGCATGCAACTATTGCGCCCCTCCACGGCTGCAGTCGCGGGCGTAGGTTGAGTTGGCGCGGCAGCTTCCGCGCGTAACCCAACGCTGCGCGGGCAGCCGAAATTGTTGGGTTACGCGTCAAGGGGCGCTAACCCAACCTACCGGCGATGCGGTCTTGGTGTGCATACAAGCTATCGATCCCATCGCGGTTTCGTTCAGGCGGTGATTTTCATTTTCCCCTCGATCGAGGGGGAGCGGGGCGGCCGTGGTCCACGGCGGTCTTCCGCATTCTTTCATTCAGGTGGCCCAGAGCCACCCCACTCGGACGGATTTTCGCGGGGTCCCAACCGCGTTTTAGGCGAGGTGTCTTCCAGACCCAATCCGAGCCTGCTGGCAATACCCCGATCTCGCTGCGAGGCACGCGGAACCCTCCCAGAATGTGCGGCGCGTGACCGCAGTGATTCCCGGACCGTCCTATTCCGCCTCCGCACCAGAACGCCTTCGAAGCACGCCCTCGATGAAGCGGAACGGGAGCGAGTATGGCACGGGGGCGGGAAGCGTGGATAAGTTGGTGAGTGGTGAGTGGTGAGTGGTGAGTGGACAGAAGAAAGTGCGCAATGGGAAGTGAGAAGTAAGAGCTTTCAGGACCGAGTGGAACGGCAGCAGGCCGGCACGGTTCCTCTCTCCCCCGAAGGGGCGGGGGAAGGAGCGCTTCTCAAACCACCGTGGTTCCACCCGAACCGGATGGGTTCTAGAGTCTTTCCGATTGAGGTGGAGCGCATCCATCCCGCCTCCCCCATCCGTCATTCCCGCCTGCGCGGGAATGACGTCACTGGGGAGGTTGGCGCCAGCGCGAAAGTTTCGACCGGTTCAATCTCGGTCGGAAAACCTCTAGCGCGCCAATGACCCGAGCATCGCCAGCGCATGCTCGACCGTTGCCAGCCTGATCGGGCCACGGCCGATCTCACCGAACCTCGCCTCGTGGTGCATGAGCTTACCGTCCCGGCGGCGGGCAGCGGCAAAATGGACGAGGCCGACAGGCTTTGCCGCCGTGCCGCCGCCCGGTCCGGCGACGCCGGTGACCGCCACCGCGACATCGGCGCGCGATGCCGCCAGGGCGCCGGTCGCCATGGCGCACGCGACCGCCGAGCTCACCGCGCCATGTGTCTCGATCAACTGCATCGGGATGCCGAGCAATTCGCACTTGGCCTCGTTGGAATAGGTGACGAAGCCGCGCTCGACCACATCGGACGAGCCGGGTATCTCGGTCAGCAGCCCGGCGATCAGACCGCCGGTGCAGCTTTCCGCGGTGGCGAGCATCATGCCATTGCCGCGCAACTCGGCGAGCAGTCGTGTCGCCTCATCGATCAGGTGAGCGGGAAACATGTTTCAGCTCCGCAAAACGCAAGCAGGGGGCGTCGCAGCGCCCCCCACCGAACCAGAATTGGCGGTCGAATTCAAATTTCAGGCGACGACGAGTTTCTCGGCGTTGACGAGGAGGCCGTCGAGGGTGCTGCGGCATTCAGGGCCCATGACGCCAGTCGCGCGCCGCTGCGCCTCCTGCCAGACGGGATAGGCTTCCTTGATTACCGCCTGCCCGGAGGGGGTCAGATGCAGGCCGCGGCCGCGACGGCCGGCCGGCGGATCCATGATGATCAGGCCAAGCGCCAACAGCCGTTTCAGGTTGCGCGACAGCGTCGATTTCTCGATGTCGAGGGTGAAGCCGATCTCAACCGCGGTGATGCCGTCCTGCTGGGCAAGCTGGGTCAGCAGCGTGAACTGGCTGGCGGTGATGCCGAGCGAGCGCAGCGCATCATCATAGACGCGCGTGACAATGCGCGACAGCTGGCGCACGCGGGTAGCGAGGCAGGTGGTGCGGGTAGCTTCGGCGATCGCGCTGATATCGACCGATCCGCCGGTCAGTGTGGGCGTCATGACGTTCATGGGGCAGGGCTCCGAGCGGCGTCTACAACCGATTGCTTCTCGGCATGCCGTGATTCTGAGGGCCAGGGCAAGCAGTGGTCGCTCATTGGTCGAAGACGACGGTCGCGGTTGCCATCGCCGCAATGCCCTCCTCGCGGCCGATGAAGCCCAGGCCTTCGGTCGTCGTTGCCTTGACGCCGACCCGCTCGATCCCGATGCCGATGATGTCCGCGATCGCCTGGCGCATGGCGTCGCGGTGGCTCGCGATCCGCGGCGCCTCGCACAGCAGCGTGACGTCGACATTGGTGATGCGGGCACCACGCGCCGCCGCCCGCCGTGCCGCATCGCGGAGGAACTGGTGCGATGGCGCGCCCTTCCACTGCGGGTCGCTCGGCGGGAAATGCTGGCCGATGTCGCCGTCCGCGATCGCGCCGAGGATCGCGTCGGTCAAGGCGTGCAGCCCGACATCGGCGTCGGAGTGGCCTTCGAGCCGATGCGTATGCGCGATGCGCACGCCGCACAGCCAAACGGCGTCGCCCGCAGCGAACCGGTGCACGTCGAAGCCGGTGCCAGTGCGTACGTCCGGCGGGCCGGAAATCGGCCGTCGTCCGGCGAGTGTCGCCTCCGCGGTCGCGAAATCGGCCGATGTGGTGAGCTTCATGTTGTGTCGCGAACCCTCGGCGATCGCGACCTTGATGCCGGCCCATTCGGCAATGGCGGCGTCATCGGTGAAATCGTCCCGGCCGGCCGCGCGGGCCTGCCGATGCGCGTCGAGAATAGCCTGGAAATGGAAGCCTTGCGGCGTCTGGGCGGCCCACACTCCGGACCGGTCGACGGTCTCGAGGCTGCCGCCGGCGAGGCGCTTCAAGGTATCGGTTACCGGCACCGCGGCAATGACCGCGGGGCTGTCGGCCAGCCCGTCGATTATGCGGGCGATCTCCTCGCCGGAGACCAGCGGCCGCGCGGCATCATGAATGAGCACCCGATCGACATCGGAGCAGCGCAAGGCCTCGAGTCCGGCCAGCACCGAGGCCTGCCGGGTCGCCCCGCCGATCACCGGCGCGCGGCAGCGCTGCTGCAGCGAGCCCATCGCCTTTTCGTACACTTGCACGTCATCGGCATGGATTACGACCTGGATCGTCTCCACCCTGGGCTCTGCGGCGAACGCCGCCACCGTCCGCGCCAGGACCGCTACTCCGGCCAGCGGCTGGTACTGCTTCGGCACTGCTTCCGGGCTCGTGGCGGCGCGCGTGCCTCGGCCCGCCGCGACGATCAAGGCTGCTGTCGGCACCTGCACTCATCCTCTTCGCAGTCACGGCGCTGCAAGTCGTTGGCTGAGATAAAGCCCACAGGGATTAAGGGCAACGCTTTGTTGGCGCCTCAATTCGCACTTGCGAGACGAAAAATTGCATCGTATTGTGCACAATGCTTCAGCAGTCGCGAGACATGCTCAACAAATGAGCACCAACCCTGTCAAGATCGGACCGACGACGCTCCGCTGCCCGGTACTGATCGCGCCAATGTCGGGCGTGAGCGACCGGCCGTTCCGTGATCTTTGCCATGATCTCGGGGCCGGGCTCGTTGTATCGGAGATGATCGCCAGCGAGGAACTGGTGCGCGAGCGTGCCTCGGTTGTGCGCCGCGCAACGGTCGGGACCGCGCGGCCATTCGTGATGCAGCTGGCCGGACGCGAGGCGCGGTGGATGGCGGAAGGCGCGCGGATGGCGGCCGACCTCGGCGCGGATATCATCGACATCAACATGGGCTGCCCGGCGCGCGAGGTGACCGGCAAGCTCTCGGGCAGCGCCTTGATGCGCGATCTCGATCATGCCGAAAGCCTGATCCGCGCCGTCACCGGCGCCGTGTCGACGCCGGTCACGCTCAAGATGCGGCTGGGATGGGACCACGCCAATCTCAACGCCGCGGCACTCGCGTCGCGGGCCGAGGCGGCGAACGTGAAGCTCGTCACCGTGCATGGACGCACCCGCTGCCAATTCTACAAGGGCGCGGCCGACTGGGCGCGCGTCGGCGACATCAAGCGCGCGGTTACAATTCCGGTGATCGTCAATGGCGATATCAGGACATCGGCCGGTGCAGTCGCCGCACTCGCGGCGTCCGGCGCCGACGGCGTGATGATCGGGCGCGGCGCCTACGGCCGGCCGTGGATCGCCGGACAGATCGCGGCGGCGCTGGCGACCGGGCGCGATCCCGGCCCGCCGCCGCTCGACCGGCAGCGCGACATCGCCATCGCTCATGTCGACAGCATGCTGGCGCACTACGGCCGCCATCTCGGCCTGCGCAACGCGCGCAAGCATGTCGGCTGGTACCTCGAGTTCGAGCGGGCGGCCCGCGGCGGTCGTCAAGGCGTGGCGAGCCCGCCTCTGCCAGGACGACGACAGCGCGCGGGTGATGCGCCATTTGAGCGAGTTCTACTCCGAGCCGGAGGCGATGGCGGCATGACCCAGGTAGTCAGCAAACCGGTCGTCGTCGGCAATCGGCGGCATGTCGAGCACGATCTCCTGCTGGCGGCGCTGCCGCATCCGATCTTCGTCCTGGGCGAGGACGATCGCGTCGTCTATGCCAATCCGGCGGCCGAGGTCTTCACCTCCTGCAGCCAGGCGGTGCTGAAGCGCCAGCATCTTGCCGATATCGTGGCCTTCGGCTGCCCGCTGCTCAGCCTGGTCGAGCAGGTGCGGCGCAACGAGACGACGGTCAACGAGTACGGCGTCGAGATCGTGATGCCGCGGGTCGAGGGCGCCAAGCTGGTCGACGTATTCAGCGGCGCGCTGCCGGACCAGCCCGGCCTGGTGCTGGTCATGCTGCAGCAGCGCAGCATGGCGCAGATGATCGAGCGGCAACTCACGCATCGCGCCGCCGCGCGCTCGGTTTCCGGCATGGCGGCGATGCTGGCGCACGAGATCGAAGAATCCGCTGTCCGGGATCAAGGGCGCGGCGCAACTGCTCGAGCCGGTGGTCAGTGACGAGGATCGTCAATTGACCCAGTTGATCTGCGCCGAGACCGAACGGATCCGCAAGCTCGTCGACCGGATGGAGGTGTTCGGCGACGAGCGACCGATGGTGAAGGACCCGATCAATATCCACGACGTTCTCGACCACGTCCGCAAGATCGCCGAGAGCGGCTTTGCCAGCAACATCAAGTTCGTCTGCGAATATGACCCCTCGCTGCCGCCGGTGCCGGCCAATCGGGACAAGCTCGTCCAGGCGTTCCTCAACCTCGTCAAGAATGCCGCCGAGGCGATCGGCGAGACCGGCGAGCCAGGCCGCATCAACTTCAATACCGCGTTCCGGCCCGGCATGCGGCTGTCCCTGCCGGGCAGCGGTGCTCGCGTCGCGTTGCCGCTGATGATCGAAATCGTCGACAACGGCATCGGCGTGCCGGAGGGCATGAAGGGACACCTGTTCGACCCGTTCGTGACGACGAAGCGCACCGGATCGGGGCTCGGGCTTGCGCTGGTCGCCAAGATCATCGGCGATCACGGCGGCATCATCGAATGCGAAATCCGAATCCAAGCACACGGTGTTTCGCGTGCTGCTGCCGATGCAGACCAAGCCACTGACCGCCGGCAAGGCGGAACCCAACAGAAATCGATAAACTGGATAGATCATGGCCCGTGGAACGATCCTCATCGCCGACGACGACACCGCGATCCGAACCGTCCTCAATCAGGCGCTGGCACGTGCCGGCTACGCGCCGCGAGCAACCGGCAACGCCGCCACGCTGTGGCGCTGGGTGAGCCAGGGCGAGGGCGATGTCGTGATCACCGACGTGGTGATGCCGGACGAGAACGCCTTCGACATGATCCCGCGCATCAAGAAGCTGCGGCCGGATCTGCCGATCATCGTCATGAGCGCGCAGAATACGCTGATGACGGCGCTGACCGCGGCGGAGAAGGGGGCCTACGAGTATCTGCCGAAGCCATTCGATCTGTCCGAGGTGGTCTCGATCGTCGGGCGGGCGATGTCCGAGCCTGGCCGCAAGGCGCAGCGTCCGGCCGCCGACAGCGGGGCCGAGGAGCTGCCGCTGATCGGACGCTCGAATGCGATGCAGGAGATCTACCGCGTCCTCGCCCGCCTGACGCAGACCGACCTCACCGTCATGATCACCGGCGAATCGGGCACCGGCAAGGAGCTCGTGGCCCGCGTGCTGCACGACCATGGCCGCCGCCGGACCGGGCCGTTCGTCGCGCTCAACATGGCCGCCATTCCCCGCGAGTTGATCGAGAGCGAGCTGTTCGGCCACGAGAAGGGGGCGTTCACCGGGGCCCAGACACGGACGCAAGGCCGCTTCGAGCAGGCCGAGGGCGGCACCCTGTTCCTCGACGAGATCGGCGACATGCCGCTGGAGGCGCAGACGCGCTTGCTGCGCGTGCTGCAGGAGGGGGAATATACAACCGTCGGTGGCCGCACACCGATCCGAACCAACGTGCGGATCATCGCCGCCACCCACCGCGAGCTCAAGTCGCAAATCCAGCAGGGACTGTTCCGCGAGGATCTGTTCTACCGCCTCAACGTGGTGCCGCTGCGCATTCCGCCGCTGCGTGAGCGCCTCGACGACATCGGCGACCTCGTGCGCCATTTCCTGCGCCATGCGGCGCGCGAGGGGCTCGGCCAGAAGACGATCGAGATGGCTGCGATCGATCGCCTCAAGCGCCACAACTGGCCGGGCAATGTGCGCGAGCTCGAGAACGTGGTGCGCCGGCTGGCGGCACTGCACTCGCAGGATACGATCACGGCCGAGATCGTCGATTCGGAGCTGCTCGAGGCGCCTTCCCTCAACCTCGACCACGGCGGTGCCGAGCCCAAGGACCTGTCGGAAATGGTCGAGCGCCATCTGTCCGGATATTTCGCGTCGTTCGGCCGCGACCTGCCGCCGAGCGGCCTCTACGACCGGGTGATCCGGCAGGTCGAGCTGCCGCTAATCACCGCCGCCTTGACGGCCACCCGCGGCAATCAGATCCGTGCCGCCGAGCTGCTGGGCCTCAACCGGAACACCCTTCGCAGCCGGATCCGGGCGCTCGATATCCAGGTTTTCCGCACCCCGCTCACATAGGCCAGTGTTCGGGGTCGGCTGGCCTGTCGGGACGACTTGACGCTGGACGCCGCTGCGGATACGTGTGGCCACGATGTCGCGAAAATGTCACAGTTTGCGGTAAGTTTCCGGGGCGGCGTCACTGCCACGCCGCAGTGTTGCGGTTTGAGAACGGTGGCGGTCCGCGGCGCATGGCTATCAGGCAACCAACAGCAGCGGGGAGGCAGGCACGATGACGACTTCGTCCGATGCACAGTCTGTCGCTCCCAGCGGCAAGGAGGATTTCCGCGCGCCGCTGCCTGAGCCCAATACGGTAGCGTTCTGGATCGGCCTCGTGGTCACCGCCATGGCGCTGGTGTCCGGCCTGTCCACCTACCTGATCCTGACCGGCCTGACGCCGATCGTGCCGCGAAACACAGTGGTGTTCTGGGTGCTGCTGATAAATGCGCTGCTGATCGTGGCGATGATCGCGCTCGTCACCTGGCAGGCCCGCGACCTGTGGAAGGCGTGGCGGGCCAAGGTGCCCGGCGCGCGCCTGCATATCCGCATCGTCGCCTTGTTCAGCGTGATTGCCGCGCTGCCCTCGATCCTGCTCGCGGCCGGCGCGACCACGACGTTCTCGCGCACCTTCGACAGCGTCTCGAGCCGGACCAAGCAGATCGTGGAGAACTCGCTCGACGTCGCCAACGCCTACCTCGAGGAGCACGGCCAGATCATCCGCACCGACATCGTCAACATGGCGAAGGACCTGGATGATGCCGCCCCCCTGGTCGCTGGCGACGACAACCAGTTGCGCCAGCTGGTCATCGCCCAGGCTGGCCTGCGCGAGCTGCCGGTGGCGTTCGTGGTCGATGCCGCCGGCAAGCCGGTGATCGCGGCGATCGAGAGCGAGAAGCTGCCCTACAACACCGTGCCGGCCGATATCATCAAGCTGGCCGAGGCGGGGCAGGTGCCGCTGTCGACCCCGAGCGAGAACTATCGCGTCAATGCCATCGTGAAGCTGCAGAAGTACCCGGGGCGATATCTCTACGCCTCGCGCGCGGTGAGCCCGAAGGTGATCGGCCATCTGCGGCGAACGACCGACACATACAAGGAGTACGAGGAGACGCGGAAGCGACGCGGCGAGCTGAAATTCGCCCATGGCCTCATCTACTCGACCCTGTCGCTGACGGCGCTGCTGGCGGCGATCTGGGCCGGCCTGTGGTTTGCCGGCCGGTTCGTGGCGCCGATCCGCCGGATCATCGGCGCCGCGCAGCAGGTGTCGCGCGGCAATCTGCAGGTGACGCTGCCCGAGCGGCGCGGCGAGGGCGACCTGCGCCGGCTGTCGAGCACGTTCAACAAGATGACGAGCGAGATCAAGAGCCAGCGCGACGCGCTGGTCACCGCCAACGAGCAGCTGACGGAGCGCCGGGTGTTCATGGAGGCGGTGTTGAGCGGCGTTTCGGCCGGCGTCCTCGGGCTCGATGCCGACGGCCGCATCACCATCGCCAACCGCTCCTCCGAGCAGCTCCTGGGACGAGAGGTCGACAGCCTGGTGGGCCATCGGCTGGACGAGGTGCTGCCGGAATTCGATACCTTGCTGAAGGCCGCCGCCGAGCCGCACTTGCGCAATCGCGCGCAACACGAGGTCACGCTCGACGTCAAGGGCGACGAGCGCACGTTCGCGGTCCGGCTTACGCGCGAGCAGGACGAGGCGACCGGCGCCCGCGGCAATCAGGGCGCGGTCGTAACCTTCGACGACATCACCGAGCTGGTGTCGGCGCAGCGCACGTCGGCCTGGGCCGATGTCGCCCGGAGAATCGCCCACGAGATCAAGAACCCGCTCACGCCGATCATCCTGTCGGCCGAGCGCATCCGTCGGAAATATGGCCGCGTGATCACCGAGGATCGCGAGACGTTCGACAAGCTCACCGCGACGATCGAGCGCCAGGCCGGCGACATCAAGACGATGGTCGACGAGTTCGCCGCCTTCGCTCGCGTCCCGAAGCCGGTGATGGAGCCGAACGATCTGCGCGAGGCGGTGCAGGAACCCGTCATCCTGTTCCGTGAGGGTCACACCAATGTCGAATACGTGATCGATATGCCGGCGGGCGAGGTCACCGGGTTGTTCGATCGGCGGCTGATCAGCCAGGCGGTGACCAACCTGGTGAAGAATGCAACCGAGGCGGTGGAGACGGCGGCGGAGAGTGCGCCGGCCGACTGGAAGGGGCAGGTGGAGACGCGGCTTCTGCTCGGCGACGGCAGGGCGTCGATCGAGGTCATCGACAACGGCATCGGCCTGCCGAAGCATAACCGGTCGCGGCTGCTCGAGCCCTACGTCACCAACAAGGGCCACAAGGGCACCGGCCTCGGGTTGGCGATCGTGCAGAAGATCGTGGAGCAGCACGGCGGCGTCCTCGCGCTCGAGGACGCCCCGCCGGGACCCGGCCGCAGCCGCGGCGCCCTGGTGCGGATCACGCTGCCGCTGCAACTCGACAAGGGGCAGCAGAAGGACAAGGCCGCGGCGGCCTGATGCCTGTGCCATGAACAGCGGCAGCGGGCGGTGCCGCGCGGTGAACTGGGAGTTCCGGCAGCGAGCGCCGGATTGCTGATGGAGAAGAACGAATGGCAGCCGATATCCTCGTCGTCGACGACGAAGCCGACATCCGTGACCTGGTCTCTGGCATTCTCGAGGACGAGGGGCACCGCTGCCGGCTGGCCCGCGATAGCGACGAGGCGCTGCGCGCGATCGAGGAGCGGCGGCCGCAACTCGTCATCCTCGACATCTGGCTGCAGGGCAGCCGCCTCGATGGCCTCGAGGTCTTGTCGATCATCAAGAAGGTGCATCCCGACCTGCCGGTGGTGATCATCTCCGGTCATGGCAACATCGAGACCGCGGTCACCGCGATCCGTCGCGGCGCCTACGACTACATCGAGAAGCCGTTCAAGTCCGATCGCTTGCTGCTCGTCACCATGCGGGCGCTGGAGGCCTCGCAATTGCGCCGGGAGGTCAAGCAGCTCAAGGAGCGCTCCATGCAGAGCGCTGAGATGATCGGCAAGTCGACCGCGATCAACCAGCTGCGAGCCCAGATCGAGCGCGTCGCCCCAACCAACAGCCGGGTGCTGATCCGCGGCGCCTCGGGCGCCGGCAAGGAGCTCGCCGCCCGCTTCATGCATGCCAAGTCCGCCCGCTCCGACGCTCCGTTCGTCGTGCTCAATGCCGCCGCCATGGCGCCCGACCGCGTCGAGGAGGAGCTGTTTGGCACCGAGGACCGCACCGGCGGGCCGCGCAAGGTCGGCGCGCTCGAGGAGGCGCACGGCGGCACGCTCTACATCGACGAGGTGGCCGACATGCCGATCGAGACGCAGGGCAAGGTGCTGCGCGTCCTGGTCGAGCAGAAGTTCCTGCGGCTCGGCGGCAGCCAGAAGGTGTCGGTCGACGTGCGCATCATCTCCTCGACGAGCCGCGATCTCGAGCGCGAGATGGCCGAGGGGCGCTTCCGCGAGGATCTCTATCATCGCCTGAACGTGGTGCCGCTGCGGGTGCCGGGGCTGTCGGAGCGGCGCGAGGACATTCCCGAACTCGTCCAGTATTTCAGCCACCAGGTGGCGCAGACGTCGGGCCTTTCCGCCCGGCGCATCGGCGAGGACGCGATCGCGGTGCTGCAGGCGCACGACTGGCCGGGCAATGTGCGCGAGCTCAGGAACAACATCGAGCGGGTGATGATCCTGACCGGCGGCGATCCCGATGCCGTGATCACCGCCGACATGCTGCCGCAGGAAATCGGCTCCAATGTGCCGTTGCCGATCAACGGCAAGTCCGAGCATCTCGATGTCACTGCCGCTGCGCGAGGCCCGAGAGATCTTCGAGCGCGACTATCTCCTTGCACAGATCAACCGCTTCGGCGGCAACATCTCGCGCACCGCCGAGTTCGTCGGCATGGAGCGGTCGGCCCTGCATCGCAAGCTGCGGGCATTGGGCGTATCGTCGGACCAGCGCTCGGGCGTGGCGCCGGCGTGATCGAACAAGTGACCTGGATTGCCTCGAGGGGTTGAGGGGAAATGAGCCGATACATTTATGTCAACGGCCGGCACGTGCCGTACGCCGATGCCTGCGTCCATGTCGAGGATCGCGGTTATCAGTTCGGCGACGCGGTCTACGAGGTGTGCGAGGTGCGGGCGGGTCGACTGGTCGACGAGACCCGCCACCTCGACCGGCTCGATCGCTCGCTGGGCGAGCTCAGGATCCCCGCGCCGATGTCGCGGCCGGCGTGGCAGCGTGTGCTGCGCGAGGTGATCCGTCGCAATCGGGTGAGTGACGGCTCGATCTATCTGCAGGTCTCGCGCGGCGCGCGTCCTCGCGACTTCCTGTTCGCTCCCGAAGGCACGATGGCACCGACCGTCGTGGTCATCGCCCGCAGCCACGATCTCGCCGCTCTCGCGGCGCGCGCCGAGCAGGGAATTTCGGTAAAGACTGTGCCGGAGGCACGCTGGGAGCGCTGCGACATCAAGACGGTCATGCTGCTGCCGTCGAGCCTGGCAAAGGAGGCGGCCAGGGCCGAGGGCGCGAGGGAGGCCTGGTTCGTCGACCCTGCCGGCCAGGTCACCGAGGGCGCGTCGAGCAATGCCTGGATCATCACCGCTGAAGGCTGCCTCGTTACGCCGCCCGCGAGCAACGCCATCCTGCGCGGCGTCACCCGCATGACACTGATCGACCTGCTGCGGCGGGAGGGCCTCGAGCTCGTCGAGCGCGCCTTCACGGTGGACGAAGCCAAATCCGCTCGCGAGGCGTTCATCACCTCGGCCGGCAACATCGTCATGCCGGTAGTGCGGATCGACGGCAGCCCGATCGGCAACGGCGCGCCGGGCCTGCTCAGTTTGCGGTTGCGGCAGACATTCCACGAGGTCGCCGAGCACGCGCCGGCTTGACGACCGCGGCCGGCGGCATGACCGCCGGCTGCGACACCCTGGCGCGCACGCAAAGGAGTACTATTCCTTCAACAAAAACAGTTATGGTTTGTGGTACGTCAATCCAGTTGCCGGGATTCAAGACCTCGCTATGGGCCGACGGCTCTACGACAACAACAACTCCTGAAACAGGACAACGACAATGGCATCCGAGCGCCAGCAAAGCCTGCAAGATACCTTTCTCAATCATGTGCGCAAGGCGAAGACCCCGCTGACCATTTTCCTCGTCAACGGAGTGAAGCTGCAGGGTATCGTCACTTGGTTCGATAATTTCTGCGTCCTGCTGCGGCGCGACGGTCATTCGCAATTGGTATACAAGCACGCGATATCGACGATCATGCCGGGCGCGCCGGTCCATCTGATGGATCAGGACCCGTCCGATGGAGCCCAGGGATAAGCCCCGTCATCGAAGATACAACCAGGAATGAGCCGCGTCCTGACGACGACGGCGTTGCGATCACCGAGCGCCGGCTCGGCAGCACCGCACGTGCGCTGGTGCTGGTGCCGGTGCTGATGCGGTCTCGCCGGCCGGCTCATCTCGTTGCCGAGGGTGAGACCGAGCCCAAGGCCGTCCCGCCACTGCACAGTCCAGGCGATCGGCTCGCCGAGGCGGTCGGGCTCGCACACGCCATCGACCTCGATGTCGCCGAGGGGCTGATCGTGACGGTGCAGGCGCCACGTCCTTCGACCCTGTTCGGCAAAGGCAAGGTCGAGGAGCTGTCCACCCGCATCGAGGCGGACGGTATCGAGCTGGTGGTGGTCGATCACGCGGTATCGCCGATCCAGCAGCGCAATCTGGAAAGGGCCTGGAACGCGAAGGTGCTCGATCGCACCGGGTTGATCCTCGAGATCTTCGGCCGGCGAGCCCAGACGCGGGAAGGCCGGCTGCAGGTCGAGCTGGCGCATTTGAGCTACCAGAAGAGCCGGCTGGTCCGCAGCTGGACCCACCTCGAGCGCCAGCGCGGCGGCGCGGGTTTTCTCGGCGGCCCCGGCGAAAGCCAGCTCGAGCTCGACCGCCGCATCATCCAGGATCGCATCGACGCGATCCGCGACGAGCTCGCCCATGTCGTCAAGACCCGCAAGCTGCACCGCAAGGGCCGGCGCAAGGTGCCGTATCCGATCGTCGCGATCGTCGGCTACACCAACGCCGGCAAGTCGACGCTGTTCAATCGCGTCACCGGCGCGGCGGTGATTGCCAGGGACCAAGTGTTCGCCACTCTCGATCCGACGATGCGGGAGGTGAAGCTCGCGAGCGGCCGGCGCATCATTCTGTCCGACACCGTGGGGTTCATCTCCGACCTGCCGACAATGCTCGTCGCCGCTTTTCGGGCGACGCTCGAGGAGGTGGTCGAGGCCGATCTCATCCTGCACGTGCGCGACATCGCCCACGTCGAGAGCGCCGCCCAGGCGGCCGACGTCGAGGGCGTGCTGGCCGGTCTCGGCATCGACGCCGGCGCGGCGGACGCCGGCATCATCGAGGTATGGAACAAGATCGACTTGCTCGCCGTCGACGCGCTGGACGAATTGCGCTGGACGGCGAAGCGGGCGCAGCGGACGCCGGCGCTGGTCTCGGCGGCAACCGGCGACGGCATCGCCGATCTGCTGGCGCTGATCGACCGGCATTTGAGTGCCGACGACGAGATGATCAACCTGGTGGTGCCGGCCGCCGACGGCGCGGTGCTGGCGTGGCTGCATGCCAACGCCGAGCTGGTGTCACGCACCACCGACGATGACGGATCGACACGCGCAACTGTCCGTATCGAACGTGCACGCCATGGCCGGCTGCTCGGCCGGTTGAAGGGGACCGGCGTCAAGTTCGTGGCGGGCTGAAGCGCCAGGTACCGGCGGGTCACGACCGCGCGGCATGCCGGTCCCGCTCCCTCGCAAAACCCGATGCATGTCCGCGCCGCCCATGCCACACTCGTCCGGCAGCAGTGCTGCGCAAAAAAACTTGTTTTCGGGGAGACGCGACGGATGGCCAGACTCTTGGCTTGGACACTTGCAGCCTTAAGCTTGCTCGCCACCACGGCCAGTGCGCAAACGCAGACGCCGGTGCGCGGCGGCACGCTCAACTTCGCGGTGGTGGCCGAGCCGCCGAATTACGATTGCCATTCGAATGTGACGTTCGGCGTGACGCATCCGGTGGCGCCGCACTATTCAACGCTGCTGAAGTTCCACGGCGCGACCTATCCGGAAGTATCGGGCGACCTGGCGCAGTCCTGGACGGTGAGCCCGGACGGCCTCGCATACACCTTCAAGCTGCACCCGAACGTCAAGTTCCACGACGGCACGGCGCTGACCTCGGCCGACGTCAAGGCGAGCTACGAGCGCATCATCCGTCCGACCGGCGGCATCGTGTCGGCGCGGCAAGCCTACTACGCCGACTTCGGCGCTATCGACACCCCCGATCCGCTGACGGTCGTCTTCAAACTGAAGAACCCGGTGGCCGGCGTGCTGCAGCTGCTGGCGTCGCCGTTCAACTGCATCTATAGCGCCGCCAAGCTGGCGCAGAACCCGCGCTACCCCGAGACCGAGATCATGGGCACCGGCGCCTTCACGTTCGTCGAGCACCAGCGCGGCTCGTCGTGGACGGCGAAGCGCTTCGACCAGTACTTCAAAGCGGGACTGCCCTATCTCGACGGCTACAAGGCCTACTTCGTGAAGTCACCAAATGTGCTGCCGGGCCTGCTCGGCGGCCAGTTCGACGCCGAGTTCCGCTTCCGCTCGCCGAGCGAACGTGACCAGCTGGTCGAGAAGATGGGCGACAAGGTCTTCGTCAAGGAGCAGCCGCTGGTATCGGCACTGGTGGTCATTTTCAATACCAAGAAGAAGCCGTTCGACGACCAGAGGGTGCGGCAGGCGCTGTCGCTGGCGATCGACCGGTGGACGGCCGGCGAGCAGCTCGGCAAGATCTCGGCGATCAAGTATGTCGGCGGCGGCGTGCGGCCGGGATACGAGATGGCGCTGCCCGAATCCGAGCTCGTCAAGCTGCCGGGCTATGGCAAGGATGCGGTTGCGGCGCGGGCCGAGGCGCAAAAGCTCCTGAAGGAGGCCGGCATCGACAAGCTGTCGATCAAGCTGACCAACCGCTCCGGCACCGACCCCTATACGACGGCCGGCGTCTACGTCATCGACCAGTGGCGCCGCATCGGCGTCACCGCCACGCACGAGCAATTGGAGACGACGCCCTACCAGGCGGCACTGACCGCCGGCAACTTCGAGGTCGCGATCGAGTTCATCTCAGACTACACGGATGATCCGACTGCGCATTTCACCAAGTTCCTGACCAAGAAGCTGTCGGCGGTCGCCCACTCCAACCACGACGACGCCAAGATCGATGCGATGTACGAGGCGCAGCGCCGCGCGGTCGATCCGGTGGAGCGCAAGCGCATCGTCAACGAGCTCGACAAGTACGCGATCACCACCGCCAACGTGGTGCCGTTCCTGTGGTTCCAGCGCATCGTGGTGATGCCGAAGAAGGTGCGAGGCTGGTACGCGATGCCGAGCCACTACCTCGGCCAGGATCTGTCGGACGTGTGGCTCGCGCCGTAACGTCAGCCCCGCTCCTCGGCCTTGGCCTGATCCCACAACATGTCCATCTCGTCGAGATTGGACTGCGCCGGTGTCTTGCCCTTCGCCGCCAGCAGCGCCTCGATGCGGTGAAAGCGGCGGGTGAACTTGTGGTTCGCCTGCCGCAGCGCCTCCTCGGGATCGAGGTCGAGGTGCCGGGCGACGTTGGCCATCACGAACAGCAGGTCGCCGAACTCCTCGGCCGTGTGCGCCTTGTCGCCAGAAGTGATTGCCGCTTCCAGCTCCCCCAGCTCCTCGCGCATCTTGGCGAGCACGGGGGCGAGGGACGGCCAGTCGAAGCCGACCTTGGCCGCCCGGCCCTGCAACTTTACCGCGCGGGTCAGCGCCGGCAGCGGCAGCGGCACGTCATCGAGAACGCTTTTTGCCCTGGCCGGCTTGCGCGCCTTTTCCTCGGCCTTGATCTGCTCCCAGAAGCCCTTGGCCGCCCCCGCCGAGCGGGCCGCGTCGTCGCCGAACACATGCGGGTGGCGGCGGATCATCTTGCGGGTGATGCCGTCGGCCACGTCGGCAAAATCGAAGGCGCCTTCCTCGCGCGCCAGCTGCGCGTGATAGACGACCTGCAGCAGCAGGTCGCCGAGTTCCTCGCACAGATCGGGGCGGTTGCCGCGGGCAATCGCATCGGCGACCTCGTATGCCTCTTCCAGCGTGTACGGGGCGATGGTCTCGAAGCTCTGTTCCAGGTCCCACGGGCAGCCTGTCACCGGCGTGCGCAGGGCGGCCAGCACGTCGATCAGATCGGCTATGGTCTTGCGAGGCTGCCCGGTCATGAACGCTCCATCTATGACGTGAAGCGGCAATGATAGCATGGGGTCGGGAATCAACGAGGACGTTCAGATGATCCGGGTGACCGCCAGCATTAGCCTCGATCCGTCCGAGCTCGAGGAGGAGTTCATCCGCGCCTCCGGGCCGGGCGGGCAGAACGTCAACAAGGTGGCATCGGCGGTGCAGCTGCGCTTCGACATGCGCGCTTCGCCGAGCCTGCCGCACGCGGTCAAGACGCGGCTGGCGACGATCGCCGGCCAGCGGCTCACCAAGGATGGCGTCATCATCATCGAGGCAAGCCGGTTCAGAAGCCAGATCCGCAACCGCGCCGACGCCCTGGAGCGCCTGGTCGAGATGATCCGGGAGGCAGCCGTGCAGCCGGTCCAGCGCCGGGCGACCAAGCCGACCTATGGCTCGAAGCTTCGCCGCCTCGAGGGCAAGAAGAAGCGCTCCGGCACCAAGGCGCTGCGGCGATCGAAGCCCGACTTCGACTGAGAGCTACAACCCTTTGGCTTCGACCAGCCTCGCCAGTTCCGCAAACTGGGCAACAGTGAGACGTTCGGCCCGCAGCTCGGGATCGAGCCCGGCCTCAGCCAATAGCAGCTCCGGCATCGGCGTCAGCGACTTCAGGCTTTGCCGCAGCATCTTGCGGCGCTGGCCGAAGGCGGCGGCCGTCACCCGACCCAGCGCCGTGGCCGAGCACGCCGGCGTCGGCGCCGGGCGCGGCTCGAACACAACGACTGCGGATGAAACCTTGGGCGGCGGGGTGAATGCCTCCGGCGGCAGCGTCAGCGCGATCCGGGTCTCGCAGCGCCACTGCGAGATCACGGCGAGGCGGCCATAGGCCTTGGAGCCCGGCTCCGCCACGATCCGTTCCGCGACCTCGCGCTGGAACATCAGCACCATGCGGTCGAACCACGGCGGCCATGGCTCGCTCTCGAGCCAGCCGACCAACAGTTTGGTGGCGATGCCATACGGCAGGTTGGCCGCGATTACAGCCTTGCCGGCATGGCCGGCGACCAACGCCGGATAGTCGGCCCTGAGCGCGTCGGCGCCATGGACCTCGAGGCGGCTGGGATAGCGCTGGGCGATCTCGGCAAGGGCTGCGAGGCAGCGGTCGTCGCGCTCGATGGCGACGACCTTGCCGGCACCCTCCGCCAGCAGGGCGCGCGTCAGCCCGCCCGGTCCGGGTCCCACCTCCACCACCGTGCGGCCCGCGAGCGGCGCGGCCTCGCGGGCGATACGGCGCGTCAGGTTGAGGTCGAGCAGGAAATTCTGGCCGAGGCTTTTCTTGGCCGCGATCTCGTGGCTGCGGATCACGTCGGCGAGCCGCGGCAGGCCGTCGGCGGCAAGCGTGCTCATCGGCCCGACCGATTGCCGGCACGACGGCTGGCGGCACTGCGAGCGAGCTTCAGCGCCTCGACGAGGCTGTGCGGCCTTGCCACGAACCGCGCGGCAATGTCGAACGCGGTGCCGTGGTCGGGCGACGTCCTGACGAAGGGAAGCCCGAGCGTCATGTTGACGCCGCGGTCGAACGCCAGCGTCTTGATCGGGATCAGCGCCTGGTCGTGATACATCGCGATGACCGCATCGTAGGCGGCACGAGCCTCGGCGTGGAACAGCGTGTCGGCCGACAGCGGCCCGGTGATCGCGATCCCCGACGACTGCAGCCGGCGCACGGCCGGGGCGATCGTCTCCTCCTCCTCGCGGCCGATCGTGCCGTGCTCGCCGGCATGCGGATTGAGACCCGCGATGGCGACGCGGGGTGCCGCGATGCCGAAATCCGAGATCAGGGCGCGATGGGTGATCCGGGCAGTCTCCTCGATCAGCGCCGCGGTGATCAGTTGCGGAACCTTGGCGAGTGCCACATGGATCGTCAGCGGCACCACGCGGAGCTCGTCGCAGGCCAGCATCATCACCGGCGTGTGCGGTTCGGCCGGCCGCTCGCGGGCCGAGAGCGCGGCCAGGAACTCGGTATGACCCGGATGCGCGAATCCTGCCGCGTAGAGCACGCTCTTGGCGATCGGGTTGGTGACGAGCGCGGCCGCGCTGCCGGCGAGAACGGCCGCCGTTGCCTGCTCTATCGCCGCGATGACCGCGCCGCCATTGAGCGGATCCGGTCGGCCTGCAAGCGCTGGAGCGGCGAGCGGTACGTGGATCACCGGGATGCCACGGGCGAAGGCGGCCCCGGCATCGGCCATATCCGCGATCCGCACTATTGGCGCGGCGGCACCCATCGCCCGCACACGCGCCGCAACGGCGTCGGCATCGGCGAACAATGCGAATGCAGGCGCGCCGTTCGCGGCCCGCTTCAGCCACGCCTTGATGGTGATCTCGAGCCCTATGCCGGCCGGATCGCCGCTGGTGACCGCCAGCGCCGGGCGTTCTAGTTCTTCTTGCATTCTGGAGAACGGCACTCGATTTGCGCTTCCTGCCTCAAGTTGCGCAGATGGCCCTTGGCCATGATCTCGAACTCTTTCTGCTGCAGATCCTGAGTGATTTCCGAACGGCGCTTGTCGTCCGCCTTGACGACCTTCCGGCTGCAGACCGCATAAAGCTCGATACCGCCGTCGGCGATGCTGGGCGGGACCATCTCGCCCTCGCGCGCCGCCAGCAGATGGCTGCGCAGCGGCTCACTGAGGCTCGACGGCTTGCGCACGCCGAGGTCCTCGAACTTGGCTCCCTGCAGTTTCGCTGCCGTCGCGGCGGCGGTCTTGCAGCCACCGAAGCTCTGGCGCACGCGGTCGGCGTCGCGGAAGCGCTCGCTGAGCGCCTTCTGGTCCATCTTGCCCGGCACCGGCAAGGTGATGCGCTGGAGCTGCAACTCGACGTCGTCCTCGCCGCCGCTGGTGGCGTTGGCGAACTTGTCGATGTCACGCTGACTGACGGTGATCTGGCTCGAAAACCGGCGGCGGACCACGTCGTTCCAGGACAGCGTCGCCTTGAAGCGCGCCTTCATCGCGTTGACGTCGACGTCCATCTTCTTCAGGTGCTCGGCGAATTGCACCGGCGTCATCTTGTTGCGATCGGCGATGCCCTTGATCACGTCGTCGACCTGGGCGTCATCGACGACGACGTTCATCCGCTTGGCTTCCTGCAGCTTGATCCGCTCCTCGATCAACTCCTCGAGGACGGTCTTGCGGATGCCGGGCAGCACGCTCGAGCGGGCGCTGGCGATCGCCTCCTGCTGCAATTGCTGGGCGAACTGGGTCTTGCGCTGCTCGATCATCGCCATGATCTGCTCGCGGCTCTTGGACTGCTGGTTTTCCTTGACGATCTGCTCGACCATTGCCCGGAAGCGCTTCTGGGTGTTTTCCGACTGCACCAGCGCCTTCATGTTGGCGGATGCGCGCTCGCCGATATTGGCGTTGAGGGCATTGAGGCGGGTGCGCAACTCGACATCGAGCGCGGTGATCGGCTCGTCGTTGACCAGCATGATGATCGACTGCGCGCCGCCACCCTTGCCGCTACCGGTGTCGGCGCTGGCCGTCGCCTCTTTCGGCTTGGGCTTGGCCGCGACGGGCGGCTTGGGCTTTGCCGGCTTGGCGGCTGGGGCCGCGACCGGCGGCGTAGCGGGCTCCGGTGGTCGAGCGAACGGCGCGATGCCCGGAGCACCCGGCGGGGCCGGCGGCGGAGTGGTCGAGATCACGATACCGGGCAGCGAGGTGGTCTGGGCAAGTAACGCCGCCGGCTGCCAGGCCGACAGCACCATGGCGCCGCCGATGGCAGCAGCCAGCGCGACGCCGCCGGAGGCTCGACCGGGCAACTCGCGACTAGGCAATCGTTGTTTGCGCAGCGTGCGCATCAGGGGCACTCGACGGCTGAGTGTGGGGCGGCGAACGACGGCTTCGCGCTTTACTACCCGGAATCGACGCAGTGTATCGCGAGTCTTGAGGCGATCTACGCGTTTTCCACACTAAGCGTGGCACAGGCAAGGCGAAATGGCGACCGCGATCTCCCGACCGCGGCGCCATTGTCGCCCCAGCAAGGCTACTTGGTCGGCTGGTTGGTCGCGAACACCGAGTCGAGCGCGTTGGTCTTGTAGCGGAAGTCGCCTAGATACTTGAATTCCATGCGCAACATGACCGTGTGATCCGGCGTGAGGTCGCGCGTCACGTCCTCGATGTTGGATTGGATATAGGTCGCGGTCAGCACGAAACAATCGTCGGCGTAGCGAAGCTGCACCAAGTCCTGCAGCACCACACTCGAGTCGATATCGTAGCGAATGCCAGCGAGGATGCTCCACCTTTCGGTCAGTTTCAGGCCCACCGTGGCGAAGATTTCCTGCTGGTCCTTGCCGACAGCCGAAGTCGGATCGGCGGCAGAGTACGTATAGATCCCCTGGGTCAGCAGCGGGCCATAGTTGAATTCGGCCATGGCATCGGTGCGCCGCAGCGCCAGATCACTCTCGTCGAAGCGTGCCTGGCCGATCAGGCGGAACACCGACGAAGGCGCCAGGTACATGCCCAGCACATAATCGGAACGCGACGTCGCGAGGCCGCTGTTGGCATTGTATATGGCGAGCGGCGTCGCAGAGGTGTCCGGATCGGACAGCGTGCCGGGGTTCTTGAATATGTTGTCGCCGGCCAGCTGGAAGCTTTGACCGGCAAGGACGCGCGCCGTGCCGCCGCTGTTGGCCTGGAAGGTGTACTGCAGTCCGACGTTGAGGCGGGTGCCGGTCTCCATGCGGTCCCAGCCCGTCGTCTTGTCGAGCTCGAACAGATTGGTGTCGTCGAACACGATGCTCTTGGCGTCCTCATCCGGCAGCGAGCGCTGCTTCACGCTGGCGGTGCGCGCGATGATCTGCCCGATCGGCTCGACGACGTGCGATGCCGAAGCGGTCCTGGCAAGCCACGGGTAGGCGACGAGGACACCGCCGGTGGCGACGCCGCGGACGCCGGTATCGTTGCTGATGACGGCGCCGGTCTCGGGATCGATCGCATCGTGCACGCTGTACAGGTCGCCGCGCAGATTGGCGAACGGCGTGTACGTTATGCCGATGTTGTCGGTCAGCCGCCGGCGCCAGTTGGCGTCGGTGGAGACTCTTTCGATCTGGGTGGTCTTCCCGGTCAGCCTGTTGGTCACGGACGTGCCGTCGCCATTGTTGCGCGACTGTGCGACCGCATTCGAGGCGAAGCTGAGCTCGCCGCCGAGGACCGGCTGCCCGACGACGTAGGTCCAGTCGATCACCGGGTGCACCCAGCTCTCCGACTGCGTCGTATCGCTCAGCAGCAGACCGCCGAACTGGTACGCGGTCATGGCAAAGTAATTCCGCTCGCTCTGGCCGCGCAGATAGATGCTGTTGACGCGGTCGGTCTGCAGGATGTTGTCGAGCTTGTAATAGCGGCGGAACGTGTCGTCGCTCTCGACCGTGACGTCCCAGCCGAACTTCCACCACGACGCCAGCGAGAACTCGCCACGCGTCTTGACGCTGCCGCGCCAGTTGTCCGGCAGCGAGTCGCCGACCGCTCGCGTCACCGCCTCGCTCTGGTCGATGGCGGCGATCTGGATGTCGTATTGGCCGGTGATGTCGCCGAACGAGAGCCTGTGCCGCCAGTCACCCTGCCACAGCACGCCCTGCTTGGCGGTGTACATCGGGTGGAACGTGAAGTCGTAGTTCGGCGCCAGCGCGAAATAGTACGGAACCTCGACCATGAAGCCGAGGGTCGACGAGTTGCTGATCTCAGGGATCAGGAAGCCGGACTTGCGCTTCACGCTCGGGTCGGCGTGCTGGAAGTACGGCAGGTACAACACCGGCTGGCCGTAGATTTCGAAGTATGCGTCCTGGTAGGTGATGGTCGCATTCGCCTGATCGTGGACGATCTTCTCGGCGCTGAGGCACCACAGCGGCGGCATGCCGGCCGTGTTCTTGCAGGGCGTGAACTTGCCCTTCTCGAATTCGGTGACATTGCCGTCGCGCCGCGTCGCCCGCTCGCCGACGATGCGGGCGTCGTCCTTGGTGACGGCGCTCAGCGACTGGATGAAGCCGTCGCGGAAATCCTCGCTCAGCGTGTAGCGCTCGGCGCGGATGATGTTGCCGTTCGGCTCGCGTAGCTCGACGTTGCCGATCGCGGTCAGCGTCCCGGCGGTCTGGTCGTACTGAACCTCGTCGGCCTTCAGGATGTAATTGTTGTAGAAGATCTCGACGTTGCCGCGGGCACGGATCTTGTTGCCCTTGGTGTCGTAGATCAGCTCGTCGCCCTGCAGGTACAGCGGCTTCGAACGGTCGATCTTCTGCACCGGGCCGCCGAGGATGCCGCCCTGCTGCTTCGGGAACGAGGAGGCGAGCCCTGGCGTGGTGCTGAGGACGCTCGGGTCCTGGGCGTGGGCCGGTTGAGGAATGGCGCACAACAACAGCACGACGGCCAGCAGCCATCGCGGCGCGGCTGCGGCGCAGCAACGCGAGCAGGCGCGAAGAGATCCGCGAGCCGAGTGCGGTGGCCGCGCTTCACGCATCACTTAACCATCCTCCTGGTGCAGCAGCACCGTAAGCGACAAGCAAATGGCCGTGGCAACGGGAACCCACACCGCCGTTACCGGCGATACCAGCCCCGCGACACCGATCTGCCGGGACACTTCCGCCATCAGGAAAAAGCCGAAACCCCCAAGCATTCCGGTGATGACCATAGTCTGGATGCCACCCGACCGGAATGACCTCAACGACACAGTCGCCCCCAAAAGCACCATTGCCATCAACAGGGCGGGGCGCGACAGCAGCAACTGGTAGTGGATCCGGTAGACGGCAGAAGAAATGCCTGCCTTTTCAGCTATTTCGATCAGTCCGGGCAACTCGAAAACCGAGATCGAAATGACCGTTCCGAGCGCGTCTTGCACACGCTCCGGGGTGAGGTGGGTGCTTATGATGTAGGTTGCAAACCGCTCCGGTTCTCGCCCGACCCGGGTGACCCACGCGTCCTCGACCTGCCAGTACCCTTCGCGCAGGTTGGCCCTGGCGCCGTCGATCCGCTCGACGAAGCGATCGTTGCGGTCGAATTGAAACGCGGTCATCGCAACAAGCGTCATGCCCTTGTTCGAGATCGCCCCGGTCGTCACCACCGAGGGACCATCCGGTCCGTCCTGCCGCAGCCAGTTGCCGGCGCTCTGATTGCGCAGAAAATTCGAACTCGCGGCCGAAGGCTTCCGCAAACAGCCGTTCTGCTTCCGTTCGGGCCGCCGAGGCCATTGGATTGAACACCAGCACCGCGAACAGGCCGAGCAGCACGGATACGGTCAGGCCGGGGCGCAGGAACTGCCACACCGACATGCCGGCGCCGCGCATCACCGCGAGCTCGCTCTTGCGATTGAGCATCAGCAGTGCGCCGATGGTGCCGACGAGGACGGCGAAGGCGAGCAGAATCTCGGAGTATGCCGGCAGCCGCAGCAGCGTGATCCAGAGCAGGCGGGCGGCGGAAACGCTGCCGTACTTGCCGGCCTGGCGCAGCATCTCGACGAGATCGATCATGAAGATCAGCACCGCGCACAGGGTGAACGCCCCCAGGATGCTGACCAGGAATTTGCGGGCGATGTACCGCCGCAACATTGCCGCGCTGATCACGAGGCCCTCGCGCGTGCTGGTTGCGCGGTCTCGCTCTTGCGCTCGGTACGCGCCGGCTTCAGACGCGCCAGCGCATCGGCGACGGCAAAGCCGACACGCTCGCCGAGACCGAGCCCGGGCGTCGGGCGCGCATTCCGCCAGATGAGCACCATCGACAATACGACCGTCATCATCGGAATACCGTAGAGCAGGGGCACCCACTTGGCGTTCAGCACCACCAGATTATTGGCACCGAGCCCGAACACTCGGGTCGCAAATCCAAGCACGATCGCCGCTGTCACGCCTTTCCAGCGGTTTTGCCGGTTCGACTGGGCCTGCCCGACAAATGCCAGCACGATCATGACGAAGGCGATCGGGTACAGCGGGTTGGATAGTCGCTCATGCAACTCGGCCCTGAAGAAGCCGGGCTGCTTGACGAAATCCGGGTCGTTGGGCTGCGGGTTGGCGAGCTCCGGGTAGTAGCGCTCCCGCGGCTTCAGCTCGACCGTCGCGCCCGGCTTCTCGAAGCGGTCGAGATCGACCGCGTAGCTGTCGAACGCAATGATTTGCGGCGCTTCCTTTGGATTGTCGCGGCGAATGATGTGGCCCTTGGTCATGAACAGGTACGAATGCCTGCCCTGCTTCTGGACCACGCCGCGTTCGGCGAGGTAGGACATCGCCTGCTTCGGATCGCGGTTGTCCTGCATCAGCACGCCCAGCAGATCGCCGTTCAGCGCGCGGTCGCGGATGTGGAAGGTGAGGCTGAATTCAGGGCTCGAGAAGCGTCCCGGCTGGATCACCTGTCCGATCAGGTCGGTGCGCATCTTCATCGTCATTTCGCGCAGCTCGCGCAGGCTCCACGGCATGACGAAATGGTTGACGATCGACACTGCGATCGCGACCACCAGCGCCAGGGCGAGCAGCGGACGGGCGACGCTCCACATGTTGGCGCCGGATGCGGTCAGCACGATCAGCTCGCTGTCGCCGTTGAGCCGGGTCATGGTGTGGACGAGCGCCACCAGCAGCGCCACCGGCGCGATCAGCACCATCAGGTTCGGCAGCGCCAGCGTGGTCATCAGCAGGAACGAGACCGTGTCCTGCCCGCCGCCGGTGACGACGTTGAGCTGGCGCAGCGCCAGCGCGATCCACACCACGCCCGAAAGCGACAGCAGGATCAGCACCAGGGCGCCGGCGGCCTGCCGGAACAGATAGCGGTCGAAGATCGACGTCATGAGCTCGTTGATGGCACCAGGCGGCGATAGTCTTCAAGGTCTCTTTAACAACTGTGGCGCGCTCCCATACCACGGTGGCGGAATTTCGGCCCGCCAACGGGCATATCGACAGAGGCTTGCGCTCCGAGGCCGGGCGGTTCAAGGATTTGGCTCTGCCGGCGTCCGGAAGCCACGGTCGCTTCCAACGCTCGCAGATTGGTCGAATCATAGGTTGGCTGTCGCACCGGCACCGGAGCCGGCGGGCTTGCCGTCGAAATCGCGGGGATGAACACGAAATGCCGATCACTCTGGAAATCGCCTTCGCCGGTCTCACCACGGCCCCGGAAACCACGGCCGTACTGCTGACTGGCGAGGATCTGGCGTTCGGAGCAATCGGTGCCGCCCTCGACAAGGCGGCCAAGGCCGGCCTGACCGCGGCGGCGCGCGCGGCCGACTTCAAGGGCAAGGAGAAGGCATGCATCGAGCTGCTGGCACCGGCCGGGCTCGACATCCAGCGGCTGCTGCTGCTCGGCGCGGGGCGCGCGGACGGGGAGGAAGCCCGGGACTGGCTGGCGCTGGGCGCCACCGCCTATGGCCAGATCGCGGCGCGGCGCACCAAATCTGCCTCCCTGATCGTCGACGTCGCGACCGATGGTGAAAGCGCCGGCAAGGTCGCGGCCAGCCTCGCCCTGGGCGCCCAGCTGCGCAATTACGCATTCCGCAAATATCGCACAAAGGCGGGCGAGGCCAACGGCAACGGCGGGGAGCAGCGCGGCCCCGACAGGCTCGTCATCCTGACCGCCGACCCGGCCGGCGCGCGCGCCGCATACGTACATGCCGGCGCTCTTGCCGAGGGTGTTGCGCTGGCGCGCGATCTCGTCAACGAGCCGGCAAATGTCCTCGATCCGGTCGAGTTCGCCAAGCGGGCGCAGGGCCTGTCGAAGGTCGGCGTGGAGGTCGAGGTGCTCGACGTGTCGGCCATGGAGGAGCTCAAGATGGGCGCCCTGCTTGGCGTCGGGCAGGGCAGCGTCAAGCCGCCGCGCGTGGTGGTGATGCAATGGCACGGCGCCAAGGCCAAGCGCGCGAAGCCGGTATGCTTCATCGGCAAGGGCGTGACCTTCGATACCGGCGGCATCTCGATCAAGCCGGCGGCCGGCATGGAGGACATGAAGGGCGACATGGGCGGCGCCGCCTGCGTCACCGGCCTGATGTACGCGCTCGCCGCCCGCAAGGCGCCGGTCAATGCGGTTGGCGTGATCGGGCTCGTCGAGAACATGCCGTCGGGCTCGGCCCAGCGCCCGGGCGACATCGTGACCTCGATGTCGGGCCAGACCATCGAGGTGCTGAATACCGACGCCGAGGGCCGCCTCGTGCTCGCCGACGTGATGTGGTACGCGCAGGAAAGGTTCAAGCCGAAGCTGGTGATCGACCTGGCGACCCTGACCGGCGCCATCATGGTGTCGCTCGGCAAGGAATACGCCGGCATGTTCTCGAACGACGACAAGCTCGCCGCCGACCTCGCCGCGGCGGGGGAGGCGACCGGCGACAAGGTGTGGCGGATGCCGCTCGCCAAGGCCTACGACAAGCTGATCGACTCGAAGAACGCCGACATGAAGAACATCGGCGGTCGCTACGGCGGGGCGATCACCGCAGCGCAGTTCCTGCAGCGCTTCATCACCAAGGGCACGCCCTGGGCGCATCTGGACGTCGCCGGCGTCGCGATGGATTTCGAACAAGTCCGACATCAGCCAGGGCTGGGCGTCGGGCTGGGGAGTGCGGCTGCTCGACCGGCTGGTCAGCGACCACCACGAGAAGGCTGAGCGCTAGCGGTCGTCGCCGCGGTTGCGCGGCGCCAGCGACGGATATGGCCGGCGTCGTGCCAATATGAAACAGCCTGGGCGGACTTTGTTAAGGACTGCAATTTTCCATAATATCTATTCTACGAACCGTGTGCTGCTGTCGATCATCACGCAGCAGGCTCGATCCTGAGCCAGGGCCAGCGCGCCTGATAGCTCGCCGCCTTCTCAGCGAAGCGGCTGGCATTGGGGTTGAGCGGGTTCGGCTTCAGGACGCCGGCACTGAGATCGTCCACTCCGTATGTGGCGTAAGCTACTGGCGGCTGCCCTGTTGGCTGGCACCGAATGCCGACGCAAGTGCACGCGACAAGAAAGCGATCGATACCATCAACGCTCGACCGCAGCGGCGGATAGTCGTGCCCGAACCGCTGTTTGAACCACAGGTGGACTCTCGCCTGGTTCCTGAGCTCAACGACAGCGGCAAGATCGCGGGTCGCCGCATCCATGCGCCGGATCGCGCGATCCTCCGCTTCGTACGACGTGTCGCCGTCGTCGAAATAGAACACGTCGTAATCGCGGATGTGCTCTGTCGGGGGACGCCCCGCCCTTACGTTCCAGACGGTCTGGAACAGGCAGCCTGCGACCAGCCAGCAATCCGGCAGGCCCAGATTCGGCAATCGATCGATCAGCGCGGCGTTTATCGGGTTCTGCCGGACGACGTGCATGAATTTCTCGGCGGCGTCACTGCTGAGGAACATTTCACCGCCGCTCCCTCAGGGCACCAATCCCCTGACGAACTCCGTCAATCCGAGCAGCCGCTCGCGTTTCAGGCGCTCGGCGGTCAGGACGGCGCTGAGCTGGGCAACGCTCGCATCGAGGTCGGCATTGACGATCACGTAGTCGTACTCGGGCCAATGGCTCATCTCTGAGGCCGCCTCCGCCATCCGGCGCGCCACCACGTCCGGCGGGTCCTGCGCCCTGCCACGCAGGCGCTGCTCGAGCGCCGCAGCCGACGGCGGCAGGATGAATACGCGCACCAGGTCCTGCGGCAGCTTCTCCTTGAGTTGCTGGGCGCCCTGCCAGTCGATGTCGAACAGCAGGTCGCGGCCGGCGGTCACCGCCGCCTCCACCGGCGCCCGCGGTGTCGCGTAGAAGTTGCCGAAGACATTGGCCCATTCGAGGAGGTCGCCAGCTTCGCGCATCGCCTTGAACTGCGCCTCGTCGCGGAACAAGTAGTCGACGCCGTCCTGCTCGCCCGGCCGCGGCTTGCGCGTCGTTACCGAGATCGAGATGCCGATATCGCGGTCGCAGGCCAGCAACCGCCTGGCAAGCGTCGTCTTGCCTGCTCCGGACGGTGACGACAGCACCAGCAGTAGTCCTCTGCGGCCGGGCTTCGCGGTGCCTTTGCCAGTGTCACTCAATGTTCTGCACCTGCTCGCGTAACTGCTCGATCACCGCCTTGAGGGAGAGACCAAGCGCGGTCATGCTCGAATCGTTCACCTTCGAGCATACCGTATTGGCCTCCCGGTTGAATTCCTGGGCCAGGAAGTCGAGCTTGCGGCCGACGGCCTCACGGCGAGCGACCAGGTCGCGCGCGGCGGCGATATGAACCTGCAGGCGCTTCAATTCTTCCTCGATATCCGCCTTCGCCGCCAATAGCACCGCCTCCTGATGCAGGCGCACGGGCTCGAGCACCGATGAGGTGTCGACGAGCTTTGCCACCTGCTCGGCGAGGCGGCGTTTGACCGCCTCGATGCTGCGCGCAGGGTTGCGCTCGAGCTCGCTCGTCAGCCGCTCGATCTCGGCGATCTGGTCGAGCAGTACCGGCTGCAGCCTGCGCCCTTCCTCGGTGCGCGCGGCGACGACGCCATCGAACGCCTTCGCCAGGGTCGCGATCAGCACTCCGGTTCGCGCCTCGATCTCGGCTTCGCTCTCGCCGGCCTCGATCGTCTCCAGCACACCCTTGACGTTCAAGATCGTCTCGACCGCGACCGGGCCGCCGCCAGCCAGCTCTCGCACTCGCCGGGCCGCGGCCAGCGCCTGGGTGAGCGCCTGCTCGTTCAGGCGGATCGCGGTGGCGCCCTCGTCGCGCTTGAAATTGAGGCCGACCTGGATGCTGCCGCGCTGGAAGCGGGCAGCGGCGGCCTCGCGGATGTGCGGCTCGAGCTGATCGAAGCCGGGCGGCAGCCGCAGCCGCAGATCGAGATTGCGGCCATTGACCGCCCTCACCTCCCAGGCCCAGCGGGTCAAGCCGTGGCTGCCCTCGGCACGGGCGAACCCCGTCATGCTCCTGATCGACATGGGCGCGTGGCTCCCCGGGTGGCGCTATGTGATTGAGCGGACCATAAGGCCCAGGGCGGCGGCCGCCAACAGAATTGACCAGTGGCGCCTGCCAGAAAGCCTGCCGTCGCAGACCCCGGGACCGGCGACTATTGCCGCTTCGGCTTGCGCAGCGGCAGCGGGATCGCCGACACGTCGGCGGCTGTGGCCGCCGCTGACGGCGAGGCGACGGTAGCGGCGGTGCTGGCCGGTTCCTTCATCGTCGGTGTCGCCGTCGACGCAGCCGTGGTGGTGTCGGTGGGGGCGCTCTGCGGCACGGCCGGTGCGGCGGCGGCCGGCGGCTCGCTGGTGGTTGCTGGCTGCTTCGGCTGGGTCTTCGCTGCGGCTGCCGCCTGCCTGGCGCGGATGTCCTGCTCCGCCTTGCGCCAATTCGCGACCGCGGCGTTGTGATCCTTGAGGTTCGTCGTGAACACGTGACCACCCTGGCCGTTGGCGACGAAATAGAGATCGCTGGTCTTGGCCGGATTGAGCGTCGCCTCGATCGCCGACTTGCCCGGGTTGCAGATCGGCGTCGGCGGCAGTCCGTCGATCTGGTAGGTGTTGTGCGCCGTCTTCTGCTGGATCTCGGACTTGTAGATCGGCCGCCCCCAGGCCACCTCGCCCAGGAACAGGCCGTAGAGAATGGTCGGGTCGGACTGCAGGCGGATGTTCTGCCGCAGCCGGTTGACGAACACCGCCGCGACCTTGTCACGCTCGTCGTTGCGGCCGGTTTCCTTTTCGACGATCGAGGCGAGCGTCACCGCTTCCTCGGGCGATTTCAGCGGCAGATCGGGCTGGCGAGCCGCCCATAGCCGTTCGACGAGCTTGCGCTGCTCGGCCTGCATCAAGTCGACCAGCTGCTGCCGCGTCATGCCGCGGGCGAACTTGTAGGTATCGGGCAGCAGCGTGCCCTCGGGCGGTACCGCAGTGATATCGCCGGTCAGGCTCTGGTCGCTGCGCAGCCGCTGCACGATCTGCGTGCTGGTGAGCCCCTCGGGAACGGTGACCCGATAGAGCATCGAGCGGCCCTCGCCCAGGATCTCGGAGACCGTCCTCAGGCTGGCCCCGGGCGGGATCTCGTATTCGCCGGCCTTCAGCTGCAGTGGCTGGCCGCCGACCCAGCCGGTCAGCATGCGACCGACGTAATGCGCCATGAACATCTGCTGGCTCGCGATGACGCCGTCGCTCTCCAGCCGATTGGCGATATCGTGCGTACCCTCGCCTCGCGGGATCACCACATTCTTGGCTTCCTTGAGCGGGCCATCCTTGTTGATCTCGGTCGCGATCCAGTACGCCCCGAAGCCCGATATGACGAAGAGCATGGCGGTCAGCGTCAGCATCGAGTTGACCGCGCGCAGGAACGGGCTCAGGCGACGCGACTCGCGCCGCCGCCTGGGGCCCGCCGGGCGCGTTGGACCGCGCGCCGGCTCGAGGGCCTCGGCGGGGGATCTGAGCTGCATGCCGGTGGTGCGCCGCTCGGTCGGTTCGTCTGATCGCCGCGTGCTGCTCATGCCTGCGTTCGTTCCAAGGCTCGACTTATCCGCCAGCGACGCCGGCGGATGCGGATGCCCAAGTCACCCTGCCTGAGCGCTGGGCAGGAATTATGGCGCCGCGCGGTCAGCCGACCCGTCGCACGATCAGCGATGCATTGGTGCCGCCGAAGCCGAACGAGTTGGACAGCACAGTGTCGATCGTCTTGCGTCGCGCCTTGTGCGGCACCAGGTCGATCCTGGTTTCGACCGACGGGTTGTCGAGGTTGATCGTCGGCGGCGCGATGTTATCGCGTATGGCCAGCACCGAGAAGATCGCCTCGACCGCGCCGGCAGCGCCGAGCAGGTGGCCGATCGCCGACTTGGTCGACGACATCGACATCCTGTTGCCGCTGGCACCGAACAGCCGCTCGATGGCGCGCAGCTCGATCTCGTCGCCCATCGGCGTCGAGGTGCCGTGCGCGTTGATGTAGTCGATGTCGCCGGTGCTGATGCCGGCCCGCTTCACCGCCGCCTTCATGCAGCGGAACGCGCCGTCGCCGGACTCCGCCGGCGCGGTGATGTGGTAGGCGTCGCCGGACAGGCCGTAGCCGACCACTTCGGCATAGATCCGCGCCCCGCGCGCCTTGGCATGCTCGTATTCCTCGAGGACGACCACGCCGGCGCCCTCGCCCATCACGAAGCCGTCACGGTCGCGGTCGTAGGGCCGCGAGGCCTTGGTCGGCGCGTCGTTGAAGCCAGTCGACAGCGCCTTGCAGGCCGCGAAGCCAGCCAGCGCGATGCGGCAGATCGGACTCTCGGCGCCGCCGGCCACCATCACGTCGGCATCGCCCAGGGCGACCAGCCGCGACGCATCGCCGATCGCGTGCGCGCCGGTCGAGCAGGCGGTAACCACCGCGTGGTTCGGCCCCTTCAGCTTGTGCTTGATCGAGACGTAGCCGGAGGCAAGGTTGATGAGCCGGCCAGGGATGAAGAACGGACTGACGCGGCGCGGTCCCTTCTCCTTGAGCAGGATCGAGGTGTCGGCGATGCCGCTGAGCCCGCCAATGCCGGAGCCGATCAGCACGCCGGTACGCTCCTGGTCGTCGTCCGACTTCGGCGCCCAGCCGGCATCCTTCAGCGCCTGGTCGGCGGCCGACATTGCATAGATGATGAAATCGTCGACCTTGCGCTGGTCTTTCGGCTCCATGCAGCTGTCGGGATTGAACGAGCCGTTGCTGCCGTCGCCCCGTGGAACGAAAGCCGCAACCTGGCAGGGCAGGTCGTCGACCTGGAATTCCGCCACGCGGCGCGCACCGCTACGGCCCTCCAGCAGCCTGCTCCAGGTTGCATCGACGCCGCACCCGAGCGGCGTCACCAGTCCCAGTCCAGTTATGACGACGCGGCGCATTCCACGACCTCGATTCCACGACACGGTTTCGAACCGCGACGCAACGAGGAATCCCGGCGCCGCGGCCACTCAGAACTCAGGCGGCGCTGGCGTTCTTCTCCAGGAACTTGACGGCGTCACCGACGGTCAGGATGTGCTCGGCGGCATCATCCGGAATTTCGCAGCCGAACTCCTCCTCGAACGCCATGACGAGCTCGACGGTGTCGAGGCTGTCGGCGCCGAGATCGTCGATGAATGACGCATTGTCCTTCACCTTGTCGGCTTCGACGCCGAGGTGCTCGACGACAATCTTCTTCACGCGCTCTGCGACATCGCTCATTTGTATCTTCCTCGCCTCGTCAGAAGTCTTCGGGTTCAGGTTGTACAGGTTCGATTTGGTAGCACGATCAGCAACTGGCAGGCTCGCGACTGAAGGAGCGGGCTAGCTTGAGTCCCCTGGCAATAACATCCCCGTCGCGTGTCCCGCAGAGCTTTTTCCCCAACATCCGCGGTCAGTTCGGGCGGCTGGTAACATACTTGCCGCACCAATGCCATAGTGTCGTTGCGGCCTCGGCCAAGGCCGCTGAAGGGTGAATTTAATGTGCCACAGCAATAGGTAAGTGCGCTGGGCTCGGAACTCAGATCATTACCATTCCACCGTTCACATGCAGCGTCTGGCCGGTCATGTAGGCAGCCTCGACGCTGGCCAGATAGATCGCGGCGGCGGCGATGTCGTCCGGCGAGCCGAACTTCTGCGCCGGAATGGCCTCCTTGATGGAAGCGGTCTGCTTCTCGTTGAGGGCATCGGTCATTGGCGTCGAGATGAACCCCGGGGCGATGCAGTTGGCGGTGATCCCGCGCGAGGCCACCTCGCGGGCGAGCGACTTCGTCATGCCGATCATTCCGGCCTTCGAGGCGGCGTAGTTGCCCTGCCCCGGGTTGCCGATGATACCGGACACCGACGAGATGTTGATGATCCGGCCGTAGCCGGTCTTGGCCCGCATCATCGAGCGGGCGGCGGCGCGCATCAGCATGAAGGTCGACGTCAGGTTGACGGCGATCACCTCGTCCCATTGCTCGTCCTTCATCACCATGAACAGGTTGTCCTTGGTGAGACCGGCGTTGTTGACGAGGATGTCGAGGCGTCCGAGCTTCTTGATCGCCTCGTCGATCAGGCCTGCGACCTGCGCCTTGTTGCCGAGGTCGCACGGGATCACCTGCACCCGCTCCTTGAGCTCGGTGGCGAGCGCCTCGAGCTTGTCGACCTGCCGGCCGGAGATCGCGACGGTGGCGCCCTGGCGGTGGAACGCGCGGGCAATCGCCCCGCCGATGCCGCCGGTGGCGCCGGTGACGAGTGCGGTCTTGCCGTTGAGGTCGAACATGGAGGTGGGTCCTTGGCAGCGTGTGGGATTTATTGAACTTCGAAGAGGTCGCGGGGCAGCCCGCTTTGCCGGATGATCGAGCGCAGCGTCCCTGCCCTCAGTTCCTTATGATCGGGCACGGGCACCGTGGTTGTCGAGCCTGCCGTCACGAGTTGCATCACGATGTGGCTGCCGCGACGGCGCACTTCGATAAAGCCGTGCCGAGCCAGAATGGCGCATACGGCAGCCCCGCTCAGGACCGCCAGTCTAGACATGAGCGACTTCGATCTGGGTTATGTAGAGCTCGCTCTTGAGTCGACCCTTGATTTCGGCGGGCGAGGCTGTCTCCAGAAATAATTCGATCGCCTCGCGCAGGTTGGCGCGCGCCTCGGCGACGGTTTGACCCTGGCTCGCAATGTCGAGTTCCGGGCAAATCGCGACGTAGCCGTCGTCCTCTCGCTCGATGATGGCCGTGAACTGACGTGTCATTGCGTAGCCTCGCATCGGTTGCGGCGCGGTGCATGTCCCACCATAGCCGGAGTTGGCGGCCGGGATGAAGGACCAGCTGGGCTCAGACGCTCTTCAAACCCGGCAACGCCGCCTCGATGTCCGCGGCGGTGCCGACCGACACCGCATTGGCGTCCTTGCTGATGCGCTTGACCAGGCCGGCCAGCACCTTGCCCGAGCCGATCTCATAGAAGTTGCCGATACCGGCGGCGAGCATGGTCTCGACGCATTCGCGCCAGCGCACGGTGCCGGTCACCTGCTCGACGAGACGCCGGCGGATCTCCGCCGGATCGCTGATCGGCTTGGCCAGCACGTTCGCGACCACCGGCACTTTCGGCGCGTTGATCGTCACTCTCGACAACGCTTCCGCCATCGCGTCGGCGGCGGGCTTCATCAGCGCGCAATGGAACGGTGCGCTGACCGGCAGCGGGATCGCCCGGCGCAGGCCGTGCGCCTTGCCGACCTCCGGCACGCGGTCGATCGCCGCCTTCGAGCCGGACAGCACGATCTGTGTCGGATCGTTGTCGTTGGCGACATCGCAGACGTCGCCCTGGGCGGCATCGGCGGCAATGCGGCGGGCGGCATCGAGCCCGACACCGAGAAGGGCCGCCATCGCACCCTGGCCGACCGGAACCGCCTTCTGCATCGCCTCGCCGCGCAGCTTGAGCAGGCGCGCCGCGTCCGACAACGAGAATGCGCCAGCCGCCGCCAGCGCCGAATACTCGCCGAGCGAATGCCCGGCCACGAGTTGTACCGACTTCGCCAGATCGAAGCCCTTCTCGCGCTCGAGCACCCGGATCACCGCCATCGAGACCGCCATCAGCGCCGGCTGGGCGTTCTCGGTTAGCGTCAGGGCTTCCTTGGGGCCATCCCACATGATGGCCGAGAGCTTCTGGCCCAGCGCCGCGTCGACCTCCTCGAACACCTCGCGCGCGGCGGCGAAATTCTGCGCCAGGTCGCGGCCCATGCCGACGTCCTGGCTGCCCTGTCCCGGAAAGATGAATGCTACGGCCATGTGCCTGCCCGATCGCTGAGTTTGCACGATTTTGCGGCTTAAGCACCGGCGCCGAGGGGGAGTCAAGGGCGGCGCCAGAGGTGGCATGGCATTCGACATGCGGCCGGGGCCGTGGCCAATTCCTCGCAGTTTCACCGCTGACCCGTCGTGACCGCGCAAAATCGGGACCCTAGAATAGGCGGCAACCGCTGTCGGCTGGCCGGAGTAAGCGACATGGACACGCTCTATGATGCGGCGCACAGGCGAGCCCAGGCCGAGGCGCCGAAGCAGGCCGCTCAGCAGGACGGCGATAACGTGCGCCGGGTCGAGCAGCTAAGGCAGGTCCTGCTGTGGCCGCTCGAGCTGATGCGGCCGCGGAGCGAGCAGAGCGGCGCGACGCCGAGCTATCGCGCCTTGTCGGCGGGGGCGCTCGGGCCGCACTGGAGTGAGCTCCAGACGAGTTTCCGGACGATGCCAATTTGTTCCAGGAACGCCACTACCGGGAGTTCGTCTCGTTCCATCCCTACGTGCAGCGGTTTCTATACGGAACGCGCGCCGCCGATGCCGGGCGGGCGGGCGATTTCGACGCCCCGGTCCGGATCTTCCGCCGCCGCGACATCGTCAAGGTGCGCGTGACGCTCGACAAGGGCCAGGCGGCGCTGGTCCTCGACGTTGCGCATGTCGACCTCTATGCCTTCCACGACGTCGATCTCGTGATCCTCGCCATCGAGATCGCTGGCCGCGACCTCAACCTGGAGTTGGTGCAGGACCTGATCTACCGGCTGGGTCGGACGTATCCGAGCGGCTGGCAGGAGAACGGCCAGGCCGCGCACTGCGCGGACCGCGTCGAATGGCTCGATGGCGCCGGCCAGCCGCTCGCCGTGTCCGACTACGAGGCGCGCGAGAAATTCACCGCCTCGGTCTGCCGCAATCGGGTGCCGGCGACCGCCGCCCACTGGGAGTTCCTGCTCGCGCCGCTGAAGGTGACGCACACTCCGGGCGCCACCGCGCTCGCGTTCAGGCCGGTCGAGTATTACCGGCTGCCGCAGATGGCGTTTCTCGCGGTCGCCGATCCGACGGCACTGACCGAGAACGACTTCGTCCGGCTCGGGCTGGCGCTGGCGCCGGGGGATCCGGGCGCGGCACCGTTCGCCCAGCAGTTCCTCGAGGATTTCCGGCGCCGCTATTGCTACGACCGGTACCATGACCCGCTTCGCCGCGATGGCGACTGGATCGACAGCCGCGTCGTGTGCTGCGGCCACACCTTCGTCTTGGTTGGCGACGCCCGCCGGTCCCTCGTCACCGATCCGGAGCGCGGCGTGCTCGCGCAATTCCGCCACCAGTATTTCCTGCTCGGCCTGATTGCGCATTTCCACCGCGCGTCGTTGCTGATGATGTCCGACCAGCTGGTGAGGATAATCAGCCGTCTCGACATCGACCGGCCGGAAACGGTGTCGCGGTTCCGATATGACGTGCGCAAGACGCACGAGGTGTTCCTGCGCTTCACGCATCGCTACTGGTTCTGCGAGGTGACCGACCAGGCGGTCGGCCGCGACCTGTTCCGGCTGTGGTCGGGCCACCTCGAGACCGAGCGGCTGCACGCCGGGGCGCGCGAGGAGCTGCAGGACATGACCGCCTATCTCGACAGCGACCTCTTGCGCCGCACCTCGCGCACCATGGTCCGCCTGACGGTGGTCGCCATCCTGAGCCTGATCGGCACCGCGACCACGGGCTTCTTCGGCATGAACCTGCTCGACGCCGCGAGCTGGCCGTTTTTCGACAAGGCGGTATTCTTCTCGGCGATCGGGGCGCTGGTGACCGCGCCTGACGATCTACACCGTGCTCAAGGCGCGGCGGCTGGCTGATTTTCTCGACACGCTGGCCGACGAGCGGCTGCCGTGGCGGTACAAGCTGCGGTCGTTCCTCGGCATCTGGGGGCGGCGTTAGCTTGCGCCCGCGCCAAATTCCGTGTATAAGCCCAGCCGTGATCCGCTCCGGTTGGGGGCTGAACGGGAGGTCGTGCGAGCTCGATTCCGAGCAGTGCGGCAGGGTGAACAACCCGGCTTCCGGTGTCTCCGCTCTTCACGGGTCGTGCTTTTGGGCCATCTCTGACGGTCCGAAAGGGGCTTTGCGCCGGGGCGACAGTTGCAACAGAGAAAGGCCATTCGCATGCCGCTATACGAGCATGTGTTCCTGGCTCGCCAGGACATTTCGACCCAGCAGGTCGAAGCACTCACCAAGGAATACGCGGGCGTCATCGAGGAGCTCGGTGGCAAGATCAGCAAGTCCGAGTACTGGGGCCTGCGCTCGCTCGCCTACAAGATCAAGAAGAGCCGCAAGGCGCACTACAGCCTGCTCAACATCGATGCCCCGCCGGCCGCCGTGGCCGAGATGGAGCGCCGGATGGGCATCTCCACCGACGTATTGCGCTGGCTGACCATCAAGGTCGAAGCGCTCGAGGCCGAGCCATCCGTACAGATGCGCAAGAGCGACCGTGACGAGCGCGGCGACCGCGGCGGTCCCGGCGGCGATCGTGGCGGCTTCCGTGGCGGCGATCGCGGCGGTTTCCGTGGTGGCGACCGCGGCGGCTTCCGTGGCGGCCCCGGCGGCGGCGGTGGCGGCTATCGCGGCCCGCGCGAGGGCAGCGCCAGTGCCGGCGGCGGCGAAGGCGGCTCGACCTTCCGTCCGCGTCCGCCACGTCCGCCCCGCGACAGCGGCCCAACCGGTTCGGAGGAGTAAGTCATGGCCGAGATCCAGCAGATCGCCGCTCGCCGGCCCTTCCATCGTCGCCGCAAGACCTGCCCGTTCTCGGGCGACAATGCGCCGAAGATCGACTACAAGGACGTTCGCCTGCTCGGCCGCTACGTGTCCGAGCGCGGCAAGATCGTGCCGAGCCGCATTACCGCCGTTTCCGCAAAGAAGCAGCGGGAGCTCGCCAAGGCGATCAAGCGGTGCAGGTTCCTTGGCCTGCTGCCCTACGTACTGAGATAACACTGTCGACCAAAGGTTGGAGCGGGTAGCCAGTCCCGCCCCTAACCGCGCCGAACGCGGGACAGCTAGAGACATGCAGACGAACCTCATCATCGGCCTCGGCGCCGGGCTTCTGTCGGCCTTGCTTTTTGCATCGGCCTCGACCGGGACCGTGCTCGGGCTGTTCGTCTTGTTCTTCCTGTCGCCGATGCCGGTCGCCGTCGCCGGACTGGGCTGGGGCTGGCGATCGGCCGCCGCCGCTGCCGCCGCAGCCGCCATTGCGATTGGGCTCTTCGCGGCGCCGCGCGGCGGCATGTTCCATCTGCTCGCGATCGGCGCCCCGACCGCCCTGCTGTCGTATCTCGCGCTGCTGAACCGCGAGGTCCTGACCGTTACCGGGGCGACGTCGACGGAATGGTATCCGCTCGGGCGGATCGTCGCGATCGCCGCGCTGATCGCCGGCGGGCTGGCGGCAATCGGCCTCTTTGTCACCGCCTCCGACGTCGACGGCCTTCGCGAGCTGTTGCGCGGCACGCTGCAGCGCATGCTGAACCGTCCGGCCGGCGTGCCGGTGCCGGCGGGCGCGCCGGAAGTGATAACGCCCGAGCAGATCACCAGCCTCGCCGACGTCCTGATCGGCCTGTTCACGGCATCCCTCGCCAGCACCTGGTTCGCGGTCGCGATGCTCAACATGTGGCTCGCCGGTCATGTGGTGCGCAAATCGGAGCGGCTGGTTCGGCCGTGGCCGGATCTGTCCGAGCTGCGACTGCCGACGGGCCTGCCGATCGCGCTGGCGTTGGCGCTGGCCGGCAGCTTCGTCGGCGGCTTCGCTGGCTTGATCGCCTCGGGCTTCGCCAGCGCCATCATGATGGCCTACGTGGCGGTCGGGCTCGCGATCCTGCACAACCTCACCCGCGGCCACCCGCTCAGATCGATGATCCTCGCCGGGATCTACGCGAGCCTTCTGCTGTTCGCCGTCATCAGCGCCCCCGTGGTCGCTTTGGTCGGCCTCGCCGAGCCGTTCTCCCCCCTGCGCCGCAAGCCGCCGCAAGGGCCTCCAAGCACCTGAACCCCGCAACTCGAACACGATAGACAAGGAGCACGCAAATGCAGGTCATTCTACTTCAGCGCGTCGGCCGGCTCGGCCAGATGGGCGATGTCGTCAAGGTCAAGGACGGCTTTGCCCGCAACTTCCTGCTGCCGCAGGGCAAGGCGCTGCGCGCCACCGACGCCAACCAGGCCGAATTCGAGAAGAAGCGGGTTCAGCTCGAGGCCGACAACCTGTCGCAGAAGAAGGACGCCGAGGCGATCTCCGCGAAGCTCGACGGCAAGACCTTCGTCGCCATCCGCCAGGCCGGCGATACCGGCCAGCTCTACGGCTCGGTCTCGACCCGCGATATCGCCGACGCGATCACCGCCGGCGGCTTCACCATCGATCGCCGCCAGGTCGTCCTCGACCATCCGATCAAGACGCTCGGCGTGCATAACACCCGGGTGGCGCTGCATCCCGAGGTGGTGGTCAAGGTCGCGATCAACGTCGCCCGCTCGGCGGACGAGGCCGAGCGTCAGGCCCGCGGCGAGGACGTCACGCTGATCAAGGAAGAGAAGATCGAGCTCGAGACCTTCAACCCTGACGAGGTGTTCGAGACGGGCGCGGCTCCCGGCACCGGCGAGCAGCCGGAAGTCTGAGCAGGCGCAACCCATCCGCGTGAGGCGATTCGCGACACGGGCCAGGAGTTTTCCTGGCCCGTGTGCATAACGGGGACGGCACACCGCAAGACGGGGCAAATTCCGCTTGCCGGCCCGGGAATCGACTAAACCTTCCGACATGAAAAATTCGACCGCGAAAACTCCCGTCCTCCTCGCCGATCAGCTCAAGGCCCAGGCTCGCGCCGACGAGCCGTTGTCGTTCCGGAACGCTCCGCACAACATCGAGGCCGAGCAGGCGCTGCTCGGCGCCATCCTCGTCAACAACGAGGCGATGGATCGCGTGTCGGGCTTCCTCGACATGAGCCATTTCTACGATCCCCTGCACGCGCAGATCTTCGAGATCGCGGGCAAGCTGATCCAGGCCGGCAAGCAGGCGACGCCGGTAACCATGCGCACGTTCTTCGAGAGCGCCGAGCCGATCGACGAGAACCTGACCGTGCCGCAATACCTGGGCCGGCTCGCCGTCAACGCCACCACGATCATCAATGCCGCCGACTACGGCCGCACGATCTACGATCTCGCCACCCGCCGCGCCCTGATCATGATCGGCGAGGAGATGGTGACGACGGCCTACGATTCACCGGTCGACTTCCCGCCCGAGACGCAGATCCAGGAAGCCGAAGGCCGCCTCTACGAGCTCGCCGAAAGCGGCAAGTACGGGCAGGGCTTCCAGACCTTCGGCCACGCGCTGACCGAAGCGATCAAGATGGCGAATGCCGCCTACCAGCGCGACGGGCATCTGTCCGGCGTGTCGAGCGGTCTCGCCGATCTCGACGCCAAGATGGGCGGCCTGCAGGCGTCGGACTTGATCGTGCTTGCCGGCCGACCGTCGATGGGCAAGACCGCGCTCGCAACGAACATCGCCTACAACATCGCCAAGAAGTACACCACCGAGAAGCAGGCCGACGGCAGCCTCAAGGTGCTCGACGGCGGCGTCGTCGGCTTCTTCTCGCTCGAAATGTCCTCCGAGCAGCTCGCCACCCGCATCCTGTCGGAGCAGGCCGAGATCGGCTCGGAAAAGATCCGCCGCGGCATGATCTCCGAGGACGAGTTCCGGCGGCTCGTCCAGGTCAGCCAGGAGATGAGCCGCATCCCGCTCTACATCGACGACACCGGCGGCATCTCGATCGCACAGCTTTCAGCCCGCGCCCGCAAGCTCAAGCGCCAGCACGGCCTCGGCCTGCTCGTCGTCGATTACCTGCAGCTGCTTTCCGGCTCCTCGCGCAGCGCGTCGGCCGGCCGGGTGCAGGAGATCACCGAGATCACCACCGGTCTGAAGGCGCTCGCCAAGGAGCTCGGCTGCCCGATCATCGCCCTGTCGCAGCTGTCGCGCCAGGTCGAGCAGCGCGAGGACAAGCGCCCGCAGCTCTCCGACCTGCGCGAATCGGGCTCGATCGAGCAGGACGCCGACGTCGTGATGTTCGTGTTCCGCGAGGAGTACTACGTCGAGCGCACCAAGCCATCCGAAGGCACAGCCGAGTTCCAGGACTGGATGACCAAGATGCAGATGGTCTCCGGCAAGGCCGAGGTGATCATCGGCAAGCAGCGCCACGGCCCGGTCGGCACCGTGCAGCTCGCCTTCGAGCCGCAGTTCACCCGCTTCACCAACCTGGCGCGCGACCAGTACATGACGGAACGGCTGGAGTGAGGCGAGGCCGGCTGCTCCGAAGCCGGAACACCAAGCACGGAGACCTGCCGTTCAGCCGGACCCCATGAGGCTGCCAGACGGCATCTGACCGGTCGGCTGCGCTGCACGTGATCCAGCACGCAACGGTCCCGTGCCGGATGCGAAAAGACCCGCCGGGGTGCCGGCGGGTCTCGCTAGTCATCTCAAGTTGCGGATGTTGTCGTTGGGCAACCGCAAGTCGGGCGATCAGAACTCGATCGTGCCGCCGGCGCCGCCATTGCCGCTCTTCTTGCCGCTGTTGTTGTTGCCGCCGTTGCCGCCGTTGGCGCTGAACGTGCCTTTGGCATTGCAGGGCACCTTGACCTTGCCACCCTTGGCGCCATTGCCGCTATCTGGACCATTGTTGTTGGTGCCGTCCTTGCCGTCGGCGTTGGTGATGACGGCGTTCTGCTGGCATTCTGTCTGCTTTTTCATCTTGGTCTCCGCGGCGCCTGCCGGCGCATTGATGATCACAAGGGAGAGTGCGGCGAGTGCGATCGTGCTTTTCGAATAGATCATGACAACCTCCTTTGCTTGGTCTTCTGCCGCCTTGGCCGCCCACTCGGGTGAACCCGAGGGGCGGCTGAAGTCTTGGTCGTTCGGACCGGGGATCACGGGGTCGGCATACCGCTGCCGCCATTTCCGCCGTTGGCCGTATCGGTGCGGCTGGTGTCGACCTTGTTCTTGTTGCCGTCGTCGTTGACATCGCGCTTGTCGGTCACGTTGCCGCCGGTTCCGCCGTTGCCGCCGGCAGTCTTGCCGTTGCCGCCGTTGCCGCCGTTGGCGCTGTCGCCGCCCATCGTCACCTTGTTCTTGTCGCCGCTCTGAGTGATGTCGACGGTGCGGGTGTCGGTGACCTTGCCGCCGTTGCCGCCATCCTGGCCACGGCCGGTGCCGCTGTTGGCGCCGCTGCCGCCGTTGACGCTGTCGCCAGCGACCTTGATATTGTTCTTGTCGCCGTTGACTGTCACGTGGCGGCCGTCGGTGACCGATCCGCCGGCCTGGCCGGTGCCGTTGGCGCCGTTGGCCTTGTCGCCCTGCAGCACGATCTTGTCGTGGCTACCGTTGACGATGATGTTGCGCTGATCGACCACGGCCTGTCCGTTCTTCGCCGTGTCGCCGACGATCACCACCTTGCAGTGGTTGCAGTTGACGACGATGGTGCGCCGGTCGGGGCCGCTGACGCTCGAGGCCGGCACGTAGACCGTCTTGTTGTTGCCGTTGATCACGATCGTGCTGTTGTCGCCCTGTGCCGGCTTGCCGGGCTGACCTGGCTTCGACTTGTCGCCGTAGGTGGCGACCTGATAGCCCTTGGTCGGATCCTTGATGAGCTGCGTCGCGCGCTGCACGGCCTCGCGATGCTTGGCGATGCCGTCCGACGGCGTCACCGTCTTGACGTTGTGGCGCATCGAGTTCTCGGTGACGAACTTCGCCATCGACGCCGACGACACGTGGTTGTTCCGGTCGGCGCGCGGCGCGGTCGGCCCGTTCTTGGTCGACATCATGTGCGTCATGATGAACCGGCCGGAACCTGCGGTCGCCGAGGCGGTCACGATCTTGCCCTTGGGCGGCAGCGGCTGCGGATTGAGCGCGACCTTGTTGATGCGCGACGAGTTCTGGTCGGTGACCTTGGTCTTGTCGGCTGATCTTGGTCTTGTCGATGACCTTGGGCTCGACCTTGGTGGTCTTTTGCTCAACCTTCGGCTCGTGCTTGCGCACCAGGATCTTGGGCTCGCTCTTGACCACGCGCGGCTCGTGACGCTCCGACTTCGCGTCCGACTTCTTGCTCTCGGTGCTGCGTGCGGGCGGGCTGTAGGTCGAGCGCGACGATGAGCCGCCGCTGCTGTTCCCGCCACCGTTTCCGCTGCCACCCTTGGCATCGGCGACGCCGGCCATCAGCAGCAGGGTGCAGAGGCTGGTTGCGACTGTAATGGCGAACTTGCTGGTCATGTCACGCTCCCTGGCGATGGATGTCGGCTCGATCGGCCTGATGTGGTTCGAAGGCTCGGGTTCGAGCGCCTCTGCAGTGGTAGTCGCGGCGCGGCGCCAACCGGTTCAAAGCGTCAGGACGATTTTTTCAGGCGCGCGACCGGTTCGACGCGGCTGGTCGTGAACCGGGGCTGAAACGGACCGAGCCCCCTCGACCGGTGGTCGAGGGGGCTGGGGTAGCACTCGCTTCGCTGACGCTCCGCGGGGGAGAGGTCGGCTTAGAACGAGATGCTGCCACCCTTGCCGCCGTTGCCGCTGTTGTTGCCGCTGTTGTTGTTGCCGCCGTTGCCGCCGTTGGCATTCGCGGTGGTGCCGCCCTTGGCCTTGCCGGCATCCTTGATGGTGCCGCCGGCGCCGCCGTTGCCGCTGTTGTTGCCGCTGTTCTTGTTGCCGCCGTTGCCGCCGTTGGCATTGAACGTCGAGCCGTGATGCTTGCCGCCTTGGCGAAGGCCGGGGCCTGCATGGTGCCGAGCGCGAAGACGGTGGCGATGGCGGCGAGGATGAGCTTCTTGGACATTGGAAATCTCCTGTGGGTGGATCTGGCTGAATGTTGCGACCGTTGTTTCAGAAGCCCCGGTTTCGAGCGCCTCTGCAGGGGTAGTCGCGGCCACCCCGAAATCGGTTCGAAGCGTCACGACGATTTTTTCAGCGCAGCACCGGTTCGACGCGGATGGTCGTGAAGCGGGGCTGAAACAGACCAGCCCCCTCGACCGGTGGTCGAGGGGGCTGGGGTAGCACTCGCTTCGCTGACGCTCCGCGGGGGAGAGGTCGGCTTAGAACGAGATGCTGCCACCCTTGCCGCCGTTGCCGCTGTTGTTGCCGCTGTTCTTGTTGCCGCCGTTGCCGCCGTTGGCATTCGCGGTGGTGCCGCCCTTGGCCTTGCCGGCATTCTTGATGGTGCCGCCGGCGCCGCCGTTGCCGCTGTTGTTGCCGCTGTTCTTGTTGCCGCCGTTGCCGCCGTTGGCATTGAACGTCGAGCCGTGATGCTTGCCCTTGGCGAAGGCCGGGGCCTGCATGGTGCCGAGCGCGAAGACGGTGGCGATGGCGGCGAGGATGAGCTTCTTGGACATTGGAAATCTCCTGTGGGTGGATCTGGCTAAGGTTTCGACCGTTTTTCAGAAGCCCCGGTTTCGAGCGCCTCTGCAGTGGTAGTCGCCGCCACCCCGAAATCGGTTCGAAGCAATCTTGAAGAAATGTTCAGACTGGGTTTGCCCGGCTCGCAGTCGCCGTGTTGGTGCTGCACGTATTGGACGTGGTAGACATTGGGACGGGAATCAGCCAACTCGTCGTTCAATTCGCACAGCGCGACGCTGCGGCGGTTGGCGAGGGTGGAGAAGTTGTATGAGCGCGCAAGCAACCCTGCAGACCGAGTCCGAGGACCGCCGCGGCGCCGTCCCGCCGGATGCCCGCGCGGTGCTGCGGATCGATCTCGCCGCGCTGCGCGCCAACTGGGCCCAGCTCAATCGCGTGGCCGGGAAGGCCGAGTGCGCCGGCGTCGTCAAGGCCGACGCCTATGGCCTGGGGCTCGAGCCGATCGCCCGCGCCCTGACCGAGGAGGGCTGCCGCACCTTCTTTGTCGCAACCATCGAAGAGGGCCGCCGGACTCGCGCCATCCAGCCGGGCGCGGCGATCTACATTCTCGACGGGCTGCTGCCGGGCGCCGAGCCGCATTACGCCGGCTTCGATCTGCGCCCGGTGCTGTCGAGCGAGCCGGAGATACGCGATTGGGCATCCTATTGCGTGCGGGTCGGACGGCACCTGCCGGCGGCGGTCCAGCTCGACACCGGCATGAACCGGCTCGGCCTTCGCCCCGATGAGCTCCAGCGCGTTCTTGCCGAGCCGTCATTGCTCGCCTCCTTCAAGATGACGCTGGTGATGAGCCACCTCGCCTGCGCCGACGAGCCCGCCAGTCCCATGAACGAAGCCCAGCGCGTGCTGTTCGACCGGCTGCGCGCCAAGCTGCCGCCGGCGCCGGCGAGCCTGTCGAACTCGGCCGGAACGTTCCTTGGTCCGGCGTTCCACTACGATCTGGTGCGGCCGGGCATCGCGACCTACGGCGGCCGCGCCTTCGAAGGTGCGACGAACCCGATGCTGCCGGTCGTCAGCCTGTCGGCGCGCATCCTGCAGCTGCGGGACGTCAGCCCCGGCGAGAAGGTCGGCTACGGCGCGACATTCATGGTCGCGAGGCCCTCGCGCATGGCCACCATCGCCTGCGGCTACGCCGACGGGTTCCTGCGCGCATTGAGCGGCCCGTCCGGCCATCCCGGCCCGGTCGGCTATATCGGGCCGCATCCGGTGCCGGTGGTGGGGCGGGTATCGATGGACCTGATCACCGTCGATGTCACCGACGTGCCGCCGGCGCTTGCAGTGCGCGGCGCCTGGGTCGAGGTCATGGGCGGACGGGTCACTCTCGACGACCTCACCGATCGCGCCGGCACCATCGGCTACGAGCTTCTGTCGCGCCTGTCGAAGCGGGTGCACCGCATCTACGAAGGCATGCAGCACCCAGCGAGATGCTTCTGACATGGCGAAGCCGGCAAAGAGCAGCTTCGTCTGCCAGAACTGCGGTGCGGTCTCGTCGCGCTGGTCGGGCAAATGCATCGCCTGCGGCGAATGGAACGGCATCATCGAGGAGGCGAACCTTGCGGCGGTCCCGGGTTCCGGCCTCACGCGCGCCGCCAAGGGCCGCGCGGTCGTGCTCGAATCGCTCGACCTGCGCAGCGAGGAGGCGCCACGACTGCCGACCGGCATGGCCGAGCTCGATCGCGTCACGGGCGGCGGCATCGTGCCCGGCTCGGCGATCCTGATCGGCGGCGAGCCCGGCATCGGCAAGTCGACGCTGCTGCTGCAACTAGCCGCCTCGATGGCGAAGGCCGGGCGAACCGCGGTCTATTTCTCCGGCGAGGAGGCTGCGGCGCAGGTTCGCCTGCGGGCCGAGCGGCTCGGCCTTTCGAAAAGCCCGGTGCAACTCGCCGCCGAGACCAACCTCGCCAACATCCTCGCGACCCTCGAGGACGGCCGTCGCCCCGACCTCGTGATCATCGACTCGATCCAGACCCTGTGGGCGGACGCCCTCGACGCCGCCCCTGGCACCGTCTCCCAGGTGCGCGCGGCGACCCAGTCGCTGATCCGCTTCGCCAAGCAGGCCGGCAGCGCCCTGCTGCTCGTCGGTCATGTCACCAAGGACGGCCAGATCGCCGGGCCGAAGGTGGTCGAGCACATGGTCGACACCGTGTTGTATTTCGAAGGCGACCGCGGGCACCCCTATCGCATCCTGCGCGCGGTCAAGAACCGCTTCGGCGCCAGCGACGAGATCGGCGTCTTCGAAATGGCCGGCCACGGCCTGGCCGAAGTCGCCAACCCGTCCGAGTTGTTCCTCGGTGATCGCGATTCGACCGCGCCGGGTGCCGCGGTGTTCGCCGGCATCGAGGGCACCCGCCCGCTGCTGGTCGAGATCCAGGCGCTGGTCGCGCCGTCGAAGCTCGGCAGCCCGCGCCGCGCCGCGGTCGGCTGGGACCCCAACCGGCTATCGATGATCCTCGCCGTGCTCGCCGCCCGCTGCGGGTTGAGCTTCGCCGAGCACGACGTGTTCCTCAATGTCGCGGGCGGACTGCGCATCGCCGAGCCGGCCGCCGACCTGGCCGCGGCCGCCGCACTTCTGTCGTCATTCTCCGGTGTCTCTTTGCCAATGGACGAGGTTTACTGCGGCGAAATCAGCCTCTCCGGGGCGGTTCGGCCGGCGGCGCACATGGCGACAAGGCTGCGCGAGGCGCAGAAGCTGGGCTTCAAGCGGGCCATCCTGCCGGAAGCCGGCGAGCTGGACCAAAAAAGTCTCAAATTGAAGCTATCGCGTATTTCCAACTTGAAGGCGCTTGCAGAGGCGCTGACCCCATGCGACTGAACGGTTCGATTAACCAACGTGCCGCCCTCACCAGGAATCATTGAAGCATGATCGGGCCGCTGTCCTATCTCGATGTCGCGCTGATTGCGCTGGCTGTCATCTCCGGGCTTCTGGCAATGTACCGAGGCCTCGGCCGCGAGTTGCTGTCGATCATCTCGTGGATCGTCGGCGCCGCCGCCGGCGGCTATTTCTATCTCTACCAGCAGGCGCTGGCGGCCGAGATCACCCAGCAACTCGCCCTGCCGTCGCCGAGAATCGCCCAGATCGGCATTGCCGTGCTGGTCGGATTGATCGCCCTGATCGTGGTTCACCTGATCACCGCCCGGATCTCCGACTCGATCCTCGACAGCCGCATCGGCGTCATTGACCGCACGCTCGGGCTGGCATTCGGCGTCGTCCGTGCGTTCCTGATCGTGCTCATTCCCTACATGTTCTTTCAGCACTTCAGCCCGAAGGAGGCCGAGCACCCCGATTGGGTGCGCAAGTCCTTGTCGCGCGGCATGCTGAACAGCGCCAGCGATGCGCTGAAGCCGCCGTTGCTTGCGATGGTGCAAAAGGTGACCGACAAGGCCGCCGCCGAGTAGGCCGGGAAATCCGACCGGCTGTCATTCCCGGGGCGAATGTCAGTTTCGCGTGAACGATGCCGCGCAGCCACTAGCGCAGGCACCCCTGTTTCATATATCTGTCACGCGCGTCCGCGACCGATGCCCGTCGGCTGCGAATCGGTGTTGTGCTAAAATTTGAACGGCGAGTGCTACGCGTTCGCCTGTGCCCGCTTTCGCTGGAGGCTTGCATGCCGCTCGACGCCGGACAGAACGCTAGCAGCGAAATCAGCGATCAAATGCCGGAATACTCCCGGTACGGCGATGATCGGCTGCGGGAGGAATGCGGCATCTTCGGCATCCTCGGCCATCCGGACGCCGCCAAGCTCACCGCGCTCGGCCTGCACGCCCTGCAGCACCGCGGCCAGGAGGCCGCCGGCATCGTCACCTACGACGGCGAGCATTTCCACAGCGAGCGCCGGCTCGGCCTCGTCGGCGACAACTTCAACAAGTCGGACGTGATCGAACGCCTGCATGGCGACATGGCGATCGGGCATGTGCGCTATTCGACCACCGGCGACACCATCCTGCGTAACGTGCAGCCGCTGTTCGCCGACCTCGACACCGGCGTTTTTCGCGGTCGCCCACAACGGCAACCTGACCAATGCGCTGACCTTGCGCCGCGAGCTCGTGCAGAATGGCGCGATCTGTCAATCCACCTCCGACACCGAGGTCATCCTCCATCTGATGGCACGGTCGCGCAAACGCCGCGTGATCGAGCGGCTGATCGAAGCGCTGCGGCAGATCGAGGGCGCCTACGCGCTCGTCTGCGCCACCGCCGACATGCTGATCGGCGTGCGCGACCCCGTCGGCATCCGGCCGCTGGTGATCGGCAAGCTCGGCGACAAGTTCGTGCTGGCCTCGGAAACCTGCGCGCTCGACATCGTCGGCGCCACATTCTTCCGCGAGGTCGACAATGGCGAGGTGGTGGTGATCACCGCCGATGGCCTCGAGAGCCATCGCCCGTTCCCGAAACGCGCGGCGCGGCCGTGCATTTTCGAGTACATCTATTTCGCGCGACCGGACAGCATTCTCGGCGGCCGCAGCGTCTATGACATGCGCAAGCAGATGGGCCGGCAACTGGCCGCCGAGGCGAGCATCGAGGCCGACGTGGTGGTGCCGGTGCCGGATTCGGGCGTGCCGTCCGCGATCGGGTTCGGCCAGGCCTCCGGCATCCCGTTCGAGCTCGGCATCATCCGCAATCACTACGTCGGCCGCACGTTCATCGAGCCGACGCAGCGCATCCGCGACTTCGGCGTCAAGATGAAGCACTCGGCCAATATCGCCGTGGTCAGGGGACGGCGCATCGTTCTGATCGACGACAGCGTGGTGCGCGGCACCACGTCGAAGAAGATCGTCACCATGATGCGGGAGGCCGGCGCCCGCGAGGTGCATATGCGCATCGCCTGCCCCGAGATCAAATTCGGCGACTACTACGGGATCGACACGCCGAGCCGCAACGAATTGCTGGCGGCGCGGATGTCGGTCGAAGAGATGCGCGAGTTCATGGGCGCCGACAGCCTCGCCTTCCTGAGCGTCGACGGGCTCTACCGGGCGATGGGCCTCGACGGGCGCGACGACAAGAGCCCGCAATTCACCGACCATTGCTTCACCGGCGACTACCCGACCGACCTCACGGACCAGAACGGCAAATCCACCTCCCGCCAGCTGTCGCTGCTGGCCGAGGCACGCTGAACAGCGCGGCGCCGCCGCCCGCTACCGCAGCAGCGCAATGCCGATGAGCTTGCCGTGCCCGCCGAGCAGAAGCCAGGCATAGATCGCGCTGCCGACCACGACTGCCGCGACATCGCCGCCTGGTGTTCCCTTGCGGGCGCCGAGCGGGCCGGTGGCGCCGCGCCGCTTGACCGAGACGAGGTCGAAGGCAGCCCAGGCGAGCAGCGCGCCGAACAGAACGATGTCGGCGAGCCTGCCGTTGGCCAGCAGGTGCGCCGCCGCCCAGATCTTGACGGCGATCAGCATCGGGTGGCCTACCCTGTCGCGGATCCGGGAAGGGATGTAGGCCGCGGCCAGCAGCACCAGCGCCGGCCACATCGCGAGCCACGCGATGTGCTTCGTCCAGACCGGGGGAAACCAGATCACCGGGTTCTTGCCGGGCAGTCCTTGAACCTTGCCGAACCCGTAGATGATCAGCACCAGCCCGAGCAGCGATGCGACGCTGAAACCGATCTGATAGGCCGTGGCCCCGAAGCGGGCGCGCAGCCCGTCGCGCAACGGCACGCTGGTCGGCACCAGATGGACGCCCAGGAAAATCACTAACCCCAAAATTAAAATTAGCACGCCTACCCCTCCACTTTCCGACTTGCGCCGCGACGCCAACCACCTTACGCCATCATCTCGCCGCATACCAACGTGTAGCTAGTCCCATGCATCGGCCGGGCGGGGCAGCAGCGGCGATGGATTCGAGGGACTGCATGGGTTGCAGCTCCATCGGCAAGTAGGGGGTTTCCAGCGGTTAGGTATCTGCGTCCGCACCCGCATTCCCATCGGCCGCATTCCGGTCGGGAGTGCAACGACGTCGAGACGTCGGACGGTCGCCAAGCCAATTGACCTTGGAGCTCCAGGCTGCCCGCGTCCGCGGGCAATTGCATGGGGGCGTAAATGGCGCATTCGAATGCGACCCATACACTTGCTGCCGCACTGAGCGCCGCTCAGCGCAAGGAAGACGACAGCCGGAATCCGCTCGTCGACAAGCTCGCAACCGCGCTTGCCATCCCGCAGCCAAATCTGCCGGAGGACGACGACGCTGACGAGGATCTCGATCTGCCCATGCTGGTCCAGGGCAGCCGGACCCTTGCGGTGGTGCCGAGCTTGCCCACGCAGAGGGTGCGAGAGGGCCGCGCCGCCTTGATCGGATTTGGCCTCGGCATGGTGCTGCTGGTGCCGCTCGGTGTCGTGATGAGCAGCCGCGTGCCCGATCATTCCACCCCGAGCGTCGATGTCGCCACCTCATCGCTGTCGCAAGGCTTCATGCCGACAATGGTGGTGACCGACGAGGCCGGCATCCGCACCACCAGGCGCCCGACCCAGGCCCTCACCACCCCGGCCGCCATCGTCATCGAGGAACCCGCGCCGGCGCCGGTCCAGCCTATGCCCGAGACCAAGCCGGTGCTGTCGGCACCCGAGGCCAAGCCAGTGCTGGCCGCCCCGGCGCCGCCGCCGGTTGCCCCGGCTCCCCCGCCTCCGGACCTGCTCGAGCAGGCGCGCGTGCTTATTGGCAAGGGTGATATCCTGGCCGCGCGAGAGGCGATCGAGGGCGTCAATATCGAGGCCAATCCGCTCGCCGCGATGGCGCTGGCGGAAACGTTCGACCCGAACATGCTGGCCGCCTGGAGTATTCGCGGCGCACACGCGGACGTCGAGCGCGCCCGTCACCTCTATCAGCGCGCGTTCTCCAGCGGCGTCATGAAGGCACGGCAGCGCCTCGAAGCGCTGGAATAGCCCATTTTGCTGTGCATGAGCCGCGGCGCAGCGGTCGGGCGTCAATAGGCGGTCGCTAGGCTTCCCTCCGAATCGATCGTTCCGTTCGGACCGGAGACCTCCCGCCGCCATGCGCATCGCGAGCTACAACGTCGAGAACCTGTTCACGCGCGCCCGCGCGCTCAACCTCGACACCTGGGCCGACGGCCGCAAGATCCTCGAGATGTACGCCGAGCTGAACCAGCTGTTCGAGGAGCCGGTTTACTCCGACGCGATCAAGGCGCGGATGCTGGCGCTGCTCAAGGCGCTGGGCATCGACAAGAGGAACGACAGCAAGTACGTGGTGCTGCGCGAGGGACGCGGCCAGTTCGTCAGCTATTCCATGCTGGGCGGCACCAGGATCAAGGCCAGCGGCCGCGGCGACTGGGTCGGCTGGCTCGAGCTCAAGACCGAGCTCATCAACGAGACGGCGACGCGCAATTCGGCACAGGTGGTCCGCGATGTGACGCCGGACGTGATCGGCATCGTCGAGGTCGAGGACCGCAAGGCGCTGATGCAATTCTCGAACATCCTGCTGCCGTCGGTCGGCGCGCCACCGTTCGACCAGGTGATGCTGATCGACGGCAACGACGAGCGCGGCATCGATGTCGGCATCATGGCGCGCAACGGCTACGACGTCGGCTGGATCAGGAGCCACGTCGACGACGTCGACGATCGCGGCGGCCGCGTCTTCAGCCGCGATTGCCCCGAGTACTCGATCTGGACGCCGTCCGGCGCGGTGGTGTGGGTGCTGGTCAACCACTTCAAGAGCAAGGGCTACGGCACCAAGGATGCGTCGGACGCGCGGCGACGGCGGCAGGCCGAGGAGACGCGGCGCATCTATGAGCGGCTCAAGGGCGAGGGCGCCCAATACGTGTGCGTGATCGGCGACCTCAACGACACCCCGGACAGCGAGACGCTGGCGCCGCTGATCCGCTCGTCCGACCTGAAGGACATTTCCGAGCACCCCTCGTTCATCGGCGACGGCCATCCCGGCACCTATCAGAACGGCGCCGACCGGGACAAGATCGACTACATTCTGCTGTCGCCGGCACTGTTCGCGCGGATGCAGCAGGGCGGCTACTGGCGGCGCGGCGTGTGGGGACGCAACAAGAAGCCGTCGTGGGAAGTCTATCCCGAGATGACCTCCAGCTATCACGCCGCCTCGGACCACGCCGCATTGTGGGTGGATGTGGACGTGTGAAGCCTGCCGCTCAGCAGTGCTTGGCCACCCACGCGGCCAATTCCGCCTCGCTCAACCTGCCTGCCGCCAGTTCCAGGATCACCTGCACCGTCTCCGGCTGCGGCAGGTCGGGATCGACGCCGTTCTTGCCGAGAAAGACGACCAGCGCGGCGAATCCGGTGCGCTTATTGCCATCGACGAACGCGTGATTCCGCACGAGGCCAAAGGCATAGGCGGCGGCCAGCGACGAAAGATCGGTCTCGCCGTAGGTCCACTTGTTGCGCGGACGTTCGACAGCAGATTCGAGTAGGCCCCGATCGCGCAGCCCGGCCGCACCGCCAAAGATCGCAAGCTGCTCGTCGTGCATGCGGGTGATCTGATCCGCCGAGAGCCAGCGTGGCTCGGCAGGCCTCGCCGATCGGGTCACTTCGCCAGCGCCTTGAATACCGACGCGTACTTCTTCATCGCAGCGCGCGCGATGCGCATGGTCTCCTCGTCGTCGTCGCTGTGCGGCGTGATGGTGATCGTTCGATCAGGCCCCTCGGTCACCAGCACGCTGTCGCCCTGCTCGAGCCTCAGTCGCGCCAGCAACTCCTTCGGCAGTATCAGCCCGGTCGAATTTCCGATCTTCTTGATCTCGAGGCGCATCGTTGGCTCCCTGTTATACATAACGTATAACGCTTTCGGTGCCGCTTGCCAACCGGCACGCGCAACCATCCGGGGCCATCGCGATTGCAGGCGATGGCATCGACGGCTAGTGTGGCGATTTCGAAGTTCGCTTCATACTTGCGGCATACTCCAGTGCGGATTTCGAAATCATAAGCCACACTGGAAGCTTGGATTTGCTAGTGTCCTTATCGATCGCGAAGTGCGTCCGATAGCCATGCGAATGAAGCGAACTTCGCGATCGGGACAGTAGGCTCGTGCGCATGACAATGTGAGGAAGGCCGCCGCCGATGCTGCGCTTTGCCGCCAAACAGCTGATCAACATGGGGTTCACGCTGTTGGCGGTGTCGCTGCTGGTGTTCATGCTCAACGAATGGACGCCCGGCGACGTCGTCTCCAAGCTGCTCGGGCCCTACGCCAACCAGGATCAGGTCGAGAAGGTCACCCGCGAGATGGGGCTCGATCGGCCGGCTCTCGTGCGCTACTTCGAGTACATGGGCCGGGCATTGACCGGCGACCTCGGCCACTCGCTGGTCTATCGCGCGCCGGTCGCCAGCATCCTTTGGGACCGGCTCGGCAACACGCTGCTGCTGGCCGCGATCAGCTTCGCCGTGATCGTGCCGCTGTCGATACTGTTCGGCGTGCTGGCCGGGATGCAGGAGAAGAGCTTCCTCGACCGCTCGGTTTCGGTGTTTTCCTCGATCACCGCCTCGATCCCCGAGTTCGCCATGGGCGTATTCCTGATCGCGATCTTCGTGGTCGGCCTCGGCTGGCTGCCGGGGACGTCGCCGCTGCGCGCCGACAGCGGCTGGCCACTGTGGATGCAGTTCGTGATGCCGGTGCTGGTGGTCACCCTCTATGATGCCGGCTACCTGATCTCGATGATCCGCGCCTCGATGGTCGAGGTGATGCGGCAGCCGTTCATCCGCACCGCCACGCTCAAGGGCATGAGCTTTCCCCAGGTGGTGGGCCGGCACGCGGTGCGCAACGCGCTGATCGCCCCGTTCACGGTGATCCTGCTGCAGCTCAACTATCTCGTTTCCGGCCTCGTCGTGGTCGAGACGGTGTTTGCCTACCCGGGTTTCGGCCGGATGATGCTGGAGGCGGCGCTGGCGAAGGACATCGCGATCGTCGAGGCTGGCACCCTGGTGGCGGTGATGGTGACGATGCTGACGCAGCTGTTCGGCGATCTCGGCTACATGGCGCTCGATCCGAGGATCCGCGTATGACGGAGGTCATGCCACGCGTCGACACCGGCAGCCCCGACGCAATACGTCCGCTGCCCGCGCGTGGCGGCTGGCTGGCCCTGCTGTGGCACTCGATCACCGCCTCGCCGGTGGCGACCATCGGCGCATCGATCATCTTGTTCTGGGCGCTGTGCGCGGTGCTCGCGCCATGGATCACGTTCTATCCGCCGAACAAGGTCAACCCGCTGCTGATCGTCGAGCCCTACCCGTCGAGCGAGCACTGGCTCGGCGTCGACAATCTCGGCCGCGACATGTGGGCGCGCATCGTCTACGGCGCGCGCACCGTGCTGACCGTCGCGCCCACGGCGGTAATATGCGCGGCGGTCCTGGGCTCGCTGCTCGGGCTGCTCGCCGGCTATCGCGGCGGCTGGATCGATGCCCTGATCATGCGGGTCGGCGACACGCTGCTGGCGTTCCCGAAAATCATCCTCTACCTGATCATCATCGCCAAGTTCGGCGCCTCCGCCTTCAACATCATCGCCGTCATCGGGCTGACCTCGGCGCCGATCATCGCCCGCATCGTCCGTGCCGTGACGCTCGACGTGAAGAACCGCGACTATGTCGCCGCCGCCCGGATGCGTGGCGAGAGCACGCTCTACATCATGCTGGTCGAGATCCTGCCCAACGTGCGCGGGCCGCTGATCGTCGATTTCTTCCTGCGCCTCGGCTACACCACCATCGCCATCGGCGTGCTGGGCTTCCTCGGGCGTCGGCCTGCCGCCGCCCGATCCGGACTGGGGCGGCATGGTGAAGGAGACGTACGGCATGCTGTTCGTCTTCCCGCACATGACGCTGATCCCCTGTCTCGCGATCTCGAGCCTGGTGATCGGCTTCAACTTCCTGGCGACCGGGCTCAAGGAGTCCGGTCAGGATGCGTGATGCCGTGCAACCGATCCTGACCCTCGATGGCCTGACTGTCGAAGCCCGCGGGCGGCAGGGGGTGAGCCGCATTCTCCACGATGTCAGCTTCACGGTCGCGCCCGGCGAGGCGATGGGTCTCGTCGGCGAATCCGGTTGCGGCAAGTCGACGGTGGCGCTCGCCATCATGCGCTATCTCGGCGCGGCCTCGCCGTTGCCAACGGCCGCATCCTGTTCGAGGGCCGCGACGTCGCCGCCATGGGAGCGGCCGAGCTGCAGAACCACTGCGCGGCAACCGCCTCGCCATGGTCTACCAGGACCCGATGTCGAGCTTGAATCCGGTGATGACCATCGGCCGCCAGCTGATGGAAGTGCCGCTGCTGCACGGCGAGACCGATCCGGCCAGGGCGCGCGCCCGCGCTATCGCAATGCTGGGCGAGGTGCGCCTCGCCGACGCCGAGGCGATGATGGAGCGCTATCCGCACCAGCTCTCCGGCGGGCAGCAGCAGCGGGTTGTGATCGCCATGGCGCTGATGGCCGAGCCGGCGCTGCTGATCATGGACGAGCCGACCACCGGCCTCGACGTGACGATCGAGGCGGCAATCCTGGAGCTGGTGCGCGAGCTCAGGCGAAGGTTCGGCACCGCGATCCTGTTCATCAGCCACAACCTCGGCACGGTCGCGCGGCTGTGCGACCGGATCGGGGTGCTCTATGCCGGCCGGCTGGTCGAGACCGGCACCATCCGCGACGTGTTCAAGGCGCCGGCCCATCCCTATACGCGGGGCTTGCTGGCGGCGCTGCCCGACCACGGCGGTGCCGCGACCGGCTCGCACCGGCGACTATCGCCGATCGAAGGCACGCTGACGGCCGCCGACCGGGCGCGGACCGGCTGCGCGTTCGCACCGCGCTGCGCCTATGTCGATCCAGCCCTGTGCGAGACGAAGCCGATCGCGCTTGCCCCGGTCGTCGTCGGCGGCTCGCACCTTGCCCGCTGCAGCCGCCTTGCGGTGGTAGCGTCCGCCGTGCCCAGCATCGGGGCCGCCGCGCGATCGGCGACGGCGCCGGGACAGGGACGGGTGCTGCTCGCCCTCGAACGGCTCTCCAAGCGCTATGACCTCGCCGGCCGGTTCGGCTTCAAATCCGGCCGGGCGATCTACGCGCTCTCCGACGCCAGCATGACGGCCAGGGCCGGCGGCACGCTCGCGATCGTCGGCGAAAGCGGCTCCGGCAAATCCACCCTCGCCAAGGTGGTGAGCGGCCTCGTCCCGGCCAGCTCCGGCAGCGTCAAGCTCAACGTCGCGGCTGCCACCACCGACATCGCCAATGTCGCCGTCGATCAGCGGCCGCCGGACGTCCGCAGACGTGTGCAGATGGTGTTCCAGAACCCCGATGCGACGCTCAATCCCAGTCACACCATCGAGTACGCGCTGTCGCGTCCGCTGCGCAAGCAGCGCGGCCTGTCGCGGAGCGCGGCTCGCATCGAGGTCGCGCGACTGCTCGAACGCGTGCGGCTGCCGCTCGACCTGCTGGCGCGCAAGCCGCATCAGCTTTCAGGCGGACAGCGCCAGCGCGTCGCCGTCGCCCGCGCGCTTGCCGGCGAGCCCGACCTGATCATTGCCGACGAACCGGTCTCCGCCCTCGACGTCTCGGTGCAGGCGGCGATCGTCAATCTGCTGGAAGACCTGCTGGCCGGCGGCGACCTGGCGCTGGTTCTGATCAGCCATGACCTGGGCCTGGTGCGGCACATGGCCGATTGGGTCGCCGTGATGTATCTGGGCCGGGTGGTCGAATACGGCCCGGCGGCGCAGGTCTTAAGCCCGCCATTTCATCCCTACACCGAGGCGCTGCTCGAAGCCGCCCCCAGGCCCGACCCCGACGCCCCGGCCCCGGCGATCGTGCTGTCGGGCCAGATGCCGAGCCCGACGCAACGACCGGCCGGCTGCGTGTTCGCCAGCCGCTGTCCCCGCAAGATCGACGGCTTGTGCGAGCGCGAGCCGCCACCCGTGCGCCGGTTCGGCGAGCACCTGATCGAATGTCACCTGGAGTTGAGCACGTGAGCGATCATCAGGCAATCGACCGCGAGTTGCAGCGCCACTATTCGCACGGTGCACTGGCAGCCGCCATCGACAGATCGCTGGTTAAGCTCGGCAAGGACCCGGCGGCGCTGACCGTCGACGATCTGGCGCTGGTCGACGAGTTGCATCTCGGTGGCCGTCCCGCCTCGCTCGCCTTGTTCGACCAGTGCGGCTTCGCCAAGGGAATGCATCTGCTCGATGTCGGCTCGGGGCTCGGCGGACCGGCGCGTGCGTGCGCCTTCGCCAAGGGGGCGACCGTGACCGGCGTCGACCTGACGCCGGAATTTGTCGAGGTCGCTCGAAATCTCTCGCAACGTGTGGGGCTCGCCTCGGCAACGACGTTCCATCAGGGCAGCGTTCTCGATCTGCCGTTCGCGGATGGCACCTTCGACGGCGCCTACATGATCCATGTCGGCATGAACATCAACGACAAGCCGCGCCTGTTCGGGCAGGTGCGCAGGGTCGTCCGGCCGGGTGCGATATTCGGCGTCTACGATGTGATGCGATTGTCCGATGGCCCGCTGCAATTCCCGGTGCCGTGGTCGAGCCACGCCGATACGAGTTTCGTCGAGACCCCGGACGACTACCGCGGCAACCTTGTCGCCGCCGGCTTCGAGATCGTCGGCCGAGCGCAACCGCCTCGCCGCGGCGCTGGACTTCGTGGCGAAGATCGCAAGCCGCACCCAGGCCGGCTCGGCGCCCGTCCTCGATCATCGCGGACCGGACTGGCAGCGCAAGTTCGACAACCTGCTGGCCATGCTGCAGCAAGGCACGGTCGGGCCGGTCGAGATCATCGCCAAGGCGGTCTGACCCCGGACAGGCTCTCAGACCTCCTCCCACGGGAAGCTGTCGAGCCGCACGCAGCCCGTCTCGGTCAGCAGCACTTGCGTCTCGAGCTTGATGCACTCGCTGTCCTTCTCCTCGCCGATCAGGCTCTCGATGCATACGCACATGCCTGGCTCCAGCGTTGCCTGGAAGGCTCGCGCGAAATCGACGTGGGTCGGCACCGACGGCCACTCGTCGCACAGCCCGACCCCGTGCATGGCGACGGAATAGCGCCGCGACTGGTACTTCTCCGGGATCCGCCAGCTCTTGTCGTTGAACTCGGCGATGGTCATGCCGCCGCGCACCACGCCGAGATTGTGATCGATCTGGTCGCGCGCGACACGATAGAGCTCGCGCTGCTTCGGCGACATTCGCGTGTGGCCGATGGTCCATGACCTGGACAGGTCGGCGCAATAGCCGTAGGGGCCGATCAGATCGGTGTCGAACGACAGCATCTCGCCCTGCCGGCAGACGTAGTCCGAGCATTCCTGGAACCACGGATTGGTGCGCGGCCCGCAGGCGAGCAGCCGCGTCTCGATCCATTCGCCGCCGGAGCGGATGTTCTCGAAATGCAGCTCGGCCCAGATCTCGTTCTCGGTCTTGCCGGCGAGCGAATGCTCGTACATCCGCGCCATGCCGGCCTCGCAGACGCGAATGGTCCAGCGCATCAGCTCCAGCTCCTCGGCCGACTTGATCTTGCGCGCGTGCTCGGTCAGCTCCTGGCCCTCGACCAGCGTGACGCCGCGCTTGCGCAGGGCATCGACGCCGAGCGGCTCCAGCTTGTCGACGGCAAGCCGCATGTTCTTGTGCCCGCCGCGCTCGCGAACGATCTCGGCGATCTCGTCGGCCCAGGCTTCGACGCGCTCCGGCAGCCGGTTGCCCGCCGAGAAATAGAACCACGAGCGGGCGGTGCGCACCTCGTCCACGGTCGCGATACCTTGCGCCAGGTGCTCCGACTTGCCGTATTCGAATGCGATGCCGTGCCCGTCGGCGCAAACGATGGCGTAGTGCGACGGATTGTGCGTCATCCACAGCTGCATGTTCGAGACGTCGAGCGCGTAGCGGATGTTGAGCGGATCGTAGAGCAGGATCGCCGCGCAATCGTGCTCGTTGACCTTTTCGACCAGTCGCCGCTTGCGCCAGGCGCGGGCCTTCTCGAGCGACGCGATGCGGAATCGGACTTTTCAGCGGTTTATCCGCGCCTTCCGCGTTCAGGTATTCCTTCTTGCGCACATCCTTGAAGATCTCGGCCATTGGCGCATACCTCCGCACCTGCTGCGCCGACCCTCGGCGCCTTGCCCGTTGCTCAATTTGAGTGGCAATTGCCTTCGTTGTCGAGAGCTGGCGACGGCGGCGCAGGTATCCTGGCCTGCGATATTGGGGGCGGCGAGGGAGATCGGAAGGTGAACGACAAGGTAATCGCGGCCACACCAACGGCCGCGGTCCCGCTGCCGGGCGATGACCGGTCCGCCCACGCGGCGGCGCGGATCATCACTCTGCTGCTGTTGATCGTCGGCGTGTTCCAGCTCGGCGGCGGCGTGGTCAATGCGGTGGTGCCGATCAAGCTTGCCCAGGGCGGCCTGCCGCCGTCGGTGATAGGCTGGGTGACGAGCACCTTCTCGATCGGCTTCCTCGCCGGCTGCATAGCAGCCGCGCCGCTGATCAACGCGCTCGGTGCCGGGCGCGCAATCTTGGTCCTGGCATTCGCCAATGCCGCGACGACGCTGCTCCTGCTCGCAACCTCGACCACGCTGGCATGGGCGATCGCACGCGGCCTTGCGGGCTTCGCGATGGCGAGCCTGCTGGTGCTGATCGAGGCGTGGCTCGCGACCGCGGCCACCACCGCCAACCGCGCCCGGGTGTTCGGCATCTACATGGTGCTGAGCCGGCTGGCGTTCGCCCTCGGCCAAGCCGCGCTGACCGTGGTCGATCCGGCTTCGAGCCTGCTGCTGCTGGCAGCGGTCGTCGCCTACCTGGCATCGCCATGGCCGGCGCTGGCGATGCCGGGCGCGGCCCCGGTGATCGGCGCCAAGTCCGGCCCGAGCCTCACCGACCTGCCGGTCAGCGCACCGGCAGCGGCCGCCGCCGCGCTGGTGCACGGCCTGATTGGCACGGCGGGGCCGGCGCTGCTGCCACTCTATGCGCTGGCGCGGGGACTGACCGTCGATCAGGTGGCGCTGCTGCTCGCCGCGATCCCGCTCGGCGGCCTGCTGTTCCAGATCCCGTTCTCGCATCTGTCCGACCGCTACGGCCGGCGCACGATGATGGCGATGTCGGCACTGGCGACGGCGGCATTGTCGCTCGTCTACCTGCTGCCGACGCTGCCGGGCTTCGGCTGGATCATGCTGCTGACGACGCTGTGGGGTGGCGCGCCGGCGGCGCTCTATCTATTGGCGGTCGCGCATGCCAACGATATCGCCACCGATGCCCAGCGCATCGGCTGGTCGAGCACGCTGCTCCTGCTGTGGGGGATCGGCGCGGCGGTCGGGCCGCTGGCGGCCTCGTTGCTGATGGAGCGCTTTGGCTACGATATGCTATTCGTATCGGCGGCCGGCCTCAGCTGCGGGCTCGCGCTGTTCCTAGGACTGCGCAAGCTGATCCGCAAACGTGGCGATCGCCGCGAGCCGGCCGGCAACATCATCGGCCCGGCACCCGGTGCCAGCGGCTCGTAAGTCCAATCGAGCGACGGAACGTCGCCAGCCAGGGAGCGCCCAGGATGTCCACGCCCACCCGCTTTTCATCGGACGACATGGTCGGCTGGCCGGTCTCGCCGAGTGGCCTGTCGAGGGTGGCGCTGAGCAACGAGGATATCGAGGTGCGCCACTACGCGCCCAAGGGCAGCGACCCGCAGACGCCGCACGACCGCGACGAGTTGTATTTCGTCATCTCCGGCCGGGGCGTATTCGAGCGCAACGGCGCAACCTTCGCCTTCGCCGCGGGCGACGCCCTGTTCGCCGCCGCCGGCGACAAGCACCGCTTCAAGGAGTTCACCGACGACTTCGCGACCTGGGTGCTGTTCTACGGGCCGAAGAAGGGCTGAACCAGCGACGCGATCGCGCTCACGCCGCCTGGACCATGCGCGCCATCACCGTCCACGCCTTGACCTTCTGAATATCCGGCGGCCCACCGTCGCGCAGCAGTCTGCGGCCTTCGCTCGACGCCGCGAAGCGCAACAGGTCGGCGGATAATTTCCCTGGATCGGCGGCGGCGACGGCCCCGGTGGTCCGGTAGCCCGCGCCGGTGAGCAGCTGCGCGTGGGTGCCGCGCAGTCCGGCGATCTCGATCACCAGCCGCGCCTGGCATTGCCACACGTCGATCACCATGTCGCTGATGCGATGATCACGCAGCCGCGCCGCGGTCTTGGCCGGATCGGCGGCAAGGAAATCACCGACCGTGACGAGGCCCAGCTCGGCCAGGCGCTCGGCCATCCGCGGGCCGATCGACGGCGCCGCTTCGAGCGGATCGCCGGCGGCGAGGTAGCTACGCGCAGCGGCATGACCTGGTGCCGGCGGTTGCGCGGATTGCGGGGACGGCTTCAGCGCTGCAAGTGCATGCGAGGCGACGGGCGGCTGCGAGCGCGGCGGCGGCGCCGGACGCGTTGCCGCAACCGGCAGCGGAGCCGGCGTGGCAGCCGTGGCTTCGGCCTCGGGTGCCGTCATTCGCCGCGCCGCCGGCGGCAGGCTCGAGAGCGCCGGCTTGTCGACGGTCGCGAGCCGTTGCGCCCGCGCCGCGGCCCGCTTGGCTTGCTTCGGCGCCAGTACCTCCCTGGCGTGAAGGTCGCGCACCGTGCGGTCGTCCTCGGGCAGGGTCGCGTCGACGCGGCCGAGCTTCGTCAACTCGTCGTACATCGCCTCGACGATGGCGCGATCCTCGGCATTGCGCAGCCGCTTGGCGAGGGTCTTGGCTGGAATCCTGACCGCCGCCATCACCGTATCGAGCGTCAGCGATACCTGCGGTGGCGCCACCTGGGCCTCGTCGATGGCCCGCTGCAGGATCCGGCCGAAGCCGGTCGCGGCGTAGATCAACAGCTCGGCGACGGTGCTGCGGGCGACACGGTCGAGACCGGATGGCGGATCGCTGACGCCGCGGGTGAGGTCGTAATGCGCGATCAGCCTGCCATAGTAGCGGTGCGAGAATTCGGCGCCGTCGCACACCATCGCCTTGAGCCAGTCAGGCCCGTCGCGGGACGGCACCTCGATGTCGCCGAAGCGCTCCTCGCCCAGCCGCCGAAGGTCGTCGTACGAGCGGCTGATGCTCCATTCGACCGCGCGATGGATGGCATTCTCGGCTTCGGTCTGGCCGGTATGAAAGGGGTGGATCGGATCGGTGTAGTAGTGGCTCAGCACGCCGGCCGAATATACGGCGTCCTCCCAGTTGCCGGCGGCGAGCGCCGCGACCGTCTTGCCGTACCAGGCGACGGCGAGCTCCGGCGCGCCGCCCCAATAGTCGTCATCGACGTGCAGGACGTGGTTCTTGAAGTCCTTGAATGTGTCGTCGGGCGCCTTCGAGCCGGCCATCAACCGCTCGGCATGCTTCAGGAACAGTCGCCGCCAGTCTTCCGCCTGCGCTCCGTCGAGCGAACGCAGGCCGTCGAGCGCCAGCTTGTGGTGCGTGCCGCTGGCATGCGCGGCGTAGACGATGCGGAACAACAAGCTCATGGTCGATCCCCCTGCTGCGCATCATCCTTAGGCGAGTCGCTTTCCCCACAGGCCGGCTGCATCCGGGTTACGGTTGCATATCAACAGGAATGCGGGCTCGCGGCGGGCGGGAACAGCCGCTTTTGGCGCTGCTGCCGGCCAGATTTGGGCGCGCCTCGAGCGAATTGTTCGACCGCGGCGATATGCTATCGTCGGCGGGTCTAAAAAGGCGGACCGGTTCGGTTAGCCCGGTCGCTCCCGGCGTGGAGCCCTGGCTGGCGCAATGCGCCAAGTCCCCTGACGTAATCCGTGGTGCATGCCGCATCCCGGAAACGCAAGGGTATGGAACATGCAGCAACAGATCTCCGTGATCACTCTGGGCATCCGCGACTTGGCGCGATCCAGGCACTTCTACGTCGACGGCTTCGGCTGGCAGCCGGTGTTCGAGAACCCGGAAATCGTGTTCTACCAGATGAACGGGCTGGTCCTCGGCACGTGGCTCGACGCATCGCTTTCCGCCGATATCGGACGGGCGCTCGCGAGACCCGGCGCCTTCGCCCTGGCGCACAACGTCGCGACGCGGGATGCGGTGGCGCCGACCATCGAGCGGCTGGCCCGCCACGGCGGGCGCGTCCTGCGGATCGCCGACGAGCCGCCGCACGGCGGCTATCGCGGCTACATCGCCGATCCTGACGAGCATGCCTGGGAAATCGCCTGGAATCCGGCGTGGAGCATTGACGAGCGCGGCCTGGTGAAGTTCGGCGTCTGACAACGCCGGGCACCGGCCCGGCGGCGGCCTATTCCACCGGCTGCGCCGGGAACACCAGCGCGCTCGCCGGGTTGATCTCGACGCCAACCTCGGTGCCCCTGGGGGGCGCGACGGTTTCCAGCACCCGCACCTTCAACGGCTCGTCGAAACCCTGGACCCCGACCTCGAGATGGGCGACGTCGCCGAGGAAACGGGTGTACATGACGCGGCCGTAAAGCCCGGTCCCCTTCGGCCGCAAATAGATCGAGCGCTGCCGCAGGCACAGGATCGCACTGTCGCCGTCATTGACGCCGGGCACCGGGAGCTCCCCGATCGGCGTCGAGATCGCCCCGCCCCGCACCGGATAGGTGATCTCGTTGATGTCGGAGAACAGCCGGGCGACGAACAGGTCGGCCGGGTTGCGATAGAGCTCCTCCGCGTTGCCGATCTGCTCGAGCCGGCCTGCCCGCATCACCGCGACGCGATCGCCGAGCCGCATCGCCTCCTCGCGGTTGTGGGTCACGATCATCGCCGTCGCCCGCGTCTCGCGCAGGAGCTCCAGGGTCTGCTCCTGCATGCTGTCGCGCAGATGAACGTCGAGGCCGGAGAACGGCTCGTCCATCAGCACGACGGCGGGCCGCGGCACCAGCGCGCGGGCGAGGGCGACACGCTGCTGCTCGCCGCCCGACAGGATATGCGGATACTGGTCGGCGTAATGCTGCAAGCCGACCCGGGCGAGCATCGCGAGCGACTGGCGCACCGCCTCCTGGCGCGGCAGGGCGGTCAGCCCGAACGCCACGTTCTCCAGGATCTTCAGGTGCGGAAACAGCGCGAAATCCTGGAACATCAGCCCGACGTTGCGCTTCTCCGGTGCGACGAAACGGTTTGGCCCGGCGACCTCGAGCTTGTTGATCAGCACCCGCCCGGCGGTCGGCGTCTCGATCCCCGACGCGATCCGCAGCAACGTCGTCTTGCCGCAGCCGGACGGACCCAGCAGGCAGACGATCTCGCCCGGCGCAACGGTAAACGAGACGCCCTTCAGCGCCTGGACATCATCATAGGTCCGCTCGACCGCCTCGAAGGTCAATTCGGCAGCGAATGCCGCCGCCGCCCGCCCGGAGGGCTCGGCGGCGCGCACGGCGGTGGCCGGCGCGCTCGGGCTGCTACGAAACCAACTCGCCACGCCGCGGACTATCCTTCGAGGGTTTGAGCGTCCACCCGATTATTCGGGCGTTTCCGCCGGCTTAGCCTCGGCTTGCGTCGGCGGCAAGTCCTGCTCGTCATCATCGGTCAACGGTTCGTCGAAGGGAAGCTCGGCGTTCGGCTCGTCCTCATCGGCATCGAGCGGCAGCTCGTCGGGCATCAGGGCGGCGACGTCGGTCGGCTCCGGCACCGTGAAACCGGGCGGCAGGTTGCTGTCGAGCAGGCCGGCGCCCTTGAGCTCGGCGAGGCCAGGCAAGTCCTTGATGCCGTCGAGCCCGAAATGGATCAGGAAGTCCTCGGTGGTGCCGTAGGTAACGGGTTTGCCCGGCGCGCGCCGGCGACCGCGCGGCCGGATCCAGCCGGTTTCCATCAGCACGTCGAGCGTTCCCTTCGAGGTGGTGACACCGCGAATTTCCTCGATCTCGGCGCGGGTAACCGGCTGATGATAGGCGATGATCGCCAGCGTCTCGAGCGCGGCCCTGGACAGCCTGCGCTCCTCGAGCGCATGCCGCTCCAGCAGGTAGCCGAGATCCTCGGCCGTGCGAAAGCACCACTTGCCGGCGACCTTGATGAGGTTGATCCCGCGTCCGGCGTACACCACCTGCAACTCGGCCAGGAGGCCGGCGACGTCGTCGCCATCCTTGAGATGGGCGGCGAGCTTGGTCTCGTCGAGCGGCTCGGACGCCGCAAACAGCAGTGCTTCGAGAATCCGCAGCCGCTGCGCGCGGTCGGCAGCCGACAACGCCGCGACGGCACGCTCCGGTGCGCCCCGCTCCCGGTCCTGCATGCCGACCGCAGGCTCGATCTGTGGCTCGATATCGTTGTCTGGCTCACGCGGCACGATCAACAGTCTCGGTGGTGTCATTGTCTCAACTCCCGACGGGCCGGCATCCGGCCCGGTGACGGCTCAAGCTCAGCCGACCTTCTCCCACGGTCCGTCCGTGCCGCGCTTGCGCATGTAGATCGGCGCGAACGGCGCATCCTGCCTGATCTCCAGAACTCCCTCCCGCGCCAGCTCGAGCGTGGCGCCGAACGAGCTTGCCACGACCGTCTTCTCGAGCTCGCCGCCGGCGGCACCGGCCGGCATGTACTTTTCGAGAAACATGTCGAGCTGGACCCACTCGCCCGCGCTTCCGCCGACCAGCCGCTCCAGGTAGCGCCGGGCGTCCTTGATCGACCACACCGTGCGGGCTTTGACAACGTGCACCCGCTTGACCGTGCGGCTGCGCTGGGTTGCATAGGCCTGCAGCAGGTCGAAGATCTGCGCCGTGTATTCGGTCTCGCGAATGGTCTTGACCCCTTCCGGAGCACCGCGGCCAAAGACATCGCGGCCAAGCCGGCGGCGAGTCATGATCTGCGCGGCGGCCCGGCGCATGGCATCGAGCCGCATCAGACGGAACGCTAGGCGCTGCGCCAGCTCCTCGCCCGACAGCGTTGCCTCCTCGGACTTCTCCCGGGGCAGCAGCAGTCGTGACTTCAGATAGGCGAGCCAGGCCGCCATGACCAGGTAGTCGGCGGCAATCTCCAGCTTCAGGCGCTGCGCTTCCGCGATGTAGCCGAGGTATTGCTCGACGAGCGCCAGCACCGAGATGCGCTGTAAATCGACCTTTTGCGTGCGGGCAAGCGCCAGCAGCAGGTCGAGTGGCCCTTCGAAGCCCTCGATGTCGATGACCAGCGCCTCGGCCGCCGAAGCCGCGTCGTCGGCGCTGGGCGCCGTCCATGCCTCGACCGGCTGCTGTGCGTCGTCCTCGATCATCCGCGGGTCCGTTCGACTTCCGTTCTGCGCGCCATGGTACACTGATTCAAGGGCGGTTCATGCCCCTCCCCGCTCGGCGCCAACAATTGCTTGCGCGAAAACCTGCGCCAGCGCCTGCTCGGCCGCCACAACGTCGAAATCCTGCTGCCGACGCGTCAGTTCCATGCACTGCTCGAAACGGCGAAGCGCTGCGCCCGCAAGCGCCGGCACTCCGGCCGCCACTGCCTCCATCTCGGACAGCTCGCCGCTGCAGTGCAGGGCAAGGTCGCTGCCGGCGGCGATCACCCTCGCCGCCCGGTCCACGAACGAGCCGGCCAACGCCTTCATGCCGAGATCATCGCTCATCAGCAGGCCATCGAAGCCGATCTTGCCACGGATCACATCGTCGATCACCCGTGCCGAGGTGCTTGCCGGCGCTTCTCCGTCGATGGCGGTGAACACCACGTGCGCGGTCATCGCCGCCGGCATGTCCCGAAGCGCGTGGAACGGCGCGAAATCGCTTGCCTCGAGCTCGTTTCGATCCGCCGTCACCACCGGCAGCTCGAGGTGGCTGTCGACGGTGGCGCGGCCATGCCCCGGTATGTGCTTGATAACCGGTACCACGCCGCCGGCGATGTGGCCCTCGGCGACAGCCCGGCCGAGGTCCGCGATCTGCGGCCAGGCGAGGCCGAACGCCCGGCTGCCGATGATGTCGTGAGCGCCGTCGACCGGGACGTCGAGCACCGGGGTGCAATTGCAGTTGATCCCGAGCGAGCGCAGGTCTTGCGCCATGAGCCTTGCGACCGTTCGAGCCGCCGCGCAGGCGCGCGCGGGATCGCGCTGGTAGATCGCGGCATAGGCGGCGGCGGCCGGCAGCTCACGCCACTGCGGCGGCCGCAGCCGCTGGACCCGTCCGCCTTCCTGGTCGATCAGCACCAGCGCGGCATCGGACCCGATCGCCGCCTTGGCGTCGCTCACGAGCTGGCGGATCTGATCGGGGGAGATGCAATTGCGCGCGAACAGAATGATCCCGGCGGGCCGGGTGGCGGCGAGCAGCACTCGCTCGCCGTGCGCCAGCGTTTCGCCCGCGAGACCCGTAATGTACGCGCTCCGCATCGGCGAGCCTCCCGTCATGCTCCTGGTTCAAACGCAAACGGCGGCCGAAGCCGCCGTCGGTTGCAATGTGCCGGCCGATCAATAGGCGGTGATCCAGCACCCTGTGTAGCCTACCGCCTTCAGCTGATTGCAGACACCGCTGGCGAACTCCCGCGAGCCCGGCGGGCCGACCACCGAGCGATAGTAGATGCCCTTGCCCTGCGCGGTCAGGTTGGCTTCCTGGACATCGAAGATCTTGCCCTTCAGCACGTCGAAGCGCTGCTCCAGCTCGGCGTTGGTGCGCTCCGCCTCGGCCTTGCTGCCCTTCGAGGCCAGAACGGCGACGAAGCCACTGCTGGGACCTCTGGCCGGCGCCACGGCCGCGACGGGAGCTGCGCTACCGGTCGCGGCGAGGTCGTCGCGCGGCGGCGGAGCCCGCTTCACCGTTGGCTTCTTCGGCGGTGGCGGCGCGACCGGTATCACTTCGACCGGCGCCGCGTTGACCACCGGAACCGGCGCTCTGGGTTGCGGTGCAATCGCCGCGACACGCGGCTGCGGCACCACGACCGGCGCGGCCTGAGGCGGTGCGACCGGAGCCGTCGCGACCGCGGCGGCTACCGTTGCCTGCTGCGCGGAAACTGGCGGCGGCGCCGGCGGCTGCGGCTGCACGACCACCATTCCCGGCACCGGTGACGGCGGCGAAACCGATCCGTCGCGCCCGATCACCACTGTCGGAACCCGCTTGACGCCGCTCTCAACGTCGACAGGCGAGGCGGCGACCGGCGTCGGCGCGCTGCCGTCGCCGAGCCTGCTCTGCAGCTTGGAGTCCTGGTTAGCGAACTGCTTGCCGCCTGGGTCGGCCGGCTGTGTCTTGGACGGGCCCTTGGGCGCCGAGACCTTGGCGACCTGACCCGATCCGCCGGGCGACTTCATGAACGTCTTGTAGGCATAGGCCAAGCCGCCGCCGAGCGCGATCGCCGCGACGAGGGCGGAGACCATCACGAGCCCGCGCCGGCCGCGCCGCGGCTCGTCGTCCTCGTAATCCGGATGGTCGTCGGGATCGTAGCCGTGATCATCGGTTGCAGCCTGCAGCTGGCCAGCGCCGCCATCGTCGACCAGATCATGCTGATCATAGGCGGCCGGCTGCGCCGACCCGTAATGGCCGTCATGGGCGCCATGGCCGCCAACCTCGTCGCGCCGGCCTGCGGCAGGGCCGAACTGCCATTGCTGGTCATCCTGGCGCGGCGGAGCGTGCTGCGGCTGCAGCGGCTGATTGTGCTGGCGCTGCTGCGGGGCGGGAGCAGGCGCCGGGGCATGCCCGTAGTTGGCGGCAGGCGGAGCGCCCGCGCCGTAGTTGGAGAAATCGTAGCCTCGCGCCGCCGGCGCCGGCTGAGGTGCCGCTGGCTGCGGCCACTGGTCGTAGATGCCGCCGCGCTGCTGCGGTTGCCGTGCGTGGCTGTCATATAGCGAGGGCTGCGGCTGCGGTGGCGACTGGGTACGCGGCGGCGCCGGCGCATAGGCAGGAGCCTGGCTCGGCGCCTCGCGATGCTGGCCGGCCGACCGCAGATCGTAACCCCGCGAAGCCGGCTCGGGTGGCGGTGCGTAGCGCTCGAATACCGGCTGATAGGCCGGATGCTGAGCGGGCGCCTGTGGCGCGGGGTAATAGCCCTGATCGGCCGGTGCGCCGCCCGGCGGAAGCGGATACGCCGGGGCTTGCGGTGCGTACTGCGGCTGACCCTGAGCCGGGGTTTGGCCCTGCACATTGCCGAAAGTCTGGGGCTGGCGCGGCTGAGCGGCCGCCTGGGCAGCAGCATACGCCTGCTGAACCGCCGGATCCGCTTCAGCGGACTGCGGCCACTGCTGCGGAGGCACGCCCCGCAGCTGGCCTAGTGGACCGTTCGACCGAGACATTCCCGTCTTCCTCGTAACAACCCCCGCTCCCAGAGAATCAGGAGCTTATCTCATCTCCTGTGGAGCATCGACGCCCAGAACTGACAGTCCCGAGGATATCACCTGCTGAGTAGCGCCGATAAGTGCCAATCTTGCCGCTGTTGCGCTGCGATTATCAGGCTGTATGAAGCGCAAATGTGGCGATTCATTGCCTCGTGACCAGAGCTGGTGGAAGGCCGACGCCATCTCGTAGAGGTAGAAGGCGAGGCGGTGCGGCTCGTGCGCCCAGGCGGCGGCATTGGCAATTTTCGGGAACGCCGCCAGTTGCTTGATGAGGTCGATCTCCGCCGGGTCGCCGAGGCAGGACAGGTCGGCGCCCACGACGGAAGCGCGATCGAGGTCTGCGAACACTTCGCGAACATTACGGAACACCGACGCGGCCCGGGCGTGCGCGTACTGCACGTAGAATACCGGGTTGTCCTTCGACTGCTCGGTGACCTTGGCGAAGTCGAAATCGAGCGGCGCATCGTTCTTGCGGTAGAGCATCATGAACCGCACCGCGTCGCGGCCGACCTCGTCGACGACGTCCCGGAGCGTCACGAAGGTGCCGGACCGCTTGCTCATCTTGAGCGGCTCGCCGTTCTTCAACAGCTTCACGAACTGGTAGAACTGCACGTCGAGATCGGCCTTGCCCTCGCTGAGCGCGTTCACGCAGGCCTTGATCCGCTTGGCGTAGCCGCTGTGATCGGCGCCGAGCACGTTGACGAGGTGGATGAAGCCGCGATCGAGCTTGTTCTGGTGGTAGGCCATGTCGGCGGCGAAGTAGGTATAGGTGCCGTCCGACTTCTTCAGCGCGCGGTCCATGTCGTCGCCGAACATGGTCGAGCGGAACAGGGTCTGCGGCCGATCCTCCCAATCCTCGATCGCCTCGCCCTTCGGCGGCGGCAGCGTGCCGGTGTAGACCAGGCCGCGGGCCTCGAGACGGGCAATGGTGTCGGCGACGAGATCCTTGCCGCCTTTGGTCAGCGAGGCTTCGGAGAAGAATACGTCGTGCTTGATGCCGAGGCGGGCGAGGTCAGCCCGGATCATGTCGAGCATGCCGCTGACGGCGATCGAGCGCAGCGCCGGCAGCCACTCGGCCTCCGGCTTGCCGACGAGACCGTGCCCGTATTTCTCGGCGATCGCCTGGCCGACAGGCTTCAGGTAGTCACCCGGATAGAGCCCTTCCGGGATCTCACCGATGTCCTCGCCCAGCGCCTCGCGGTAGCGCAGATGGGCCGACCGTGCCAGCGTGTCGACCTGCGCGCCGGCGTCGTTGATGTAGTACTCGCGCGTCACGTCGTAGCCGGCGAACGCCAGCAGATTGGCGATGGCGTCGCCGACCACGGCATTGCGGCAATGCCCGACGTGCATCGGACCCGTCGGATTGGCCGAGACGTACTCGACGTTGACCCGTTCGCCGTTGCCGGCATCGAGACGGCCGTACCGCGTGCCCTCGCGCAGGATATCCGCGACCTGGCCGCGCCAAGTGTTGGTGTCGAGCCTGATGTTGATGAAGCCCGGGCCTGCAACCTCCGCCTTGGTGACGCGCTGATCGGCGCTGAGCCGCGCGACGAGCTTTTCGGCGATATCGCGCGGCTTCATGCGCGCCGGCTTGGCGAGCACCATCGCGGCATTGGTCGCGAGGTCGCCGTGGGTCGGGTCGCGCGGGGTCTCGACGGTGATCGCGGAGGTGTCCAGACCGGCCGGCAGCGACCCTTCCCGCGCCAGATCCGCCAGCGCTTCGCGGACCAGCCCTTCGATTGCACTGAACACGTTCATTGCCGAAAAATCCCTTGGGCGCCATCGCCCTACCGCAGGCGCTAACGCAACTGAGGCGTCGCGTCAAACAGCCGCCGATGCTCCTCGATCGCATAGCGGTCGGTCATGCCGGCGACGAAGTCGGCGATCAGCCGCACCCGCGTCCCGGCATCGATCCGCTCGGCGGAAGCGCGCCATTGCTCGGGCAGTAGCGTGACGTCGGCGCGGTAGCGCTCGAACAGGTCGTGCACGATCGCTTCCGCGCCCGCCATCACGCGCATGACCTTGTCATGGCGATAGACCCTGGCAAACAGGAACCGCTTCAATGCGTCGAGTTGTATGGCGACGTCGGCGGAAAAGCCGATTACCGGCGCGCCGGCAAGCCGGATGGTGTCGGGATTGGACGGCGCCAGCGCCCGCAGCCGTTCGCGGCTCGCCGCGACAAGATCGCCGATCAGCAGCGTGATCATGCGGCGGCTGATGTCGTAATGGCGCCGAGCGGCATCGGCCGCGCGCGCCTCGGCCGAAGCGCCGGCCACGATCTGCCCCGCCAGCGGCGCGGCACTGAGATCATCGATGTTGATCAGCCCGGCACGCAATCCATCGTCCACGTCGTGCGTTGCATAGGCTATGTCGTCCGCCAGTGCGGCGACCTGCGCCTCGGCGCACGACCAGTCGGCAATCATGAAGTCCTGCCACGCCGATAGCCCGGCCGCCACACGGCGCACGGCGGCAAACCGCGAGCCATCGAGCGGACCGTTGTGCTTCATCAGGCCCTCGAGCGTCTCCCATGTCAGGTTCAATCCGTCGAACTCGGTGTATTTCCGCTCCAGGCTGGTGACCACCCGCAAGCTCTGGGCGTTGTGATCGAAGCCGCCATGATCGATCGTCGCGGCATCGAGGGCGCGCTCGCCGGCATGGCCGAACGGCGGATGACCGAGATCGTGCGCCAGCGCCAGCGTCTCGGCGATGTCCTCGTCGAGGCACAACTGGCGCGCGACGGTGCGGGCAATCTGCGCGACCTCGAGGCTGTGGGTGAGGCGCGTCCGGTAGTGATCGCCCTCGTGATAGAGAAAGACCTGCGTCTTGTGCGTGAGCCGGCGAAACGCCGTCGCATGAACAATGCGGTCGCGGTCGCGCTGGAACTCGGAGCGCGTCGGACAGGCCGGCTCGGCATGCAGCCGGCCGCGCGAGGGCACCGCACTGGCGGCATAGGCCGCCACAACTCGTGCCCCTGGCACCAGTCGGGCACCGTAATCGCAGGCCGCAGCCGCATGCATTTGTTCGTGCACCTGAATTCGCGTATCTGGAGCAATACCCGCCAACCGCCGGTTTGACATAACGCCGGCGATTCCTATCTCATGGTATACACTAGATAATCGCGTGAACGGCCATTCGCCACCACGCCAGCAACAGGCACCCCATGACCTCGCCCGCCATTACCGTGACCGAACGTGCGGCCGCCCGCATCAACGAGATCGTCGCCGACGAGCCGACCAACAAGCTGCTTCGGGTCAGCGTCGAGGGTGGCGGCTGCTCCGGGTTCCAATACAAATTCGACCTCGTTCCGGCGGCGGCGGACGACGATCTGGTGATCGAGCGCGACACGGCGAAAGTGCTGGTCGATCCGGTCTCGATCCAGTTCCTGGCGGGCGCCGAGATCGACTTCGTCGACGAGCTCATCGGCGCCGCATTCAAGATCAGAAATCCGAACGCGACCGCGTCGTGCGGCTGCGGCACGAGCTTTTCCGTCTAGCCTGATTTTCGACCACGCTCGCCGGCGCGGCGCGCCCGTGGCGACACGGCATGGCAGAGTTGAGGGCCGCACCGTCCCGGGGAGGATGCTGTGAAGATCGCGACCTGGAATATCAACGGCGTCAAGGCCCGCATCGATTCGCTGCTGACCTGGCTCGGCGAAGCGAGACCCGACGTGGTCTGCCTGCAGGAGATCAAGAGCGTCGACGACGGCTTTCCCGCCGAGGCGATCGAGGCGAGCGGATACAACATCGCCGTGCACGGCCAGAAGGGCTTCAACGGCGTCGCCCTGCTTTCGAAATCGCGGATCGAGGATGTCGTTCGCGGCCTGCCGGGCGACGCCGCCGATCTCCAAGCGCGCTATATCGAAGGCACCGTGACGATGGGTGCCCGCCCGGTGCGAATTGGCGGGCTCTACCTGCCGAACGGCAACCCGATCGGCACCGACAAGTTCGCCTACAAGCTCGCCTGGATGCAGCGGCTCGAGGTGCACGCGCGCACGCTGCTGGCGTCCGAGCAGGCGGTCGTCCTTGCCGGCGACTACAATGTCATCCCGGAAGCTCCTGATGCGAAGAACCCGAAGCAATGGGTCGACGACGCCTTGTTCCAGCCGGAGAGCCGGCAGGGCTATCGCCGGCTGCTGTCGCTCGGCTACACCGACGCGATCCGCGCATGCCACCCCGGCCCCGGCGTTTATACGTTCTGGGACTATCAGGCCGGAGCATGGCAGAAGGACAATGGCATCCGCATCGACCATCTGCTGCTGTCGCCCCAGGCCTCCGATCGCCTGACGGCGGCCGGCATCGACCGGTTCACTCGCGGTTGGGAGAAGCCGTCCGATCACGTTCCGGCGTGGGTCGAGCTCAGTGAATGAGAGTTGAGCGTCCGAGGCGCTATCGCGCGGGCGCGGGCCCGATCGTGGTCTGGCCGGCGTCGCGGAGCGAAAAGCCGAACGAGCCGGTGCTACCCTGCATGAAACCATCGCCGCCGTTCGACGACATCGGCGCGCCTGCCGGCCGCAGTGCGCCATTGGGTTCGGGCCGCGGCTTGCTCGGCTCCCCGGTGATCTCGCCGCGGCGAAGCGGGTGCGCCGTCTCGCCGTTGCCGCAGGTGCGCACCGCGCGCGGCTGGATTGTCACCAGCCCGTCGGGCCCGAGCCGCTCCTCCCTGGACCGCCCGTACTTGCTGCGCCAGTCGGCAACCGCTCCTTGCGCCTGCTTGCGCACGCCCTCGCCGGCGCCGCAGAAAATGTTCTGGTACTTGTCCTCGATCCACACGCGATCGGCGGCGCTCGCGTTCTCGGCCGCCAGCGTAATCAACAGCAGCGCCTGTGTCGGATCCTTCTGGACATGCTGGCCGCGCCAGTAGAGATCCGCGAGGAATGCCTGTGCGCCGGTGTGGCCGCGAGTGGTAAGTCCGCGCAGCCAGTACACCGCCTCGCGCGGGTTGGCGACCAGTCCCTCGCCCGTCAGCAGCATCTTGGCGTAGTCAAACTGCGCATCGTCGTCCCGGAACGTCTTGGCGGCATTGCGCACGAGATTGACCGCCTGATCGAGATCTGGTGCCACGCCGGCACTCGGGATGCCGCTGCGATAGTAGCCGGCCAGCGCCGTCATCGCCTTGGCGACGAAGGGCGCGCGCGGATCGTCGTCGACATCGACGTCGGCATGCTCGGTCACGATCTGCTGAAAGAGCTCGAAGGCGCGGCCGTGATTGGTATAGGACACGTTGTTGTCGGCGTAGATCCGCGCCAGGAAGTACTGGGCAAGGAACACGTCGCGCTCGGCGGCATACTCGAACGCCTTGATCGCCATCTCAGGGTGGCCGCTCTGCAGCGCGCTGCGACCGTGATTGTAGGCCGCTTCGGGCGAGCTGAACCTGATATCGCCGCCCTTGCGCGCCGGCGCCGGAGACGCGGACGTGCTGCGTCCCTGCGCGTTACCCGCGTCCGGGCCGCAAGCAAGCACGCCAGCCCCGAGCAGCACCCCAAACAGCAAGGTGCGCACGGGCCTGGTGCCCGACGAGCCGCGCGGGCCCTTACTAGATGTCCGCGTAACAGACAACTTCGGCCTTTCCGCCAGCATGCGTAACCGCCCCGTTCAGGGCCGGCCCCACCTGGTCTGCGTATTTGCGTAGAACACCACTCTGGTAAATGTTGGGCGGCGCCTTCCAAATCTGGCGGCGCGCGGCCAATTCTTTCTCCGACAGCTTGACGTCGAGCGTGCCCTTGTCGGCGTCGATCACGATCACGTCGCCGTCCTTGATCAGGCCGATCGGCCCGCCGACCGCCGCTTCCGGCCCGACATGGCCGATACAGAAGCCGCGCGTCGCGCCGGAGAACCGGCCATCGGTGATCAGCGCCACCTTGTCGCCCATGCCGCGACCATAGAGCGCGGCCGTGGTCGACAGCATCTCGCGCATGCCGGGCCCGCCCTTCGGTCCCTCGTAGCGGATGACGATCACCTCGCCTTCGAGGATGCCGCCCGACTCGACCGCGGTGAACGCGTCCTCCTCGCAATCGAAGCAACGGGCCGGGCCGGTGAACTGCAACTGCTTCATGCCGGCGACCTTGACGATCGCGCCGTCGGGCGCGAGCGTGCCCTTGAGGCCGACGACGCCGCCGGTCGGCGACAGCGGCTTCGAGGTCGGATAGACCACCTTCTGGTTGGTATTGAACTTCACGCCGGCGAGGTTCTCCGCCACCGTCTTGCCGGTCACGGTCATGCAGTCGCCGTGCAGGAAGCCGCCGTCCATCAGCGCCTTCATGATCTGCTGCACGCCGCCGATGTCGTGCACGTCCTTGGCGACGTATTTGCCGCCCGGCTTCAGGTCGGCGATGTACGGCGTCTTCTTGAAGATCTCGGCGACCGCGAACAGGTCGAAGTCGATGCCGCACTCGTGCGCCATCGCCGGCAGATGCAGTGCGCCGTTGGTCGAGCCGCCGGTGGCGGCGACGATGGTGGCCGCGTTCTCGAACGCCTTGCGGGTGGCGATGTCGCGCGGCCGGATGGCCGTCCCTGACCATGCGCATCACCGCCTGGCCGCTTTCGACCGCCCAATGATCACGCGCAAGGTCGGGCGCGGGCGGCGCCGGCGGAACCGGGCAGCGCGAGACCGATCGCCTCCGATACGCAGGCCATCGTGTTGGCGGTGAACTGGCCGCCGCACGCGCCTGCGCTCGGGCAGGCAACGCACTCGAGCTCGTGCAGATCCTCGTCGCGCATCTTGCCGGCGGAGTGCTGGCCAACGCCCTCGAACACGTCGACGACGGTGACGTCGCGGCCCTTGAATTTGCCGGGCAGGATCGAGCCGCCGTACATGAACACCGACGGCACGTTGAGGCGCAGCATCGCCATCATCACGCCGGGCAGCGACTTGTCGCAGCCGGCAATGCCGACCATCGCGTCATAGCAATGGCCGCGCATGGTGAGCTCGATCGAGTCGGCGATCACCTCGCGCGACACCAGCGACGACTTCATGCCCTGGTGTCCCATGGCGATGCCGTCGGTCACCGTGATGGTGCAGAACTCGCGCGGCGTGCCGCCGGCGGCGTCGACGCCCTTCTTGGCCGACTGGGCCTGCCGCATCAGCGCGATGTTGCACGGCGCCGCTTCGTTCCAGCAAGACACGACGCCTACGAACGGCCGATGGATCTGCTCCTCGGTGAGCCCCATGGCATAATAGTACGAGCGGTGCGGCGCGCGTGTCGGGCCCTCCGTCACGTGCCGGCTGGGCAACCTGCTCTTGTCGAACTTGTTCGTGGTCATCGGATCTCACGCCTCGCAGCGCCCCTTGGTTGCTCCGCGCCCTGTCACATTTGCTTGCGCGCAACACCACTCTAGGAGTGCGAGGTTCGGCTCTCAACCCGCATCACGCGAGCCTTTACGGCCCACGCTGCGGTACGCAACGCTCTCGTTGGGCGTTTGTCCTTCACGTTTGTGACCCAAAAGTGGCATGCAAATTGGGCAATCGTGGCGTGATGGCCACAACCCACACGCTTAGTACATGCTCGCGTTGAGCATTTGGTCGCTGGTGCTGGCCGCGGCAGGGCTTGTGCCCGCGGCGCCGGGCCGGCATCTCTCGCGGCGACAAAGTGAAGTGCCGGAGCCAGGGCAAATCGGCCCGCTGCAAGCCCGCAGGCTGCCGCGGCACGGCCCAATTCGTCGTGCAGTTAACCATCACCAACCTGGAGCCCGCCGGAAGCCCATGCGCCAATTCCTAGCCAGCTCGCTGGTCATCTTGCTGCTCGCCGCGGCGTACATCGCCTCGCCGTTCGTCTCCGCCTGGACGCTGCGCGATGCGATCAAACGCGGCGACGCGGCGATGATCGAGCAGCGGGTCGCCTGGCCATCGGTGCGGCAGACACTGAAGGCGTCGCTCGCCGCCGAGGCGAATCTGCTGCCGATGGCCAATGCAGCCGGCGCCGACGTCGCCCCGACGCTCTGGCAGCGGGTCAAAGGCATGTTCGGCGCGACCATGCTCGACCGCTTCATCGAAACCTACGTCACGCCCGAGGGGCTGCCGAAGCTGTTCGACTATCGCCGCGTGTGGCGTGAGAAGGTGTCGGGCGACACCGCCGACGCCGAGCCGATATCGAAGCTCGAGCGCTTCAAGCAATTCTGGGCACGCATCCATCGCGCCGAGTTCCTGACGCCGACCCGGGTCGAGATCGAGATGACCGATCGCGCCGTCGCCGACCGGCGCTACGTCAGCGTCATGGAGCTCGACGGCTTCGGATGGAAGCTCACCGGACTGCGCGTGATCACCGTCGATCCTTCGAAGCGGCTGGCCGAGCTCGGAATGTGGGCCGCCGGCGCCCGCTGACGGAAATACACTTCAAGCCTCGATCCGCCTTGCCGCCGCGCCGAGCTTCTTCAACGTGGCGGTGAAGGTATCGAAGCGCTCGCGCAACTCCTCCTTCACGCTGTCCGGCGCCTTGGCCAGGAACTCGGCATTGTCGAGCTTGGCCGTAACCTTGGCGATCTCCTCGCGGGTCTTGCCCTCCTCCTTGGCGATCCGCGCACGCTCCGCGTCCATGTCGATGACGCCTTCGAGCGGCAGGGCCACCGTCGCATCCTCGAGCACGATCTGCGCCGAGCCCTTCGGCGCCGCCTTGGCAAACGAGATCGCGTCGAGCCGGGCGAGGCGCTTGATCGTGTCCTCATGGCGTCCGAGCCGCTCGGCGACCGCCTTGCTCTGTCCGAGCACGACAAGGCTGATCTTGGCCGCCGCCGGCACCTTCATCTCGGTGCGCACCGAGCGCACCTCGCTGATCAGGCCGACGACCCAGCCGATCTCCGCCTCGACCGAGGCATCGACCAGGCCATCGAGCACCGGCCAGGCGCTGAGGCACAGCAGCGCCTGGCGCTTCTCGCCGTGCTCCACCATGTGCGCCCACAGCTCCTCGGTAATGAACGGCATGAACGGATGCAGGAGCTTCAGGATCTGGTCGAGCACCCAGGCGACCATTGCTCGCGTCTCGGCCTTGGCCGGCTCGTCGTTGCCCATGAGCACGGGCTTGATCAGCTCGAGGTACCAATCGCAGAATTGCCCCCAGATGAACTCGTAGATGGCGCCCGCCGCCTCATTGAACTTGTACGCCTCGATGCCGGCGGTGACGGCGGCGGCCGCCTTCTGCGTCTCGCCGGCGATCCAGCGGTTGATCGGCTCTTCTGCCGACGCCGGATCGAAGCCCTTGACGCGAACGCACTCGTTCATCTCGGCGAACCGCGCCGCGTTCCACAGCTTGGTTGCGAAGTTGCGATTGGCCTCCGCGGTTTTCACGCCAAGTTTCGGATCGCGCCCCTGCGCGGCCAGCGACGCCAACGTGAAGCGCAGCGCGTCGGCGCCATAGACGTTGATGACGTCGAGCGGGTCGATCACGTTGCCGAGCGTCTTCGACATCTTGCGACCCTTCTCGTCGCGGACGAGGCCGTGCAGGTAGACCTCGTGGAACGGCACCTCGCCTTGCGTGAAGATGCCGGCCATCATCATCCGCGCCACCCAGAAGAACAGGATGTCGAAGCCGGTGACGAGCGTCGCGTTCGGATAATACTTCTCGAGCTCCGGTGTCTTGTCCGGCCAGCCGAGCGTCGAGAACGGCCACAGCGCGGAGGAGAACCAGGTGTCCAGCACGTCCTCGTCACGCTTCAGGGGCACCTCCTTGCCCCACTTGGCGCGCGCCTTCATCTTGGCTTCGGTCTCGTTGCGCGCGACGACGTAATCGCCACCCGGCCCGTACCAGGCCGGGATCTGATGCCCCCACCACAACTGCCGCGACACGCACCACGGCTCGATGTTCTCCATCCAGCGATAGAAGTCCTGCTCGCGGTTGGCCGGCAGCATTTTCGTCTTGCCGGTGCGCACGGCGGCGATCGCCTGCTCGGCGAGCGGCTTGACGTTCACGTACCACTGGTCGGTCAGATAGGGCTCGACCGGCACGCCGGAGCGGTCGCCGTGCGGCACAACGTGGGTGTGCGCCTCGACCTTGTGCAGCAGGCCGGCCGCCTCCATGTCGGCGATTACCCGCTTGCGCGCGACGAACCGGTCGAGCCCGCGGTAGGCCGCCGGCACGGCGTCGTTGAGCTGGCCGAAATCGTCAAGGATGTTGATCTGGGCGAGATTGTGCCGCTTGCCGACCTCGAAGTCGTTGAAGTCGTGTGCCGGAGTGATCTTAACCGCGCCGGTGCCCTTCTCGGGATCCGAGTAGTCGTCGCCGACGATCGGGATCTCGCGGCCGACCAGAGGCAATATCACTGTCTTGCCGATCAGGTGCAGGTAACGCTCGTCCTTGGGATTGACGGCAACGGCGGTATCGCCGAGCAGCGTCTCGGGTCGGGTGGTGGCGATGACGATGTAGGTCTTGGGATCATCGGCGTTGAAGGCGATGCCCTTCAACGGATAGCGGAAATGCCAGAGGCTGCCCTTGATCTCCTTCTGCTCGACCTCCAGGTCGGAGATCGCGGTCTGGAACTTCGGATCCCAATTGACCAATCGTTTCGCCTTGTAGACGAGCCCGGCATCGTGCAGCTTGACGAAGAATTCGAGCACCGCCCTCGACAGTCCCTCGTCCATCGTGAAGCGCTCCCTGGACCAGTCGCAGGATGCGCCCAGGCGCTTCAGCTGGTTGATGATCGTGCCGCCGCTCTCGGCCTTCCACGCCCACACCTTGTCCAGGAACGCCGCGCGGCCGAGCGCGCGCCGGCCGGGCTGCTTGTCGGCGGCGAGCTGGCGCTCGACCACCATTTGCGTCGCGATGCCGGCATGGTCGGTGCCGGGCTGCCAGAGGACGTCGCGCCCGCGCATCCGCTCGAACCGGCATAGGATGTCCTGCAGCGTATTGTTGAGCGCGTGGCCCATGTGCAGCGAGCCCGTCACGTTTGGCGGCGGGATGACGATGCAATAGGGCGCGTTCCGGCCGCCGGCCATTGCCGCCGCCCGTCCCGCCTTGAAGGCTTGCGCTTCATCCCACGCGGCGTGGATCCGCGCTTCGATCGGGGCGGGCTGATAGTGCTTCTCGAGCATCGCTGATGTACCTGCTGCGGGGGTCGGTCCGGAGACCGGAACGGCAAAAAGGGAGAGCGCGGTGGTACGCTCCCCCTCGGACCCCTGTCAATGCGATGCCGTGAACGCGGCCGGCCGTCAGTGCTCGGCGCCGCTCCGCTCGGAAAGCTCCTGGCGCAGCGCCTTTTCGACCATTTCCGGCAGGTTTGCGTCGAGCCATTCGCGGATCAACGGCCGCAGCATCTCGACAATCGTGTCGTCGAGCGTCTTGCGGCCCGTGGAAACGACAGCGTTCTCGGAGTAGGCCGGTGCCGGCGTGAGGGGCGCACTCGACTTGACCGAGGTCGCGAGCCCCATGGCCAGCGCACCGAGGGCGGTCTGAGCGGCCGCAACCGGATCGGCCACAGTCTCCGAGGCGGCGGGCGTCGACTGGTCCGCAACGGGCACGGGCGTCCGTGCAGTCGACGTGGAGCCCGAACTCGACCAACGGCACGCCGAGCGCAATCGCCTTTGTGCCAGCCTCGGCGCGACCGGGCTCGGAACTGCGCAACTCGGTGCCGATCGTCAGCGTGCTAGCACGCGGTCTTGTCGAGGCGATCGGCTCGGCGGTCGCCGGCACGAACGCGCCCAGGTCGACCGCGGCTGCCTCGGACTGCCGTGGCTTCAGCCGCAGCGTGGGCGAGCCGAGCAGATCCGCAATCGGATTGGGTTTGGATTCTGCCGCCGCCGGTGCCGGTGAAGGCCGATCGGCAGTGGATTGAGCGACTGTCGCCGCCGAGCCGGCCGGCCGCGCACCGGTCGCTGCCGGCGTCTCCGCGGTGTCGCCTTCCACCAGGTCCGACAGGTCGTCGTGGAAGGACAGGGTTTTCGACGGACTGGCGCTCGCGCCGACCGGAACCGCCGAAGGCGCGAGCTCGCGGACGATATCGCTCAATCGCGACGGCGTCGCCGGCGAAGCAGCAGCGGACTTCAATGGCGTCGCGAGCGGCATATCACTCGGTTTTGCCCCGCCCGACTGAGGCGCCGCGCTTGCGGCACTGGTCAGCGGCAACGGCTGCAGCGGCTCCTGCCGGGTTGTCGCACCAGTCTTGCCCGGCGCGGGCTCCTCCGAGATGATCTTGCAAATCGAAGCGAGGATGTCCTCCATGCTCGGCTCGTCGACCTTTTCGTTTCTCTGCTGCATGCCCCATCCGCCCAGGTTCGGAGGCGCGCGACCGAACGAAATACCCCGGCGTCGTCGCGCAATTTGACGACGCAATTCGTACACGCCCGCGCCCGTGCCTTCAACGCGCGACTGGCGCTTGTCCTCGGATAAAATCGCCCTTGGCCGGTGCGTGATCGAAATCGCATGCCCTAATTGCAGGCGCGCCACGGCGAACTTATGGCAAAGCGATGATCGCTGGCAGTTTTCCTGATGCGGCGGCAACGCGCCGCCGCCGGTCACTTCACCGGCTTGTGCCGCCCGTGCGTCTCCCAGAGGTCGACACGCTCATGGTGACCATCGGCGTGGGTGATGCTCAGCCCCCACCATTTGCGGCGCACCTCGAAGTAATGCTCCTCGGGATCGTAGACTTCCGAATTGAGGGTCAGCGTCATGGCGTCAAGACGACCGACCGCAGACAGCAATGTGTATGCGCCGACGATCAGGTCGCGCTCGTCCTGCACCAGCGTCACCTGGGCATTCAGCAACTCCTGCTCGGCATTCAGCACGTCGAGCAGCGTGCGCTGGCCAACTTTCTCTTCCTCGCGCACGCCATTGAGGGCCACCTGGCTGGCTTGCACCGCCACTTGGTCCGATGTCAGACGTGCTCGGATCGCGATAAGGTTCGACCATGCCGTGATCGCCGCGGCAACCACTTCCGTGCGGCTCTGCTCGATCTCCTGCAAACGGCTCACATGTGTGTGCTTGGCCTGCCGGACGCGGGCATGAACTTCACCGCCTTCGTACATCGGAACAATGAGCCTGCCGACCAGGCTCGACGTCTCGGCTTCATCTGTCGAGCGCGAAGGCTCGAAGCGCTTCGTGTAGTTGGCTTCGAGCGTCATGGTCGGAAGCAGCTCGCCCCAGATCAGATCGACCGTCAGCCTGGCCGCCTGCTCGCGATAAAGCGCCGAAACAACGATTGGATGCTGCTGCGTGGCAGTACTTGTCGCGTCGTTCACCGATTTCGGCAGCAGTTGCTCCGGAACCCGCGGATTGATCAGGTTGCTGGGCGGCCGACCGATGACACGCTCATAGGTGGCACGGCTGTTCTTGAGGTTGGCGCGAGCCAAGTCCAAAGACGAAACCGAGGTGGCTCGGCGAGACTCCGCCTGTGCAACGTCGGTGCGCGTCACTTCGCCCACCTTGAAGCGATCCTGCGTCGCCTTCAGCTCCTTGCTGAGCACCTCGACGTTGTTCTCGCGCAGGCGCACCAGGGACTGATCGCGGACGACATCCATGTACGCCGTCACCGCCTCGAGCAGCACCGACTGCTCCTGGGTGCGCAGCGACTCGCGGCCAGCTCGGACCTGCGCCTCGGCAACGCTGACGCTGTTCACCGTCCGAAATCCGCTGAACAGCGGCTGAGTCGCGTTGAAGGCGAAACCCTTCGGATGGGTTGTGCCGTTATTGCTCGACGGCGGCCTCGTATCCTGATGCTGGACGCCTACATCGCCGGTACCGTTGATGAAAGGCCGGTAGCCCGCCATGGCGCGCGGCACCTCCTCGTCGACCGCGCGCAGCCTAGCGCGCTCGGCATCGAGTCTGGGGTTCGTCTTGTATGCGCCAGTGAGCGCCTGCTTGAGGGATTCGGCGGCCGCGCCAGTGGTCATGCCAACAGCTATGATCAACCCGATCGACGCAATGCGAAAAACGCGAAAGCGACGTCGCTTGTCGACCATGCTTGAATCTGACCTGGACATTGCTTCTCCAGCTATCGGACCTGGCAGTCTTGCAGCAAACAGCAGCCACCCCAGGGCCGTAACCACCCTCAGCACTTACTCTCAACGTTTAGATTGATTCTCCTGGCCGGCAGACGCGAGAATCGCTTGTTGTTCACAAATCAATAGCTTCGTCGGCCGCCGGCGCGAAGCGAAATAGCTACGCACACCGCGCCATTGTCGCCGACTGTGGCGCGCAGCACACACCCAAAATATCACGTGAAATTGAGGGTTTAGCTTCCAGCCGAGTTCCCGTGGCGCATCCGGTCGAGCGCGCCCTGCAGGATGATGCACGCCGCCATCTTGTCGATCACCTCGGCGCGCCGGCGCCTGCTTGCATCCGCCGCGATCAGCACGCGCTCGGCCTCGGCGGTGGACAGCCGCTCGTCCCAAAGCAGGATCGGCAACGGCGACATCCGATTGAGATTGCGGGCAAAGGCACGCGTCGCCTGCGCCCGCGGCCCTTCGCTGCCATCGAGGTTGCCCGGCAGTCCGAGCACCAGCCCGGCGGCGCGGTGCTCCGCAGCTATTTGAAGCAGCCGCTCGGCATCCGGGGTGAACTTCACGCGCCTTATGGTCTCGAGCGGCGTCGCGATCGTCCGCGTCACGTCGGACAAGGCAAGACCGATCGTCTTGGTGCCGAGATCGATGCCGATCAATCGCGCACCATTGGCAAGCCTGGCGGCGAACGCCGCGACTTCGCCATAGGTGGAACCCGGATGCGCCTGCTGTGTTTGTGCCATGTGTCGTTATAACTGGTGAGCCCGGTACGCGGGCAATATAAGAAAGGCGCTATGCATTTGTTTTCGCCGGCGGCGCCCGGTACGCTCGGAGGCGACATGCGCATCACCTGGTTCGGACATTCGTGCTTCAGGATCGAGACTGGCGCGGCCGTGGTGCTGATCGATCCATTCCTCAAGGGCAATCCGACGTTCGAGGCGGCGAAGATCGCCTGGGACGCGGCGACGGCGGGGGTAACGCACGTCGCGCTGACCCACGGCCACGACGATCACGTCGGCGACGCGGCCGAGATCTGCCAGAAGCGCCGCGCGCCCGTGTTCGCCGCCTATGAGTTGGCGCTGCATGTGAAGGGCAAGTCCGACATCGCGGTGCAGCCGATGAACACCGGCGGCAGTGTCGCCGTGGCCGATTTCACGCTGTCGCTGACCCAGGCCCTGCACTCCTCCTCGTCCGGCGGCACCTATCTCGGCAATCCGTGCGGGATCGTGTTGCGCCCGGCGGCCGCCGCCGACAAAGGCAAGGTCCTCTACCACATGGGCGACACCGAGGTATTCGCCGGCATGGGACTGATCAACGAGCTCTACCAGCCGACGATCGGCATCGTGCCGATCGGCGATCGCTTCACGATGGGCGCGGCCTCCGCCGCCTTCGCCTGCAAGCGCTTCTTCCACTTCAAGAGCATCCTGCCATGCCATTACGGTACCTTCCCGGGATTGCTCGACCCCGATGCCTCGAAGTTCGTTGCCGAGATGAGCGGCCATAACGTCGTGGTGCCGCCGGTTGGCGTGCCGGTCGACGTTTGAAGACCGCAGCAGCCGCATGACGACCAGCAGCCCGCCGGCGCAACTCGCTGATCCAGCCCCCTCCGATAAGATCGCGGCGCCGAACTGGAGGTGCCGGCCCGGTGATCCTCTTCACCGCCACCACTTTCCTTTCGGCGCTGCTGCTTTTCTCGATCCAGCCGATGTTCGCCAAGATGGTGCTACCGGTGCTCGGCGGGTCGCCGTCGGTATGGGCGGTGGCGATGTGCTTCTTCCAGGCGGCGCTGCTGGCTGGCTACTGCTATGCGCACGTGCTGATCCGCTGGCTGCCGGGCCGTGCCGCCGTCGTCCATCTTGGCTTCGGGCTGCTGGCTCTGCTGGCGTTGCCGATCGGATTGCCACCATCCTGGGGCGATCCGCCGGCGGGCGATCCCTATCTGTGGCAGCTCGGCCTGTTTGCGGTCGGCGTCGGTCTGCCGTTCGCGGCGGTCGCGGCAAACGCACCGCTGCTGCAGGCCTGGTTCGCCGGCATCGGCCATCGCGACTCCAGCAATCCTTATTTCCTGTATGCCGCTTCGAACCTCGGCAGTCTGATCGCGCTGCTGGGCTATCCGTTCCTGCTCGAGCCGCTGCTCGGCTTGCGATCGCTGGCAGCTTGGTGGACCGGCGGATTTATCGGATTGCAGGCAGCGATTGCCGCCTGTGCCTGGTACTCGGGCCTGCTGACGCTTCGTGCCCGAATTGCCGCGCATGACGCCGGTCCGACCGCCATCGACCACCGTCCGACCGCGATCCAGCGGGCGAAGTGGGTCGGACTGGCGCTGGTACCCTCGGCGCTGCTCACTGCCTTCACCACCCATGTCGCGACCGACGTCGCGTCGGCGCCGCTGATCTGGGTGATCCCGCTGTCGCTCTATCTACTGACCTTTGTCCTGGTGTTTCGCGACCGCGCGCTGGTGCCGCCGCGGCTGCTCCTGCTGCTGCAGCTGGCGGCGGTGGTATTCGCCCTGCTGCAGCTGTCTCAGACGCGGCACGAGGGCTGGTTCCTGTCGGCGTTTGCCGGCCTGGCGGCGTTCTTCACCACGGCGATGGTCGCCCATCGCACGCTATACGACCAGCGCCCCGCCGCCCGCTACCTGACCGAATTCTATTTGTGGATGTCGGTTGGCGGCGGTCTCGGCGGCCTATTCGCCGGTCTCATCGCACCACAGATCTTTTCCGAGGTTTTCGAATATCCGATCCTGCTGGCGCTGGGCATGGCGTGCCGTCCCGGCGCGCTCGATATCAGGGGGCGGGCTGGCGAGTGGCGGCGGCTGTGGCTCATCGTGGCGGCAGGCATCCTTGCGCTCTACTGGATACCATGGGCGATCATCCGCCTGCCGACCGATACCGAGGCCTCGGGTTTCGTCCGCATCCTCACCGAAATCCACGCCACCCTCGATCGCTGGGGACAGGCCGCGGTTCTAACGGCTGCCTTTGCCGCCGCGCTGCCGTTCTTCTGGCGCCACCCGCCGCGGCAATTGGTGGTCGGACTGCTGATGGGCACGGCGGTGGTGATGCTGCCATCGAGCGTCCGCCAGGGCGAGGCGCAGCGCAGCTTCTTCGGCGTCTACCGCGTCTCCGGGTCGTACGACAGCGAGTTCAACATCCTGAAGCACGGCACCACGCTGCACGGTGCGCAGCGCGTGCGCGACGCGGAAGGCAGCATCGTGGTCGATACCACGCCAGCCACCTACTACTATCCGCAGAGCCCGATGGCGCAATCGATCGAATTCGTCCGCGCGGCGCTGGAAGCACGAGGCGCCAAGGGCCGTTATGGCGTGATCGGGCTCGGCACCGGCTCGCTCGCCTGCTACGCCAAGGAGGGGGAATCCTGGCGCTTCTTCGAGATCGACCCGGTGATCGTCGGCATCGCCAGCAACCCGGAGAACTTCTCCTTCCTGCACTACTGCCAGCCAAACCCGGACATCGTGATCGGCGACGCGCGGCTGACGATGGCCAAGCAGCCGGACGGCAGCTTCGACCTGATCATCGTCGATGCCTTTTCATCCGACGCCGTGCCGGTGCACCTGATGACCGCGGAAGCGCTGCGGATGTACGCGCGCAAGCTGACGCCCACCGGCATCGTGCTGTTGCACATCTCCAATCGCTATCTCGATCTCGACAGCGTGCTGAGCGCCACGCTGCCGCTGGTGCCGGGGATCGACGGCTTGCTGATGTCGGATGACAATGCCGACGGCTCCTATGCCGCCTCGACCTCGACCGTCGCGGTCTTTTCCAAGTCCCCGCAGGCGCTCGAGGTATTTCGCGCGACGGCGGAGGCGAAGGAGTTCGAGGCAACGACGGTGAAGCCGTGGACGGATGACACCTCGGACATCCTCGGCCCCTTCCTGTCCAAGCTGAAGTGAAGCGCGCGGCTAATCGGCGTCCTCGACGGCGCCGCGGCCGGTCCCGGCGCCTGGAGTGGTGACGGTTTCGCGCCTGCCGTCGGCATGGGTGATCGACAGCCCATACCACTTGCGGCGGACCTCGTCGTAGTGGGCCTCGGGGTCGTAGATCTCATCGCTCAACGCCAGCCGTTCGGCGCTCAGCCGGCCGATGCTCGACAGCACCGTGTAGGCGGCGACCACCAGCTCGCGCCGTGTGATCACCAGCTGCACCTGGGCGTCCAGCAGCTCCTGCTCCGCGTTGAGCACGTCGAGCAGTGTCCGCTGGCCGACCCTCTCCTCCTCGCGCACGCCCTCGAGCGCGATCCGATTGGCCTCGACCTGCACGGTATCGGACGTGATCTGGGCGCGTGCCGCCGCCAGTCGCGACCAGGCGGTGATTACGATCGACTGGGTCTCGGCGCGCGCCTGCTCGATCTCCTGCAGCCGGGAAACGTGGGTGTGCTTGGCCTGCCGCACGCGGGCCTGCGTCTCGCCTCCCTGATAGAGGGGCATGCTGATGCGGCCGCTGATGCTCGCGGACTCCTGCTCGCCGATCGCAGATGTCACCTCATTGCGCCGCTGGTAGCTCGCTTCGAGCCGCACGTCGGGCAGCAGCTCGCCCCAGATCTTGTCGACGGCATGCCGCGACGCCTGCTCCCGGTACAGGGTCGCGACCACGTTCGGGCTTTCGCGCTCGGCCACGCGCACCGCCTCGTCCAGCGTCTCTCGGCAATCGCGGCGGCCGGTTCGCGGGGTCGATCAGGTTGCTCGGAGCATGGCCGATGATGCGCTCGTAGATGGCGCGGCTGGTCTTCAGGTTCGACTTTGCCGCATCGAATGCCGAGACCGCCTTGGCACGCCGGGCCCGCGCCTGCGCGACGTCGGTGCGCGTGACCTCGCGGACGGTCCGCCGGGTCTCGGCGGCATGGAGCTCGGTGGTCAACACCGCGACGTTGTTCTCGCGCAGCCGCACCAGCGACTGATCGCGGACCACGTCGACATAGGCGGTGACCGCCTCGAGCAAGGTGGTGCTCTCGACCTGTCGCAGGTTCTCGCGACCGGCGCGGACCACGGCCTCGGCCTCGGCCACGGTGTTGACGGTGCGAAAGCCGTTGAAGACCTGCTGCGACACGCTGAAGCCGTAGCCGGCCGGGTTGGTATCACCGCTGACGCTGGTCGAGGGCTTCGTCGTCGAGCGCTGTCCACCGAGGTCGGCGGTACCGTAGACCGACGGCAGCCAGCCGGAGCGCGCCTTTGGCACCTCCTCGTCGGTTGCGCGCAGTCGCGCCCGCTCGGCATCGATCTTCGGATTGACCTTGTAGGTGCTCTCGAGCGCCTGCCTGAGGCTCTCGGCAACCGCCACCGGCGGCATTGCAAGCGATACCGCGATCGCGAGCATGGCGCCGACCGACACGGCGGCTCTCCTGCCAGCCTGCCGACCAGCATCACTACCTCGCCCGAACAACTGCAACATGCGAACCTACCCGCCTTCCCCCGCCTCAGGACCGGAAGCGCCACTCGCGCGGCGCCGGGCCTGCCGGGTCGCCTGCCAAAGGCAGTGACCCTGAGGTCGGATTGGCTGCTGAATTCGCTGAATGAAACGTAAAAGGGGGCGATCGCCGCATGCGCCCGCGGCCCCTGCGCCTCTTGTGTCGGCGTCCGCTACAGGCCACTTAGTCGCGCATCACCCGACGATCCAGCCGCCATCGAGGCCCGCCCGTTGTCCGAGAGCAAATCGACGAGCTTCGCCAGCACTGGCATCGAGGCGCTGCGCAACGCGGGCGCCTACCTGTCGCAGATCAACACGCCTTCGCTCCGGCTCGGCGTCACCGGCCTGTCGCGGGCCGGGAAGACGGTCTTCATCGCCGCGCTGGTGCGCAATCTGATCGAGGGTGGGCGGCTGCCGTTCTTCCGGCCGATGGCCGACGGCCGCATCTCGCGTGCCTATCTCGAGCCGCAGCCCGACGACGCGGTCCCCCGGTTCGACATCGAGAGCCATCTGGCGGCGCTCGCCGGCGATCCGCCGAGCTGGCCGCAGAGCACCTCGCGGATCTCGCAGCTGCGCGTCACGATCGAGTTCCAGCCGGACCATGGCCTGCGCAAGCTGATGGGCCGGGTCCTCGGCGGCAGCAAGTTGCATGTCGACATCGTCGACTATCCCGGCGAGTGGCTGCTCGATCTCGGCATGCTCGACCTCGACTATGCGGCGTGGTCGGCCGATGCGCTTGCCGCCGCCCGCCAGCCCCAGCGCGGCCGAGCGGCGGCAGCATGGCTGTCGCATCTCGCGGGCCTCGATCCCGCCTCCCGCGCCGACGAGGCGATCGCGCGCGCTGCGGCAGCAAGCTTCACCAACTATCTGCAGACCGCCCGGGCCGGCTCGGGCGTGGCGACGCTCGGTCCCGGCCGCTTCCTGCTGCCGGGCGAGCTCGAGGGCTCGCCGCTGCTGACGTTCGTGCCGCTCGATCTGCCGGCCGGCGCGGACATCCGCCGCGACAGCCTGGCGGCGATGATGCAGAGGCGGTTCGAGAGCTACAAGCGCGAGGTGGTGCGGCCGTTCTTCACGCGCCACTTCGGCCGTCTCGACCGGCAGATCGTGCTGGTCGACGCGCTGGCGGCGATCGATGCCGGCGCGGCGGCGGTCGAGGACCTGACGGCGGCGCTGACCCGCGCCTTCCAGGCGTTCCGGCCGGGCGTGAATACCTGGGGCTCGCGCATCCTGATGCCGCGCATCGACCGCATCCTGTTCGCGGCGACCAAGGCCGACCACCTCCCGCGATCGAGCCACGACCGCCTGGAGGCGGCGCTTTCGATGATGACCGACCGGGCGATGGAACGGGCACGATTTGCCGGCGCCGAGGTAAAGGTGCTGGCGCTGGCAGCGCTGCGTGCCACGCGCGAGGCGGAGGCCCGGCAGGGTGGCGAGGTGCTGCCGTGCATCGCCGGTGTGCCGCTGCCCGGCGAGCGGATCGACAGCTTGGTGTTTGACGGCCGGCGCGAAGCGGTCATCTTCCCAGGCGACCTTCCGGCCGATCCGGCGGCCACTCTTGCCGCCGGGCGCAGCGGTGACGTCCGCATCGTCCGGTTCCGCCCGCCCCGCGTCGCCGCCGGCAACTCGCGGATCGAGGCCGCGGACTGGCCGCACATCCGGCTCGACCGTGCGCTCGATTTCCTGATCGGAGACCGCCTGTCATGAGCGTCGAGCCGTCAGCGCGCAAGCCGCGCGTGTTTGCCCCCGACGATCCCGCGATCGTGCCGCCCGCCGTCGAGACCGAGGCTGCCGCCGCACCGGCCGCGACCGCGCCAGCCCACATGGACCGGCCGTCAAGCTCGGCCCGGCGCGGCGGCTTCGCCTGGGGCACGCTGCTGGTGTCGGCGTTCTTTGGTCTTGCCGCGCTTGCCGCCAGCGTTTCCTTCGCCCGCTTCGTCTCGGTTGCCCTGCAGCGCGACGACTGGATCGGCTGGCTTGCCGCCAGCCTGCTTGGCCTCGGCGTGCTCGCGGCGCTGGTGATCCTGGCACGCGAGATCGCCGGCCTATTCCGCCTGCGTCGCCTCGCCGGACTGCGCCGCGATGCCGACCGCGCCTTGGCCGGCGGCGATGTCAAGGCCGAGGCAGCGGTCGCCCGTCGCCTGACCGAGCTGCTTTCCCACCGCGCCGAGCTCGCCTGGCCATTGGCACGGTATCGCGAGCATCAGCGCGACGTGCACGATCCCGGCAGCCTGCTGGCGCTCGCCGATCGCGATCTGATGGCGCCGCTCGACATCCAGGCGCGACGGCTGGTGCTGCAGTCCGCGAAGCGCGTCGCGACAGTGACCGCGATCTCGCCCATGGCATTGGTCGCGGTCGGGTTCGTCGCGGTCGAATCACTCCGGATGATGCGCGGCCTTGCCGCGCTCTATGGCGGACGTCCCGGCGCGGTCGGAGCGTTGCGGCTCGCCCGCCTCGTCGTCGGTCACCTGATCGCCACCGGCGGCGTCGCCCTGACCGACGACCTGCTCGGCCAGTTCGTCGGCCAGGACGTGCTGCGCCGCCTGTCGCGCCGGCTCGGCGAAGGCGCCTTCAACGGCGCCTTGACCGCCCGCCTCGGAGCGGCGGCGATCGAGGTCACGCGGCCGCTGCCGTTCATCGAGGTGGCGCCGATACGCGCACGCGATTTCGTCGCCGAGCTGTTTCGCAAGACGACCGCGCCACGCCCCGACGGCGGTGATCAGCGCTGATCGCCCGGTGTCCCCGTTTCGAGTCGCGCCTTCCACTCCAGGGAGAGCACCTCTACACGGCGCAGGATGGCAGGCGGATTGCGGTCCTCGGGCGTCGCCAGCAGCCAGCTGGTGATTGGCCCGGCCGGCCGGCCAGTCATCCAGTTCAGCACCGCCGACAGCAGCAGTCCGAGCAGGATCGGGGCAGTCCAGGCGATCAGGCTGTAGGCGACCGCATAGCAGATCGCCGTCACCGCGACGCCAAGCGCCATGTGCCAGCGGTGGAAGTCGACCGCCTCCAGCAGGCTCGGCGCCGCATCCTCGCGGCGTTGCTGCTTCCAGCCGGCGTCACGCCCGACCAGGATCTGCGCCACCGCCGACGCCTGCATCACCATCAGGATCGGCGCGAGCAGCATCGACAGCAATGTCTCGGTGGCAACGCCGCCAACCGCCCGCAGCACGCCGACGGGATCGGCGGCACGCATTGCGCGATCGATCTCGATGATAAGGCCCAGCGCCTTCGGCAGCAGCACCACGACCATCGTCGCGATGAACAGCCGCAACGCCGCTCCGGGATCGATCACCGGCCAGATCGGGATCAGCGTCTTCGAATCCTGGAAGTAGCTCGGCACCAGCTGCTGGCCCTGCAGGGCAAGCAGGAGGCCGATCACCAGCGATATCGCCCAGATCGCCGACACCAGATAGGCACAGATGCCCATGCCGAGGTGAACGCGCCCCATCGGCGTGAGGCCAGGCTTGGTCACGACCGCCAGGTGCTGCAGGTTGCCCTGGGCCCAGCGCCGGTCGCGACCGGCGAGCTCGCTGAGGCCGGGCGGCGCACCCTCGTAGGAGCCGTCGAGCGTCGGCGTCATGTGGACCTGCCAGCCGGCGCGCTGCAGCAGAGCTGCCTCGACAAAATCGTGGCTGAGAATGTTGCCGCCGAATGGCGGCGGGCCGGGCAGCTCCGGCAATCCGGCGGCGTGCGCGAATGCCTCGGTGCGGATTATCGCGTTGTGGCCCCAGTAGTTGCCCTGGTGGCGATGCCAGACCGCGAGGCCCATCGACACCGCGGGACCGTATGCGCCGGCCGCGAATTGCTGCAGCTTCTGGAACAAGGTGCGGCCGCCGGCGAGCCGGGGCACGGTCTGGATCAGCGCCACGCGCGGGCGCTCGGCCATCGTGGCGGCAAGCTGGACGAGAGTGTCTCCCGACATCACGCTGTCGGCGTCGAGAATGACGAAGCAGGCGTAGGCGCCGCCGAAACGCTCGAGCCAGTCCTTGACGTTGCCGGCCTTTTTTGCGGTGTTCTGCGCCCGCCGCCGATAATAGATCGCGATCCTGCCCTCGAGCCGCTGACGCAGCTGTGCATAGGCCGCGACCTCGGCCGCCCCCGCCTCTTCGCCGCGGCTATCGCTGAGGATGAAAACGTCGAACCGTCCGGCGGCATCGAGGCGCGCCAGATCCTCCGTGATCGCCTCGATGCAGGCGGCGATGCGTGCCGGCGCCTCGTGATAGACCGGGAACAGCAGCGCCGTGCGTCCCGCCGCCGCGACCGCAGCAGTTGGCGGCGCCAACTCGATCGGCAGCGGCCGGTCACGCGCCGCCAGCGGCAGGAAGCCGATCGCGGCCGACAGAGAGCCGAATGCGATCCAGCCGAAGGCGCAGGTCGAGAAGATCAGGAACAGCAGCTGTACCGGCGTCAAGCGCACGAACGACAGCACCGCATAGAGCTCGCTGGCGAATGCCACCGTCAGCAGCAGCCCGCCGAACATCAACGCGCCGCGCGGCACCCACAGCGCTTGCTCGCCGGACGGCGGCCGCATTGGCGGATATGACCGGAAATCCTGCTCGGGCACGGCCAGACCTTCCTCCAGCGGCAGCCAGGCCGTCCCGAGGTCCCGCAGAATGCTACCGCCATCCGCGCTCATGCCTTAGTCCAGCGGTAGAGCCAACTTTCCGAGATCGCCTGATCGTTGCTGCGCAGAAACAACCGCATCTCGATCAGCTCGTTGTTGCCGGCCTGCAGGTCGAAGGAGCAGCGGACGCCGCCGATCTCCGGATGGCGCTGCAATTGCACGTTGGCGATCGTGCCGGCGCTGGCCCAGATGTCGGCGACCGGAAGCTCCCTCAGCTCCTTGACGCCTGGGCCATCGAAATCAATGACGAACTGAGCGCTGCCCCTGCGCCCGCTGCCGATCCGCGTCTTGCGCACGCGGGCGCCAGTCCACACGACCGGCACCGCGTCGCACCAGTGCAGCCGGTACGCCAGCCGGAAGGGTTTTTCCGCCTCGAGACTGCGCGCGGGTCGCCAGAACACCGTGATGTTGTCCTGGAAATCCTCCTCGGCCGGGATCTCGAACAGCTCGACCGCGCCTTCGCCCCACGGCCCGCGCGGCTCGACCCACACCGTCGGACGCCGCTCGTAGTGCGCTTCGAGGTCCTCGAAGTTGCTGAAGCCACGATCGCGCTGGCTCAAGCCGAATCCCTTCGGGTCGCGATCGACGAAGGCACTGGTCTGCAGCTTGCGCGGGTTGGTCAACGGCCGCCACAGTCGCTCGCCCTTGCCGTTCAGGATCGCAAGTCCTTCGCTGTCGTGGACCGACGGTCGAAAATCGCCGTTCACCCGTCGTGAGGCGGCGCCGTAGATGAACATGCTGGTGAGCGGCGCGATGCCGACGTACTGGATCTCCCGACGCGGGAACAGCGTCATCTCGACGTCGACAAGCGTCGTGACCCCCGGCTGCAGCACGAACCGGTATGCACCTGTGACCGACGGACCGTCGAGCAGTGCCTGAACCGCGAGCTCCTGCACGCCCGGCCGCGGCTTCTCGAGCCAGAACGAGCGAAACAGCGGCACTTCCTCTCCGCCGGGCCGGCCGACATTGATCGCCAGGCCACGAGCCGACAGGCCATAAGCTCTGGCCCCGCCCGACGCAGCGGAAGAAGCTCGCGCCCTGGAATACAGCGTACTCGTCGAAGTAGTCCGACCGGTTGATCGGGCCGTGAACGCGGAAACCCGAAAAGCCGAAGGGTGCGGCATGTGGTGGATTGGCGATCTGGGGGCCAATGGAGAACAGGGTGCCATCGGCCTTGAGCGGGCGCATGCGGCCGTTGTTGACAATGAAGATCTCGACCGGATTGTCGTAGATCCAACCGACCGGAAACAGTTGCAGCTCGGCGTCGAGCTTATCGGCCCGCCAGATCGCCTGCTCCGGGCGGAACCGGATGTCCCGGTACTGTTCCGGGGTGAGCTTTCCGAAAGGCTCCGGCAAGTCGATTCTAGGCCGCTGGAATGGCCGCCCGGCGAGCGCCTGCGCCAGCTTCAATACATGATCTGGCGCAAACGGCTCCCCGCCGTCCGTCGCCGGCGCTTGTGCTTGCGCCGCCGTCACGAGATCAAACAACCCGCCAAGCATTGCCCAAGACACGGTGGCGCCCACCGCCGCGCGCCGGCTCAAGCCCGAAGTGCTCATTGTCGCCCTAATCCGATGTCCGTGGCCGATGTCCGTGGACTGTCTCTCGCAGTTGCACACAGGCACCCGTATCGCAGTTCCGTCGCGCTCGGGCCTCGATCAATCGTCGTATAGCCTAATTGTGGCCGTGCTCAAGCGCGCCGCTATTCCCGCTGTGCAACGCAGCAACCATCGTGGCATTTCTGCGCCGCAGGCTTGCCCAACGGCCACCGACCGATAAAGTTCCAGCCGAGGAATGGTGGCGCATCGCTGTCTTGCCACTCAGGGGGCTCGCGAATGGATCCGATCCAAGAACAGACGATGGTCGAAGCGATCATGCACGTGCGCGGGCAGATCGACTTCCTGTGGCAATTCTTCGTAACGGTGCAGCTCGCGCTGTTCGCGCTGATCTTCATCTACGACGAAGCCGTCGACAGCCTGAACGGATTTGCCCGCCTGCTCGCCCTGGCCGGAATCGGGATCTTCAGCTACATCAACGGCAATGCGCTGCGCGGCGCATATGAGCTGATCAATGCGTTGCACCATCAGTATCGGCTCGACTATGGCCGGCCCGGCCGGCTGCTGCCGGAGCTGCAGCGTACGTTCGTCGAGATCGACTACGGCAGTCGCAGCGAGATGATCATGATGACGCATGGCTTGGCCTTCGCGGTGGTCGCGATGGCGCTGCTCTTTCCGGCCTTCGTTCAGCACCGCAGGCCATAGCAGCGTGCGGTTTTTGCACTGTAGCGATCCTGCGGCCATCTGACGCACAATCGGGCTCCGCCGCGAGCGCGGCCCTTCCGCGACCGTCTACCGAGGAAATTTCGTAAGAATTGCCGCGACTAACGAGCGTCCGAGAGCTGATGACGCTTGTGTCGCGCCGGCACCAGCCGCGCGCGGAGGTCCGAGGGGGCACTTGGCGGGAGGTTTCCGTTCTTGCCATAGTTGAGCGGGGAGTAATTCCAAGTTGGGCAAAAGACGGGCGATCCACGCCCGCACCGAGTGCAGAAGATCGAAGCGTTCATTGCGTTCGAAGGCATTGCGTGGAGGGGGCCGTGCAATTTACGTCACGTGAGATCGAGATCCTCAAGTGGATTGCGAGCGGCAAGTCGGATTGGCAGATCGGTCAGATTCTCAAGATTTCCGACAAGACCGTGAACTTTCACGTCGAGAACATGAAGCGCAAGTGTGGTGTGGCGACCCGCATCCAGGTGGTGGTTCGCGCAGTGCACGAAGGCAAGATCCAGCCTTCCCATCAATGAGACCCTGACACAGCGGCGGCAGCGGACAGGCTCTTAGTGCCGACGGCCTGTCATCCAGGCCGGCCCGATGCTATCAAGGCGGCTGCGCAACCGCTTCGCGAACGACGCCTCTGCATGCTGATTACCTTCTTCAACGAGCTCAGGTCCGCGAAGGTGCCGGTGTCGATCACCGAGTACCTCGACCTGATGCGGGCGATGGACACCGGGCTCGCGGCGGGCCGGGTCGACGACTTCTACTTCCTCGCCCGCGCCTGCCTGGTGAAGGACGAGCGCCATCTCGATCGCTTCGACCAGGTATTCGGGCACGTTTTCAAGGGTTTGGAGCTCGGTGCGACGGTCGATGCGGCGCAGATCCCGGCCGAGTGGCTGCGGGCGATCTCGCAGCTGCACCTTTCCGAGGAGGACAAGCGCCGGATCGAGGCGCTGGGCGGCTGGGAAAAGATCATGGAGGAGCTGCAGAAGCGGCTGGCGGAGCAGAAAGGCCGCCACCAGGGCGGTTCCAAGTGGATCGGTACCGGCGGCACGTCGCCCTACGGCGCCAACGGCTATAACCCGGCCGGCGTGCGGATCGGGCAGAAATCCAACCGCAACAATCGCGCGATCAAGGTCTGGGACAAGCGCGAATACCGGGACCTCGACGACGAGGTCGAGCTCGGCACACGCAACATCAAGGTGGCGTTGCGGCGGCTGCGGAAATTTGCCCGGGATGGCGCGCCCGAGGAGCTCGACCTCGACGGCACCATCAAGGGTACGGCGCACAAGGGCTACCTCGACATCCACCTGCGCCCCGAGCGGCGCAACACCGTCAAGGTCCTGCTGCTGCTGGACGTCGGCGGCTCGATGGACTGGCACATCAAAATCGCTGCGGAGCTGTTCTCGGCGGCGCGCGCCGAGTTCAAGCATCTCGAATTCTATTATTTCCACAATTGCCCGTATGAATTCCTCTGGCAGGACAACGCGCGGCGATGGTCCGAGCGGACGCCGACATGGGACGTGCTTCGGACCTATCACGCCGACTACAAGCTGATCTTCGTCGGCGACGCGTCGATGAGCCCCTACGAGATCACCCAGTCGGGCGGCGCCGTCGAGCACATGAACGAGGAGGCGGGCGCCATCTGGTTGAAGCGGTTCACCGACATCTACGAGCGCAGCGTGTGGCTGAACCCGGTGCCGGCCGACCATTGGGGCTGGACGCCATCGATCCGGATCGTGCGCGAGCTCATGTCCAATCGCATGTTTCCGCTTACTATCGGCGGCATCGAGGGTGCAATGCGGGCGCTCATGCGATAAACAGCAAAATAGATCAAATCGTGCCGGGGCTGATTGACGGGACTCAGCAATTCGTCACAGTGGGACCATGAACAAAGCCACCAAATTCATGATCGCGGCGGCGCTGCCGGCCGTTCTAGCGGGTTGCGGCGCCAGCACGGCGAGCCTGAGCACCGGGTCGCTGTTCGGCGGAAATCAAGGCCCGCCGGTCGCGCAGGTCGAAACACCGAGCATCCGCGCCGCACAGGTGGGCGCGGTCGCGGCCAGGGCCGCCAAGTGCGGCTATAACTTCGATCCGGCGCGACTCAAGTCCGGCTTCCTCGCCTCCGAGATGAGCAACGGCGCCAGCGCCGAGGACATGGCGAAGATCGAGCGCGAGTACGACACGATCAGGACCAAGGTTGCCGCTGCCGTCGCCGCCGATCCGGATTTCTGCAGCGAGTCCAAGACTCGCGCGATCAAGGCCGACCTCACCCGCCATCTCGCCGGCGACTACTCGCAAAGCGAGGAGAAGAAGAAGCTGATCGACGAGCGGCTGCTCGCGTCCGGGCCGCGCACCCGCGAGGTGCTAAACCCCGACTTCGTTCAAGACAAGTGGGCGTCCAAGACGAAGCGGGTCGAGGAGTAGGCGCCTCGATCGGTGCGCGGGGCGTACGAGCGATGCTTAAGCAATTGCTTTGGGCCGAGGTTCTGCTGAAGGGTGGCGTCGGTCTGGCCTTGCTGCTGGCGCCGGTCTATTCCGTCGCGCTGGCTGGATTTCCCTCTGCCGGCAATGGCTTTTGGCCGCGCCTGATTGGCGCGATTCTGCTTGGAATTGCAGCTGCACTGCTGCTGCAGGGAATGTTCCCGGCGGTCAGAACGATATCGCCGGCCGGCCTGATCGCCATAAATCTCGCCGGCGCCGCCGGTCTCACCGCGACGCAGGTGCTCGGCAACGGTGCGCAGACGCGCCGGGGCAAAGCACTCTTGTGGCTCATGGCGATCGGATTGGCGACGTTGAGCCTGGTCGAGATCGCCTACGCCTGAAGCTCGACCCGGCATCCTGGCTGGCACGTGCCTTGCTGCTACTTCCGCCGACAGCGTCGAAGCGAGACGCGACCAGGAACCAGAGCATGGCCGGATATTCGACAGGTCTCGAGACGTCCCCTTCCCACGCCTTCACCGCGTTGGAGGCAAGATCCGAGCGCGCGGCCCGCGCCCTCGACACAACGTCGGTTGCTTCGCACCTGGCGCTGCAATTCGAGATCGTGCGTAACCGCGCCGGGTTCGATGCCCTCGAAGCCGAATGGACCGACCTGTTCGCCCGCTGCGGCCGCGCGCAGCAGGTCTTCCAGACATTCGCCTGGAACTGGCACTGGACGCGCACGTTTCTCGACCCGAACCGGTACGACGGCGACAAGTGTCCCATCGCGGTACTGATCGGACGCCGCGGCGGACGCTTGGTAACCCTGTGGCCGATGACCATCGAGCGTCGTGGCGGGTTGAAGGAGGTTGCCTGGATGGGCGAGCCGGTCAGCCAATACGGCGACGTCCTGCTCGACGACACGATTGCCGACCCGCTGCAGGTATTGCGTGCCGGCTGGGCCCATGTCGTCCGCACCCTGAAGCCAGACCTCGCCCGTCTGCGCAAGGTGCGCCAGGACGCGGCGATCGCCCCGCTGCTCGACGAGCTCGGGTCATTGCACACGATCGAGCTCGAGGCGCCGTACATCGACCTGACCAGGTCAACGAGCTTCGCGGCCTACGAGGAGCGCTTCCCGAGCCGCGCCCGTCGCAACCGCCGCCGCCAGATGCGCCGCCTCGAGGAAGCCGGCTCCGTCTCGTTCCGACATCTCGATGAAGGCGAGGCAGCAAGCAACTACGCCGCTGCCGGCATCGAGATGAAGCGGCGCTGGCTGGTCGACCGCGGCCAGGTATCGCCCGCACTCGCCGATGCCCGCATGGCCTGCTTCATGTCGAGCGTCGCGGCCGACAGTCGGCACTCGACGGCGACCCGCGTCGGCGTGCTGCTGTGCGACGACAAGCCCGCCGCGATCCAGATCGGATTTACCGCCAGGCACACGCGCGTGCTGCACGTCATCGCCTATGACCGCGCGTTCGAGAAGATGGCGGCCGGCGTGCTGCATTTGGAGGAAGCGATCCGCCAAGGCTTCGAGGAGGGACTTTGCCGGATCGACCTGCTGGCACCGAAAGCCGAGTACAAGCTCGACTGGGCCGACGGGACCGTCGCGGTCATCGACCACGCCATCGGGCTATCGATCCGCGGCCGGCTCTATGCCCGCGTCTATCTGGGACTGGTCCGCGAGCGCCTGAAGGCCGGTGTCGAGCGGCTGCCGCGCAAGCTGCGGCAGATCCTCGTCGCGTCGCATCTGAAGACCGCCGCGAAGCGGCTGGCCGGCTTGCTCGGCTTGGGTTGACGGCGGCCCGTGCGGTGAGCCGCGCCGACGACGGGCGCTAGCGGCTTTCCGATCGAGGTGTGAGCGCACCGATCGCGCCTCTCCCATCCGTCATTCCCGCGCCGGCGGGAACCCAGTCACGTTTCAGGAAGACTGGTCTCGCAATGATCACGCGCCTTCGGCAACTCTCGAGATCGCCAGTAGCCAAGGACTCGCTGAGGCTTGTCTGGGTTCCCGCCTGCGCGGGAATGACGTCACTGGGGAGGTTCGCGCCAGCGCGAACGTTTCGACCGACCCAATCTCGGTCGGAAACACTCTAGCGAACCCCCAGCTTCTTCTGCAGGCTCGACGACGACGTCGTGTATTGGAACAGCACCTTCTTGTTGGGATATACGACGCGGTGCGCGGCCTGCGCCATCAGTGCCGCCTCGTGAAAGCCGGACAGGATCAGCTTGAGCTTGCCGGGATAGGTATTGATATCGCCGACGGCGAAGATCCCCTTCTCGCTCGTCTCGAACTTCTCGGTGTCGACCGGGATCAGGTTCTCGGCCAGGTTGAGCCCCCAGTCGGCGATCGGCCCGAGCTTCATGGTCAGCCCGAAGAACGGCAGCATGACGTTGCAGGCGATCCGCTCCTCGCCGTCCTTGGTCTTGACCGTGACGCTGTTGAGCTCCCCGGCTTCCCCGTGCAGTGCCGTGACCTGCCCGATCATCAGCCGCATCTTGCCGTCCGCGACCAGCTGGCGCATCTGCTCGACCGAGTGCGGTGCACCGCGGAAATCATCGCGGCGGTGAAGCAGGGTCAGGCTCTTGGCCAGCGGCTGCAGATTGAGGGTCCAATCGAGCGCTGAATCGCCGCCGCCGACGATCAGCACATCCCTGCCGCGCAGCGCCTCCATGCGACGCACGGAATAGAGCACGCCATGGCCCTCGAACTCCTCGATGCCGTTGAGCGGCGGCCGCTTTGGCGTGAACGAGCCTCCGCCCGCGGCGATCACCACCACCTTGGCGACGAACCGCTTGCCGGTATCGGTGACGACCGCGAAGCGGCCGTCGGGCAACCGCTGCAGGCCGTCGATCCGCTCGCCGAGATGGAACTTCGGATCGAATGGCTTGATCTGCTCGAGCAGCCGATCGGTCAGCCCCTGACCAGTGACGATCGGCAGGCCCGGAATGTCGTAGATCGGCTTTTCCGGATAGAGCTCGGCGCACTGTCCGCCTGGCTTGCCCAGGATGTCGACCACCTGCGCCTTGACGTCGAGCAGGCCCAGCTCGAACACGGTGAACAGCCCCACCGGGCCGGCGCCGATGATCAGCGCATCGGTCTCGATCGCGGCGGCCGCATCGGCCGCGTATATCTGCTCATGTGTCACGGCAATCTCATCCTTGTCGAATGATCTCGGGCGAGCAGGACCGGCATCGCCAGCTATCGTCCTGCTGGTTCGCGACCCCTGCTGCTCCAATCGCGACGATGTGCCGCCGGTGGCCGGATCAGAACTGCTTCGCCGGCACCCGCACCACCAGGCCGTCGAGGTCCGCTGTCACCTTGATCTGGCAGGAGAGGCGGCTCGCCTCCTGCACGTCGAAGGCGAAATCCAGCATATCCTCTTCCATGGCCGATGGCTTGCCGGTCTTCGCCTGCCAGGCTTCATCCACGTAAACGTGGCAAGTCGCGCATGCACATGCGCCGCCGCACTCGGCATCGATTCCCGGAACGGTATTCAGCTTCGCTGCTTCCATTACCGTCACGCCAGGTTGGGCGTCCACCACCTGGGAGGTCCCATCCGGTTGCACAAACGTGATCTTTGCCATGCGTCCAAGCCTTGCCCGTGCTCGCTGATGATTACGGTCGAGAAGCCTCGACGCCTTCAACCGATGGTCGGGCGCGAGTGATAGACAGTCGTGCTCCGGAATTCAAGCACGGCCGGCCGGCAATCGATTCGCGCCGGATGTCGAGAAATCCGACGTCCGGCGCGGCTGCAGGCGTCAGCGGGCCGGTGCCTGCGCGGCAATGAAGCGGCGGGCGTCGATGATTGCGGCTTGCAGCCGCTCCAGCACGTCCGGCCAGCTGCCTGGCTGCTCCCGCATCATTTCCGCCTCGGCGGCCAATCGTGCGACGGCATTGGCGCCAACCGCGAACGACGAGCCCTTGAGCGTGTGCGCTGCGTCGCGCCACGCTTTCTCGCTGGCGGCTTGTTGCATATGCTTGAAGGTGACCAATGCCTGGTCACCGAACAGCTGCAGAACCTCGCGCTCGAGCTCGCGGTCGCCGCCGGTGAAGCGGCGCAGATGACCGAGGTCGAGGGGCCCAGGCGGCAACGTGCTCGCCGGTCTGTCGCCTCGTTCCGCCACCGCCGCCGCTGCTGCTGCCACCGCCGCCTCCCCGCGCTGCCAGCAGCTTTATGGCGCAAGGCTTCATAAGTTCGGGTAAACACTGGTCAGTGTCTTGTCCGCGACGCTGCAACTTGTTGGAAACCTGTGTCTTCCCGGTTCTCGCGCGAGCGCGATCCTTGGTTTCGCCTTAAACCATGGTTAGCGCGAGAAATGGGGCAGAGGGATCCGCGTGTTTTCCCGCGAAAGTCGTACGGTTCCTGGGCAGCGAGGTGGCTTTATGTTTCGCCGCCTGCGCGGCTGGTATACTGATTGGGCGTGACGATTCTAAGCGCCGGATGCAACGGGACGGGGTCAGGCCAGGCGGCTGAATGGCGCAAGAGGGGAAAACCGTTCGTTCTACGGCGCCGGCGGCTGACGCAGCGGGGGACGCGCCACGTGCCGTGAGCGTGCCGACGGGCGGTCCGCCGCCACTGCCGGCGCGCCATCGTCCGCCATCGGCAAGCCCGCCACCAGCACCAGAGGCCGCTTCGGTCGCGGCCGAGCCCGCTGCCCCTGCGCCTGCCCCGGAGGATGCCGCCACCGGCGAGGACGAGAGCGGACGCCGTCAGGCACGCCGCCGCCCTGCCGGACCATCGCGCGGCCGAATCGCCGCCAACGACGACGCGCCTTCGATCGGCGGCCTGATCTATGCGCTCAACCAGAAGCCTTCGAACAAGCCGTTCTTCTATGCCGGCGTGGCGAGCGGCATCTGGGTAAGTATCGGCCTCGGCTTCGCCTGGATGCTGGTCGGCCCCGACCTGCTCGGCGGCAAGGGCTTCGGCGATCTCGTAACCCGATCCGGCTTTCTGACCGGCGTCGCGACCCTGCTGGGGCCGATCGCGCTGTTCTGGTTCCTGGCACTTCTCGCCTGGCGCACCGAGGAGCTCAAGTTGCGCTCGACGGCGATGACCGAGGTCGCGGTGCGGCTCGCCGAACCGGATCGGATGGCCGAGCAGACGGTCGCCTCGCTCGGCCAGGCGGTGCGGCGGCAGGTGTCGTTCATGAACGACGCGGTGTCGCGGGCGCTCGGCCGCGCCGGCGAGCTCGAGGCGCTGGTCCACAACGAGGTCACCGCGCTCGAGCGATCATACGAGGAGAACGAGCGCAAGATCCGCTCGCTGATCCAGGAGCTCGCCGGCGAGCGCAACGCATTGCTGACGACCGGCGATCGCGTCTCCGAGACGCTGCGCACGCTGGGCTCCGAGGTGCCGGGCCTGATCGAGACGCTCGCGAACCAGCAGATCAAGCTTGCCCGCATCATCGAGGGCGCCGGCCAGAACCTGACCCAGCTCGAGACGGCGATCTCGACCCAGACCAGCCAGTTCGAGACAGCGCTGGGCGGCCGCGCCGAGCAGCTGCAGCAGGTGATTGGCAGCGGCGCGGCGCAGCTGCAGTCGGTGCTCGGTGCCGGCAGCGGCCAGCTGCAGACCGTGATCGAGACCTACACCAGCGCGCTCGGCGGCGCGCTCGGCCATCGCAGCGAGCAGATGGAGAAGCTGCTCTCCGGCTACATGGAGCAGATCGACGGCACCATTGGCGGCCGCACCGAAACGCTGCAGACGGTGTTCGAGGAATATGCCCGGGCGCTCGATACGACGCTCGCCAACCGCGCGCAGGCACTCGACATGCAGCTGATCGAGCGGACCAAGACCCTCGACAATGCGTTTACGGAACGCCTGCGGCTGTTCGACGAGTCGATCCTGCGTTCCACGATGGCGATCGACGGCGCCGTCGGCGAGCGCGCGAATGCATTGACCGCCGCCATGGAGAAGCATGCCCGGAACATGACCGAGACGATCGGCCGGAAGGCCGTCGAGCTCGACGAGACGCTGATGCACGGCATCCACGCGGTACGGCGGACCAGCGAGAACATCACCAAGCAGTCGCTCAAGGCGATCGAGGGACTGGCCGGCCAATCCGATCTGCTCAAGAACGTCTCGGAGAACCTGCTCGGCCAGATCAACGGTGTCACCAACCGGTTCGAGAACCAGGGCCAGGCGATCATGAAGGCCGCCAACGCACTGGAGACCGCCAACTACAAGATCGATCTCACGCTGCAGAACCGGCAGGCCGAGCTCGGCCAGACGCTCGACCGCATGTCGGGCAAGGCTGAGGATCTGTCACGCGTCATCCAGGGCTATTCGAGCACGCTCGAAGGCTCGCTCACCGAGGCGGAGCAGCGTGCCCGCCAGATGATGCAGGGTTATTCGAGCACGCTCGAAGGCTCACTCACCGAAGCCGAGCAGCGTGCCCGCCAGGTGATGCAGGGCTATTCGAGCACGCTCGAAGGCTCGCTCACCGAGGCCGAGCAGCGTGCCCGCCAGGTGATGCAGGGCTATTCGAGCACACTCGAAGGCTCGCTCACCGAGGCCGAGCAACGTGCCCGCCAGATCGCGCAGGAGCTCGCCAGCGGCGCCGAGGCGCGCTCGCGCTCGACGATCGAGGAGATCGAGCGGCTGCGGCACGATGCCTCGAGCCAGGCCGACCGCGCGCTCGACGACTTGCGCTCGAAATTCTCGAACGTGTCGCAGGAAGTCACGCAGCAGCTTGGCAGCCTGACCGAGCAGTTCACCGCCACGTCCAGCCATTTGCGCGATCGTACCGCGGCGGTCGCGAGCGAGTTCGAGGCCGAGCAGGCGCGCATCCGCGCCCAGGTGCAGGAATTGCCGACCGCGACGCGCGAAAGCACCGATGCCATGCGGCGCGCGCTCGGCGATCAGCTGCGCGCCCTCGAGCAGCTTTCCAGCCTGACCAGCCGCGAGGCCGCGCGCCGCGACGTCGCCGCGCCGGCGGCCCCGCCGCCAGCCCAGCCGTCATCGCTCGGCTCGATCAACTACCCGATGCCGCCGCGCGACGGCGCCCGCGCGCTGAGCACGCTCGGCAATAGCCTCGCGCAGGAGTTGGGCCAGCGTCAGGCGACACAGCCGACGGCGGTGGCGCTGCCAACCGCAGCGGCCGTGGGCGCCGGCGGCGGCGATGGACGCGGCAACTGGTCACTTGGCGATCTGCTGGCGCGGGCCTCGTCGGAAGAGGAGGCGATGGCGCCGCAGCCCGCTCGCCTGCCGGCACCCGATCGGCCGGTGCCACCGGCCGCCGCTGCGCACGGCAGCGGTCTCAACATCGATGTGGTGTCGCGTGCCCTCGACCAGGCTACCGCGTCGGCGATCTGGTCGCGCTACCGGGGCGGCCAGCGCGGCGTGATGGTGCGCAGCATCTATACGGTCGACGGGCGCGCCGCCTTCGACGAGATCTCCCGGCGCTATCGCTCCGACCTCGACTTCCAGCAGACGGTCAATCGCTACCTCGTGGACTACGAGCGCATCCTGATGGAGAGCGACCGCCGCGATCCGTCCGGTCGCCTGACCCACGGCCAGGTCGTCTCCGACACCGGGCGGGTCTACCTGTTCCTGGCCCATGCCAGCGGTCGGTTGAGCTGATAAGAGCCGGTCATCGCCCGCCCGGCTCGGTGCTGCCATCGATGCGCCATAGCAGGTGTGCCGCCGCCAGGCCGACCAGTCCAAGCAGTGCCATGGCGAGATAGACCTTGCCCGCGAAATGCCCGTAGGCAATCCCCGCCAGCGCCATCGCCGCGCCCATGCCGCCGGCGCAGACCGTCGTATAGAGCGCCTGCGCGGTACCGGCGTGCGCATCCGGCACGCTCGCCTTGATGTAATGCATCGCGCCGAGATGGCTCGCGCCGTAGGTCAATCCATGCAGCACCTGCAGCGCGAGCAGCACCGCCAGCGGCGGGTCGAACGCCATCAGCGACCACCGCACCACTGCCGCCGCCGCGCCGAGCCGCAACAAATCCGCGGGGCTGAAGCGCGCCATCACCCTGGCCGACCACCAGAACAAGGCAATCTCCGCAACCACGCCGAGCGACCAGAGGAAGCCGATCCAGCCGGACGCGATCCCGTACGCCCGCCAATGCAGCACGCCAAACCCGTAGAAGACGGCATGGGCCGACTGCACCGCGCCGGTGGCCAGGAGGAACAGCAGCATCGGCCTCGACGCCAGCAGCTCGATGGCGGCATTCGATCGCAGCCGGGGCCGGGCAACGCCCTGCGCCGCCAGATCGACGCCGGGCAGCGCCAGCGCCGCCGCCAGCGTCGCTCCAGTCACCGTGACCAGCAGCCAGGCGATCACCTCGGCGCCGCGCCAATCGATCAGCCAGGCCCCGGCGAATGTCGCCAGGATGAACGTCACCGACCCGCACAGCCGCATGCGCCCGTAATCATGGCCCCAGCGGCGCACGCCAGCCATCGCGATCGTCTCGACCAGCGGCATCAGCGATTGCAGCGCCACTTGAAACACCGCCACACTCAAGAGCAGGGGCCAGAATCCGCGCGCCACCACGATCGCCTGGGTAGCTGCGAACGCCACCGTCGACAGGGCGATGATGATCAGCCGGTGGCCGCCGCGCCGATCCGCGTGCATGGCGACCGCCGGTGTCAACGCCAGCCGCAATACGAGGGGAACCGCCGAGATCAGTCCGATCTCGGCCGGCGTCAAGCCGCGCGCGTCGAGCATGACCGAAAGGTAAGGGAGCGTCGCGCCATAGACGAGGAACTGTGCCCCATAGAACGCACCGACGCGCCAAGCGAACTGCCGTATTGCCGTTTCCAACCGAATCTGTCCCCCGGCCGCTAGCGCCACGGCCCATCCCGCTTTCGAATCGCTTATCTCTGGACCATCGAGCACGCACCTGAGTGGTCGACCACAGCCATAGCGAAACCGAACCATGAGCACCACGCCCGCCTCCTCGCTTCAAGCGCTGCCCGCCGGCGCCGACGCCGAAGCCGAGTACAATTCGATCGAGCACGCGCTGCTCGAAAGCGCGCGCGGGCGCTGGTTCCTCGCCGAGCATAGCCGCCGGGCGCGCCGGCTCGACAGCGCACGCCTCGATGAAGCCCTGGGCAAGCTGCAGTCGTCGCTGCGCCAGCCGCCGGCGCTGCTCGGCCAGCTCAAGGCCGAGATTTCGACTTTGCGCAGCGACATGGCGGCTGCCCGCGCGCGTGTCCTGGCAAAGCCCGCGGTCCCGACCGACGAGCCGGCGCCGGGCGAGATGCTGAAGACGCTCGAGCAGATGCACCAGATGGCCTGGACGCTGCAGGCGTCACCGATCGACCAGGCTGCCTGCGAGCAGATCGCAAGGCAGGCCGTCTCGATCTATGCGCGGAGTGTCGAGCAGGCGGCGCAATCCAAGCGCGCCAAGGACGTTGCGGCGAGCCTGGAGGCAGCCCTCGTCAAGCTCGACGGCATCCTGCAGACGATCTCGCTCGAAGCGAACCCAATGGGCAAGAGCCCGGCCTGAAAGGACTTCCTCAGGCCGCCACCGCGATGATCTCCGCGAAATCCTTCGGGTCGACGTTGCCGCCCGACAGAACGCACACGATCGTGCGGCCTTGCGTCGGCAGCTTGCCGGCGAGCACCGCGGCCAGCGCGGCAGCGCCGCCCGGCTCCAGCACCAGCTTCAGTTCGTGGTAGGCAAAGCGCATCGCGGCGCGCGCTTCCTCGTCGGTGACCACCAGTCCGCTCTTGATCGTGCGCTGGGCCACGGCGAAAGTCAGCTCGCCCGGCGAATTCGCCATCAGCGCATCGCAGATCGATCCGGCCATGCGCGCATTCTTCTCGCGCTTGCCGCTGGCCAGCGACCGGGCGAAATCGTCGAAGCCGGCCGGCTCGACGGTATGGACATCCGTCGCCGGATTGGCCTGCTTGACGGCGAGCGCCACCCCGGTCGCGAAACCGCCGCCCGAGCAGCACACCAGAACCGCATCGGGATTGGCGCCGGCCGCCTTCGCCTGCGCCATCAGCTCGAGCCCGGCCGTGCCCTGCCCCGCCATGACGTGCGGATCGTCGTAGGGGTGCACGAATGCGGCCTTGCGCTCGTCGCAAAAGCGGCGCGCGATCGCCTCGCGATCCTCGTTCTGCCGATCATAGAGCCGTACTTCGGCGCCGAATGCCTTGGTGCGGGCGATCTTCAATTGCGGCGCGTCTGCAGGCATCACGATCATCGACGGCAGCTTGCACAGGGTGGCGGCGGCGGCGACGCCCTGAGCGTGATTGCCAGATGAGCAGGCCACCACGCCGCCTGGAAACGCTGTCCGATCGACCCTCGAGACCGCATTGTAGGCGCCGCGGAACTTGAACGCCCCGACGCGCTGCAGGCTCTCGGCCTTGAGCAGGATTCGCCCGCCGGTCCGTTCATTCAGCGCCGGATGCTCGATCAGTGGCGTCTTCACGGCCAAGCCTTCGAGGCGCTCGGCGGCACTGGCGACGTCGTCGAAGGTGGGGAGCCCTTCATGCATATGAATGCGATCCTTGTTTCCGGGCGGACGCGCGCGCGAACGCGGCCTTCGGCCTCGGTGGATTGTTTGGCGTCTGTCGCCCGGCAGTAGACGGCAAATCGTTCCTCGCGGTCAACTCCTGGTCGCTGGGCCGAAAAAGAAGGCGGCCGATCCGGAATGGACCAGCCGCCAACTCCTGCTGTCGAATGACAAGCCCCGCGTAGCACGCGGGCCGATGTCAGAACTTCGTCTTCAAACCGACCGACACGATGTCGGTCGAGGCATCGACCGTGCCCTTCAGGTTGAGCGAGCCGGTGGTATTCTTGCGATCGAAGGTCGCATCCTCCACGAACAGATGGGTGTAGGCGAGATCGACGCTCGTCAGCTCGGTCAGCTTGTAGCTGCCGCCGAAGCTCAGCCACACACGGTTGTTGTCGGGGATGCCGACCAGACGCTTCTTCGGATCGTCGATCGGCGACCACTCGTAGCCGACGCCGGCGCGCAGCGTCGTCTGCCGGTTGTAGTCGTACTCGCCGCCGATCGAGAAGAACCAGCTGTCGACCCAGTCCGCCGCGATCACCACGTCGGCAATGGTGCCACCCTTGTCCTTGACGCGCAGCTCGTTGAAGCGGCTCCAGTTCGACCACTCGACGGTGCCGAGCAGCCGCATGTTGGACGACAGGGCCTGATTGAGGCTCAGGGTCACGATGTCGGGCAGTTTCACATCGACGGTGGCGGCATAGTTCTGCGACGTCACGCCGAGTCCCGGCACCGCCGGACGATTGAACGTGCCTTCGAGGTCGTGCGTCAACGCCGAGCGCCAGCCAAGGCCGATCCGCGTTCCGGCGGCGGGCGTCAGCATCACGCCGGCGGTAGCGCCGAAAGCGTAGTCGTCGCCCGTGAATGAGGTGCTGGGCGCGGACGGTACGCCGGTGGCGAACTTGAATGTGCCCTTGGCGTAGCTCGCCTGCACGCCGGCGCCGACTGTCACGCCCGGCGCGACGACGTAGGCGAGCGTTGGAGCTGCAGCCATGGTGAACAGCGACGAGCGGCGACCGAGCACCGCGCCATCGTAATTGCCGGTGTCGGGTTCGGTGCTGAGCCCGAAGCCCGAGGTCAAGCTCATGCCGAGGAACAGCGACGGGCTCAATTGGTAATTGGCGTAGCTGGCCGGGATCAGCGCCAGGTTCGCGATATCGCTGGAGTTCGGCGCGGCGCCAAAGGCCGGGCCCAGCGAGTCCCGGCCGCTGGACCCGAGATCGAGTTGACCGTCAGGCTCGCTTGCGGGATGATCAAGCTGTAGTTTGATTCGGTGTTGATGCCCGGACCGCTCTTGTTGGCCGCGGCGGCGGGGTTCCAGTACATGGCACCGAGCCCGGTGCCGGCGCCGTTGCCCGCAAACGAGGCGCCCTGGCTCTCCGCTGACTGCTCGCGAATGGCGAAGCCACCCGCAAGTGCGGCGGTCGCGCCCGTGGCGACGGCCACTGCCGCCGCCGTGCTGATAAGCGTAACGCGCTTACACAACCTTACCATAACATCCCCCTCGACTACGCCACTAGCGTCGGCTTTGCACGATCGCCAGCGCCCACTCCCCGTCATGTTTTGTAGTCAAGGAACTGACACAGTTGCAATTCCGGAATGGCCGCGCTGCGTCGTTGCTGCCCGGAATTCGGGCATAGTGTGCTTCGCTCGCCACGCCATCGATGGCGGCGAATCACTTTTCTCAAATCTGATCGATTTGCCGGCACCGTCTCTGATCAGATGGAGCCGCGGATCGGATCAATCGCCGGCACAACGAAAAACCGGTCCGACGAAGTCGGACCGGTTCAGTTTTTTGGCGCAAACAGGTGTCCCCACACCGATTTGTCGCCTTCCCCGTATTCGCGCTGCAGGTTGCCCAAGCCCCGAGCCTCAACAACCGCGCGCTGACAGTTGTTAGTTGCCAGACCTTCCCCGGTCATTCAACCCTGATGGTGCCATTCGCGTAACATCGGGCGTTGCAGCGATGCCGCTCGGCCACAGTGACTGGCCGGCCCGCCGGCCGTCATCTCGTATCAGCACTTGTCGAGGCCGATGCTGATCCGCGAAATTTCGAAGCCGGTCGGCGTGATGCTGATCGACTGCTTGCAGTTCGTGGTGGTGACTGCCATCGCCGCCGAGAACGTGTTGCCCTTGATCGACACGTTGAAGCCGTTGCCGGTGAAGCGTCCAGCGACGGAACCGATCGCGGCGTAGGTCTTCTCCTCCCACTCGCCGCTGAGCTGGCCATTGGCGTGATTGAGTTTCGCCGTTGCATCGATCTTGTAGCTCGACGACGCGCAGCGCAGGTTCTGCTTCACGTGCGATCCGCCTCCCTCGACGAAATACGTCGCGATGCACTTCACCTGCTCGGATGCCCCGGTCGCCATGGTGATCGAGCCCCAGCCCGACCAGCGTCCGGCCAGATCGTTGATCGGCGCCGCCGTGGTCGTCACTCCGGTAACCAGAAACGCCGCCGTCACAGCTGCCGTCGAAATCAGTTTCGAACGCATTTCCCGTGTCCTCCCGGCCCGCATGCCCCCAGGCACCGCCGTCAACCTAGCGCATCCAGCGCCGATCGACCGTTGTCTGAATGCAACGATCCCCGCGACTCGTGCCCGGGGCCACGGAACGGCAAGTCGGCGGGCGGGTCAAGCCAGATCGGACGCTACTCACACTGGCGGCGGAAATCTCCTGATCGAGTAAAGGTGATCGACCGGTCCATGACCGGCGCCGAGCCCCAGGTCACGGCCGCTGTCGAGCGCGTTCCACACGAAAGTCTTGGCGCGGTCGACGGCATTTTCGAGGCAAGCGCCCGCCGCCAGCAGGGCCGTGACGGCTGCTGACAGCGTGCAACCAGTGCCATGGGTCGAGCTGGTCTCTATCCGGGGCCGCCTGAGGGTGAGCAAGCGATCCGCGACCGCCAGCAGGTCCACCGCCAGCGGCCCGGTGCCGTGCCCGCCCTTGATCAGGACGGCTTTTGCTCCGATTGCCTGTAACGCGACGGCTTGCCTCGCCATCGCATCCTCGCTCGATGCCTCGCCCTCGCCCAGCAGCCGCGCCGCTTCGGGCAAGTTGGGCGTGATGAGCGTGGCGCGCGGGATCAGCTGCCGGCGCACTGCGTCGATCGCATCGGCGTCGAGCAGATTGGCGCCGCTGGTCGCTACCATCACCGGATCGACCACGACCGGGATCTCGCGCGCCGCTTCCAGGCGCCGGCTCACCGCGGTAACGATGGCGGCATTCGCCAGCATTCCGGTCTTGATCGCGCCGATCTCGAGGTCGGCCAGCACGGCATCGATCTGCGCCACGACGAAATCGGCCGGCACGGCGTGCACACCAGTCACTCCGGTGGTGTTCTGGGCGGTAAGCGCGGTGATCGCGCTCGCGCCGTAGACGCCAAATGCCGAAAACGTCTTGAGGTCGGCCTGGATACCGGCGCCACCGGAAGAATCCGAGCCGGCGATGGTGAGGGCGGCAGGAATGTGCTGGGTCATTGCTTCGGCAGCGTCTGCTTCATGATATCGGTCTGCAGCGACTTGGAGGTGAACCATTCCTCGACCGCACCGAGCCCCGGGAAGGTCTCGAGCGTCCACTGGGCGAGCGCCGACAGGCTGAACCACGGGAACACATTGAGAATGGCGATGCCGGTCAGGACCAGCACCACCCCCATCACCTTCTCCATCGTGCCCAGGTGCCGCTTGAAGCGCTGCAGGAACGACAGGAAAGGCCGGATCGCGATCGCCGCCAGGACGAACGGCACGCCGAGGCCAAGCGAGTAGGCGGCCAGCAGCCGCGCGCCGGCGCCCGCACTACCCTCGTTCGCCGCGACCGCGAGAACCGTCGCCAGCACCGGCCCGACGCACGGCGTCCACCCGAATGCAAACGCGAGACCGATGACGTAGGCGCCGGCCAGGCTCACGCCCCTGATATCGGTGTGGTAGCGCGCCTCCTTGTAGAGCAGCGGGATCTTGAGCAAGCCCAGGAAGTGCAGGCCGAACAGGATGATCACGATGCCGGCCGCGATCGACAGCTGGCCCTTGTAGGTGGCGATCAGCCCGCCGAACGCGGAGGCGCCGGCGCCGAGGCTGACGAACACGGTCGAGAAACCGGCGACGAAGAACAGCGAGCCGAGCACAATGCGCCGCCAAACCTGCGGCGAGATCCCGTCCTCGACCGCGCTCTGGCTGACGGTCGTGCCACCCAGATAGCCGAGGTACGGCGGCACCAGCGGCAGCACACATGGCGACAGGAAGCTCGCCAGCCCCGCCAACGCCACGCCCAGGTAGATATTCAGGTCGGCAAACATGAAGGCTCATTTGCTGGTCGATGGCGACACCGCTTCGCGGAGCCAGCCGCCATCGACGGGTCACTCAATACTCCGCCGGCAACGGCTTCCATGCCTTTAAGAGCCAGGCCCGCCGCCGGCAATTCACCTTGCCGTCACCCTGCTGCTTCATACCCGGCCGGCAATCGCCCGCAGCGCCTCCGGGATCTCGCTTAGACGCGACACGACCGCATCGGCTCCGAGCTCCCGTACCGGAGTATGAGTGTAGCCGAAATCGACCAGGATCACCGGCACGCCGGCGGCGCGCGCGATGCCGTGGTCGGCCGGGCTGTCGCCGACCATCACCGTGGCGTCGGGGCCGACGCCCAACTCCGCCATGTTGGCGCGCAGCATGGCCGCGTCGGGCTTGCGCGGCAGCCGGTCGGACGCGCCGACGATCGAGCGGAAGTGGTGGGCGATGCCGAGTGCCCTCAGTGCCACCGCGGTGACCTCCTCGGCCTTGTTCGTGCAGATGCCGCAGGCGACGCCCTGCGCGTTCAAGCCGCCGAGCAGCTGCTGCGCTCCCGGAAACAACCCATTGCCGCGGGCGGACACCGACTTGTATGCGCCCATGAACGTTACGAAGATCTCCTGGCGTTGCGCCGCGTCGGCCTCGAGGCTTGCCAGCATCAGCGCCCGATCGATCGCCGCCATGGCGCCGCCACCGATCAGCTTCACCACATCGGCCGCCGAGAAGCTCTGGGCGCCGAGCGGCGCCATCGCGATGTTGAGCGCCTCGGCGATGTCGGGCGCGCTGTCGACCAGCGTGCCGTCGAGATCGAAGACAACGGCTTTGGGCCAGTTCCGGCTCATCGCTCAGCCTTTCGTCAATGCGGCAACGCCGGGCAACTCGCGCCCCTCGAGCCATTCGAGGAAGGCGCCGCCGGCGGTCGAGACGTAGCTGAAATCGTCGGTCACGCCGGCGGCGTTGAGGGCGGCGACGGTATCGCCGCCGCCGGCCACCGAGACCAGCTTACCGGCCCTGGTCAGGCTTGCGGCGGCCTTGGCGAGGGCGAAGGTGCCGGTGCCGAACGGCTCGATCTCGAATGCTCCGAGCGGCCCGTTCCACAACAGCGTCCGGCATCCCTCGAGCACCCTGGTCAGTTGTGCGACCGACCGGGGGCCGACATCGAGGATCATCTGATCCGGCGGGCAGGCGTTGACGTCGACGGTGGTCGCGGCCGCGCCCGCCTTGAACTCGCGCGCCACCACCACGTCGACCGGCAATACGATCTCGGCGCCGCGCGCCTTGGCAGCAGTGATGATGTCGAGCGCGGTCTTGGCGAAATCCGGCTCGCACAGCGACTTGCCGACGGCGATGCCCTGCGCGTGCAGGAAGGTATTCGCCATGCCGCCGCCGATGATCAGCTTGTCGACCTTGGCGAGCAGGTTCTCCAGCACCGGGATCTTGGTCGACACCTTGGCGCCCCCGACCACCGCCGCGGTCGGCCGCTTCGGCTGGTCGAGAGCGGCTCTCAGCGCGCCGATCTCCTCCATCAGCAGCGGCCCGGCATAGGACGGCAGCAGGTGCGTGATCCCCTCGGTCGAGGCGTGCGCGCGATGGGCGCAGGAGAAGGCGTCGCCGACGAACATGTCACCGAGCGAGGCCAGCGCCTTGGCGAAACCGGCGTCGTTCTTCTCCTCGCCCTTGTGGAAGCGCAGGTTCTCCAGCACCGCGATATCGCCCGGCTGCATGGCGTAGACCACCTTCACCGCCGCTTCGCCGATGCAATCAGGCGCGAATGCGACGGTCCGGCCAAGCAGCCGTCCGAGCTCGGCCGCGATCGGCGCCAGGCTCAACGACGGATCGACGCCCTTCGGCCGCCCGAAGTGCGACAGCACGATCACTTTGGCACCGCGGCCAGACAGGTCCTTGAGGCCGTTGACCAGCCGCTGCAGGCGGGTGGCGTCGGTCACCCGGCCATCGGCGACCGGCACGTTGAGATCGCAGCGCACCAGTACGCGCTTGCCGCGCACGTCCACGCCGGCGGTGGTCTTCAGCTTGTCGAGGTTCATGCACTGCCCCGCATCGAATCCAATCGGTTGTAGAAGCGTCTGCGAGCGGGATAGCCCCCTCGGCCGCGCCTAGCAAGCCCGTCGGACCGACCGCTGGTGCGCGGCGGCATCCATATCAACGGTTGGCGCGGGCGAGAACCGCGTGCAGCAGCACGTTGGCACCCGGCATCGTATCCTGCAGCGTCGTGTCCTCGGCCTCGTTGTGGCTGATGCCGTCCTTGCACGGCGTGAAGATCATCGCCGCCGGGCAGATGGTGGCTATGTTGTAGCTGTCGTGCCCGGCTTCCGACTTGATATCCATGGTCGCATGGCCGAGCTCCGCCGCCGCCTGCCGGATCAGGCCGATCAGGCCGGCATCGAAATCCATCACGCCGAAGCCCCAGCGTTCGCCGATCGCGACGGCGCAGCGGCCGCGCCGCGCGCAGTCGGGCAACGCCGTCTCGAGCTCGGCGACCATCTTATCGAGCTCGCTAGGCTCGGGGTGCCGCAGATCGCAGAACAGCGTCGCGCGCTCCGAGATGATGCCGGGCAGATTTGGCCACAGGTCGAGCCGCGCGGCGGTGGTCTTGGCCTCGGCATGGGCATAGCGCCAGCCGATCTCGTCGATCGCCACGGCAACGTGACTGGCGGCGACCAGGGCATTGTGCCGTCGGGCCATGGCGGTCGGGCCGACGTGCGCCGTCTCGCCGGTGATCTCGATGCGCATGCCGCGGGTCGGGAAGCCGCCGGTGACGACGCCGATCTTGATGCCGGCGGCGTCGAGCTTCGGGCCCTGCTCGATGTGCAGCTCGAAGTAGCTGTCGAGCTTGCGGCCGCCGACGGCGGCGGCGCCGGCATAGCCGATGCGGGCAAGCTCGTCGCCGAACCGGCGGCCTTCCTTGTCGAGCCTGTCGTTGGCCCAGTCGACGGTTGCCGCGCCCGAGAACGCGAGCGAGCACATCATCGGCGGATAGAACCGCGCGCCTTCCTCGTTGGTCCAGTTGACGACCTCTATCGCCCGCTTTGTCCTCAAGCCGAGATCGTCGAGCGTGCGCAGCACCTCGAGGCCGCCCAGCACCCCCAGGATGCCGTCGAAGCGGCCGCCGGAGGCCTGCGTGTCGAGATGGCTGCCGATGATCACGGGCGGCAGCGCCGGCTCGCCGCCTTCGCGGCGCACGAACATGTTGCCGAGCCGATCGACGGTGAGCTTGAAGCCGCCTTCGCGTGCCCACGACGCGAACAGATCGCGCATCGCCTTGTCGTCGTCGGTCAGCGTCAGCCGCCGCAAGCCGCCCTTCGGTCCGGTGCCGATCCTCGCCGACGCCGCGATCGTGCTCCACAGGCGGTCGCCGTTGATCGAGAGGTTGGTGCGCATGCCAGGCTCCGGTCGTTGTGCGACAATTGTGGGGCATGCAAGAAGCGCCCTTCTCCCTGCTACGCCGCCATCGCAGCATCGAGATCGAGCTTGCAGGATGTCCGGCGCCGATGCAAACGCTGATCGAGGTCGGGCGGACGTGGGTATGCGGAGGTCGGGACGGTGCAGAAGGAGCGGCTCCTTGCATTCAGCGATGGCGTCATCGCCATCATCATCACGATCATGGTTCTCGAGCTCAAGGTGCCGCACGGCGCCGCGTGGAGCGATCTCGCAGGGCTGCTGCCGGTCTTCTCGAGCTATGTGCTGAGCTTCATCTACGTGGCGATCTATTGGAACAATCATCACCACATGATGTACACGGCCCATAAGGTCAGCGGCGCGGTGCTGTGGGCCAACATGCACCTGCTGTTCTGGCTGTCGCTGATCCCGTTCTCGACCGGATGGATGGGCGAGAACCGGTTTGCGATGCTGCCCGTCGCGGTCTACGGCGTGACGTTGCTGATGCCGGCGATCGCCTACGTCATCCTGCAGACGACGATCATCAAGGTCAGCGGGCCGGGCTCGTTGCTGGCGACCGCGCTCGGCACCGATCTCAAGGGCAAGATCTCGCCGGTGCTCTATCTCGCCGGCATCGGCCTCGCGTTCGTCGAACCGTGGATATCGTGCCTGCTCTATGCGGTTGTCGCGCTGCTCTGGCTCATTCCCGACCGGCGCATCGAGAAGCGCATCCGTTGACCGACCTCGCCACCATCGCCGCGGCAGCTGCCGCCGTCGGCCTGGCGGTCCGCGGCGGATTTGCGCCGTGTGCCGACGACGCGCTGCCATCGCTTGCGGGCGGCCGCGCAGTCGCCACCGTGATCCTGCTCGGCAATGTTGGCGGCTCGATGTGGCCTGCCTTTGCAGCCTCGCCGGAGGGCAGAACGGGTAGCGATCGCCTCGACCGGTGGACCCGCCGCGTGGTCGCCGAGCTCGCGGCCCGGCTCGGCGCGCAGCCGCTCTACCCGTTCGGTGGGCCACCCTACTGGCCGTTCCAGCGCTGGGCGCAGCGGGCGGAAGCAGTGCATCCCTCGCCGCTTGGCCTGCTGATCCACCCCGACCACGGGCTGTGGCACGCCTATCGCGCGGCGCTGCTGTTTGCCGAGGCGATCGACCTGCCGCCCCGCGACGAGCGTCCCAGTCCCTGCACCACCTGCACCAGCAGGCCCTGTCTCACCGCCTGCCCGGTCGGCGCGTTCACCGGCGCCGGCTACGACGTTGCCGGATGCGCGCAGCACATCGCGTCGGCGTCCGGCGCCGATTGCATGGATCTCGGCTGCCGCGCGCGACGGGCATGTCCGATTGGTACCGGCCACGCCTACGGCGCGGAACAGGCACGCTTCCACATGGAGGCATTTCTGCGGGCGCGATCCGCTTCGGTGGGGACAGGGCGCGAATGACGGAATGTTCCGATGATCGGAAGTCATGGCCCGCGATGATCAAGATTAGTTATGGATTTGCGTTTGAACTTGAAGAATTGACGAATTGGCGTCAGTTTAATGTCGGACGGCCGCTATTCCCGCCAAGCAGGTGAAGTCGAGACTTGCAGCTGCTGGCAACCGGCAGGTTCCGGCGCAAACGATGATGCGACCGTCGCGACGCGAAATTCACAGCCAGCGGAGGGAGCATGACTCCACCGGGCAATCACCGCTGAACCCGCAACGATGCGGGGTCAGTTTCTGACGGCCGCGCGCATGCGTGGCTGAGCGAGACAGCGCCGCATTTCGAATGGCGCTTCACTGATAGGCAAGGTCATCGCGGGGGCTCGATGGTGGGCGTGATCCTGCTTGAAGTGAAACAAGCCCGGTAGGGTTCAGCAATTCTGCCGGGTCTCGATTTGCGCCGGGCATTTGATCGACGCCACATGATCCGGCGGCAACGGACACGCTTGATAAATAGCTCTTGGATCTTCGGCATCGTTTGGCAGTGACATCTCTGCCGGTGCCTCAGACCGAGTGTTGGCGGGGTCGCAGAACGCCGCATTGGCGGTCGCTGTCATCCCCGATCGAGGAGGCAGTCATGGCAGTCATCGCAATGACTCGGGAAATGGCCACCCTGGGCAAGGATGTGGCCGCCGGTCTTGCCAATCGGCTCGGGCTGCAGGTCGTTCACCATGAGCTGGTGGAGCATGATATCGCCGAGCGCTCAGGCCTGCGCGAGAGCGAGGTCCATCGGTTCCTGGAGGGCGAGGCATCGCTTCTGACCCGCTGGCGCATCAACCAGAAGAACATGTCGCGCTATACGGCACAGGAGATACTCGAGCTTGCCGCCAAGGGCAACGTGCTGATCCGCGGCTGGGGCGCCTGCTACCTGCTGCGCTCGGTGCCCCATATCGTCAGCGTCCGCATCTGTGCGCCGATAAGGTTTCGCACGCGAGTGCTGATGAAGCGGATGGGCATCGCCGACCCGGCCTCCGCCCGCCGCGAGATCGAGCGCAACGACGCCGCCCACAACGGTACGATGCAGCGCATGTTCGGCGTCGACTGGATGGATGCCTCGCTCTATGCGATCACGCTCAACACCTCCCGCGTGCCGCCGGAGGATTGTGTCGCGCATATCGCGCGGATGTGCGAGAGCGAGACATTCCGCGAGACCGAGTATTCGCGCGCCGAGCTCATGGACCAGCTGATCATGGCGCGGGTGACCTCGATGCTCAGCGAGCATTTCGGCGCCAGCTACAACGTCATTGGCATCGACGCGCAGGTCAAGAACAGCAAGGTGACGCTGTCGGGAGCGATCAGCGATGAGCACGTAATCGCCGATATCGTTCGGCGCGTGCGCGCCGTCGACGGCGTCGGCGGCGTCGAGAGCAAGATCCAATACCTGGCATTTTCGCGCTCCATCTAGGAGCGACGACGAGGCGAGCGGGGCAACTGCGCGCAAGTAACCATGGAGGTTCCAATGCCGACATTCGTCGTTCTTGCCAACTTCAGCGACCAGGGGATCAAGAACGTCAAGCAGACGATCGAGCGCGCCGAAGCCTTCAAGCAGATGGCGGCCAAAACCGGCGCAACCGTGAAAGAAGTCTACTGGACGCTTGGCGCGCACGATGTCGTGGCGATCTGCGAGGCGCCCGACGACGAGACCGCCACCGCCCTGTCGCTCAGCGTCGCGTCGCGCGGCAACGTGCGTTCCGAGACGCTGCGCGCCTTCACCTTCGACGAGATGAAGAAGATCATGGGCAAGATGGTGTGACCACGAGATCGATCGGGCGCGGATAGTGCGCCCGATCGCGCGATACCTCATCTGAGAGCTTGGCCGCCGCTTCGCTGCCTGCCGGTGCTTCGACCCGCGAGTTGATAGGCAGCGGCCCAATGCGCCGATTGTCAGCCCCTCAACGCCTCGGCGCGCCGGCTCGGACACCCGTGCCGCTCAACGCGTAGTTCAGCATCTTGTAGCTGAGCGCGGCGGCCATGTAGTCGTAGGCGTGGAAGCCATCGATCGGGGCGAGCTCGACCAGATCGGCGCCGACGATGTTGCCCACCTCGCAGGCGCGACGCAGGATCGCGAGCGCGTGCAGATACTGCAGCCCGCCAGGCGTCGGCGTGCCGGTCGCCGGCATCACCGCACCGTCGAGCGCATCGATGTCGAAGGTGATGTAGACCGGACGCCCGCGCAGCGGCTTCACGATCTCCTCGATATCCCAGCGCGCCTGGTCCTTGCCCCAGTGGACCTGCAGCCGGTGGCGGTTCGCCTCCAGGAACTCGACCTCGCCCGAGGAGATCGCGCGGATGCCAACCTGCACCATCGAGACGTGGTCGAAGTCCAGCACCCGGCGCATCGCGGCGGCGTGCGAGAAATGCTCGCCGAGGTAGCCGTCGCGCAGGTCGGCATGGGCGTCGAACTGCAGGACGACTAGATCCTTGTGGCGCTTGGCAAACGGGCGGATCGCACCGGCGGTCAGCGAATGCTCGCCACCGATCACGAACGGGAACTTGCCGGCCGCGAGCACCGCCTCGACCAGCCCCTCGAGCTGATCGAGCGCCGCCGATACCGGCTCGGCGATCCTCGGCTCGGCGATCGCGGCGACGCCGTAGTCGAGATAGGGCTCGCGCCACAGCTCCTCGTCGAACAGCTCGAGCTGCTGGCTCGCCGCCATCAGCGCCGCCGGGCCGCGCGCGGTGCCCGAGCCGTAGCTGACAGACGCCTCGAGGCCGAACGGGATGACCACCGCGCGGGCATCGTGCGGGCGGCCGGCATCGAGGCGCAGCGGATCAAGATAGGACCGCTCGCCGGGAAGATAGTCGAGCGCAGCCGACTTGTCCGCCATCGCCTCAGCCGCTCCTCGCAACCCGTGCCGCGCTGGCGTCGTAGACGCTGGCGATCGGCTCGTCGAGCAGGATGACCTCCTCGTACTTGCCGAAACCGTTGAAGCGGCTGGCGATCGCGCGGCCGTAGGCGCCGAGGTTGCCGATCTCGATGTAGTCGCCCTCGCGAATGCCCGCCGGCAGCATGAAGGGCCCCCGCATCCGGTCGATCGAGTTGCAGGTCGGCCCCCACATCTCGAACGGCGCCAGCGGTCCAGCCTCCTCGGCCGGACGGCTGACGAGGCGGGTCGGGAACACGAACCCCAGGTGCGCCGCATCGAACAGCGCGCCATAGCTGCCGTCGTTGATGTAGAGATCGTTGCCCTTGCGCAGGTCGACCCGCACGATCAGGCTTTCGGCCTCGGCGACAAGCGCGCGGCCCGGCTCGCAGATCAGGCGGCACGCCTCGGTCACCGGCAGCTTCTCCATGCCATCGCGGATCGCGTTCATGAACGAGCCGAGCGGCGCCGGCTGGCTGTCGGAATAGACCGACGGGAAGCCGCCGCCGACGTCGATGCCGTCAACCACGACGCCGGCCCGCACGATCAGGCGGTGCACCTCCTCGAACGCATTGGTGTAGGCGTCGGGCGTAGTCGTCTGCGAGCCGACATGGAATGCGATGCCGAGCTCGTCGGCCGCCTGCCGCGTCTTGACCAGCAGTTTCGCCGCCTTGACGCCGGTGACACCGAACTTGCGCTCGAGCGGAATGCGGCTGTTCTTCGCCGGCACGGCGACCCGGACGTAGAGTTGCAGATCCTTCGCCGGCACGCCGTCGCGGGACGTCTCGGCGACGATCTTCTCCAGCTCCTCCTCGCAATCGAGCGCGAAGCAGCGCACGCCGAACTCGTGATAGGCGCGGCGGATCGATTTCCGCGACTTCACCGGATGCATGTAGTGGAGCAGCACGCCGGGGATGGTCGCAGCATCCTCGAGCTCTGGAATCGATGCGACGTCGAACTGCTTGATGCCGGCGCCGTGCAGCGCACCGAGCAGGAACACCGAGCTGTTCGCCTTGTAGGCGTAGGCGACCTCGCCCGGGAAGTTGGCGAGAAACCAGCGCGCGGCCCGGCCTGCGGCCTGGGGGCGTATTCCCCACACCGGGCGATCGGGCTGATGCTGCTGCAGGAAGGCTACGGCAGACGCAAATTTTTCCATCGCATGAAACCTCCGCCGGTCAAGGAGACCCGATCGTGATCGATCGGATAGCGCTCAAGAGTGGGGGCCGCGCAACGGAATTGGCATTGCCGTGGTGCTTGGCTGAGGGCTGACATAGGGCCGGTCGGCCCGGCTGTAAAGACCGATGGCGCCGGAATCGTTGCCGCATGCTTGATGATGTCCCCGAATTGGGACTATCTGGATACAACCAAGGCCAAAAACGGCGGAGACTGACCGCTTGCGCGACTACATCGCCATCCATGCCCCCTGGAGCCTCACCATCGGTGGGTTCGTCATCGGCCTCGCGCTCGGCGCGATCGTTTTCCGGACGAACTTCTGCGCCATGGGCTCGCTGTCGGACGTGGTGTCGTTTGGCGACTACCGCCGCTTCCGCGCCTGGCTGTTGTCGGGCGCCGTGGCGATCATCGGCACGCAGTGGCTGGCCTGGGCCGGCGTCGTCGATCTGTCAAAATCGATGTATCTCGCGCCCGCGCTCAATTGGCTGGGCAATCTCGCCGGCGGCGCCTTGTTCGGCTTCGGCATGGTGTTTGGCGGCGGCTGCGCCACCCGCAATCTCGCCCGCGTCGGCGGCGGCGACTTGCGCTCCCTGCTCACGCTCGTGATCCTGGGTATCGCGGCCTACACGGCAATGACCGGTCTGCTTGGCCCACTTCGCGTCACGCTCGAATCCGCGACCTCGCTGATGCTGCCGACGCCGACCCAGGGCTTGCCCGATCTCGCCGACGCCCTGTTGCAACCGCACTCCGGCGCCGCGCAACTGCTGGTCGGGGCCCTGATCGTCGGCATCGTGCTCGCCTTCTGCTTCTACGAGCCCGCCTTCAGGCACTCGCCAATTCACATCGCATCGGGCGTCGGCGTCGGCCTTTGCATCGTCGCCGGCTGGGCCTTGACCGGCCTTGCATTCGACGAGCTTGCCGACAAGCCGATGCGGCCGCTCTCGCTCACGTTCGTGCGCCCGACCGGCGACGCGCTGGAGTGGCTGCAGCGGTTCACCGTCGTCGGCCTGCCTGGGTTCGGCGTCGCGTCTGTGTTCGGCACCATCGTCGGAGCATTCGCGATGGCCAAGGCCTCGGGCCAGTTCCGCGTCACGACCTTCAACGATACCGGCGACACGGTGCGTCATCTGGGCGGCGCGGTCCTGATGGGGATCGGCGGCATCATGGCGCTCGGCTGCACGATCGGCCAGGGCATCACCGGCGTCTCGACGCTCGCGGCTGGCGCCTTCCTCACCTTTGCCGGCCTCGTCGCCGGCGGCGTCGCCGGCATGCATGCGCTGCAGGCGCTCCTGATGCGGGAGGCCTGATCGCGGCTATTGCCGGGTGATCTGGGCACCGAGCCTGACCAGGGCATTCGGCCGCCCTTGAGACATCGTCGGCCGCTGCAGCACGCCGTACACCTTGCGTGCGACGTAGGAAGTCCGTTCCGCCGCGTGCACGAACGCCTCGGCGGTATCGACGGTGCCGTCGCCATTGCCGATCGGGGCGAGATCGGCCTGCCCCGACATGGCGGCGATCAGGTGGCGGGTGAACAGCGACAGGCCGAGCTCCGGATCCTCGAGCAGGCGCTGATCGCGATCACCCGCCGTCAGCACCGTCAAGCCGCGAATGGCTGGAGGCGGCAGCACCACTGCCTCCAGCGATGGCGCGTTGGGCGGCACCAGGCCCCCGCGCGGATCACCGGAAAACTCCATCTCGAGGACGATCGTGACCGCGCCGGCACCGATCGCCGCGGCATTGCGATAGAGCGTCTCCAAAGCGAAGCCGCGCGAGCGCTCGCGATGGGGCACGGCGTCGCTTGGCAATATGTAGGCCGCACCGTCGTCGTCGGCGAATGCGCCGAGGCCCGACACGTAGATGAAGAGCTGGCTTCCCGCAGCCTCCTTCAATCGCTCCGACAGCAGCCCCTTGGCGCTGCCGGCACGGCCGAAGATGCCCTCGAGCTCGTCCCGGCCCGGATCCCGCAGCTCGATGACGCGATTGCTGCGGAAGCCGAGCCTCTCGACCAGGACCGCATGCATGCCGGCCGCGTCGCGCTCGGACCTTGGGCGTTGCGGCAGGCCGTTGGCGTAATTGGCCAGGCTGACGATCACGGCGAAGCCGCCATGGGTCTCGCTCGGCAGCACGTCGTGACGGAACACGATGCGGGTCCCCCGCAGGCGATCGATCATCAATCCTTGCGCCTCTAGCGCGCGGGAGAGAACCTGGCGACGCGGCGTCGGGCAGAGCGTCAGGTTGCCGGCCTTCTCGATCCGGGTGATGTCATCGATACCGAGATTGCCGGCAAACGGAATGCAGGACCTGCACCAGGAGAAGCCATGCGCGCGCTCGTAGGACTGAGCGTCCTCGCTGTCGATGGCCGGCGGCTTCGGCAGGCACGGAGCCTCGCACGCAGGGACCGCGATTCGCTGTCCATGCGCCCGGCCCAGAATGTCGCGAAGCTCGGGGCTGAGGCACACGCCGACGGCAGGTGGTTCCGCTGAATTCGCCGGTGGCGGACCGCCGATGCTGGCCGAGGACGTTTCCATCCCGGACCGGGTCGCGCCCGCCTTGGCCACCGCCGGCACCGCGACCGCCATGCCGAAGCGGTCGAGGCTGCCGCCATGCGCCACCCAGTTCTCGCGGCACCGCCGCCAAAGCGCAGTGTGGATCGCCCAATCCTGCTCGACATCCGCCGACCTCAACCGGAGGTCGTCGCGGAAGCGCCGCAGCCCGCGCAAGGTAGTGAGCGTCATCCGTCCGTTGATACGGCCGTCGTAATGCCCGAGCCCCTTCAGGCAGTACTGGACGCGCCCGGCTCGCAGCAGTGGACGCATATAGATTTTCGCCATCACGGTCGGACGCACGATGACGGCGCCTTTCGAGCCCGATTGCGCGCCAGCCGGACCGCTCGAGGCCATTGCCAACGCCAGTGCCGACGCGAGGACAAGCGCTGCCGCACGCGTCCCGCCCGCCATCAGCAACTGAAGTGCCTCGATCACAGCCGTCGCCTCGTCGCCACCGCACGACCCGAAAGGGCGCATGCCGCCGCCGCCGTTCGCACTGTCGCAATCGCCGTGCCACCAATCGTAAACCCAACGACTGCGGCCCGCACCGTCTTCAGCGGATCTCGTAGCTGATCGCCGCGCGCGCCTGCTGATCGACCGGCGGCGTCGGCTTCTGCTCGGACTTGGCTTCCGCCGCGGCGCGACCGCGCGACCGCGCCTGCCGCCCTCGCGCCGGCTCGACTGCCGTCGGCGCGCGCCCGGCCTGCCGCGGCAACTGGGCCAAGTGCGCCCGCCAGTCGCCAAGCATGGTAAATCGCTGCCGCTCGAAGTCGTGCTGGACCCCCTCGGGCGTCTTGAGCACGGTCTGGCAAACGCCGACCAGCGTCTCGCGGCCCTTCTCGCGCAAGCGGAACTGATAGGCGGCGCCCTCGGCCGGCAGCGTGAATTCCTTGCCGGCGACCAGCAGATTGTTCTGCTCGAACTCGTTCGGGAACAACACGGTCGCCTGGCCGGCGCGATCGAGGCTGATCAGCGTCAGGTGGCAGTCCTGGCTGCTGCGGGCATGGAACGTCGCGAGCTGGCCGACCTCATAGACCTCCGACCGCGTCCACAGGATCAGCTCCAGGTCGTTGAGCGGCTCGGCCGGCGGTGGCGGCACCGCGGCTGCCTCCACCGCCCCGGCATCCGGCGCCAGCCGGACCAGTATCCGGTCGGCCTCCGCTCGCGAGGCGGTCGCTGCCAGAATGCGCCTCGCCGGCAGGAACTGCTCCGGCGGCAGGGTGTCGAGGCGCTGGCGCGTCTGGGCCGGCGTCAACCCGGCCTCGGCGGCAAGCCGCATGAGACCCACATCGCCCGTGTACTCCGCCGCCAGCGCAGTGACGGGCTCGAGGCCGCCGATCGTCAGCGTCGGATCGACGCCTGCCTTGCGCTGGGCGGCGGCGTATCGCGCCTGGTCCTCGGCAACGAGCTGATCGGTCTCCGCCTGCGGCGCATAGAGTGCCAGGATCTGATCCTTGAGCTCGGCAGGCGCCGAGGTGTCGGCCTCGGTCTGCGCACGCACCGCGTCGACGACCGCGAATGGGCCTTGCCGATGGCACGCCATGCAGCCGCTGGCGCCGCCGGTCGCCGCCAGCCAGGATAGCGCCTCGCGCTCCACCGCCTCGGTCGCGGTGTCGAGCCGGTCGCCGCGGGCGTCGTTCTGCGAGAATGCGAAGAAGCCGTTCGGAAGGGTGAACAGTGCACGCGTCTCGTCGTGCTTGAACGGCACCTTGACGACGCTCGTCGCGGTCGGTCCGAGCGGGTTCGCGAGCAGGTTCTGCCGACCTTCGCCAGTCGCGAAGTCATAGGCGAGCCAGAGGCTGCCATTGCGGGTCGGATGGCGCTCGACGAGCCGATTGGCGCGCATCACCGCCGACTGCGCGAGGCCGGCGCGGCGTGCCTTGCCGTGGCGGATATCGGCCTCGATATCGACGTTCAGAATGCGCTGGAGATTGGCCATGCGGCCGGGCAGCCCGAGCAGGCGCGCATAGAGCTGGGTGCCGATCGCGGCGTGGGCCAGCCAGTCGGCGCGCACCGCCGGCGTCGTCGAGCCGACCTGCCGGCGCGTCGTCTCCGACAGCCGGGACGAGGCAAGCGCGGCATAGGGATAGGCCTGGACGATCTTGTCCCAGTGGGCGCCGACCCAGCCGAACTCGCTGAGATCGAGCTTGATCAGCGTGTCGTCGGGTCCGAACGCCTCGAGGCGGATCGGCTCCGGGCCCCACGATAACGTGTTGACGATCTTCGCCACTGCCTGCCGGTAGCCGGCAAGCACGCTTGGCGGCACGCATGCGTCGGCCAGATGATTGAGGGTGACGAAGCGCAGATCCTTGCGCTTCGGCTCGTCGGTCGCCGCAAGCACACCGGCGACCGCCTGCTCGATCTCCTGCTGGCTGATCTTCGGCCGGCCATCGCAATTGGCCGCCGGTTCCGGCAGATCGGCGATCCAGTCGCGCACCGCCTGGATCTGGGATGCGTCGGGAGCGCTGTCGAGCTCGATCGTGGCGTGCTGACGCAACATGACGGTATAGAGCGGCGAGGCATCTGGCAGCCCGGGCCGCACCAGCGCCTCGCGACGCGCGACCTCATCCAGCGCCAGCAGATTGGCGATCGGCCGGGCAGGAGCCGGGATCTTCAACTTCCCGGTCTGGTGGCAACCCGCGCAATGGGCGTCGAAGACGGCATAGGCCTTGGCCGCGCGGACGTCGGCGGGAGGCGGCGGAAACGGCGGCGCGGCAGCCTCCGCCGGAGCCGGCTGGCCATCGGCCGGCGGCGCATCGGTGGCAGCCAGCGCACCGCCAGCCGCCAGCGCGGCAGCCACCGCCGCAATCATCCCCCACGCACGCATGATCGCCCCGGCCACTCCCGTACTGCGACGCATCATCGAACCTGATCCTCGGCACTGCATCTGGAAGCCGCCCACCCCAGCCCTCCTATAGCCGCCGAAGGTGGCACGCACTAGCGACATGATATGTGCCGGCGTCGCCGGAAGCGGGAGGGCATCCGAACCGATTCACCGCGCAATTGTGGCAATATTCAACGAGGATCGAGAGTGTAAATGAAACGTAAACTTTACGATTTCGCAATTAAGCGAGTTAAGCAACAGCATTAGACTAACAAGAACTTATCGGTTACAAAACTCATAACTGATCGACGAAGTGGGGCTCGACGGGAAATCATGGATCTGCAAGCTGCACATCAGATGAACGGCAAGAGATGGTCTTGGATCAAGATTGCCGCGTTTCTCTGTTTCGCCGCAGCCTGCGGTTTGCTGATTGGCTCGCTCGCTGGCTCTCCGACCGTCCATGCCGCTGCCGGCGTCAGGCACGTCACGTCGATCCGTTGAGAATTTCACTGACCTAACGCTCTCCCTGGCGGCGTGCCGGCGCCCTAAATCCGGCCTCCCACCCTGCGCAAACTGCCAAGCGCCCCTCCTCTCGATCGAGAAGAGGGGCGTTTTTTTGCGGCGGTGCAATTGGCCCGGGTCTTCGCCAGGTGGCGGCGCTCAGTCCTTGGCGCGCTCGACGTAGGAGCCGTCGGCCGTCATCACCACGACCCGCGTTCCGGACGCGATATGCGGCGGCACCATGATCCGCGCACCATTGGACAGCACCGCCGGCTTGTACGACGACGACGCCGTCTGCCCCTTGACCACCGGGTCGGCCTCGACGATCTCGAGGGTCACGCGCGCCGGCAGCTCGATCGCGATCGGATTGCCCTCGTGGGTGCTCACCTTGCAGGACATGTTTTCCTGCAGGTAGATCGCCTGGTCTCCCAGGATGTCCTTCGACACGGTGATCTGCTCGAACGATTCGGGATGCATGAAGACGTAGCCCTGCTCGTCCTCATAGAGATAATTGAGGTCCTGCTCCTCGAGGTAGGCGCGCTCCACCTGGTCGGTCGTGCGATAGCGCTCCGTAACCTTGACGCCGTCGGCAATGCGGCGCATTTCGAGATGCGTGACGGGCGTGCCTTTGCCGGGATGGATGTTCTCGGCGTGCATGACGACGGCGAGCTTGCCGTCGAGGTCGAGCACGTTGCCCTTGCGGATCGAGCTAGCGATGACTTTGACCACCAAGAATCTCCCATATCAGCGCGCGCAATCGAGCCGGGACGCCCATCGCGCTCCCGCTGCCGCAACCTCAGATGGCGCTGTCCATACCTTGTTCCGCGCTCGAGGCCAAGAGGCGCGCTGCGCGCTGGCTTGCCCATGACCGCGGTCCCATCCGCGCCGGCGTGGTGGTCACCGGCGTTCCACGCCGATCGCCGGCCGCTGCTGCTGGCACGCAACCGCATCAAGGCGGCGATCCGGGCATGGTTCGAGGACCAGGGCTTCGTCGAGGTCGAGACCGGCTGCCTGCAGGTGTCGCCTGGCAACGAGGCCCATCTGCACGCCTTCAAGACCGAGCTGGTCGGAACCGACCTCGCCCGCCGCGATCTCTATCTGCACACCTCGCCCGAGTTCGCATGCAAGAAGCTGCTTGCCGCCGGCGAGGAGAAGCTCTTCACGTTCGCGCCGGTGTTCCGCAACCGCGAGCGCGGCGCACTGCACGCCCCCGAATTCACCATGCTCGAGTGGTATCGGGCGGGTGCACCCTACGAGACGCTCTGGCAGGACTGCCACGCGATGCTGAAGATTGCCGCCGACGTCGGCGGCCGCCGGCACTGGTCCTGGCGCGGCCGGCCCTGCGATATCGAGGCCGATCTCGACTGGACCACGCTCGACCAGGCTTTCCATGAGTATTGCGGCATCGATCTGCGGGCGACCTACGCGCGCGAAGGCGTCGACCGCGACCTGTTCGCCCGTGCTGCCGCGGCGGCCGGCGTGCGCACCGAGACCGACGACACCTGGTCGGACATCTTCTCGCGTGTGCTCACAGACAGAATAGAACCACGTCTGGGCAACTTCCGGCCCGAGATCCTGTGCGAGTATCCAACCCACGAGGCAGCGCTCGCCCGTCCGGTGCCGGACAACCCGCTGGTCGCCGAGCGCTTCGAGTTGTATGTCTGCGGCGTCGAGCTGGCGAACGGCTTCGGCGAGCTGACCGAGCCTCTGGAGCAGCGCCGCCGGTTCGCCGCCGAGATGGACGAGAAGGCGCGCATCTACGGCGAGCGTTATCCGATCGACGAGGATTTCCTTGCCGCCCTGGCGCACATGCCGGCCGCCTCCGGCTGTGCGCTCGGCTTCGACCGTCTCGTCATGCTGGCGACCGGCGCGCCATCGGTCGACCGCGTGCTCTGGACGCCGCTCGCCGAACCGGGCACATGAGGGATCATGAACGCCGCCACGCGCCAGCTTTCGACCATCGAGGGGATGGCATCCGCCGGTCTCGTCGAGCCCGAGCGCGTGCCCGACCTCGCCCGCGTCGCCGCCCGTTACGCGGTTGCCATAACGCCAGCCATCGCCGCCACGATCGATCCCGGTTCGACCGACGATCCGATCGCCCGTCAGTTCGTTCCCGACCTGCGCGAGCTCGCGACCCTCCCGGACGAAAGCGCCGACCCGATCGCCGACGCGGCGAACAGCCCGCTGAAGGGGCTCGTCCACCGCTACCCCGATCGCGTGCTGCTCAAGGTAGCGAGCATTTGCCCGGTCTATTGCCGGTTCTGCTTCCGCCGGGAGGCGGTCGGGCCGGAGCACGGCACCAGCCTTGCGCCGGAAGATCTGGCGGCCGCCATCGACTATGTCCGGCGCACCCCCGCAATCTGGGAAGTCATCCTGACCGGCGGCGATCCCCTGGTCCTGTCACCGCGCCGGATCGGCGAGATCACGCGCGCCCTCGCGGCAATCCCCCACGTCAAGGTCCTGCGCTGGCACTCGCGGGTGCCGGTGGTATCGCCGGAGCGGGTCACACCGGATCTCGCCGCGGCGTTGAGGTCGACGCGGCAAGCGGTCTACGTGGCGCTGCACGCCAACCACCCGCGCGAAATGACGCCGGAAGCACGGGCCGCGTGCGCCAGGCTGGTCGACAACGGCATCGTCATGGTCAGCCAGACGGTACTGCTCAGCGGCGTCAACGATGACGCGGCGACCCTCGACGCACTGATGCGCGCATTCGTCGAGTCCCGGGTCAAGCCCTACTACCTGCATCACCTCGACCGTGCCCCGGGTACCGCCCATTTCCGCACCACCATCGAAACCGGACAGGCGCTGATGCGCCAGTTGCGCGGGCGCCTGTCGGGGCTGGCGCAACCAACCTACGTGATCGACCTGCCGGGCGGCCACGGCAAGATGCCGATCGGCCCGGGCTATCTGTCGGATCGCACGGCCGACGGCCGCTACCAGATCGAGGACTACGAGGGCCGCACGCACGAATACTGCGACTGCGCCGACAAGGCCGACCCTGGACGGCTCGATCCCGGCCGGGCCGGGCAATGAGCAGCCCTGTCGCGGCCGACGTGATCCTGGTCGGCGGCGGGCTCGCCAACACGCTGATCGCGCTGGCGCTGAGGTCGGCGCGTCCGCACCTTCGCCTGCTGTTGCTGGAGCAGGGCCCGACGCTCGGCGGCAATCATACCTGGTCGTTCCACAGCAGCGATGTCACGCCGGCGCAGCGTGCCGCACTCGGGCCGCTGATCGCGGCCAGCTGGCCGCGGCAGGAGGTGCGCTTCCCGGGTCACCGGCGGATCATCGAGACGGGCTACAATTCGATCTCGTCGCAGCGCCTGCATGCCTACGCTTGCGATCGTCTCGGAGCATCCGTCCGGCTCGGCGCGATGGCGGCGGCAGTGACACCGGGAACCGTCACCCTGGCCGACCGAACGACGCTCCAGGCCGCGCTCGTGATCGACGGCCGCGGCCAGCTCGCGAGTGATCCGCTGGCGCTCGGCTACCAGAAGTTTGTCGGCCTCGAGGTCGAGACGAGCGAGGCGCACCGGCAGATGCATCCGATCATCATGGATGCGACCGTGCCGCAGGCGGACGGCTATCGCTTCGTCTACACGCTGCCACTGTCGCCGACGCGGCTGCTGATCGAGGATACCTGCTACAGCGACACGCCCGGTCTCGATCGTTCGACGATCGAGACGCGGATCGAGCGGTACGCGGCCGACATGGGCTGGACGATCGCGCGCATCGTCCGGCGCGAGCAAGGCGTGCTGCCGATTGCGCTCGCCGGCGATATCGACCGGCACTGGCAGGGCGACGCCGCGACACTGCCCCGATCGGGACTGCGGGCCTGGCTGTTCCATGCCACCACCGGCTACAGCCTGCCGAATGCCGTTCGCCTCGCCGAGGCGATAGCGCGATCGGACGACCTCACCTCCGCCGCGGTCGCCGCCATGATCGAGCAGCATGCGCGCCGCCACTGGCATGACCAGCGCCTGTTCCGCCTGCTCAATCGCTTCCTGTTCGTCGCCGCCGATCCGTCGGCCCGCGTCCACGTCCTGGAGCGCTTCTATCGCCTGCCGCAACCCGTGATCGAGCGTTTCTATGCCAGCGCGCTCAACCGATCGGACGTCGCGCGCCTGATGGCGGTGATGGCGGCGAAGCCGCCGGTCGGCATGCTGCGTGCCCTGTCGGCAATGAGCGAGACCGCGGGCTGGCAATTTGCCGCGCGACATCGTGCCAAGCGTTCAGAATTGAGCTAGTCTCGCGACCATGGACGCGATCGTCGAGTACAGCCGGAAATTGATCGAGAGGGGCTCGAAGAGCTTCGCCGGCGCCGCCCGTCTGTTCGATCCGGAAATGCGTGCATCGGCCTACATGCTTTATGCCTGGTGCCGGCATTGCGATGACGAGATCGACGGGCAGGAGCTGGGCTTCCAGCGCGACCAGGTCGATCCGGTATCGCAGCAGGAGCGGCTGCGCCGGCTCGAGTGCAAGACCCGCGCCGCCATCGCCGGCCACGCCGATGATCAGGTGTTCGAGGCGCTGGCGCGTGTGGTGGCCAAGCACAAGATCCCGGCCCGGCACCCGCTGGAGTTGCTCGAAGGTTTCCGCATGGACGTCGAGGGCCGCCAGTATCGCACCCTCGATGATACGCTGAGCTACTGCTACCACGTCGCCGGCGTCGTTGGCGTGATGATGGCGGTGATCATGGGCGTGCGCGATCGCGCCACGCTCAATCGTGCCGCCGACCTGGGCATCGCCTTTCAGCTCACCAATATTGCGCGCGATGTCATCCCGGATGCCACGGCGGGTCGCGTCTACCTGCCGGCGGACTGGCTGCGCGAGGCCGGCATCAGCCCGGCCGATATCGCCGACCCGGCGCGGCGGGACGCGGTGTTCGCCGTGACGCAGCGCCTGCTCGACGAGGCGGACCGCTATTACCGCTCGGCGCGCTATGGTCTGCCGGCCCTGCCGCTGCGGGCAGCGCTTGCAATTGCCGCGGCGCGCCGCATCTACCGCCGGATCGGCTTTCTGGTCCGCAAGCGTGGCGCCCACGCCTGGGACACCCGCCTTGGCGTCAGCAAACGCGGCAAGATGGCCCAGGCGCTGCTGTCGGGTCTCTCGATCGGCCGCGCGCACGCCTCGCGGGCGGTGAAGAAGCCGCCGTCACGCGACGGCTTGTGGACCAAGCCGGGTCTCGGCAACGCCTGACTCAAGTCCTGGCGCCGAGCCAGCGCGGGGTGCGCGCGGCATAGTCGTGCCACGCGGCCCCGAAGCGAGCCTCGAGATGCGCCTCCTCGCGGCGGATCGCGAGATGATAGGTGGCAACGGCGGCAAGCAGCGCCGCCGGCACCAGCCAGAGCTTGCCGAAGGCCAGCCCGGCGCCGGCGGTCATCAAGGTGTTGCCGAGGTAGATCGGATTGCGCGAAAGCCTGAACGGCCCCCAGGTGACGAGCCGGGTGGCCGCCCGATGCGGCAGGATATTTGCCCGCGCCCGGGCGAGCGTCAGCATCGCCCACAGATCCGCCGCGCCGCCGAGCAGCACGACGAGCCAGCCGATCGCCGCGACGCCGCCACCTAACCGGCTCGACGCCGGCGGGCTCGGCCAGATTGTCTCGATCGCCAGCGCCAGCGCGATCGCCGCCAGATAGATCACCGGCGGCCACGGAACGCGGTTCGGCGTGTCGCGGTAACGGCCGGGCCCGTCGGTGCCGCTCATTTCGCCGTCTCGCCGCGTGCTGCCAGCACCGCCGGCAGGCGCCACCACGGCTCGCCCGGATGCAGGTGATGCTCGTGATGGTAGCCGAAGTGGAAGCAGGTGAGCAGCGACAGCCAGACCGGCAGCTCGTTGCTGCGGGCATTGTGCCGGTCGGCGAACCCGGTGCCGGCCGGCACGTGCGGCAGGTAGGTGCCGAACGCGAACAACTGCAGCGACGACAGCACCGACGGCAACGCCCAGAACAGCAGCACGTTGGCGAACGGTGCGCCGAGCAGCAGGACATAGGTCCAGGTCAGCGCCGCCAGTGCCGCCAGCTGCCGCCACGAGAAATACTCGGCGAAGAACTTGATGTACCAGCGCCAGAAGCCATGCGGTGGCGCCGCGAGGAAATCGGGGTCGGCGGCGGTACCGGAATGGCTATGATGCAGATGGTGCTTGGCGTTCACCGCCCGAAAATCGAAGCAGGCGTAGAGGGCGAGGCAAACCGTGCCGATCACCCGGTTCCAGCCCGGCCGGCCCGGTATCAGCGTGCCATGCATGCAATCGTGCGCGACGATGAACAGTCCGACGCAGAGCCAGCACTGCGCGGCAATGATGGCGATCGCCGCCACCGGCCCGGTCCGACCCAGATCGAGCAGGAACACGGCCGCGATGTGGATGACAAGCCAGGCGCCGACGATCGCGGCGGCGAGCGTCAGCCCGATCGCTGCCTGGTGGCGCGGCGCGGTTTTCGTCGCGATTGCGGTTGTGGTCATGATCGGCAACATAGCCCGCCGCCGGGCCGCGCGCATCAGGTCGGCCGCGTCAGCCTGAGCGGCGCCCGCATTTGTGCGACGAGGCTCGCGACATAGCGGGCAAGCCGCCCATCACCGCCCGTGTCGTGGCGGATGCATTGGGCCGCCGCCTGCCACTGGGCATCGGCGTTGACGAGCGCGGCATCGAAGCCCAACAGGCCGACCAGTGTCATCTTGCCGCCGTCGCTGCGGGTATCCTTGCCGATGTCGGCGCGAGCGGCGCGAGCATCGAGCAGATCGTCATAGGACTGGAACGCGAGCCCGAGCCGCATGCCGAAATCGTGCATCACGGCGCGGCGGCGATCGGCGCCGGCGACGACCGCGCCGATCTCGGCGGCGGCAGCGAACAGCGCACCGGTCTTGCGGGCATGCACCCACTCGACCTCGGCAGTCCCGCCAAGGCCGGCGCCATTGATGTCGCCCTCCTGGCCGCCGGCAAGACCGTCGGTGCCGATCGCGCGCGCGAGAATTCGAACGGTGGCGAGGCAGAAGTCGGGCGGCAGGGCCTCGCTGGCCGCGACGACGCCGAACGCCCGGTTCATCAGCGCGATGGCGGCGAGCGACGCGGTTGCCTCGCCGAACTGGCGATGGCACGAAGCCTGGCCGCGCCGCAATGCGGCATCGTCCATCGCCGGCAGGTCGTCGAGGATCAGCGAGGCTGCATGCACCATCTCGATCGCGCAAGCCGCCGGCATCGCCGCCTCGGGAGCGCCGCCGCAATGCCCGGCGGCCAGCACCGCCAACAGTCCGCGTGCCCGTTTCGCCGGAGCCAGCAGGCTATAGCGCATGGCGTCGGCGAGATGCGCCGGCGACGGCTCGCCGGGCACCAGCTCGGCAAGCCGCCGCTCGATCCCGGCTCGCAGATCCGCCAGCCAGGCTTCCAACCCGAAATCGGTTGATAGGTCCCCCGCATTCATCTGATTGGCCGTGCCCTCGCGTCGCCTGGGGTGTTGACGGCATCCAGAGCATGCGGCTTTGTCCTCCGCAAGGCCCAGTCGCGCCCCCGGGCCCGATCCTGCCGCGCGTCGGATGGCGAAGCCGTCGCGTTGAACGATGCTGCCGACCACACCGCGAAAGCCCCGGCGATGCCGACAAGCCTGATCGATCGCCCGGAGCCGAACGCGCATGCCCGGGCACCGCATGCCGTCGTGGTCGGCGCCGGGTTCGGCGGCATGGCGGCGGCGCTGCGTCTGCGCGCCAAGGGCTATGCGGTGACTGTCATCGAGCGCGGCGACGCCCTGGGCGGTCGCGCCCAGGTGTTCGAGCGCGGCGGCTTCCGTCATGATGCCGGCCCGACCGTGATCACCGCGCCGTTCCTGTTCGACGAGCTGTTCGCCCTGTTCGGCCGGCGCCGCGACGAGTACGTGACCTTCGTGCCGCTGACGCCGTGGTACCGCTTCTACTTTCAGGATGGGGCGACGTTCGACTACGGCGGCACGGTCGAGGATACCCTGGCTGAGATCCGGCGCTTCGAGCCGAAGGATGCCGACGGCTACCTGCGGCTGCTCGAGCATAGCCGGAAGCTCTACGACGCCGGCTTCACCGAGCTCGCCGACCAGCCCTTTCACGAGCTCAGGACCATGGCAAGGCAGCTGCCGACGCTTGCCCGCCTGCGCGCCGACCGCAGCGTCTGGCAACTGGTCTGCCACTACCTCAGGCATCCGAAATTGCGCGAGGCGTTCTCGATCCAGCCGCTGCTGGTCGGCGGCAGCCCGTTCGACACCACCTCGATCTATGGCCTGATCCACTATCTCGAACGCAAGTGGGGCGTGTTCTTCTGCATGGGCGGCACCGGCGCGCTGGTCGCGGGCCTTGGCCGCCTCATGGCCGAGGCCGGCATCGCGGTGCGCTTCGCCGCCACCGTCGACCGGATCCTGATCGAGGGCCGCCGCGCCGTTGGCGTTCGCCTCGCCTCAGGCGAGACCGTCGCTGCCGATATCGTCGTCTCCAACGCCGACCCGATGCATCTCTACCGCGAGATGGTGCCGCAGAGCGCCTTGTCAGCCTCGCTCAAGCTGAAGCGGCGATCGCGGCTGTCGATGGGCCTCTACGTGCTCTATTTCGGCACGCGCCGGCAGTACCCCGATGTCGCTCATCACACGATCTGGCTCGGACCCCGCTACCGGGCGCTGCTCGACGACATCTTCCACGCCCGGATCCTGCCCGACGACTTCTCGCTCTATCTGCATCGCCCGACCGCCACCGATGCGAGCTTCGCGCCGCCCGGCTGCGACAGCTTCTATGTGCTCTGCCCGGTGCCGAACATGGCCGGCGGCATCGACTGGACGACAGAAGCTCCGAGGCTCAAGGCGCGTATCATTGCGGCGCTCGAGCGCACGCTGCTGCCCGGCCTCTCGCAAGCGATCACCGCCGATTTCGACATGACGCCGGCCGATTTCGAGACGCGCTACCTGAGCCATGCCGGCGCCGGGTTCTCGATCGCGCCCTACTTCACGCAGTCGGCCTGGTTCCGCTTCCACAACAAATCGGAAGCGATCGACGGCCTCTATCTGGTCGGTGCCGGCACCCACCCCGGCGCCGGCCTCCCCGGTGTCATATGCTCCGCCAAGGTCGTCGCCGGCCTGGTGCCGGATGCCGGTCAGGCGACGTCGCGGCCGTAGTACAGCATCGAGACGTGCTCGGCCTCGGCGAAGAACAGCCAGCGCTCGACCAGGACGCCGGCGGCCGCCGCGAGCGCTGCCAGGACGGCGAGCAGCGGCACGAGCACTGCCAGCCCCGGCAGCAGCAGCATGAGCGTCAAGCACGACCGGCGCCACGAACAACAGCAGCGCCGCGATCTGCCGCAGCCGCTCGGCATGCTTGCGCGCCACCTGATAGCCCATCTCGCGCATCACGAAATTGGCTTGCGTGTGTGGCGGGTCGAGCGGTCGCACCCGTCCGAACCGGCCGAGCCCCGTCGCCTCGCCGACGGTGTGCGTGCGGCGCGCTTCGTCGATGCCGCTCCAGTAGATGGTCTTGGCGATCCACGCGGCCATCAGCAGCAGCAGCGTGAGCCAGACGGCGCGCGTCGAGATGCCACCCTGTCCGATCGCCGCGATCGCATTGAGCACCACCCGGCCGGTGGTCAGTCCGAGCAGCACGTAGAGCGGGGCGACCAGGCGATGGTTCCACGCCCGAATGGTGGTGAGCGAGGCGTAGATCATGCCGGTGCACCACAGGGTCGCGACCGCGGCCAGCACCGTCAGCAGGCCGAGCACCGGGACGAGCAGCACAGCGGCGTGGCCATCGAGCAGCCAGACCAGCGCGAACATGCCGCCGACCGCATAGGTCACCAGGGCCATCACGCCTTCGCGCGACAGCCACGAGCTGCGCCACTGCGAGAATGCCCGCCACGCCCGCTCCGGCCGTCCGAGATGCAGCGTCGACGACAGCAGGCCGATGGTGACCAGGACGAAGCTGAGGCCAAGTGCCGCGAGCGTCATGCCTGTCGATCGCGGTCCCCAGGTTCCAGCCAGGGCCGCCACGCCGAGCCAGACAAGCATGCCGTAGCCGGCGCCCGAGGCGCAGGTGAAGACGATAACGGAATAGGCTGGATGCATTGGCCGCTCAGGTGATGCGGATCATCGCGCCATCGACCGGGATGGCGGCGCCGGAGATGTAGCGGGCGAGCGGCGATGCCAGGAACGCCACCAGCGCCGCGAGGTCCTCGGGCTCGCCGAAATAGCCCATTGGGATGTACTGCCGGATGAAGTCCTCGCGCGACTTGTCGGTCGGGTGCAGGTTGTTGCGGATCTGCTCGGAGTTGATGCGGCCGGGCGCGATGGCGTTGACGGTAATGCCAAACGGCGCGAGCTGGATCGCCATCGTCCGCGACCACGAATGGAGGGCCGCTTTCGCCGCCCCGCTGGCATTCCAGCCCGGCGCCACGAGGGCACCGGTGAGGTTGATGATGCGGCCCCATCGCGCCTCCCGCATCGGCGGCACCAGCGCGTTGGCGAGCCGGCGCGCGCCGGCGAAGTTGAGCGCCATCGATTCTTCCCAGGCGGCATCGTCCGCCGGGTCGCCGAGCGGCCGCGACGCGCCGGCATTGTTGACCAGGATGTCGACCCGACCGCCGAGCGCCGCCAACGCGGCATCGGCCATTGCCTGGGCGCCGTCGCGGGTGATGATGTCGCCGACGACGATCGCCGGCATCGCGCCTCCGGCTGCCACCACAGCCCGTACCGTTTCCTCCAACCCCTCCCGCCGCCGGCCCGCGATCGCGAGCTTCACACCTTCAGCTCCAAGAGCGACCGCGATGCCGCGTCCAATCCCCGATGTCGCACCGGTGACGAGCGCAGTGCGTCCGTCGAGATCTAGCTTCATGGTCAGGTCCCTACCTCGAAAGCATCTTGTCGGCCCAGGCGAAGAAGCGGGCGGTGGTGGTGCCGGCTTCTGTTGCTGTCGGCGTGATCGCGTCAGCTGCCGGCGCGACCGGCTCGGCGCGCCGCGACCGCGGCGGCAGATATTTGTTGACCGGCTTATAGCCCATTTCCGGCAGCAGATCGAAGCCGTCCCGCGCCGCCACCAGCTTCGCGACGCCGCTCTCCGGATCACCCAGATCGCCGAAGTGGCGGGCGCCGGTCGGGCAGGCCTTGACGCACGCCGGAACGCGGTCCTCCGGCGCAAAGGTCTCGTTGTAGATGCGGTCGACGCACAGCGTGCACTTCTTCATCACGCCGTGGCTGTAGTCGTACTCGCGCGCGCCGTAGGGACACGCCCACGAGCACAGCTTGCAGCCGATGCAGGTGTCGGGATTGACCAGCACGATGCCATCCTCGGCGCGCTTGTAGGAGGCGCCGGTCGGACAGACGGTGACGCAGGCCGGCGTCTCGCAATGCAGGCACGAACGGGGGAAATGCACCGTGCGGCCGGTGTCGCCCTCGCCCACTTCATACGAGTGCACGCGGTTGAGCCAGGCGCCGTGCGGGTCGGGTCCGTAAGGGTCCTCGTCGCTCAGCGGCGCGGAATACCCTTGCGTGTTCCATTCCTTGCAACTCGTCGCGCACGCCTGGCAGCCGACGCAGGTGTCGAGGTCGATGACGAGGCCGAGCTTTTTCGCGGACGGCGGCGGCAGGGTCGTCATGGGATGCGCGGGCCTCGTAGCAACTGCTTCAAGTCGTCCACGGCTCGTCCTGTCGGCTGATCGACGAATTCGTCGTCGAGCAGGCAATTCAAACTCTCTGACACACTGATGTTGGCAACCCGCTTCTCGACTGCTGAGCCAATGAAACAATACGACACCGTAGCTTTGGGTCCCACGAGCAACCAGGTGAAGCCTGAGCACTCCTTTTCGGCATCATCCGGACAGCCCTCCCCACGCGTTCCCGGAAAGACCGCGACAGCGGTCTTGTCCGGGATCTTTATCGCAACGGATTGGACTGCGTGGTGCCCCACGGCGAGGGGTGAAGATCCCGGCTCGCGCGCGGACTTGATAGGTCGTTCCTGGACACCCGGGCCGCGCTTGGCCGGGAACGCGGGGAAGGAGTAGGGCACGTCGCTCACGCCTCGGTGATGCATCGCCGGCCGAGCGCCAACCGTAGGTCGGGTCAAGCCCCCTTGCGCGACCCGACAGCCAAGACCACCGCGCCCCCACTCTCTCCCCACGCGTTCCCGGAAAGTCCGCGACAGCGGTCTTGTTCGGGATCTTTATCGCGACGGATTGGACTGCGTGGTGCCCCACGGCGAGGGGTGAAGATCCCGGCTCGCGCGCGGCTTGATGAGGCACGTTCCTGCGACACCCGGCCGCGCTTGGCCGGGAACGCATGTGGAGGGAGGCGGGCACGCCACTGACACCTGGGTGATGTACCGCCGGCCAAGAGCGCCAACCGTAGGTTGGGCTAAGCCCCCTTGCGCCGCCCAACGACCAAGACCACTCCTCCCTCCCCTTGCCGTCCCGGAACGACCGCGACAGTGGGCGTATCCGGGATCGCGTCCGATCGATGAGACGCGATCCCGGATCTCGCGCTTCCAGCGCTCGTCCGGGAAGGCAGTTGAGAGAGGCGGGCAAGTCGCTCACGACTTCACCCTCGACTGAGGGAACACCAGCCGTTCAAATCGCGGCTCGCTCTCCTCCGCCTCGCCCTCGGCGCACTTCTCGATCGCGACGCGTAGATCGTACCAGGCGGCCTGCCCGGTGATCGGATCACTGTTGGAGAAGCGATAGCCGCCCTCGCGCTCGGGCAGCAGCTCGCCGATCAGGTGATTGAGCAGGAAGCCCCGCCTCGATCTCCGGTGCGTCGGCGTCGAGGCCCCAGGCGCCGGCGCGCTTGCCGATCGCATTCCAGGTCCACACCGTGTCGGGATTGACGCCATCCATCAGCCGCACCTGGCACTTGACGCGGCCGAGCGGGCTCGACAGCCACACCCAATCATCATCAGCAATGCTCTTCTCGGCGGCGAGCTCACGATGAACGTAGAGCCGGTTCTCGGCCGTGATCTGCCTGAGCCACGCATTCTGCGAGCCCCACGAGTGGTACATGTGCATTGGCCGCTGGGTGATGGCGTAGAGCGGAAATTCCCCCTCCCCCGAAGGGGCGGGAGAGGGCGTTGGCGCCATACCAGAACGGGATTGGATCGAAATAGGTCTCGATCCGCTGGCGATGGCTCGGCGGTGGCTGCACGGCGCCGTGACCGCGCGCGGCGAGGCGGAACCTCTGCAGCGGCTCGAGGTAGAGCTGAAAGATGATGGGGTCGGCGCCGCCGATGAAACCGGCGCCCTTTGCCCATTCGAGATACGACTTGTTGGCGTGCTTGTAGTAGCGCTGATCGTCGGCAAGGTGGTGCTGGTGGAACGCGCCGTTCGCCACGTACTGCTCGAGCTGACGCGGATTGACCGCGCCCTTGCCGTAGGCCTTGCCATCCTTGCCGCGGAACCCCGCCAGCGGCCCGATGCCGGGAGCGCGCTCGTGATTGACGATGTAATCGGGATAGCCGCCTGGAAACTTCGGCTTGCCGTCCGGCGTGACGAATCCGGGCAACTTCAGCCGCGCGCCGAGATCGATCAGCACGCTCTGGAACGGACGCACGTCGCGATCGGGGGCAACCACCGGCTGGCGGATGCTGTCGCCGGCGGCGTCGGGATCGGAGATCGGCCGGTCGAGCAGCGAGATGCAGTCCCAGCGCTCGAGGTAGGTGGTATCCGGCAGGATCAGGTCGGCATAGGGCACCATCTCGGACATGTAGGCGTCGGAATAGATGATGCGCGGGATCTTGTACGCGCCGGTCGTCTCGTCCCTGGCGGTCAGGTGCCGCAGCACCGCCGGGATGTTCATCGACGAGTTCCAGCTCATGTTCGCCATGTACATGAACAGGACATCGACCGGGTACGGATCGCCGTTCGCCGCGTTGGTGACGACCATGTGCATCAGGCCATGGGCGGCGAGCGGCGCGTCCCATGAGTAGGCCTTGTCGATCCGCTCGGGCGTTCCGTCCGCGGCGACGAGTAGATCCTCCGGCCCCTGAGTGAAGCCGAGCGGAGCGGCGGCGAGCGGAGTCGACGGCTTCACCGTGCCGTGCCTGCCGGCTGGCTTGTTCGGCGGCGGCGCCGGCCGCGGGAACGGCGGCTTGTAGCGGAAGCCGCCCGGGCAATCGATGCTGCCCAGGATGATCTGCAGGATGTGCAGCAGGCGGCAGGTCTGAAAGCCGTTCGAATGCGCCGAGATACCGCGCATCGCATGCATCGACACCGGCCGGCCGAGGGTCTTTTCATGCCGGCGGCCGTGGGTGTCGGTCCACGGGATGTCGAGCGTGATCTGCTGCTTGAATGCTGCATCGGCCAGCTCGGCGGCAAGCCGCCGGATGGTCGCGGCGGCAATACCGGTCGCCGCCGCCGCGCGCTCCGGCGCATACTCGGGCCTGAGGAAGCGACCGGCGAGCAGCTGGAACGCCGGCCGGGCGGTGCGACCGTCGGCCAGCTTGAACTCACCGACCAGCGCCGGCGCGAGTTCCGGCAGCGTCGCATCGGCAAGTGCTCCGGCATGCTTGTCGAAGCACAGCGGCTTGCCGTTCGGGCCGCGGGCGAACAGTCCGGCGTCGGCCGCGCTGCCCTCGTCGATCACCAGCCAGTGGGCATTGGTGTAACGCACGAGGTATTCGAGATCGACGTTCTGGGTGCGCAGCAACTCGTGGATCAGTGCCGCGACGAGCATGCCGTCGGTACCGGGCCTGATGCCGATCCACTCGTCGGCGATGGCGTTGTAGCCGGTGCGCACGGGATTGATGCTGACGATCTTGACGCCGCGCGCCTTGAGGCGGCCGAGCGCCTTCTTGATCGGGTTCGAGGCATGGTCCTCGGCGACCCCGAACAGCATGAAGTAGCGGGTGTGATCCCAGTCGGGCTCGCCGAACTCCCAGAACGAGCCGCCGAAGGTGTAGAGGCCGGCCGCCGCCATGTTGACGGAGCAGAAGCCGCCGTGCGCCGCGAAATTGGGAGTTCCGTACTGCTGCGCGAACCAGCCGGTAAGCGCCTGCGACTGGTCGCGGCCGGTGAAGAACGCGAGCTTCCGCGGATCCTTGCCGCGCACCTCGCCGAGCCAGCCGGCGGCAATGTCGAGCGCCTCGTCCCAGTCGATCTCGACGAACTCGCCGGATCCGCGCGGACCGACCCGCTTCAACGGCGCCGATAGCCGGGCCGGCGAATAATGCTGCATGATGCCGGCGGCACCCTTGCCGCACAGCACGCCCTGATTGACCGGGTGATCGCGGTTGCCCTCGATGTAGCGCACCCGGCCATCGCGCAGGTGCACCTTGATGCCGCATCGGCAGGCGCACATGTAGCAGGTGGTGCACTTGATCTCGTCGCCGACCGGCGTCGACAGCGCGATTGATGGTTCGGATGTGATCAACGCGCCAGGGCCTCGCACTCGCTCGCACGACGTTCAGCCCGCGAGCCGAAACATCTCATAACGCGAGACTGCCATCGCTCAGCCGCACTCACAACCGGTTTGTGCGAGGCACTCCGATCACGTGGACATGGTCGCGTGACTGGTGCCATAACCTTGCTTCGGCAAGTGCCAGCAAGCGCACATTTGGAGGGAGCCCTATGCTTCACCGTCGCAAACTCTTGATGACTGTCTCGGCCGCCTCGGCGGCGACCTGGGCCGGCATCGGCGGCAGGGCTTCCGCCCAGCCGATCGACATGCTGAAAATCATGGTTCCGGCGGCGCCCGGCGGCGGCTGGGACCAGACCGGCCGCACGATCGAGCAGGTCCTTCGCGCAATCAAGGCCGTCAATGCCGTGCAGGTGACGAACGTCGCGGGCGCCGGCGGCACGGTCGGGCTGCCGCAGTTCGTCAACCAGTGGAAGGGCCAGGGCAACGCCCTGATGGTCGGCGGCATGGTGATGGTCGGCGCCATCATCGCCAACAAGAGTGCGGTCAAGCTCAGCGCAGTGACGCCGATCGCGCTGCTGACAGGCGAGGCGCAAGCGCTGGTTGTACCAGCCTCGTCGCCCTTCAAGACGGCCAAGGACTTCACGGATGCGCTGAAGGCGGATCCGACCAAGGTGCCGGTGGCCGGCGGCTCGGCGGGCGGCACCGACCATATCCTGCTCGGCATGATCGCGAAGGCGGTCGGCGTTCCGGCGACAAAGATCAGCTACGTCGCATTTGCCGGCGGTGGACCGGCGGTCGCAGCACTCCTCGGGTCGCAGGTTGCAGCCGGCATCTCCGGCTATGGCGAGTTCGCCGAGCAGATCAAGGCCGGCAAGTTGCGGGCGCTCGCGATCTCTGCCGACAAGCGCCTGCCCGGCCTCGATGTTCCGACGCTGAAAGAGCAGGGCATCGATGTCGAGTTGTTCAACTGGCGCGGCGTTTTCGCTCCACCCGGCGTGACCGACGAGCAGCGCAAGGCCATGGTCGCATTGATGGACAAGATGGCGGCGTCCCCCGAATGGGCCGAGGCGTGCGCCAAGCGTGACTGGACGCGGATCACCAAGACCGGCGACGCCTACAAGGCATTCATCGATGCCGAGATCGTCCGCCTCGAGGCCGTGCTCAAAGATCTTGGAATCGGCTGAGATGGCCACGCATTCGGCGCCCGAGGCCCAGCGACGCTTCGGACGAGGCGAGTTGGTGATTGCGCTGGCGGTGACGGTGCTGGCGGTCGTCATCTACTGGCAGGTCCTGACCATGCCGGTATCGCCGCTCTACGCCAAGGTCGGCCCGACGCTGGTGCCGAAGCTGGCCGCTGCCGCCCTGTTCGGCCTTGGCCTTGCGCTTCTGGCGGCAGCCCTGCGCGGCGGTTGGCAGACGCTCGAAGAACGGGAAGCCTCGCCGGACCGCTCGGCGCTGGCCTGGATTGCTGCCGGCCTCGCTTTGAACGTGCTGCTGATCGGCACGGCCGGCTTCACTATTGCATCGACACTACTGTTTGTCTGCGTAGCCCGCGGCTTCGGCTCGCGCCAAATCGTGCGCGATGCGCTGATCGGAGCAGCCTTCGCGCTCGTTGCCTACTTCGGCTTCGCCAAGACGCTCGGCATCAACATCGGCTCTGGAATCGTCGAGAACGCCCTCGAAACCGTTCTCGCATCGGTCGGGAAGCGCTGACATGGACGCTATTGCCGGCCTGATGAAGGGGTTCGCCGTCGCCCTGACGCCGATCAATCTGATGTGGTGTCTCGTCGGCACCACCCTCGGCACCGCGATCGGCGTGCTCCCCGGCCTTGGGCCGGCGCTGACCATCGCGCTGTTGCTGCCGATCACCTTCAAGGTCGATCCGACAGCGGCCTTCATCCTGTTCGCCGGCATCTACTACGGCGCGATGTACGGCGGCTCGACCACCTCGATCCTGCTCAACACGCCGGGCGAAAGCGCGACCATCGTCACCGCCCTCGAGGGCAACAAGATGGCCCGCAACGGCCGAGCGGGCGCTGCCCTTTCAACCGCCGCCATAGGCTCCTTCGTTGCCGGCACACTCGGCACGCTCGGCATCGTCTTCGTGGCGCCGCTGGTCGTCGATCTCGCGTTGAAGTTCGGCCCGGCCGACTATTTCGCATTGATGGTGCTGGCCTTCGTGACCGTCTCGGCGGTGCTCGGCTCGTCGGCCGTTCGCGGCCTCACTGCCTTGCTGTTCGGCATCTGGCTCGGCCTGATCGGCGTCGACCTGCAGACGGGGCAGGCGCGCTTCACCTTCGGCGTGCCGGAACTGCTCGACGGCATCAACGTCATCATCGTCGCGGTCGGACTGTTCGCGGTCGGCGAGACGCTGTATTCCGCCTCCCGCTACAGCGCCGGCGGCGACGAGGTGATCCCGCTCAAGGGCTCGCTGTGGATGACGCGCGAGGAATGGTCGCGGTCGTGGAAGCCCTGGCTGCGCGGCGCCGCGTTCGGCTTCCCGATCGGTGCCCTGCCGGCCGGCGGCGCCGAGATCCCGACGTTCTTGAGCTACTACACCGAGAAGAAGCTGTCGAAGCACCCCGGGGAGTTCGGTCGCGGCGCCATCGAAGGCGTTGCCGGTCCGGAAGCCGCCAACAATGCGTCGGCGGCCGGCGTGCTGGTGCCGATGCTGACGCTCGGACTGCCGACCTCGGCGACCGCGGCGATCATGCTTTCAGCTTTCCAGAGCTACGGCATCAACCCGGGTCCGCTGCTGTTCCAGAGCCAGCCCGAGCTGGTCTGGGGACTGATCGCGTCGCTGTTCATCGGCAACGTCATGCTGCTGGTGCTCAACCTGCCGATGATTGCGCTGTGGGTGAAAATGCTGATGATCCCGGCGCCCCTGCTCTATGCCGGCATCCTGGTGTTCGCGACCATCGGCACCTACGGCATCACCCAATCGATCACCGACCTGCTGCTGCTCTACGCCATTGGCGCCATCGGCTACCTGATGCGCCGCTATGATTTCCCGACCGCGCCGGTCATCATCGGCATGATCCTGGGTCCGCTCGCCGAGCAGAACCTGCGGCAGGCAATGACGATCTCGGCCGGCGACTGGACCGTGTTCTTCACCCGGCCGCTGTCGGCGACGCTGCTCGCCCTGGCCGTGCTGGCGATGATCGGTCCCAAGCTCTACGACATCGTCACCCGCACCCGTCATGGAAACGTCAGTGGCGGCGACGCCTGAGACGGTGTCGAGGGCAATTCGGCGCCGCCTATAGCCCGGCGCTGCCCCGCCCCATGGCGGCGATGCCGGAGCGTGAAACCTCGACCAGCCCCAGCCGTGTCATGATCGAGATGAACTGCTCGATCTTGCTGGTGCGGCCGGTGATCTCGAACACGAAATGCTCGATCGAGGCGTCGATGACGCTGGCGCGGAAGATCTCGGCCAGCCGCAGTGCCTCGATCCGGTCATTGCCCTTGCCGGCGACCTTGACCAGGGCAAGCTCGCGCTCCAGCGGCTCGCCGATCAGCGTCAGGTCGACGACGCGGTGCACCGGCACCATTCGCTCGAGCTGGTTCTTGATCTGCTCGATCACCGCCGGCGTGCCCCGGGTCACGATGTTGAATCGCGACAGGTGCTTCTCGTGCTCGGTCTCGGTTACCGTCAGGCTGTCGATGTTGTAGCCGCGGCCGGAGAACAGGCCGGCAATGCGTGACAGTACGCCAGGCTCGTTGTCGACCAGGACCGACAGCGTCCGCTGGACGATCTCCTGGCTCGCCGGCGGATCGGAGTAGTGCGACTGCTTCTGGGTCTGGGGCATGTCGGTTCAAGCCTTCCTTGCGCGCATGTCGTCGATCAGCGTCTCGGCGCCATTGCCGTTGTCGTCGAGGTACCACGGCTCGGCGGCGGCCTCGGCGAGCCACTGCCGGTAGGCGGGATGAGCGAGGACGGTATCGACATAGCTCTGGCTCACCGGATCGATCGCGATGGCATAGGACCAAAACCGGGTGCATACGGGCGCGAACATCGCGTCGGCGGCCGAGAAGCCGCCGTAAAGGAACGGTCCGGCGGCGCCAAACCTCGCGCGAGCTTCGCAAAAGATCTCGGTGATGCGGGCGACGTCGGCCGCGACGTCCGGGCCGCGATCGCGCGGCGCGAAGCGCTTCGTCACCTCCATGGCGCAGGCTTTCCGCAGCGCTGGAAAGCCCGAGTGCATCTCGGCCGAGACCGATCGGGCATGCGCCCGGGCCCTCGCATCCTTCGGCCAGATCGCGTGCTGCGGGAACCTCTCCGCCAGATACTCGATGATCGCGGTCGTCTCCCACGTGGTGACGTCGCCGTCGACCAGCACCGGCACCTTGGCCGAGGGCGAATGCTTCAGGATGCGGTCGCGGGTATCGCTCGAGCGCAACGAGACTACCGTCTCCTCGAACGCGATCCCGAACGCTTTCATCAGGATCCACGGCCTGAGCGACCAGGACGAATAGACCTTGTTGCCGATGACGAGTTTCATGATCCTGTCGCCTCTTCCCGCGAACTGCTCTTGCGGCCTCAGGCCAATCCTGACGCGATAGCGATGTCGCCCATCTCAATCCGCCCTGTTCGGAAACCGGGCCTTGGTGAAAGCCGGAATGCCGTGCTTGTCGATGTCGGCGATGAATTTCTCGGCGTCGGCCTGGGTGAGCTTGTATTTCGCCATCGTGGCGCCGACCCGGCCGAGCATGCCGTTGACCAGATCGTCCGGGCCCGGCACGCCCATCCGCTGCCGCTCGCTCTCCGGCAGCTTGGCATAGACGGCGGCCGTGATCCGCGAATGGATGTAGTCCTGCACCATGCAGCCCTGCAGTGAAGCGCCGAATTTCTCGGCCAGCTCGTGCGTCCGGTAGCAGTTGGCGATGAACTCGAATGTGCCGAGCGCGCCCTTGGCGACCTGCAGCTCGGCAAGCTTGACCGCCGACGCCTTGATGTTGGCGACCTGGTTCCAAGACTTCGCCTCGCCGCGACCCGCCATCGCCACCAGGGCCAGCGCAAGCACCGCCGCCGGCCGCAGCACCCAGCGCATCGTGGCTGCAGACTTGTCGTTGTGATATCCCATGGCGAGTTCCTGTTCGATGCCGGCGCAGCGTTGCCAGAACGAGCTGGCGGGCGCTCAAGTCCGATTTGAGGCACCCGGACGATTCTGCGTCGGTTTGCGCCGGCGCCGTGTCGTCCCGCTCACACTAGCATCTTGCCTTCCTTGGTGATGGCCTTGTCGATGCTCTCCTCGCTGGCGTCGCCGAGCAGCATCTCGTTGTGCGCCTTGCCCGACGGGATCATCGGGAAGCAATTGGCGAGGTTGGCGACGCGGCAATCGAAGATCACCGGCGCATCGACCGAGATCATCTCCTTGATCGCGTCGTCGAGATCACCGGCCTTGTCGCAGCGCATGCCGACGCCGCCGTAGGCTTCGGCGAGCTTGACGAAGTCGGGCAATGCCTCGGTGTAGCTCTCCGAGTAGCGGTTGCCATGCAGCAGCTGCTGCCACTGCCGCACCATGCCCATGTACTGGTTGTTGAGGATGAACACCTTGACCGGCAGGCGGTACTGGATCGCCGTCGACATCTCCTGGATGTTCATCAGGATCGAGGCATCGCCGGCGATGTCGACGACCAGCGACTTCGGGTGCGCGATCTGCACCCCGATCGCCGCCGGCAGGCCATATCCCATGGTGCCGAGCCCGCCCGAGGTCATCAAGCGGTTGGGCTTCTCGAAATGGTAGAACTGGGCCGCCCACATCTGATGCTGGCCGACCTCGGTGGTGATGAATGCATCGCGATCCTTGGTCAGCTCGTAGAGCCGCTGCACCGCGAACTGCGGCATGATCACGTCGCCCGACTGCTTGTAGGCGAGCGACCTCTTCGCCCGCCAGCCGTCGATCTGCTTCCACCACGTCTTGTGCGCCGCCTTGTCGATCTGCGGCGCGCGGGCCTTCCACGCCCTCAGCAACTCCTCGACCACGTAGGCGACATCGCCGATGACCGGCACGTCGACACGCACGTTCTTGTTGACCGACGACGGGTCGATATCGATGTGGATCTTGCGGCTCGTCGGCGAGAAGCCGTCGAGGCGGCCGGTGATGCGATCATCGAAGCGGGCGCCGACGTTGATCATCACGTCGCAGTCGTGCATCGCCCAGTTCGCCTCGTAGGTGCCGTGCATCCCGAGCATGCCGAGCCATTGCTTGTCGGATGCCGGATAGGCGCCGAGCCCCATCAGCGTCGAGGTGATCGGAAAGCCGGTGAGCCTGACCAGCTCGCGCAGCAGCTGGCTCGCCTTCGGGCCGGAATTGATGACGCCGCCGCCAGTGTAGAACACCGGCTTCTTGGCGGTCGCCATCAGCTCGATCGCCTGCGCGATGCCGGATGGCTCCGGTTTCAGCTTCGGGCGGTAGGTCTTGTGCTGCACGCCCGACGGTCCGGTGTAGTTGCCGCTGGCGAACTGCACGTCCTTCGGGATGTCGACCACGACCGGACCGGGACGCCCGCTGCGCGCGACCTGGAACGCCTCGTGGATCACGCGCGGCAGATCGTTGACGTTCTTCACCAGCCAGTTGTGCTTGGTGCAGGAGCGGGTGATGCCGACGGTGTCGCATTCCTGGAACGCGTCCGACCCGATCAGGTGCGTCGGCACCTGGCCGGTGAGGCAGACGACGGGAATTGAATCGAGCAGCGCGTCGGTGAGACCGGTGACCGCATTGGTGGCGCCGGGCCCGGAGGTGACCAGCACCACGCCGACCTTGCCGGTCGAACGCGCGTAGCCTTCCGCCGCGTGCACCGCGCCGCCCTCCTGGCGCACCAGGATGTGCTTGACCTTCTCCTGCTGGAAGATCTCGTCGTAGATCGGCAGCACCGCGCCGCCGGGGTAACCGAAGATGAACTCGACGCCCTGGTCCTGCAGCGCCTTGATCACCATCTCGGCGCCGGTCATCATCCGTGTCATGTCACAGCTCCAGTTCGGCGGTGGCCGGCGGTCGGCCGCCACATTGCCGCCGATGCGAATGGCGGTTCGAGGGTCAAAAATCAATATTCGAAATGATATCGGCGCAATTTCTTTCCATTTCTTGCGTTTCGAGATGTTCCCACGCAAGCATATGTCGTTTCAGCCAAGTGACCTGACGCTTTGCAAACTGCCGCGTCTCGGCCTTGGCCTGCTCCGAAGCCGCTTCCAGGCTCAGCCGGCCGTCGATATGCGCGATGAGTGCGCAAGACCCCGAGCGCCCGCATCACCGGCAGATCGCGCGGTAGAGCGCGGGCATGCAGGGCTGCCACCTCGTCGACGGCGCCCGCCGCGATCATCGCCCCGAAGCGCGTGTCGCAGCGCCCCATCAGCACGTCCCGCGGCGGCGACAGCACGAAGCTCGCCGCCAGATCCGGCTCGATGACGGGCGTCCCCGGCAGCTTCTGCCACTCCGCCAGCGACCGCCCGGTGGATTTGATCACCTCGAGCGCACGGGTGATGCGCTGGGTGTCGGTTGGCGCCAGCCGCGCCGCCATCGCCGGGTCGGCGGCCGCGAGCAGCGCGTGCATCCCGGCGGCGCCGATGCTGTCGGCCTGACGCCGAAGCTGGTCGCGCACCTCGGGATCGATCGCGGGTACCGGCGACAGCCCTTCGAGCAGCGCCTTGAAATAGAGCCCGGTGCCGCCGACGATGATCGGCACCAGTCCGTCACGCGCCAGCCGCAGCAGCAGGCCGGCAACGTCGTCGGCGTAGCGTGCCACCGAGTAGGGGTCGGCGCCGTCGACCATTCCGAACAGCTCGTGGCGCGCCCGCGACGTCTCCTCGGCGCCTGGCCGCGCCGTCAGAATCCGCAGATCGCGGTAGACCTGCATGCTGTCGGCATTGACGATAGCGGCACGGCCGATCCGTTCGGCGACTGCCAGCGCGAGGGCCGACTTGCCGCTGGCGGTCGGTCCGGCGATAAGGACTGCGCGCTTGGCTATCATAAGGCACTCATAGCGCGACGACTGCAGGTTCCGCGAGCCCCGCAACGGGCATCCCAAAGGCTCTCCATGAAGCGTTCCCATGCCCTGGTGCTGACCAGCCCGCCGGCCCGCCCCTCGCTCAGCGACTTCGTGGTGACGCGCGCGTGGGAAATGATCGCGTCCGGCGAGCGCCTCGACTCGGAGTGGCTGAGCGCCGGCGAGGCATGGCAGGCACGGTTCGTCTCGGATGCGTCTCCCGCCGAGCTCACCGCCCTGCGCGCGCGCATTGCCACCGCCTTCAACGGGATCACGCTCGACGTCAACATCGTGCAGGGCGAGATCGGCAGGCGGCGCAAGAAGCTACTCGTCGCCGACATGGATTCGACCATCATCCAGCAGGAGTGCATTGACGAGATGGCCGACGTTTTCGGCATCAAGCCGAGGATCGCCCGGATCACCGAACGGGCGATGCGCGGCGAGCTGCCGTTCGAGGCGGCGCTGAAGGAGCGCCTCGGGCTGCTGGCGGGCTTGACCGGGGCCCAGCTGCAGTCCGTGTACGATACCCGCATCCGCCTGATGCCGGGCGCCGGCACCCTGATCGCGACCATGCACGCCGCCGGCGCCACGACCGCCCTCGTCTCCGGCGGCTTCACCTTCTTCACCGATCGGGTGGCCAAGGCGGTCGGCTTCGACGAGAACCATGCCAATGTCCTCGAGTTCAGCGACAGCAAGCTCACCGGCAGCGTGGTCGGCCCGATTCTCGGCCGCGAGGCGAAAAAGGCGACGCTCGAGCGGCTGACGCACGACGGCGGCCTCGACCCGCAGGCGACGCTCGCGGTCGGCGACGGCGCCAACGACCTCGACATGATCCGCAGCGCCGGCCTCGGCGTCGCCTACCGCGCCAAGCCGATCGTCGCGGCGGAGGCAGCCGCCAGCATCACCCACGGCGACTTGACCGCGCTGCTCTACCTGCAGGGTTACCGGAGGGCGGAGTTCGTCGGGTGAGTGGGCCGGCTTGGGGCCAAGAGGCGGATGTTGGGGCACGCGCTATTCTCGGAGGGCGCACGCAGGAGGATTGCCATGCCGAAAGTGGACATATCAAGCATACCAGTGCGCAAGGGAACCTCTTATCCGCCCGAATTCAGCGTCCTGTCCAGCAAGAGACAGCGACGCCGACTTGGCGATTCCGGCGGGCTGACCGACTTCGGAGTCAATTTGACCCGACTGCCTCCAGGCAATTGGTCCAGTCAGCGACACTGGCACAGCCACGAGGACGAGTTCGTATTCGTGCTGGAAGGAGAGCTCATCCTCGTAGAGGACAACGGGGAGACCGTTCTGAGAGCGGGCGAGTGCGCGGCATTTCCCAAAAACACCGGTAACGGACACCATCTTATAAACAGGTCGGATAGGGATGCCGTCCATGCCTATCTGCTTAGTTCCGGCGTAATTTGCCTGTAAGCTTCATGGCGACAGGGAGTTTGCCATGACCAGCAACGACAAAGACGATCTTTGGCGGGATTTTCCGAAGACGGCGACTGAATTCGAGGCGCGGTTTGCGACCGAGGAACACTGCCGCGCGTACTGGATCGCGGCCCGCTGGGGCGGCAAACCGGCCTGCGCAAAATGCGCCAGCACGCGGGTCTGGACCATCCGTGACGGCAGCACCTTCGAGTGTGCCGACTGCGGCCACCAGACCAGCCTGACGTCGGGCACGCTGCTCGAAAAAACGCGCAAGCCGCTCAAGGTCTGGTTCCGCGCCGTGTTCGAAATCAGCACGCGGCGGACCGGCATTTCGGCCAAGGATCTGCAGCGGATACTGGGGTTTGGCTCTTACGAAACGGCCTGGACCTGGCTGCACAAGCTGCGCGCGGCTCTGGTTCGGGAGGATCGGGAGCCGCTTGGCCCTTTCGTGCAGATCGACGAGGCGCTCGTCGGCGGCAGGGGAAGCCCGAACAAAGAGTTGGTTCTGGTGGCAGCAGAGCCAAACGGCCGCGTGCGTCTCGCCCACGCAGCCAACAATGACGCGGCCACACTCAAGCGTTTCGCCGACGGGCAGATCGCGCCCCAGAGCGCCGTCACCACCGACGGGCACGCCGGTTATAACGCGGCGAGCCTTGGCGCGCGACCGCACGAGGGGATCGTCCAGACCAAGGCCGAGCGGACTTCGAACGACGTGGTTCAGGCCTGTCACTGGTCGACTTCGAACCTGAAGCGCTGGCTGCTCGGCACGCACGCCGGAGCGGTCAGCGACAAGCACCTGCAGGCCTATCTCGACGAATTCGCCTTCCGCTACAACCGCCGCAAAACCAAGGGTGTCGGTCGAATTGCCGCCCGCGTCATCGAAACACTCGTCACGCACGCGGCGCTGCCCATGCGGTCACTGATCAAACAAACCCGCCGCTGCCGATGGTTCTCGCAACCGGAGCTAGGCAGATAGGCATGGATGCCGTCTATCTCGAAATCGGCTCGCGCCATCCTGACGACCTGACCATGTGCTCGGATATCGACATGAAAAGCACAAATGCGGATGGGCGTTTCGTCCATAAGGATGGAACGCCCTATTCAGCTCAATCGTGAGACCGAGCCAAGGGACAAACTAAGGGAAACGGCACAATGAAGGGCACTTGCCACTGTGGGCGCATCACCTGGACGCTCAACACACCCCCTGAATCCGTTACAGCTTGCAATTGCACGATCTGTCGCCGCTACGGTGTCCTATGGGCGTATGGCTACATCGGACATGACATTCACTCATCCGGCCAGACGACCACGTATCGTCGCGCCGATCGCGGGGCGATCGATTTTCACTTTTGTCCGAATTGCGGATGCGTGACACATTATGTGGCGGTGAAATCTGAAAAAGACGGGCGGCACTGGACCGCCGTCAACATTCGCCTGACAGAGCCGGAACTCGTAGCAAATCTCCCGATCGATCATTTCGACGGACTGAACGCCTTCGCGGATCTGCCACGTGATGATCGGCGGGTGGCGGACATGTGGTTCTGACGTAGGTCGATCGCCGTCATAGCGACCGTGAGCATTGTGTCCGAGTGGCCGCATTGGCTCACCACCCGACGTTCCGGACGCCCTGCCGAGGCACTGATGCGCCCACCTCGGTTCCGCCGCCGCCCTGCATCGCTCGCATGGGCAGATATTGGACCAGTACGTCCGAACGTTACCTCGCATCTGTCCTCCCCACCGCCGTCATCCCGCCCTTCGGCCGGATGACGGCATGAGGGCCGCAGCGCCGTCAGGGATGCATCTTGCGGAAAGCGGAGCGCTCTCCGCCCTGCAGCGCTCGCATGGCCCGGCCGCTTGCATGGACCTCGCGTGCGGGCGTGATTTCGCTAGTCTCGTCCGCGGCACGATCAGAGCACTCCAGGAGGAACCCCATGTCCGCGTTCTACGAGCTTCGCCAGTACACCGTCCGCCCCGGCAAGATGGCCGAGTTCATCGACGTCATGGAGAAGGAGGTGTTCCCGTTCCAGATCGCCAAGGGCGCGGTGATAACGGGCAGCTTCCGCGGCGAGACCGACGACAGCGTCTACGTCTGGATGCGCCGCTTCGAGAACGAGGCGGAGCGCGTGCGCTTCTACAAGGACTGCTACGAGAGCGACTTCTGGAAGACCACGATGGGACCGAAGATCGGCACCTTGATCGAGCGCGAGAAGAACCACGTGCAGCGCATCGTGCCGACGCGCCTGTCACCGGTTCAATAGCGCTCGCTGTGTCGGCAGCGGCGACCGCGTGATCAGCCGCCGATCCGCCGGCGCAGACGGACCATCAGATTGCGAGCCTCTTCCGTCATCCGCAGGCCGAGGGCCACCAGCGTCGGCCGCCATTCCACCCAGCGGGCTTTCACCGCCTGGCCGACGCGGTATTTGACGATGCGTCCGTAGCGCCACGCCCACGACGCGCGGATCGCGACGAACATGCGATCCTTCCACGGCATCAGCAAGTTGTAGGTGCGCGCGAACCAGCCGATCTGCATCAGCTTCGGCTGGGTCAGCATGAACAGCCGCGCCAGGATCGCGGTGCCGGCGATCTTGGCGCCGATGAACAGCAGGGCCGCCGACAACCCATGGCCGCTCGCGATCAGGTAGAGCGCGACGAGCTTCAATGGCAGGATCAGCACGCTCGGCGCGGTAAAGGCCGCCAAGGCTCCGTAGGGCGGCAGCCCGGCAATGTGCCGTTCGACCCGCGCGATCCACGGATAGCGCGCCAGCCGGGCGAGCAGTTCGGCCAGCGGCCGCCAGCCCCACTCCTCGAACAGCAGGATCAGCGCGAACAGCACCTCTAACGCGCGCCGCAGGACCAGGCGCAGCACCGGCCACACCTCGCCCCAAACCGTCACTATGACGCGCCAAGCCGCCCGCATGCCGGCGAGCACCAGGCTCGCCGCATGCCGTGCCTTCTCGACCAGTGGATTTTCCTGCGAAGCCACGCGCCTATCGCCACTCGTTCGAAATTTCGTATCCCGTGGTTGACCTTAGCTTAGCGCACCCTCAATCCCGGTTAATTTCGAGGGCGGCAGCGGCGGCTAGTGCGCGGTCGCGCCGAGAAACTCCCTTGTGCGGCCGCGCCGTTTCCAGTATTGAGCGCGTCTGAGCCGGTTTCACCGACATTTTCGGCCGCTTGCTGGATCGCCTGGTTGCGCGATCACGAGCCGGCATTCGAGCACGAGAGACTACACCATGAAAAAAGACGCCGACCTGCATCCCGACTACCATCAAATCAAGGTGGTGATGACCGACGGGACCGAGTTCACCACCTATTCGACCTACGGCAAGAATGGCGACACGCTGACGCTCGACATCGATCCGAGCACGCATCCGGCCTGGACCGGCGGCGACCAGCGCCTGATGGACCGCGGTGGCCGCCTGTCGAAGTTCAAGAAGAAGTTCGAAGGCCTGTTCTGAGCCGCACGGCGATAGTTGACTGTTCGATGAAACACGCGAGGCCGGTACTCTCCCGAGTGACCGGCCTTGCTGATTTGCACACCGTGCCGTCTGTCGGCCGGACCCGGCCGCCGGACATCACCCGCGCGCCACGGCGCCGAAGGCACGATGCAGCTGGTCCATCTGGCTCGCCACCGGATTGGGCACCGGCAGCGCCGTCGGCTGCTCGATGGCGCGATCGAGCTGCATGATGCGGTCGTTGAGCGCGAAGCTCTCCTCGATCAACCCGCGAAGCCCGGACGGCAGCTCGGCATAGTTCGGGGTATGCGACGGGCGGCCAAACGGGCGCAGCTTGATGCGCTCCCGCTTCTTCGCCGCTTCGGCCGGGGTCAACTCGCCTTCCTTGAGCCCACGGCGCACCAGCAGCCACGAGGCAAGCTCCAGCAGCCGCGTGGTGAGGCGCATGCTTTCCGAGGCATAGGTGACCGAGACCGGCGCCTTGAGCGCCTTGGCCTCGCGACGGCCTTCGCCGTCGAGGTAGGCAGCCGTGCGTTCGACGAGGGCCATGCCCTCCTTGAACACCGCATCGAACTGCTCCGAGTGGGCAAACCGCTCACCGAACGAAACGGTGACCCCGCGCGCGCCGAGCGCCCCGGAAAAATCGGAACTTTTGCTCATGACTCGTACCAACCCGTAACACTCTGACGGAACGCTACCGTCGAACCCGAGAGTCGCATTCGACGGTTAACAAGTCGTCCCAGAATAGGAACATTTGAGGGCACCTGCAAAGAGTGCACCAAAAAAAGAGCCGCTCGTGGTGAGCGGCTCGGAAGTCAACAGGGAGGCGTCAAACCGGGTGGCAGGGAGCCACCGGAGATCCAGATGTCTGGATAAGGCAAAGACTAGCCGCCAATGGCTAACAAGCGGTAAATAACCAACGAAACGTTGCTTGGCCGCGGTGCGCGGGACATGGCCGTGTTTACTTTTTGAACAGCCGGCTCGCCGCTGCCTCGTGCGCCTCGCGGGCCGCGATCTCGCTTCGCAACCGTTCGATCTCCGCCTCGCAGGCGAGGATGCGCTGGCGCAGATCGGCCATGGAGAGTGTCTTCAAATCCTCACCCAGCACCACCCGGGCCTGAGGCTTCGGCCGCACGTCGTCCCAGTCCACCTGCGCCTCCTCGGTTGCCGTTTGCCCGCGCCTCGGGCATGTGTGCTGGCGACACGTCCACAGTCAGCCCCACGGAGCGCCGAGCCATGCCGACCAGGACCGAGACCATGACCGCCATCGTGATCGAAGGCAAGGGCGGGCCCGAGGTCCTCGTTCAGCGCGAGGTGGCGAAGCCGGTCGCAGGTCCTGGCCAGGTGCTGGTGCGCAACGCCGCCGCCGGCGTCAACCGGCCAGACGTGCAGCAGCGCAAGGGGCTCTATCCCGCGCCCAAGGGCCATTCGCCGATCCCGGGACTCGAGATCGCCGGCACCGTCGAGGCGGTGGGTCCGGGCGTGACGCGGCTCGCGATCGGTGACCGGGTGATGGCGCTGGTCAACGGCGGCGGCTATGCGACCTACACCATCGCCGAGCAGGGCGCCTGCCTGCCGGTACCGACCGGCCTCGACATCATCCAGGCCGGCGGCATGCCGGAGACCTTCTTCACGGTCTGGCACAACGTGTTCGAGCGCGGCCGGCTCAAGGCCGGCGACTGGCTGCTGGTGCACGGCGGATCGAGCGGCATCGGCGTCGCCGCGATCCAGCTCGGCAAGGTATTCGGCGCCAAGGTGATCGTGACCGCCGGCTCGGCCGACAAATGCGCCGCCTGCATCAAGCTCGGCGCCGACCACGCGATCGACTACCGCGCACAGGACTTCGTCGACGCCGTGAAGGACGCCACGAACGGCCACGGGGCCGACGTCATCCTCGACATGGTCGGCGCCGACTACATCGACCGCGACATCCGTTGCGCGGCGGAGGACGGCCGCATCGTCTCGATCGCCTTCCAGAAGGGCGGCACGGTGACCGCCGATCTGCAGCGCATGATGCTGAAGCGGCTGACGCTCACCGGCTCGACGCTGCGGGTGCGCAGCAACGAGGTGAAGGCTGCGATTGCCCGCGGCCTCGAGACCTATGTGCTGCCGATGCTGGCCGACGGCCGGGTCAGGATCGTGATGGATTCGACCTACCCGCTGGCGAAGGCATCGGATGCGCACGCCCGCATGGACGGCGGCGAGCACATCGGCAAGATCGTGCTGGTGGTGTGAGCGGGCTCGAACTTCACTCCTGCGTGCGCGATCATCAGATATCAGACGGAACGAATGCGGAACTTCTAGCCAAGAACAGTCGCGCGCAATTGCAATAAGGTGCGGTCACCTCTGCAAGAATGTGCGCTGACCTCGAGCACATTGCTCTACTCAGCCGCCTTGCCGAGGCGCAACATGGCCAAAGCGATGGATCACGGCCGGGAACCATCCAGGTCCCGGGTACGCTGGCCCATCCGCTCGATCTTTGCACCATTACCTGTCCGATGATCAGAATTCGTTGACCCCGCGGGCAACCCAACATTGACCCAGATCAAACCCTGGGCTTCAGAATTGCGCGGTAATATTCAGCATTCGTAGCGAAGGAGGTATGTTGTGAATAGGCTCCTCACGTCATTGCTGTCTGTCTTGGCCTTTACGCTGTTGGCGGCCGTGCCGGCGGCGGCTCAATCGACTAGCCCACCTCCGGGCTCTCCCGCCGCCACGACGACCATCGACGGCAAGCAGCTGCCGCCGCCCGACCCGAAGTTCGGCGGCGTGATCAAGGATGGCGCCCTGCAGTCGAAGCCCTGGTGGGCGCCGCGCATCGTACCGCCGAAGAGCGCACCGAACGTACTGCTGATCATCACCGATGATGCCGGCTTTGCGGTGCCCAGCACCTTTGGCGGCGTGATCCCGACGCCGAGCATGGATCGCATCGCCAACGAGGGCCTGCGCTACAACCGGGTCTTCTCCACCGCGCTGTGCTCGCCGACCCGTGCCGCGCTGATCACCGGGCGCAACCACCATTCGGCCGGCTTCGGCGTGATCTCGGAGCAGTCCACTGGCTTCCCCGGCTACAACAGTATTATCGCCAAGGACAAGGCCACGATCGGACGGATCCTGCTCGACAACGGCTACTCCACGTCGTGGTTCGGCAAGGACCACAATACGCCGGCCTTCGCGGCCAGCCAGGTCGGGCCGTTCGACCAGTGGCCGACCGGCATGGGCTTCGAGTACTTCTACGGCTTCGTCGGCGGCGACGCCAACCAGTGGGAGCCGAACCTGTTCCGCAACACGACGCAGATCTACCCGTTCCTGGGCAAGGCGCCGGGGACGTGGAACCTGGTCACGGCGATGGCCGACGACGCCATCGACTGGATGACGCGGATGCACCAGATCGATCCAGCCAAGCCGGTTTTCATCAAGTACGCGCCGGGCGCCACGCACGCGCCGCACCACCCGACCAAGGAATGGGTCGATAAGATCAGCAAGCTGAAGCTGTTCGACGAGGGCTGGAACAAGGTACGCGACCGCATCTTCGAGAACCAGAAGCGGCTCGGCGTGATCCCGAAGGACGCGAAGCTGTCGCCGTGGCCGAAGGACGTGCTGAAGGAATGGGACCAGCTCTCCGCGGACGAGAAGAAGCTCTATATCCGCCAGGCCGAGGTCTTCGCCGCCTACGCCGCCTACAGCGATCACGAGATCGGCCGCGTGATCCAGGCGTTCGAGGACATGGGCAAGCTCGACAACACGCTGATCATCTACATCAACGGCGACAACGGCACCAGTGCCGAGGGCGGGCCGCTCGGCACGCCGAACGAAGTCGCGTTCTTCAACGGCGTGAGCGTGCCGGTCGACGTCCAGCTGGCGAAGTTCTACGACGTGTGGGGCACCGAGCAGACCTACAACCACATGTCGGCCGGCTGGTCGTGGGCATTCGACTCGCCGTTCTCGTGGTTCAAGCAGAATGCGTCGCAACTGGGTGGCACCAACCAGAACATGGTCGTGTCCTGGCCGGCGCGGATCAAGGACAAGGGGGCCTTGCGCGAGCAGTTCATCCACGTGATCGACGTCGTGCCGACGATCCTCGAGGCCGCCGGCCTCCGCGCGCCCGAGGTCGTCGACGGCATCAGGCAGAAGCCGATCGAGGGCACGAGCTTCGTCTACACCTTCGACGCGACGAACGCCAAGGCGCCGACGCGGCACAAGACGCAGTACTTCGAGATGATGGGCCAGTGGGCGCTATACGACAATGGCTGGTTCCTGAGCACCAAGGTCAATCGCGCGCCGTGGGAGGCTTTTGGCGCGGCCAACCCCGATCCGCTGAACAACCAGGTGCTCGAGCTGTTCAACCTGGAGAAGGACTTCAGCCAGACCGAGGATCTCGCGGCCAAGAACCCTGAGAAGGTCAGGGAGCTCAAGGCCAAGTTCATCGCCGAGGCCAAGAAGTACCAGGTCTTCCCGCTCGACGCATCGGTGGCGGCGCGCATCATCGCACCCCGCCCGAACATCACCGCCGGCCGCAAGGAGTTCGTCTACACGCGGCCGATGACGGGGCTGCCGCAGGGCGACTTGCCGCTGCTGCTCAACACCTCCTACACCATCACCGCTGACATCGAGGTGCCGGCCGGCGGCGCCGAGGGCATGATCCTGACCTCGGGCGGGCGCTTTGCCGGCTACGGCTTCTACCTGCTGCAAGGCAAGCCGGTGTTCCTGTGGAACCTGGTCGACCTCGAGCGCATCAAGTGGGAGGGGCCGGACGCGCTGCCGCCGGGCCGCCACACCGTCGAGTTCGACTTCAAGTACGAGGGGATCGGCGTCGGCACGCTCGAGTTCAACAACTTCAGCGGCCTCGCCCAGCCTGGCACCGGCACGCTGAAGGTGGATGGCAAGGCGGTCGCGACGAAGCGGATGGAGAAGACGCTGCCGATGATCCTGCAGTGGGACGAGAGCTTCGACATCGGCTCCGACACGCTCACCGGCGTCAACGACGCGGACTACAAGCCGCCGTTCGCGTTGACCGCCAAGTTCAACAAGCTGACGATCAAGGTCGACCGCCCGCAGCTGTCGCCCGAGGACATCAAGAAGCTCGAAGGCGCGATGAAGGCCGCCGCCGACGGACCGGTCTCGCATGATCTTACTGTGGTCCAACGGTTGGAAGGGCGGTTCGAAAAAAGAGAGGAGTGCCGCAAGCAGGCCGAGGCGCAAAAACTAGGTCCCATTGAGCGGATTCAATTCGTGCGCAAGTGCCTGCAGTAATGTGCGGAACGCGGACGTAGCAAAGGAGGGGGCACACGGCTGCCCCTTCCGTCGTTTCATAGGCGTGATTGATCCGTCCAGCGATGCGGGGGTGTCTGCTTTTGGCCAGCTTGGCTGCCGGCGCGACGTCTGCCCGTTACCTCAGCTCGCTCAGTTGTTTGCGGCGACTACGGAGCTGTCGATCCACCACGCGCAGCGCGCTTCCGCATAGACGGCGGCGAGCATATCGGCAGGATCGCGCAGGTGGTGTGAGGGGTGGAGGTTCCCACCAATTTCTGTCATACTCCGAGCCCGGACGGGATGGGTGCGGAGGGACAAGACATAAGCGAATTCGCGTGGGGTGCCGAGCGTCGGCCTTTGCATAGTTCTGCTCCACATACCAAAGCTACCGGACCATTCATGCGGCACGCTGACGGTGCTGGCAGCAAAAGATCAGAAACCTGTAACAACCGGTCTTCGGCGTGATATTCGTCGACCCTACCACCGGTTGCATACGGGTTTGCCGCTGATGTGTTGTGGATAACAGACACTGCTCACTTCGCCCGCCCCGCAAATCTCCCATTATCAATCGTATGGCTAAAGCTGGTCGAAACCAGCCGTGCCCGTGCGGCAGCGGCAAAAAGTTCAAGCATTGTCACGGCGGCATTCGTGCTGCCCAACCTGTTGCTGCCCTCCCGAGTGTTTTTGAAGAACAATTGAAACGCGCAATGCGCCGTGCCGAGGCTGAGCGCAAGCAGCGCGAGAAGCAGCAGGTACTTGGCAAGCCGATCATCTCAACGGAAGTAGCAGGCAACCGCGTCGTTGCCGTCGGCAATACCATCTACACGTCCAAGCGCTGGAAGACATTTCATGACTTCCTCCGGCAGTACTTGATCGACAAGCTGGGGCCTGAGTGGTTCAAGACCGAACAGGGAAAGCCCCTCGATCAACGACACTCTATCGTTCGCTGGTACAACCAAGCCATTGCCGACGCGCAGCGGAGCAGCACGAAGGTCGGAGAGGTTTACTCAAGCCCGATGACCGGCGCGCAGCGGGCTTTTCTGAACCTTGCTTACAACATCTACCTGATCGCCCATCACGCCGAGCCAAAACGGGTCAAGGAGCTTTTGGCAACGTTTATCGAGCGGCTCAAGAGCGAGCGCACGGACGACTTCATCGGCAAGTTATTCGAGACGTATGCCGCCGCCGCGTTTCTGAAGGCCGGCTTTCAGCTCGAATATGAGGACGAGAGCGATAAGGGCACGTCACACGTCGAATTTGTCGCCACGTATACAAAGACGGGCAAGAATTTCTCCGTTGAGGTGGAGTCACGCAATCGCGCCGCCGCCGAAGATGGTCCTGTTGATGACGTCAAGCGCCTTCGCGTGGCCAGCAAACTGAACCGGGCCTTGGCGAAGAAGGCGGATCACGCTCGCGTCGTGATGATCGAGGTGAACATTCCTGACGTGATTAAAGACAAGGAACAGGGATTTGAGGGCTGGCCCAAAGCCGCTCTGGCGCAGATCCGGCAGGCAGAAAAGGCGCCCGCGCCAGGCGGAGGCGAGAAGCCGAGTGCGTACGTCATCGTGACCAACCACGCATTTCATAACAACCTCGAAGCTGTCGATGTGGGCACCCAAGCACTTGCCGCTGGCTGTCGCATTGCGGACTTCGGGCCGGACGTTGCTTTCAATCGCCTCAAGGCAGTCCTTGAGAGCGAAGAGCGCCATCAAGAGATGCTCGCACTGATGGATTCCATGCGCGATCACTACGAGATTCCGTCTACCTTCGATGGCCAGAACCCAGAACTCGCCTTCCAGCCCACCACCGATGTCCCGGCCCTAAAACTCGGTGAGTGGTATGTGGTCCCTGGTCCCGAAGGCCACGAGGTACCTGGGCGTCTTATGGAGGCTATCGTCGATGAGAAAAAAAGTCTGTGATAGGCGTCTTCCAGACTGCAACAGACAACTTCATGGTCACGTGCCCTCTTACCGACGCCGAATTGGCCGCATGGAAGCGCCATCCGGAGACATTCTTTGGCGAGGTTCGCCCAACGACCAGACAGGTCGACAACTGGCTCGAACTGGCAAAGTTCATGTACCAAACCTACAAGAACACGCCGCGCGAAAAGTTGCTGGAATGGTTGAAAGGAGCTCCGGACTACGATCACCTGAAAACTCTTCCGCAGGACGAACTCGCCATCGTTTACTGCGAAGGCATCGCTGCTTCTTCCGAGCTCGGGTAATCCGAGGTCCTGAATGGCCGAGATCAAACGACTGCGCCGTGTGCTGATTTTATGTATTCACTGTGCTCGGAACACGATCTTCTATCGGCTAGGATGGAAGCGAAAGAAATCAATTTTTCGTGGGCAGTTCCTCGTAACCGCAAACTCGAACTTCCTCGATGTTGCTGTATTGGAGTGGTGCAAGCTGTCCCGCACCTCGACGTCATCATCGCCAGTGTGCGCTTCCTCTATCGACACCTAATGAGCAATGAAGCAAATGGGCGCGTTCCCGACGGAGACGCAACACTGGACGACAATATCAACGCTTGGTCGAAGGAAGCGAAGAATTTCTACGGACGCAATAGCCCATAACTCCCGAAACTTGACCGACTTCGCAGTAGGCTAGCTCTGATGTCAAGTGGGTCATCTGAGACGCAGTTCCTCGGAAAGCCGACAAGGGTGTCGGTGACCACTGTGCCACAGGAGTGTCACAGGTCAGGATCGGCTGAGGACCGCTAATGTAAAGGAACCGGCCACACGCTCATATGCAAGCGCGAGCGTCGATACCCGAACCGCTCAATCCCTCACCCGGCGTCACCGCCAACCCGCGTCACCAACCCCACCCCCACCGCCCCGCCACCTACCACACCAGCCCGTCCATCGCGCCGACCGGCTTTGCCGCCACTTCCTTGAACAGCGCCGCCAGCGACGCCGCATCCAGCGGTCCCTTGGCGTGCAGGGCACTGCCGATGAACAGCGAGCGGACGCCGAAGTTGACCGCGCCCGCCATGTCGGTGCGCATGCCATCGCCGATCGCCAGAATGCGATCCTTCGCCACCTTGCCGCCGCGCGCCCGCTCGATCTCGGCGAGCGCCATCTCGTACGCCGGCAGATGCGGCTTGCCGGCGTAGATCACCCGTCCGCCAAGCTTCTCGTAGGCTTCCGCCAGCGCGCCGGCGCAGTAGACCAGCCGGTGCCCGCGCTCGACCACGATGTCGGGATTGGCGCACACCATCAGCGCGTCGTTGCCGCGCAGCCTCGCCAGCATGTCGGCATAGTCGTCCGGCGTCTCGACGTCGTCGTTGTAGTAGCCCGAGCACACCACGAACTTGGCTGCCTCCGGCCCGATGAACTCCACCTCGAGGCCCTCGAAGATCGGCAGGTCCTTGGGCGGGCCGAGGTGGAACAGCCGCTTGTCGTCACGCTGCGTGATCAGCGCCCGCGTCAGGTCGCCCGAGGTCACCACCGCGTCGAACACATCGAGCGGCACGCCGATGTCGCGCATCTGCTTGATCACCGAGCCGTTCGGGCGCGGCGCGTTCGTCAGCAGGCATATGGTGCCGCCGGACTGGCGAAATTGACGGGCGGCGGCGGCGGCCGGCAGGAACGGCTCGACGCCGTTGTGCAGCACACCCCAGATGTCGCAGATCCAGGCATCGCTCGTCCGGGCGAGACTGGCAACGGAGCTGAGGAGGGGGATCGATCGGGGCGCGGAAACCTGGCTCATTCCCTATGCCATAGACGGCCGCCGACGCCCGTTCAAGCTCAAGCTACAGCTGCGTGTGGATTGCGCAACACATCCGCCTTCACCGGCCGCGGCGCGCCGAACAGCTCGCCCTGGCCGAGCTCAACGCCGCAGGACTGCAGCCGCGCGGTGACGGCTTCGTCGGTGATCTCGCCGACGATCACGGCGAGGCCGAGACTGGCGAAATGGCGGCAGATGTCGGTCGCCGGAATGACGCCGCCCTCCGCCATCAGGCCGTCGAGGAACACCGGCGCATCGATGCGGGCGAACGTGAAGCCAATTCCCCTGAGCGCCGCGAAGTCGAGATCGAGGTCGGTGATCTCGTCGAGGCAGAAGCGGAAGCCGAGGTCGGCCATGTCTCTCAGCGTCGCCCACTGCATCTCGGAGAACAGCCGCACCTCCGACTGCCTGAACGACAGCACCAGGCGGCCGCCGAGCGTGTCGCCCTGCCGGTAGGTGTCGGCGAACCGATTGAGGAAGCGGTCGCTCACCAGCGACTCGCCGGCCAATTGCGAGAACAATGCGCCGGGCTTGCCGCGATCCTCCATGCGCCAGGCGATCCGCGCGGCGCTCTCGACCTTCACCGCGTCAAGCAGCGGCAGCAGCCCGGAGCCCGGCGCGAACCGGTCGAGCGACGGCAGTCCGCCGGGATCGTCGTCGGAGCCGCCGCGCAGGCGGACGGAAACGATGTAGTGCTGCGCCCGGCGATCGGCGAGACCGAGGATCGGCTGCAGCATCACGTCGAGCCGTTCGCGCTCGATCGCTTCGGCGACCGCGGCAAGGCGCGCGCGCGCCGGATCGATCGGTACCAGCACCGAGGCGGCCGGCGGGACGATTGCGGCGGGGGCGGGCGGGATCGGCGGCGGCGCGATACGCTCCGCCGACAGCATGCCGGCGTCGGCCTTCAGCTGCTCGAAGGCACGGCCGGCCTCGCGCATGGCGTCGGCGGCGGCGTGCAGTGCCGCGACCGAATTGTCGACATCAGGCGGCGGCGCGCCCACCGCGACGGTGGCAAGAGGCTCCACCGACGTCGCGGCTGGCAGGTCGTCGTCGCTGGCGCCGCCGGCGACCGATTCGCGTACCGAGCAGCGCCTGCCCCTGGGTGATGTCGGCGGCGAGCTTCTTGATCACCTCGTTGATCTTGTCGGCATCGGCGTCGCGCGAATTCGGGGCGTCGGCGTGCGGCGTGCTCGCCACCGGCGGCGGCGCCAGAGCCTCGGCATCCGGCAGCATGGAAGTCTCCGCGGCGGGCAGCTTGGAGGCCTCGGCGGCGGGCAGCTTGGCGATCGCTTCCGTGATCGCATCGACTAGCCGGTACTGCTGGCGCGAATGCCGGCGCGGCGATGCCCGTGGCCGGGGCAAAGCCCCAGTACTCCTCCATGGTCGCGACCGGACCTGCCGGCGCCGGCTCGCGCCGAGGCGGCAATACCAGTGCCGCCGGCGAAAGCTCAGGCGCGGCAGCCCCCTGTGGCGCCGCGGCTGGCTGCCTGGTCGGCGGGGCACTGGGCCGCCCCAGCCGCGCCTCGAGCCGGGCGACCTCGCGACGCAGGTCGTCGACGTAATCGCTGCGCCGCAACAACACGTGCGTCGATAGCAGCACGACGAAGGCCGCCAGCGCTGCCGCCACCGCCAGCCAGAATGTCATGGCGAACTGCAGATGCAGGCCGGACCCCATGGCCAGCGCCACCACGGTGATGCAAAGGACGATCAGGCTATCGCGGACCGGATCGCGGCTGCGGCCTTTTCTCTCTGGACGTCGAAGCGCTTGGTCGGACAACGGCGTTCACCCTCGAATGAGCCCCCAAGTCGGCGAGCCCGCCCAACTCGATTCGTTGCCTGCAAGCTTCTCGACGCCACCCGTCCCGTGCAACGGCCGGAAAACAACTATCACCAGAATTCACGCCGTGCTGCACAGCAAAGCGGGGGCCGCGAGGCCCCCGCCGTCAATCGCATCCCTTGACGCCGGTTCACGCGACCGCGCGCAGCACCGTTGCGATCTTGTCGCGGATCTGCGTCATGTCGCTTTCGCTGGCGATCAGCGGCGGCGCCACGATCAGCGTGTCGGCGGTCACCCGGCAGTAGAGATCGTGCTCGTGGTACATGCGCTCGATCGCCTCGTAGCCTCTGCTGCCGGGCTTGCCGTTCGCAGCGTTGAGGTCGATGCCGCAGATCAGGCCGATCGAGCGGATGTCGGCGACGTTCGGCTCCTTCTTCAGGCTCATCATCAGCTCGGCGAACAGCGGCTCGTGCTTCCTCGCCCGCTCGAACAGGGCCTCGTCCCGGTACAGGTTGAGGGTCGCGAGGCCGGCCGCGACCGCCAGCGGATGGCCGGAATAGGTGTAGCCGTGGAACAGCTCGACCAGATAATCCGGCCCGGTCATGTGCGTCTCGTAGATGCCCTTGCGCACCATCACGCCCGACATCGGCACCGAGCCGTTGTTGACGCCCTTGGCGAAGGTGATCATGTCGGGAACGATGCCGAAGCGCTCGGAGGCGAAGGCGTGGCCGAGGCGGCCGAAGGCGGTGATGACCTCGTCGAAGATCAGCAGGATGCCGTGGTCGGCGGTGATCTTGCGCAGCTTCTCGAGATAGCCCTTCGGCGGCGCGAGGCAGCCGGTCGAGCCTGCCACCGGCTCGACGATGACGGCGGCGATGGTCGACGCATCGTGCAGATTGATCAGCCGCAGCAATTCGTCGGCCAGGTGCGCGCCCCACTCCGGCTCGCCGACCGAGAACGCCTGCTTCGAGCGGTCATAGGTGGTCGGCAGGTGGTCGACGCCCTGCAGCATGTTGCCGAACGCCTTGCGGTTGGCGACCATGCCGCCGACCGAGAGGCCGCCGAAGTTGACGCCGTGGTAGCCGCGCTCGCGGCCGATGAAGCGGGTCCGCGCGCCCTCGCCGCGCGCTTTGTGGTAGGCGAGCGCCACCTTCAGCGCCGTGTCGACCGCTTCGCTGCCCGAGTTGGCGAACAGCGTGTAGTCGAGATCACCGGGCGCCAGCAGGGCGAGACGCGATGACAGCTCGAACACCTGCGGATGGCCGTACTGGAAGGGCGGCGCGAAATCGAGCTTGGCCGCCGCCTGCTGGATCGCTTCGACGATCGGCGCGCGGGTGTGCCCGGCGTTGACGCAGAACAGGCCCGACGAGCTGTCGATGACCTTGCGCCCGTCGGGCGTCAGGAAGTGCATGTCCTTGGCGCCGGAGAACAGCCGCGGGCGCTTCTTGAACGACCGGTTCGGCGTGAACGGCATCCAGTAGGGTTCGAGCTCGTTCGGTTTCATGTCGAGCGGGGCCATGGGTCCTCCAGGGGTTGTGCGGCGGCAATTCCGCCGGTCGGATCGAACTGATCTGTTCCTTAAGACCTACCACGCGGCATTTGCCACCGAAAGCCGCGACCGCGGCGCGCGAAACTGCCGTTCATGCATCGATCACAGCCACCGGTTGATGGCAGCCATGCGCTGCGCCGCATCGAAGAACTGCGCGATCAGCGGCACCCGGCGGCGCTCGGCGCGGCAGATCGCGTATTCGGCGACGGTGAGGTCGGCACCCTGGATCGCCAGCGTCACCAGTCGCGCGTCGTTGCCCGCCTCGCTGGCGAATACGACGCCGGCGCCGAAGCCGGCGGCGACCGCCTCCCGCACCGCCTCGCGCGTCGCCACGTCGAACACCTGCCCGGTGGCGATGCCGGCGGCCTCCAGCCGCTGCTCCATCACCTCGCGCGTGATCGAGCCGCGCTCGCGCACGACGAGGTCGCGGCCGGCGAAATCGGCGAGCTTGATCCGCTTGCGGCTCGCCCAGGGGTCGCGGCGGGAGACCAGCAGCACCAGCCGATCATCCCGGATCTTGATCGCAGACAGCCGCGCGTCCCCGGTCGCCCGCGCCATCACGCCGACATCGGCCTCCTCGTTCAGCACCTGTGCCGTCACCTCGGCCGAGTTGCTGATACGCAGCGAGAAGGACAGCTCGCCGGCGGCGCGCTTCATCTGCCCGAGCACGGGTAGCACGTGCACCGCACTGTCGGCGCTGACCCGCAGCACGCCGGCGCGCTCGCCATGACTGCCCTCGAGCACCCGCTCGACGTTGCCGATCGCCTCGGACAGCCGCGACGTGGCCGCGAACAGTGCTTCGCCCGCATCCGTCAGCCGCACCCGCCGGCCGGTGCGCTCGAACAGGCGCTTGCCGATCGTCTTCTCGAGCGCGCGCACCTGTCCCGAAAGCGTCGGCTGGCTGAGACCCGACATCCGCGCCGCGTGGGTGAAGCTGCCGGCGGCGGCGACGCGATGAAAGGCGAGGACCTGCGTCAGGTTCATCGCGGCTAGTGTCCCGTTCGCGAAGTTCGTTACATTCTCCGCAAGTGCCTTACGAACTTCGCGAACGATAAGGACACTAGCAAGGCATTGATTCTAGTGTGATTCAGACCGCGAAGTCCGCCCTCCGACCTAGCTGCGAGAAGGAAGCGGACTTCGCGGTCATCACACTAGCGTCCGCCTCGCAACAGTCCGTCGACGAACTCCGGGACGATCCGGCTGGCCGGCCCGTGCACCGCCTCGTGGAACAGGCCCACGCCTTCGGACGGCTCGAGATTGAGCTCGATCGTGCGAGCGCCGGCATGGCGCGCCGCCGCGACGAAGCCGGCGGCCGGATAGACGTTGCCGCTGGTGCCGATCGAGATGAACATCTCCGCCTCGGCCAACGCATCGGCGATGGCGTCCATGCCATAGGGCACCTCGCCGAACCAAACGACGTCGGGCCGCAGGCGGCCGACAGCCCCGCAGTGCGGACAGCAGGATGCGGCGGCGATATCGCCGCTCCACGGCGAGCGGGCGTCGCAGGCAAGGCACCAGGCCTTCAGCAGCTCGCCGTGCATGTGGATCAGGTGGCGCTGGCCGGCCGCCTCGTGCAGGGCATCGATGTTCTGGGTCACCACCAGCACGTCACCGTCGTGCTCTGCCTCGAGCCTCGCCAGCGCCAGATGGGCGGCATTGGGCCTCGCCGCAGCATGATCCCGCCGCCGCTTGTTGTAGAATGCCTGCACGCGCGCCGGATCGCGCGCGAATGCTTCCGGCGTCGCTACGTCCTCGACGCGCACCTTGGCCCAGATTCCGTCCTTGTCGCGAAAAGTCGAAAGCCCGGATTCGGCCGACAGCCCGGCGCCGGTCAGAACCACGATATTCCTGTATCTCGGCATCGATCGCCCGCCGTGTTTCTTGTCCGACAGCGTGTCGCACCGTTCGCACCGCGGTCAAGTTGCAGGCGGCGGACCGAAGCGGCACACTGGGGCCCACACTACACGAGGCTGGCGCATGACGAACCCATTGCAGCAGGCCGCCCAGATTGCCGGCAACACGGCGCGGTTCGGCTGGTACTACGGCATCAACTGGCTGCTCGACCGGCAGGTGGAGCGGCTCGGCGGCAAGTTGCCCTACCGGCCGTCGCAGCCGGTTCCGACCCGCCAGGAGCTGCTGACCGATCTCGCCGGATTATTCCTCGCCGACGCAAAGGCGGCTCGCGAAGGCCTGTTCCCGCCCAATGCCGACGAGGCCGACACGCTCACCGAGCACCTCGCCCGGCTCAGGATGATGCTCGCCGACCTGCCGGAGGCGGTACGCCGCCGCCAGACCGCCGATGCCGGCACCGCGCGCCGCTCGCCCGAGGCCGACGGCTTGCCCGACTACTTCACGCAGGATTTCCACTTCCAGACCGGCGGCTACCTCTCCGAGGAGTCGGCGCGCCTCTACGACGTGCAGGTCGAGACCCTGTTCTATGGCTCGGCCAATGCGATGCGCCGCGCCGGCTTGCGTCCGATCGCCGAGTTCATGCGCGGCAAGGACCAGAGGCAGGCAGCGATGCTCGACGTCGCCTGCGGCACCGGCCGCTTTCTGCGGCAGGTGCGCCTCGCCTTCCCGGCGATGAAGCTCACCGGCCTCGACTTGTCGCAGCCATACCTGGCGGAGGCGACCCGGCACATGGACAGTCTTCGTCCGGCTGCCTTCATCCATGGCAACGCCGAGCAGATCCCGCTCGACGACGCCAGCCAGGACATCGCCAGCTGCATCTTCATGTTCCACGAGCTGCCGGCGCTGGTGCGGCGCCGGGTGGCCGCCGAGATCGCGCGCGTGCTGAAGCCGGGCGGCCTGCTGGTATTCATCGACAGTTTGCAGATCGGCGACCGGCCGGGCTGGGATGGCCTGCTCGAGGCCTTTCCCGTCCGGTTCCACGAGCCCTATTTCCGGCAGTATACGACCGACGATCTCGACGGCCTGTTCACCGACGCCGGCCTGCTGCCCGTCGCCGCCGAGCCGGTTTTCCTGTCGAAGCTCATGGTCCGAAGAAAGGGCTGAGGATCGGCAATTCGATCGCTTGGATCGCATCTGCGGCGACCTTTCCCTCTCCCCCAAGCGCATTTCGCGCGCTGGGGGAGAGGGTTAGGGTGAGGGGCGGCTATTTGCTCCGAAGGCAACCCAACACTTGATCACGCTGGTTGGATTTAGCGCCGTGACAAGCGGCCGCCCCTCACCCTCGGCCGGCGAGATTGCCGGCCTCTGCCCTCTCCCCCGAAGTGGCGGGGGAGAGGGCTGCTCTCCACCTCCCCACCGCCGTCATCCTCGGGCTTGGCCCGAGGACCCATGGCGCCGCGAGGGAACGGCCGGCGGCCCGGCAAAGCGGCTCGACGCACGCCGACTGCTGCAACCATTGACGCTGCGCGATGGGTCCTCGGCACGAGGCCGAGGATGACACCTGTGTTGTCGCCGCCGGCGACCTTTCCCTCTCCCCCAAGCGCGTTTGGCGCGTGGGGGGAGAGGGTTAGGTGAGGGGCGGCTAATTGCTCCGAAGGCAACCCAACAGTTGATCACGCTGGTTGGATTTAGCTCCGAGCCAGCGGCCGCCCCTCACCCTCGGCCGGCAAGAGCGCCGGCCTCTGCCCTCTCCCCCGAAGGGGCGGGGGAGAGGGGAACCGTGCCCGCCTGCTGTCATTCCGCGAGCGTCATCCTGCCGAAGGTTTCGAGTGGTGACCAGCGCGCCCGGTCGCCGGCGACGCGGTCCCGGGTCTCGCGCATCCTGCGCTCGCCCGGGAAAGCAGGCTGGGAAAGTGGCGTTCATTTGGCGGCAATCCGCCTGCTGTACGAATACGCGCACGAGCGACCTCGTGCCTTCGGCGCCAGTCAAGCTCCCGCGGCCAGCGCCGAGCGCCGCTCCCTCCCCTTGCTTCCCCGGCCGCAGCGCGGCAGCGCGCAGAGCCGGGGTCGCGTCGGCGGCGGGCTCAGCGCCGCTGCCTACTGCCCATTTCCTACTGCTCACTGCCTATTGGCTATTGGCTATTGGCTATTCGCCTATTCGCCACCCTCCACTCCCCCAACTTATCCACGCCCGCCGCCCCCGTGCGATACTCACCCTCGTTCCGCTTCATCGAGGGCGTGCTTCGAAGGCGTTCTGGTGCGGAGGCGGAATAGGACGGTCCGGGAATCACTGCGGTCACGCGCCGCACATTCTGGGAGGGCGCCGCGACCCCTGTAGCGAGACCGGGGGCAGCCTGAGGCTCTAAGGAGGGCCTCGAAGACCTCGCCTAAAACGCGACGGGTGCCCCGCGAAAATCCGTCCGAGTGGGGTGGCTCTGGGCCACCTGAATGAAAGAATGCGGAAGACCGCCGTGGACCACGGCCGCCCCGCTCCCCCTCGATCGAGGGGAAAATGAAAATCACCGCCAGACGGCGCCGGAGAGGATTGAATTAGTTGCATAGACATGAAAATTCCGGCGGGCGGCGGGGATCGGCGCAACCGCATCGGCTCACCCGACATCGATTGGCGCAACGAGCAAGGCGAGGCTCGCCAGGCAGATGTTGCGCCGCACCTCGATTTCCGGCGATAGATCAGGATCCGCAACAGAGGATGCCGAGATGAGCGCCGCCGCGACCCAAGCCCTGATCACCCGCTACTACGACGCCTTCAACCGCGGCGATATCGACGGCATGCTGGCCTGCGTCAGCGAAGACGTGATCCACGACACCAACCAGGGCGAGCGGCGGCTCGGGCGCGAGCGCTTCCACGCATTCTGCGCCCGCATGGCGCACCACTACCAGGAGCGCCTCGAGGACATCGTCATCATGGCGACGGCGGACGGCGGACGCGCCGCGGCCGAGTTCAATGTGCACGGCAAGTACCTTGCTTCCGAGACCGGCCTGCCGGAGGCCAAGGGCCAGAGCTATCGCCTGCCCGCCGGCACCTTCTTCGCCATTCGCGACGACAGAATCGCGCGGGTGACGACGTACTACAATCTCACCGACTGGATCATGCAGGTCTCGTCCGCCGGTTGAACGGAGGCAGCAATGGCGATCACCGTCGAGCCGATCACCGGCGCAAGGCTCGCCGAGGCGTTGCCGGCACTCGCCCGCCTCAGGATCACCGTGTTCCGTGACTGGCCCTACCTCTACGACGGGACGCTGGCGTACGAGCAGGACTACCTCGCCAAGTTCGCCCAGGCGAAGGACGCGGTCGTCGTGGCAGCCAGGGACGGCGACACAATCATCGGCGTCGCCACCGCCTCGCCGCTGCGCGAGCACACCGAGCGGTTCGCGCCGCTGTTCGAAGCACGCGGCTACGATCCCGACCGCATCTTCTACTTCGGCGAGAGCGTGCTGCTCGCCTCCTATCGCGGCCGCGGGCTTGGCCACGCCTTCTTCGATCATCGCGAGACGCACGCGCGTCACTGCACGGCGGGCGGCAAGCCGTTCACGCATTCGGCGTTCTGCGGCGTCGTGCGGCCATCCGATCACCCGGCGCGACCGGCCGGCTACGTGCCCCTCGACGCGTTCTGGCGGAAGCGTGGCTACATCAGGCAGGAGGGCATGATCGGCAGCTACAGCTGGCACGACATCGGCGACGCGGACGAGACGGAAAAGCCCATGCAATTCTGGATGAAACCGCTGTGAGCGCGTCCCCATTGCAGCCGAAATCCGTGCGGGTGGCGGCGGCGCAGTACCCGATCGGCCAGCCGGCGACGTTCGCGGACTGGGCCAGCAATATTGCCGGCTGGGTCGAGCGCGGGGCGGCAACCGGCGCCGACCTGCTGGTTTTTCCCGAGTATGGCGCGATCGAGCTCGCCGCTACCTGTGGCGCCGAGGTCTATGGCGACCTGCAGGCGACGCTCGGCGCGGTCGCCGGCCTCGCACCGCGCATGGAAGCACACATCTCGAGCCTGGCCCGGCGGCACCGCGTGCACATCCTTGCCGGCAGCGGGCCGGATCGCCGCGCCGACGGGCGCTACACCAATGCCGCCCGGCTGGTGACCCCGGCCGGCGGGATCGGCGTCCAGCACAAGCTGATCATGACCCCGTTCGAGGTCGCCTGGGGCGTCGTTCCTGGCGACCGGCCGCGTGTGTTCGATACCGGGCTCGGGCGCATCGGCATCGCGATCTGCTATGATTGCGAGTTCCCGCTGCTGGTGCGCGCCCAGGCCGAGGCCGGCGCCGAGATCATCCTCGTCCCGTCCTGCACCGAGCGGCTCGCCGGCTTCCATCGCGTGCGGGCAGGCGCCGCCGCTCGCGCGCTGGAAAGCCAGATCGCGACCGTCACCTCGCCGACGATCGGCGACGCCCTGTGGTCGGCGGCGGTCGATCGCAATACCGGCGCGGCGGGCATCTTCACGCCACCGGATGCCCGGATCGCGGAAACGGGCGTGCTTGCCGAAGGGCGCATCAATGAACCGGGCTGGATCTCAGCCACCATCGATCTCGCCGCGCTCGGCGAGATCCGCGCGTCCGGCGAGATGCGCAATCATTCGGACTGGTCGCGGCAGCCCGGCCGCGCGCCGCTGGCGAGCCACTGCGAGATCATCGCGCTCGCATGACCACCGGTGGACTATTCGGCAGCCTTGCCCACCCGGGCTTTTGCCACCGGGGTGATCAGCGTCGCCCGCGTCTCGTAGACCGACAGGATCTCCTCGATCATCGCCTCCCGGCTCGGATAGCGCGACTGCTCGTAGCAGCCGAGCGGGTGCAGCGGCGCATTGAGCAGGCACTTGTTGCAGTAGGTGCAGGGGCGCTCCGGCGTGTCGCGGCCGGCACGCCACTGATCGAGCAGGTCGTTGTTGGCGATCAGCGGCCGCGCGATCGATACCGCGTCGCAGGCGCCGCCGGCAATCGCCTCGCGGACGAACGACGCGGTCTGATAGCCGCCGGTGCTGATCACCGGGATGCTGACCGCCGCCTTGATCGCCCGCGCCTCGGCGAGGCTGACACCCTCGATCGGCCGCCCCTTTTGCAGCCGGAACCAGGCCCAGCGGTAGATCGGACGAAAGGCGCGGAAGCGGACCGCCGTCCAGTTGCGCCAGCCGTGATCGCCATAAGCCGCGACCGCCGTGTAGCTCTTCGCCAGGACGTCGACCGGCATGTCTCCGGGCGGGTTCAGCGGATGCGGGAAGGCCGAGCCGATCGAGATGTGCAGGGCGTCCGCGGATGCGGCTTCGCACCACTTCGCAACCTCGATCGTATCGGCCAGGCTGTTGCCGCGCCCCTCGAACGGGTCGACGTTGTTGAGGTCGACGGCGCCGAGCTTCACCTGCAGGTGGAAATCGCGCCCGACGCTGCCGCGGATCGCCTTGATCACCTCGAGCAGGAAGCGCGCGCGACCGGCGAGCGAGCCGCCCCATTCGTCCTTGCGCCGGTTGATGCCGGAGCTGAGGAACTGGTTGAACAGGTAGCCGTTCGAGGCGTGCAGCTCGACGCCGTCGAGCCCGGCCTCGCGCGCACGCCAGGCGCCGCGGGCAAACTGCCCGACCAGCGTCTCGATCTCGGCCCCCGACATCTGCCGCGCCTTGAACCCGTGGATCGGCTCGCGCGCATTGGTGACCGCTGGTGCCGGCCGGCCGTCGTTCCACAGGCCGGGCACGTCCATCTGACGGCCGGAGTGGCTCAACTGCATGATGAACTTGCTGCCCGCCGCGTGCACGGCCGAGCCGACCACGGCCCATTGCTCGATCATCTCGTCGCGGTGGATGCCGGCATAGCCCGGCATGATCCGGCCATCGAGAGTGACCGGCGTGTAGGAGCCGATGATCGCACCGACGCCACTGTGCGCGAACCGCGCCTCCCAGTTGACGCGGGCCTGGTTCATCGAGCCGTCCTCGTTGTCGAAGCGGCCGGATATGCTCGAACGGAGAATGCGATTGCCGATCCGCAAGCCGGGACCAAGCTGCAGCGGCTCGAACAAGATATCGCTGGTCGTCTGTCCCATCCCGATCGAGCTCCAGCACTCCAGTCGCCCGCGATCCTAAGTCACGGCGCGGGGCGCAGCTTCACCTCACCACACACGGCAACTTTCTAATGCGCAATGTGTTGCCTTCGCGTAACGCTTGGCAACCAGCGGTATTCCGGGTTCGCGAGAGGCCAAGCCATGACCGTCAATACACGGACCGCCCTAATTTTCGGTGCAACCGGCGCTGTTGGCCGCCATTGCCTCGGCGAGCTGCTGGCGAGCCCGAGGTATTCCCGCGTGGTATCGATCAGCCGCCGCGCGACCGGCAGGAGCGATCCGAAACTGAGCGAGATCGTGACCCCGCTCGACCGCCTCGGCTTTCTCACCGTCGCCGACGTCGGCAAGGTCGACGATGCCTTCTGCTGCCTCGGCACCACGCAGGCGACGGCGGGCTCGTCGGAGGCGTTCCGGCATATCGAGTGCGAGTATCCGCGCATCGGCGCCCGGCTGGCCAAGACCTGCGGCGCGGAGCAGTTCTTGATCATCACCGCGATCGGCGCCGATCCCCGCTCGCCGATCTTCTACAACAAGATCAAGGGCGAGGTCGAAGCGGCGGTCGCCGCGGAGGGACTGGCCAGCACGTCGATCCTGCGGCCGTCGCTGCTGCTCGGCGAGCGCGATGAGTTCCGCTGGAAGGAGAAGCTGGGCGAGCCGGTGATGCGGGTGCTGAGCCTCGTCATGGTCGGGCCTGCGCGCCGCCTGCGGCCGATCGAGGTGGAAACCGTCGCCCGCGCCATGGTGCGAGTGGCTCAGAACCCGAAGCCGGGCGTGACGGTCTACAGCAGCGACCGGATCGCGGCGATCGGCGGCAAGGGCTGAGCGCTGGCGCGCGCCGACCTCGTCCACTAAATCATCCGGCAGCCAAGAACCCGACCGGAGGATCGTCCATGTCAGAAGCCGCCGAACCGTTGGCGCCGATCAATCCGTCGCTGGCCGTGCGCCTGTTCCGGCCTCTCGGGAGGCTGTGGCTGCGGGCGAACGGCTGGCGCATCGAGGGCGAAATGCCGAACCTGCCGAAGTTCATCATCGTCGGCGCGCCGCATACCAGCAACTGGGACCTGCCGTACACGCTGGCCGCCGGCCTTCACTACGGGGTGCGGGTGCACTGGATGGGCAAGGACAGCATCTTCAAGTGGCCGTACGGCGGCCTCATGCACTGGCTCGGCGGCATTCCGGTCGATCGCAGCAAGCCCAACAATGCCGTCGCGCAGATGGTCGAGAAGTTCGCCGCCAGCGACCGCCTGGTCGTCGTCATCCCGCCCGAGGGCACGCGCGGCAAGATCACGCGCTGGAAAACCGGCTTCTATCACATTGCGGTGGGGGCCGGGATACCGCTGGCCCTCGGCTTTCTCGACTACAAACGCAGGGCCGCCGGCATCGCCAGGTTGTACTACCCGACCGGCAATTTCGAAGCCGACCTGGCCGAGATCCAGGCGTTCTATGCCACCGTGACGCCGCGGCACCCCAACCGCGACGCCAAGGATCAACCCCCTCACTGAGCGGCGTCGAGCGAGAACTGGCGCTCGGCAAGCCGCGCGTAGAGTCCGCCGGATCGCAACAGCGCCTGATGCGTGCCTTCCTCGATGATCCGCCCCTTGTCCAGCACCAGGATGCGGTCGGCCCGCTGGATCGTTGCCAGCCGATGCGCGATCACGACGGTGGTGCGGTCGCGCATGACGCCCTCGAGCGCCTTCTGAACGAGCCCCTCGCTTTCGGCGTCGAGCGCGCTCGTCGCCTCGTCGAGCAGCAGGATCGGCGCGTTGCGCAGGATCGCCCGCGCGATGGCGATGCGCTGCCGCTGGCCGCCGGACAGCGTCACGCCGCGCTCGCCGAGCACCGTGTCGTAGCCGTCGGGCAGCGCCCTGATGAACTCGTCCGCCTGTGCCGCCACGGCTGCCCGCTCGATCTCTTGCCGCGTCGCACCCGCCGAGCCGTAGCGGATGTTCTCTGCCACGGAGTCGGCGAACAGCGCAATTTCCTGCGGCACCAGCGCCATGCGTGATCGCACCTCGACGAGGTCGGCGGCCGCGAGGTCGACCCCATCCAGGCGCACCCGGCCGGACTGCGGATCATAGAAGCGCAGGATCAAGTTGAGGATCGAGCTCTTGCCGGCGCCGGACGGACCGACGAGGGCGACGGTCTCGCCGGGCCGGACAGTGAACGACACGTGCGCCAGCGCGGAAGTATCGCCACGCGACGGATACGCGAACGAGACGTCCTCGAACGCGAGCTCGCCGCGCGCCGGCCTGGGCAGCGCGACCGGGCTTCTCGGGCGAGCGGATCGGCGGCACCACGGCAAGCAGCTCGGCCAGCCGCTCGGTGGCGCCGGCAGCCTGGCTGACCTCGCCCCAGACCTCGGAGAGCTCCGCTACCGCGCCGCCCGCGAACAAGGCATAGAGCACGAACTGCAGCAGCCGGCCGCCCGTCATATGGCCCGCGATAACCTGCGCCGCACCGATCCACAGCACGCCGACGACGCTGGCAACGACCAGGAAGATGGTCAGCCCGGTCAATCCGGCACGCGACTTGAGCCTGGCCACCACCGCCTCGAACGAGCGCTCGACCGCGGCGGCATAGCGTGCAGATACCGCCGCCTCGTGCGTGAACGCCTGCATGGTGCGCACCGCGGCGAGGTTTTCCGCCGCGTAGGCCGAGCTTTCCGCGAGCGTGTCCTGCGCCCGTCGCGACAGCCGCCGGACCACGCGGCCGGCGACCAGGAACGGCAGCATGATCAGCGGGATCGCCACCAGCACCAGCAGCGACAGCCACGGGCTGGTGATGAACATCATGGTCAGGGCGCCCGCCAGCATGATCAAATTGCGGATCGCCTGGCTGATGGTCGAGCCCGAGGCCGATTTGATCAGCGTCGTGTCGGCGGTGAGCCGGCTCATGATCTCGCCCGAGTGGCTGCGGTCGAAGAACGCCGGGCCAAGCTTCGCGAGGTGGCGGAACACGTCGCTGCGCACGTCGCTGACCACCCGCTCGCCCAGCCAGTTGACCAGGAAGAACCGCGCCGAGCTCGCGCAACTGATCACGAGCCCGATGAAGATCAGCATCACGAAGTACTGGTTGATGAAGGTGCCGACCCGGTCGGCAAAGCCGTAATCGACCATGCGCCGCGCCGCCATCGGCACCGCCAGCATGGCAATTGCGGAGATCACCAGCGCGACGCCGGCCAGCACCAGCATGCGCGCGTGCCTCAGGATATAGGGGCGCAGCATCAGCAGCGGCCGCAACGACTTCGGCTTTTTCGGCGTCGCATCGCCAGCGGCAACGCCCGGCGCGGCCTCAAGTACTGTCGCTCTGTTCGCGGCCACGGGTCCACCTTGTCTGGAATGGTTCAAAGGTGGCGCGAACATGCCCGAGGCGTCCGCCTCGGGCAAGCAAACCATCGGCCGATTGTCGAAAACTTATGCTACTTCAATGCCCAAGTCACATTGACGCGGACCTCGAGGTCCTGGCTGCCGTGCTCGATCGGCACCGAGTCAGCGGCCATTGCGGCGCGCCCCATGACAACCGGCCGCACCGGCGGCGAGGCCATCTCCTCGGCGATAGAGAGAACCTCGCCCACTTCGGCGCCGGCGCTCGCGGCGAACAGCTTGGCCCGGCGCAGCGCATTGGCGATCGCCTGCCGGCGCGCTTCGTCCTTCAGCGTCTCCGCATTGCTGACCTGGAACTCGATGCCGCCCATCTGATTGGCTCCCAAGGTGACGGCGGTGTCCATCACTTGCCCGAGCTTGTCGAGCGCCCGCACCAGGACCCGAACCTGATTGTGCACCTGATAGCCACTGATCGTCGCCGGGCGGCCATCCTTGTAATTCTGATAGCGCGGGCTGACGTTGAACGAGGTGGTCTTGATGTCCTTCGCCGCGATGCCGGTGGCCTTAAGACCGTCGATCAGCTTCGCCATCAGCGCGCTGTTCGCCGTCAAAGCCGCCCGCGCCGTCTCGCCCTCGGCGATGACGCCGGTCGAGATCACCGCCTGGTCGGGCTCGGCGCTGGCATGTCCGGTTGCCGACACGCTGACAGTACGCGCCGCGCGCGGCTCCTCGGAGAGGCTCATGGTCGCGGTTCCGGTGTTGATGAGGAGGGCAAGCAGGCCGGCCACGGCGAGGCGCGGCAAGTTCGGGTGCATGGAAGGAGGTTCCTCGACTGTCGAATTGCAAAACCATATCTGGCGAATGCGGCCAAAGTTGATATAAGCGCGTCGCCTGCAAGCTCGCCGCTGCGGCCGGGGCCCGTAGCTCAACTGGTTAGAGCTGACGGCTCATAACCGTCTGGTTGCAGGTTCAAGTCCTGCCGGGCC
>CAVVRF010000026.1:0-7524 GCA_963750535.1 uncultured Alphaproteobacteria bacterium | reverse complement strand
CGGCGACAATCAAGGTGAGAACTCAGCGTCAATCAGGATGAGACTGCGCCGGTGGGGGCGGGACGAAGGGAGGGCGTAGCCCGACCGGAGGCCCGTCCCCACCGGCGGCGCGTTTTTCAAGACCCGTCTGGCGGTCGGGTGGGGTTGGGCAGGCTGTTGATTCGTCTCGACAACGAGGGATCAGCACTTGCCCGGCCTCCACATCACCGACCACCAGATGAGGCTGTACATGAGTTACCGACAGACACTGTCCCCCGAGGCCGCCGCGGCCAAGGCCGGGTTCTCGACCGCCACCGGCTACCGGATCGAGGACGATCCGCGGCTGCCGTCGCAGAAGGCGGCACCGCGAGGGCGGCGGCGGCCCGATCCGCTGGAGCCGTACTGGGACGCCGAGGTCGTGCCGATCCTGAAGGCGCGCGCCCGGCATCCGGGTGATCGGCGTGCTCGACGAGCTGCGCCGGCGGCATCCGGAGCTGAACCCGAACATCCGCCGCACGCTGGAGCGGCGCATCAATGCGTGGCGCGCGCTGCACGGCGCCGAGCAGGACGTGATCTTCCGCCAGGAGCACGAGCCCGGCCGCATGGGCCTGTCCGACTTCACCGACACGAGCGTGCTCGGCATCACGATCGCCGGCGAGCCGTTCGATCATCGGCTGTATCACTTCCGGCTGGCGTTCTCCGGCTTCGAGCATGCTCACGTCGTGCTCGGCGGCGAGAGCTTCGTGGCCCTGGCCGAGGGTCTGCAGAATGCGCTGTGGGCGCTCGGCGGCGTGCCGAGGGAGCATCGCAGCGACAGCCTGTCGGCGGCGTTCCGCAATCTGGACCGCGACGCGCAGGAGGACCTGACCGCACGCTACGCGGCACTGATGCGGCACTACGAGATGGAGCCGTCGCGCAACAACGCCGGCATCGCGCACGAGAACGGCTCGATCGAAAGCGCGCACGGCCATCTGAAGCGGGCGCTCGAGGACGCGCTGCTGCTGCGCGGCACGCGCGACTTCGCCGACCTCGATGCCTACCGCGCGTTCGTCGACGAGATCGTTGGGCGGCGCAACGCCAACAACCGCAAGCGCATCGCGCTGGAGCGGGAAGTCTTGGCCCCGCTCCCCGAGCGGCGCACGGCCGACTTCGAGGAGAAGGTGATCCCCGTCACGTCGTCAGGCGGCTTCATCCTGCGGCGCGTGTTCTACACGGTGCCGTCGCGGCTGATCGGCCATCGGCTGCGCGTGCGCATCTACGACGACCGGCTCGAATGCTTCCTCGGCGCGACACCGGTCGCCACGCTGCGGCGCGGCCAGCCGGTGTCCGAGAGCAAGGGCGGTCACGTCGTCGACTACCGCCACGTCATCCATGCGCTGCGCAGGAAGCCGATGGCGCTGCTCAATCTCGTCTATCGCGATCAGCTGTTCCCGCGCCCGGCCTACACGCGAGCGTTCGAGGCGTTGCGCGAACGAAGTGACGACCGGCACGCCTGCAAGGTGACGGTCGCGTTGCTGGCCTTGGCGCACGAGCGTGCCTGCGAGGCCGAGCTGGCTGATGCGATCGCCGCCGATCTCGATGCCGGCCGGCTGCCCGATCTGGCGGCGCTGCGGGCTCGCTTCCGGCCCGAAGAGACGCCGGTCCCGAGCGTGACTGTCGAGCTGGTGCCGCTCGGCGCCTACGACGAACTGGCAGAGATCAGCGTCGTGCCGGAGGCGCGCTTCGACGTCGTTGCAGCGAACTCGAACGAGGAGATCGCGGCATGACGAGCACGGCGAACTCCATCGACACCGCCCGCGTCGAGCTGCTGCTCGGCGAGCTGCGCCTGCCCGGCGTCAAGGCGATCTGGCCGAAGCTCGCGGCTCAGTCCGACAAGGAAGGCTGGCCGGCCGCACGCTTCCTGGCGGCGCTCGCCGAGCACGAGGCCGCCGACCGTGGTCGCCGTCGCATCGAGCGGCACATGGCCGAAGCGCGTCTGCCCGCCGGCAAGACGCTGGCGACATTCGACTTCGACAGCGTGCCGATGGTCTCCAAGGCGCAGGTGATGGCGCTCGCCTCCGGCGACGTCTGGCTCAAGACCGGTGCCAACGTGCTGCTGTTCGGCCCGCCCGGCGGCGGCAAGAGCCACTTGAGCGCGGCGCTCGGCCTGGCGCTCGTCGAGAACGGCTGGCGCGTGCTGTTCATGCGCACCACCGATCTGGTGCAGCGGCTGCAGGTGGCGCGCCGTGAGCTGGCGCTGGAAAGCGCCATCGCCAGGCTCGACCGCTACGACCTTCTGATCCTCGACGATATCGCCTACGTCACCAAGGATCAGGCCGAGACCAGCGTGCTGTTCGAGCTGATCGCCGCGCGCTACGAGCGCCGCTCGCTGCTGATCACGGCCAACCAGCCGTTCGGCGAGTGGGGCAAGATCTTCCCCGATCAGGCGATGACGCTCGCGGCCATCGACCGCCTCGTGCATCACGCCACCATCCTGGAGATGAACGTCGAGAGCTACCGCCGCAAGGCCGCCCTCGACCGCAAACGCGGACGCGGCCGACCGCCAGCGCACGCGACGCCGAAGGACAACGAGAAGGCCGCTGATTGACGCTGAGCGACAATCAACCGGCAGCGCCAGCGTCAATCAAAGCTTGCCAACGGCGGCGGCCAGCGACAATCATCACTTCACCCGGCCGCCTCTTCTCATCCTGATTGACGCGCCGCTCTCATCCAGATTGTCGCGCTATGAATGGCGGCGGCGAACCTCGAACGCAGGTCTGGCCAGGCGCGATCACTCGTACCTGCTGCGCCTCTGACGCTGACATGACACGCTCCGTACGCTACGGCGCTCCTCTGCCCTCAGGCAAAAATTGTAAGCCCGCCGTCATGGTAAGAACAGCCTGTCCATTAGCATAGACCGTCGCCGCTGGTCCCCGACCTTGCGCCGCACAGCCTCGATGATCCTGACGGCAAATGCCTGGCGCGACGGAGCCAGCGCCAGGCGCCTGATGGAAGCTGAATTTGGCGGCGCGCTCGGCTATATCATTGGGCTTTCTGCCGAGCGAGAAGCAGAGACAGCCAGGCACTAGGTGCCGCAGCGCGCAACCGGAGATGACGATGAAGACCGCTGATGCAATTGCCGAAATACTGCGGCGCGAAGGCGTCGAGTGGGTGATCGGTTATCCGGTCAATCACGTGCTTGAACGCGGCGCTGCGGCGGGAATACGGCCGATCATCGTGCGCCAGGAGCGCACCGGCTTGCACATGGCCGATGCGATCTCGCGGGTCACTTCGGGGCGCAAGCTCGGCGTGTTCTGCATGCAGCACGGTCCCGGCACCGAGAACAGCTATGGCGGCATCGCTCAGGCCTTCAGCGAGTCGGTGCCGATCCTGGTCCTGCCGATGGGTTACTCGCGGCGGCAGGCCTGGGTGCATCCGAACTACAATGCGAGCTTGCAGATGCAGGGGATCACCAAGTCGGCCGAACCCATTACGTCGGCCAAGGAGATCCCCGCCATCTTCCGCCGCGCGTTCTCCCGGCTCAAGTCCGGCCGTGGCGGACCGGTGCTGGTCGAGGTCCCGACGGATGTCTGGGGGGAGGAGGTCGACCCGGCCATCTATAGCCCTCCCGGACGCGTGCGTCCGGGTCCCGACCCGGACGATATTCGCCGAGCAGCGTCGCTTCTGGTGAGCGCGAGGCGCCCAGTCATCTACGCCGGGCAGGGGGTGCACTGGGCCATGGCTTGGGATGAGCTCAGGACGTTGGCCGAGTTGCTGGCCATTCCGGTCTGCACCAGCCTCGAGGGTAAGAGCGCCTTCCCCGAGACGCATCCGTTGTCTCTCGGTTCCGGCGGTCTCGCAATTCCGGGCACGGTGCATCACTTCCTGCAGGAAGCGGATGTGATCCTTGGCATCGGCTGCAGTTTCACCGAGACCAACTTCGGCGTGAAGATGCCGCCCGGCAAGACGGTGATCCACGCGACGCTCGATCCGGCGGATCTGCACAAGGATATCGGCAGCCAGCAAGCTGTCCTCGGCGATGCCAAACTGGTGCTCGCGGCCCTGATCGAGGAGGTCGGCCGCCTCGGCGAGAGATCGCCGCGCGATCATTCGGTAGTGGCGCGTGAAATCACCGACGTGCACGCGGCGTGGCTCGCAAAGTGGCTGCCGAAGTTGACGAGCTCGGACGCGCCCTTGTCACCCTACCGCGTGCTCTGGGATCTGCAGCACACGGTCGACGTCGCCAACACGATCATAACGCACGACGCCGGATCGCCGCGCGACCAACTCTCGCCGTTCTGGCGCTCGACGACACCACTTTCATATCTCGGCTGGGGCAAGACCACGCAGCTTGGCTACGGGCTCGGCTTGGCGATGGGCGCCAAGCTGGCGAAGCCCGACAAGCTCTGCGTCAATGTATGGGGCGATGCGGCGATCGGCTTCACCGGCATGGATTTCGAGACGGCGGTGCGGGAAAAAATCCCGATCCTATCGATCCTGCTCAACAACTTCTGCATGGCCATCGAGTTGAAGGTGATGCCGGTTTCGACTGAGAAATACCGCTCGACCGACATTTCCGGCAACTACGCCGCATTCGCGCGCGCGATGGGTGGCTATGGCGAGCGTGTTCAGACGCCGGCCGATATCGTACCCGCCATCCGTCGCGGCATCGTCGCTACCGAGAAAGGCCAGCCGGCACTGCTCGAATTCATCACCTGCAAGGAAGAGGAAGTCTCGCGGTTCTGAACGAAAGGCGCGCCATGCGGCTTCGATCCGCGTTGCGATGGTTGTGCTTTTCAGGGCAGCGGGTCGCGCAGCTTTACGCCGGGGCCGCTCTTTCCATCCTGGTCGATGAAGACAATTCCGGCCGCCTCGAGGGCGCGCTGCGATCACGTTTCAGTGCCTTGCGAGTCCAGCATCTTCGCACCGAGCCTTGCGCGCTGCAGCGCTTCAGCCGTTCTGATCCTGGTCGATGAAGACAACGCCCGCCGCCTCTAGACTTTCCTGAAGCTTCCAAATGGATTTGGCCGACCCTCGAATTTCACTACCACCAGCCTCAAGTCGCTGCAGCGTTGCCAGCCCGATGCCCGCTCGCGTTGCTAGCTCGATCTGACTCAATCCCAAGAGTCCACGAGCAGCGCGGACTTGAGTTGGTCGGATCATTAACCACCACTCCCGGTTCGACGCACGGCACCACCTACCGGCGTTGACACCGCAGGATAAATGATGCATTTTACATCATAGAAGCAACATTTAAGGCGGTTACGATGCAAAGCACATCGATTAACATCCAGATGGCACGCGCGGAGCTTTCCCAACATCTTACGTTTCGGAGCCAGCTCTTAGCCGAGATTCCCGACCTCGACCAGGAGACCCTCGCCGACACGCTGGAAGGACTGACCAACCTCAGGGAGATGTTAGCGGAAGTCATCCGGTCGGCGCTAGACGATGAAGCCATGGCGGCCGGCATCGCTCTGCGACTGGCCGATCTGAAAGTGCGGCTCGACCGCTTCGAAGCCCGCGCCAAGCGCAAGCGGCAGCTGGTGCTGCAGGCGATGGCCGAAGCAGACATGCCGAAACTGGTCGAACCCGACTTCTCCGCCGCGTTGAAGCTCGGCGCACCGTCGGTCGAGATCCAGGCCGAGGACAAGATCCCCGCCGCCTATTGGAAGCCGCAACCAGCCAAACTCGACAAGCTCGGCATCCTGGCCGCGCTCAAGACCGGCACCGCCATCGACGGCGCCGTCCTGGTGGCGCCGAAGCAGCAACTGACCGTGAGGACCAAGTGATGGCGTTCACCGACGAGCAGCGCCAGGCGCTGAAGGCCAAGCTCAGCTATCGCCATGTCAAGACCCGGGCCGGCAACGGCACGCCGATCCCCTATGTCGAGGGCTGGCACGTCATCGCCGAAGCCAACCGGATCTTCGGCTACGACAGCTGGGACCGCACCACGCTGTCGCCGCGCTGCCTGTGGGCCGAGTTGCAGCGCGGCCAGACCGCCTGCTTCTATACCGCCAAGGTGCGGGTGACGGTCCGGGCCGGCGGCGCCACGATCGTGCGCGAGGGCATCGGCACCGGCATCGGCCGATCGGAGTCGGCGGACCTTGCCCATGAGATCGCGCTGAAAGCCGCCGAAACCGATGCCACCAAGCGGGCGCTGGCCACCTTCGGCAATCCGTTCGGGCTGGCGCTGTACGACAAGGAAAAGCTGCAGGTCACCAAATCACGCCCGAAGGCGGTGTCGCGCGCGAAGCCAAAGGCGATCGCGGCCCCGGCCACGCCTGCGAAGCTTGCTGCGGCGCCGGAATTCGTTCTCGTCAGTAGCGATGGCAGCCAACAGTGCCTGGTCGGGGCCGCGGCCTTCGTCGATGCCGTCCTGAGGCTGGTGCCGTCGTTGCCGACGATCGACGCGCTCTACGCGTTCTGGGCAGCCAATCTCGAAAGCCTGGCCCAGCTTCGGGCGCGGGCCGACGGTCCAGACCATGATCCGATCGCCGGCATCATCACCGCGCTCAAGGCGCGGGCGCGCGCCCTCGGCCGGTTGGACGACACCCCGGACATCGATGGGTCCGTTCCGCCGCGTCACGGCGAACCGGCGCTTGCCCTGCCCAAGGAGAAGCGGATCCGCAGCAAGGAGCATTTGGAGTTCGTCGCCCGGCAACCATGCCTGGTGTGCGGCCGCCGGCCGGCGCAGGCCCATCACCTGCGCTTTGCCCAGCCGCGGGCGCTGGCGCTCAAGGTCTCGGACGAGTTCACGGTGCCGCTGTGCACCGTCCATCATGACGCCCTGCATCGCACCGGCGACGAGCGGGCCTGGTGGGCCCGCCACGGCATCATCGATCCGTTGAAGATCGCCGGCCGGCTGTGGGCCGCTTCGCGCCTGAGCCCGCCCGGCGACGACAGCGAACCGGAGGTGTTGCAGCCACCCGCAACCGAACCGGCGAACGGGCAGCCGGCCGGCGACTGACCGGAGCGGCTGCGAGCCCGCCACCCGCCGCCATCTGCTGCCCCGCTTCGGCAATGGCCGCCGGGTGCGGAGCCCGACCGAACAGCGACCAACATAGGGATGCGGCCCGCCGCGCAGCGACAGCATGCAATCAGAGCCAAAGAAACTTCCCCGGCCGGACGACGTGTCCTATCGGTTGGCCGATGGCCTGGTGGTGATCGATGGCGAGGACGCGGCGGCGTTCGCCGCCCTGCGCCTCCATCTCGACAACGCGTTCCAGCCGCACGGGCCCGTCGCCACGTTTCTTGTCGACTATGCCGCCACGCTGATGTGGCGGCTGCGCCGGGTGGCGACGTTCGAGGCTGGCATCCTATCGTGGATTGCCGACCAGCAAAGCCGCCGGCACGACGGCAAGGGCATCGCCCTGGGCGATGTGTTCTTTGCCACCGACCCCAGGGCGTTGGCGAAGCCCAGCCGGGCCGCGGGCGACCATCGCCTCAACCGGCGCGGCCGCCAGGTCGTCGGCCGGGCGCTCGAAGTGGCGCTCGATGCTCGCGATCCGCTCGGCAAGATCGGCCGCTATGAGGGCCACCTGATGCGGCAACTGGTCCGCACCCTGG
>CAVVRF010000025.1:362500-364720 GCA_963750535.1 uncultured Alphaproteobacteria bacterium | reverse complement strand
GGGGGCCCGGCCGTCGATGCTGCTCGATCATCTTGCCGGCCGCCCGGCCGAGGTCGACAACATCAACGGCGCGATCTGCCGCGAGGGCGCCGCGGTCGGCGTGCCAACCCCGGTCAATGACGTGGTGGTGGCACTGCTGCGTGGCCGCGAGTTGGGCTTCGGCAAGAAGGCGGGTTGAGCGAGTTCGGATTGGCCGCGCAATGCCGGGCGGCTTCGCGGCATCGTCGCGGTGGCGCGAAGCGGCAGCTCAAGTCTTTGACGCGTGCGTCATGACCGGCGGACGGCGCATCAGGTCGTCGATGCGGGCGCGCTCCTTCTGGAAGTCCATCAGTTGCTTGCCGGCGAGCCGCCGCTCGCGCGGCACCTGGATCGCCATCGGGTCGACCGGACGGTTGTTGACCAGGACCTCAAAGTGGAGATGCGGTCCGCTGACCAGGCCGGTCGCCCCGATGAAGCCGATGACCTGGCCCTGCCGGACCTTGGCGCCCTCGGTGATCCCGGGTGCGAACCGCGATTGGTGCGCATACGACGTGCTGTAGCCGTTGGCGTGCCGGATCCGCACATAGTTTCCATATTCGCCCTTCCACTTTGCCTCGTCGATGACACCGCCGCCGGCAGCCATGATCGGCGTGCCGATCGGTGCTGCCCAATCGACGCCGGCATGCATCCTGAGGAAGCCCAGAACCGGATGTCGGCGCATGCCGAAGCCGGAGGCGAAGTGCGCCGTCTCGCTGCGAACCGGCCGGCGCATCAGGAACTTGCGACTGTTGTTGCCGAACTCATCGTAGTAGTCGACGACGCCGTCGGGGGTGCGATAGCGCCAGTAGCGCTGGGCTTCGCCGCCGGTGACGATCGAGGTGAACAGCAGCTCGCCGGGCGTGGTGTCGGGGCCTGCCTCGTCGCGCACGTCGAAGAAATACTCGACTTGGTCGCCGTTGCGTATGCGCCGGCGGAAGTCCGTCTCGTACGCATGAATTCGCAGGATCTGGTTGATCGTTTCGGGTGGTACGCCCTGCAGCAGCGCGGAATGATAGAGGCTCGCGTAGAGGCTCGCTCCCCCCTGGCTGGTGCTGCTGTCCTCGAGCGAGGCGCGGTTGATCTGGCTTTCGAACGGAGTGGCGCTGGCGACGAATTCACCGGCGGCATTGCGATTGACCGAAAGCTTGTGACTGTGCCCGTCGGCGTAGACGCTGATCCTCGCCGGTTCCATGCGGTCGGGCCGCTGCAGGGTCGGCACCAGGGTGACGTGCACCTCCTGGCCGGCCTGCAGCGCGGCATCCGGGAAGATCGATCGCGCCGCCTCGATCATCGCCGCCGCCTGGACCTTGTCGGCGTTGATCCGCCGCAGCACGCTCGACAGCGTGTCGCCGCGGCCGGCGCGGATCACTCGCAACTCGCTCTTCTCGAGATCCTCGACCGAGTCGTCGCCATCGGTCGTGGACTTGGCGAGGATCGTGGTATTGGACGGCGCTGTCGCGGGCGCCATACGCTTCGGCGCCACCAGGGCTTCCTCGCGATTGGCCAGCAACTCCGCGCCATCAGCCTGGAAGCCAGGCCGCATCGCAACCGCTTCGGCTTCGCGGGCGCGTGTCACGATGTCCAGGGCCTCCTGCAGGTCGAGCTCCTGACCGTCCTCGACCGGGAGAATTCCGGCCAGAAGGTCGACGACCCGGATCGCGACATCGGTTCGCCCCTCGCTGCCCTCCCCATTCTGGGCGCCGACCTCGCCGCCGGACTGGGCCGCATAGAGCTTGAACGGGTTGAACGCCGGTATGAGCTCGGCATCGCGGGTCGGCACCGGCGCCAGTCGTGCCACCACGCGCATGTATGGCCTGACCTGGACGAACGGCCGGCCGTCTTTGCGAACCTGTACGTTGTCCTTGATGATGTGCTTGGCCGACTGTGCGTCGCCGATCGTTTGCAGCCGATCGACCTTGGGCAGCGACCATTTGAGACCGTCGCCCGAAGGCGCAAACGCGGCGTTCATGTCGCGCGAGCGCTTCAATTTGAGCAACCCGCCACGCGGTGACTCGAGTCCGTCGAAAGAGCCCATGATGGCGACGCCGATCGCGACCGCGCCGACGCCGGCCGCCAGGAACGTGCTCAGGAGCCAGCGGAAGCGCCCGCTGCCATGCCCCTCGGCATGGTCGGCGTCGTAGACGTCGCCCTGCGAGCGGCGGGCGCGGCCACGATAAACCTGGGGCAATCCCTGCGCCTTGG
>CAVVRF010000025.1:0-355000 GCA_963750535.1 uncultured Alphaproteobacteria bacterium | reverse complement strand
GGATGCCCCATCCGGCCCACTCGACGTATGTCACCGCGATCCTGCGATGCGCCCCCGACTGGATGGCCCTGATGATTTCGGGGTCGCGAAATGCTTCGATATAGCCGTCGCGCTGCAAGCGCTGCTCGTCGAGATCCATCGAATAGGAGACGTCGACGGCGAGTACCAGCTCGAGATCGACACTGACCTCGGCGGATGCGGCGGTTGTGAGCAGGATGAGCACGGACGAGGCGACCAGGGCAGCGGTCGCCAGCAATTGTTGCAATGATCTCACGAACGCTGAACCGGATGCTCGCATGACCGGCAGACTGCCACGGCTGTCGGCGGTTGAGAAGCCCGCACGAAGGCAGGCACCGGTCGTGGCGCGCTCGGAACCGGCAGCGCGCCGCAATCAGTAAGCCGTCGGCAACGTCGCCGGCCTCACGCGATCATTCCGGCAAGCAGCAGCAGGATCCCGATCGCCCCGAGGCCGCCGGCGCCCCACAGCAGTGCCGCCATGCTGGTGATGATCGACGCCGAGGCCAGCACGATCGCGATCTGGAAGGCGCCGGTGGCGAACTCGAAGCGGACGTGCTTGCGGCCGTACTTGTCGCGTATGACTTCGGCCGCCTTGGCCCGCTCGATCAATTCCTTGCGACCCTCGCCCGGCTCGAACTGGCCGGTGTCCTTGCCCTTGGCGTCCTTGATCGGCTTGCCGGGCTCGCTCTCGTAGCGCGCGGCGGTCGCCCGCCACTTGGCGATGCGGTCCTGCATTGCCTTCTTCTGCGCCGGGTCGGTGGCGCCCAATTGCAGCAGGTCGACCTCGTCGGCGAAATTCTCGGTCACCGTCTTGCGCATTGTCTTGGCCTGGTAGAAGGCCCACAGGTTCGATGCCTCGATGTTCGATTGCAGTGTCTGCGTCTGCGCCTTCTGACCGAGGATTTCGGAGACGGCGAGCATCAGCGCCAGGATCGAAATGACAAGCGCGACGGTCTTGTTGCTCTCGCCATGCTCATGTGCTGCGTGACCGCTCATTCGGCTCCCCCGATCATCCGACTCCAGACGCGACAACGGACGGTGCGCAGATTGCGTCACCGTCCGCCGAAACGGCTCCCCGGTCCCATGCCAATTGCGCCGATCGGGTGCAAGCGGAAATTGGCAACTGTCTGAAATAAAAGCCGTCACGACAGTTTCGTGACGGCTTTGTCGTTGCGTTCAGAACAGCCCTTCGATCTGGCCGGAATCATTGAGGCGGATAACGTCCGCACTCGGCGTTTTCGGCAAGCCGGGCATGGTCATGATATCGCCGGTGACAACCACCACGAACTCCGCGCCGGCCGACAACCGGAGCTCACGCACGGGCACGATGTGGCCGTTCGGAGCCCCGCGCTTGCTTGGATCGGTCGTAAACGAATACTGCGTCTTGGCCATGCAGACCGGCAGATTGCCGTAGCCGGCCGCTTCGAGCTCCTTGAAGCGGTTCTCGACCGAGCTGTCGCATGCGATGTCGGCGCCGCGATAGATCTCGGTCACGATGGTCTTGACCTTGTCACGCAGCGGCATTGTGTCGGGGTAGAGCAGCTTGAAGCCGGCCTCGCCCTTCGCGCAGACATCGACCACGTGGCGGGCGAGGTCCTCGATGCCGGCGCCGCCATCGGCCCAGTGGGTGCAAAGGAACGCCTTGGCGCCGAACTTCTCGGCGGCAGCCTTCACCGCCTCGATCTCGGCATTGGTGTCGGTGACGAACTTGTTGATCGCGACGATCGGCTTGACGCCGAACTTCATTATGTTCTCGATGTGCCGCTCGAGGTTGACGCAACCCTTCGTCACTGCCTCCACGTTCTCGCCCTTGAGGCCCTCCTTCGCGACGCCGCCGTGCATCTTGAGCGCCCTGACGGTGGCGACGATCACCGCGGCGGACGGCTTCAGCCCGGCCTTGCGGCACTTGATGTCGAAGAATTTCTCCGCGCCGAGATCGGCGCCGAAGCCGGCTTCCGTCACCACGTAATCGCACAGCTTGAGTGCCGTTTGCGTCGCCAGCACCGAGTTGCAGCCATGGGCGATGTTGGCGAACGGCCCGCCGTGGATGAATACGGGATTGTTCTCCAGCGTCTGCACCAGGTTCGGCATCAGCGCGTCCTTGAGGAGCACCGTCATCGCGCCGTCGCCCTTCAGTTCGCGCGCGTACACCGGCTTCTTCTCGCGGGTGTAGCCGATCACGATCTTGCCGATGCGCCGCTCGAGGTCCTTCAGGTCGGTGGCGAGGCAGAAGATCGCCATGATCTCCGAGGCGACCGTGATGTCGAACCCGTCCTCGCGCGGGAAGCCGTTGGCCGTGCCGCCGAGCGAGTTGACGATCGAGCGTAGCGCGCGGTCGTTCATGTCCATGACGCGGCGCCAGGCGATGCGGCGCTGGTCGATACCGAGGGCGTTGCCCCAGTAGATGTGGTTGTCGATCAGTGCGGCCAGCAGGTTGTGGGCGCTGGTGATGGCGTGGAAGTCGCCGGTGAAGTGCAGGTTGATGTCCTCCATCGGCACGACCTGGGCGTAGCCGCCGCCGGCGGCACCACCCTTGACGCCGAAGCAAGGGCCGAGCGAAGGCTCGCGCAGGCAGCTCATGGCGCGCTTGCCGATGCGGTTGAGGCCATCGCCGAGACCGACGGTGGTCGTCGTCTTGCCTTCGCCCGCAGGCGTCGGATTGATGGCGGTGACCAGGATCAGCTTGCCATCGGGGCGCCCCTTCACCGAATTGATGAAGTCGAACGAGACCTTGGCTTTGGTCGGGCCGTATTGCAGCAGTGCGTCGGCCGGGATGTCGATCTTCTTGGCAACCTCGGCGATCGGCTTCATCTTTGCGGCACGGGCGATTTCGATGTCGCTGCCGATGGGCTTGGCTGTCACTGGCGTCTCTCCGGTTTTTGGCTTCCTTGGTGCCGGCGGTGGGGCCGGCTTGTAGGCATCGAACGCGTCGCCGACCTTGAGGCCCGTGCTGGCGGCGTACTCGGCTCCCGCGATCTTCTTGGTTTCGGCGGCCTTCACGCGCTTGGCGAGAATCGCGCCGCCGATCGCGGCGATCTTGATCCCGTCGGCGCCGATGGCGATGATCTCGCCGGGCTTGCCGTCGCCGGGGACCTTGGCGGCATCGAAGATCTGCAGCTCGGCACCCTTGATCACGCCCCAGGCGCCCGGCGCCGGGTTGGCGGCGCGGATGATGTTGTAGACTTCACCGACAGGCTTGGTGAAATCGAGCTGGGCCTGCTCGCGCTTGAACCAGCTCTCGTAGGTCTTCTTCGAGTGATCCTGCGGGATCCTCGGCGCCTTGCCGGCCCGAACCAGGTCGACCGACTCGATCATCGCGTCGACGCCGATCGGGAACAGCTTCTTGAAGTAGACGTCGCCGAGCGTCTCGTCCGGCCCGATGTCGACGGTCTTCTGCAGCAGCACCGGGCCTTCGTCGAGACCTTCGTCCGGCCAGAAGATGGTGAGGCCGGTCTTGGTCGCGCCCCAGGCGATCGGCCAGTTGATCGACGACGGTCCGCGATGCAGCGGCAGCAGCGACGGGTGATACTGGATGGTGCCGTGCGTGGGTGCGTCGATGACGGGCTGGGGAACGAACAGCGTCACATAGGCCATGACGCACAGGTCCGGCTTGAACGACTGCATCAAGGTGAGCGCTTCCGGCGTTTTCCAGCTCTTCGGCTGGTGCACGGGCAACCCCTTCTCGCGGGCAAACACCGCGCATGGATCTTGCGGGCGGCCCTCCTTGTCCGGAGCGCAGAATACCGCGACGACGTTCTCGCCGCGCTCCAGCAGCTTCTCGAGAACCGCCTTGCCGAAAGCCTCCTGGCCGTGGACGACGATACGCATTTCCTGTCTCCCTCTCCCTTCGCGCTCGCGGGCGCACTGCGGGTGGTTTCGATGTTCGGGCGCAAAGGGGAGGGGCTGGGGTGAGGGGCGGCTGCTTGCACCGTCACCCGTAGCGGCCCCTCTCCCTTGCCCCCTCTCCCCTGAAGAAGGGGAGAGGGGGTTCATCAGCCAGCGGGCTTCTTCGGGGGTGGCTCGGTGCAGCCGCTGGCCTTGATGGAGGCGATTTCGTCGGGAGTATAGTTCAGCACCTGCGACAGGATCTCGTCGGTGTGCTCGCCGAGCAGGGGCGAGCGCTTCACCTCCGATGGCGACGCCGACAGCTTGATCGGGTTGCCGACCGAAAGATACTTGCCGCGAACCGGGTGATCGACTTCGACGACAGTGCCGGTGGCACGCAGCGACTGGTCCTCGGCGAGCTCCTTCATCGACAGGATCGGCCCGCAAGGGATGTCGAACTCGTTCAGGATCGCCATCGCCTCGAACTTGGTCTTGGTCATCGTCCACTGCTCGATGCGGGCGAAGATCTCGTTCAATCGAGGCAGCCGTGCCGGCGGCTTGGCATAGTCGGGGTGCGTCTTCCAGCCGGGCTCGCCGATCACGTCGCAGATCGCCTCCCAGACCGGGGCCTGGGTGATGAAATATATGTAGGCGTCGGGATCTTTCTCCCAGCCCTTGCACTTGAGAATGCGGCCAGGCTGGCCGCCGCCCGAGTCATTGCCGGCGCGGGGAACCGCTTCGCCAAACGGTATGCCTTCGCCGTGCTGGCTGTACTCCGTCAGCGGGCCGTGGGCGAGGCGCTGTTGATCGCGCAGCTTGACCCGACAGAGGTTGAGCACGCCGTCCTGCATGGCGCAGGTGACCTTCTGGCCAAGTCCCGTCTTGGTGCGGTGGAAAAGCGCGGTGACGATGCCGAGCCCCAAGTGCAGGCCGGTGCCGCTGTCACCGATCTGGGCGCCGGTCACCAGCGGCAGCCCGTCGCGGAAGCCCGTGGTCGATGCAGAGCCGCCAGTGCACTGGGCAACGTTCTCGTAGACCTTGCAGTCCTCGTAGGGTCCGGGGCCGAAGCCCTTGATCGAGGCGACGATCATGCGCGGGTTGAGCGCGTGGATCGTCTCCCAGGGGAAGCCCATGCGGTCGAGCACGCCGGGGCCGAAGTTCTCGACCAGGACGTCGCATTCCTTGATCAGGCGCTCCAGCACTTGCTTGCCGGTCTTGTTCTTGGTGTCGAGGGTGATCGAGCGCTTGTTGTGGTTGAGCATCGTGAAATACAGCGCATCGGCGTTCGGTACATCCATCAGCTGTCCGCGCGTGATGTCGCCGACGCCCGGCCGCTCGACCTTGATCACGTCGGCGCCGAACCAGGCCAGCAGCTGCGTGCAGGTCGGACCGGACTGCACGTGCGTGAAATCCAGAATCCGGATGCCTTCCAGGGCTTTCATTGCTTGCTCCAGTTTGAGTGTTCGCTCGTTCGATCGGATCAGGCCTTGGCGACCACGCTCTGCGGGTTGAGATTGCCGATGCGGCCGCTCTCGGTGCCGGCCTTTTCGTCGATGACCGCGTTGATGAGCGTCGGCTTGCCGGAGGCAATCGCCTCGTTCACCGCGCGGCCAAGCTCGTCGGGCGAGGTTGCCTGGACGCCGACGCCGCCGAATGCCTGCATCATCAGGTCATAGCGCGCGTTCTTGACGAAGACGGTGGTGGCGACATCCGCGCCGCCCGACGGGTTCTTGTCGGTGCCGCGATAGATGCCGTTGTTGTTGAACACGACCACGCAAACCGGCAGATTGTACCGGCAGATCGTCTCCACCTCCATGCCGGAGAAGCCGAATGCGCTGTCGCCTTCGACTGCCAGCACGGGCTTGCCGGTCTCTATTGCCGCGGCAATGGCGTAGCCCATGCCGATGCCCATGACGCCCCAGGTGCCGACGTCGAGTTGCTTGCGCGGCTGATACATGTCGATGATGCTGCGAGCGAAATCGAGCGTGTTGGCGCCTTCGTTGACGAGGATGATGTCCGGCCGCTCCTTGACGATCCGCTTGAGCGCCCCGAGCGCCCCGTGGAAATCCATCGGCACGTTGTTGTTCTGCAGCCTGGGCGCCATCTTCGCGACGTTGGCCTCGGCCTTCGCCCGAACATTGCCGGCCCAGTCAGCGGGCGCCTTCGGCCAGCTGCTTCCCATTCCCTTGAGCAGCGCCGCCACGCACGATGCGATGTCGCCGACCACCGGGGCCGCGATCTCGACGTTCGAGTTCATCTCCTTCGGGTCGATGTCGATCTGAATGAACTTCTGGGTGCCGCGCTCGCCCCAGGTCTTGCCCTTGCCGTGCGACAGCAGCCAGTTCAGCCGGGCGCCGATCAGCATCACGACGTCGGCCTCCTTGAGCACCATCGACCGCGTCGCACCGGCCGACTGCGGGTGCGTATCGGGCAACAGGCCCTTGGCCATGCTCATCGGCAGATAGGGAATGCCGGTTTTCTCGATCAGGGCGCGGATATCGTCATCGGCCCGCGCGTAGGCCGCGCCCTTGCCGAGGATGATCAGTGGGCGCTTGGCGCCTTTCAGCATATCGAGCGCACGCGCCACCGAATCGGGCGACGGGAGCTGGCGCGGTGTCGGATCGATCACCTTGACGAGCGATTCCTGCCCGGCCTTGGCGTCCATCGTCTGGGCGAAGAGCTTGGCTGGCAGGTCGAGGTAGACGCCGCCTGGACGGCCGGAGACCGCCGCACGAATGGCCCGCGCCATTCCGATCCCGATGTCTTGCGCATGCAGCACCCGGTATGCCGCCTTGCAGTGCGGCTTGGCGATGGCGAGCTGATCCATCTCTTCGTAGTCGCCCTGCTGCAGGTCGACGACCTCGCGTTCGGAAGAGCCGCTGATCAGGATCATCGGGAAGCAGTTGGTCGTGGCGTTGGCCAGCGCCGTCAGGCCGTTCAGGAAGCCCGGCGCCGACACCGTGAGGCAGACGCCGGGCTTTTGCGTCAGGAACCCGGCGATCGCCGCGGCATTGCCTGCGTGCTGTTCGTGCCGGAACGAGATGACGCGCATCCCCTGGGCTTGCGCGATGCGGCCCAGGTCGGTGATCGGGATCCCCGGTACGCCATAGATCGTGCTGATATCGTTCAGCTTGAGCGCGTCGATTACCAGATGGAACCCATCCGTCAGGTTCTGCGATTGCGTGTCGGATGACATCCTGGAACCTCTCCCGTTTCCCCTTCGAGGGGTTTGCTTCGTTTCATTGGCAGGCATCTTTGCGGAAGCCTGCTGGGCGCCTACTGCGTGCCAGCAACGCTTCAGTCGATGTCGACGAAGCGCTCGACGTGATCTCGAAGTTTCAGCGTATGCTCGCGTACCAGCCGCTCCGCCCGCTCGGTGTCACGTGCCTCGAGCGCCGCGACGATCTCGGTGTGATCGGCGATCGAGCGCTTGGCACGGTCCTTCTCGACGATGGTGCGCTGCCGGATCGCACGCACGTGGAAGAACAGCTTGTCGGTCATCGCGGCAAGCAGCGCGCACTTGGACAGCGCGATGATTGCCTGGTGGAAGCGGATGTTGGCGTCGGAGTACTCGCCCATCTTCTGGGCAATGGCGTCGGACGAGAACGTATCGACGAGCAGGTGGAGGCTCGCAAGTTCCGCGTCCGAAGCGACTTGGGTCGCCAGGCGCGCCGCCATGCTCTCGAGCGCCGCCCACACCGTGATCATCTCGAGGATCTCGGACTTCGTGCGCCGCACGATGTAGATGCCCCGCCTGGGAACAATGCGCACAAGGCCCTCCTGATCGAGCTGCGCCAAGGCCTCGCGCAGCGGCGTGCGGCTGACCCCGAAGTCGGCCGACAGCGCACGTTCATCGAGACGCAGCTCGGCATCGGGGGCGTAGATATTCAACTCCATTATGGCTGCGCGCAGCGCCTCGTAGGCGCGCAGTTTCAAGCTCTGCGGCTCGCCGATGGGGGCGATCTTGAGATGCGTGCTCGTCATCGACTGCGACCTGCTAGCGGCGTGGGTTGAATATGAATTGGCAATATGATTATCCGTATCAAAACGGTGTCTTGGTACGTGGCATACCATATGCCAGTCGCTCATCCCTTGACTAGTGCAAAATCGCGGTTGTCACGGTCACACGCCTCGACATCAAATCGGATCGCGGGTCGCAAAAATAATGTAAGAGGCTGAATATGCATAAAGAAAACAAAGAGCCTAATCCTCGTTGCAACATTTTTCACCAAGGCCTATTGCGCCAGCGACTTGCTAAGGCATACGGTATGCCAGGATCCGAGCCGACGGAGCGCAGCTGGGCGTGGACCAACGATACCTGCGCTAACACCGAGGGAATTGCTCGCAAATCGGCAGCATAGTCGTGGCGGGCGCGGAGGGAAGCCGATGGAAGAAATCAGTGCGCTGATGCAGGGCTTCGCGATTGCCCTCACGCCGTACAACCTGATGTTGATGCTCGTTGGCATCCTGCTCGGCGTGATCATCGGTGTGTTGCCGGGGCTGGGCGGCGCCAACGGCGTCGCGATCCTGCTGCCACTGACTTTCACCATGCCGCCGACGTCGGCGATCATCATGCTCTCGTGCATCTATTGGGGTGCATTGTTCGGCGGCGCCATCACGTCGATCCTGTTCAATATTCCAGGTGAGCCATGGTCGGTTGCCACCACATTCGATGGTCATCCGATGGCCCAGCAGGGCCGCGCTGACGAGGCGCTGACTGCTGCCTTCACTTCCTCGTTCGTCGGCGCCCTGGTCGCGGTGATACTGATCACCTTCCTGGCGCCGTTGGTCGCCAAGTTCGCCTTGAAGTTCGGTCCGGCCGAGTTCTTCGCCGTATTCTTCCTCACCTTCGCCAGCTTCGTCGGCATGGGCAAGGGTTCGCCATTCAAGGTGATCGCATCGATGTGTCTCGGCTTCGCGCTCGGCTCCGTCGGCCTAGACAAGATGACCGGCACGTTGCGCATGACATTCGGTCATGACGAGCTGCTGAGCGGCTTCGACTTCCTGATCGCCGTCATCGGTCTGTTCGGCATCGGCGAGATCCTGTCGTCGATGGAGAGCGGTCTGAAATTTTCCGGCGCACACGCCAACATCCGGCTGAACGCGGTGCTGCTGACGTGGAAGAAGCTGCTGTCCTATTGGGCGACCTCGATCCGCAGCTGCATCATCGGCTGCTGGATGGGCATTACGCCGGGCGGGGCCACGCCGGCATCGTTCATGAGCTACGGGTTGGCGAAGAAATTCTCCAAGCGTGGCAACAACTTCGGCAAGGGCGAGATCGAGGGTGTGGTGGCGCCGGAGACTGCCGCGCATGCCGCCGGCACCAGTGCGCTGCTGCCGATGCTCACTCTCGGCATACCCGGCTCGCCTACCGCCGCGGTGCTGCTCGGCGGCTTGATGATCTGGGGCTTGCAGCCCGGGCCGATGCTGTTTGTCGAGCAGAAGGATTTCGTGTGGGGCTTGATCGCGTCGATGTATCTCGGCAATATTGTGGGGCTGGTCGTAGTGCTGACCTGCGTACCGCTGTTCGCCGCGATCCTGCGCGTGCCGTTCTCGATCATCGCACCAGTGATCCTGGTGATCTGCGCGATCGGCGCCTACACCGTGCACAATTCCATGTTCGACGTCTGGCTGATGCTGGTCTTCGGCGCGATGGGATACGTATTCCAGAAGCTCGGCTACCCGCTCCCGCCTCTCGTCCTGGCAATCGTGCTGGGTGACAAGGCGGAAGAAGGATTTCGGCAAGCGATGCTCGGCAGCCAGGGCAGCCTGGCGGTTTTCTGGTCGAACCCGCTTGTCGCCTCAATCATGGGGCTTGGTCTCGTTCTGCTATTTTGGCCCCTCTTCTCATGGCTCAGCGAACGGGTATTCAGCGTGAAGTCGGCCTCGGTCTGATGAAGGCCAGGAGGCCATCGTTTCGCGCCGGTTCGAACGAATTCCTGACCTGTCAGGCGGGGCAGAATGTCAGGTTTAGACAAATAGAATCCGCTGAAACTCTTACAGGGAAGGCAAACAAGCTCATGAAGGCAATGCGCAAATTTTCGAAGGCCATGGTCGTCGCGGCATGTGCGGCGGCTGGCCTTGACCTCGCTCGCCTCGGCCACCTGGGCGCAATCCTGGGAGCCGACCAAGCCAGTGACGTTCGTAATTCCGGCGGGCACGGGCGGCGGTGCCGATCAGATGGCCCGCTTCATCCAGGGCGTCGTAACCAAGCACAACCTGATGAAGCAGCCGATGATCGTCGTCAACAAGGGCGGCGGGGCCGGCGCCGAGGGCTTCCTCGAAGTCAAGAAAGCCGTCGGCGATCCGCACACGATCATCATCACCCTGTCCAACCTGTTCACCACGCCGCTGGCCACCGGCGTGCCGTTCAGCTGGAAGGATCTGACCCCGGTCGCGATGCTGGCGCTCGATCAGTTCGTGCTGTGGGTCAACAGCGAAACCACATACAAGTCGGCCAAGGACTATGTGGATGCGGTGAAGGCCGGCGACGACAAGAAATTCAAGATGGGCGGTACCGGCTCCAAACAGGAAGACCAGATCGTCACGGTCGCGCTCGAGAAGATGACCGCGCCGAAAAAGCTGACATACGTGCCTTACGCAGGCGGCGGCGCGGTCGCGACGCAGCTGGTCGGCAAGCACGTCGACTCGACCGTCAACAATCCGATCGAGGCAGTGTCGCAGTGGAAGGCCGGTGCATTGCGCGCGCTCTGCCTGTTCGATGCCAAACGCAGCATCTACACGTCGAAGGTGACGAAGGATCAGGCCTGGTCGGACATCCCGACCTGCAAGGAGGCCGGCCTGGACGTGCAATACCAGATGCTCCGCGGCATCTTCATGGCACCCGGCGTCAAGCCAGAGCAGGTCGCCTTCTACGTCGATCTGTTCAGGAAGGTGCGTGAAACCGACGACTGGAAGAAGTTCATGGAGGACGGTGCGTTCAACCAGACTTTCATGGCCGGCGACGACTTCAAGAAGTGGGTCGAGACGACCGAGAAGACCCACTACGAGCTGATGAAGTCAGCCGGGTTCCTTGCGCCGGGCAAGTGATGGCAGGCGTTTGCGATCCATCGGCAAGCTGCGCAAGGAGACGACAATGAGTCATAACGACGACGGCGCTTCGGACGAGCCAGCGCTTGTTTCGAATCGGGCCGTCGATATCGTCGTCGCCTTGCTGTTCCTGGTGGCGAGCGCGATCGTCATTTTCGACAGCAATCGCCTCGGATTTGGCTGGCGCGAAGGGGAGGGGCCAGCGCCCGGCTACTTCCCCTTCTACATCGCGGTGGCGATGGCGGCGGCAAGCCTGGTCAACCTTGCCCGCGCCGTGCTTGCCAATACCCCTGGCGCGGGCGAGGCGTTCGTGTCGAAGGTCGGCTTTTGGCGCGTCCTGCAGGTGCTGATCCCGACCATCGCCTACGTCGGGCTGATACATTACTTGGGCATCTACGTCGCGTCGGCGATCTTCATCATGGGCTTCATGACGGTGTTCGGGCGCGAAGGCCTGATCAAGACCGTGGGCATCGGCGTCGGAGTCCCGCTGATGCTGTTCTTCATGTTCGAGCGCTGGTTCCTGGTGCCGCTGCCGAAGGGCCCGCTGGAAGCGATGCTGGGTCTCGGCTGAGCCGTTCGCTCACCTGATCCCGGAGCGCATGAAGCTCTGGACGAACTGGCGCTGGAACAGCAGAAATCCGACCAGCAGCGGCGCCGATGTCATCAGTGTCGCGGCGCAGATCACCGACCAGTCGATGCCCTGGTCGGTCGAGGAGAACACTTGCAGGCCCACGGTCAAGGGCCGCGCCTCGACCGAATTGGTGACGATCAGCGGCCACAGAAAATTGTTCCAGTGGTAGCTGACGGACACCAGCGCATAGGCGAGATAGACCGGCCGGCCGAGCGGCACATAGACCCGCAGCAGCGTCTGCAGCGGCGAGGCGCCTTCCACGCGCGCCGCGTCGTCGAGTTCGCTCGGCACCTGCTTGAACGTCTGGCGGAGCAGGAAGATGCCGAACGCCGAAGCGACGTAGGGCAGCGCGATCGCCGGGATCGAGTCGAGAATGCCGAGCTTGGCCATGGTGCGGTAGTTCTCGACGATCAGGACGTCGGGCATGATCATGAGCTGGGCGAGGACCAGCGCGAACGCCACCCCCTGGCCGCGAAACTCGTATCGGGCGAACGCGAAGGCGGCCAGCGTGCACAGCACGAGCTGGCATCCGAGCACCAGCGTCACCAGCATGAACGTATTGAGGAAGTAGCGCGCGAACGGCGCCGCGGCCCAGGCGCGAACGAAATTGTCGAGCGTCACGGGGGCGAACGGCGACAGTCTGGTCGCGAACTCCGGCGAATGGAAAGCCGCCCATACGGCGTACGCGAGCGGCATGATCCAGATCGTGGCGAGCAGCCAGGCGCCGGTCGTCTCGAGCGCGAGGCCCCATCCCCTCGGCTGATAGGGGCCGTCGATCGGCAACTCGCGGGTGGAGGCGGCCATCTGGTCTCACCGGTAATGGATGCGGCGCTCGAGAACGCCGTATTGGAAAAGCGCAAGCGCGGCGAGGACGGCGAGAAGCACGACAGTGATTGCGGCGGCGTAGCCGGTGTCCCAGAAGCTGAAGCCCACCGTATAGATGTGGAACAGCAGCAGGCTCGTAGCATTGTCCGGGCCGCCGCGCGTCAGAACGACGATATGGTCGACCGTGCGGAATGCGTTGATGACGGCATTGACCAGCACGAACAGCGTGGTCGGCATCAATAGCGGAAACTGTACGCGGCGGAAGAAGTGCCAGCGCGAGGCGCCTTCGAGGGCGGCTGCCTCGGCGAGGCTCGGCGGGATCGCCTGCAGCGCCGCCAGGTAGAAGATCATGAAGAAGCCGGCCTCCTTCCAGATCGCGACGACCGTGACGGCGAACAGCGCGGTATCGCGCGAGCCGAGCCAGTTGACCGCCGGAAGTCCAAATGCGCCGCGGATCTGCTCCAGCAGGCCGTACTGCGGCGTGTAGAAGAACAGCCAGATGTTGGCGACGGCGATCATCGGCAGAATTGTCGGCGTGAAGAACGCCATGCGCACCAGCGTGCGGCCGGCGAAGCGGTCGTTGACCCAGGTCGCCATCAGCAGGGCGAGGGCGATCGACACGGGTATCGTGCCGACGGCGAACCACAGGTTGTTCCATGCCGCCTGCCAGAACACCGGGTCGGAAATCATCTGCTGATAATTGTCGGGGCCGATGAATACCGAAGGCCGCCGCGCCTTGGGCGTCGAGTAGAAGCTGTCGATGAAGGTCGCCAGCGCCGGCCAGTGCGTGAACATGCCGAGCAGCACGAGTGCCGGTAGCAGCAGCAGCCAGGCTTGGATGTATTGGGTTCTGGCGGTCATCGGCTCTTGGCTAGGTGGGCGAGTGGCGGCGGCTCGCCACGGCTGTCAGGCCGGCGGCGAGCAGCGACGATCCTTATCCCTTCTTGAAAGGCTTGAGGATGCGGTCGGCCTCCGCCTGGGTGTCCTTCATCGCCTGTGCCGCCGACTTCGTTCCCGACAGACAGGCCTGGACGTTATCGGCGAGCGACTTGAACACGCGCTGGTTCTCATAGACCGAAATCTCGCCGGTCGACACCGCCAGCTGCTCCTTGGCGACGGTCGCCATTGGCACCTCCTTCACGTAGTCGACCAACCCCTTGGTCTCCCAGGCATCCGGTCGCACGGCGAGGTAGCCTGTGGCGATGCACCAGTCGGCGCAACGTTCCGGCGTCGTCACCCACTTGGCGAAGCGCAAAGCCGCTTGTCGCTCGGCCGGCTTGGCGTGCTTGAAGAAGTACATGTTGCCGCCGCCGACCACCGAGCGCGGCCCTTCCTTGCCAGGCAACTGCATAACGCCGAACGGGAATTTCGCTTGGCTGCGGATGTTCGTCAGGTTGCCGGTGGTGGTGTAGATGATGCCAGCGGCGTTGTTCATGAGATCGGACGGCAGCGTTCCCCATTCGACCGAGCCCTTGGGTAGCACCGCGTGCTCGATCGCGAGCGACCGCCAGAAATCCATCGCCTCGATCGCCTTCGGATGATCGAAATAGACCTCGGTGCCCTGCGGATTGTTGAGGATGTGGCCGGCCTGATTCGCCAGCGCGCCAAACGTCCACTGTGCGTTACCGAGGCTCGACGACATCTTCAGGCCCCAGCGTGACGTGTTATCGCCCTGCCGGACAGTGAGCTTCTTGGACGCCGAGATCAACTCGGCCCAGGTGCGCGGCGGCTTTTCCGGATCGAGCCCGGTCTCTTGGAACGCCGGCTTCGAATAGAAGGCGACCAGCGTCGAGCGCTGGAACGGCACCGACCAGGTCTTGGCGTCGGCAAGGCTGTTGGCCATGAATGCCGGATAGAACCTGGCGAGCCACGCCTTGGTCTCGGCGCTTTCGTCTATCTCCTCGACGGGCACGACGAGATCGAGGTCGCGGATTTCATGCAGACTCGCAGCCAAGAGCACCGAGAATTGAGGGCCGCTGCCGCCCTTGATCGCGGTCACGGCCTTGGTCAACGTCTCGCCGTACTGGCCCGCATAGACCGGCGTCACTTTGATGCCGGCCTCCTTCTCGAAGCCGGCGCACAGGGCGTCGACAAGCTTCGTCACCGGACCGCCGACCGCGATCGGATAGTAGAACGTGAGCTCCTTGACCTCCTGTGCCCTGAGCAGGGCAGGGGCGGCGACGATGCCGGCGCCGCCAATTCCGGTTTTGATCAGGGTTCGACGTGAGAGTTGGACTGTCATGACTGATATCGCTCCCGACGACTTATTGTTGGACGTGGTCAGCCCTTCCTGAACGGCTTCAGGATGCGGTCAGCTTCAGTCTGCGCATCCTTCATCGCCTGGGCGGCAGGTTTGGCGCCCGTCAGCGCTGCCTGCAGGCCGTCGTTGAGGGCCTTGGTCACGCGCTGGTTCTCGTGCGTCGACAGCTCAGCGACGGCGTGCGCGAGCTGGTCGCGCGCGACGAGTGCCGGCGGGAACTCCGCCGCATATTTCTTCAGCGCCGGCGTCTCGAATGAATCCGGCCGCACGGCGACGTAGCCGGTATCGACGCACCACTGCGCGGCACGCTCGGCGCTGGTCGCCCACTTGGCGAACTTGAAGGCAGCCTCCTGGCTCGCCTTCGGCACCTTGGCCGAGATGTAGAAGTTGCCGCCGCCGGTCGGGCTGCCCGGCCGCTTGCCGGCCGGCAGCATGGCGACGCCGAATGGGAATTTGGCGTTGTTGCGCACGTTGGTGAGGTTGCCGGTGGTGGTCCACATCATCGCGCACTTCTTTTCGAAGAAGTCCTTTGGCGTGGTGCCCCACTCCACGATGCCGGGCGGATGGACCTTGTGCTTGACCGCGAGATCGATCCAGTACTGCAGCGCTTCGATGACGCCAGGATCGTCATAGGCGGTCTTGTCGCCGGTCTGGTTCGCGAGGATGGCGCCGGCCTGGGTCGAAAGCCCTTGGAACAGCCAATAGGGGAAGCCGGACGACGGGATCTGGATGCCCCACTGGGTGGTGGCGCCAGCGGCATCGCGCTTGGTCAGCTTCTGCGCGAACTCGAGCTGCTGCGCCCACGTCGCCGGCGCCTTGTCCGGATCGAGTCCGGCTTCCTTGAACAGCTCCTTGTTCCAGTAGAGCACCACCGTTGACCGCTGGAACGGTATGCCCCACGTCTTGCCGCCGGTCTGGCTATTCAGCATGAAGGCCGGGGAGAAGCTCGCCAGCCACTTTTTGTCGTCGTCGGTCTTGACGAACTCGTCGATCGGGACGATCGCCTCCTCGTCGATCAGCGTGAACATGTCCGTCGACAGCAGCACCGAGGTCGCCGGCGGATTGCCGGCCTTGTGCGCGGTCAGCGCCTTGACGATCGTTTCCTGATAGGTGCCGGCATAGATTGGCTTGACCTTGATGCTCGCGTCCTGCTTCTCGAAGTCGGCGGCATAGGCGTCGATCAGCTTGGTGATTGGTCCGCCGACGGCAACGGGGAAGAAGAACGAGATTTCGGTCGCGGCCTGCGCCCGCAGCAGCGCCGGCATGGCGATGGTGGCGCCCGCGGTTGCCGCCGAGCCCTTGAGGAATGTGCGTCGCTTCATCTGTCGCCTCTCCCTGATGCATTCGCTGTTGGACTACTCACGTCAGGCGACGGCCTGACGACAGGTCGAACCAGTGCACCGATTGCGCATCCCACGCCAGCCGGACCATGTCGCCGCGACCTGCTTGCGGCTTGCCGGCGGTCCTGATCTGCAGGCTCGCACGGCCGACGCGGGCGGCGACCAGGCTGTCGGCGCCAAGATACTCGATTGCCTCGATCCGGGCTGCGATCCCGGTGTCGCCGATCCGAATCAGTTCCGGGCGCACGCCGAGCGCCAGCTTTTCGACGGGCAGTGTTCCTGGAGCGCTCGCCTTGACCACCGCGGTCGCCTCCCCAAGCTCGTCGAGCGGCAACACGTTCATCGGCGGCGTGCCGACGAAGCGGGCGGCAAATGTCGTCGCCGGTGTTTCATACAGTATGGCTGGTGCCGCGTCCTGCTCGATGTGCCCGTCTCGCATGAGGATGACCTGGTCAGCCATCGTCATGGCTTCGAGCTGATCGTGCGTGACGTACAGCATGGTGATGCCGAGGCGCTGCTGCAACTCGCGGATCTCGCGACGCATCTCGACCCGGAGCTGAGCATCGAGGTTGGAAAGCGGCTCGTCCATCAGGCAAACCGGCGTCTCGGCGACGATGGCACGGCCGAGCGCCGCCCGCTGTTGCTGGCCGCCGGAAAGCTGCGATGGCTTGCGGTCGAGTAGCTGCGACAGGCCCAGCATCTCCGCCGCCCGGTCAAGCCGGCGCCGCTGCTCCGCGGCAGGGAACTTGCGCACCTTGAGGCCGAACAGGATGTTCTCGGCAACCGACAAGTGCGGGAACAGCGCGTAGGACTGGAACACCATCGCGACGCCCCGCTGTGACGGGGGCAGGCGCGATACGTCGCGGCCGCCGATGTGGATCGTGCCCTGCGAAGGCGCGTCGAGCCCGGCGATCAGACGCAGTGTCGTCGATTTTCCGCACCCCGATGGCCCCAGCAGCGCGACGAAGCTGCCGCTGCGTGCCCGGAAGCTTACGGCGTCGACGGCGGCCTTGCCGGCCCAGCTCTTGGTAACACTCGTGAGCTCGACGTCAGCCAATCACCGCTCCCCCGCGCATTCGCTTGTCTTTTCCCAAACTGTATCGGCCACGCGCCGACATGGGTCAAGGATGCAACGGGAGTGTGACGCCGGCCACTGGCTCAGTCGAACGTCCTGCCGAACTTATTGGAACGCGGGAAACCCTTGGGCGCCAGCTGACCTGCCTGGGCGCGGCTGCCCACCCACTCCTTGAGCTCCGACATCGGCAGCGTGAAGGTGCGTCCCGCGGCGTCGAGCCAGGTCAGGCCCTCCTTCTTCACGAACACGCGGGCATCCGAGATGCCGCCGTCCTTGTAGCGCTGCAGGATCACGCCCTTGCCGCGTGTCATTTCGGACAACTCTTCGCGGCTGAAGATGATCATCTTCCGGTTCTCGCCGACGACGGCGACCATGTCGCCTTCGGCCGGCACGCAGACCTTGGCTTCCTCGGGCTCGCTGACGTTCAGCACCTGCTTGCCCTTGCGGGTCGAGGCCAGCACCTCGTCCTCCGGCACGATGAAGCCGTAGCCCGAGGTCGAGGCGACCAGCAGCTTGCGTCCGGGCTCGTAGACGAACAGGTCGAGGAAGTCGTGGTTCTCCTCGACGTCGACCATCAGGCGGACCGGCTCGCCGTGGCCGCGGCCGCCGGGCAGCTGGTCGCCGCCAAGGGTATAGAACCGGCCATTGGTCGCAAACACGATGAGCTTGTCGGTGGTGAACGCTTTTACCGCGCGCTTCAGGCTGTCGCCCTGCTTGAAATCGAGCTTCGACAGGTCGTCCTGGTGGCCCTTCATGGCCCTGATCCAGCCCTTCTCGGACAGGAGCACGGTGATCGGCTCTTTTTCGATCAGCGCCTGGTCGAGATCGACGTCGATCGTCGGCGCATCGGCAAGCACGGTGCGGCGGCGGCCGAGATCGGTCTTTTTCGAATAGCGCTCGCGGGTGGTGCGGATCTCGTCCGCGATCCGCTCCCACTGCAGCTCGTCGGATTTGAGCAGCTGCTTCAGCTCGCGCTTCTCCTTGCTGAGCCGGTTGTGCTCGGCGCGGATCTCCTGCTCCTCGAGCTTCGACAGCGACCGCAGTCTCAGGTTCAGGATGGCTTCGGCCTGCACCTCGGTGAGGCTGAACTTGGCCATCAGCGCGGACTTGGGCTCGTCCTCGTAGCGAACGATCCGGATCACCTCGTCGATGTTGAGGTAGGCGATCAGGTAGCCGTCGAGCACCTCGAGCCGGTGATTGATCTTGTCGAGGCGATGGTTGCTGCGCCGAACAAGCACCTCGACGCGATGCTCCAACCACTGGCCGAGCACCTCGCGCAGCGACAATACGTTCGGGATCTGCCCGCCCGACAGCACGTTCATGTTGAGGCCGAAGCGGATCTCGAGCTCGGTGACGCGGAACAGGCTCTCCATCATCACCACCGGATCGACGGTGCGGCTCTTCGGCTCGATGACGAGGCGCACGTCCTCGGCGCTTTCGTCGCGCACGTCGCCAACCAGCGGCAATTTCTTCTCGGCGATCAGGTCGGCGATCTTCTCGACCAGCTTGCCCTTCTGCACCTGATAGGGGATCTCGGTGATGACGATCTGGTAGCCGCCGCGACCGGTGTCTTCCTTGTCCCACTTGGCGCGCAGACGGAAGCCGCCGCGCCCGGTGCGGTAGGTCTCGATGATGCTGTCGCGCGGCTCGACGAGGACGCCGCCGGTCGGGAAGTCGGGGCCGGGGATGAAGTCGACCAGCTTCTCGATCGTCACGTTCGGATGCTTGATCATGTGCAGCAACGCGGCACAAAGCTCGTCGACGTTGTGCGGCGGGATGTTGGTTGCCATGCCGACGGCGATGCCGGACGAGCCGTTGGCAAGGATGTTCGGGAACGCCGACGGCAGCACCACCGGCTCGCGCTCGCGCTCGTCGTAGTTCGGGCGGAAGTCGACCGCATCCTCGTCGAGGCCCGACAGCATGTCGACCGCGGTGGTGTTGAGGCGGGCCTCGGTGTAGCGGTCGGCGGCCGGGTTGTCGCCGTCGATATTGCCGAAGTTGCCCTGGCCGTCGACCAGCGGATAGCGGACGGAGAAGTCCTGCGCCAGCCGGGCCAGCGCGTCGTAGATCGCCTGGTTGCCGTGCGGGTGATACTTGCCCATCGCCTCGCCGACGATGCGGGCGCACTTCATGTACGACGCCGGCGGCTCGAGGTTGAGCCGCTGCATCGTGTAGAGGATGCGCCGGTGCACCGGCTTCAGGCCATCGCGCACGTCCGGTAGCGCGCGGTGCATGATGGTCGACAACGCATATGCGAGATAGCGCTGCTCGATCGCATCCTTGAGCGCGATCGGCTCGGTGGGGCCGCTGTTGCCGCCGCCTGGTGGAATCGGTCTGTTGTTCATGGCTTCCGCTTAGCGCGCGGCGGCGCTCCGCTCAACCCGGTACGGTCGGTTGTCCTCAGGGCCGCTGTAAGACGGATGCGTTCGTTGATTCGCCTAGTGAGCACGGAGCATCCGCCATTAGGCGTGATATTGTGCCACGGGGCAGAAGGTCGCCGAGGCTTCGGCGGCCAAAACGGTATTCCTGCACGAGCAGGCCTCGCTGGGCCAGATCAGGACTGCGCTCGGCCTGTGACACCGCCGTACGCAGTATCGACACCACGAGAAGGGCCCTCTTGAGAGCCCTCCTCGCTCGATCTCACCGCGACGCAACGTGCGGCTAGGCCGCTTTGCGCACCAAGCCGATCAGAAACAGCAGGATCACCGCGCCCACTGTCGCCGAGATGACTTCGCCGACCATGCCGCTACCGGCAGAAAGCCCGATCCGCGGAAACAGGAAACCGGCGACGGCGGCTCCGACAATTCCAACCACTACATTTCCTGCAACGCCAAAACCGTAGCCCTTGACGATCAGGCCGGCCACATAGCCTGCTATTGCGCCGATGATTAGCCAAATGATGATTGCTTCGACTGACATTCGGTTCGACCTTTCGCTTTTGATGGAGTTGTTTACGGTCGCACGCAAGCAGCGCTGATTTGGTCCCGACTGACTCATGGATGGACCAGATTCATACTATCAGCGCATCGGCGAAATATCAATGGGATCATGCGACTAAGCGGCATCCAACTTGGCCGAGAACGCTGTCTGGGCACGCCATTCGGACTGGCCGTGCCATGCTCGTTGCAACAGTCGGCGTGGTGATCCTATTGCGTCAAACATTTAAGCAAATGCTGCGCCGCATTATCGCATCGCAACAAATCGACAATTGCCGGAAATACTCAAAGAACTTCCCGTCGCTTATTTCTCTGCCGCCTGTCCCGGAATTCAATGCGCACTTTTCGAGTGGCGGCGATGTAGCCGCCTGCGCAATCGATCCGAAATTTTGTCGGCAACCCGAAATCCAAGTGCACGGACTTACCCGATCCGGCCGCTCACTTGACGCCGGCCCATCGTCGCGTCGCGGCGTCGTGTATCGGTTCGCTCAGCGCCGGCCGAACAGGCGCTCGATGTCGGCGAGCTTCAGCTCGACATAAGTCGGCCGGCCGTGATTGCACTGACCCGAATGCGGCGTCGCCTCCATCTCGCGGAGCAGCGCATTCATCTCGGCTGCGGTGAGGCGCCGGCCGGCGCGGACGCTGCCGTGGCAGGCCATGGTCGAGCACACGGCCTCGAGGCGGTCGCGCAGGCGCTGCGTGTGCCCTTCGGCCGCGAGATCGGCGCCGAGGTCGCGGACCAGCCCCTGCACATCGGTATCGCCGAGCAATGCCGGTACCTCGCGCACTGCGATCGCGCCGACGCCGAACGGCTCGAGCACCAGGCCGAGCTCGGCAAGGTCGCCTGCCTGCTCGCCTAGCGCCGCCGCCTCCGCTTCGCCGAGCTCCACGATCTCAGGGATCAGCAACACCTGGCGCCCGACCCCGCCGTTCGCCAGCATCGCCTTCATCCGCTGGTAGACGAGCCGCTCGTGTGCGGCATGCTGGTCGACGATGATGACCGAAGAGGCGGTTTGCGCGACGATATAGGTCTCGTGCAGTTGCGCGCGCGCCGCGCCCAGCGGCCTGTCCAGCAGGTCGGGGCGCGGTGCTTCGCTCGACGCCGACGCGTCGGCGCCAGTGCCGTCGAGGCCCTTGAGCGGCGCCTGGACCAGGTCGGCGAAGCCGGGACGGATGTGGCTGGGCGACGGGGGGCGCCACGCATGGGCGCCGGTTCCGCCGGCGCCGGCTGAAGCGGTCCCAAATGCCGTGGCCGGGGTCACGAATGCATCGAGCGTGGCGGCGCCGCCGCCGGTGCTGGCGCGATGGCCGGCTGCATCGAGCGCGCCGCGAAGGCCACCGATGATCAAGCTTCGAACGCGCGCCGCATCGCGGAACCGCACCTCGACCTTGGCCGGATGAACGTTGACGTCGACATCGCGCGGATCGAGCTCAACGAACAGCGCCAGCAGCGGATGCCGCCCTTTCGGGATCAGATCGCCGTAGGCTGCCCTGACGGCGCCGACGAGCAGCTTGTCGCGCACCGGGCGGCCGTTGACGAACAGGAACTGCATCGCTGCGTCGGCCCGATTGAGCGTCGGCAGGCCTGCAAACCCTTCGACCCGGACGCCGTCCCGCTCGCCTGCAAGATGCAGGGCATCGGCCATGAAATCGGCACCCATGATGCGTCCGAGGCGGGCGAGATGGCCTTCCGGGCCGGCTGCTGCAGGCGGCAGCCTGAGCCCGGTGCGCTCGCCGGTGGTCAGCGTGAATCCGATGCCGGGATTGGCCATTGCGAGGCGGCGGACGACCTCCGTCGTGGCCAGGTTTTCCGCGCGCTCGGACTTCATGAACTTGAGGCGGGCCGGCGTCGCCGAGAACAACTCGCGCACCTCGATGCGGGTGCCGGCATTGAGCGCCGCGGGCTTCAGCGTGCTCTTGGCGCCGCGCGCGACGGTGATCTCGTGGGCATCGTCGGCACCACGCGTCCGGGACTGGATCGACAGCATTGCGATGGAGCCGATCGACGGCAGCGCCTCGCCACGAAAGCCAAGCGTGCGGATGTCGAACAGGTCGTCGTCCTGCAGCTTCGAGGTCGCATGCCGTTCGACGGCGAGGACGAGATCGTCCGGCGACATGCCGCAGCCATCGTCGGTCACGCGAACGAGCGATATGCCGCCGCCGGCGGTGACGATCTCGATCTCACCGGCGCCGGCGTCGATGGCATTCTCGACCAGCTCCTTCACCACGCTCGCCGGGCGTTCCACCACCTCGCCCGCGGCGATGCGGTTGATCGTTTCCGGCGATAGCTGGCGAATGGTCAAGGCCTGATGGCTCCCGAGGACGAGCGAATCGCTCCTGGACGGGCATTCTACCGCAGTGACCGCCACCCGCGCGACGCGATCACGACGCGCCCGGCTTGCCGAGCGAAAACGCCGATTCCAAAGGCCGCGGGGACGACCCGCCTACACCTTCCCCGCCACCTTGAGCGCGAAGGCGTAGTCGACTGCGATCTCCCGCAAGGCCTCGAATCGGCCCGACGCACCGCCGTGACCGGCGCTCATATTGATCTTGAGCACCAGAAGATTGCTGTCGGTCTTCTTTTCACGCAGTTTGGCGACCCACTTTGCCGGCTCCCAATAGGTGACCCTGGGGTCCGTCAGCCCGCCATAGGCGAAAATCGCGGGATAGGCCTTGGCCTCGACGTTCTCATAGGGGCTGTAGGACTTGATGATGTCGAAGTCCTCGCGGCTTTCGATCGGGTTGCCCCATTCGGGCCACTCCGGCGGCGTCAGCGGCAGATCCTTGTCGAGCATGGTGTTCAGCACATCGACGAACGGAACGTCGGCGATGACGCCGAGAAACAGGTCGGGCGCCATGTTGGTGACTACGCCCATCAGCATGCCGCCGGCCGAGCCGCCATTGGCGACGATGCGGCCACGCCGCGTGAAGCCCTTCGCGGCCAGGAACTCGCCCACCGCGATGAAGTCGCGGAAAGTATTGAGCTTGGACTTGTGCTTGCCGCCGGTATACCAGCGATAGCCCTTGTCCTTGCCGCCGCGGATATGGGCGATGGCGAAGATGAAGCCGCGATCGACCAGCGACAGCCGCGTCGTCGCGAAGCTGGCCGGGATCGAGATGCCGTATGACCCGTAGCCGTAGAGAAACAGCGGTGCCGATCCGTCGAGCGGCGTCGTCTTGCGGTAGAGCAGCGTCACCGGCACCAGCTCGCCGTCGGCCGCGGGAGCCAGCAGCCGGCGCGTCACGTAGTCCGCGATGTTATGGCCGCTCGGGATCTCCTGCGTCTTGCGCAGCGTGCGGGCGCGGCTCACCACATCGTAGTCGAAGACCTGGTTCGGGGTCGTCATCGACGAGTAGGTGAACCGGATCGTCGTGGTGTCGAACTCGTAGCCGGCGGTCAGCCCCAGACTATAGGCCTCCTCGTCGAATGCGATCTGGTGCTCGACGCCGTCGGCGAAGCGATGAACGACGATGCGCGGCAGGCCGTCCTCGCGCTCGAGCCGCACCATGTGGTGCTTGAACGCGACGTTCTCCAGGATCAGGCATCCCGGCTTGTGCCCGATCAGCTCGACCCAGTTCGCCATGCCGGGGCTGGCGAGCGGAGCTTTGCAGATGCGAAAATCCTCGGCGCCGCCGGAATTGGTAGTGATGACGAGGTGATCGCCGTCGGCGAGCACGGCATGGTCGACCGAGTACTCGTGGCCGGACCGGCGCGCCTCGACCAGCCGAGGAGCCTCGGTCGGCCGGTCGGCATCGATCAGCCAGGCCTCGTTGGTCTGATGGTCGTGCACGTCGATCACGATGTACTTCGCCGACTGGGTCTGGCCGACGGCGACATAGAAGCCGACATCGGCCTCGTCGAGCACGAGAGCATCCTCCGCGGCCGGCGTGCCGACGCGATGGCGATAGACCGACATCGGGCGCTGGTTCTCGTCGAGGCGCACGTAGAAGATCGTCGCGCTGTCGGCAGCCCAGATGATCGCGCCACGGGTATCGGGAATGGCGTCGTCCAGCTCGCGCCCGGTCGCCATGTCGCGAAAGCGGATGGTGTATAGCTCGGAGCCCTTGTCGTCGACGCTGTAGGCGAGCAGGCGATGGTCCGGGCTGTGCGCCGTGTCGCCCAGCGACCAGTAGGGCTTGCCCTCGGCCTCGCTGTTGCCGTCGATCAGGATCGACTCTGGCCCGCCGCCGCGCGGGCGCCGGCAGATGCGCGGATATTGCCCGCCGGTGATGGTGGTCGAATAGTACTCCCATGGACCGTCGGGCAGGGGCACGGAGCTGTCGTCTTCCTTGATCCGGCCCTTCATTTCGAGGAATAGCGTCTCCTGCAGCTCCTTGGTGTCGGCCATCGCCGCATCCATGTAGGCGTTCTCGGCCTCGAGGTAGGCGCGGATCTCAGGGGCGAGCACAGCCGGGTCGCGCATCACCTCCTGCCAGTTGTCGGCGCGCAGCCAAGCATAATTGTCGACCAGGGTGACACCGTGGCGGGTGACCTCCACGGGCCGCTTGTACGCGCGCGGCGGGGTGCCCGCGTTGCGCCGCTCGAAAGTTGTCATGCCGTCTCCCGTTGTCGTGCCGACGTGCGATCTCAGGCCGAATCCGGCTTGAAGGTCAGCGACACGCCGTTGATGCAATAGCGCAGCCCGGTCGGCTGCGGACCATCAGGAAATACGTGACCGAGATGGGCCTCGCAGCGGGCGCAATGGACCTCGGTGCGGCGCATGAAGAACGAGTTGTCGGACTGCTCGCCCACCGCCTCCGGCGACATCGGCCGACTATAGCTCGGCCAGCCGGTTCCGCTTTCGAATTTGTCGGTGGAGGCGAACAGCGGCTCGCCGCAGCACACGCAATTGAATACGCCTCGGCGCTTCTCCTCGTTGAGGGGCGACGTAAAGGCGCGTTCGGTGCCGTGCTTGCGGGCGACGCGATAGGCTTCGGGCGAAAGCTCGGCCCGCCAATCGGCGTCGCTCTTGGTGACTTTGCCGGACTTCGACGTCATCAGGTGCCTCGCCTTCCTGGCATCACTCGGTAGAAACGCTCAAGTCAACCACTATGTGCGGCCGCGATCCCGGAATGTCCAGGGTTACCGCGGCCCTTGACCGGCAGGTGGTCCCGGAACAAGCTAGATCAAAAGAAGGGCCGTGCGGTCGCCGCGCGGTAGGGAGGGTTTGTGTGCATGCGACTATCGATGCCGTGGCCGAGGCTCGCCAGGGCAAAGCCATGAATGCCTCATCGTTCGATCAAATTGCCGTGCGCCACCTGTGGATGAGCTATGGCGGCGGCAAGGACGCGGTCGTTGCGCTGGCCGACATCGATTTTCACGTGCGCGAAGGCGAATTCGTCGCCATCGTCGGCCCGTCGGGGTGCGGCAAGTCGACCCTGCTGCGCATCCTCGCCGGACTGATGCCGCCGACCGAGGGCGAGGCGAAGCTCGCCGGCACGCCGATCAGGGGCCCGCGCCGCGACATCGGCGTCGTGTTCCAGTCGCCGGTGCTGTTCCCCTGGCGCACCGTGCTGTCGAACGTCGATGCTGCCGGTCGACGTGCAGGGTCTCGATCGCAAGGCGATGCGCGCGCGCGCCATCGATCTGTTGAAGCTCGTCGGGCTCGACGGGTTCGAGGACCGGTATCCGCGGGAGCTGTCCGGCGGCATGCAGCAGCGCGTCGCGCTGGTGCGCGCGCTGATCCACGATCCGGCGCTGCTGCTGATGGACGAGCCGTTCGGCGCGCTCGACGCGATGACGCGCGAGAGCATGAACATCGAGCTGCAGCGCATCTGGATGGAGCGGCGCAAGACCGTGGTCTTCATCACCCACTCGATCGCCGAGGCCGTGTTCCTCGCCGACCGCGTGCTGGTGATGACGCCGCGGCCGGGCAGGATCGGCGACGAGCTCACGATCGACCTGCCGCGACCGCGCGCGCTCGAGGTCATGAACACCGAAACCTTCGGCGCCTACGTTCGGCGCATCCGCGCCGCCCTCAACGCCGCCGGAGGGCACCATGAGCCATGCCATCACCAAGGGTGTCACCGGCCTTTCGCTGCGCCTGCTGCTGATCGCGGCGGTGCTCGCGGCTGTGGGAGGGGATCGTCAAATATTTCGGCATTGCCGCAATACATCCTGCCGCCGCCGACAGCGATCTTTGCCGGCGCTGTAGCGCGGCATCGAGTCCGGCATCTATATCGAGCATATCGGCGTGACCCTGGGCGAGACCTTCATGGGCTTCGCGCTCGGCTCGGTCCTGGCCTTCGTGCTCGGCACCGCGGTCGCGCTGTAGCCGCCGCGTCGAATATTTCCTCTATCCCTTCATCGTCATGTTCCAGGCGATGCCGAAGGTCGCGCTGGCGCCGCTGATCGTCGTCTGGTTCGGCCTCGGGCTCACCTCGAAGGTGATCAACGCCGCGCTGGTCGCCTTCTTTCCGCTGATGGTCAACACCATCGTCGGCCTGCGTTCGGCCGACGAGGACCGCGTCAACCTGATGCGCTCGCTCGCCGCCTCGCGCTCGCAGATCTTCTGGATGCTGCAGCTGCCGAACGCGATGCCCTACATCTTCGCCGGGCTCGAGATCGCGATGATCTTCGCGCTGATCGGCGCCATCGTCGCCGAATTCGTCGGCTCCGAGCGCGGCCTCGGCATGCTGATCCAGAGCATGAACTTCAACATGGACGTGGCGGGACAGTTCTCGTGTCCTGCTGATCCTCTCCCTCATCGGGCTGTTCCTCAACGGCATGATCACCGGCCTTCGCCGGCGCGTGCTGTTCTGGGATGGCCAACGCGACAACGACACTCAGATCAAGAAGGATCCGGCGACATGAATGCGACCCACTTGAAAACTCTGCTCGCGGCCGCCGCCGCCGGCTTGGTGATTGCGGCGCGGAAGCTTCGCGACCCAGGCCCAGACACCGATCCGGGTCGGCTTCTGCGCCAAGACGATGACGTCCGCGGCGGCGGCGGCGTTCGCGGTCGCGACCAAGATGGGCTGGTTCGCCAAGGACGGAATCAAGGTCGACCTGGTGCCGATCGCCGGCTCGAGCGACTGCGTGAAAGCGGTCGCGACCAGGGACGTGCTGTTCTCGATCCCCTCGGTCGAGCCGCTGGCGGTGATCCGCACCCAGGGCGTGAAGGCGAAGAATTTCTATACCGCCTACCAGGGCAACATCTACGGCTTCGCGGTGCCCGACGACAGCCCGGTCAAGTCGGCCGCGGATCTGCGTGGCAAGAAGATCGGCCTCATCTCGATGGGCTCGGCGGGGCTGATCGTCGCCCGTGCGCTGGTGCAGGCGGAAGGCATGAACCCGGACAAGGACGTGTCGATCGTGGTCGCCGGCGAAGGCGCGCAGACGGCGGCGCTGTTGCGCAACAAGCAGATCGACGCGCTGTCGCAGTTCGACACGCAATATGCGCTGATCGAGAACGCCGGCATCAAGATGCGATTGCTGCCGCGGCCCGAGATCGAGAAATTTCCGTCGAACGGCTTCGTTGCGCTCGAGGAGACGCTTGCCACGCGCCGCAAGGATGCGATCGCGGTGACCAAAGGCTATGCCATGGGCACGGTGTTCGCGATCGCCAATCCGGAAGCCGCGGTTCGCATCTTCTGGGAGGTCTATCCGCAATCGAAGGCTGTCGGCAAGGACGAGGCGACGGCGCTGAAGGACGATCTGAACACGCTCGCCGCCCGCGTCCGCAACTGGCGGCTCGAGGCCGGCGGCGCGAAGAAGTGGGGCGAGAGCGTCGCGACGAACTACCAGGCGTATCTCGACTGGCTGCTGAAAGCCGGCGTGCTGAAGGAAAAGGCCAGCGCCGCCGATCTCATCACCAACGATCTGATCGACGAGATCAACAGCTTCGATGTCGCCGCCGTGCAGAAGCAGGCCAAGGAGTGGAAGCCGTGACGTCGCCGCGGCGGCGCATCACGTGCCCTTGGCGCGGATGGAGCGGGTCGTGCTGAGTCCGGCCTTCTGCGCCGCCTCCTGCAACTCGCGGCGGAATTCGTCGCGCTTCTCGTGGATCGAGGCGATGACCGGGCCGGCCGGCTTGCCGAGCGCGACGAGGGCGGCCTCGGAGAGCTGCAGGCTGGCCTCGATCGTTTCCGGCACCGCGTCGGTCACGCCAGCGGCATAGAGGAGACGGGCCTGCTCCGCGTCGCGGGCGCGCGATATGATCAGGATGTCCGGCCGCAGCCTCAGCACCTCGGCGACGACCGTCTCGATGACGACGCGCGACTGCACGGTGATGATCACTCCGGCCGCATCCATGATGCCGCAAGCCTTGAGGAAGTCCGGTCTCGTCGCGTCGCCGAAGTAGATTTCAATGCCTTCGCGCCGCTGCTTGGAGACCATGCCGGGATCAAGATCGGTGGCGGTGTAGGGCACGCCATGGCTCTCGAGCATCTCGCACACGACCCTGCCGACCCGGCCGCAGCCGACCACGATCGCATGCTTGACGTGCGGTGCCGGAACCACCACCAGCTGCGGATCGACGGGCTTGGGCGTCTCCAGCATCGGCTGCAGCCGCCGCGCGATCTGCGCCAGGACCGGGATCAGCACCATGGTCAGCGAGGTCACCGCCAGCGCAAAGCTCGAAGTTCGTGTGTCGACGACGCCGAGCGACGCGGCAAGACCGATGCCGACGAAGGCGAACTCGCCGCCGGGGCCCAGCAGCAAGCCGATTTCGACCGCCTTCGCCCATGACAGCTTGAACAGCCGCGCGATCCCGATCAGCAAGATCGCCTTCAAGCCGATCAGCCCGACGACGCAGGCCAGCAGCCACAACGGATCGCGGGCGAGCTCGCGCACGTCGATGTTCATGCCGACGGTGAAGAAGAAGATGCCGAGCAGCAGGCCCTTGAACGGCTCGACCGTCGCCTCGATCGCCTTGCGGTACTCGGTCTCGGCCAGCAGCAGTCCGGCAACGAACGCGCCGAGCGACATCGACAGGTTCGCCACCGCCGCAATGATTCCGGTCGCCACGATCACGAACAGGATCGCGGCAATGAACAGCTCGTTCGATCGCGTGCTGGCGACCAGGCGGAACAGGGGCCGCAGCATGACGCGGCCGACCAGCGCGATGATCGCGATCGCGGCCGTCGCCTGCAGCAAGGCCGTTCCTATCGTCGACCAAATCGAGCCGCCCGAGTTGGCCCCGAGGATCGAGACGAGCATCAGGATCGGGACGACTGCCAGGTCCTGCGCGAGCAGCACCGCGAATGCGGCTCGGCCCGTGCCCGTGTTGATGCGGCCCTGATTCGACAGGACCTCCAGCACGATGGCGGTCGAGGATAGCGCCAGGCAGGCCGCCAGCATGATTGCGACGGGCGCCTGCAGGCCGACGGGCAGCAGTACGCCGGCGATGGCCAGCGTCGACAGCACGATTTGCAGTCCGCCCATTCCGAACACCAGCCGCCGCATCGCCGCAAGGCGCTCGTAGGACAGCTCGATCCCGATCAGGAACAGCAGGAACACGACGCCGAGATTGGCGATGCCGGCGACATTGTTCGCATCGACGACGGTCAGCCAATAGAGCAGCGGCACCTTGTCGATGAACGAGCCGAGGCCGAGCGGCCCCAACAGCGCACCGGCGCCAAGATAGCCGAGCACCGGGCTAATCCCCCAGCGACGGACCAGCGGCACCACCACGCCGGCGGTGGCGAGCACGACGAGCGCGTCGCTGTAGGCGGGAATGTTGATCGGCGCGGCCACCTGGAGACTCCAGCTGATGGAGAAGCAGTCATAGGCCAATTCGAGGCGGCGGAATATTTCTTCGCGCCGCCGGACCGAGCATTGCCCGCAGCAATCGACTGCTATCGGCGCTCGGCCCGGGTCATGTTGGACAGGATCGACAGCCTGACGCCGAGCCGCCGCCGGGCGACGAGATTGTGCATGGTGGCCGCGAACATCAGGGCGATCGCCGTCGCCGCCGCCGCGCCGATGAGGCCGAAGGACGGCACCAGCGCGAAGTTGAGGCTCACGTCGAGCGCCGCCGTGACCGCGAGCACCGTCGCGCACATCTTCTGCTGCCCCATCATGTTGAGGAGGAATTCGGACGGGCCCATCGCCGCCCGGAACAGCAAGCCACCCACTAGCACCACCATTACCGGGTAGCCGCTGGTGAAACCGGCGCCGAACAGACTCAGCAGCGGCCACCCCAATGTCAGCAGCACCATGGCGCCGGCGAGCGACGGCCAGAACGTCCAGCGCACCGCATCCGACACAAGCGGCTGCAGCGACGCACGATCGCCGCGTGCGTGCAGCGCGGCGAATTGGCTCGCAGCGGCACTGCCGACCGCGTAGTGAACGAACAGCACCAGGCTCATGGTCTTCGCCGCGGCGAAATAGATCGCAACGTCGGTCGGCGACAGATAGTGCGAGACGATGAGCACGTCCGCCGTCTGCATCACGATCTCGCAGGCGCCGATCACCAGCAGCGGCAGCGAGATGGTGAGCCAGCGTCGGAAATCGTAGCGTGCCGCAGTTGCAGCCAGCTCGGCGGCGGCCCGGCGGTTGATGAGCCCCAGCTGCACTATTGCGGTAATCCAGGTCGCCACGATCGCGGCGACGGCCGCGGTGCTTGCTTCCATCGGCAGCCCGCAGGCGTGCGCGACGACCATCGCTCCGAGCAGCAGCAGCGGGCGCATGACGTAGGGCGGCAGCAGCGCCAGAGTGATCCAGGCCTTGCCGCGGCCGATACCATCCTGAACATCGGTCACGGCGTACATGGGCACGCAGACCAGCGCCACATAGAGCGGCAGCACATAGGACGATTCGATCAGTGGTCCGAGCAGATGGACGCCGACTATGGCCGCGATCGCGATCAGAGTGCCGACGCCGAAAGCGAGCAGGCGGCTGCCCCGCATCAAGCCGCGCTGAAGGTCGTCGCGACCTTCCTCCTTGTAGGCTGGCAACAGGCGGATCACGCCCATGTTGAGGCCGAGGTGCGACAGACCTCCAAGAACCAGCACCCAGGTCCACACCGAGACGTAGACGCCATATTCGAAGCTGCCCATCCAGCGGGCCAGAACGATCTGCGACAGATAGATGATCGCCGCACTGGCAATGCGAACGGAAAATGCGATGACGGCGTTGCGCTGGATGCGGGCGCGACCGCTGCCGCCGACCAGCATCGCGCGCGCCGATCCGAGCACCTCGCGCGCTACATCGAGCGCGCCGGGCGCAGGGCTGTGGGCGATCATATCAGGCGTTGACATATTCTTGCTGAGTTCCTGGCCTGGCAAGCCGCGCAGCGGCACCGTCGGGCGACCACCCGCTCACAAATCTTGCCTGAGCTTCAACCCTGCATCCGGAGGCGTTGGCGATGCCTTACGACCTCGGCCACACCCGCCCACGCCCACGTGCGGCCTGCATCGTTGCCTTGTCCGTGTACGGCGGCAAAAAATTCGGCAACGTCGGCGGCGAACTGACCGTGGCGGCCCTCAAGCACGCAAGCCATCGTCTCCACGTCTTTCGGGCTGGGGGTGACATCCTCGTCGGGATGCCATTTGAGGGCTGAGCTGGCCGTCATGTCATTGGTCCTGGGTGACTTGAATGTTGAACGCCAGGACGTGGAGCAATTTTAGCGCCAACCCGTGCGGAGGGCCAGCTATGTTCAAGCATGTATCGATTTGGTACACTTTGACGAAATGTCGACTCGAGTGCTCCGCGTCAGCACACTCAACAGATATCGGGAGTGTCCCGGTCATGCTTGGGGTATTTCATTTGATGATGCGCACCTTGCTGGGTTCGCTTCTGCCGCTGCTGGCCGTGACGGGGGTGGCGCTCGCCACCGATACCGTACTGCCTTCGGCGCCGCCCGCGGCTCAATCCGAGGCGGAAGCGCAGGGCCCCGCCCCGTTGACCCCGCCGCCGGGCATGAGCATCATGCCGCCGCCGCCGATGGTGCCGGTCCGTCCGGACAGCCCGCCTCCCGGATGCGCGGTGCGCAACCTGAAGCCGCTCGAATTGCTGGTGTGAACGGCCGCGGCGCTAGATTGAAAACCGCAGGCCGTGGTCTTGCGCCATGTGCAGCATGGTGCGCTCGGCGAGCGCGGTGATGGTGAGCAGCGGATTGACGCCGAGCGAGCGCGGAATGATGGAGCCGTCGACCACGTAGAGGCCCTTGTGCACCGCGGTCGAGCTGGCGTTCGAGAACACCTCGCCCTTGTGATTGATCACGCCGTCGGCGGCCTCGCGCCCCATCGCGACACCGCCGAGCGGATGCGCCGTCGCCGGCTGGTGTCCCATGACCGTGCCGGCGAGCGGGTTCTTCACGTACGATCCGCCGACACTGGTGACCAGTCGTCCCAGCAATTCGTCGAGCCGCCGGTAGACCGGCTCGTCGCGGGCCCCCGGCCAGTGCAGCGTCAGGCTGTCGTTCTCGAGCGAGAACCGGCCCGAGGCCGAATCGTGGCTGACGGCGAAGAATGTCTGCATGCTCGCAAAAGGACCCTTGTAGACACCGGACACCAGGCTCTGCAAAGCGCCGAGCAGCCGGCCGTTCGGTACGAACATCACCGGCAGGATCGGCGCCATGGCCGACGGCACGGCGCCCTCCTGGATGCGGACCTCGTTCGCAAGCTCGGCTGGGTCGCATATCTCGAGCTGACCCGAGACCGACGCGCCGATCGGCGGCATGTCGACCTTTGCCGGGTGGCCGAAGCCGATCGAATTGACCGGAATCTTCGCGCCGTAGCCGAAGGCGATGATGTCGCCGTTGGCCGAGAAGCGATGACCCACGCGATCCGACAGCGCCAAGCCGCGCTCGCGCGAGCGCAGCAGGATCTCGGTCGAGCCGAGCGTTCCCGCCGAGACGATGACCATGTCGGCGCTGACCGTTAACGGCACGCCGCCCTTGGCGCCGACGGGCTCGATATGGACCGTCCACCCGCCGCCGGCGTCGCGTGCAATGAAGCTCGCCCTGGCATGTGTGAACAACTCGGCGCCGTGCTTCACGGCATCCGGCAGATAGGTCAACGCGACGGTATTCTTGGCGCCGACGTTGCAGCCGGCGCAGCAGTCGCCGCAGCGGGTACAGGCGGCCTGGTGGATGCCGGCCGCATTGGTCGTGTCCTCGAAGCTGATCGCGATCCGCGGTGGCACCGGCGCGGCACCGAGGGCGGCGCCAGCCTTGGCCAGCGCCTGGAACTTGGTATGGGCGGCCGCTTGCGGATCGCTCGCCGGACGAAGCCAGCTCTCGGCCCGCCGGTAGCCCTCGTCGAGCAGCCCGTCCTGGTTGATCTGCCCTGGCCAGATCGCATCGGCAAAGACGCGGCTGTCGGGGCGCAGCGAGACGCCGGCATTGACCAGCGAGCCGCCGCCGAGGCCGCAGCCGACCAGCACGTGCATGTCCTCGCCCAGGCGCACGTCGAACAGCGCGGTCTCCGAGCCGGTCCGCATGCGCTTGCCGGTCACCCGCATCTCGGCCCGCAACTCCGGGAACTTGGATGGAAAGCCGCCGGTCGGCACCTCACGGCCGCGTTCGAGCACGGCGACACGCTTGCCGGCCCGCGAGAGCCGCGACGCCGACACGCCGCCGCCATAGCCGGAGCCGATGATCACGACGTCATAGCGCCGCTTCAGTTGATCGAGCGTGCGAGCAAGATTTGTCATGATCTGCCTTAACCCCCGGAATTCGCCGGCCATCCCCGGCGCAAGTCCCTTGCTCGTTACCCGATCGGCGGCGTCATCTGCAGGCCCCTCAGCGGTATCGCACCGGAAAATTGTAGACCAGTTGTGCCAGCTGCGATCCAGCCGGCGGTGGTGGAAATTTTGCCCTGCGGACGGCGGCAAGCGCGGCCTCGTCGAGCGTCGGGTTGCCGCTCGATGTCAGCACCTGCGCGCGCAGCAGCGTGCCGTCGAGGCCGAGTGCGAAGTTGATCACGACGCTGCCGCGCGCTCCGACCCCGGACGATACGCGCGGAGGTGCCTTGGCGACAGCTTGCTGGACAAGCCGCGCATAGGCGCCGAGCTCGCCGGTGATCGCGGCGGCCGCCGACGGCGCTGCCATATCGACCACCGAGGTGCTGCGCGAGGCGGCTCCACCCAATTGCTCGGCCGCTGCCGCCTCCGAAGGGGCGCTGGCCGTCGCAGCCGCTGCGGGCTTCGGCTGCGTATCGGCCTCGGCGCGCGGTTCGGTGGCATCGCTCGCCTGCTCAGCCTTCACCGGTGCGATCGCGACCGCGGGCACGTCAGCGGCGGGCGGCTCGGGCTTCACCTCGAAATCAGGAATGACGAGATCGGCCGTCGCCGCCGGCGCGGCGGCCTCCGGTCTCGGCTCGGGCATGCGGTCGGCGGCATCGGCTGACGCCTGCTGCTCGCGATCCGAGCCTTCGCGCTCGGCCAGCCGGCTCGTGGAGGCGGCAGCACCGGTCGGCTTGGGATCGATTGCAGTCTCGAGCGCCGACGCCTCGACCACGTCGACGCTGATCGCCTCGAGATCGGTGCCGCCGCCGCCGAGCGCATTGTCCGGCACCGGCCAGTTGAGGCCGATCAAGACCACAGCATGCAGAAATACAGCCGCCGCGACACACCTGATCCAGTTGGCGGTATCCGGCGCCTCGGTCGGTGGAATGATCGGCAGATCCGGCAACAGGCCGACGCCTTCGCCGGGTTGTGCCACGGCGATATCGTCACCCGGCGCAATGGCAATGTCGGGGACCGAATTCATGGCCTCTAATGAGACGACGGCGGCCATCAGGTCAAGCGGCCGGTTTGCCTATGCCGAGGCCTAACGCCGCTCCCGCACCAGCGCCATCAGCAGGACACCGATGACGAGGAAGATCAAGATCGAGGCCATGCCCATTCGCTGGTCCCCGCTCCATGTGGTCACGTAGCCGACCACCAGCGGCGCGGCGAACGCCGTAGCCTTGCCCGAGAACGCGAACAGCCCGAAGAACTGGGTGACCCGTTCGGCTGGAGCGAGCCGCGCGATCAAGCTGCGGCTCGACGCCTGCACCGGCGCGGCGACGAGCCCGATCATCAACGCAAACAGCAGGAACACCCGCTCGCCGATCGAGGAGAACGGCGCACTGCCGGGCACCTTCGGCGGCACCACCTGCGTGAACAGCACATGCGACTTGTCCACCGATAGGATGCCCACGGCGCCGGCGATGATCACGAGCAGGGCAAGGATGATGACGCGCTTCGACCCGATCCTGTCGTCGAGAAACCCGCCGATGAAGGCGCCGACCGCGCCCACCAGCACGACGACGATGCCGAAAATACCTTGCTCCTTGAGGCCCCAGTCGAAGATCGCCGAGCCGTAGATTCCGCCGAACACGAAGATTGCGCTGAGACCGTCGCTGAAGGTCATGCGGGCGATCAGGAACGTCAGGATCTCGGGGTGTGCCGGCAGTGCCTTGACGGTGGACCAGAAGCTGCTGAGGCCGTCGACGACGCTGGTGCCGGTCGTATGCCTGGGCGCATCGGGCGTGAACAGGAACAGCGGCAGGGCGAACACCAGCAGCCAGGCCGCGGCGAACGGGCCCACCAACCGGTCGCTCTCATGCGTCGCCGCATTGAGCTCGATTACCGGCGCCAGTCCGAGCAGGGTCTTGCCGCTGACCGGATCGGTGGCGACGAAACCGGCCATGAAGATCAGGGCGACGAGGCCGCCGACGTAGCCCATTGCCCAGCCGGTGCCGGACAGCTTGCCGAGCTTGTCGCGCGGCACCAGCGTCGGCATCATCGCGTTGAAGAACACGACGGCGAACTCGGCCACCGCGCTGGCGACCACGAACGCGGCGAGGATCAGCCACAAGTTCGCGCCGGCAAGTCCGGGCGTCGCCAGCCACAGCGTGCACATGCTGGCGGCCAGCACGACGACAAAGAGCGCGAGCCACGGTTTGCGCCGGCCCTTCACGTCGGCCAAGGCGCCGAGCAGCGGGCTGCCGATCGCGATCAGGACGCCGGCGACCGCGGCGGCATAGCCCCACAGAGCCTGGCCATGCGCCTTGTCGCCGACGACCGTATTCACGAAATAGGGGCCGAACAGGAATGTCACGATCAGCGTGTAGAACGGCTGCGTCGCCCACTCGAACATGACCCAGCCGGCAAGCGCCCGCTTCGGCACGGAACGCGCCATGCCAGCAGGCGAGGATTTGCTCGCCTCGATCGTCGGTGCCGCCATCAGTCTGTCCCCCGTGGCCCTCAGCCGCTTCGATTGCCGCGACCCGACCGTCTTGTGAGGCCGCCCGGCCGCTGGCAAGAGTTTTGTGCGAACCCGCGTGCAATTGTCGGCTGGTCGATGTAGGCAGACACAGCATGAACTATCGCCACGTCTACCATGCCGGCAACTTCGCCGACGTGCTGAAGCACGTCATCCTCTGCCTCGTGATCGAGCGGCTGAAGGCAAAGGATACGCCGTTCCGCATCATCGATACGCATGCCGGTGTCGGATTCTACGCCCTCAACCACGGTCCGGCGGAGCGTACCGGCGAATGGCGGCAGGGGATCGGCAGGATCTTCGGCAACGATGCCGCCCCGCTGCCCGGCGAGGTCGCGGACGTGCTCGCACCCTACCTCGATCTGATCGCCGCCGAGAACGTAGCGGCCGGCCCGGACCGGATCACGCGCTATCCGGGCTCGCCGCTGATTGCGCGGCGCCTGATGCGGCGCGGCGACCGGCTGGTCGCCAACGAGCTGCATCCCGACGATCGGGCGCGGCTGGCTGAGCTTTTTGCCCGTGATCCACAGGTCAAGGTGCTCGGACTGGACGGCTGGACGGCCCTGAAGTCGCTGCTGCCGCCGAAGGAGCGTCGCGGCATCGTGCTGGTCGATCCACCGTTCGAGGAGCCTGGCGAGCTGGTGCGCATGACCGAGGGACTGGGCGAAGCGATCAGCCGGTTCGAGACCGGAACCTTCTTGCTCTGGTACCCGATCAAGGACCCGAAGCTTGTTGCCCGCTTTCATCGCGGCATCGCGGCGGTCTGCGATCGCGACTGCCTGGTGGCGGAACTGCTCCTGCGCACGCCCCGCCATCCGGAGAAGTTCAACGGCTGCGGGCTTGTGATCGTCAATCCGCCCTGGCAGCTCGAGGCACAGCTGGCGGTGGTGCTGCCGGTACTCGCCACGCGGCTCGGCCAGGGCGAAGGCGCCGGATTTCGGCTCGAGGCACTGGCCCGGCCGAAGCAGGGCGGCTGAGCCTTGCAGAGTCAACTATGGCCAGCCGGCAACGCGTGCACCGAAAAAGTGCAGCCACCGCTCGACAGCACCTCGCGGGCCGGGCACAGCATGCGGCATGGTTAATCGACTTGGTTACCAACCAGCCCCAAGCACCGCGAGGAGACGAACGATGCGCAAGACGACACTGCTGATCGCCGCAACGGCAATTCTGGGTGCAGGACTGGTGTCCGGCCTGCCGCAATCGGCCGAGGCCGCCAAGGGCAACTGCTTCAACAAGGCCGCCCAGGGCACCAACAGCGACGAGGCCGGCGCCAAGTTCCAGGCCTACGAGGCGATCCTGCAGTCGTTCGACTGGGGCGCTTGGGCCTCGTGGATGGCGAACAAGACGACGCCCGGCTACAAGATCACACCTGCCAAGTACCGTTGCACCAAGGGTACCGGCCTCGGCGTGACCTGCGTCGGACAGGCGACGATCTGCAAGCTCTGAAGTACGGTAACAACGGAGGACAGGCCATGAAGCTCAAGCATCTGTTGCTCTCTGCTGCTTCGGCGGCGGTGCTCGCCGGCATTGCAGTCACGCCGGCCTCGGCGGCCAAGTGCGTGCTCGCCGGCGGTCAGGGCACCGGCATCACGCCGGATCTCGCGAAGACGATGTCGACGATTGCCCTCGACAACGCGATCAAGAACCTGGGCGCGAAGGCCTCGGGAAAGATCGACACCAAGTGCGAGACGACGCTGGTGGTGTCGACCTGCACCTCGCGTCAGAAGGCCTGCAAGTAGGGCGCTGCTCGCTCAACCTGTGCAATGAAATTGCCGGCGCCACTGGCGCCGGTTTTTTTGCGGATGTCGTGTCAGAAGACGACAAACGTGTCGCCTAGGCTACAGTGGTCGGCAAAAGGCGCGTCGGCGTCCACCTTCTGTTGAAGAATTCGTTCAGGATTCGCGGTAGGCTAATCGTAATCAGTCAAGGCTCGAGCGAGGATCGGCTCACATGCTGCGCTATGCAACTCTGTCACTGTTGGCCGGTGCCGCTGCACTGGTGATGTTTGGCGCCAGCGCCGAGGCCGGCAAGAAAAAGGCGGCAAGCACGGAAGCGGAGACGCAGGAAAGCCGTGACGTGCGTACTTCGCGCCTGTATCGGCGGAAACCGCAGGTCCGTAGCTTCGTTTGGCGTCGCGGCGGATACTCCTATGCCTGGACGGACAGCATCAATACCTACGGCGACACCCAGTCTCGCTACAGCAGCGGCAGCACTTTCCGCACCTACCAGTTCGATCGGCAGTCGATTGGCGGGCCGTTCGACAGCGACTTCTTCTTCGATAGTGGCATTTCCCCGCGCGGCGGCAATTCGCCCTTCCAGTATTGAGCAGGCTTGTTGCGCATGCACATGAAGTAAAAGCGCAACATTTCTGTCACGCACACAGGATTCGTTTTGCAGTCGGCTAGGCAGGTCGAATGACTTCCGGCTATAGGGAGTCGCATGTCCAGCTCAATCGACAGGGGTCCCATGCGAATGCGCGCTTCGCTTCTCGTTCTCGGCACCGCACTGGCTGTCGGCCTTGCCGCCAACACTGCCGACGCGGCTTGCACCCGACTGGCTTTCTCCGTCAATGACTACGGCAAGGACGGCCCGACCAAGGACGCCAAGAACCTGCTCGACACGTACATTGCCAAGTGGACCGCCGAGCGCGGCATCGGCAAGTACACGACCGGCAAGAAGGACGTGACTTGCGAGTTGTTCCTCGATTTCGGCCTGTTCGATGAGTACACCTGCAAGGCGTCCGCCAGCGTCTGCTGGGAAGGCAACAAGATGCCGATCGACGCTGCCGCGCCGGCGGTCGGAGTCAAGAACAAGGCAGCCACCGCACCGAAAGCTGCGCCGAAGCCGGCAACCACGCCTGTGACGACAGGCGCGATACCGAAATCGACGCCGGCTCCAAAGCCGCAGTAGCGACGGGCGGATCAGCCGGACTGTGGGTCGACCAGTCGCTCGGCACGAAGGCGTTGCCGGGCGTCGGTCAACAGCAAGACGCCGCCGCACCCGGCAATGAGGACGCCTAGCGCCGTCGCGCCGGCGATCACGCACAGGATCATGATCTGGTATTTCGCCGCCTCGACGGGGTCGGCGCCGGCCATGATCTGGCCGGTCATCATGCCCGGCAGCGACACCACCCCGGCCGCCGCCATCGCATTGATGATCGGCGTCATTGCGGTGCGTAGAGCGTCGGCCAGGACGTCGCGCATTGCTTCGAAGCGGGACGCCCCCAGGGCGAGCTGGGCCTCGATCGCGCCTCGTTCGCGCTTGACTGCGGTCGAAAACGTATCGAGTGCCAGCGACACGCCGGTGAGCGCGTTACCCAATACCATCCCGAGAATTGGCAACAGCATGCGTGGCGCCCACCACGGGTCGGTGCCGATGACCAGCCCGACGGCATAGACCGTGCCGGCGGTACCGCTGAACAGCAGTGCGGCGGTGCCTAGGCCCCACTGCGGCCACGCGCCAGCAATTCGGTAACGCTGCCGCGACAGCGCCTCCCAGCTGGCGACCAGAACCATCACCGTGGCAAACGCGACAGTGAGATCCAGCGAGCCGCTGCTCGAACACGAACTTCAGGATGAAGCCGACCGCGCCGAGCTGCAGCACCATGCGCACGGCCGATATGAGCAATGTTCGCTCGAGCTTGAGCCCCAGCAGGAACGAGATGCCGGCGTTGGCGCTCAGCAGCAAGCCGGCGAGCGCGAGATCGATGAGGCTGAGGGCGTGATAGGTCAACGCGTGCTGCTCCACCGGTCAGCCAGCGTCGCGATGCGCTCGTCTGCGGGCGGTACGCCTGCACGGCCTGGCTCGCCCGTCGGCGTTTGGGCAGGCTTCGTCGGCGCCGCGAGCAACAGTCGCTTGTGAGCGATGCGCGCGATCTGCGCCTCGTCGTGGCTCACCAGCACGATCGAGCGGCCGGCCAGTAGCAGGAACCGGATCAATTCCTCGACCAGAGCACAAGATTGCGGATCGAGCGCGGCGGTCGGCTCGTCCAGGAGGAGTGCCGTCGGCTCGTCGCAAAGCGAACGGGCGAGGCCGAGACGCAGCCGTTCGCCGGTCGAAAGCTGTGCAATCGGGCGGTCGAGGGCGGCGCGGTCGATCCCCAGCGAGTTGGAGAAGCGCTCAAGCCGCTGGATCTCGGCCGGCTTCTTGGCATGTCGGCGAGCCGTGGCTGCCCACCAGGCCGGCTCAGCCGAGACGAATCGCACGCGGCGGCGCCAGGCGCTCGCGGTCATCTCGTTGCGTTCCGCACCGTCGAGAAAGACGTAGCCGTCTGCCGGATCGAGGTCGGCGATGGCACGCAGTATCCGCGTCTTGCCGGAGCCGGACGGGCCTTCGATCGCTACGCACTCGCACGCCGCCACTTCGAACGAAAGCAGCGGCAAGCCGGGGATCGCCAGTCGGTCGATTTTCAGCACGTCGTCCAAGTTTCCGGAAGCGGACCGCGGCATCTGGCTGCCGCGTCCCCTTCTAGTACCCACGATCGGCGAAGGATAGCCCGCGGGACTGTCGGGCTGCCTGGCCGTGCGTTGCATTGCCGCGGTCGGCAGCGCCTGCCGCCAAGCCTTGTGCCGCCGGTCAGGCCGCCAGCAGTACCACTTCGTTGATCTTTTCCTTCAGGATCGCGCGATTGAAGGGCTTCAGCAGGAACGTCTCGGCGCCGCCGGCGAAGGCGCGGTTGATGTCGCGGGGGTTGTTTTCCGTAGTGCAGTAGACAATCACCGGCCTGTTCTCAGATGGAATTGCCTTCACAGCGCTCATGAACTCGTGACCGTTCATGCCGGGCATCAGCCAGTCGAGCAGAATGATCTCGGGCATCGCGCGCGAGCACTGCGCCAGCGCCGCTTCGCCGTTTTCGGCCTCGATGACCAGGAAATTCATGTCCTCGAGGACCTGGCGAGCGACTTTCCTGATCACCTCCGAGTCATCGACGACAAGCCAGCAAAGCATCTTGCGGTCCTCTGAATGCGGTTCGACGGCGGCCGGCTTGGCGTTATTCAGGGATCGCCGGCGCACGCGCTATTTTGCGGGCAATTCCTTAACTGCCAGTTGAAGCCTGTTCAGAAACGTGACGGGCGGCAAACGCCCGCAGCCGCTCAGGCTGCGCCGGCGGCGAGCAGGATGTCGGCGCCGTCCTTCAGGATCTCGAGGCGCATGCCGGAGGTGCTGGCCAGCCGCCACGTGTAGTAGGCCTGGATGGTCATGGCGTCGAGCTGTGGTGGCTGCTGGCCGAGCACGAACTCGGTCAGGTACTGGGGCGGCCTGGCGCCGGTTCCACGGCAGCGGATGACGAACATCGGCTGCTCGATGGAGCCGGTGATCATCACCTCGATCTCGCCGCCGCGCGGCAGAGCCGTGATCGCGCTGGCGACCAGGTTGAGCAGCAACTTGACGCGATCCTTGGGCGCGTAACCGGTCAATCCCTTCCAGATCAGCTTGTGCTTGCCGGAGCCGACGAAGCCTCGCGAGATCTGCTCGGCCGTCGCCAAATCGATCTGGGCCCCGGCCGAGCCGGCGGCGCCGAACGCGAAACGCGCGAACTGGAGCTTGGCGGAGGCCTGTTCGGTGACGTTGCGAATGACGTTCAAGGCATACGTCTGGGCGTCGTGATCGTCATCCTCGTCGAGAATTTCCAGCCCATTGTAGATCGCGCCCACCGGGCCGATGACGTCATGACAGATCTTGCTCGAGATGAGAGCGGCGAGTTCCAAGTCGGACGGCTGGGCGATCGGGGTCATGCATGCCTCTGTTTATCGTTCTGTCGACCGCAGGCCGGTCATGAACGCGGCTGCGAGTGGGACGCCAAGGCGCGAGGCTGCGCTGACGCTGGCGTACATCGATCCAACCCGTCCGCAAATCAGTTATCGTGATACATGCGCCGCGGTGCGGTTGCAAAGCCTCGAACGCGTCGGACCATGGTCATGGCACGCATTTTAGCGGGTGCATGCGTCCTTGCTGCCGCGCCGTCGAGCGAGTACCGACATTCGTCGATGGACCGCCGCTTGACGGCCAAGGAGTGCCGATAGTGGATCTGCAGGGACTTCAATACCTCGCGCTGGCGGACCGGTTGCTGCCAGCGATCCTTGCGGCCGGGCGGCTGGAGGTCGGCTATTTCACGGCCGGCGTCGAGGTCGAGCGAAAAGGCGACCTGTCGCCGGTGACGGTCGCCGATCGCGAGGCCGAGGCGATTCTGCTGTCGGCGCTGGCGGACGCCGCACCGGGCGTGCCGGTGGTGGCCGAGGAGGCGGCCGCCGGTGGCTCGATCCCGGCGATCGGCAATCGGTTCTTTCTGGTCGATCCGCTCGATGGCACCAAGTCGTTCATTTCAGGAGACCCCGACTTCACGATCAACGTTGCCCTGATCGAGGACGGCCGGCCGCGATTCGGTGTCGTGTATGCGCCGGCCTCGCAGCTTCTGTTTGCGGCCCTCGGGCCGGCGACGGCGATCGAGGCGGTGGTCGATCCGGCCTGCGGCGCAAAGTGCTTCGCCGACATCGCGGCGAGGCAGATCAACACCCGCAAGCCGGACCTGGCGGCATTGGCCGCGGTCGCCAGCCGGACTCACGGCGCGGCGGAAGCCGAGGCGCTGCTGCTGCGATGGAACGTGCGCGAGCGGCGCAACATCGGATCATCGCTGAAGTTCTGCCTGGTCGCCCGCGGCGAGGCGGATATCTATCCGCGAATTGGCAGCATTCACGAGTGGGATACGGCAGCCGGCGACGCCGTGCTGCGTGCCGCGGGCGGCATCGTCACCTTGCTCGATGGTTCCGAACTGACTTACGGAAAAGCCGATAACGCATTCAAAAACAAAGATTTTATCGCCTGGGGAAATCGCGAACTCGCCATGCAATTGACGTAAGGCGCCTGCGAAATAGCCACACTTTAGTAATACTTTTCGCGACATGGTTATCGGAAGATGACCGGCGCCCGGCCGCGCCTGCGGTCGCCCGGCATGCCCAACGCGCAGGGGACTGTGATCATGCGGCAACGCAGTTTGGCAAAACGGATTCTCGGAAGTGTGGTCGTCTCGGCGACGATCCTGATCGGATTTGCCGCGGTTGCGCAGGAGCGGCTGCCGTGGGACCGCACGACGCCCCCAGGCCAGCAGCGGCTCGGCGGCGACGAGGGTGCCGACCGGACCGAGCCGGGACCTGCGCCCTACGGCAATGGAGGGTATGGCCAGCCTGGCAACAACTACCCGCAGTCTCGGGCGAATGACGCCTATACGGCACCGCCTCAGGGTGGCTACGGCAATCAGGGATTTGATTCGCGAGCTTATCGGGCCGGCCCCAACCAGGGCAGCAGCGACGCCTATCGGCCGCCGGCACAGGCAGGCGGCAACTACGGCACCGACGTCTATCGGCCGCCGGCGCAGGCAGGTGGCAACTACGGCAGCGACGTCTATCAACCACCGGCCCCCCAGGGCCGCTATGGCGAGCCAAATCCGTCCGGCCCGCGCGAGCCTTATGACCGCGAATACGGCGACAACGGCCCGCCCCCGCCTCCACGCTACGGCGAGGGCCCGCAGGACGACCAGCGTCCGGTCGGCGGCTACTACTCGCAGAACGAGATCTACCAGGCCGGGCACGGCTTCTTCGGGACCGTCAGCCGCGGTCTCGCCAGCGTGATCGAGTATACGTTCCAGAAGGCCGGCCGCCCCAATGGCTACATCCTGGGCGAGGATGCCGGCGGCGCGTTCGTCGCCGGCCTGCGGTACGGAGAGGGGCGCCTCTTCACGAAGGACGCCGGGACCCACAAGGTGTTCTGGCAGGGACCGACGCTCGGCTATGACGTGGGCGCCGAGGGCTCGAAGACCATGGTGCTCGTATACAACTTGCGCGATCCATCCGAAATCTACCATCGATTCGGCGGGGTTCAGGGCACTGCCTATCTGGTCGGAGGGGTCGGCGTGCAGTTCCAGAAGTACGGCGATGTGATATTGGCGCCGATCCGCTCAGGGATCGGTCTGAGACTAGGTGCCAACGTCGGATATTTGAAGTATACGCGTAGCCCGACCTGGAATCCGTTCTGACTCGAAGCGCCGTGGTCATCGGCCAAGGCACCCAAAGCCCGCGTGTTTCAGATCGAATGTGCCACTCGCGGAGCGGCGGCGGGCGCGGCGACGCGTTCCGCTTGGTCGTTTCCGGCGGCGGCAGCTGTGGCGCCTTAAGCACGAGCCAGGAATTCGCAGCTTGATCTCGATCCAGACCGCCATGCTCGTCGGCCTAGGTTTCCTCATCGCGAGCTTTCTCGTGGTGCTGCTGACGCCCGCCTACCGGGCACGGACCGTGCGTCTGACCGCGGAGCGGGTGCGCGCACTGCTGCCGACCACCGAGGCCGAGCTGAAGGCCGACAAGGACCGAATTCGCGCCGACAGTGCGCTCAGGGTGCATCGCCTCGAGACCGAGCTCGACAGTCTGAAGTTCAGCGCCGCCCGCCAGCTTGTCGAGGTGAGCCGCAGGGACGGCCTGATCAACTCGCTGACGAGCGACCTCGATGCTGCCCGTGCCGAGCTCGAGGCGGCGCAGAATGCCCGCAATGTGCTCGAGCAGACCATTGCCGATCGGCTGCCCAGGGTCGAGCAGCGACTGCTCGAGGCGAAAAAGCTGCTGTTCCAGCGCGATCGCGAGATCGCCGGCATCAATCAGGATGCCGAGCGGACCCAGCGGGCGCTGGTCGAGGCGGTCCAGATCAATGCGCAGCAGCGCAGCGAGATCGATCGGCTCAACATGATCATCTCGACGCGCGCGGCGCAAAACCGCGACGGCCTCAGCGATCCGACTTTCGATGCCGAGATCGCGTTGCGGGCCGAGATCGAAGCGCTGCACGCACGCACGCGCGATCAGGCGTCGGCAATCGAAAACCGGGCCGGAGATACGGCCGCATCGGCCAGGGACGGCGAGATTGCCGCCGCGGATGATGCGTCGCTGCCGGAGGTGGTCCGCCTGCAGCGTGCCCTGCAGCGGGCCGAATCGGCACTGAAGGCGATGAAGGACGTGGCCGCGGCCGGCAGAGACGATGAGGTACGCCACGAAGCGTTGCTGCGGCAGCGGGATCAGCAAGTCGAGGAGCAGGCGCAGGAGATCGCCCGGCTGAAGGGCGCACTGGCCGCCTTCGAGGACGACAACGGCGACAACCGCGCGCTGTCGATCAAGGACAGCAAGATCGCGATGAAGTCGAAGCTGAGCTCGCTGCAGATCCTCGCCGACCAGCAGTCGGAGACGATCCGGAAACTGCGAGCCGAGGTCGCCGCCACCAACGAGCGGCTGGCACGCCAGGCACAACACTTCATGGAAGAGATGCGGCGGCTGGGTGTCGGCACGCTGCCGACGTCGGCGCAGCCCCGCCGGCCGGTCTCGGCCGCCGAGCGGCGCAGCCTGAAGCAACGTATTTCCGAGGCCAAGCCCGAGCTGGCGCACGGTGCCCACGCCGTCAATCGGCCAGTCCTGGTCAAGTCCGAGCCGAGTGTCGCTCCAGCCGCGGCGTCGACCGACGCCGGTCCCGGTCGCACCAATGGAACGCCGCTTGCGCATGGTGCCAATCGCCAGGGCGACACCCGCCCGTTGGCCGAGACGCCAGCCGCCGCGCCGGCAGCCGAACCAAAGCCCGAGGTGCGGCCCGCCGTTGCCGGGCGGCCACGGCTGCTCGATCGCATCACCGATTACAGCAAGAGCTGAACCCCGGGATCGCGGCCGGCATTCTGATGCGGTCCCAAGGATGCGAGCGGTAGCGCACGATGCGCCGGCCGGATGCGGCAATGGCTTGTCGCCTCTGCTAATTTGCATGACCCCGGCGCAATCGCCTCGATTATAAGTCTGCCGCAAAGAAGTTGCGGGAGGACGCGGCACGTTCATGGAAACGTTCGACTATATCATCGTCGGCGCGGGCTCCGCCGGATGCGTCCTGGCCAATCGGTTGAGCGAGGATGCGGGCTCGACCGTCCTCGTGCTGGAAGCCGGCGGCACCGACTGGAACCCCTTCATCCATATTCCGGCCGGCTTCATCAAGACTTTCTACGATCCGAGCGTGAACTGGCTCTACACGATGGAGCCGAGCCAGTGGACCGGCGGCCGCAGCATCCTGGCGCCGCGCGGCAAGACCCTCGGCGGCTCGAGCTCGATCAACGGCAACGTTTACAACCGCGGCCAGCGGATGGACTTCGATACCTGGGCGCAGTTGGGCAACCGCGGCTGGGGCTATGCCGACCTGCTGCCCTATTTCCGTCGGCTGGAGCGGCGCATCGGCGAAGGCGACGACACCTATCGCGGCCGCGATGGCGCGCTCACCGTCACCGACAACGAATGGCGGCATCCGTTGTGCGAGGCGTTCATCGAGGGCGCGGTGCAGATGGGCATCCCGCGCAACCCGGACTACAACGGCACCACGCAGGAGGGGGTGTCCTACACGCAGCGAACGATCTATCGCGGTCGCCGAATGAGCGCCGCGCGTGCGTTCCTGCACCCTGCGATGAAGCGGCCGAACCTGTCGGTGCGCACTCACGCGCATGCGACCAGCCTCGTGTTCGACGGGCGGCGGGCGGTCGGCGTGCGCTTCAACCGCGGCGGACCGCGTGGCACGGCGCACGAGGTGCGGGCGCGGCGCGAGGTGATGCTCGCCGGCGGCACGTTCAATTCTCCGCAGCTGCTGCTGTTGTCCGGCATCGGGCCGGCGGAGCTGCTGAAGTCGCATGGCATCGAGGTGCGCCGGGCGGTGCCAGGCGTCGGCGAGAACCTGCGCGACCACTACGCGCCGCGCTTCGTCGCCAGGGTCAAGAACGTCGACACCATCAACGAGCGAGCGCGCGGGCTGAAGCTCGGGTTCGAGATCATCGACTGGATGTTCCGGCGCAAGGGCATTCTCGGTCTCGTGCCGACGCTGATCTACGCCTTCTGCCGCTCCGATCCGGCTGTCGCCAATTCGGACCTGCAGATCACCTTCACGCCGGCGAGCTATCGCGAGGGCGTGCAGGGTGAGCTGGAGCGCGAGCCGGGAATGACAGTCGCGTCCTGGCAGCAGCGGCCCGACAGTCGCGGTTGGGTGCGGCTGCGCTCGTCCAATCCGTTCGACGCGCCGATGATCCAGCCGAACTATCTTGCCGAGGAGAGCGACCGCCGGGTGCTGCTGGCGGGCATGAAGCTCGCGCGCAAGCTGCTGTCGTCGAAGCCGCTCATGCCGTTCTACGAGCGAGAGGATTTTCCCGGTCCGCACGTGCAGAGCGACGACGAGCTGCTGGCCGCCGCCAAGCAGCGCGGCACCTCCACGTTCCATCCGGCCGGCACCTGCCGCATGGGGCCGGCGACCGATCCGCTGGCCGTCGTCGACGACCAGCTCCGTGTACGCGGCTTCGACGGACTGCGGGTGATCGACGCCTCGATCATGCCGACGATGCTATCGGCGAACCTGAACGCCGCGACCATGGCGCTCGCCGACCGTGCCTCCGATTTCGTGCGCGGGCGGGCGTCCGAGGAGCCGATCGTACTGGCAAGTTGAGGCTGACATGGGGGGAGAAATGGCAGACGGCTTCATCGTTCGGGATGTCGAACCGGCTGATTTCGAGCCGTGGCTCGAGTTGTGGAAGGGATACAACGCCTTCTACAAGCGCGTTGGACCGACTGCGGTGTCGGACGAGGTGACGCGGACGACCTGGGCCCGGTTCTTCGACACCAGCGAGCCGGTTCACGCATTGGTTGCCGAGCGCGATGGCCGGCTGCTTGGCCTCGTTCACTACATATTCCACCGCAACACTTCGATGCTGGCGCCGACCTGCTACCTTCAGGACCTGTTCACGGCCGAGGGCGCCCGCGGGCATGGGGTCGGCAAGGCGCTGATCGAGGCTGTTTACGATCGCGCCCGGATGGCGGGCGCCTCGCGCGTCTACTGGCAGACGCACGAGACCAACGTCGTCGCTAGGCGCCTTTACGACACGGTCGCCGACCGCTCCGGTTTCATCGTATATCGCAAGGACGTATGAGCAGCGCTGCCGCCGCATGCAGCGCGCGGGGGCTGATGTCTCGTGCAGGTCGGCAATCTCGGGCCGGCGAGGCGGAAATCGCCTCGTCGGCTCGTGGCGAGCAGTGCGGCAGCTGGATGGGATGCCTGGGCGGCTACTTGCCGGCCCAGTCGTCCTTTACTTCCATGCATTTCTTGTCGACGAAGTCGTTGATGTCCTCGACCACTGTCGACTGCAGCACGTTGAAGGTGTTGTCGGAGGCCGTCGCCGTCCACATCGCGCCCTTGACGAGGGCCGGCGCGTCGATCTTGCCCCAGTTCAGCTGCGCCTTCACGGCCTTGCCGTTCTCGAAGGTGACCTTGGGGCTGAAATCGAAATTGATGTCAGCCTTCGCTTCCTTGTCGCGCTCGACCTCGCACTTGACCTCGTGCTTGCCGAACGCGGCGTCGAACTTGGGCTCGGTCATCGCCTTGATCAGATCGCCGCGCTTCAGTTTCACGTCGACGACACATTTCACTCGGCCCCACGGCCAGGACACCTTGGCCTTGCCGACCATCTTGTCGAGCTGCTCCTTGCGCCACGACTTCAGGACGTTGCAGGAGACATCCGGCCCCTCGGCCTTGCGATTGTGGAATATGGCGCAGATCGCAACCTTGCACTCCTTGCGCCCCTCGCGCTCGGCCTTTTCCTCGGGTGTCAGCTCTTCCACCGGAATCGAGGTGCCCTCGGCTTTCTTTTCCTGCGCGTAGGCGTGCGGGCCGGCGATCAGCACCGCCATCATCGCGGCGGTCGCCAAAGTGGCGGATTTCATCAAGTGCGGCATCGGCTGCGGAGGCTCCTCATGGGTGGCTGACGGACCGCCTATCGCAGGCGAACGGTGCGGGATTGTGACGGAACGCCCAAGGGCTACCGATTGGCCCATAGCAGGCCGATCCCGGACAGCAGCAGCAGGGCAAGAACGATGCGGTCGTAGTGGTGGTCGTCGAGACGACGATAGGCCCAATGGCCGAATTGCGCGCCGAGGATGGAGCCGGGCAGCGATATCAGGAGTGCGCGGCCGAGCTCCCATGTCAGCAGTCCTTGCACGGCGGACGCGCATAGCATTGCTGTCAGCATGGTCGTGTTGAACGACTGGAACAGCACCCGCTTCCCCTCCTTGCCGAGGCCGCGAACCGACGCCCACATCGTCGGCAACGCTCCCGAGATGCCGGCAAGGCCACCGAGGAAGCCGCCGAGAAAGCCGACCACGGCGTCTGCCGGTGCGCCACCGCGGTCGCTCCGCAGGTGCTCCCGGCCGAACAGATGGAACAGGCAGAACGTCACCAGGATGAATCCGACACCGAGCTTGAACATCCTTGGATCGACAAACGGCAATAACGCGGTGCCGATCGGCACTCCCAGCAGTCCGGCGACGATGTAGCGGCCGATCGCTTCCCGACTGATCAGTGGCCAGATCGCGGGCAATGTCTGCAAATGGCCGATCACGCCTCCCGCGGCGCCAAGCTGGGCCGCGACCACCGGCGGCACGGCATATACCCAGAACGGCAGCGCCACGAGGGTCATGCCGAAGCCCGACAGGCCATTGACGAAGCCGCCCAGCAGGGCGCCGGCGAGGATCAGCAGGTGTTCGTGGGGCACTGGTGGCTCGATTGGAAACCAGGGGAGGGGTGGGCCCGTTCAGAGCGTGATCGACGTCAAAGGTCAAGAAGTTGCACGGTCTTGAAACGGATGCGGTCCGGCCCATATTGTTGATCGAAACTATCGGTCGGTGCCCATCTCGGGGCCGGCCGGCGGGGGATGCCCGGAAGGGGTCCATCTGCCGATTCGAATACGGTCGCTTGTCGGAAGGGCCACAAATGTCGCGGATTTCATTGCTTTCGAGCCCGATGATGCTGGGCTTCGAGGAGATCGAGCGGTTGATCGACCGGGCCGGGAAATCGGCGACCGACGGCTACCCTCCCTACAATATCGAGCGCGTAGCGCGCACGGACGAGCAGCGGGAGCTGCTTCGCATCACGCTGGCAGTTGCAGGTTTCACACGCGACCAACTGGAAATTACGCTCGAGGACAACCAGCTCATGATCCGCGGGCGACAGCAGGACGACAAGTCACGCGACTATCTCTACCGCGGAATCGCCGCGCGCCAATTCCAGAAAACCTTCGTATTGGCCGATGGAATCGAGGTGCGACAGGCGGACTTGGACAACGGACTGCTGACGGTGGATCTGGTCCGCCATGAACCTGAGCGCCACACCAAGCGTATAGATATCAGGCAGACCCCGCCGAAAATCTAGGCGCGGTGTGGGTAGCCAACGACAACGAATCAAACGACCATGCTGTTGACTTCGTTTGGTCGCAACTTGCGATCATGATGATGTCAAGCATGACGTGCTGGAACTCTGAAATGGAGGTATCCGTCATGGTAGAGCAGAAGCGCGTAAGGGCGCCAAGGCGCGCTAGGGGCTCCAAGGTCCTGGCTCCGCGCATTTCGCTCGGCGAGCTGGCCAAGCTCGGCGGCGGCGAGGTTGCCTACATCAAGACGCTGACCTCCGATGAAGCCAACCGAATCTATCCCGCTGTGAAAGGACTGCCGAAGGGCATCAGCCTCTATGCGCTGCATGCCGCCGACGGTACGCCTCTCGCCTTGACCGACAGTCGCCAGGCCGCCATCGGTCACGCGATGGGAGACAAGCTGCACGTCGCGAGCCTGCACTGAGACTACGACGATCCGATTGAAGACGGTCGCGATTTGAGCGCCCTGGCTGCGTGCCGGGGCGTTTTCAATTGTGCGACCCGGTTGCCAAACGAGGCGCCGCGGCGCGGTCGCTCCGCTCAGCCGCGGTAGTGCGAATACTGGCCGCGTGGCCGATAGCGCTCGAGGTAGCTCGGCACGACCGATCCGGCCGCGTGTGGCGCCGAAACTCCCAACCCAGCGAGCGTCCTGCCTTCGCCCTTCGCTGCATCGCCGACGAGATTGTCGCTCGCCAGCAGCCGTACCTGGTCGACCGTGATCGGGCGCATGGCATTTGGCAGCGGGACGGTCAGCAGGCCGAGGAGCTTCGCCGCCCAGTACGGCAGTCGCACATAGCCGCGCTCGCGATCGCTCCAGGCCAGCACCTTGTCCATGATCTGCCGCATGCTCAGCACCTCGGGGCCGCCGAGCTCGTAGATCTGCCCGGCCTTGCCTGCTCCGGCCGCGGCATTTGCGATGGCGGCGGCAACGTCACCAACGAAAACCGGCTGGAACCTGGTCTTGCCGCCGCCGATCAGCGGCAAGAGCGGCGATATCCGCGCCATGCCGGCGAACCGGTTGAAGAGATCGTCTTCCGGTCCGAACACGAGCGAGGGGCGCAGGATGAGTGCGTCCGGAAATTCTTCCAGCACTCCGGCCTCGCCGGCTGCCTTGGAGCGCGCATAGGCCGACGCCGACTTGCGGTCGGCGCCGATGGCGGATACGTGGATCAGGCGCCGCACGCCAGCCTCGCGCGCCGCCTTCGCGACCGCGCGCGCGCCGGCGGCATGCACCGCATCGAAGCTCTGCTTGCCGGATGGTGCCAGGACGCCGACCAGATTGACGACGACATCGGCCCCGGCGCAGGCGGCGGCAACGGAAGCCGGATAGCGCAGGTTCGCCTGCACGGCGTGGATTTGCCCGACCACACCCATCGGCTGCAGGTGTCCGGCCAGATCGGGCCTGCGAACCGCCACTCGGACCCGCCAGCCTGCGCGCGCCAGCGCCCGGACGGTGTGCCGGCCAAGGAAGCCCGACCCGCCGAACACCGTAACCAATCCACCGCCGAGTCCTGCATTCATTGATCAATTCCAGCTCTTGCCAACCGCCAAGTCACAGCAACGCATATACGACGAGCACCGGTGCTGAGAAGACCCGAATTATCCCCGCGGCAGGTCGAGCGCGATCAGGGCATCGGCCACGACCCGGTTCCTGGAAAGGTATTCCGTATCGTGGGTGCGCGAGGCGCCCCATGTCGCCTCGAATTCGGATAGCGTATAGGCGGGATGGCGGGCCCGGAACGTCTCCATGTGCGCCTTGGCCTCGTTGCGACGGCCGCCGAGATACTGGCTGCCGGCGATCCACAGCCGGGCGCTGCCGTAGCGCGGATCGATGTTGATCGAGTTGGACAGGGCCGTGATCGCCCCGTCGAGATTGCCGCAGTGAAACTCGGCGATGCCTTCGAACAGATGCCAGATCGGCAGGCTCGGATCGTCCTGCAGGCCGCGCAGACCGCGCTTGATGTCCTCGCGACCGCTCTTCGGCTTGTTCATGAATATGTTGTTGTAGCCCCGATAGCCGAGTGCCGGCAGGGAAGCCGTCATGTCGAGCAGCCGGTCGAACGCCAGCGCGGCACGCCCGGGCTCCCCTTCCATCGAGCTCAGCATGGCCGAAACGTAGGTCGCCTGCGCGTGCAGAGGATCGGTCTCGAGCGCGGCGTCGATGTAGGTGCGCCCCTTGCGCAGCGACAGCCCCGGCGTCTCGCTGGCCCAGGGTTGCGAGGCCAGGCGGTGATAGATGTGCGCGAGACCGGTCAGCGCGTCGACGTTGCAGGCATTGCGCGCCAATACAGCCTCGAGAAAGGCGCGCGCCGCCAGCATGTTCTCCAGCGTGTTGCTGCGCCGCAGCTTGGAGATGCCGAGCACCACCAGCTCGGCGTCGCTCAGCGTCTCGTGCGGAAGGCTTGCCAGCTGCTCGCTCTGCTCGGTGACGAGCGCGAGGTAGATCTTGGAGGCGAGGCGATTGGACAGCGCCCGCGAATCTCCGAGCGCTGCCTTGGCGTCGTGACTTGCCCGGTTGCCCCGCGCCACCCGGGCGCTGCTCCGGTGGGTGATCTGCAGGTTGAGGCGCAACTGGCCGTCCAACGCGCGAGTGCCGCCCTTCATGACGACCTCGATGACATATCGGCAGCGCGCCTCGGCCGGGGTCAGCGGCTCGTCCGCAGGCGGCAGCTCGACCACCGAGAACGGCCGAAGCAGCATCGGCAGGTCGGTCAGCAACTCGTCGAAGATCGACACGGCCGCGGCATCGAGCATCGTATCGCCGGTCAGGTTCAGGATCGGCCGGATTCCGACCTTGATGCCATCGTCGGGTCGCTGCGGCAGCGTCGAGACGCGCGGCGCGTAAACCGTGTCGGCTTTGTCGTGCTGGATCAGCTGCCGTTTCGCGCCCTGGTCCTGCGGCGGCGCCACCTGTCCCAGCAGGCGCTGCTCGATGGCCCGGTAGAGCTCGCTGGTGGCGATCTCCGGCAGGGCCTTCATGCGGATGCCGACCATCTCCTTGCAACGCCGGTAAACCTGCGCCGCGGTCGAGTACGATCCCGCCCGCATCAGCAGCTTCAACAGCTTCCGGCAGTTCTCCTCGTCGGTCGGATCGAAGTCGAACAGCTTTCGATGCTCGGCAATTTGCAGATGGATCGGCAGCTGCTGCTCGGTGACCTGGGCAGCGCGCTGGGCGAACGCTCGTCCCTTGGCGATCGCGAATTCATCGCGCTGGCCGTCGAGCCAATCGCGGAACCTGTTTGTCAACGGCTTGAAACCGGCCAGCAGCCGGTCGCTCTCCACGCCGGCGACCGGCGGCGGCGCGCTGCCGTCCAGAATAGCCAGCAGCATGTCCCGGGTATCCGTCCAGACGCGGCCAAGGTCGATCCGGATCGTCTCGCGGTCGGCCTGCAGGACTTGCTGCGCGTGCGGGCCCAACGCCCTGCGCAGCTTTTTCAGCTCTTCCCGCAGATTCGTCAGGCGCGGCTCGCTCGCGTTGGTGTCCTCGGCGTCCTGTCGCTCTCCGGAACCGGATCCCGCTCCACCCATAGATGCTCGGCGATGTCACGCCGCGATGCCCTGCCGTCCCGCGACAGGCAAAGGTAGGCGATGATGGCGCGACCCTTGGCGCTGGTGATCGTGATCTCGCGCCTGTCGGGCGTCTCGACGCGCAGCAGGCCGCACAAATGGACACGAAGCAGTTCACCGTTTTCCGGCGGAAGCTGGGACTTCAGCTGCTTTCGCAGCAGTTTCATGACCGACGCCCTCGTGAAGCCTACTCCACCACAGTACCAAGGTCGGGTCGCCTGTCCAGAAATCAGTGTGTCAGACGATGGTCTTAACACCGGAAGTTGCGACGGGAACCGCGCTCTCGGCAACCTTTAGCGCTTCGACGCGTATCTCGTCGACCAGTCGTTGCTTCAAGGCGACGAACTCAGGCGCGGTCTTGAGCGTGTACGGCCGGGGATGTGGCAGCGCCACCGGGATGTCCGCCTTGATCCGGCCCGGCCGGGCGGTCATCACCACGACGCGGGAGCCCATGAAGATCGCCTCCTCGATATCGTGGGTGACGAACATCACCGTCTTGCGCTCGCGCTCCCAGATACCGAGCAGCATCTCCTGCATCAGGCTGCGGGTCTGGTTGTCGAGGGCGCCGAACGGCTCGTCCAGCAGCAGGATCTTTGGATCGTTGGCCAGCGCCCGGGCGATCGCGGTGCGCTGCTGCATGCCGCCGGAGAGCTGCTTCGGCCAGTGATTCTCGAAGCCCCTGAGGCCGACCCGGTCGATATAGCCTGCCACGATGTCGCGCGTCTCAGCCTGCGGCATTCCCTTCTCGCGCAGGCCGAATCCGATGTTCTCGGCCACCGTGAGCCAGGGGAACAGGGTATAGGACTGGAACACCATGCCGCGGTCGGGACCCGGGCCGCCGATTTTCCGGCCGTCGAGCAGCACCTCTCCCGATGTTGGCCGGTCGAGGCCGGCGACGATGCGCAGCATGGTCGATTTGCCGCACCCCGACGGCCCCAGCACCGTGACGAAATCGTTGTGCGCGATGTCGAGGTCGGTCGGCTCGAGCGCTCGCGTCGGCTCGCCGCCGGCCTTGGCGGCGGCGAAAACGCGCGTCACCTGCCGGATGCTGAGTTGCGTCATGCCAGCGACCACGGGAACAACTTGCGGTTGATCGCCTTGAACAGGAAGTCGGAGACGAGGCCGATCAGCCCGATCACGATGATGCCGAAGATGATCTGGCCGGTGTTGAGCAGCGCCTGGCTGTCGGTGATCATGTGGCCGATGCCGGACGACGAGCCGATCAGCTCGGCGACGATGACGTAGGTCCACGCCCAGCCCAGCACCAGCCGCAGGATCTCGGCGATCGCCGGCGCCGATGACGGCACCAGCACGCGGCGGATGATGCCGTCGTCCTTGGCGCCGAGCGTGTAGGCGGCCTCGACCAGATCGCGCCGGGTCGAGCCGACCGCGCCGGCCACCATCAGGATGATCTGGAACACCGCGCCGATGAAGATGACGAGCAGCTTCTGCAACTCGCCGATGCCGGCCCACAGGATCAGCAGCGGAATGAAGGCGGACGCCGGCAGGTAGCGGGCGAACGACACGAACGGCTCGATCGCCGCCTCGATCGGCTTGTAGGCGCCCATGGCGATGCCGAGCGGCACCGCGATCGCCGCCGCCATGACGAACCCTCCGACCACGCGCCAGATGGTCATGCCGATGTCGTAGAGGAAATTGTATTTCGTCAGCAGCAGCCAGCCCTCCTCCGCCATTGCGAGCGGGTTGGCGAGAAACGTCTTCGACACGAAGCCGCCGAACGTCGCCACGCTCCACAGCGCGACGAACGCGGCGAAAAATGCGATGCCGTAGAGGATGCGCAGGGCGGGCGAGACGGGTTCGAGCGGGCGGGGCATGGGGAACCTGAAGGGGACGGCATACCGATTTCCTGTCGGCCATCCTCGCCTACTGCAGCCGCTCGGAAAAGGAAACCGGCATGCTGCCCCGGCTGGAGCTGACCTCCCCCTTACCGGGCAGGTACCCTTGGGCTATGTCACCAACCCGGCCCCTGAACCCGCGCCCGGGTCGGCAGCCCGTTCGAGCATGTGGCGCCGGAGGGTGGCGAAGGCGGTGCCGAGGAGATGGTCAAGGACCTCAAGGCCGCCGTGTTTGCGGGGCGCGGGGGCAGGATGCTGGTGGGAAGGGACGGGAAGCGGGATGTGAGGGTGCGAGACGAGTGACAACGCGCGCGCAACGTTTCCCGGATGCAACTATTCGGACGAAGTACATCGTCAGACAGCCAAATTGATCGAAGTTGAGCATCCGGATATTTGGGATGCATTAGTGGCAACGAAAGGTGACATTGCTGCGAATGGAAGACTTGAGTCGTTGATAAAGTGGGTTTGTTCGACGATGTTCGTGGCCGAAGGATGGCCGCAGGCATTAATCGTGCCGCTTTTTGTCGTCGGATTCGCCTACGCCATCTTTATTGTAATGTATTTTCCGCCGATGGATCTTGTTCGGGCCTCTCGCCTTCGAAGACGTGAATACCGCCTCGCCCGGTTCGCGATTTTGCCACTTCTGCTCCTGGTCGGGGTGGCTATAGGACTCAGCAAGCTTGACGTTTCCAGTAGGAGCACGATCCATGCCTATCTGCTTAGTTCCGGCGTAATTTGCCTGTAAGCTTCATGGCGACAGGGAGTTTGCCATGACCAGCAACGACAAAGACGATCTTTGGCGGGATTTTCCGAAGACGGCGACTGAATTCGAGGCGCGGTTTGCGACCGAGGAACACTGCCGCGCGCACTGGATCGCGGCCCGCTGGGGCGGCAAACCGGCCTGCGCAAAATGCGCCAGCACGCGGGTCTGGACCATCCGTGACGGCAGCACCTTCGAGTGTGCCGACTGCGGCCACCAGACCAGCCTGACGTCGGGCACGCTGCTCGAAAAAACGCGCAAGCCGCTCAAGGTCTGGTTCCGCGCCGTGTTCGAAATCAGCACGCGGCGGACCGGCATTTCGGCCAAGGATCTGCAGCGGATACTGGGGTTTGGCTCTTACGAAACGGCCTGGACCTGGCTGCATAAGCTGCGCGCGGCTCTGGTTCGGGAGGATCGGGAGCCGCTTGGCCCTTTCGTGCAGATCGACGAGGCGCTCGTCGGCGGCAGGGGAAGCCCGAACAAAGAGTTGGTTCTGGTGGCAGCAGAGCCAAACGGCCGCGTGCGTCTCGCCCACGCAGCCACAATGACGCGGCCACACTCAAGCGTTTCGCCGACGGGCAGATCGCGCCCCAGAGCGCCGTCACCACTGACGGGCACGCCGGTTATAACGCGGCGAGCCTTGGCGCGCGACCGCACGAGGGGATCGTCCAGACCAAGGCCGAGCGGGCTTCGAACGACGTGGTTCAGGCCTGTCACTGGTCGACTTCGAACCTGAAGCGCTGGCTGCTCGGCACGCACGCCGGAGCGGTCAGCGACAAGCACCTACAGGCCTACTCGACGAATTCGCCTTCCGCTACAACCGCCGCAAAACCAAGGGTGTCGGTCGTATCGCCGCCCGCGTCATCGAAACACTCGTCACGCACGCGGCGCTGCCCATGCGGTCACTGATCAAACAAACCCGCCGCTGCCGATGGTTCTCGCAACCGGAGCTAGGCAGATAGGCATGAGCACGATCTGCCATTACGCTCCGTCATACGCCATTGGGATCGAATAGCGGCATTTGTGACTTCCCTCTCTAAGTTCGATCACTAGCAAATTCGTGGGTTAGACTTCTTCAATCGGCTCGAACAGCCAAGCGTTGATCATCAGCGGCTTCAAGGTTGCCGCCAACTCATTTGAAAGAAATGTGTAGCCAAAACGACTGTCGAGCCACAGGTTGGCGATGCCAAATGCTGCGCGTCGCAGCATCAATTTCGACGCAGGTCCCAAGCTATAGTAGGTTGTGCCCTGTTCGGTCAGATGAGCCTCAAGCCTGGACTTCTCGACATCGATAAAGTCGAACATCTGACAAATATTGAGGATGGCATACCCCGTCACAACCTCACCATCCCGAAATCGCAGCTCGAACGGCAGCATCTGGTGCCCCCCCCCCGGATCGGCTCGCTCAATCTCGTTTTGCACCTGGGGTGAGATAAGCTTATAAGGACCAAGCGTTGCCCAGTGCGGCAACTGCCTCCGCTGGTATTGCTTGCTCAAGATCCCCCACGTTGAAACGTGGCTCGGATCGACGCGATGGGCACTATGTAGCGGATCGTTGGCAACAATGCCCGGCGGTGGCGCCATCGACTGCTGCCGCAAAGCCATAAGTCGATACTCCTCCTTCATATTTAGCGTGCCCTTGAGCGCGACCGTCCGGTCGGGCCTGGCTTTCAATAGTGCTGCCATCGGTGATGTGCACCTTATACATAGAATATGTTGTGTGTCATCCGAGGACAGTCACCGATTTTGACTGAAACCCCGCAGTTGCTGGCTCCGCGCGGAGATCGGTGACTGTCCCCTCAGGCTCCTCACTTTATGAAGCTCGAATCGACGATGTCGTCGATCTTCGGCATGGTCTTGACGATGCCGATCTCCATCAGCAATTCGCCGGCTTCCTTGGAGAATGCCTGCAGCTCGCCGGCGAAGAATTTCTGATTGGCGGCCTTGTCCTGCCAGCGCAGGAACTTCGACGATGCGGCGAACTGCTCGGCCGACTGCTTGACGTCCGCGCCCATGATCTCGTTCGACTTCGCCGGGTCCTTGGCGATCATCTCGACTGCCTCGAAGTAGCTGTCGGCCAGCGCCTTCGCCGCCTTCGGATTCTCACTCAGGAACTTCGGCGTGCAGCCGAAGGTGTCCATGATCATCGGGTAGTCGAGCGTGGTGGCGATGATCTTGCCCTTGTCGGGCGCGGCGCGCACCGTCGACAGGTACGGCTCGTAGGTCATGGCGGCGTCGTTCTGGCCGGCGACGAACGCCTGCGCCGCTGGACCCGGCTCCATGTTGACGATGGTCACGTCCTTCATGCCGAGGCCGTTCTTCTTCAGCATCCAGGCGAGCGTGAAATAGGGCGCGGTGCCGGGCGCGGACGCGGCCACGGTCTTGCCCTTCAGGTCCTTGATCGCGGCGATGTTGTTGCGGACCGCCATGCCATCGGCGCCGTAGGACTTGTCGAGCTGGAAGATCTGCTTGGTGGCGACGCCGCTGGCATTCCACACGATCCAGGTTTCGACCGTGGTCGCCGCGCACTGGATGTCGCCCGAGGCGATCGCAAGGTGGCGGTCCTTCTGCGGGATCTTCTTCAAGGACACGTCGAGGCCGTTCTTCTTGAAAATTCCGGCCTCCTTGGCGAGCGTCAGCGGAGCGAAGCCGGTCCAGCCGGACAGGCCGATCGCCACCTTGGTCTCCTGGGCGTGGGCGGGCAAGGCGAGCGCCGCGGCGGCGGCGAAGACGGTCGAGAGAAGTATGCGGCGCATGTGGGGCCTCTGTTGTCGGATACGGAAGGCCTGAAACTACGGGATCGCACAGCCGCGCGCCAGGGGCGAGGATGCCTGGAGCCGAGGCAGCATGTCGCGCGCTTGCGCCGAAGTCGCGCAATATCCGTCCCCCGCCGAAGCAGAGACGGGGAAGCCGCGGTTATACCTTGTCCGCCACCTGGAAGCCGGCCCAATAGGGGTCGCGGTCGTCGACGAAGATGGTGTTGTAGCCGGTGAGCCGCGCCCAGCCCTGGATCGAGGGGATGATCGCCTCGTGATTGCCGACCTTGGCGCGGCCGGCGATCCTGCCGATGAACTGCGAGCCGATGATGCTCTCGTGCACGAAGTCCTCGCCCTCCTTCAGCCGGCCGTTGGCGGCCCATTGCGCCATGCGCGCCGAGGTGCCGGTGCCGCACGGGGAACGGTCGATCGCCTTGTCGCCGTAGAATACCGCGTTGCGCGCGGTCGAGGTCGGCTCGGTCGGCTTGCCGGTCCACATCACGTGGCTGAGGCCCTTGATGTCCGGCTTGTCGGGATGGACGAACGAGAACTTCTCGCCGAACACGCGGCGCACCACCGGGCTCAGCGCCTGTACCTGGCTCGGCTGGAAGCTCTCGAGGCCGGGGAAGCTCTCCTGGGGATCGACGATGGCGTAGAAGTTGCCGCCGTAGGCGACATCGACCTTCAGCCGGCCGATGCCAGGCACGTCCGCCTCGAGCCCGCGCGCATGCAGGTAGGACGGCACGTTGGTGAGCCGCACCCACTCGACGAATGGGCCGTTCTGCCCGTACTCGGCAACGACGAGGCCGGCCGGCGTGTCGAGGTTGAGCTTGCCCGGCGTGCGCGGCTGGATCAGCCCGCGCTCGAGCGCCATGGTGACCGTGCCGATGGTGCCGTGGCCGCACATCGGCAGGCAGCCCGAGGTCTCGATGAACAGGATCGCGACGTCGCAGTCGTCCCGCGTCGGCGGCATCAGGATCGAGCCCGACATCATGTCGTGGCCGCGCGGCTCGAACATCAGGCTCTTGCGGATCCAGTCGAACTCGGCGAGGAAATGGGCCCGCCGCTCGATCATGGTCCGCCCCCGCAGCGCCGGCGCGCCGCCGGCGACGATGCGTACCGGATTGCCGCAGGTGTGCCCATCGATGCAGAAGAACGTATGCGTCGCCATCGTCTCTCGGGGCCTCCTCGAATTGATCTTAGAGCCTGTCCGGGGGATTTTCGTGAAACTCCATGAAAAGCCCCCGGACAGGCTCTTAGGCAACGGTTAACACCGCGGCGGCATGCTGCATAGCAAGCGATGGCGAGGCGCGCATGAACCGCGAGCGGCACCCGACGGCCCGACTCCTGATCGTTCTGGCTGCATTGATCGGCATGGCGGGCCCGGCAGCCGCCGCCTGTCCGCCGCCGCCGGTCCCGGTCAAGGATCTCGACATCCCGCGCTTCTACGGCGACGCCAAGGGCACCATCGTCGAGCCGAAGCAGAAGGCGCTGCATGATGCCGCGGTGGCGCCGCTGACCGCTTTCGTGCGCGATGTGACGAACGACGCCGACAAGGCACTGCGCCGCTCCAGTCCCGCTGCCCGGCAGGAGATTGCCGCCTGCGCGCTCGCTTGGCTCGAGACCTGGGCGAAGGGTGATGCCTGGCTCGGGCGGATGGCACAGGACCAGGCCGAGTACCAGCGCAAGTGGGATCTCGCGGGCGTAGCAATCACATATGTCAAGCTGAAGCCGTTCGCGACACCGGCGCAGCGCCGCGTCATCGAGCCGTGGCTGATGCGATTCGCCGACGCCACCCGCGCGTTCTTCGACAATCCCGGCCACAAGCGGAACAATCACTGGTACTGGCTGGGTCTCGCGATCGGCGCCACCGCGCTCGCGACGGACAGCGACCGGCATTGGCAGATCGCGCGCGGCATCATGGCCGATGCGGCCCGCGACATTGCGGCCAACGGGACCTTGCCGATGGAGATCGCCCGCGGCGGCCGCGCCATCCACTACCATGCGTTCGCGCTGATGCCGCTCATCGTGCTGGCCGAGCTTGGCCAAGCCAAGGGCGAGGACTGGTATGCGCTCGGCAACGGCGCGCTGCACCGCCTGGTCGACGTGACCATCGCCGGGCTCGCCGATCCGACCTTGTTCGATCGCCTCGCCGGCGTGCCGCAGCAGCGTCCGGTCGGGGAAGGCAACGGCTGGATGCAGCTTTATCGCGCGCGTTTCCCCGAGCGATTGAAGGACATGCCGGTGCTGCCGGACACCAAGCCCGGTCATCGCTGGATCGGCGGCGACGTGACCCTGCTGCCGGTGGCGCTGGCGCAGCTGTCGCGTGCCGGCGGGTCCCAGTGACCCAAGGGCATCAGCGACGTTTGGTTAGGCGCTCGTACAGGCTTTCATAGGCCGTGACGCTGGAGTTCGAGCGAGAAGCAGTCGCTGGCGCGGCGCATATTGACCTGCGCCATTTGCTGCCGCAGCGCCGGCTCGCCGGCGAGCCGCAGCACGGCGGCACCGAGCGCCGCCGGATCGCGCGGCGGCACCAGTAGGCCGTTGCTGCCATCGATGACGAGCTCCGGGATGCCGCCGACGTTGGTCGCGACGATCGGCAGGCCGGCCGCCATCGCCTCGAGCAGACTGTTGGGGAAGCCTTCCTCGTGCGAGGGGTGCGCGTGGATGTCACTGGCGGCAAGCAACGCGGGAATGTCCGACACGCTGCCGAGGAAGCGCACGTTGTCGCCGATGCCAAGGCGGCTCGCCAGTCGCCCGAGATCGGCCAGGTTGCCGTCGACGTCGCGGCCGGCGCACAGCAGCCGCCAGTCGCGCGGCAACCGAGAGGCGATGTGGGCGAGTCCCTCGATCAGGTCGGCGTGCCCCTTGTAGGCGTGCAGGTTGGCGACGGCGGTCATTGCCAGCTGGGAGGCCGCAAGGCCGAGCCGCGCGCGCTCGACATCACGTCGTTCCCGGCAGTCGTGGAACGGTGTGATATCGATGCCATTGCGGATGATCGTGATGCGTTCCTGCGGGATGCCCTCGTCGATCAGGTCGCGGCGGATCGCGTCGGCGTTGCACACCGCGGCGTCAAGGAAGCGGTGGGCGAGCCGGGTCTCGGCAAAGCGGTAGTAGTTGGGCTCGTCCATGTAGAAGTTGCTGCTGACCCGGCTCATCACCAGGCGAACACCAGGTACGGCAGCGGCGGCGCTGGCGCCGACCAGATAGGCATGCGGCAGAAAGCAGTGCACGACGTCGATACGATGCCGGGCAAGATACCAGGCGAGCGGCAGTGCGGCGCGGGCAAGATAATGCGCGTGTCCCGCAAGCTGGTGGGCGCGGTTGATCACCGCGACTCGGCGCAACGGCGCCAGGATGGTACGCTTGCGTTGCCGGGCCGGTCCGATGGTGTGGGCGGCACCTGTCTGCACGGCCCCGGTCGGCGCGGCGGCGGCGCGGCGCGCCTGATGCGACAGCACGACCTTGATACCTTCGCGCTCCAGTCGCGGGGCAAGCTCGCCTGGCGCCACGAATGCGTAGACCCGCACGTCGAACCGGTCGCGGTCCAGTCGCGGGAAATTGCGCACGATATCCATCTCGACGCCGCCCACGTCGAGGCTGCCGACGACGACGAGGATGCGGCGCTTCGGTTTTATTGTGCCAAGCGGCATCAATTGGCCGTTACTGCATCAGGCGACGATGAGCAAGGTACCACAGCAGCCCGAGCAACTGCAGGGCTAGGAAGGTACCGAATCCCACCTGGTAGGCAAATGGGCTATAGGCGCCGCCCGCCGAGCGCGGGAAAAGATCGATGACCGCACCGATCGCCGCCTGGGCAAGGAATGCCGCGGCGAAGATGACAAGGTTCATCGCGGTGTTGGCGCGTCCGGATCGGGCGGCTCCGAAGTGCTTTGAAAGCCAGGGGTAGGCTAGGATCGCCACCTGTCCCGACATGCCGAAAGCGAGCCAGGCCGGCAAGGTCAGTGGCCGCCAGTTCACAATGATCAGGAATTGCGCGATCAGGAACAGGGCGAGGAAGCCCAGCATGACGTCGAGCTCGCTCGCGCCGCGCCGCACGAACCAATCGGTCAGCGCGCCGCTGACGAGAATGCCGACGAAGAAGGCGGCGGCCATCAGGAACAGGTGATTGGCGGCGCCGAGCCGGTCGAGTCCGGCGACGTCGCGAAACCAGGGGCCGGCCCACAGGGTCTGGATCGCGATATGCGTTCCAGCTGTGGCACCGAGCAGCGGCGCCAGTGCCCAGAATGCACGGTCGCCGAGGATCGAGCCCAAGGTCTTGACCTGGGTTGCAAGGTTATCGCCGGTGGCCGCCGGCGCGCGCTCCGGGACGAGCGTCAGGATCAGCACCGCCGTCAGCATCGTGATCGCGGCGAGGCATAGGAATACGCTGCGCCAGCCGGCCGCCTGCACCGCCCATTCCATCGGTGCGGTTGCCGACAGCAATCCGATGGCGCCGAGCGACATGACGCAGGAGTTGGCAAGCGCCCGCCGTGGCTCGGGCACCCAGAGCACGACGGCCTTGAAGCCGCTCATCAGTCCGCCGGCAAAGCCGACGCCGATCAGCGCGCGAGCGATCGACAGCACCCACACGTCGGAGCCGGCCGCGAATAGGGCGGAACCCGCCGCCGCGATCACCAGCAACGCCGCCTGCACCCGGCGCGGGCCATACCTGTCGAGCAGTACGCCGAGTGGCAACTGGAAGCAGGCGAAGGCGAGCAGGTAGGCGGCGGTGAGAAGGCCGAGCTCCGACGCCGACAGGCCGATCTGGGCCGCGAGGTCGGGTCCGACGACCGCATTCACGGCGCGGAACAGGTAAGAAAGGAAGTAGCCAAGGCCGAACGGCAGCAGCACTATGGCGGTCAAACCCAGAGAGGCGGGAGCACGTGCGGCTTGCGATGACGATTTCAAGAAACCTCCCCCCGGCTCGTGTCGTCATGGCGCGCTCTGGTGGCGCGGCTCGCCCGAGGCCGGCGGCATGGAGTAGCCCACGCCGGTGCGCCGGACAACCACCGCTGGTTGCATGGCGCTTCTGCTCGAGATCACCGACTGCGGACTAGGCGCATGCGGGCCCGGGCTGCCATCCTCATCGCCTTCCTGGTGGCGGCGCTCGCGGGCTGCGATGCCCTCGTCGACACCGACCAGCGCCGGTTGTGCCGCGCCCTGGTACCGGCGCTGGAGCCGGACGGCAGCCTGATCGAGATCGAGCGGGAGCAGGATCTCTCGGCCTCGGCGGCGGCCGGCGTCGTGCTTCGCGTGAGCTACCGCGTGCAGGCGCCGGCGGTCCTATCGGCGTCCCCGGGCGTGAAAGCCGAGCGCAGATCGGCGATCGTGTGCTCGTTCAGACCAGCCGGTGGCGGCGCCCTGCCGGTTCTGGTGGCAGTTGCGACCGACCGCGGCGCGATCGGACCATTGCGGCTGCATCTGCTGCAGCGCTACTGGATCGACACCGGCCTTGCGGCGCGGTCGGATCCGGCACCGATTCTGGTGATCGCGGGGGCGCCGGCCGTGTCGCGGCCAGTTGCGATCGGCATGCAACATGCGCTCTCCAGCTTGCCGGTGATTGCCATCTATGCGCTGCTCGCCACCGCCTACTCCCTCATCTACGGCCTGGTCGGTCGCATCAACCTTGCCTTCGGCGATCTATCTTCGCTTGCCGGGTACGGTGCCTTTCTCGGTTTCTCGCTGGTCGGCGACAAGGCTGCGGCGGTGGCGGTGGCGATCGCGCTCGTCGCCGGTCTTTTCACTGCCGCGATGCACGGGACTGCCCTCGGCCAGCTGGTCATTGCCCGGCTGGCACAGGCTCCGGGACAGCACATCCTGATTGCGACCATCGGCGTCTCGATCTTTTGGCAGGAGGCGATGCGGCTGACCCAGGGTGCCGGCAATCGCTGGATCTCGCCGCTGATCAATCGTCCGATCGGCATCGCGCGCACCGGCGACTTCACGGTGACGGTGACACCGATGGCGGTAATCGTCGTCGTCGTGGCCGGCGTCGCCGCGTCGGCGCTCGTCATCGCCATGCGTCGGCTTCGTTTCGGCCTGCGTTGGCGGGCGTCGGCCGACGATCCGATTGCAGCAGCCATGCTTGGGATCAATCAGCGGGCGGTCCTGGTGCGCACCTTCGTGCTCGCCGCCTTGTTGGCAGGTCTCGGCGGCGTGCTGATGACGTTGCACTACGGTGGCGTCGGCTATGCCGGCGGCCTGGTGGTTGGGCTCAAGGCGCTGGTTGCGGCGATCATCGGCGGCATCGGATCGGTCAATGGCGCCCTGATCGGCGCGTTGCTGGTTGGCGGGATGGAGGCCTTATGGAGCAGTGTGTTTCCGATCGAATTTCGCGACCCGGCATTGTTCGTCGCACTCGTCTTGATGCTGTGGCTACGGCCGGGAGGGCTTTATGGCGCCCCCGAGCTGCCGTCGGCGCCGTCGCGGTAATCAGCGATCTTGTTGCGTCTGCGCCGCTCGGTAACGACTTGTGACGATTTTGGCACAATGGAGCTAGTTGCAAATGCTGCAGGTCTGCTAGCCTAGCGCTCAAAACCGTCGGCGGTGGCGGCAGGTCCACCGCATAATCCGCAATCCGCATCGCAACGGGGGTGGGCGAGTACATGGAATACTTTCTCCAGCAGGTAATGAACGGCATCACGCTCGGTTCGATCTACGGACTGATCGCGATCGGCTACACGATGGTGTTCGGCATCATCGGCATGGTCAATTTTGCCCATGGCGACGTGTTCATGCTGTCGACTTTCATCGCGCTGATCGTGTTCCTGGTCATCAGTCAGGTGCTGGGCTGGGGATCGATCGTGCTGACGATCTTGATCATGCTCATCGTCGCGATGCTGCTGACGTCGCTCTGGAACTGGGCAATCGAGCGCCTCGCCTACCGGCCGTTGCGCGGATCGTTCCGGCTGGCGCCGCTGATCTCGGCGATCGGCATGTCGATATTCCTGATGAACTTCGTGCAGGTGGTGCAAGGCCCACGCAACAAGCCGCTTCCGCCGTTGATCGACGGCTGCCTGGTCGGCGTCTCGACGGCGTCCAAGCCATGCTGGATCGAGCGGACGACCGGGCTCAACATCTCGGCGAAACAGATCGTGATCATGCTGGTGACGTTTGTGCTGCTGTCCGCGTTCTGGTACCTGGTGCAGCGGACGCCGCTCGGCCGCGCCCAGCGTGCCTGCGAGCAGGACAGCAAGATGGCGGCACTGCTCGGCATCAACGTCGATCGCACCATCTCGATCACGTTCGTGATGGGCGCCGCCCTCGCCGCCGTCGCGGGCGTGATGTACATGATCCAATACGGCGTGGTGAACTTTGCCGACGGGTTCGTTCCCGGCGTCAAGGCGTTCACCGCCGCGGTTCTCGGCGGCATCGGGTCGCTGCCGGGCGCGGTGCTTGGCGGCCTGATCATCGGCCTGATCGAGGCACTGTGGTCGGCCTACTTCTCGATCGACTACAAGGATGTCGCCGCCTTCTCGATCCTCGCCGTCACGCTGATCTTCCTGCCGTCCGGCATTCTCGGGCGGCCCGAAGTGGAGAAGGTGTGACGATGGCGCCGAAACCCAAAGCCGACACGGGCATCGGCACCGACGAGATCGGGGCGGTACCTTTCAAGAGCAGCCTTGTCTCCGGGTTATGGGCCGCCTTGCTTACCTTTGGCCTGGCAGTGCCGATCCTGGCGCTGCGCACCGACCAGAACATGGCGAACCAGCTGATCCTGATTCCGCGCTGGAACTATGTGGCGGTGGCAGTGCTGGCGGTGTTCGCGCTGAGCTTCCTGTCCCTGTTCAAGGGTGCCGACCGCTGGCTGCCGGGACTGCTCTACGCGGTGACGTCGCTCAGCAGCGTGTTCCTGATCGGCGATGACCGTGTCGGCCTCGAGTTCGCCGGTTTATCGGGCCTGCCGACGGTCATTTTCCTGGTCAAGGTGCTGGCCGGGGCAGTGCTGGTGCCGGCGCTCGCTTTCGTCTTCTCGAGGCTCGCACCGGCGCTCGCGGTGCCACCGCCGAAAGTGTCGATGATCGGCGACTACGTATCGGGCAAGACGTTCGCCCGCGCCGGCGGCCTGCTGCTGGCGATCTATCCGTTCCTGGCGCTGGCCCTGGTCGGGCAGTCGGGCTCGATCAAGTGGATCGACAACTTCGGCATCCAGATCCTGATCTACGTCATGCTCGGATGGGGGCTCAACATCGTGGTCGGGCTCGCCGGGCTCCTGGACCTCGGCTACGTCGCCTTCTACGCCGTCGGTGCCTACTCCTACGCGCTGCTCGCGACCGAGGTCATACCGAACACTCTGCCGGTGCTGGGACCATGGGCGTTCTGGGTCTGCCTGCCGCTGGCCGGCATCCTCGCGGCGTTTTGGGGCGTCCTGCTCGGGTTTCCAGTGTTGCGGCTGCGCGGCGACTATCTAGCCATCGTCACGCTGGCGTTCGGCGAGATCATCCGCCTGATCCTGATCAACTGGGTCGACCTCACCAAGGGCTACGCAGGCATTTCGACCATTCCCCGACCGTCGTTCTTCGGCCTGCCGTTCAATGCGTCCGACCAGCGGCTTCGCGGCGACGCTCGGCCTCGAGTTCACCCCGCTGCATCGCACGATCTTCCTGTTCTATGTCATTCTGGCGCTGGCGCTGCTGACCAACTGGGTGACGATGCGGCTGCGCTGCCTGCCTGTCGGCCGCGCCTGGGAGGCGCTGCGCGAGGACGAGATCGCCTGCCGCTCGCTGGGTATCAACACCACCAACACCAAGCTCACCGCCTTCGCCATGGGCGCCGGGTTCGGCGGCATCGCAGGCTCGTTCTTCGCTTCCCGTCAGGGGTTCATATCGCCGGAAAGCTTCACCTTCATGGAAAGCGCGGTGATCCTGGCGATCGTCGTGCTCGGCGGCATGGGCAGTCAGATCGGCGTCGCCATCGCGGCGGTCGCGATGGTCGGCGGCACCGAGATCCTGCGTGAGTTGAACTTCCTGAAGCAGCTGTTCGGGCAGGACTTCGATCCGACCCAGTACCGCATGCTGCTGTTCGGCCTGGCGATGGTGGTGCTGATGATCTGGAAGCCGCGCGGCCTCATCTCCACCCGCGAGCCGTCGATCGTGCTCAAGGAAAGCAAGGCCATCTCCGGAGAGCTGGTCAAGGAGGGGCACGGCTGATGCACTCGCATTCGACAACCTCGCCACCCGATGTCCCAACTCGGCCCGCTGCTGGTGGTCGAGAGGATGACCATGCGGTTCGGCGGCCTCGTCGCCGTCAACGACCTGAGCTTCGACGTCGCGCGCGGCGAGATCACCGCGCTGATCGGACCCAATGGTGCCGGCAAGACCACCGTCTTCAACTGCATCACCGGGTTCTACAAGCCGACCAGCGGCCGGATGTCGCTTTCGACCGGCACCCACCTGCCAACCGACGTCGACCTTGCCACCGCCAGCGGTCACCGGTACGTGCGCAACGCCAGCGGCGGCACGATCTTCCTGTTGGAGCGCATGCCCGATTTCGAGATCGCGGCGAAGGCCAAGGTCGCGCGCACGTTCCAGAACATCCGCCTGTTCGCCGGCATGACGGTGCTGGAGAACCTGATCGTCGCGCAGCACAACGAGTTGATGCACGCGTCCGCCTGGACCATCGCGGGACTGCTCGGCCTGAAGCGCTATCGCGATGCCGAGGCCGACGCGGTCGATCTGGCCAAGTACTGGCTCGACAAGATCGGCCTCACTGACCGCGCCGACGATCCGGCAGGGGACCTGCCCTATGGCGCCCAGCGACGCCTGGAGATCGCCCGTGCGATGTGCACCGACCCGGTCCTGCTCTGTCTCGACGAGCCGGCGGCCGGCCTCAATCCGCGCGAGAGCGCCGATCTCAACAATCTGCTCCGCATGATCCAGAAGGAGCACACGACATCGATCCTGCTGATCGAGCACGACATGTCGGTCGTCATGGAAATCTCCGACCATGTCATCGTTCTTGAATACGGAACGAAGATCTCCGACGGATCGCCGGATTTCGTGCGCAACGACCCGAAGGTGATCGCTGCATATCTCGGCGTCGAGGACGACGAGGTGGAAGAGGCCGAGGCGGAGGTGCTGAAATGAGCGATCCGCTGCTGCACATCCGTGGCGTCAAGAGCTACTACGGCAACATCATGGCGCTCAGGGGCGTCGATCTCGACGTCCACGAGGGCGAGATCGTGACGCTGATCGGCGCCAATGGCGCCGGCAAGTCGACGCTGATGATGACCGTGTTCGGCCGTCCGCGTGCCCGCGAGGGCCGCATCGTCTACGCCGGCCATGACATAACGACCCTGCCGATGCACGAGATCGCGCATCTGCGGATCGCCCAATCGCCGGAAGGGCGGCGGATCTTTCCGCGGATGACGGTATTCGAAAATCTGCAGATGGGTGTCCGAACTCGATGGCGGGCGACATTTCGCCGAAGATCTCGAGCGAATGACCACGATGTTCCCGCGCCTCAAGGAGCGGCTGCAACAGCGTGGCGGCACCTTGTCCGGCGGCGAGCAGCAAATGCTCGCGATCGCCCGCGCCCTGATGAGCCGGCCAAAACTGCTGATGCTCGACGAGCCGTCGCTGGGCCTGGCGCCGCTGATCGTGAAGCAGATCTTCGAGGTCATCCGCGATCTCAATACGCGTGAGAAAATGACGATCTTCCTGGTCGAGCAGAACGCGTTTCACGCCTTGAAGCTCGCACATCGCGGGTATGTGATGGTCAACGGCGTGATCACCATGTCGGGCGAGGCCAAGGAACTCCTGGCGCGGCCCGAGATCCGGGCCGCGTACCTCGAGGGTGGGCGGCACTGACCAAAGCTGGAGCGACATCAATGCCTTCATGGCTCTACGACGCCGGCCCCAACGGCCTTTGGGTCTTCCTGCTGTTGACCGTGATGATCGGCGGGGTGGCGGCTTTCGTATCGGGCAAGTCGATCGCCGAGACCTGGCGGCCGTCGTGGCAGATCCCGGTCTACATGCTGTTGCTCGGCTGCGCGGTCCGGTTCCTGCACTTCGCGCTGTTCGAGGAGCCGTTCCTGTCGTTGCGCAGCTTCCTCGTCGACTTCGCGGTGCTGCTCGGCATTGCGGTCCTCGGCTACCGGCTTGCGCGGACGAAGCAGATGGAAACGCAGTACGGCGCGCTCGGCCGGTGAGGCGGCCGTCCCGACACCCGAATGCGCCATCGCAACCAGAGTCCTTTCGGCATTGCAACGTAATTTTTTTTAACGTGACTCCGACACGATTTCGACCGATGGTCAGCCAGTGGCGGGGTGGCCCGCCCGCGCCTGGAGCCTGTTCAATGCGCCCGGCGAGCAATTCCAAGGGAGTGCCTTTATGAAGAAACTCGTGCTGTCGAGCGTCGCCGTCGCGGCGATGTTCGCATTGGCCGGATCAGCCAGTGCACAAATCAAGATCGGCGTGGCCGGTCCGATCACCGGACCGAATGCGGCCTTCGGCGCCCAGTTGAAGAATGGTGCCGAGCAGGCGGCGGCCGACATCAATGCCAAGGGTGGCATCAACGGCCAGAAGATCCAGATCGTCGTCGGCGATGACGTGTCGGATCCCAAGCAGGGCGTCTCGGTGGCCAACAAGTTCGTCGGTGATGGCGTCAAGATCGTCCTCGGCCACTTCAACTCGGGCGTGACCATTCCGGCTTCGGAAGTCTACGCCGAGAATGGCGTGCTGATGATCAGCCCATCGGCCACGAACCCCAAGGTCACCGACCGCAGCCTATGGAATGTTTTCCGCACCTGCGGTCGCGACGACCAGCAGGGCGAGGTTGCCGGCAAGTACATCGCCTCCGCGCTCAAGGGCAAGAAGGTCGCGATCGTCCACGACAAGACCACCTACGGCAAGGGCCTGGCGGACGAGACGCAGAAGGCCGCGAACAAGGCAGGCGTCAAGGAAGTCCTCTATGAAGGCGTGAACACCGGCGAGAAGGACTTCTCGGCTCTCGTCTCCAAGATCAAGTCGTCGGGCGCTGAGATCGTCTACTGGGGCGGCCTCCACACCGAAGGCGGCCTGATCGTGCGCCAGATGCGCGACCAGGGCGTCAACGCCACGATGATGTCGGGTGACGGCATCGTCTCGGATGAGTTCGCTTCGATCGCCGGACCGGCCGTCGAGGGCACGCTGATGACCTTCCCGCCGGATCCGCGCAAGCGCCCCGAAGCCGCCGCAGTGGTGAAGGCGTTCGAGGCGAAGAAGTTCAATCCCGAGGCGTATACGCTCTATACCTACGCGGCGCTCGAAGTGGTGGCTGCTGCCGCCGCAGAAGCCAAGTCGCTCGATCCGAAGAAGATCGCGGAGACGCTCAAGAACGGGAAGACCTGGCCGACGGTGATCGGTGGCCTCGCCTTCGACAAGAAGGGCGACATCACCCGTCCCGACTACGTCATGTACACCTGGAAGAAGGGTCCTGACGGCAAGGTGACGTACATCCAGAACTGATTGCACTGACCTCACGGTCGAACCATCGAAAGGCAGCCTCCGGGCTGCCTTTCTGCGTTCATATGGCCTCGGACGCTCAGCCGTAGCGGGCCACGGCGCCGCCGCGGTTCGAGATGAACAGCATGCCGGCAATCGTGCCGCTCTGGTGGCGCAGCTCGCATTCGACCTCGAACAGGTCCTGCGGGATCTGCAGCCGGAAGCGGGACGGCAGGACAGCGGGACGTTCGAGTTCGACCATCGCTCCGAATTGGCGAAATGTTGCGCACGCGACAGGTGATCCATGGCTGCGGCGCGACATTGATCCTTGCCGGCAGATCCACTTCGCGTCGCACTGCCGCACGTCGTTCGATCATCGACTGTGCCGGTGTTCTGCTGCGTCGCATCGCCATGGCTCCAGGGTCCCACCCATGCTGCCCATCATCGCTTACGAGTTATCGCAGAACCGGATCGCCATCCGGTTATTCCGACCGCTTCATTTAGATCTGTATTTCAGGCTTATCGCAGATTTGTGGGCGTGCGATCCCGATCTCGCCCTTGCCAGCGATGTCAGAGGGGGGACCAGTTTGATGGCATCTGGGGCAATGGCGTTGGTCGGCCGGATCCGGGCCCCGTCGCGCGTCAAAGAGAATTGCGCGTGCTATGCTCAAAATCGCTTGCCGCGCGGAGCATGGTCCCCTATAGCAGCCGTCGAGTGCTGTCCCGTTCGTCTAGTGGCCTAGGACACCAGCCTCTCACGTTGGGAACACGGGTTCGAACCCCGTACGGGGCACCATCTGCAACTGGCGCGTTAAGTCCCTTAAAATCAAAATCTTTTTGACTGTCTCGCTACGGCCGGGGCATGGTGGAAATTGCCATGATCACGGGTTTGGTTCAGCGCGGTGGGGTGCGTCATGTGGCAATCAACCAAGGAATCCGAAGACGATGCCAAGCGACAGTAGCAGTCGACCGTTTCGGCCGTCGCCGGTGATTGAAGCGTGAACGTCTAAGTGACGCTCATCTCGGTCGCCGCGACGGCGATACATGAGGTGAGCCATGATGTTTCATCCGCGCCCTACGGGTGCTCAGGCCGGTGCGCCGGCCGCTGTTTCACGCAGCCTGCTGCCCAACCGCTACGACGCGGCCGTCATCGCCCTCCTGCTTGCGAGCTTCATCGCGATTGCTCACGGCGGCAAGGAGATGACGCAATCCTTGACCGTGCTCGATATCGCGCCGGTTACGCTATCGCCATGGAATCTACCCGAATATGCGCTGCGTTCGACCCTGCGCATGTTTCTGGCCATTGTCGCATCGCTGGGCTTTACCCTGACCATTGCAACGCTGGCCGCCAAGAGCCGCAAGGCGGAGCTGATCATCGTGCCGGCGCTCGACATTCTGCAGTCGGTGCCGGTGCTGGGCTTCCTGACCTTCACGGTCGTGTTCTTCATGGGGCTGTTCCCCGGTAGCCAGCTGGGCGCCGAGCTGGCCGCCATCTTCGCCATTTTCACGAGCCAGGCGTGGAACATGGCGTTTTCGTTCTACCAGTCCCTTCGCACCATTCCGAGCGAGCTCGACGAGGTGAGCCGTCATTTCCGGCTGTCCGGCTGGCTGCGATTCTGGCGCGTCGAGGCGCCGTTCGCTACGCCTGGTCTCGTCTGGAACACGATGATGTCGATGTCGGGCGGCTGGTTCTTCGTCGTTGCCTCCGAGGCGATCACCGTCGGTGACACCAAGGTGCAGCTGCCGGGTATCGGCTCATATCTGGCGCTCGCCATCGAGACGAAGGATCTAGGGGCTGTTGCCTGGGCCATCCTCGCCATGGGCATCGTGATCCTCATCTATGACCAGCTGGTCTTCCGCCCGATTGTCGCCTGGGCCGACAAGTTTCGCGCCGAGCAGACGGCAACTTCCGAGAAGCCCCGTTCCTGGGTCTACGACATCATCCGCAAAACCCGTTTGCTCAAGCACGCGACGCTGCTCTGGTCGTTCCTGTCAGAACGTCTAAGTCGCGCCACCCTGAAGCTCGCCCGGCAATGGCCGGCAACCAGGCCGGCGGCAAGTAGCGATTATCTCTGGGGTGCGATCGTCGTGGCCGCGGTTGCCTGGGGACTGTGGATCATCGTCGACTATGTGCGGACGCATCTGGGGTGGACGGACGTGCTGGGGGCCTTCAAGGGCGGGTTCCTGACGCTTGCCCGCGTCCTCGTGCTGATCGCGCTCGCGAGCCTTGTCTGGGTGCCGATCGGCGTGTGGATCGGACTGAGGCCGAAGGTCGCCGAGCGCGTCCAGCCCTTGGCGCAGTTCCTCGCCGCCTTTCCGGCCAATGTGCTGTTCCCGATTTTCGTCGTAGGAATCGCGCGCTTCGGGCTCAACCCGGATATCTGGCTGTCGCCACTGATGATTCTCGGCACGCAGTGGTACATCCTATTCAATGTCATCGCCGGTGCGACGGCATTTCCCAACGACCTGCGCGAGGCGACCACGCTGATGCGGGCGAGGTCTTCGCAGTGGTGGCGTCAGGTGATCCTGCCGGGTATTTTCCCCTACTACGTCACGGGCGCCCTGACCGCCGCCGGCGGCTCGTGGAATGCGTCCATCGTTGCCGAGGTCGCGAGCTGGGGTGATACCAAGCTCGAGGCCGCCGGCCTTGGCGCCTACATCGCCAAGGCAACCGAAGCCGGCGACATGCCGCGCGTCGTGCTCGGCATTGCGGTGATGTCGCTCTTCGTCGTCCTATTCAACCGATTGCTGTGGCGGCGTCTCTACGTCTACGGCGAGCAAAAATTCCGTCTCGGGTGAGGGGCATCCATGGACACCATCGTCAATCAGAAAGCTGCACCCGGCGTGCTCATGGCTGTCGACCATGTCAGCCATTCCTTCGCCAAGGACGGCACGGTTTCGCATCTCGTGCTCGACGACATTTCGCTCGGGCTGCGCGACAACGAGATCGTGTCGCTGTTGGGCCGCTCCGGGTCCGGCAAATCGACGCTCCTGCGCATCATGGCGGGACTGATCAAGCCGAAGCAGGGCCAGGCAACATTGGATGGCACGCGCGTGGACGGGCCGGCCGAGGGCGTGGCGATGGTGTTCCAGACCTTTGCCCTGTTGCCGTGGCTCTCGGTGCTGGAGAACGTGGAGTTCGGCCTCGAAGCCCAGGGCGTATTGCCCGAGGAGCGGCGCAAGCGGGCCCTGGCCGCGATCGATCTCATCGGCCTTGACGGTTTCGAGAGCGCCTATCCCAAGGAGTTGTCGGGCGGCATGCGCCAGCGCGTCGGCTTCGCCCGCGCCCTCGTCATGCACCCCAAGCTTCTGCTGATGGACGAGCCGTTCTCCGCGCTCGACGTGCTGACCGCGGAGACGCTGAGAACCGATTTGCTCGATTTGTGGTGCGAGGGCCGGTTGCCGATCCGCGCCATTCTCATGGTGACGCACAACATCGAGGAAGCGGTGCTGATGTCGGATCGCATCCTGCTCATGTCCTCAAATCCTGGCCGCATCAACTCCGAGATCAAAGTCGAGCTGCCGCAGCCACGCGATCGCCTCGATCCGACCTTCCGTGCCCTCGTCGATGAAATCTACGGGCGAATGACGGCGCGGGCTTCTGCCGCGGCCCGGCAAGGGGGCTTCGCGGGTACGGGCATCAGCATGGTGCTGCCTCGTGTCTCATCGAATGCGCTCTCAGGTCTTATGGAAACACTTGCGGCAGCGCCCTATCAGGGCCACGCCGACCTGCCGGTTCTCGTCGATGCCCTGCACATGGAAGCCGATGATCTGTTGCGGATCTCCGAGGTATTGCAACTCCTGCGCTTTGCCGATCTCGCCGAAGGTGACATCAAGCTGACCGAGGCCGGGCGGCGCTTCGCGAAGCTCGGCGTCGACGAGCGAAAAGCCCTGTTCCGCCTGCACCTCCTCACCCATGTGCCGATCGTTGCCCACATCAAGCGCGTGCTCGATGAACGCCCCGCGCATCGTGCGCCGATTACGCGCTTCAAGGACGAGCTCGAGGATCACATGGCCGAGGCCGCCGCCGACGCCACCTTGCGCGCTGTCATCTCATTGGCCCGGTACGGCGAAGTCTTTGCCTATGACGAAAAGTCAAGCGCGTTCAGTCTCGACAATCCAGCCTGAGGCACAGCCAAGCGGTCCTATGATCCCGCCGGTTCAGGCCGACAGATTGCAGCCATTGCCGCGACGGGCGATTTGGGCGCGCACCCGGCAACGATCACGGCATCGATATTGATCGTACACGGAACAAGCGATCCCCTGGTGCCACCGGCCGGGCACGGTCATGCCGGGTCTCCCGTTTCGTCGTCTCCCGCCTGTCGCGGCGCTATCGGAGTGAACAGTGTACGATCAGGTTTGATGTCGAGTAACGGCGTGCCGTCGAGGCAATCGAGGCCGGAAACGGAAACCGTTGCACCCTCGACCGAGACGAGCCTGACAATCTGTGTCCCGATCGGATTGGGGCGGACCGGAGTTCGCAGGCTGAATGTGCCGCGCGCGAGGCCGTCGTTGCGCGGGCTCTGGCGCACCAGATCGCGGCGGGATTCATGCAGCCAGTACAGCACCTCCAGTCTCTCGAATTCTTCAATGCCGTCGAGGGCAGCGACCCAAGGCTCGAAGACCTCGATCCGGCAAGTCGGGCCATCCAGGCGACCTTGCCGCGGGCATGTCAGCCGATCGGTCCACGGCGTGTGGATGCGGCCGATGAAGATTAGGCCGGCATCAGTCGCGGGCGGCGGCAAGACCGACGCCTCTCCATCTCTGATCTCATTCAAGCGAACCATCGCAAGGCCTCAATCTGTTCCAACCATGACGTCCGAGGCCTTGACGATGGCATAGGCCTCCTGACCGACGGCAAGGCCCAGCTCATCAACGGCTTCATTGGTGATCGAGGCCGTCACGACGGTGCCATTCACATCGATGCGGACGTGTGCGGTCGTCGCACCTTTTCTTACCTCGACGATCCGGCCCTTGAGCCGATTGCGCGCGCTGATCCTCATGCCTCATTTCCTCGTGTTGGTCGTGTCACTGGGCTCGATCGCGAGGCAAGGTGCGCCACGCTCGTGATCCAGGCAAATACAACATCGCCGACCGCGAGTGCCAAATTCGCGAGAGGTTTGCGGGTGACCCGGGCGGCAACGTAGCTCCCTCTTCGGTTGTCACCGAGCGCCAGGATAATGCTGACCCGCGGCGCGTAGTCGCGTCTCGATCGACACCGCCGAGACGACAAGTGACCAAACGACTGCGGGCGGTCTGGAGCCGCGCCCTTGCATTTCCGCGTGCGCACGGGGATCGCCATCGCAATGCCGGTTTGGTCTTGTATTCTGCAGATGATGTGAACTATGTTCACAGTCAAATGCAAACCGCCCCTCGACAGGTCGCCGCCATGCTCGCCCGCCCGTCCGATCTCCCGAGAATTCCGACACTCTCGGTCGGCGCGGCGTTTCCGCTCGAGACGCTCGAGGCCGAGCAATCGCGAGCGCAGAGACTGCTCGATGTTGCGACCCGGGGCGTTCCGCGGCCGGTGCTGCGAAGCCTCGATCGGCTGTCACGCCGGTGGCTGGTGCGGCACGACAATGCCTACCTGGCCGAGATCGACGCGGTGGCGGCCAGGCTTGGTCGACCGGGCGCGCACTTCCTGAGCGTGAACTACGACTGGGGCTGCACGTGCCGCGTGGCGCCGAGTCCGGATCGCGGTTCGGCACGCCTTGTTCGCGTGCTCGACTGGCGCACGCATGGGCTCGGCCGCAATATTCTTGCCGCGACCGTCGCCGGAGGTGCCGGTTCGTTCGTCACGCTGACGTGGCCCGGCTACGGCGGCGTGCTGCAGGCGATGGCGCCGGGCCGCTTTTCCGCCGCGCTCAATCAGGCGCCGATGCGCAGGGCCGGCGGTGGGCTGATGCCGCTCGACTGGGCGATCAACAAGGGCCGGGTCTGGGGCATGCCGCACGCCACGCCGGCGCACTTGCTGCGGACGGTATTCGAGCGGGCATCGGATTACGCGACGGCGCGCCGCATGTTGGTCGAGGTGCCGATCGCTTCGCCGGCGATCTTCAGCCTCGCCGGCATTGTCCGAAGCGAGACCTGCGTAATAGAGCGGACCGAGACGGCTGCCCATGTCCACGATGGCCCCGGTGTCGCCGCCAACAACTGGCAGGCGCCTGGCTGGCGTGGCCGGGCACGCGGCAGCGATAGCGCCGGCCGGGCCTGCCAGATGGCAACGGTGTCGACCGAGTTCGATGGCGACTTGCCCTGGCTCGCGGCACCGATCTTGAACGCGCGCACGCGACTGGTAATGATCGCCGACGCGCGCAGCGGCCGGATAATGGCGCAGGGCTTCGAGGCGCACGGCGCCGCGACGGCGCTGCTCGACGCCGTGGCATGACACGCCCTCGGTAGCTCGATCGGGCATGATCGCGATAGCATGGCGGCGAAGGCGAGAGCAGTATTTCGGGGACCGGGACAATGAATGCTCGTGTGTTGGTGATCGATGGCAGCCCCGCTGCCGGACAGGAGGCGCTTGTCGCGCTTGGCGGATCGCGCTCCGGCGCAAACTACGCCGAGGCGCTGAAATCGCAGATGGCAGGCGGAGCGGCGGCTCTGGACTGCTTCATTCTTGGCGCCGCCGATGGCGAGCAATTGCCACAGGGCATGCAACTCGCCGATTTCGACGGTATCGCCTGGACCGGCTCGCCGCTCGGAGCCTACGAGACGAAGCCGGCGGTGACCGGCCAGATCGAGCTTGCCCGCGCCGCGTTCGCATCCGGCGTGCCCTGCTTCGGCAGTTGCTGGGGACTGCAGGTGATGGCCGTGGCATTGGGCGGCAAAGTGCACCTCAATCCAAGTGGCTACGAGATCGGCATCGCCCGTCAGATCCGGCTCACCAAAGCCGGCCGCGACCATCCGATGTTTGCCGGCAAGGCCGACGTATTCGACGCGGTTTGCGTCCACCAGGACGAGGTCTGCGTGCTGCCGGCCGATGCACAAGTTCTCGCCGGCAACGAAATCAGCGCGATCCAGGCGGCGGTGATCGAGCGCGAGGGCTGCTCCTTCTGGGGCGTGCAGTATCATCCGGAGTTCGGCCTGGGCCAGATCTCCGCACTGTTCCGGCGCCGGGCGCAGCGCCTGATCAACGACGGATTTGCCGCCTCCGAGGCCGAAGTCGACGCCCTCGCCGCCGATTATATGACGCTGCATCGCGATCCGGGGAGGAAGGACCTCGCCTGGCGCTATGGCATCGGCCGCGACGTGCTCGATGTCGGCATCCATCGCCGTGAATTCGCAAACTGGCTCGCGGAAAAGGTGATTCCACGGGCCGGCCGCGACGATCGAGGGCCTTTGACTGGGCGACCGGCCGATGCCGATTTCTCTACAAATTGATCATGATCAATGAGCGGCAGGCAATTCAACTCGTTATTGTTCTGAACAAGTGTTAGCGCGAGCCCGGCGATTCGATTGCGGTATCGCCGGGCTCAACCTCAATTTGATGACTGGATTGCGTCGACGGGCATGCCTGACAACCTTGATCTCAATCTGCTGATCGTTTTCGATGCCGTGATGGCGGAGCGCTCGGTGAAACGGGCGGCTCAGCGGCTGGGCATGAAGGCCCCTGCCGTCAGCCAATCGCTCGGCCGCTTGCGAGAGGCCGTCGGCGCCGACCTGTTCCTGCGCACCGGTGCCGGCATGAAGCCGACGCCAAGAGCGCTGAGCATGTGGAACGGCGTGCGGGCGGCAATGGCGCTCATCAAATCTTCGGTTTCTGGCGTCGATCGGTTCGAGCCCCAGACCGAGACGCGAACGATCACGCTCGATCTGCCTTCCGCGGCCGATGCCTTGATCGTGCCTAAGCTCGCCGCTCGGGTCGCCGACGCGCCGGGGCTTGATTTTCACATCTCGAGCGCGCGCGCCTTCAATGTGCTGAACGATCTGCGGTTCGGCGAGAGCTGGCTGGCACTCGACTATCGACCGATCAACGAGCCCGGCTATCGCTGCGAGGTCGTCAGCGAGCAGGAGATCGTGCTGATCGCGAAGAAGGGCCATCCGCGTCTCGAAGGCGGCCTCACCACGGAGCTCTACCAGACGCTGCCGCAAGTTGCCCTTGCGTCGGTGCGCACCACCAGCGTGCTGCCGGTGACCGAGCGGCTGCAGAACGTCGGCTTGAGCCGCGTCGTCAAGTTCTCCGTGCCGGGCCTGCTCAGTGCCGTTCGCATCGTCGTCGAGCAGGGGTTCGTCGCCTCGCTGCCGCTTTGCACGGCCGAGTTCTGCCGTTCGCTGGACGAGATCGAGATCCACAAGCTGCCGTTCGATGTCGGCAAGATGCTGATCTATATGGTGTGGCACGAGCGGTTTGAAGGTGACGCCGGCCATCTCTGGCTGCGGCGAACCGTACGCGAGATCTGCGCCGAGTTCTGACTTCTGCATCCGGCCAACGCAAGACCCGCGGCAGTTGCCTGCCGCGGGGCCTGAATTCTCGATGCCAATATATCGCTGGACTGGTGTCTCGATGCCTGCGCTAGTGCTTGAAGATGTCGCGCTTGTAGGTCTCGGGAACCAGCAGCATGCCGATGACGAAGGTCATCAGCGCGATCGACGATCGGATACCACAGGCCGAAGTAGATGATCGCCGGTCTGCGCCACCATGGCGAACGAGGTCGCCGGCAGCAGCCCGCCGAACCAGCCATTGCCGATGTGATACGGCAGCGACAGGCCGGAGTAGCGGATGCGGGTCGGGAACAGCTCGACCAGCGCGGCGGCGATCGGGCCGTAGACCATCGTCACGTAGATCACCAGGATGGTCAGAATGCCGATCAGCGTGAGGCGCTGCGCTGTCCAGATGTCGAACATCTTGGCGAAGTTCGCGAGGCCGTCCTTGGGCTCGATCTGGATCTTCACGACGCTCGGGTTGTCGGCGGCCGGGTAGCCGGCGGCCGTCAGCGCGGCTGCAAGCTTCTTGGCGAAGTTGGGATCCTTGGCCGCGATCGGCTCCTGGCTGCCGATCTTGACCGTCGCCGACGTGCCGACCGGCGCGGCGACCGATCGTCGCGTTCACCGAGGCGCGGGCCAGCGCCGCCTTGGCGACGTCGCACGGGCTGGTGAACTTGGCGGTACCGGTCGGGTTGAACTGGAACGAGCAGTCGGCCGGGTCGGCGTCACGATGACCGGGGTGTTCTGGTGCGCCTCGTAGAGAGCCGGATTGGCGGTCTTGGTCATCAGCTTGAACAGCGGGAAGTAGGTGATCGCCGCGATCAGGCAGCCGCGCAGGATGATCGGCTTGCGGCCGATCCGGTCGGACAGCGCGCCGAACACGATGAAGCCGCCGGTGCCGAGCGATCAGCGACCACGCGATCAGCACGTTCGCGGTGAAGCTGTCGACCTTCAGGATGCTTCTGCAGGAAGAACAGGGCGTAGAACTGACCGGTGTACCAGACCACGGCCTGGCCGGCGACGAGGCCGAGCAAGGCGAGCAGCGCGATCTTGGCGTTCTTCCACTGGCCGAAGGCCTCGCGTCAGCGGCGCCTTCGACATCGAGCCTTCCTCCTTCATCTTCTTGAAGGCCGGGCATCTCGTTCATCTGCAGCCGGATGTAGAGCGAGACCAGCAGCAGCACGATCGAGACGAGGAACGGAATGCGCCAGCCCCAGGCGTTGAAGGCGTGATCATCGCCGGCTTGCCGTCGGCGGCGACGACAGCAGTGCCGTTGAGGACGACCTGCTGCATCGGGAAGTTGGCGTTCACGTAGATCTGCGTGAACATGATGACGACGAGCGAGAGCAGCAGACCGAGCGTCGCGGTCGTCTGGATGAAGCTCGTGAAGATAGCCGCGCCTGTTCTGCGGGCGCGTGCTCGGCGACGTAGATCGCGGCGCCGCCGTACTCACCGCCGAGCGCGAGGCCCTGGGCCATGCGCAGCGCGATCAGCACGACCGGCGCGGCGATGCCGATCGTTTCGTAGCTCGGCAGGCAGCCGACCAGGAACGTCGACAGACCCATGATCAGGATGGTGATGAGGAAGGTGTACTTGCGGCCGATCGAGGTCGCCGAGGCGGCCGAACACCAGCGCGCCGAACGGACGCACGATGAAGCCGGCGGCGAAGGCGAGCAGCGCGAAGACGTTGCGCGTCGCCTCGGGATAGGCGCTGAAGAACTGCGCGCCGATGATCGCGGCAAGCGAGCCGTAGAGATAGAAATCGTACCACTCGAAGATCGTACCTGCGGATGAGGCGATGATCACCTTCCGCTCCTCGGCCGTCATCGGGCGCTTGCGCGCCTCGAGTGCCGGCAGGGTCGTCGTCATTGTCATGTCCTGGGCCCTTTCCCCTGGTTGCGCTGTTGATCCCATTCCCGCCCGATCATTGGACATTTGACGGTTATCGAGGCGACAGCCGGCACGCTTCGGCGACGAGCCGAAGGGGGCGTGGCTACACTTCGATCGGGTGGTGGCGAGACAAACTGGCGATACGTTGAACCGCCAATCTGGCTGCTCTACGGGAGCACGATCGGACCCGCTTTGGTCAATTAGCCGATCGGCGCATAGCCTTTTGGCGAAGAGGCCTTCGTTCACCACGAGAGTGCGTATTGGCGCGGCTTCTGCGCGGCGGAAGGGACGCCTTGCCGGACGGCATTCTTTGGTAGGGGGCGTCTTTAGTAGGGGCTCGGGTCGAGTGGTTCAGCTGGTCGTTGGCGCCCCGCCCGGTGTCGGCCGCAGATGTGCGGAAAGCATGAGAGTGCAATAGCAGCTAAGTAATCACGCCGCATTTACTTTGATCTAGACTTTATCGTTAACCAACGAGCCAGTTTGCTGTCTCAAATCAGGACATTCGAGCCTATGGGTCCGCCCGTGCCGGGAGACGGTCGGGCGGATGCCTCAGGTAATGCCTCGCTTCTTCGCACCGGCAAAACGGTCGAGGAGAAATCGTAGTGCGTACCTTCGTCAAGCTGGCTCTGCCGGGCGGCAATATTCTCGGACTTGCGGTTGCATTGTTCGGCTTTGTCGCAAGCACGTCTTCGCCGGCTCGTGCCGACGGATCGCTCGAGACGTTGAGCGGCGGCCAGTTCACCAGGTTCGGCGCCGACGCCGTGCGTAGCGCGGAACGCTCGGCGGGTCGGCGCACCGCGTCGCGCTCGTCGGATGACGATACCGGCGCCTCGCGTGGCCGCCGCGGTCGCGGACGCCAGGTCGCCAGCCTCGGCGGCGGCGCCGAGCTCAGCGCGCCACCCCAGGAGGGCAGCCTTTCGGCCGGCGGCAACGTCCGTTGGGCGGCGAATTCCGGCTGCCTCAATGGCACCCTGCGGGGGGTGGTGGCGGCCGTCGCGGCCAACTACGGCAGTGTCACCGTCTCGTCCACCTGTCGCAGCCGCGGCGAGAACTCCCGTTCGGGCGGGGCGCCGAAGTCCTATCATTTGTCCGGCGATGCGGTCGACTTCCGCGTCAGCGGCAACATCGCCGGTGCCGCGGCCTACCTGGCGGGCCTCGGCGGCGGCTTCAAGCATTATGGCGGCGGTCTGTTCCACGTCGATACCGGTCCGCGCCGCCCGTTCTGACCCGAGGTGTCGCTTCCCGTTCCAGGCAGGCGGCGATCCGGTGCGATCGAAGGGACTGTTGGCACCTCAGGCTCGTGTGTTAGCCTCGTCGGCGGCAATAGTGTTTGCATGACGACGGGGAGGATCAATGGCTCGCTTATGGCTCGGATGGTGCGGCGCCGCTGTCGTGGCGGCGATGGTCGCGGCTACTCCTGTCGCGGCTGAGGATCTCAGGATCGGTTTGGCGGCCGAGCCTTCGGCAATGGATCCGCACTTCCACAATCTGACCCCAAACAATGCCATTCTCAGCCACCTGTTCGAGCGACTGGTCGAGACCGATCCGACCGGCAAGCTTATCCCCGGCCTGGCCGTCAGCTGGAAGGTGATCGATGGCAACGTCTGGGAGTTCAAGCTGCGGCCGAACGTCAAATGGCACGACGGGTCGCCGTTCACGGCCGACGACGTCGCGTTTACGTTCGAGCGCGCGGCCAACGTGCCCAACAGTCCCTCGAGCTTCGCCTCGGCAATCAAGGGCAAGACGCTGAAGAAGGTCGACGACCTCACCGTGCAGATCGCGACGGCGGCACCGGCACCCCTGCTGCCGACGGAGATGACCAACCTGCTGATCGTCTCCAAGAAGTCCGGCGACGGCGCCAAGACCGAGGACTACAACTCCGGCAAGGCGGCGGTCGGCACCGGCCCGTACAAGTTCGGCGCATTCGTGCCTGGCGACCGGATCGAGATGGTGCGTAATGCCGACTATTGGGGCACCAAGGCCGCCTACGACAAGCTCACGTTCAAGCCGATCAAGGCGGGCCCGGCACGCGTTGCGGCGCTGCTGGCCGGTGACGTCGACGTGATCGAGGACGTGCCGACGGCCGATATCGAGCGGTTGAAGACGGAGCCCAAGGTGTCATTGAGCCAGGGCGTTTCCAATCGCGTGATCTATTTCCACATGGATCATTTCCGCGACGAGTCACCCTTCATCAAGGCCAAGGACGGCTCGGCGATAAAGAATCCGCTGAAGGACAAGCGAGTCCGATTGGCGATATCGAAGGCGATCAATCGCGATGCCATCGTGGCTCGCGTGATGGAGGGCGTGGCGCTGCCGGCGAGCCAGTTCCTCGCCGACCAGTTCTTCGGCGTGTCGAAGAAGCTGAAGCCGGTCGGCTATGATCTCGCGGGCGCGAAAAAGCTGCTGGCCGAGGCGGGCTATCCGAACGGCTTCAAGATGACGCTGCACGGTCCCAACGGTCGCTATACCAACGACGTCAAGATCGCCGAGGCGGTGGCGCAGATGCTGACGCGCGCCGGCATCGAGACGTCGATCGAGACGCTGCCGCCGGCGGTGTTCTTCAGCCGGGCCTCGGCCGGCGCCGGCGGCCTGCCGGAGTTCTCGTTCATCCTGGTCGGCTGGTCGTCCGATACCAGCGAGACGTCGGGTTCGCTGAAACCGCTGGTCGGCACCTTCGACAAGGACAAGGGCTTCGGTACCGCCAATCGCGGCCGCTATTCCAACCCGGCGCTCGACAAGCTGGTCACCGAGGCTCTCGCGACCGTTGACGACGAGAAGCGCGGTGCGCTGCTGGCGCAGGCCGTCGAGCTCGCGATCGAGGACGTGGCAATCATCCCCTCGCACTATCCGGTCAACACCTGGGGCACCAGGAAAGGGCTCAAGATTGCCGCCCGGTCGAACGAGTACACGCTGGTGACGGGCGTTACCAAGGACTGAACGCTGGTTCGGGAGGCGACCGACATGACCGCGTTCGTGCTGCGCCGGCTGATGCAGAGCGTCGGCGTGGTGCTTGCCATGTCGCTGATCGTATTCTTCGGCGTGCACGTGGTCGGCGACCCGGTCTACCTCCTGATCAATCCGCAGGCCGACCAGAAAGACATCGAGGCGGCCATCCACGCGCTGGGCCTCGATCGGCCGATCTGGGAGCAGTATTGGCACTTCCTGACCGGAGCATTGAGCGGCGATCTCGGCCGCTCGTTCATTTTCGGCGAACCGGCGCTGAAGGTGATCCTGCAGCGCATGCCGGCAACGATCGAGCTGGCGCTTGCCGCCGTGATGATGGCGGTGGTGTTCGGCATTCCGCTCGGCCTCTATGCTGGACTGAAGCCCGACAGCCCCGTCTCGAAGACGATCATGGCGGCGTCGATCGTCGGCTTCTCGTTGCCGACGTTCTGGGTCGGATTGATGCTGATCATGGTGTTCGCGGTGATGCTCGGCTGGCTGCCGTCGACCGGTCGGGGGCAGACAGCAACCGTGCTCGGGCTGACCTCCAGCCTGTTCACGCTCGACGGACTTGCTCACATGCTGCTGCCGGCACTGAACCTGGCGCTGCTCAAGATCAGCCTCGTCGTGCGACTGACGCGTGCCGGCACCCGCGAGGCCTTGCACCAGGACTACATCAAGTTCGCCCGGGCCAAGGGGCTGTCGCAGCGCCGCGTGATCGGCGTCCACCTGTTGAAGAACATCCTGATCCCGGTGGTGACGGTGCTCGGGCTCGAGTTCGGCAATCTGGTCGCCTTCTCCGTCGTCACCGAGACGATCTTCGCCTGGCCGGGGATGGGTAAGCTGCTGATCCACGCGATCCAGAGCCTCGATCGGCCGGTGATCGTCGCCTACCTGATACTGATCGTGCTGATGTTCGTGGTGATCAATCTCGTTGTCGACGTGCTGTATTCGGTTCTCGATCCGCGTGTGCGGCTGGGCGAGGGAAGCGCATGAGCCTCGCCGAGCCGCCAGCCGTGACAGTTCCGGCCGCGTCGAAAGCGGCGGTCGAGACGCCGTTCCGGCGCTTTGCCGCCGACTTCCTGGAGAGCCGCATTGCGACGCTGGCGCTGCTCGTTCTACTGCTGATCGTCGTGCTGGCGGTCCTCGCGCCCTGGATCACGCCACAGAACCCTTACGACCTCGCCCAGGTCGACGTACTGGACAGCCGCCTGCCGCCCGGCACCAAGTCCTCGTCAGGCGACTATACTCACTGGCTCGGTACCGACGGCGCCGGCCGTGACTTGCTGAGCGCGATGATCTACGGCTTGCGCATCTCGCTGCTGGTTGGCGTGATGTCCGGACTGATCGCGATGGTCATCGGCGCCGTCGTCGGCATGGTCGCGGCCTACGCCGGCGGGCGCACCGAGACGCTGATCATGCGGATCGTCGACCTGCAGCTTTCCTTCCCGGCGATCCTGCTGGCGCTGATGCTGATCGCCGTCCTGGGCAAGGGCGTCGACAAGATCATCGTTGCCCTGGTCACGGTGCAATGGGCCTACTATGCCCGCACGGTGCGGGGCACGGCGCTGGTCGAGGCGCGCAAGGAATACATCGAGGCCGCCCGCTGCCTCGGACTGTCGTCGTCGCGGATCCTGTTCAAGCACATTCTGCCCAACTGCCTCGCGCCGCTGATCGTGGTTGCGACGGTGCAGACCGCGCATGCGATCGCCCTCGAGGCGACGCTGTCGTTCCTCGGCGTCGGCCTGCCGCAGACCGAGCCGTCGCTCGGACTGCTGATCTCGAACGGCTTCGAATACATGCTATCGCACAAATACTGGATCAGCTTCTTCCCCGGCCTCGTGCTGCTTGCGACGATCGTCTCCATCAACCTCGTCGGCGATCAGCTGCGCGACGCGCTCAATCCGAGGTTGAAGCGATGAGCGGGGCGCCGACGCTGCAGGTGGATCAGCTGAAGACGCATTTCTTCACCAAGGCCGGCGTCGTCAAGGCGGTCGACGGCGTCAGCTTCGACGTCGGCGCAGGAGAGATTCTTGGACTGGTCGGCGAGTCTGGCTGCGGCAAGTCGATCACCGGCTTCTCGATCCTGGGATTGATCGATCCGCCCGGACGCATCGTATCCGGCGCCGTGCGCTTCAAGGGCGAGGACATCACGCGGCTCGACGAGGAGCGGATGCGGCGACTGCGCGGCAACCGCATCGCGATGATCTTCCAGGACCCGATGATGACGCTCAATCCGGTCCTGCGCATCGACACGCAGATGACGGAGGCGGTTCTGGCGCATCAGGCGGTGAGCCGCGCCGAGGCGCTCGAGCGCGCCCGTGATGCGCTGGCGCTCGTCGGCATTGCCTCGCCGGAGCGGCGGCTCAAGTCCTACCCGCACGAGATGTCGGGCGGCATGCGCCAGCGGGTTGCAATCGCCATCGCTTTCATCAACAAGCCCGACCTGGTGATCGCCGACGAGCCGACGACCGCGCTCGACGTGACGATCCAGGCGCAGATCCTGTTCGAGGCGCAGGAGCTGTGCCGCAAGACGGGTACGGCCATGGTGTGGATCTCGCATGACCTTGCGGTGATCTCGGCGCTGGCCGATCGAGTTGCGGTGATGTACGCGGGCCGGGTGGTCGAGACCGGCATCGCCGACGACGTGATCTCGCATCCGCTGCATCCCTACACGCACGGTCTGCTCGGATCGGTGCCGACCAGAAATCAGCGCGGTCACCGCCTGACCCAGATTCCCGGCATGACGCCGTCACTTCTCAATCTGCCGGCCGGCTGCGCCTTTGCCGAGCGCTGCCCGCGCGCGACCGCCGATTGCAGGATCGAGCCGCCGATATCGCAGCTGGGATCCAATCGGCAGGTGCGTTGTCACCACCCGCTAGCAGTCGAGGCGGTGAGATGAATTCCATGGCACCGATCATCGAGGCGCGTGGACTGTCGAAGCGCTTCGTCCGCAAGCTCGACTTTGCCGGCCGGATTGCGGCTCGGCTCGGCTCGGGCGCGGTGGAGGAGACCGTTCACGCGGTCGACGGTGTCGAGCTTGTCGCTCGCCAAGGGCGAGGTCGTCGGCCTCGTTGGCGAGTCGGGCTGCGGCAAGTCCACGCTCGGCCGGATGATCGCCGGATTGCTGCCGCCAACCGGGGGGCAGGTGCTGTTCAAGGGGCGTGATCGCGCGAGCCTTGCTCCCGGCGATGCGCACAAGGCACGCCTTGCCGTGCAGATGATCTTCCAAGACCCCTATGCTTCGCTCAATCCGCGGGCGCGTGTCGAGGCGATCGTCGGCGAGGCGCCGCTGGTGCATGGCCTGGTGTCAAAGGCCGGCGTCCAGGCTTATGTCGACGACATGCTGAAGCGGGTCGGCCTCGACCCCGACTTCAAGCGCCGCTATCCGCACCAGTTCTCCGGTGGCCAGCGAAGCCGGATCGGCATTGCCCGTGCGCTTGCCGTGAAGCCCGAATTCCTGGTCTGCGACGAGGCGATTGCCGCTCTCGACGTGTCGATCCAGGCGCAGGTCATCAACCTGTTCATGGATCTGCGCCGCGACTTTGACCTCACCTACCTGTTCATCAGTCACGACCTCGGTGTCGTGCAGCATATCGCCGACCGCATCGTGATCATGTATCTCGGGCGCGTCGTCGAGATGGCGCCGACGGAGGCGCTGATCGGGGACGGACCCAACCATCCCTATGCGCGCGCGCTGCTTGCCGAGGTGCCGCGACTGGGGCGTGAGAAACGCAAATTCCAGCCGGTCAAGGGCGAGATCCCGTCGCCGCTGGCGCCGCCTCCGGGCTGTCACTTCCACCCGCGTTGCCCGCATGCCGTTGCGCGTTGCCGCGCCGAGGCGCCGATACTGCGCGAGATCGCTCCCGGCCGGCAATCGGCTTGTCACCTCAACGACGTCAGTTGAGTTGGGCGTGCACGGTCACTCACAGCCGTGCCGGCGTGGGATCATGCGGTAGCGACGGATCCGCCGCCCGCTCGCGCCCGATCTCGTTGCGGACCGTCGGTCGCAGCCAAGGGCCGAATACCTGGAGTGACAGCGTCGGGGCGGCGTTGGTGGCCGGCTTCATCGAGTCCGCAGACGCCGCTATTTGCTCGACGGTGGCGTTCAGCCGACTGGTCGGCACGTCGATCTGACCGGAAAGCGTTGTCATCGTGTCGCCCGACAACGCGCTGACATCGTCGGCCAGCAGCGCCCCGGAGCGGATAGCAAACACACCATTGAACTCGCTGAAGGCGGTCGTGCCGCGCACGGCAGCGCCCCAGCCTTCCGCCGCCCGCCGTTGTGACGCGCTGGCCAGCGTCCGCAGATCCACGCCAAGCCGGCCGCCATTGCGGATCTCGATATTCAGCTTGCCGTTGGAGGAGAGGAACAGGTCGTCACCGGTGCGCCCATAGGACGAGACATCCGTCGTGATCGTTGCGCGCCCGGTCAGCACCGAATGACCGAACATGCTCGCCGAAAGGCGCTGGGCGTCGACCTCCTCGAGCCGTCCGCGAATGGTCAGGCGAGGGATCGAGCCGGTCATGTCGGCGCTGAGCTGGCCGCTGCCTCTGCCGCCGTCGAACTCGAAAGCACCGAGATCGGCCAGCATGCGCCCCTGCGACACCATCACTGTCGCCGCCGATCTGCCGAGCTGCAACCGGCCGAGCACGACCTTGTCGGCAGAAAGCCGCAGATCCGCATCGAAGTGCTGCAGCAGCGGCAAGCTCAAATCGGTGGCGAGCAGACAGCTCCAAGCGCTGCCGGTCGATCCCGGCAGGGATGCAGTCTGGCTCGGGAAATATCGCCCTAGGTCGAGCGACTTCAGCGCGAGCGTGCCGCCGATCGACGGCCTCGCGGCGGTGAAGTTGAGGTGCAATGTACCGGTTGCCTCGTTGCCGTCGATCAGCACCAAGGCTCGATTGAATGCGATCGCCGGCCCGGCCCACTCGATTTCCCCCTGGGCCTGCAGGTTGCGCAATCCGTTGCCGTTCGACCAAGGCGCCCCGAACCAACGGGCGATCTGGCGCACGTGCGGTACCTTGATCTCCACGGCTCCGGTGATATTCGCCGCTCCGACCACGTTGGCCCGGCCATCGAACGACAGGTCCGCCAGCACGCTCTTGATCGAGAGTTTCAATGGCACGGTGGTGCCGGGGCGCGGGTCATTCGCCAAGCCCGTGGTGAGCTCGAACGTCACCCTTTGGCCGCGCAGTTCGCCGCGACCCTTCAGAGTCACCGCCGACTTGCGGCGATGCGTGACCTCGCCGTCGATGTCGGTCACGGCCTCGGTGCGGCCGTCGGGCAGAGCCACCAGCACCGTCGTCTTGCGCAGGAACACCGATTCGAACTGCAGGCCGGCGAGCGCGTCGAGCAGCGGCGAGGTTGCCCCGGGGGCGTCGCCGGCGCTGGCGCCGCGCAGGCGCAGATAGCCGTTCTCGATCACGATCCGAGTGCCGCCGCTGGCGAGCTGCGCCCGGCTCAGCGGCGTTTCGAGCGCGCGCCCGAAAGCATCGGCGGGATAGAGGAAACCTCGGTCCAGCGTGATCAATCGCGACTGGCCGAGCGGCGTCGGCGTTGTCACGATCACGCTGTCCCTGGGAGCTGCAACCAGGCTGCTGCTGCTGACCGAAATCCGGTCCGATCCGATCGAGACGATGATCGGTGCGGCGATGCCGCCGATCAGAAGGGTCCCAAGCAGCGCGAGAGCAACGGAACTAAAGCGCTGTCTTGCCCCCCCGCTGATCATGTATCCCACCCTTCGAGATCGCCAGAGCTCACAAGCAAACAGACTTTGGCCGAACTTGCCGCCGCATCCCCGCGCCGCGACTATCGCATCGATCTGTCGTTGCCCCGCGCGATATTTAATCGCTGATCACGAGCCGTGCAACATTGTGCTTGCGTGTGGCTCTCAAGGGCGAATTGGATCGTGTTCACTGGATCAGCCTTAGCGCGAAGCGACCATCATGGCTACTCGCCAATTGTACAAATCTGTGACAGGCCGCTGCGCGACAGTGGATGATCGCGATGCGCGCGGCATCTTCTGCGCTTGCGCGCTGCATCCAACAGGCTAAAACCAGCACGAGTGGGCTGAGCTCGATGGCGATCCCCCGAAATGGAATTCTCGAACTTTCGACAGCCGCACGACTGCGCTGGGCGCGGCCGGGTCAACGCGAGGATGGCTTGATATGAGAAAAGTCTATGCTGACGCCACGGCAGCGGTAGCGGGCGTGCTCAAGGACGACATGGTGATCATGTCGGGCGGATTCGGATTGTGCGGGATTCCGGATCTCTTGATCGGAGCGATCAAGGAATTGGGCGTCAAGAATCTCACCGTCATCTCGAACAACGCCGGCGTCGACGGCGTTGGACTGGGCCTTCTGCTCGAGACGCGGCAGATCAAGAAGATGATCTCGTCGTACGTCGGCGAGAACAAGCTTTTCGCCGAGCAGTACCTGTCGGGCAAGCTCGAGCTCGAGTTCAACCCGCAGGGTACCCTCGCCGAGCGCATCCGCGCCGGCGGCGCCGGCATTCCTGCTTTCTATACCAAGACCGGTTACGGAACCATCATCGCGGACGGCAAGCCTATCGCCGAGTTCGATGGCGAGAAGTACGTCATGGAGCGTGGCCTCGTCGCCGATCTGTCGATCGTCCACGCCTGGAAGGGTGATACCGAGGGCAACCTCGTCTACCGGAAGACGGCGCGCAACTTCAATCCGATGATGGCTTCGGCGGGCAAGGTCACGATTGCCCAGGTCGAGCACCTGGTGAGGCCAGGCGAGATCGACCCCGACCACATCATCACGCCCGGCATCTTCGTCCAGCGCATCATCGAGGCCAAGGGCGCCGGCAAGCGTATCGAGCAGCGCACCACCCGTCCCCGCCCACCGGCCGCTCCGGCCGGCGCCGGCTCCGAAATCTGAAAGAGGAAGCTCTCATGGCCTGGACCCGTGATCAGATGGCAGCGCGCGCGGCCAAGGAATTGCGCGACGGATTCTACGTCAACCTTGGCATCGGCATTCCGACGCTGGTGTCGAACTACATCCCCGCCGGCATGTCGGTGCAGCTGCAGAGCGAGAACGGCATGCTCGGCATGGGGCCGTTCCCCTACGAGGGCGAGGAGGACCCCGACCTCATCAATGCCGGCAAGCAGACGATCACCGAGCTGCCGACCACCAGCTACTTCTCGAGCGCGGACAGCTTCGCGATGATCCGCGGCGGCCACATCGACCTGTCGATCCTCGGCGCCATGCAGGTGGCGGAGAATGGCGATCTCGCCAACTGGATGATCCCGGGCAAGATGGTCAAGGGCATGGGAGGCGCGATGGATCTTGTCGCCGGCGTCAAGCGCGTCGTGGTCGTCATGGAGCACGAGGCGAAGGGCGAATCGAAGCTGCTCAAGAAGTGCAATCTGCCACTGACCGGGGCGGGCGTCGTCGACATGGTGATCACCGATCTCGCCGTGTTCGCGGTCGACAAGAAGGGCGGCACCGGCCTTACCTTGCTGGAGCTTGCCGACGGCGTCTCGCTCGATGAGATCAAGGCCAAGACCGAGGCGAGCTTCAAGGTCGGATGATGTGGGGGCATGGAGCTCCCGTGCACCCGCGGCGGCGTCGGCCAGGAGACTTTCGAAACATAGCCACACCAGCCACATGATGGATTCGCTTCCCCATCGCTTTTGGTGGTTCGCAACCGGCCGTGCCGCGAGCCGGGTGCGGCCGCGGGAGACGGGACGCTGCCGGGGCGTCAGCGGTTTTCGAAGCAATCCGCCTGGCCTCGGAAGCGAGCTTCTCACTCGCGACACCGGAGCGCCGATGCTCGGCGCAGGCCGGCTCGAGGGCGCAGCGTGAGGCAAGCCTTCAGGATCGGCGGAGCATCGATCGAGCCCGGTGAACGCCGCCTCGTCGATTTGCCGGTTTCGAAGCTGTCGAATCACACACCGGTGACGCTGCCGGTGCATGTGCTGCATGGCAGCCGGCCCGGACCGGCGATGTTCGTCACCGCTGCGATCCACGGAGACGAGCTCAACGGCGTCGAAATCATCCGGCGGGTGCTGCGGGTACTGCAGCCGGGCAATATCAGCGGCACGTTGCTGTGCGTCCCGGTGGTCAACGCCTACGGCTTCATCGGGCGGTCGCGGTATCTGCCCGACCGGCGGGATCTCAACCGGTCGTTTCCCGGTTCGCCGAACGGTTCGCTGGCCGCGAGGCTGGCGCACTTGCTGCTGACCGAGGTGGTCAACCGGTGCCAGATCGGCATCGACTTGCACAGCGCCGCGGTCCATCGCGTGAACCTGCCGCAGATTCGCACGGATTTCGGCAAGCGACCGCGATGCCGGGAGCTGTCGGAGGCATTCGGCTGTCAGGTGGTGCTGGAGAGTCCCGAACGCGCCGGCTCGTTGCGCAAGGCAGCGCGCGAATCGGGCGTCGACGTGCTGGTCTACGAAGGCGGCGAGGGGCTGCGGTTCGACGAGTTTGCGATTTCCGCCGGCGTCGATGGCATTGCCAACGTCATGCTGCAGATCGGCATGCTCGAGCTGCCGGATGGGGCCGAGCCTCCGCCGCGCGGGCACGATCGCGATTGGCCGGTGTTCGTCAATGCGTCGAAATGGGTGCGGGCGCCGGAGGGTGGGGTGCTGCGGACGACCAAGCGGATCGGCGACGCGGTGAGCGAGGGCGACGTGATCGGCTTCATTGCCAACCCCTACGAGGATCAGGACGCGGCGGTGCGGGCGCCGCGGCGCGGCCTCATCATCGGCCGCACCACGCTGCCGATCGTCAATTTGGGCGACGCGCTGTTCCACATCGCCTGGTCGGAGGAGCTGGCTGCGTCGAAAGGCCCTGTCCGCGACAAGGAGCGCGAGGCCGTTGCCGAGCCGATCCTCGACGAGGACGAGATCATCTGAGTCTGGTCATTCCGGGATCGTCTCGCCCGGCGCGTAGGTTGCCAGCGCCAGTGCGTGCACTCCGCGCTTCAGCTCGGGGCCGAGCAGTTCATTGACGATTCGGTGGCGGGCGATCCGGGACTTGCCTGCGAATGCCGCAGACACGACCAGAATGCGAAAATGACTTTCACCGGTACCGGGAGAGCTGCGGTGCCCGGCATGCAGCTCGCTCTCGTTGACGATATCGAGCCTGGTCGGTGCGAGCGCGGCCGCAAGGGCCTCGCGCATGCGTGTTTCGGCGGACATTAACAGTCACCTCATCGCTATTGTGGCACATTGCGGGTGCAAGGGGTATGGCACGTCGGCGCCACGGTGCGATCATGTTCCGTTGCCCTGTTTCGATAGCGCTTGTAACCGTCCCCTTGGATCATCATACTGTTGGCCCCATGAAGCTAGATTCAAAATATTTCGACAGCATCCGCATCACCAAGCGGAGCCAGGCGAAGCAGGAACGCAAGGCGGCGGTGCCGGCTTGCGAGTGGAAGGGCTGCGACAAGCCCGGCCCGCACAAGGCGCCGAAGGGACGCGGCAAGGACGGCGAGTTCTTCCGCTTCTGCGCCGACCACGTGCGCCAGTACAATGCTTCCTACAACTACTTCGACGGCATGAGCGACCGTGACGTCGCCGACTTTCAGCGGGCGGCGGCCTATGGGCATCGCCCGACGTGGAAGAGCGGTATCAATGCCGCCGCCGGCGGCGAGTTCCGCACGCGTGCGGAAGCCGAAGCGCAGCGCTTTGCAGACGCGCGCGCATCGCGCACGCAAGGCTTCCATGCTTGGCGCGCAAGGCAGGCGCGTGGCGAGGAGACCAGCCCGAGCCGGCGCCTGAAACCACTCGAGAAAAAGGCTCTCGACGCCCTGCACTTGGCGGAATTGGCTTCCAAGCAGGAGGTCAAGGCGCGCTACAAGGAGCTCGTCAAGCAGCACCATCCCGACGTGAACGGCGGCAACCGTGCATCAGAGGACAAGTTGCGCGAGATCATTCAAGCCTATAACCTTTTGAAGCAGGCGGGGCTCGGCTGATCGACCGATCGGTCGGAATTTGACCTGCAGTACCCATCGACCCGGTGCGCGGTTTGTGCCGGAGGCCTCCAACATTTGATCGCGGATTCGACACAATAATGCGCGCCACTGCTCAATCCGGCACCCAGGCCGGTGTTGCCGGCTTGCCGGACATCAAGCTGTCCGTTCGTCAGGTTTTTGGCATCGACAGCGATATGGAAGTGCCGGCCTATTCGAAGGGCGACGACCACGTCCCCGATTTCGATCCGGACTACCTGTTCAACCGCGATGTCACGCTCGCGATCCTGGCCGGCTTCAAATACAACCGCCGCGTCATGATCCAGGGCTACCACGGCACCGGCAAATCGACGCACATCGAGCAGGTCGCCGCCCGCCTCAACTGGCCCTGCGTCCGGGTCAACCTCGACAGTCACGTCAGCCGCATCGATCTGGTCGGCAAGGACGCGATCGTGCTGAAGGACGGCAAGCAGGTCACCGAGTTCAAGGAGGGCATCCTGCCCTACTGCCTGCAGTCGAACACCGCCATCGTGTTCGACGAATACGATGCCGGCCGTCCGGACGTGATGTTCGTGATCCAGCGCGTGCTCGAGGTTTCGGGCAAATTGACGCTGCTCGACCAGTCGAAGGTGATCCGCCCGCACCCGGCATTCCGGCTGTTCGCGACCACCAATACGATAGGCCTCGGCGACACCTCCGGCCTCTACCATGGCACGCAGCAGATCAACCAGGGCCAGATGGACCGCTGGTCGATCGTGTCGACGCTCAACTATCTGCCGCACGACGACGAAGCGCGCATCGTGCTGGCCAAGGTCAAGTCGTTCAGCAAGACGGACGCCAAGCGCAAGCAGGTCTCGAACATGGTTCGCGTCGCGGATCTGACCCGCAATGCATTCATTAACGGCGATTTGTCGACCGTTATGAGCCCGCGCACCGTGATGACCTGGGCCGAGAACGCCGAGATCTTCGGCAACGTCGGCTTCGCCTTCCGGCTGACCTTCCTCAACAAATGCGACGAGCTCGAGCGCGCCCTGGTCGCCGAGTTCTACCAGCGTTGCTTCGGCGAGGAGCTGCCCGAGAGCGCGGCGAACGTCGCACTGAGTTGAGGTGCGACCGGGAGACCGAGCCATGGCGACCGCACGCAAGTTGACCGATGACGGATTCCCGACCGGTCTCACCGTCGATGAATTCCTTGCGTGGTGCAAGGACCGGCCTGGCCGCTACGAGCTGCACGAGGGCGCCGTCATCGCCATGTCGCCGGAACGCGTCGGGCACGCTGCAACGAAGTTTGCCGTTCAGCGGGCACTTTACGATGCTGTCCAAGCGGCCAAGCTGCCGTGCCACGTTCTACCCGATGGCGTCGCCGTTCACGTCAGCGACCGCAAATGGTACGAGCCGGATGCGCTCGTCTACTGCGGCCCCGAGGCGCCGGCCGACGACCTCAAGATCGATGCGCCGATCATAGTCGTGGAAGTGGTATCGCCGTCGAGCGTCAACCTCGACACCCAGCTCAAGCTGACCGGCTATTTCGGCGTCGCAAGCGTCCAGCACTACGTGATCGTTCTGATCGAAGAGCAGCGTTTGATCCATCATCAGCGCCAGGGTGACGATACGATCCTGACCCGACTTTTGTCGGCCGGCCCACTGCGGCTCGATCCGCCCGGTATCGAGATCGATGTCAATAGTTTAGTGGCATCTTGAGGAAGGGCACCAAGTAATGGGCCTTCGTAATGTGTCGGGGTCGCAATCAATACGTCTTGCCCTCGAAGTGCTGCCAGTAAGCTCCAGACCAGTTTGGTTGGGGCTTTGGGTAGCCTGCGCAGCCCTCTTATTGTGTGGGCAATCTGCGGCAACGGCGGGCGTCGAAAAGCAGGCTGTCGGGGATGGCATTTCAGCCGGTGCCAAGCTCAAGCTGATTTTGTCTCGGCTCACAAGACCACCGAAGCTCACAGACGAGGCGGCCGCTCCTCATTTGCGCACCTTCTGGAACACCGAAGCTGTGACGAAGCGGCAAGTCGAAAATCCGGCACCACTGCCAGATGTGATGAAGTGGAGTCTTCTCTCCAGCAGCCTAGTAAAGCTTTATGCTTCTGGTGGCGGTGCGGCGACAAGTGCATTGAACAATCTTGCCGAATACGGAGAAGAGATTGCGCTGGGTGCAGCTTTCACGTTTCGCCTTAATGCAAGGGTCACACAACAGATCGATCAGCAGCAATCATCGCTCGACGCGGAAGTTGTTCAGAGCCGTCGCGGTATCGCGACTGGATCGATAATGTCGGCTGCGAATATGCTGCTATTGATACGGCGGATGAAGCCGGCAGACGCACGTTTAGTAGCAAGGAGCTACGCCGAGGAGGTCGGCGTGTTCGTTCCACTGGTGGAAAAAGAACTGCTGGCTAAACTGAGAGCCGCAGCAGAGGCCGCCGCCGCTGGATCCAACGATGACGAGATCAAGAAGGATTTGCGACGTTTGGCGAATTTGGCTTCTAAGTCATAGATGCACCGGCCAGGATTCCGGGACCTGGCTCAATACATCGATGGCCTGAGTGCGTAAGGAAGTAGCGGAAACCTACAAGAGAGCCATGGCCCCTCCCACCTCCAAGAAGACGTCCCCGGCCGAGCCCTTCAAGAACGCGCTCGGGCTATGCGTGCGCGCGATTGCCGGCGACGACCAGGTGCAGGTGTCGTATGCCGCCGGCAAGCCCGAGCTCGACGGCCACATGGTGCAGCTGCCCGAGCCGGCGCGCGTACCGACGAAGAAGGAGATCGCCGTTGTCCGCGGCTGGGCCGACAGCTTCGCGCTGACTGCCGCCATGCACGATACCAAGCTGCATCGGCGGCTGGCGCCGAACTCCGGACCGGCGCGGGCGGTATTCGAGAGCGTCGAGCGGGCGCGCGTCGAATCGATCGGTGCCAACCGCATGCCGGGCATGGCGAGCAATCTTTCGGCCAAGGTCGAGGACCAGTACGCGCATGGTCGTTTCGCGCATGTGACCGAGAAGGCCGAAGCGCCGATGGAAGAGGCGCTTTCGCTCATCGTACGCGAGCGTCTCACCGGCCAGAAGCCGCCGAAGACAGCGCAAGCGCTGGTTGACGTATGGCGCGACTGGGTCGAGGAGCGTGCCGGAAGGTCGCTCGACAAGCTCGACAAGCTCACTGAGGACCAGGCGGCCTTCGGCAGGATTGCGCGCGACGTATTGCGCGACCTCGAACTCACCGACGAAGCGGCCGACGGCGAGAAGGAGGAGGGCGAGAGCGACGAAGAGGAGACGCCCGACGGCGGCGAGGAGCAGGCCGACGACAGCCAGGAGGGCGCCGACGGGCAGGATCAGCCCGAGGATCAGGAGACCGCCGACGGCGAGGACGGCGAGACGCAGGATGCGACCAATTCCGCCGATACCGACGAGTTCGATGCTGATGCCGATGGCGAGGATCCATCCGAGACGCGCGAGCCGTGGCGCCCCAACCAGTCGGTGCTCGATAACCCGGACTTGTTCGGCTACAAGGTTTTCTCCAAGGCCAACGACGAGGAGATCGCGGCCGAGGACCTTTCCACGCCGGACGAGCTCGAGCGGTTGCGCACCTTCCTCGACAAGGAGCTGCGGGTGCTGTCGAGCGCGGTGTCGCGGCTCGCCAACAAGCTGCAGCGCAAGCTGCTGGCGCAACAGAATCGGGCCTGGGATTTCGATATCGAGGAGGGCGTGCTCGATGCTTCGCGGTTGACGCGGATTATCATCGATCCGATGTTCCCGCTGTCGTACAAGCGCGAGCGCGATACCGACTTCCGCGACACAGTGGTGACACTGCTGCTCGACAACTCGGGCAGCATGCGCGGGCGGCCGATCATGGTTGCCGCCTGCTGTGCCGACATTCTCGCCCGCACGCTCGAGCGGTGCGGCGTCAAGGTCGAGATCCTCGGCTTCACGACCAAGGCATGGAAGGGCGGGCAAGCGCGCGAGGCGTGGCTCGCCGCCGGCAAGCCGACCAATCCGGGTCGCCTCAATGACCTGCGCCACATCGTCTACAAGACGGCGGATGCGCCGTGGCGGCGCTCGAAGCGCAACCTAGCGCTGATGATGCGCGAGGGCCTGCTCAAGGAGAACATCGACGGCGAAGCGCTTGCCTGGGCGCACAATCGCCTGCGTGCGCGGCCCGAGCACCGGCGCATCCTGATGATGATCTCGGACGGCGCGCCGGTCGACGATTCGACACTGTCGGTGAATTCCGGCTCATACCTCGAGCAGCACTTGCGGCAGGTGATCGAGGAGATCGAGTTGCGCTCGCCGGTCGAGCTGCTGGCGATCGGCATCGGCCACGACGTGACGCGGTACTACCGCCGCGCCGTCACCATCACTGACCCGAGCGAGCTCGCCGGGGCGATGACCGACAAGCTCGTCGAGCTGTTCGACGAGAAGGCGCCGAAGGAGATCGCGCCGACGCGGCCGCGGCCACGTCGCAAGACGCATTGACGGGCGCGATCCGGCCGTTGCCGTCCCCTTCGCGGACTGACCGCCCCCTCACAGGTCCTTCGTGAAGCGAATCGCGTCGTAGATCGCGGCGTGGATGTTACGTGACGCCACGGCGTCGCCGATTCGGAACAACTGGAACTTGTTCTGCGGCGCTTTCACCAGTGTCTGTGGCTGGTGCGCGACGAACGCTGCCTGATCGACCTCGCCGAGGTTTCGCGACAGCGGTTTCAGCGCGAAATAAAGCTCGTCGAGTGGCAGCGTCCCGGCCTCGACGACGACCTGGTCGATGCGGCGCTGATGCCGCTTCTTGCTGTATTCGTTGAACAGCGTCGCGACCAGCGTGTTGCCATCGCGGGTCACCGTCTCGAGCCGCACGTTGAGGGTGGTGGCGATCCCGTACACGTCGAAGGCCTTGAGGAACGCCGGATAGTTGAGCCCGCCGACATCGGGACCGACGGCTCGCTCGGGCGTTGCAAACTCGACCCTGCTGCCGGCTTCGCCGAGGAACTCGGCGGTGACGAGACCTGCATGTGCGCCGTTGTCGTCGAACAGCAGAATGCTGTCTGCCGGCCGGACGGCGCCGGACAGGATGTCCCACGAGGTCGTGACGACATCGGCGCCGGCATCGAGAAACGACGTATTGGGCAGGCCTCCGGTCGCCAGGATGACGACGTCGGGGGCTTCGGCAAGCACGTCGTCGGCGCCGGCCATGACGTTGTAGCGGAACTCGACTCCGTCGCGCGCGCACTCCGACAGTCGCCAGTCGATGATGCCTTGGGTTTCGCGGCGGCGCTTCACCGCGGTCTGCAGACGGATCTGGCCGCCGGCCCGGTCGGCCGCCTCGAACACAACGACCTGGTGGCCGCGGGCGCCGGCGACTCGCGCGGCCTCGAGGCCGCCGGGGCCGGCGCCAACCACCACCACCTTGCGGCGCGTGCCGCTCGAGCGGGCGATGACGTGCGGCACCATCGCCTCGCGCCCGGTTGCGGCGTTGTGGATGCAGAACGCGTCGCCGCCGAAGTAGATGCGGTCGATGCAGTAGGCCTGGCCAACGCACGGGCGGATCTCGTGCTCCCGGCCCTCCATGATCTTTCGCACGATGTGCGGATCGGCCAGATGCGCCCGCGTCATGCCGACCATGTCGAGCTTGCCGGAGGCGACCGCGTGCCGCGCCGTCGCCACGTCCTGGATGCGCGCGGCGTGGAACACCGTCACCTTGGCGGCGTCGCGCACCTCGCCGGCGAAATCGAGATGCGGCGCCGACCGCATGCCCATGATCGGGATCACCCGCGTCAGGGCCTCGTCGCTGTCGATGTGGCCGCGAATGACGTTGATGAAGTCGACGTGGCCGGTTGCCGCCAACCGGCGGGCGATCTCCAGTCCTTCCGCCTTCGACAGGCCGCGCTCCCAGTCCTCGTCGCACACCATGCGGGCGCCGACGACAGCCTGCGGCCCGATGCGCTTGCGGATCGCCTCGTACACCTCGAGCGAGAAGCGCATGCGGTTGTCCAGGCTGCCGCCATAGTCGTCGGTGCGCTTGTTGGTGGCCGGCGACCAGAACTGGTCGAGCAGATGCCCGTACAATTCAAGCTCGAAGCCGTCGAGACCGGCCGCAATCACCTTCTCGGCCGCGTCGGCATAGTCGTCCTTGATACGTTCGAGGTCCCAGTCCTCGGCGGCCTTCGGGAATGACCGGTGCGCCGGCTCCCGCACCATCGACGGCGCGACAACCGGCAGCCAATCCGCCTTGCCCCAGCCGGTCCGGCGGCCGAGGTGGGTGATCTGGATCATCACCGCCGCGCCATGACTGTGAACGTCGTCGGCAAGCTCCTTGAGCCAGCGTACGCACTCGTCCTTGAACAGCAGTATGTTGCCGAACGCCTGCGGGCTGTCGGGCGAGACGCAGGCCGAGCCCCCGATCATGGTAAGCGCAATGCCGCCCTTCGCCTTCTCGCTGTGATACAGGCGATAGCGCTCCTTCGGCAGGCCGTCCTCGGTGTAGGCCGGCTCATGCGCGGTCGACATCAGGCGATTGCGCAGGGTCAGGTGCTTCAACCGGAACGGCTGAAGGAGCGGGTCGGTAGAACGGGTCATGGATCAGCCTGGGTTGGCGCTTGCACGTCGCGGGGGGCGGGCAACAGTTTCCTACGCCGCATGACGCTTGGCCAATGTCATTTTGGCAAGTCAGAAGCGGCCCGGTCAGAATGCGCAAAGAAAGCGTCGGTTTGGTACAACCTTGGTCCGCGACGGCGATCAACGGTTCGGCAGTGGCGTAATTGTTGGCACAAGAGGCAGAAACTGTATAAAAATTGGCCTTGTCCGGTTCGAACCGGGCTGGATATCTAAAGCACTGCGTTCGCGGGAAGCTGGCCACAGATGCCGGCGCCTGCAGGGAGGGGTGCCCGAGCGATGGACCTGAAGGCCCGGTGGGCCCGACGGTCGAGGGCCGGGTGCTTGAGGTGGTGAGGCGAATGGCGTCAGGTCCGTCGATCGATTCAATGGGAAATGCGCATGTCCGGTTCAAGGACGTGCAGAAGAGCTACGACGGCGAGACGCTCGTCGTCAAAAACCTCAATCTGGACATTCAGAAGGGCGAGTTCGTCACCATGCTGGGCCCGTCCGGCTCCGGCAAGACGACGACGCTGATGATGCTGGCCGGCTTCGAGACGGCCACCCACGGCGAGATATTTCTCAACGGCACGCCGATCAACAATATCCCGCCGAACAAGCGCGGCATCGGCATGGTGTTCCAGAACTACGCGCTGTTTCCGCACATGACCGTCAACGAGAACCTGGCGTTTCCGCTGCAGGTGCGTGGAATGGACCGCGCGACAATCGCGGCGAAGGTGGCGCGCGCGCTCGACATGGTGTCGCTGTCGCAATTCGGCGCGCGCCAGCCGGCGCAACTTTCAGGCGGCCAGCAGCAGCGCGTCGCGGTGGCGCGCGCACTCGTGTTCGAGCCCGAGATCGTGCTGATGGACGAGCCGCTGGGAGCGCTCGACAAGCAGCTGCGCGAGCAGATGCAGTACGAGATCAAGACGCTGACCCACAATCTCGGGGTCACCGTCGTCTACGTCACGCACGACCAGGCCGAAGCCCTGACGATGTCGGACCGGATCGCCGTGTTCAATGACGGCGTCATCCAGCAGCTCTCGACGCCGGCCGAGCTCTATGAGTCGCCGATCAATTCCTTCGTCGCGCAGTTCATCGGCGAGAACAACCGGCTGCCCGGCAAGGTGACCGGCGCGGTCAACGGCGTGTGTCAGGTCTCTCTCGTCGACGGCACCCGGATCGAGGCCGTGCCGGTCGGCATAAGCGGCACCGGCGACGCCACCATGCTGTCGATCCGGCCGGAGCGCGTCGAGGTCGATCCAGTCAGCCCTGAATACACGAACCGCATCAAAGGCACCGTCAGCGACATCATTTATCTGGGTGACCATCTGCGCGCGGTGCTGACCGCCGGCGGATGCGACGACTTCGTCGTCAAGGCGCCCAATCGCGATGGTCAGCGCCGCCTCGAGAAGGGCCAGTCGGTAACCCTCGGCTGGCGCACCAAGGATTGCCGAGCCCTCGATCCTCTTTGAGTTAGAGCCCGTGGGTGCTGCAAGCGATGCCGGCGCGCCGGCATATCACCGAGAGTTCGAAAAAAATGGGAGAGTGGTAATGAAATCAGTCAAGTTGCTGGGAGCAACGGCGATAGCCGCGTTGCTCGCCGGTGGGTACGCCTGGGCGCAGTCCAAGACGCTGACGGTGGTGTCGTGGGGCGGCGCCTACACCAAGAGCCAAGTCGAGGCCTATCATAAGCCGTTCATCGCCAAGACCGGCATCCAGGTAAAGTCCGAGGACTATGACGGCACCGTTGCCCCGATCAAGGCGCAGGTGCAGTCGGGCAAGGTGACCTGGGATATCGTCGACGTCGAGCTCGCCGATGCCGTTCGCATGTGCGACGAGGGACTGCTCGAGAAGATCGATCCGAAGTCGCTGCCGGCCGGTGCCGACGGCAAGCCGGCGACCGACGACTTCATCAAGGGGACGCTGCACGATTGTGCGGTCGCGACGATCCTCTGGTCGACGATCTATGCCTACGACGACAAGAAGTTCCCCGGCGCCAAGCCGACGACCATCAAGGACTTCTTCGATACCGCCAAGTTCCCGGGCAAGCGCGGCATGCGCAAGACCGCCAAGATCAACCTCGAGTTCGCGCTGATGGCCGATGGCGTGCCGGCGGCGGAAGTCTACAAGGTGATGAAGACCAAGGAAGGCATCGATCGCGCCTTCAAGAAGCTCGACACGATCAAGAAGGACATCGTCTGGTGGGAAGCCGGCGCCCAGCCGCCGCAGCTGCTCGGTGACGGCCAGGTGGTGATGACCACCGCCTACAACGGCCGTATCTTCGACGCCGCGATGAAGGACGGCAAGCCGTTCGTCATCGTCTGGGACGGCCAGGTCTGGGACCTCGACCTCTGGGTGATCCCGAAGGGCACGCCCAACAAAGCAGGCGGCCATGGACTTCCTGAAGTTCTCGACCACGACCGAGGCGCTGGCCGATCAGGCGAAGTGGATCTCCTACGCACCCGCGCGCATGTCGTCGGTGCCGAAGGTCGGCAAGTTCAACGACGGCAAGACCGACATGGGTCCGCACATGCCGACCGCGGCGGCGAACTTCAAGAACGCGGTGCAGAACGACTTCCTGTTCTGGGCCGACAAGGCTGACGAGCTCGGCAAGCAGTTCAACACCTGGCTCGCGAAGTGAGGTCGGTCGTTCGCGGCCTCGGCGGCGAACCATGACAGATGAACCGCGGAAGGCGCCGAGCGCGCCTTCCGCTCAATCGGTGCCCACGATCGGGCGATAGCGGCAGGATGCGTCGATATGGCGACGATGGCGGGTCTGGCGCCTGATGTGAATGTCCGGCCCGAACCGGCGCAGGGTAAGGGCGCGGCGGCGATTCCGGCCGGCCCGCTGCTGACCGCCGACGGCGTGCCGCTCAGCACGAAGCTCGCCCGGACCACGCGGCGCGCACGCATCAAGGCGTTCCTTCTGGTGGCGCCGCTGCTGGTCTTCGTTGTGATATTCTTCGTGATGCCGATCGTGCAGATGCTGCGGCTGTCTGCCGGCGACAACATGGTCGCGGGCGAAATGCCGCGCACCGCGGCCATACTGCGCAACTGGGACCAGAAGGCACTGCCGGGCGAGGATGCGTTCGCCGCGATTGTGGCCGATCTCAAGGAAATGCGCGAGCGCCAGGCCACCGGCAAGGTTGGCGCCAAGATAAACTACGTCTATTCCGGCGCCCGGTCGCTGTTCGTGTCCGCCGGCCGCAGCGCCGGCAGCATGGAAGCGCCGTTCAAGCAGGCGCTGATCGAAAAGGACCCACAATGGGGCGACCCGACGCTGTGGGTCATGATCAAGACCATGGCGCAGCCCTACACGTCGATCAATTACCTCAATGCCGTCGACCGGACGCTGGGGCCGACCGGCTCGGCGGTGCCGGTGCCGGAGGATCAGCGCATTCACGTGACGATCTTCCTGCGCACGCTGTGGCTGAGCTTCGTCGTGACCGCGATGTGCATGCTGCTCGGCTACCCGGTGGCGTATCTGCTGGCGCACCTGCCGCTGCGCATATCGAACCTGTTGATGATCTGCGTGCTGCTGCCGTTCTGGACGGCGCTCCTGGTGCGCATCACCGCCTGGATCGCGCTGCTGCAGAACGACGGCGTGGTGCTGTCGACCGCGGTGGCGCTGGGCGTCATCTCCCCCGACAACCGGCCGCAGCTCGTCTACAACCTCACCGGCACCCTGGTTGCCATGGTCCACGTGCTGCTGCCGTCGATGATCCTGCCGCTCTACTCGGTGATGAAGACGATCCCGCCGAGCTACGTGCGCGCCGCCCGCTCGCTGGGTGCGACGTCGTTCACCGCATTCCGGCGCGTCTATTTCCCGCAGACGCTGCCGGGCATCGCCGCCGGCGGGCTGCTCGTGTTCATCCTGTCGGTCGGCTACTACATCACGCCGGCGCTGCTCGGCGGCCAGTCCGGCGTGCTGATCTCGAACTTCATCGAGCTGCACGTCAGCAAGACGCTCAACTGGGGCCTTGCCGCCGCGCTTGCCGGGTTGCTGCTCGCCGCGATCCTGGTGCTCTACTGGGTCTTCAACAAGATCGTCGGCATCGACCGGCTGAAGATGGGATAGGGCGATGACCGGAATTGGCCTCCCCACTTACGCGACGACGCTCGAACGCATCTGGCACTACGCGTTCCTTACTCTATGCGGCGCCGTGCTGCTGTTCCTGATCCTGCCGGTGCTGGTGGTGATCCCGCTTTCGTTCAATGCCGAGCCCTATTTCTCGTTCACCTCGGGGATGCTGAAGCTCGACCCGGCGGCGTACTCGCTGAAGTGGTACGCCGACATGCTCGACAACGGCACCACCGGCCGCTTCGAGTTCGGCAGCTGGGATTGGATCAAGGATCTGTGGACCAATGCCCAGTGGATGATCGCGATGAAGAACAGCTTCTTCATCGGCATCATCTCGACGCTGATCGCAACCACGCTCGGCACGATCGCGGCGGTCGGGCTGTCCTCGCCGAACATGCCGTATCGCACCGCGATCACGTCGCTACTGATATCGCCGATGATCGTGCCGGTGGTGATCACCGCGACCGGCGCCTACTTCTTCCTAGCCAGCATCGGACTGGTGAAGACCTACACCGGCGTCATCCTGATGCACGCGATGCTCGGCATTCCGTTCGTGATCATCACAGTGACGGCGACGCTGCAGGGGTTCGACCGCAATCTCATTCGCGCCTCCGAGAGCCTCGGCGCCAAATGGTATACGACCTTCTTCAAGGTCATTTTGCCGCTGATCATCCCCGGCATGGTGTCCGGGGCGCTGTTCGCGTTCACCACCTCTTTCGACGAGGTGGTGACCGTGCTGTTCGTCGCCGACATCGAGCAGCGAACGATCCCGCGCCAGATGTGGTCCGGCATCCGCGAGCAGATCTCGCCGACGATCCTCGCGGTGGCAACCATCCTGATCGCCCTTTCCATCGCGCTATTGAGTACGATAGAGCTGTTGCGGCGCCGGTCGGAGCGTCTGCGAGGCATCACTCAGTCGTGACACAACAATTGTTGGCGGGTACCTCCCGCGCCGCTCGCGGCGGCTACCTGCGTGGCTGCGCCCTTGTCATCCTGGCCGGACTGATCCTCAGTCTGGGCGTGTTCTTCGTGCGCAGCGCCACCGTGAGCAACGCCTGGCAGTACATCCTGTGGCGCGCCCTTGGCTTCACCACCATACTGGTCGCGGTGGCATGGCTGCGCGATCATCGAAGTCCACTGCGCCAGCTCGCCGGGCTCGGGCGCATGGCCTGGATCGCCTGCCTATGCATGGCGTTGAGCCAGGTGACCTTCATCTCCTCGATCAAGGCCGCGACCTTCGCCGAGGTGTTCTTGATCTGCTCGCTCGCGCCGGTGATCACGGCGGCGCTGGCATGGCCGCTGCTGAAGGAGCGGATCGGCTGGATCACCGTCGTCGCGGTCGTGCTCGGCATCGCCGGCGTGGTGGTGATGACCGGCGGCGAGCTGCACGCGACCAATGTCATGGGCCAGCTGATCGCGCTGGTCTCGGCGATCGCGTTTGCCGGCTACACGCTGTGCACGCGCGGATCGCGGCCGCAGGACCTCGACGCGGCACTGATCGGCGTCGGGCTGCTGACGGCGCTCGCCGGCGGCGTGGCGACCAAGCTGATGGGCCTGCCGCTGGTGGCAACGCCGCAGGAGGCGGTGATCGCCTTCGGCCACGGCGCGCTGCTGCTATCGGCGGGCTTGTTCCTGTACGGCCAGGGCTCGCGCTACATATCGGCCGTGACTTTCACGTTGCTCGCCCAGGCCGAGGCGGTGCTGTCGCCGATCTGGGGCTATCTCTATTTCGCCGAGACGCCAACCGAGGCCACCGTCATTGGTGGCGCGCTGATCCTCGCCGCCGTGCTCATCCAGGCGCTTGCCGGCAGCGCACCCGGCAAGCCCATGTCGCAGGGTTGACGGATTTAGAACATCAGGCGCCCCGCGCGTGTCGCGCGTGCGATGGTGAGGGGCGGATTTCGCGGCTACCTGTGCGCTGAAAAGGCGTCCCAGGGGTCCCTTGCCATGGCTGCAGTCGCAAAATCCACCACCGCCGACGACATGGTCCACGTCGCCAAATGGCATTATGGCCGGAAGGAGTGGTCACCCTTCTCGGACGCCGAGATGAGCCGACGCCAAGACGAATTGCGCGGCCACCTTGCCGCCAGCGATATCGATGCGGCGCTGCTCACGTCCTACCACAACATCAACTACTACTCGGGCTTCCTCTACTGCTGCTTCGGTCGCAAATACGCGCTCGTGATCGATGCGGGCAAGGCGACCACGGTGACGGCAGCGATCGACGGCGGCGCCCCCTGGCGCAGGACATTCGGCGACAACATCACATACACCGACTGGCGCAAGGACAACTATTTCCGCGCGGTGCAGAGCCTGACCAAGGGCGTGAAGCGTCTCGGCATCGAGTTCGATCACGTGTCGCTTGATTTCAAGAAGCAGCTCGAGGACGCCTTCCCCGGCGTGGAGTTCGTCGACATCGCCGCCGCCACGATGTGGATGCGCACGATCAAATCGGCCGAGGAGCAAAAGTTGATCCGCGACGGGACGCGGATCTGCAATGTCGGCGCGCGCGCCTGCATGGCCGCGCTGAGGGCCGGGACAGGCGAGCACGAGGTCGCGCTTGCCTCGACCCAGGCGATGGTCCGCGACATCGCCGCTTGCTACCCGTTCGTCGAGCTGATGGACACCTGGACCTGGTTCCAGTCGGGCATCATGACGGATGGCGCACACAATCCGGTGACCAACAGGCGGGTCGCCGCGGGCGATATCTGCTCGCTCAACTGTTTCCCGATGATCTTCGGATACTACACCGCGATCGAGCGCACCCTGTTCTGCGAGAGCGCCAGCGACGCCCACCTCGATCTGTGGCGCAAGAACTGCGAGGTGATGCGCGTCGGCTCGAACCTGATCAAGCCCGGCAAGAAGTGCTCCGAGATCGCGATCGAGCTCAACGAGATGTATCGCGCCTGGGGGCTGCTCGAGTACCGATCGTTCGGCTACGGACACTCGTTCGGCGTGCTGTCGCACTACTATGGGCGCGAGGCCGGGGTCGAGCTGCGCGAGGACGTACATACCAGGCTCCAGCCCGGCATGGTGGTCTCGATGGAGCCCATGATCATGATCCCCGACGGGCGGCCCGGCGCCGGCGGCTATCGCGAGCATGACGTCTTCATCGTCACCGCCACCGGCGCCGACAACATCACGAGCTTCCCGTACGGCCCCGAGCACATGATCATCCGGAACTGAGGCCCATGCACTTCTCGTTTGTCTCGCTGTTGCGCAACGCCTTCTCCGGACATGAGCAATGGGATCGGCAATGGCGCGCGCCGGCGCCCAAGGCCGCCTACGATGTCGTCATCGTCGGTGCCGGCGGGCACGGTCTCGCCACCGCCTACTATCTCGCCAGCGAGCACGGGCTGCGCAATGTCGCGGTGCTGGAGAAAGGATGGCTCGGCGGCGGCAATACCGGGCGCAACACCACGATCATCCGCTCGAACTATCTCTACGACGAGAGTGCCGCGATCTACGAGCACGCGGTGAAGCTGTGGGAGGGCCTGTCGCAGGCGCTGAACTACAACGTCATGTATTCGCCGCGCGGCGTGCTGATGCTGGCGCACAACCACCACGACGTGGCGAGCTTCAAGCGTCACATCTACGCCAACCGCCTCAACGGCATCGACAACGAGTGGCTCGACCGCGAGCAGATCAAGGCGTTCTGTCCGCCGCTCAACCTGTCGCAGAGCATCCGCTATCCGGTGGTTGGCGGTGCCCTGCAGCGGCGCGGCGGCACCGCGCGCCACGACGCGGTCGCATGGGGCTATGCCCGCGCCGCGGACGCGCTCGGCGTCGACATCATCCAGAACTGCGAGGTGACCGGCTTCAAGCGCGATTCGAGCGGCGCCGTCGCCGGCGTCGAGACGACCCGCGGCGCGATCGCGACGAGGAAGGTCGGCGTGGTCGCCGCCGGCCACACCAGCGTGGTGATGGCGATGGCCGGCCTGCGCATGCCGCTGGAAAGCTTCCCGCTGCAGGCGCTGGTGTCGGAGCCGGTGAAGCCGGTGTTTCCGTGCGTGCTGATGAGCAACACCATCCACGCCTACATATCGCAATCCGACAAGGGCGAGCTCGTCATCGGCGCCGGCACGGATCAATACGTCTCATACAGCCAGCAAGGCGGGCTGCATATCGCCACCCACACGCTCGAAGCGATCTGCGAGCTCGTCCCCGAGTTCCGCCGCTTGCGAATGCTGCGCAACTGGGGTGGCATCGTCGACGTGACGCCGGACCGGTCGCCGATCCTGTCGCGGACGCCGATTGCCGGGCTCTATGTCAATTGCGGCTGGGGCACCGGCGGCTTCAAGGCGACACCGGGCTCCGGCCACGCCTTCGCCCATACCATCGCGCGCGACGAGCCGCACCGGGTCAACGCGCCGTTCACGCTCGATCGCTTCCGCACCGGCCGGCTGATCGACGAGGCTGCCGCCGCCGCCGTTGCACACTAGGGGACAACCAGGATGCTGCTGATCGATTGCCCGCATTGCGGGCCGCGAGCCGAGATCGAATTCCGCTGCGGCGGCGAGGCCCATGTCGCCCGGCCGACGGACCCGTCGGCGCTGTCCGACGAGGCGTGGTCCGAGTTCCTGTTCTACCGCACCAGTCCCAAGGGCATCCACGCCGAGCGATGGCTGCATTCGCACGGCTGCCAGCGCTGGTTCAACGCCATCCGCGACACGGTGAGCGACCGCATTCTCGCCACCTATCCGGCCGGCCAGCCGAAGCCGGACGTCGCCGCTCTGGCGGCCGGCAAGACCGGGGTCACCGGACGATGAGCGCACCGTTCCGCTTGGCCGAGGGCGGCCGCATCAACCGTGCGAAACCGATCGTGATGCGCTTCAATGGCCGCGAGGTGCCGGCGTTCGAGGGCGACACCGCGGCCTCCGCGCTACTCGCCAGCGGCATCCATTTCGTCGGCCGGTCGTTCAAATACCACCGTCCGCGCGGCATCCTCGGCCACGGGTCGGAGGAGCCGAACGCGCTGCTCGACGTCGATCGCGGCCGCAACCGGCGCGATCCCAACAACCGCGCCACCGTAGTCGAGGCGTTCGATGGCCTGAGCCTCGCCAGCCAGAACCACTGGCCATCGCTGCACTTCGATGTCGGCGAGATCAACGATGCGCTCGGCGCCGTGTTCGCGTCAGGGTTCTACTACAAGACCTTCATGTGGCCGCCGGCGTTCTGGAAGCATGTCTACGAGCCGGTGATCCGTCGGGCGGCCGGTCTCGGCAAGGCGCCGACGGCTCCCGATCCCGACCGCTACACGCAGCGCCATGCCCATGTCGAGGTGCTGGTGGTCGGCGCCGGGCCGGCCGGCGTCGCGGCGGCACTGGTCGCATCGGCCGACGGCCGGCGGCGGGTCATGATCTGCGACGAGCAGGCCGAATGCGGCGGCTCGTTGCTGCACGACCTGACGTCGACGGTGGCGGGCATGCCGGCGCAGGCGTGGCTCGCCGAGGCGATGGCGACGCTCCGTGCCCGCGCCAACGTGACGATCCTGTCCCGCACCACGGCATTCGGCTACTACAATCACAATCATATCGCGCTGGCCGAGCGGATCACCGATCACCTGCGGCAACCGGACGCGAAGCTGCCGCGCGAGCGGATGTGGCAGGTGCGGGCCGGCCAGGTGATCCTGGCGACCGGAGCCCACGAGCGGCCGCTGGTGTTCGCCGACAACGATCGGCCAGGCATCATGCTGGCCGAGAGCATGCGCGTCTACGTCAACCGCTATGCCGTTCTGCCCGGCCGGCAGGCGGTGATCGCCACCACCGGCGCATCGGCCTACCAGGCGGCACTGGACCTGAAGCGAGCGGGCGCCGAGGTCACGGTCGTTGATCTGCGGCGGGACGCGGAATGCGGTCCCGAGCTGGGCGCGGCCATTCATGCCGGCATCGAGGTGCTGAACGCGCACGCCGTCATCGGCACAGTGGGCCACCGCCGCGTCCGCGGCCTCGTCGTCGCCAGGCTCGGCGAGACGGGCGAGCCGGGCGCGCGCCGAACTCTCGTCTGCGACTGCGCCGGCGTGTCGGGCGGCTGGACGCCGGCGGTGCACCTGTTCTCGCAATCGCGCGGCAAGCTGGCGTTCGCAGCCGCGCTCGACGCGTTCGTGCCGGGAGCCTCGGCTCAAGCCGAGCGCTCGGCCGGCAGCTGCCGCGGCATCTATGACCTCGCAGGCTGCATTGCCGATGGGATCGAGGCCGGTGGCGGCGGTGCCGGTATCGAGGCGTCGCCGAGCTTCGTCGGCTCCCGGCCGGCAAGCGTCGCGCCGGCACCGGCGGGCAATAAGCCGGGCAAGGCGTTCGTCGATTTCCAGAACGACGTCACTGCCAAGGACATCAGGCTTGCCGTCCGCGAAGGCTTCGAGTTCGATCGAGCACGTCAAGCGCTACACCACCACCGGCATGGCCTCGGACCAGGGCAAGACCAGCAACATGAACGCGCTCGGGGTGGTCGCCGGCGCACTCGGCCGGGCGACGCCGGCTATCGGCACCACCACATTCCGGCTGCCCTATACGCCGGTCACGTTCGGAGCCTTTGCCGGTCCGGCCCGCGGCGACCTGTTCGATCCGGCACGCGTGACGCCCATGCACGACTGGGCCGAGGCGCGCGGCGCCGCGTTCGAGGACGTCGGGCTGTGGAAGCGCGCCTGGTACTTCCCGGCCAAGGGCGAGGACATGCATGCCGCGGTGGCCCGCGAGACCGTGGCCGTGCGCCGGAATGTCGGCATCTTCGATGCCTCGACGCTCGGCAAGATCGAGGTGGCCGGGCCCGACGCGGCCGAGTTCATGAACCGCATCTACGTCAATGCATGGGCGAAGCTCGAGCCCGGCCGCTGCCGCTACGGCCTGATGCTGAAGGAGGATGGCTACGTATTCGATGACGGTGTCGCTGCCCGCCTGTCGCCGGAACTGTTCCACGTCACGACCACGACCGGTGGCGCTCCGCGCGTGCTCGCCCATATGGAGGACTATCTGCAGACCGAGTGGTCCGACCTGAAAGTGTACCTGACCTCGATCACCGAGCAGTGGGCGGTGATCGCGGTGCAGGGCCGGCACGCGCGGGACGTGATCCGGCCGCTGCTCGACGATATCGGCATCGACGATGCCTCGTTCCCGCACATGGCGGTGAGGAGCGGACACATCGTCGGTGTTCCGTGCCGGCTGTTCCGGGTGTCGTTCACCGGCGAGCTGGGCTTTGAGATCAACGTACCATCGGATTACGGCAGGCTCGTCTGGGAGGCGGTCTGGGAGGCCGGCCGCCGCTTCGACATCACGCCCTACGGCACCGAGGCGATGCACGTGCTGCGCGCCGAAAAGGGCTACATCATCGTCGGCCAGGAGACTGACGGAACGGTCACGCCGGACGACCTCGGCCTGGGTGGGCTTGTCGGCAAGGCCAAGCGCGACTTCGTCGGCAAGCGCTCGCTCTCCCGCCCCGATATGGTGGCGGCCGGCCGCAAGCAGCTCGTCGGGCTGCGCACCGTCGATCCGACGGTCGTGCTCGACGAGGGTGCGCAGATCGTCGCCAATCCCGCGCATCCGGTGCCGATGCCGATGATCGGGCACGTCACATCGAGCTACATGAGCGCCAATCTTGGCCGGTCGATCGCGCTGGCGCTCGTCGCCGACGGGCGCCGCCGGATGCGCGAGCGATTGTCCGTCACGACACCGACCGGCTTTGCCGAAGCCGAGATCGTCGAGCCCGTCTTCCTCGACCCCCAGGGAGTGCGCCTGCATGCTTGAGACCAGCACTTCGCCGCGCCGGACGGGCATTCTCGATCCGGTCGAGCAATTCGCCGGCGCGGTATCGGTCGTGATCCGTCCGCTGGGTCCGCAGACGCGGTTCGTGCTGCGACTAGCCGCCGAGGATGCGGCAATGCTCGGACATCTCGCCGGCCTGCAGCTGGCGGTACCGATCAACCGCACCAGCCGTGCCGAGGGGCGTATTGCTGCACGGCTGGGGCCTGACGAGTGGCTGCTGCTGGCGCCCGAGGCCGACGCCCTGGTCTTCCAGGCCGCGCGGGCGGCGGTGCTCGCCCCGCTGCACCACGCGCTGGTCGACATCAGTCATCGCAACGTCGCCATCGAGGTCAGTGGCGCGGCGGCGGCCGATACGCTCAACGCCGGCTGTCCGCTCGATCTCGGTGCCGGTCATTTCCTGCCGGGCGATGCGACACGGACTATAATGGGCAAGGCCGAGATCGTCCTGCTCCGACTGGATGACGACGCCGATCCACAAGGCCGGCCGCAGCCGCGCTATCGTCTCGAGTGCTGGCGGTCCTACGGCCGCTATCTGCACGCTTTCCTGGCGGAGGCGGCCACCGAGCTTGCCTAATCGGTAACTAACTGTGCCACATAGATAAAACGCCATCGAAGATCGTGAGCATTTGTAGATGGTAGTCAGCTCAACTCGCGGACAAAGGGGACGGCGACGGCGTCAAGCGAGGCAGGGGTGCGAATCGTACAGACCGATTTCGTGCTGGATTGGATTGCGCAAAAAGTGGGTACTGCCCAGCTCCGAGGCTTAGACGGAGCAACTGGCGCCTGGGTTTCCTGCCATGAGGCATACACGCCACTGATTCTGGCCGCATCGAGCCTCGACGACGGCTTCGATGCCAGGGTTCTGGCGCGCATGCTGCAGGTCGATGAGCGGCAGCTCGCGAGGTGCCTCGCCGCCGTTGTCGACGGCGGCATTCTCAAGACCAGCGGTGCCGGCGCCGGTCTGCTCTACGAGTTTGCCGATCGCGACCTGCAGCGAGCTGCCCGCAAAGCCATTCCGCCCGAGCGCCGGCCAGCCCTCGACCGCAGCGCCGCCGACGCGCTCGTCGAGGCATTGGCCGAACCTGTCGTTGCATCCGATGGCGCGCGCTCCGCCGATATTGCCATTCGGATCGCCAGGCACCGGCAGAAGGCCGGCCAATCGGCAGCCGCGGCGCGGGCGTGGCGACGCGCCGCCGAATTCGCGGTCGCGGCGGGATCGCCCAAGCTCGCCGTCGGGTGTCTCGACCAGGCGATGGCAATCTCGCGGTCCATCCCGTCCGAGGCACGCCGTCTCGACGAGCTGGTCACGCTCAGTCTGATGGGACCGCTGCAGGCGCAGCTCACCGGCAGCGGCTCGCGCGAGGTCGCCGCGGTCTATTCGCGCTGCCTCGAAATCTCCGATGGCCTCGACGAGGCAGAGGCGATCGGCCGGTTCGACCTGCTTTGGGGGGTGTGCGCCTGCGTGCTCGTTCATGGTCGGATCGGCACCGCACGCGAGCTCGCGGCGCGATTGCTGCAGCTGGCCGAAGCCTCAGGCGGCATCACGCAGCGGTTGCTCGCGACGCGGCTGCACGGCTTGAGCCTCATGCTTGCCGGCGAGTTTGCTCTCGCCATCGCTGCATTCACTGCCGTCGAGGAATTGTACGATTTCGATCGCGACGCCGCCTTGCGATTTCGTTACGCCTCCGATCAGTGCGCCCTGGCGCTCGCCCACCGCGCCTGGGCTCAGGCCATCGCCGGCGAGAGGCAGCAGTCGGACCGCGCCAGCGCCGAGGCGCTCGAGCTCGCGCGGCGGCTGGATCATCCCCACACCAGCGCCCACGTGACCTGTGTTCTGGCCGCACGGGCGCAAACGCTGGGCTCGCGGAACCTGGCGGCGCCGCTGGCGACCGCCGGGTTGGCGCTGGCGCGCCGGCATCACTTTCCATACTGGGAGGCTTGGGCGGAGATGATCCTCGGCTGGCACGAGGCTGGCCGTCACCCGCGGAATGGCACCAACCGACTGGAAAAGGCGATCGCCGCCTATCGCGGTACCGGAGCCGGACAGGCCCTGCCGTTCGCACATCTGTTGCGAGCCAGCGCCGAGCTGGCAGGTGGCGACCGCGCTGCCGCGGTCGTGGCCGCCGATCTTGGCCTCGAAATGTCGAGGGCGCACGGCGTGACAATGTTCGACGCCGAGATCCTGCGGGTGAAGGCTCTGGCGCTCGGCCGCGACGGCGATCGCAGCGGCCTCCTGCAGCGCGCGCTATCGACGGCTAGGCGTCAGGGGGCTGCATTGTTCGAAGGGCGCGCGACCGACGCATTGTCACGCCAAGCGTATTGAATTCGATACTTGGTCGCACCAGTTGATTCGGTGTGGGGCAACGCGCCGCATGGTGCCGCGCAGCCCTCGCGGGGGATCTCCGGCGCATCATACACAGTGAATTTGAAGGTGGTAAAAACGAGGCAAAATCGTCTGTCCGGACGTTGCTCTTACTGCTCGGCGCTGTCGAAAAACCTTGCTTTCCAAACGACTTGCAGCGCCTTTGGCGCGATTGCCGCAAAGCAGCCCAATCGACGTACTTCTGCCGGAAGTTCAAGCAATGCTGTGCGGCTGCGCGGTTTTGTTGCCACACGGGACACAACCGCCACCGTAATCCAGGGAAAAGCGGATATGATAGAGTTACGATAAAGTAAGGCGACCGGGGCCGCTGACGAGGCTATACACGGCAGCATGCGGTTCTGGACCAGGGGGCGTCGGCGTGAGGAGGTGGCCGGGGTGGGTCCGGCCAGGTGTGGACTAACGATCAAGCGACGAGGCCGAACATGACGTCACAAGACGAGATTTTCGAGGTCTTCACGCGGAGCTACGATCGGCTTAAGCAGTCCGAGTACTCGCTGAAGCAATACCTCGAAACCTGCCGCAGCGATCCGATGCTGTATGCCAGCGCCGCCGAGCGGATGATGGCCGCCATCGGCGAGCCGGAGTTCATCGACAGCTCGAAGGATCCGCGCATCGGCAGGATCTTTCTTAATCGCACGGTAAAGGTCTACCCGGCATTCAGGGATTTCTACGGCCTCGAGGAGACGATCGAGCGCATCGTGGGGTTCTTCCGCCATGCTGCGCAGGGCCTGGAGGAGCGCAAGCAGATCCTCTATCTGCTCGGCCCGGTCGGCGGCGGCAAGTCTTCCCTTGCCGAGCGGCTGAAGGAGCTCATGGAGCTGAAGCCGGTCTACGTGCTGAAGGCTGGCGACGAGGTGAGCCCGGTCTTCGAGAGTCCGCTCGGATTGTTCGACCCGAACCAGATGGGCGCGGCGCTCGAGGAGAAATACGGCATCCCGCGGCGCAAGCTCACCGGCCGGATGAGCCCGTGGGCGATCAAGCGGCTCGACGAGTTCGGCGGCGACATCGCGAAGTTCTCGGTGGTCCGTCTCAATCCGTCCCGGCTGCGGCAGCTGTGCGTGGCCAAGACCGAGCCTGGCGACGACAATAACCAGGATATCTCGGCGCTGGTCGGCAAGGTCGACATCCGCAAGCTCGAGTTCCACGGTCAGAGCGACGCTGACGCCTACTCCTACTCGGGCGGTCTCAACCGCACCACGCAGGGCATTCTCGAGTTCGTCGAGATGTTCAAGGCGCCGATCAAGATGCTGCACCCGTTGCTTACCGCCACCCAGGATGGGCACTACGTCGGCACGGAGAACGTCGGAGCGCTGCCCTATCAGGGCATCATCATCGCCCACTCGAACGAGAGCGAGTGGCAGAGCTTCCGCTCGAACAAGAACAACGAGGCGTTCCTCGATCGTATCTGCGTGATCCAGGTGCCCTATTGCCTGCGCGTGTCCGAGGAGCAGAAGATCTACGAGAAGCTGCTCGCGACGTCCGAGGTGTCCAAGGCTCCGTGCGCGCCCGGCACGTTGCAGATGCTGGCGCAATTCTCGGTGCTGACGAGGCTCAAGGAGCACGAGAACTCGAGCCTGTTCTCGAAGATGCGGGTCTACGACGGCGAGACGCTGAAGGACACCGATCCGCACGCCAAGACGATCCAGGAGTACCGAGACGCGGCGGGAATCAACGAAGGCATGGACGGCACCTCGACGCGCTTTGCGTACAAGGTGTTGTCGGAAACCTTCAATTTCGACACCCACGAGGTGGCGGCCGATCCTGTGCACCTCATGTTCGTTCTGGAGCAGGCGGTGCGCCGCGAGCAGTTGCCGGAAGAGCGCGAGGACCGCTACATCGAGTTCATCAAGGAGGAGCTTGCTCCGCGGTACGCCGAGTTCATCGGCAACGAGGTGCAGAAGGCCTATCTTGAAAGCTACTCGGAGTTCGGCCAGAACCTGTTCGACCGTTACGTCGCCTACGCCGATGCCTGGATCGAGGACCAGGACTTCAAGGATCCGGACACCGGCAACCTGATGAACCGGCAGATCCTCGATCAGGAGCTGTCGAAGATCGAGAAGCCGGCCGGTATCGCCAACCCGAAGGACTTCCGCTACGAGGTGGTGAAGTTCTCGTTGCGGGCGCGGGCGCGCAACGGCGGCAAGAACCCGAGCTGGACCTCGTACGAGAAGATCCGCGAGGTGATCGAGAAGCGCATGTTCAGCCAGGTGGAGGACCTGCTGCCGGTCATCTCGTTCGGTGCCAAGAAGGACGGCGACACTGAGAAGAAGCACGAGGAGTTCGTGACCCGCATGGTCGCTCGGGGCTACACCCCGCGGCAGGTGCGCCGGTTGGTGGAGTGGTACATGCGGGTGAAGAAAGCCGGCTAGGGCATAGGCCTTCGGGATTTGGGTTTGGGGCGGTCGGTTCCCCAGACCCAAAGTCCCTAAACCCAATCCCGCACCACGCACGGAGTGCGTCCACCCATGGACATTGTCGATCGCCGCCTCAATCCCAAGGCCAAGAGCCTCGGCAACCGCCAGCGCTTCCTGCGTCGGGCGAAAGGCGAGATTCGCGACGCGGTCCGCGATGCGATCAAGAAGCGCAAGATTTCCGAGGTCGACGGCGGCGAGAAGGTTCGCATCCGCTCGAAAAGCTTGCGCGAGCCCTCCTTCTCGCTGGGGCAAGGCGCTGGCGAGCGCGATTTCGTGCTGCCGGGAAATCGTGAATTCTCGGTTGGCGACGTCATCCGCAAGCCGGAGGGCGGCGGCGGCGGCTCCGGGCAGAAGGGCGCCCCGGACGGCTCTGGCGAGGATGACTTCGTCTTCAACCTCAGCCGGGAAGAATTCCTCGACCTGTTCTTCGAGGACCTGAAGCTGCCGAATCTGGTGAAGGCGAAGCTCAAGGACATGCGCTCGCCGCAACCGGTTCGCGCCGGCCACACCAGCGACGGCCCGCCGGCGCGGCTCAACCAGCTGCGCACGATGCGCAACAGCATGGCGCGGCGCATCGCGCTGCATCGGCCGCGCGTGAAGGATCTCGAGGAGCTGCAGAACGAGATCGCCCGCCTCGAGGCGCTCGATCCGCGCGACAACGAGCGAATCGCCGCGCTGAAGGCCCGATTGTCGCGGCTCACCTACCTGCGCAAGGTCGTCGCCTATATCGACCCGCTCGATTTGCAGTACAACCGCTTCGAGCGCCGGCCGAAGCCGAAGACGCAAGCGGTGATGTTCTGCCTGATGGACGTCTCGGCGTCGATGACGGAGCCGCTGAAGGATCTTGCCAAGCGCTTCTTCATGCTGCTGCACCTGTTCCTCGACCGGCACTACGCCGAGGTCCAGGTCGTGTTCATCCGCCACACCACCGAAGCGCAGGAGGTCGACGAGGAAACGTTCTTCAAGGCGACGGAGACCGGCGGCACCGTGATCTCGACTGCGCTTTCCGAGATGATGAAGATCGTCGCCGAGCGCTACTCGCCGGCGGACTGGAACATCTACGCCGCGCAGGCTTCCGACGGCCACAACTTCGACGATGACATGGATCGCTGCCTGGAGTTGCTGGAAGGCGAGATACTGCCTTGCTGCCAGTATTATGCCTACATCGAGGTCGGGCAGGATGAGGGCATGCACGGCATGTCGAGCGTTGCCTGGTCCGGCTACGAGGAGATTGCCGGCCGGAGCGATCATTTTGCCATGCGCAAGGCGTCCTCCCCGGCTGATATCTATCCCGTGTTCCGCGAGCTGTTCGCGGCGTCGGAGATGCGCGGGCAGGGGGCACGCCAATGAATGCGCCATTCCGCAAGACCAAGCCCGGGGTCGAGCCGCTATTCAAGGGGGCGGAGTGGGATTTCGAGCTGGTCAAGACGACCTATGACGCGATCGAGAAGATCGGCGTCGGCGAGATGGGGCTCGACATCTACCCCAACCAGATCGAGGTGATCACGGCCGAGCAGATGCTCGATGCCTATGCGTCGATCGGCATGCCGAGCATGTACCGGCACTGGTCGTTCGGAAAGCACTTCGCGCGCGAAGAGACGATGTATCGCAAGGGTGCGCGGGCGCTAGCCTACGAGCTGGTGATCAACTCGAACCCATGCATCAACTACATCATGGAAGAGAATACCATGACGATGCAGACGCTCGTCATGGCGCACGCGGCGATGGGGCATAACCACTTCTTCAAGAACAACTACCTGTTCAAGCAGTGGACCGACGCCACCTCGATTCTCGACTACCTGGGCTTTGCCAAGGAATACGTCGCCGAGTGCGAGGAGCGGTATGGCGTCGAGGCGGTGGAGGCGGTGCTCGATTCCGCACATGCCCTGATGAACCAGGGGATCAGCCGGCATCCGGCCAAGCGTCCGACGGCGACGGCGTTGCGCGACAAGGCGACGAAGCGGCGCGAGCACGAAGAAGCGACCTACAATGAGCTCTGGCGCACCGTGCCGCGCTCGGCCCTGCCGAAGGCGCCGGTGGACGCCGAAAGCAAGACGGCGGCGCTGGAGGGCATCGCGCTCGGCCTGCCGCAGGAGAACCTGCTGTATTTTCTCGAGAAGCACGCGCCGAAGCTCGAGGACTGGCAGCGCGAGTTGCTGCGCATCGTGCGCATGCTGGCGCAGTACTTCTATCCGCAGCGCCAGACCAAGGTGATGAACGAAGGCTGCGCCACCTGGGTGCATTACGAGATCATGAACCGGCTGTTCGACCGCGGTCTGCTCACCGAAGGGTCGATGCTGGAGTTCATGCACTCGCATTCGTCGGTGGTGTTCCAGCCGAAATTCGAAGACAAGTTCTATGGCGGCATGAACCCCTACGCGCTCGGCTTCGCGATGATGCAGGACATCAAGCGGATCTGCGAGGAGCCGACCGCGGAGGATCGCGACTGGTTTCCCGAATTCGCCGGCAACGGCGACGCGCTCGGCACGCTGAAGGATGCATGGGCCAACTTCCGCGACGACAGCTTCATTCTGCAATACATGTCGCCGAAGCTGATGCGTGATTTCAGGTTCTTCTCCCTGCACGACAACTCGGCCTTCCCGGTTGTCGAGGTCAAAGCGATCCACGACGAGAAGGGGTACCGCAACATCCGGCGGACGCTCGCGGCGCAGTATGACGCTTCCGCGCGCGACCCCGATATCCAGGTGGTGAATGCCGACCTGTCAGGCGGACGCCGACTGACGCTGCAGCACCGGGTGCGCCACAGCATCCCGCTCGACGCCGATGCATGCGAGCGCACGCTGCAGCACGTGGCCCATCTGTGGGGCTACCGGGTGAAACTGGTCGAGGTCTACGCCGATACGGGCAAGGTCGTTAAAGAGCACGAGACCCTGCCTCTGCCGTAAGCCTGACGCATCCTCCTGCTGCGCCGCCGCCCCTCCGGCGAGATCCGCCCGGTCAATCGCCGTTGTGCGGGAGCACCCACCAATTTCGCGTTGGTTGCCGCAGCGATCTCGATCGACCAAAGGCGCCCGGTCCGCGTTGGCGCAGTTGTGCGGCAGTCACACCGCAGGTGCATCGCCGCCGTCTCGGCCCATTGGTCATGGATGCATTTACGAATTGTTACTGAATCTTGTTTAGGACCGATTTGGGTGTAATCGCGTCGGCGAGTGGCGGCTGCAACGTTCGCGCGCACGCGAACGGTTCCGAGTCCGACGCGCACTTGCTCAAGAGAAAATCTGCGAATGAGCAACGCTGGGGTTTTCCCGGCTCGGAGACGACATGGCCGTCTACAATTTGGATACCACGCAGACGCAGCCAGTCGTCGGCGGCGATCCAGCTGACACCTTTGTCATTACGGCCCTGGGAAATACCGTTTTTGCCGGTGGTGGCGACGATCACGCTGTTCTGACGGCCGGCTCCACCCAGGTCGACGGCGGCGACGGTGACGACACGATCATCAACTATACCGGCGCCGGAAACACCCTGTCCGGCGGCGACGGCAACGATACGATCTTCAGCGGCGACGGCGGGTTGCTCGACGGCGGCACCGGCAACGATGTACTCGGCATCCTGGGCGGATTGAACTCGACCCTCACCGGCGGCGCCGGGAGCGATGTGCTGTTCACGTATTCCGGCGGTTCGCTGGACGGTGGTGCCGACGACGATACGCTATGGGCGATTGGCGGGGTACCATCGACGTTGATTGGCGGTGGCGGCGCCGACATCTTCATCGGCAACTATGCGACCACCGGCATCCATATCGATGCCGGCGACGGCAATGACATGATCTTTGCAGGCTCAGGCGCCAACACCATCCTGGCGGGTGCGGGCGATGACGTCGCCAGCAGCAGCGGCGCCGGCACGTTCTTCGACGGTGGCATCGGCAACGACACGTTCTACGACGTGGGCCCAGGCAACTCGACCATCCTCGGCGGCGACGGCGCGGATACGATCATCAACGTGTATGGTGTTGATGACTCGATCAATGGCGGTGACGGCAACGACATCGTCATTGCCTGGCAGAGCAGTGTCGTCGACGGCGGCGCGGGCGACGACGCAATTTCCTCGCTCGCAGCCGGGCCGTCCACCCTCATCGGCGGCGATGGCAACGATTACCTGGCCGCGATATCCGCCGCCAGCACTGCGGTGCTCGACGGCGGCGCCGGCAACGACATCCTGTCATCGGGCGCGGGTGCCGACTCGCTCACCGGCGGTGCTGGAGACGACACATTCTTCATGCTGGGCGTCGACGTCGACGGCAACCCGGTGGCGATCCCGGGCAGTTACGGAACCGACACGGTGGTGGGCGGCGACGGCATCGACACGATCGCCGCGATTGGCCACACCGCGGCCGAGACGTCGGTCGTCAACAACGGCAACGGCACCTTCACGGTGCACCTCGGGCTCGATGCGATTCTGGTCAGCGAAATCGAGTGGGTCAGCACCGACACCGGCTTCGTTCGGGTCGTCTGACATTCGGAATGGATTTACCATTTTGAAAAGGGGCGGCTTCGGCCGCCTTATTTGTTTTCCGGTTGCTTGGCCCGGTTAATGTTTTTTGATTGTTTCGCGGCCATTATTTCGCTGCTGCGTGAATTACGTACCAAAGTCTGAAGGGCGTTCGACCTTGGTCGGTAGTCGAAGGGGCTTCAGGTACCGTGGACGCCGTAGTTCCGGTGCCGTTACTGTGCTGCCAGTACTCACTCGCCGAAAGCCGCTCGGTTCAATGGTCTTGATCCCAGCATCGGTGCTGTCGTCGATCACGGGTTCAGACGGGACGGGAAGCCCAAGCTGCAGAGTAGAATTGTAGTTGCGGCAGGTGCGACATGGCCATTTATAATATTGATCAGACGCTTTCGATTCCCTTCGTTGCCGGTGATCTGACCGACTCGATTATAGTTACCGCATTAGGGAACACGATACTCGGCGGCGGCGGGGACGATACGATCTTCAGCCATGCCGGCGGATTACTCGATGGCGGCGACGACAACGATATGGTCGGCAACTTTGCCGGCTCCGGCGCGACACTGCTCGGCGGTGGCGGGGATGACACCCTGTTCACATACTCTGGCGGCATGCTCGATGGCGGCGATGGCATCGACACGCTGTGGTCTGTCGGCGACGCTCCCTCGACACTGGTCGGCGGCGCGGGCGGCGATCTCTTCAACGCCCAATATGCTACCGCCAGCGTCTTCATCGACGCCGGCGATGACAACGATGTCATATTTGCCGGCCCCGGCGCCGGCAGCACGATCCTGGCTGGTGCCGGTGACGACATGGGCAGCACCACAGGCGCCGATACGCTGTTCGATGGCGGCAGCGGCGCCGATATGTTCTATGACATGGGCGGGGGCAATTCCACGCTGATGGGCGGCGACGGCAACGACTCGATCATCAACATATCGGGCGTCGGCGACACCATCCTCGGCGGCGCCGGCGACGACCTCGTCTTCACTTACCAGAGCGCCGAGGTGGATGGCGGTGCCGGCGATGACGCACTGTTCTCCTACGCGGTCGGGCCGTCCACCTTGCTGGGCGGCGATGGCAACGACTCGCTGGTCGCGATCTCGGCGGCCAGCACGACGGTGCTCGACGGCGGCGCCGGTCGTGACAACCTGTTCTCAGGTGCGGGCGCGGATTCGATCCTTGGCGGCGCCGGCGACGACACCATTTTCATGCTCGGCTCGGACATCAACGGCAATCCCGTCTCCATCGCCGGCATGTATGGCACCGACACCATTGTCGGCGGCGATGGCGTCGATACGATCGCGGCGCTCGGTCACACGCTCGCCGATACGTCGTTCGTCAACAATGGCGATGGCTCCTTTACCGTCCATCTCGGCGCCGACACCCTCCTGGTCAGCGATATCGAGTGGATCAGCACCGACACCGGATTCCTGCGCGTCGTGTAATGCGACCGCAGGTTCCGGAGTGGGGATGCCGGCAATGGCGGCAACCGTGCTCCGTGGCTTGCCGGTTGACCGTGTACCTGCCCGCCGCTTCGGCGAAGCACGATGGCTCTTGCGATCTGGCACCTGCGCATTAGCATTGGCGGAACTGCTGCAGTGCAATACCAGCCAGGGCCGCATTCATGTCCGTTCCGGATCTGCAATTCCTGCTTGCCTCGTTGTCTGATTCGGCGGCCAAGCCGCTCGGTGAGGCTTGCGCCATGCATCCGGGGCTCTACCGCTCGGACGAGGTGCTGGCGCTCGAGCAGCAGCAAATATTCGACAAGGAGTGGCTTTGTGTCGGCCGGACCGCCGATATACCGAAGCCTGGCGACTATCTGACGTTTGCTATCGGCGACCAGCCCATTGTCACCGTGCGCGCGAGCGACGGCAGCATCAAGACCCACGCCAATGTGTGTCTTCACCGCATGATGCGATTGCTCGACGGCTGCGGCCATGCCAAGCGCATCGTTTGCCCCTATCATGCCTGGACCTACGATCTCGATGGCCGGCTCATCGGCGCGCCGCACATGGGGCGGGCGCACGGCGATGCCGCGCCGACTTTCAAGGCGCGCGACCACATGCTGCCCTCGATCCGGACCGAGATCTGGCAGGGCTGGATCTATGCGACCCTCGACGCCGCGGCGCCATCGGTGGCGTCGATGCTGGAGCCGCTCGCCGCCGTCACCGAGCGCTACGCGCAAGAGCACTACGTGCCGGTGGCGCGCGAGGACTACGTCTGGGACACCAACTGGAAGTTGCTCACCGAGAACTTCATGGAGAGCTACCATCTGCCGGTTGCCCACAAGGCGACCGTCGGCGCCTGGTTCCCGGTCGATACCAACGGCTTTCCGGCGCAAACCTTCGCCCATTTCACCTACCAGACGTTCACCAAGAACCAGGACGCCGTGTACGGGCTTGCCCATCCGACCAATACGCGATTGCAGGACGAGTGGCGCTACACCTCGGTGATGCCGACGGTGTTCCCGACGCACATGTACGTGCTGGCGCCGGACCATCTATGGTATCTGTCGCTGCGGCCGCGCGGCACCGGCAAGGTCGATGTCCGGTTCGGGGCGGCGGTGGCGCCGGAGCGGCTGCAAGCGGTCGCCGACAAGCCCAAATTCATCGCCGATACGATCGCCTTCTTCGACAAGGTCAATGCCGAGGACAAGATTGTCGTCCAGGGCATCTACGAAGGCGCAAAGGCGCCGCTGTCGACGCCCGGCCGGCTGTCGTGGATGGAGCGCGAGATTCACGACTTCATGGGCTACCTGGCGCGGCGATTGACGCCTCGGGCGGCCGACGCCGAATGACGTATGGTGGCCGGCGATACGGGCGAGCCGGCCCAGAGTTTCAACCGCCGGCAGAAATATTTTTCCGGCCGGTTCCCTGAAGTCCCTTTGACAATGGTTTGGCTTGGCGCATCCTGGCGCCGAACATTCAGGCTCCGAACCTGCGGGGTGCGCGTCGGGGCTGCTGCCGGGACAAATCGTTTCTCGTTCGTCATGCAGACCACGCAGCAACACCTGAACGAGTTGATGCGGCGGGTCGCGGCCGGCGATCGGGCGGCGTTCGGCAAGCTTTATGCTGCGACGTCAGCGAAACTCTATGGTGTTGTGCTGCGTATCTTGAGGCGCCGCGACCTGGCGGACGAAGTGATGCAGGAGGCCTACGTCAGGATCTGGAACAACGCCCGCTCGTTCGACCCGGCGCGCGCTTCGCCGATCACATGGATGGTGACGATCGCGCGGAACCGGGCGCTGGACGAGATCCGGAAAGTTGCGCCACTCTCTCTTGAAGCGTTGCCGGGCGCCCTAGATATCAGAGATCCGGCGATGCTGGCATCGGACGCGATGGAGGCGAGCGACGATCAAGCAAAGCTGCGGCGGTGCCTCGATGGGCTCGAGCCAACGCAGCGAGAGATCGTCAGGCTTGCGTATCTGGAGGGCCAGTCGCGGGAGGAGCTCGCGCAGCAGTTCGGCCATCCGGTTGGCACCATCAAGACCTGGCTTCACCGCAGCTTGAAGCAACTCAAGGGTTGTCTCGAGTCATGACCACGCCCGAAGACATCGACGCACTGGCGGGCGAGTATGTCCTTGGCACCCTCGACGCCGCGGAGCGCACCGCTGTTGCCGCCCGCCGGCAACGCGAGCCATTGCTCGAGGCCGCGATCGGCGCCTGGGAGCGGCGGCTGGCGCCGCTCGATGCCGAGACCGGCAGCGTCGCGCCGCCCGGCGATCTCTTCGCGCGCATCGAGCGGCGCATCGATTTCGGCCTCGTCGACGGCGCCGGCGGCCGGGCCGGCCATCGTGAACGTCACCGAGCTCGCCGAGCTCCGACGGCAACTGCGGAGTTGGCGGCGGATGGCGGTGGCCGCCTCGATGATGGCTGCCTCGCTGCTGCTGGTGATCGGCATTCGCGAGACCACGGACCGGCAAGCGCCGCAGACCTATGTCGCGGTGTTCCAGAAGGACGACGTGGCACCGGCGTTCTATCTCACCATCGATCTCAAGACCCGCCAGCTGACGCTGCGTCCGGTCGGTGCGCAGCGCCAGCCTGGCAAGACCTATCAAATGTGGATCGCGTCCGACCAGCTGGGGCCCGATCCGCGCTCCCTGGGTCTCGTCGACGACGACCTGGCGCCGACCCGCAAGAGCTTGGCCGCGTTCGATCCGCAGCTGCTGCGAAGGGCCACGTTCGGTGTCAGCGTCGAACCGGCCGGTGGCTCGCCGACCGGCCGGCCGACCAGCCCGGCGCTGCACGCCAAGCTGCTGCCGGCGGCGAACTGAACGAAAGATCTCGACGCCGTCGCGCGCCGCACGAATTCGTGATCGGATCATCGCGCCAGCTCTGAAACCCGTCCGGTTCGCTCCCGTAGCTACCGCAGCTCCGATGTGGAGCGGTACAACCATCGGGAGACCGAACGATGCAGTCCAATCGACACACCAAGGCAACCACGCTCGCCTGCGGCCTTGCCCTTGCCTGCTTGCTCGGGGGACAAGCGGCCCATGCCGCGACGCTCGCTGCGCTCAAGGACGGCACTTCGATCGTCTGGATCAGCACCGACGAGAAGAAGGTGACGGGCTCGGTCGCCCTCGAGAACAACGGCCGGATCGTCGGCTTCGACGTGCGGCCGGCCGATGGCAAGCTCTACGGTGTCACCCCCGACGGCGCCATCGTCATCATCGATGCAATGTCCGGCAAGTGGGAGAAGAAGAGCCAGCTCACCGAGAAGCTGCCGGCCGATGCCATGATCTCGATCGATTTCAACCCGGTGGCGGACCGCATGCGCATCCTGACCAGCACCGGCATGAGCCTGCGGATCAACGTCGACGACGGCAAGGCGGTAGTCGACGGCATGTTGAAGTATGCCGAGACCGACGCCAACAAGGGCAAGGCGCCGAAGGTGATGGCGGCGGCCTATAGCAACAGCTTCGCCGGCACCAAGGAAACGGCGCTCTACGACATCGACGCCACGAACGGCATGCTGCTGAAGCAGGCGCCGCCGAACGACGGCATCGTGTCGGGCATCGGCGCGCTCGGGGTGAAGATCGACGGCGCCATCGCGTTTGACATTCTGGCCGACGGCAAGGGCGGCAATGGCGGTTGGCTACTGGCCGGCGGAAATCTCTACAGCGTCGACCTTGCGTCTGGCATGGCGAAGTCCGTGGGGGCGATTGCCGGGGTCAGCGGCAAGATCACCGATATCGCGATCCTGCCGGGCACTTGACGCGTTTGCGATGCACATTCAGCAAGGGCGTGGGCGCTCCGACAGGGCCCACGCCCGCGTTTCTTGCCGGCAAATCCGATCCCAATCCGGCAGGATGCCGACGACGCCGACGTCATTTCTTCTTGCGCTCCGCCGCCGCGATCGCCTGCTCCAGGTCCGTGCGCTCCTCGCAGCCGCTCGGGCACAATGCGACGAGCTTGGCGAGATTTTCCCTGGCACGCTTCAACTCGCCGTTCTCGGCGAACATCTCGCCCTGATATTCGAGCGCACCGCGGTGCAGCGGGTCGAGCTCCAGCGCCTTGGCGTAGAACGTCGCCGCCTGCTTGCGGTCGCCAGTCTTGCGCAGGCTGAAGGCGTAGAGGTTGAAGACGTCGGGATGCTGGTGCGCTTCGATCAGCGGCGCCAGTTCGGCCAGCGCGGCCTTGAAATCCTTCTGCTTGATGAGCGCGCGAGGCGACGCGAGATCCGGCGCGTCGTTCGACACGATGGTATCGACGGCCTGGGCCGCGAACGCCGCGAGCAGTGGCGTGGCAAGTGCGACCAGCGCTAGGAATGTGCGTCGCATGGCAAGCTCCGGGCGAATCGAAGTTCGGTTGGCACGACGGTGCGACCTGCACTATGACGGGTTCTGCGTCGGAGGAAAGCGCCATGAGAATTACCGCGATCAAGGCTTGGCAAGTCGATCTGCCACTGCGCGAGGGCCGCTACAGCTGGTCGAACGGCAACTTCGTCGAAGTGTTCGATTCGACCGTGGTTGCGGTCGAGACCGATGCCGGCATCACCGGCTATGCCGAGTGCTGCCCGCTGGGCTCGGCCTACCTGCCGGCCTATGCCAAGGGCGTGCGCGCCGGCCTGGAGGAGATCGGGCCGAAGATCATCGGCCTCGATCCGCGTGATCTGTGGGTGCTGAATCGGCACATGGATTCGGTGTTGCGCGGCCACGCCTACGTCAAGGCGCCGATCGACATCGCCTGCTGGGACATCCTGGGCAAGGCGGCTGGGCTGCCGGTGTACAAGCTACTCGGCGGCGCGGCGCAGGACGACGTCGTGCTCTACCGCGCGATCACGCAGCTGCCGCCCGAAGAAATGGCACGCAACATCGCCCTGTACCGCGCCGAGGGCTACACCAAGTTCCAGCTCAAGGTCGGCGGCAATGCCGACGACGATATCGCCCGCATCAAGCTGTGCCGTTCCATGTTGCAGCCAACCGACGTTCTCGTCGCCGACGCCAACACCGGCTGGACCATGGCGGAGGCAGTACGCATCGCGTCCGCCGTCGCGAACGTCGACGTCTACATCGAGCAGCCCTGTCCGACCTACGAGCAGTGCCTGTCGGTGCGCCAGCGCACGGCGCGGCCGTTCATCCTCGACGAGGTGATCGACGACACCACGACCCTGGTGCGCGGCATCGCCGACGAGGCCATGGACGTGATCAACCTCAAGATCTCGAAGGTCGGCGGGCTCACCAAGGCGCGGCTGATGCGCGACCTGTGCGTCGCCCAGGGCATTCCGATGACGATCGAGGACACCTGGGGCGGCGACATCGTCACCGCTTCGATCGCCCATCTCGCCCGCTCGACGCCATCCGAGTTCTGCTTCTCGGCGACCGACTTCAACAGCTACGGTACCGTCACCATTGCCGATGGCGCGCCGAAGCGCGTCGACGGCCGCATGACCGCCTCCGACAGGCCCGGCCTCGGCATCGAGCCGGTGACGAAAGTGCTGGGCAAGCCGGTGCTGACCGTGGGCCAGCAGGCCAATCGCATATGACGGAAGGGCAACTGTGGAGATGAGCCCGCCGGGAAAGCACGCCCTTGGCGTGCTTTCCCTTTCTCTTCGTCATGGCCGCGAAGGCGGCCATCCACGACAAGCCTCAACTGCATGGTGAGCCTGACAAAATTCGTCACGGTGGCCACTGATAGAATGCCGCTGGCACTACATGTAGGCCCGATGCCGTGGATGGCCGCCTTCGCGGCCATGACGAGAAATATGGGATTTTGCCGAGCAAGGGCGCGGCAAAATTCCGTGCCAAGTACTTATGCGATAGCCTACGTCGGCAAAGGTCAAGCGGCGGACGTCCTGCGGCGGCGTTATGAGGTTGATAACGTCTTTGATCTGAAATCGAGGCGAAGTGCATCGAAATTTCAGGTCAGGACTGACATGGGCATCGCGAACGGAGAAGTTCCAATCCAGTACTTCCAACGTCGGCTGCTCGGTGGATTGTTGAGCTTGTGGCTGGCATTCGTCGTGCCGGCCGTGGTCGTAATGCTGGTCGTTCCAGAACGGCTGCGGCCTGGAGCCATCTTCCTGGTTGCGCCGCTGACCGTTGGCTTTGTGGTGATCCGAGCCTACCTTAATCCACCGCGCTGCCCCTATTGCGGGACAAGCGCCGAATACGAGAAGGATGCGCACGCCCATTGGCGGTTCAAATTTCCCTACGGATTCGCGGTCTCATGCCACCATTGTCATGCCGATTTGACGATCCAGTATCAAGGAGGAACGGTGCCAAGCCGAAGCCAGGCAACATGACCGAGCTGCAGTCTGAAGTATCTTAGTGGACATCAGGCATCAATGACCGACATCGCCCCCTTCTCGCTGCCTGGCCGGTTCTGGCGGGGCAATCTGCATACGCACTCGACGCTGTCGGACGGCGTGTTGTCGCCCGAGGCCGTGGTCGAAGCCTACAAGAGCGCCGGCTATGACTTCATGATGCTGTCGGACCACTTCATACATCATTTCAAATGGCCGATCGCCGATACGCGCAAATTCCGTTCGAACAACTTCACGACGATCATCGGCTCGGAGGTGCACGCCCCGGCCACCACCGCCGGCGAGCTGTGGCACATCGTGGCGGCCGGACTGCCGCTCGACTTCGAGCCGGCCGCACCGGATGAGACGGGCCCGGCGCTGGCGCGGCGGGCGGCGGCGGCCGGCGCTTTCATCGGCATCGCCCATCCGGCGTGGTCGCAGCTCACCATCGAGGACGGCCGCGCCATCGACTGTCGCGCACGCGGTCGAGATCTACAATCACGGCTGCGCCATCGAGTGCGATCGCGGCGACGGCTGGTATCTGCTCGATCAGCTGTTGACCGAGGGCCGCCGCCTCACCGCCTTCGCGACTGATGACGCCCACTTCAAGACGCCGGATCATTTCGGCGGCTGGGTGCAGGTGAAGTCTGAGAGCCTGGAGCCCGAGGCGCTGCTCGATGCCTTGAAGAAGGGCCACTACTACTCGAGCCAGGGTCCGCAGATCCACGAGCTGTCGATTCGCGGTGACGAGCTCACCGTCACCTGCTCGCCGGTCGACACCATCGTCGTGCTGTGCGGGCATTCGCGCAGCGTGCAGCGGGTGGGACGCGCCATCACCTCGGCAACGCTCGATCTGAAGCGGCTGGAAAAGGGTTGGCTGCTGACCCGCCCGAGCGCCTGGCTGCGCGTCGTCGCGATCGACCATGCCGGCAGGCGTGCCTGGACCAACCCGATCTGGCGGGACGAGTTGTGACGGAACGAGTGCTTCGGGCTTCGCCGGTGGCGGGGCGCATTCGTTAATGCGTCTGCGGCGGCCCGGATCGGCCCTGGCGGGCCGAAGCGAAAACCGCCATGCTCGGTCCCAGGGCAGCTGGAGGCACGCGACGTGCAGGACATCGACGGAAAGATCGCGTGGGTCACGGGCGCCGGCAGCGGCATCGGCGAGGCGGCGGCGTTGACCTTGGCCGGTGCTGGCGCGCACGTGGTGCTGACCGGCCGGCGCAAGGAACCACTCGAAGCAGTGGCCGCCGCCATTCGAGGCAACGGCGGCAAGGCCACCGTGCACGCCGCGGATCTGACCCGAGCGACCGCGGTGGATCAAGTCGCCGCCGCCATCGAGGCCGAGTTCGGCCGTCTCGACATCCTGGTCAACAACGCCGGCATCAACATACCCGACCGCGACTGGCAGCGGCTGACGTCGGATGGCATCGACACGCTGATCCACGGCAATCTTTCGAGTGCATTCTACGTCGTCCGCGCCGTGCTGCCGATGATGCGGGCGCAGAAGGATGGCGTCATGATCCACACCTCGTCGTGGGCCGGCCGCTTCGTCGGTCCGGTGCCGGGGCCGGGCTATATCGCGGCCAAGCACGGCGTCGTCGCCATGAGCCATTCGATCAATCTGGAAGAATGCGCCAACGGCATCCGCTCGACGGTGATCTGCCCGAACGAGGTGGCGACACCGATCATGCAGCTGCGCGACCCGCCCGAGCTGCCCGAGACGATGGCGCGCATGATCCAGCCGGAGGACATGGGCGAGCTGATCCTGTTCATCGCACGGCAGCCGCCGCACATCTGCCTGAACGAGATCGTGATCAGCCCGACCCACAACCGCACCTATCTCTCGATGATGCGCGCACGCCGCCAGCAGGCAGCCGAGACGAGGCAGAACAAGGCGTGAGAGCGCCTCTCTCGCTCGCCCGGCAGGTCGGATTACTCCCTGACCTCGGTCATGAACACCTTCTGCGCCACTTGCCAGCGGCCGTCGATCTTCAGCATGGCGAGCTCGTCGGTGAAGAAGCGCGGCGGGATCGCGCAGTTGAGCTTCACCTGCGCCATGGTCGGCCCGACGATGTCGATCGCCAGGACGTGGTCGTGGCGGGCGAGGCCGCTCTTCTTCGGCGACGGGCGGCTGCGCACCGCATCGAGCCACTTGTCTCGCGGGGTTATCACCAGCTTGCCGTCGACAAGGCCGGTCAGCGCGCTGGTCGGGTGGAAAACGGCAGCAAGCTTGTCGGCGTCGCCCTCGTAGAGGCCGTCGAGATAGGTCCTGACCGCAGCCTCGATCGCTGTTGTCTCGTTGTGGTGGGACACGTGGAAGCTCCGTGGGGGTTGAAGGCAGCTGCCGCAACGTAGCAGGATCGGTCCGAGTGGTCAGCTCACGATGAGTAAACCTATTCTTGATAGCCGTTCTTGCGGCGGTTTCGTCCCTGCGCGACGAGAGACCCATGTCAGGGCCATTGACGTCGATAGCAATCACACAGTGCTTGCGCGGCTTGCCGCCGGGCATGGCCGGCGACGCGGCATACCGGCTATTCTGCACGCCGGTGCTGTCGGAACGACGCGATCCGAAGTACCGAATGCTCAGCGCGAGTGCCCGCTTCCATTTGCGGACTGCTATTTGGCGGCGCCTGCCAACCTTCTGCGGCGACCTGCAGACCTATTCGTTCGAACCGGATGCCGCGACTGCTAAGGGCACCGTTCTGCTGGTGCATGGTTGGACCAGCGAGGCTGCCTTCATGACCGCGCTGGCGGAGCCGATCCGGCGCGCCGGCTTTCGCGTCGTGATGTTCGATTTTCCGGCGCACGGCTTGAGCCCGGGCCGCCGCACAAATCTCATGGAATGCGCACAGGCGACGCTGGTGGTGGCCGAGGCAATGGGGCCCGTGGATGCGATCGTGGCGCATTCGTTCGGCGGTCTTTGTGCACTTCTCGCCATTGAAGGCGTTCCGCCGATGCCGAAGTCGCTAGCCGTCGGGCATCTGGTTCTGATCGCCTGTCCAAACCGGCTGTCCGACGTTACGCGGGAGTTCGCCGAGTTGCGGCAGATGACGGATGCCGGGCGCAAGGCGTTCGAGCGCCGGTTGGAGCGCGTCGGCTGGCGCTCGCTCGATCGGTTTTCGACCGCCAACCTGCTGCGGACCATCGGCTGCCGGGCATTGGTGGTCCATGCGCACGACGACGCCGAGGTGCCGTTCTCGTGCGCGCTGGAAATCGTGGCGGCCCACGGAACGGCGAAGCTGGCGGCCTTCGACGGGCTCGGCCACCGCAAGATCCTGTTCGCCTCGCCGGCAGTGCGGGCGGTCGTCCGTTATCTCACCGACGGCGGTTGATCGGCCGCATCGAGCGTGCGGTCTATCCCCTCAAAGCCGGATCGGCTTGTCGGGGAAGGCCAGCTGCTCGCGCGCCTTCCACTCGTTGGTGACATAATTGACGATGATCGACTTGCGCACGCCCTCGATCTTGCGCGGCTCGAAGCCGTGATAGGTGATGTTCGACGGCACGAAGATCATCGCCCCGCCCGGCTTGAACGGCGAGCGGCCGACGTGCTTCTTGTCGGTGTCGTAGATGTCGGTGCCGAGATTGTCGTGCGATGGCTCTTTCGACAGGTAGATCAGGAAGGTGAACGACTTGACGCCGAGGTCGGTGTGCGGCTCGAGCCAGAAGCCATCGATGTCCTGGGCGTATTCGATCCGCAGGTAGGTGCCATTGAGCTTGGCGCCGAAGGTCTTCTCGACCGCGCGGGTGACGACGTCGCTCTGCAGTGCATCCGACATTGCGCCGGCGACTGGAAACTGGGTGCGATTATCGGCGTCGAAATACTTCCGGGTAGCATTATGCACCTCGCGACGGCCGGAGACACCGTCGAGAGCTGGCGCCGCGAACGGAAGCGCGATCACCGCGTCGACCGCCGCCGGGCTGAGGCTGTCCTCCAGGAACCAGTGCTTGTAGGGTTTGTCGCCACCGCGAGCCGATGCAAAGCTCGCAAGCAGGGTTTGCGTGACGGCGTCGGCACTGATCGCGGATGTGGCTGTCGCTGACGTGGACATGGGCTGACGGGCTCCTTTGGGCGCAAGCTTGGCGGGCCCGGCAACCGGGATCGCGTCGCTTGTACGCCGATGCAACTCAATATCGGCAATCGCGTGTCAAAGCGGCCTAGCACCGCCGCGCCAGCGGTGAAACGGGCAATCCGTCGCGGGTGCCATTCTCCCACAACTTACAAAACCGCGAGGCAGACCAGACACGGTTGTGACTTGTCGGAGGCAAAGCCTTCTGGAACATGTCGTGCGGCAGGCAAGCCGATTCCGGCCGATGCGTGCGCCGGCAGGCGCCGCCCATGCTGCGGCGGGGATCCATGGCGCTGTTCATCGATATTCTGACCAAGGTGACCCTGCCGATTATCGCGCTGGTGGCGCTCGGCTTCCTGCTGCAGGGCAAGCTCAAGCTCGACATCGGCACGCTCAATCGCTTGCAGGTCTACGTGGTGATGCCGGCCTTCCTCGTGCACTTCCTCGCGACCGGCAAGCAGCCGATCTCGGTGGTGTGGCCGGTGTTCTATTTCGGCATCGTGCAGTTCCTGTTCCTGATCCCGCTCGGCTGGCTGACCGTCATCCTGTTCGGGCAGCGGCAAAGCCTCGGCCCGATGATGGGCCTCGGCACCGCCTACGCCAACGTCGGTTTTTTCGGCATTCCGGTGACGCAGCTGGCGTTCGGGGCCGATTACCTGATCTATCAGTCGGTGATGACCGCGCTGATGTCGGTGCTGGTCTGCACGGTCGGCGTCTGGCTGCTGGCGCCCGCCGGCCAGGGCGGCATCCTGTCGAAGCTGAAAGGCGCGTTCGCGACGCCGCTGATCCCGTCCGTCGTGGTCGGACTGTGCCTGCGCGGCTTCCAGATCGAGCTGCCGACCCTGGTGGCGCAGCCGATGCAGTTTCTCGGCACGATCTTCACCCCGCTCGCCCTCTACACCCTCGGCGCGCAGGTCTCCGCCTCGAGGATAACGCGGATCGAATTGCTGCCGCAGTTTCTCATGCTGTTGCTCAAGTTTCTTGTGGCGCCGGTGCTGACGTGGTGGGTGTGCCGGGTCATGGAATTCCCTCGCGACGTCGCCAACGTGCTGGTCGTCGCCGCCGCCACGCCGGTCGGCGTGCTGATCACCATCTTTGCGGCCGAGTTCAAGAACGAGTCGGAGTTCATCTCGACCGCGGTCGTGGTGTCGACGGCGCTGTCGCCACTGTTTGTCACCGGCTGGATCCTGGCGACGCGGATCTTCTGAGGGATCGCCGGGATGGCGCGGGCGGCGCTGCGGCGGTCAGCTCGATTTCCTGCGTGGCAGGCCGTCCATGAACGCTTTCGAGGTGTCGAGGCACTTCCTGGCCCACGCTTCGGCGCCCATCTGCGCGGTGCGCTGCTCGCTCGGGATCTCGACGCAGATCAGGATGTCGTCCGGCAGCCGCGTGAATATGCCGGCGAGATCGATGCCGCCCTCGCCCGCCAGCATGCGCTCGGCGCGCGCCGTGTGCAGCAAGCCTTCGAGCGTGGTTGGCACCTCCGCCGGACCGTCGCAGATCTGGGCGTAGTGCAGCATGTTGCGCGGCAAGGCCTCGAGATCGGCGAAGGTCGAGGCAGAGCGGGCGAAATGCAGCGCGTCGACCAGCACGCCGCCGTTCGGCTGATTCGCGGCGGCGACGATGCGGTGCGCCTTCGACACGTTCGACACCTGGGTCCACGGCATGAACTCGAGATCGGCGGTGATGCCGAACGGCCGTGCCGCCTCGCAGAACGCCGCGTACGATTGCGTCAGGCGCAGCTCGTCGGGGTCATCGCCGGCGACCAGGACCGCCCTGGCGCCCAGTGCGCCGGCCACGTCGAGGAACTTCGCATATTTCGCGACCTCGAAGCCGGCGTCGATGCGGACGATGTCGACGTCGAAGACCCGGATGCCGTTGTCCTTGCAGCGCTTCGCCGTCTCGCGAACGATCGCCGGGTCGTCGATGATCGGCGGGCCGTAGGCGCCGGGCGGCGCCTGTAGCCGCAGTCCGACCCAATCGTAGCCGACCTTCGCCGCGACCGTGACCGCCTCGGGCGGCGCGAGCCTCGGCGTGGTCAGAAAGGCCATGCAATAGGTATGCGGCATCGGGCGGTCCTTGGGCTCGGATTTTTGTGCGATTATCACCGCCGGCCTCGGGGCTGTCGACCGAATTAGCCATGCGGCCTTGACGCGCCGGCAATGCCTTGCGCAAGCTTGTGCTCTTTCCTGCCTCCCGATCCGTGGAGCCTGAAACCATGTCGACCTTCGACGCCGCCGCGGCGGCCCGCTTCATCGCCGATGCGCACCGAATGCGGCAGGCCTACGTGAACCTGCCCGATAACCTGGCGCCGCCGACCGTGGCCGAAGCCTATGCGGCGCAGGAGGCGCTGCGCGAGCTGTGGCAACCGATCTACGGGCCGGTGGCCGGCTTGAAGATCGCCACCACCACCAAGGTGATGCAGGCGCTGATGGGCATCGACCATCCTTGCGGCGGCATGATCTACCAGAAGCGCATCCATCCGACGGGATCGACGGTGAGGCTCGCCGACCACATGCACCTGGTGCTGGAGGCCGAATTGGCGGTCCGCGTTTCGCGCACATTGTCCAAGACAAGCGCCCCCTACTCTGCCGACAGCGTTCGCGCCGCCGTTGCCGATGTGATGCCGGCGTTTGAGCTGATCGAGGACCGCAACGCGCATTACAAGTCGACCAAGGCCTATTCGCTGATTGCCGACAACGCCTGGAACGCCGGGATCGTGCTCGGCAAGGGCGTTGCCGTGCCGCCGGCGAAGGACCTCAATGGCCTCAAGGGACGCCTGACGATCAACGGCGAGGTCAGGGGCGAGAACCTCACCGACGATCCGATGGGCGCGCTCGCCTGGTGCGCCAATCTCGCGGCCGACCGCGGCCGGCCGCTCGAGAAGGGGCAGGTGGTGATCACCGGCAGCGTCATTGCGACCTTCCCGGTCGCCGCCGGCGATGCTGTTCGATTCGGCATCGAGGGGCTGGGCACGGTCGAGGCGAAGGTCGTGTAATCAATAGGTCGGCAATTCGACCAGGTATCGAAGCCTTGACCTGCGTCGATGCCTTGGCCGCTGTGCGAAAATAAATTGGCAAGCTTCCGGAGGCGAAATGTTGGTTGGGGGAAAATACGGGCGGCTGGGGATAGCCGCCCTGTCGGTCATGTTGTTCGATGCAGATGGTGCGATGGCAGCAGGGCTCGACGGCAAGTCGATGGGGTTGCTGTGGGTGCTGCCTTTCGCCGGCATTCTGTTGTCGATTGCGGTGCTGCCGCTTTGGGCCCCTGGCTTCTGGCATCACCACTTCGGCAAAGTTGCTTTCGGCTGGGGAATTGCGGTCGTTGCGCCGTTCATACTGATGTTTGGGGCTCGGCCGACTGCGACTGGGCTGATGCACGTGATGCTGCTCGAGTACATCCCCTTCATCATCCTGATCCTGGCGCTATTCACTGTCGCGAGCGGGATCTACATCAGGGGCAATATCCACGGCTCGCCAGTGACAAATACCGTCATGCTGGCGATCGGAACGGTTCTTGCCAGTTTTGTCGGCACGACCGGCGCGTCGATCTTGATGGTGCGACCGATGATCCGGGCCAATGACGATCGCGCCTACAACGCCCATGTCTTCATCTTCTTCATCTTTCTTGTGTCGAACGTCGGCGGCGCGCTGACGCCCCTCGGCGACCCGCCACTGTTCCTGGGCTTCCTCCTGGGCATCGAGTTCTTTTGGACGCTCGCGGCGCTGTGGCCGCCGACGCTGCTGGTGTCGTTGATCCTGCTTGGCTTGTTCTACGTGCTCGATGCGTACCACTACAGGAAGGAGGGCCGCATCAAGCCCGACCCGACGCCGGACGATCGTATCCGTCTGGAAGGCAGCGTGAACTTCGCGCTGCTCGGTCTGCTGATTGCCGTCGTGCTGTGGAGCGGCATTGCCCAGCCGTTCGGCGGCCTCACCGTTGCCGGCGTCGAGGTTCAATTCAAAGGACTGGTGCGCGACCTGGCGCTGCTGGCGATTGCCGGCCTTTCGCTGGCATTGACGCAAAAGGCGGTGCGCGCGGCGAACGACTTCAGTTGGGGGCCGGTGATCGAGGTCGCCAAGCTATTCGCCGCGATCTTCGTCACGATCATTCCGGTGATTGCGATTCTCCGTGCCGGCAAGGAGGGCGCGATGTCCGGCATTATCGACCTCGTCACCTTGCCGGACGGCAAGCCGAATGATGCGATGTATTTCTGGCTGGCTGGCGGCTTGTCGAGCTTCCTCGACAATGCGCCGACCTATCTGGTGTTCTTCAACGCCGCAGGCGGTGACCCATCGACGCTGATGGGGGCGCTCGGACGAACACTGATGGCGATCTCGCTGGGCGCGGTATTCATGGGAGCCAACAGCTATATTGGGAATGCGCCAAATTTCATGGTCAAATCGATCGCCGAGGGGGCAGGAATTAAGATGCCGAGCTTCTTCGGCTACATGGCTTGGTCAGCCGGCTTCCTTATCCCGTGTTTTCTGTTGGTAACGGCGATCTGGTTCCGGTGAATGGCATTGGCCGGATCGGGGCGCCGCGCACCACTCACATCCAATCGTCGAGGAAATGCCGGCCCTGTCGATCCTCGACCTCGACCACCCACAGGTCTTCGTCGAACTCGGCCTGGCGGGCGAGATAAGCCTCGACATCGGCATCGCTGGTCTTCGCCGGGTCGAGGTGGAGCGTCCATTGCCGGTCGGTCTGGCCTGCGTCGAAGCCGGCTGGCGCCGGGCCGAAGAGAGCCGCCCGGCCGTCGAGCGTCGCGATCTTGATGAAGATCGCCCCCGCATCGTCGTCGCCGTGCCGCACCACCATCGCCGGCACGCCGGCGGCGGCGCAGCGGCGCACGTAGGCTTTGACCCAGATCTCGGATTTGAGGCGCATCGGGGCGACGTAGGGCCGGAATCGCCGCGATGCAAGGGTTGTCTGCCATCCCGGCCAGGAGCGGCCAACCGGGCTGGCCGGTCGCGACAGGCCATTCCGGCCCCGGCTGACCCCGTCCGCGCGCATGCGTCCTCGGCGGCGACGGGGCTCACTGGTGGCATCGCGGTCGTTGTATCAGGGTGGCCGATCGTCCCTTCCGCAGCAACCGCGAGTGCTTTTCGCATGAAGTCGCCGCCAGAAACCAAGCACTACTACGAGGACCTCGTCGTCGGCGTAACTGTGCCGCTCGGCACGACCAGCGTGACCAGGGAACAGATCATCGCCTACGCGAAGGCGTTCGATCCGCAGCCGCTGCACCTCGACGAGGAGGCAGCGAAAAAGACGATGATCGGCCGGTTGTGTGCCTCCGGCTGGCATTCGTGCGCGATCCTGATGCGGCTGCTCTGCGACAGCTATCTGCTCGAGGCAGCCTCGCTCGGCTCGCCGGGGCTCGAGGAGGTGAAGTTCCTCAAGCCCGTGTTCCCCGGTGATCGCTTGTCGCTGCGATATACCTGCAGCTCGAAGCGAATGCTGGCCTCGCGCCCGAACGTCGGGATCGCCCGCATCCTGTTCGAGATGATGAACCAGGACGGCGACGTGGTGCTGACCTGGGACGTCAACCAGCTGATGGGCGTGCGGCATCCAACGAGCGAGGGCGCGCGGCCATGAGCTACTACTTCGAGGATTTGCAGGTCGGGCCGGTCACCGAGCTCGGCAGTCATCGCTTCACCCGCGCCGAGATCGTCGATTTCGCGTCGAAGTTCGATCCGCAGCTGTTTCATATGTCGGAGGAAGGCGCGCAAGGCTCGCTGTTCGGCGCGCTATGTGCCAGCGGCTGGCATACGAGCTCGGTGTGGCTCCGTCTGATGGTCGATCACCGCATGCGCGAGGGGCAGCTGATGGAGTTCCGCGGCGAGCGGCCGGCGAATTACGGGCCATCGCCCGGCTTTGAAAAGATCCGCTGGCTGAAGCCGGTGTACGTCGACGACGTGATCCGCTTCACCACGCGGGTGCACGAGAAGCGCGACGTGAGATCGCGGCCGAAAGTCGGGCTGCTGCTGTCGCTCAACGAGGGCCACAACCAGCACGGCGAGCTCGCGTTCTCGGTGATCTCGAAGATGTTCGTCGAGCGGCGGGTTCCGCTCACGGCATGACGAATGCGGCGCGCGCGCTGCGGATGGCGACGCCGTCGCGCACCAGCACTGCCTCGCCCTTGTAGCTGCCGGCGGGCCAGCGCGGCGAAGTCCGCTTGCTGCCGGCGTGCGCAACGAAAATTGCCTTGTCGCGTTCGATGACGGTGCCGGGCGACGAGATGGCGAAGCCGTCGGGGCCGGTGACCTCCAGCTGCACGCGGTCACCGCCGCGTGTATGGGTGAGGCGGGCAAAGAAGACCAGCGCGTCGCTCTGCGGCGTGATCTTCTGGCCGGCGGTGTGGTCCTGTTCCAGCTCGGCCCAGCCGACGACCCGGCTGACGAACCCGATCTGCAGGAAGTCGCCGTCGGCGTACGGAAATGCGCGGATGACGGCGTCGTCGAACAACGCCGAGCCGGGGGCCTCCTCGCGGCTGCAGGTGCCATCGGGATGGCGGCCGGTGAACGGATCGATCGTGCGGCCCTGATGGCGCACGCTCAGATGCAGGTGAGCACTGTCGGCGAGGCCCGAATAGCCGACCTCGCCCAGTGGCGTCCCGCTCTCGACCTTCTGTCCGACCCCGACGCGCACGCTGCCCTGCCGCATGTGGCAATACTGCGTTTCCCAGCCGTCGCCATGATCGAGCACGACGCCGTTGCCGCATTCGCGGCGCCTGATCGCATCGCGGCCGGTCTCGCGTGGGAAGCTGTCGGCCATGCCATCGCGCTTCGACTTGACGACGCCCGGCGCGGCGGCGATCACGCTCACGCCTTGGCGAGCGGCGGCGGCCGAGAGGATGCGAAAATCGACACCGGTGTGGCCCTTGTAGGTCGCGTGCCCGCAGCGGAAGTCCTGGGTCCCGCCGTCCGGCGCGGCGTCGACATAGTGTTGCACGAAGCAGGTCTTGAGCGGCTCGCAGTCGAGCGGCAAGCCGAGCCGCGGCGCCTCGGCGGCAGCCGGCAGGCCGCCGGCTATGGCAATTATGAGTGCGCAGGCCACCGCCCGCAGCAGTTGCACGCCGCGGCGGCAAGGGTTAGCAGTTGGGCCGATCCAGTGCCATTTCAACGCCAAAGCAAACGGTAGACCCATGAAAACGCATCAGCTCCTGCTTCTTCCCGGCGACGGCATCGGCGTCGAGGTGATGGCCGAGGTCGAGCGTATCCTGGGCCTGCTCAACAAGAAGAGCAACGCCGGCCGTTTCGAGACGGCGAGCGACCTTGTCGGCGGCTCTTCGATCGACAAGCACGGCACGCCGCTGACCGACGCTGCGATGGCCAAGGCGCAGGCCGCAGGCGCGGTACTGTTCGGTGCCGTCGGCGGGCCGAAGTGGGACAAGGTCGCCTACAACCTGCGGCCCGAGGCCGGCCTGCTGCGGCTGCGCAAGGAGATGGACCTGTTCGCCAACTTGCGGCCCGCGATCTGCTATCCGGCGCTGGCGGAAGCATCCTCTTTGAAGCGCGAGATCGTCGAGGGGCTCGACATCCTGATCCTGCGCGAGCTGACCGGCGGCACCTATTTCGGCGAGCCGAAGGAAGTCGTGACGCTCGAGGACGGCCAGCAGCGCGCGGTCGACACCACCGTCTATACCACCCGCGAGATCGAGCGCATCGTGCGGGTCGGCATCGACCTCGCCCGCAAGCGCTCGGGCAAGCTGCACTCGGCCGACAAGCGCAACGTCATGGCCACCGGCGTGCTGTGGAACAAGGTCGCGACCGCCACCCACAAGGCGCATGGACAGGGCGTCGAGCTGCATCACATCCTGGCCGACAATTGCGCCATGCAACTCGTCCGCAACCCGAAGCAGTTCGACGTCATCGTCACCGACAACCTGTTCGGCGACATCCTGTCGGACGAGGCGGCGATGATGACCGGCTCGCTCGGCATGCTGCCGTCGGCCTCGCTCGGAGCGCCCGATGCCGCTACCGGAGCCCGCAAGGCGCTGTACGAGCCGGTGCACGGGTCGGCGCCCGACATTGCCGGTCAGGGCAAGGCCAATCCGATCGCGACGATCTCCTCGCTCGGCATGGCGCTGCGCTATTCGTTCGACATGGCCAAGGAGGCCGACCTGATCGACAAGGCAATCGCCGGCGTGCTCGCCCAGGGTTATCGCACTGGCGACATAATGCAGCCCAACATGCGGTCGGTCGGCACCACCGAGATGGGCTCGGCGATCCTGAAAGAGGTCGAACGGTTGATGAGCTGACGATAACCCTTTGGCTCGCCTTGCCTCCGGCGCCGAATCGGACGCTGGCTGATGGGGTCGATCACCGACCCGGAGGCAGGGGTAAGATGCCCGACGAATTTGAACTTCGTTTGCTCGCCTTCGCCGAGCGTGCGAAGCGAATCAAGGCGCACTGCGCCGGCGAGGATGCGACGAGAATCTATCTCGTGCTGCCGTTTGTGGAGTTGCTCGGCTACGATGTCGGCGACCCATCGACGATTGTCCCTGAGCATGAGGACGCGATCAACTTCGCGATCATGATCGATGGTCAGCCGGCGATCGCCATCGAGGCGACCGGTGCCGCGCGGCCGACGTGCGATACCTATCCGCGCTTGCGGGACTATTGCGACGCGCATCCGACGGTCAGCCTCGGTATCGCCACCAACGGCACGGTTCTCGAGACTTTCATCGACAGTGTCGAGCCCGGCATCCTCGATCCCGAGCCCTTCCTGCGGATCGACCTGATCGAGGTGGTCACGGATGGTCTCGATGCGCAGGCGGTCGAGTTGCTGCGGATGATGCAAGCGTCGGTCTACGATGCCGAGGCGATCGCCGAGAGGGTCTACGCGTTGTCGCTGCGGGACAAGCTCAAGCCGCACGTCCTCGACGCGTTCCGCAATCCGTCCGAGGCGCTTTGCCGGCTGATGCTCGAGCAGGTCGGTATCATGAATCCTCGTCCCGACGTGGTCGAGCAGCATTATCGCCCGATCGTCAAGTCGGCGATGGAGCACGCGATCATCGTGCCGGTGCTCGAGGCTCTAAGGCAGCTGCCGGCGCCGCGGTCAACAGTGACCTCGGCCGAGCCAGCGGCGCGTGGCACACCTGCGGAAAACGCGGAGGAGCCGCAGCCGCAGGCCTCGAACGACGAGGAGCCGTCCGAGGATGCGGCGACTTTCGCTGTGGCGAAGCGCCGTAGCGCGTGACCGGCGCCGGTAGTTTGCGGTATCGTTCTTAACCCAGGGAAGTTCCGCATCGAGCCGAGAGTGCAAGCACGATATGACAACACCAGCGCAGGCCGCGCACGATTGGTCGTCCGACGTGTTCGAGGCGATGAAGGCGCGGTCGATCACGACCGTATGCACGATTCCTGACGGAGGGCTGATCCGCCTGCTCGACCTGGTGAAGGGCGCCGCCGGGATGCGCCTCATCACACTCACCACGGAGGAGGAGGGGATCGGCATTGCGACCGGGCTGTGGCTCGGCGGCAAGCGCGCCATGGTCGCCATGCAGTCCTCCGGCGTCGGCAACTGCATCAATGCCGTCGGCTATCCGTTCACCCTTCGCGCACCGCTGCTGATGCTGGTCACCATGCGCGGCCAGTGGGGCGAGTTCAATCCGTGGCAGATACCAATGGGGCAAGGCACCAGGACGGTGCTCGAGGCGATGGGCGTGAAGTGCTTCCCGGCGGATCACGCCCACGAGATCGGCGAGACGTTCGCGGCCGCCGCCGATCTGGCCTTCAACGGCAACCAGTCGGCCGCAGTGCTCGTCGGCCAAAGAGTGATCGGTGCGAAAGGGTTTGGTCAGAAATGAATAAGTCAGCGTCTCCCACCGCGGTTCGCTCCAACAAGATCCAGCGCCGGCCGTTCGTCGCCGAGTTGCTGAAATTGCGGGCGGGCGCGCTCGTCGTTCCTGGTCTCGGCAGCCCTACCTGGGATTGCTCGGCCGCCGGCGACAACCCTGAGTACCTCTATTCCTGGGGAGGCATGGGCCTCGCCCTCCCAACCGCGCTCGGTATCGCGATCGCCCAGCCCGATCGCCGCGTGCTGTGCCTCACCGGCGACGGCGAGATCATGATGGGGATCGGCTCGCTTGCGGTGGTTGCCGATCAGGCGCCGGGCAACCTCGCCATCCTGGTGCTGGACAACGAGCACTTCGGCGAGACCGGGCGGCAGACCGGCCTGACGTCGCACAAGGCGGATTTGACCGCCGTCGCCAGGGGCTTCGGCATCCCCAATACCTTCACGGCGACCAGCCAGGACGAGGTTCCGGCGCTGGCGAAGCTCCTGTTCCACACCCCGGGCCCGTCGTTTGCAGTCGCCAAGATTGCGCTCAGCGAGGATCCGTGGGCGTTGCCGGAGAAGGACGGCGCGGCCATCGCCCGCCGGTTCCAGGTCGCGCTCGGCGTCGCCAAGTCTTAAGTGGTCGCCAGCAGGGAGGCACGAGCGTTGGTCAGCAACCTGTCGACGATCGGCTTCGAGTTCGAGGACGATGCGGCGTTCCAGACCGTAATGCAGCGTCTTGCGAGCGAGGCGTTCGAGCGGCTCGCATGCGACGCCGGCGACTATGCGATCTGGCGCTCCCGCACCAGTGCCGAGATCTGGTTTCACATCACTGGTGCGCGCGATGCCGCCGGCGCCCTCGTGGACAAGGATGTGATCGGTCTCACGCCCTACTTCGAGGGGCTGAGCGATGTGCCGATCGAGGTCGTCGACAGCTATGTTCGCAATGGCGACAACGAATTCGAGGGTGCTTTTCTCGCCTGGGTCAGTCCGGACGAGGAGAGCGGCCTCGGCGCGCATCAGATCGTTTTCGATGCCGTCGATTTCGCAGCGCATTGCGATCGGCCGATGCCATTCCTCGCACGGGCACGTCTCAGCGGCTTCGCGCGCGACATCAGGGTGCTCGACGACGAGGACGAGGAGGGGCAGGCGAGGGCGGCATCGCGGGCGCGGGCATTCATGCCGCTCGGCCTGTTCCAGGAACGCGATACCGACGACGACGCTGATCCGGTGGCGCCGAGCTCGCATGCCTCGCTGACCGGTCGGATCGTCGAGCACTCGCGCCTCGTCAACGAGGAAAGCGGCGGCTCGTTCCATTGGCTGCTGGTGCAATGCGGCGAAGCGACGTTCGACGTCGTGGCCGACCCCCGTCTGGTGCCTGACGATCTGACGCCCGGCACGCTGGTGCAGGTCGGCTGCCTGTTCTTCGGCCGCATCCTGGCCTGATCGCGCGATACGACAACGACATGAACCAGGCCGGCTGCAATGGATGCCACCCCGGCGATCGCGGGCGATTGAAAATGTCACTCATTCGGTCCTAGTCTCGGCCGCCGATCGGCTGCCGCCGGTTCGCCCTCTGGCGCCTCACGGCATGGCGGGTGCCGCGAAGCCTGTACCTCCAACCGCCTGGAGCCACGACATGACCCGTCGCGCCGCCGATCTGCTCGTCGACTGCCTCGCGGCACACGGCGTCGACCGGGTGTTCTGCGTGCCTGGCGAAAGCTACCTCGCCGTGCTCGACGCTCTGCACGACAGCAACGCGGTCGAGACGGTGATCTGCCGGCACGAAGGCGGGGCCGGCTTCATGGCGATTGCCGATGCCAAGATCACGCACCGGCCGGGGATCGCGTTCGTCAGCCGCGGCCCGGGCGCGACCAATGCGTCGATTGCCGTGCACGTGGCCGAGCAGGATGCGGTGCCGATGATCCTGTTCATCGGCCAGGTGCCGCGCGACGAGGCGGGCCGTGGCGCATTCCAGGAGGTCGACTACGCCCGGATGTTCGGCGACATGGCGAAGATGGTCGCCACGATCGACAATGCCGAGCGCATTCCCGAGATCGTCGCCCGCGCCTTCGTCGTGGCACAGCAGCCGACCCCGGGCGCGGTCGTGATCGCGCTGCCGGAGGACATGCTCGAGGATCGCACCGCCGCGCCGGTCGCGCAACCGATCGCTTCGATAAGGGCCGGTGGCGGTGCGGCGGCCGATGTCGAGCGGGTGGCGGCGATGATCGCCCGGTCGGAGCGTCCGCTGATGATCGTTGGCGGCGGTCTGGCGGCAATGCCGGGTCGCGCCGCCCTGCTGGCGGCGGCGGAGGCGCACGGCCTGCCGGTGGCGCCAACGTTCAAGCGCCAGGAGCTGTTTCCGAACACACATCCGCTCTATGCCGGCCACCTGGGCTTTCAGATACCGAGGTCGCAGCTCGCCATGTTCACGCAGGCCGATCTGTTGATCGCGGTCGGCACCAGGCTCGGCGAGCTGTCGACGCAGGGCTACACCTTTCCGGCGTCGCCGCTGCCGGCGCAGCCGCTGATCCACGTCATCGACGATGCGCGCCATCTCGGGCGCAATTTCGCGCCGACGATCGGACTGATCGCCGATCCGACGGCGTTTCTCGGCCAGCTCGCGGAGAGGCCGTCGCAACCGTCAACGGCGCGCAAGGCATGGGCGGCGAAACTCAACGACTATGTCGCCGGCAAACGGGCCTGGACGGCGCCGAAGGACGGCCAGCTCGACATGGGGCCGGTGGCGGCCGCAATCTGCGACCACCTTGCCGACGACGCGATCATCATCGCTGACGCAGGCAACTTTTCCGGCTGGCTGCACAAGCACATCCCGTTCAACGGTCGGCAACTGATGCTGAGCTCGGTCGGCGGTGCCATGGGCAGCGCGATGCCGGCGGCAGTTGCGGCGGGCCTGCGTTGTCGCGGCCGCCAGATCATCACCTGGATCGGCGACGGCGGCGTGCTGATGACAGGCGCTGAACTCGCGACCGCCCTGCAGTACGACGTGCCGGTCAAGGTATTCATCGCCAACAACGGCAGCTACGGCACCATCCGGCTGCATCAGGAGCGGTCCTATCGATCGCGGGTGCACGGAACGCAGCTCACCAATCCTGATTTCGCCAGGTGGGCGGAGAGTTTCGGCGCCAAGGGACTGACGATCCGCTCGATCGCGGAAGCCCCGGCCGTGGTCGAGGCCGCCCTGCGTCACGCCGGTCCTGTGGTCGTCGAGGTCCGAACGACGGTCGACCACATCACACCCGGCATGACGATCGCCGATTTGCACAAGCGCTGAGGAGCAGACATGTCCGAGCCCGTCACTCTCGTCACCGGCGCGAGCCGCGGAATTGGCGCCGCGATCGCAGCGGATCTGGCCGACAAGGGCCATCTGGTGATCGGCATGTCGCGGTCGAAGCCTGCCGCATTCAAGGGCGAGTTCATTGCGGTCGACCTCGCCGATGCGGCGGCGACGCGGGCGGCATTGGCCGACGTTACCCGTCGGCACAAGGTCACGCGGCTCGTCAACAACGCCGGAGTGGCGCTGGTGTCGGAGCTGTCGCAGACATCGGCCGCCGATTACGATGCGATGATGAACCTCAATGTGCGGGCGCCGGTGCTGGCGATCCAGGCGTTGCTGCCCGGCATGCGCGAGGCAAGGTTCGGGCGGATCGTCAACATCGGATCGCGGGCCGGTCTCGGCAAGGAGACGCGGGCGGTGTACGGCGCGACCAAGGCGGCGGTCCTGTCGCTCACCCGCACCGTCGCGCTCGAGAACGCGAAGTTCGGGATCACCGCGAACTGCATCGCGCCGGGTCCGATAGCGACCGAGATGCTGATGACGAACTATCCCGAAGGATCGCCGCAACAGGCGGCGTTCCTGAAGCAGATCCCGACGGGCCGGATCGGCACGCCGGCCGAGATCGCGCACGCCTGCGCCTACTTCCTCGACGAACGCGCCTGGTATACGACCGGCCAGGTCCTCTACGTGTGCGGTGGAATGTCGGTCGGGCAGGTGACGATCTGATGCCGGCACCACAATTCAGGACTCGCATCACCGAGTTGTTCGGCATCGACCATCCGATCCTGTGCGGCGGCCTCATGTGGCTGTCCGACGCCCGCTACGTGGCGGCGTGCGTGAATGCCGGCGGCATGGGCTTCATCACCGCGCGGACGTTCCCGGAGCCCGAAGCGTTCCGCGCCGAGCTGCGCAAATGCCGGGAGCTCACCGGCGGCCGCCCGTTCGGGGTCAATCTCTACCTCACGCCGCGCGAAGCCGACAACGCCTTCATCAGTGGCCATGTGCGCATCCTGCTCGACGAGGGCGTGCGGCATGTCGAGACCTCCGGCTTGCCGCCGAAGGAGCTGCTGCCGGCCCTGCGTGAGGCCGGCGCCATCGTCATGCACAAGACCTCGACCGTCCGTCACGCGCTCAGCGCCGCCAGGCTCGGGGTCGATGCGGTGGCGGTGGTCGGGGCGGAGTGCGGCGGCCATCCCGGATTGCAGCTCATCGGCACGTTCGTGCAGACCCCGCTCGGGGCCGAGCGAATTTCGCTTCCCTTTGTCGTCGGCGGCGGCATCGGCCACGGCAGCCAGGTCGCGGCGGCCCTTGCCATGGGCGCCGACGCGGTGCTGATCGGCACCCGGATGCTGGCGTCGGCGGAGATCAACGCGCATGCCGCCTACAAGGCACGGTTGATCGAGGCCGATGAGGGATCGTCGCGGCTCATCATGCAGAGCTTCCGCAACACGTATCGCGTGCTCGACAACGCCGACGCGCGCAGCGTCGCGGCGCTGGAGGCGGCGGGCGTCGAGGATTTCGTGCGATACCGCCCGTTCGTCGCCGGCCAGCACCAGAAGCACGCCTACCAGACCGGTGAATGGGAGCGCGGCGTGCTGTCGATGGGCCAGGCGGTTGCCTTCGTGCGCCAGCCGCAGACCGTCGCCGAGATCTACGCGCAGCTGCTGCAAGAGGCCGAGGCGGCGCGGACCCGGCTCTGCGTCGATCTCAGATGACGAGCGCGCCCTTGGTCTTGGCCTCGTCCTCTGGCTCGACGTGGATCAGGACCTGGGAGTCTTCGATCCGTTCGTGCAGGGCCGCCTCGATCCGGTCGCAGATTTCGTGGGCGCGGGCGACCGTCATGGCGCCGGGCACGACGAGATGAAACTCGACGAAGGTCGCCGGCCCGGCGGTGCGCGTACGCAGGTCGTGGACTTGCAGCGCGCCGGCGGCGCTGCCGGCGATCGCCGCGCGGATCTCGGCCATGATCTCGGCGGTGGCGCTCTCGTCCATCAGGTTGCTCACCGACGAGGTTGCGATCCGCCAGCCGGCCCACAATATGTTGACGGCGACCAGGGCGCCGAGCACCGGATCGAGTATTGACCATCCGGTGAGCGTCGCCAGCAGCAGTCCGGCGAGCACGCCGACCGAGGTCACGACGTCGGTCACCAGATGCCAGCCGTCGGCTTTGAGAGCCGGCGAGCGCAGTGCGGCGCCACGCGTGATCAGGACGGCCGACCAAATGGCGTTGATCGCCGTCGCCGCAGCATTGATCGCCAGTCCAAGTGCCGGCTCCTGCAACTCGCGCGGTGCGCGCAGGGCGAGATAGGCCTGCTGCAGGATCATCAGCGCGGCGATCACGATCAGCGCGCCTTCCATCGCCACCGCGACGTATTCCGCCTTGTGGTGACCGAATGGATGGCGGCGGTCGGCCGGCCGCCTGGCAATGCGTACCGCGACGAGTGCGGCAATCGCCGTGATCACGTTGACGACGCTCTCGAGCGCATCCGAATAGAGCGCGACGCTGCCGGTTGTGAGGTAGGCGACGTACTTGATGCCCATCACCAGCAGCGCCACGAAAATGCTCGTGGCGGCCAGCAGGCCTATCGTCTTGTTGGCGGGGCGCAAATCGGACATCCGTCGTGCAAACAACTTGCCGCTCTGTGTCACGCCGACGGTCATGTGATCAAGCCTGTTCGTCCGCGCACCGCCGCCGTGGCGGGCAATTCGCCCAGAAAGCACGGCGGTCCACAGGCATTTGTGCCCCGACACCTGTCGCGCGACGGCCGAATCTGATGCTCAGGAGCAAGCCTCCGGTGCGGCGTTCCTTGGGGAGAGACTGGGCATGGCCAACTTCACCACCCATATCGCGATCGGCACCGTGGTCAGCGGCGCGTTGGCGACGTTAACGCTGGCAGCCGACGTGATTGCGCCTGAGAACCTGGTCGCGGTGACGATGGCCGGTGTGCTCGGCAGCGTGCTCCCGGATATCGACCTCAAGGACAGCCGGCCGAGCCAGGCGATGTTCGGCGGGCTCGCGGTGTTCTTCTCGTTCATCGTGCTTTTCACGATCGCCTACAAGTTCTCGATCGCCGAGATGTGGCTGATCTGGCTCGGCACGCTGATCGGGGTCCGCTACGGAGGACAGGCGCTGTTCCACATGTTCTCGTACCATCGCGGCATCTGGCACTCGATTCTCGCCGGCGTGTTCTTCTGGTTCGTGACCGCGATCGTGTTCAAGCACGTCCTCAATCTGCACGAGGGCATTGCCTGGCTCGCCGGCGGATTTCTGTTCATCGGCTACCTGACGCACCTCATCCTGGATGAGATCTACAGCGTCGACGTCCTCGATACGCGGATCAAGGCGTCCTTCGGCACCGCGATGAAGTTGTTCGACCGCAAGAACATGCGCGATAGCGCTCTCGTGGCGGCGGCGACGGTCGCGGCGTTCATGCTGACGCCGCCGGCCAAGACGTTCGTCGACGGCATCACTTCGCGCGGCTTGTGGACCAACCTCAACGAGAAGCTGCTGCCGCGGGGGCCGACCTGGTTCCGGGTGATCAATCTTGCCGAGGACCCGGCTGCTGCATCGCCACTCGCGCCGTCGAGCATCACCACCGGCACGGTACCAGCGCCGGCTGCCCAGCAGTAGTATCGATCCTGGCAAGTGCGCCCGGGCTCAGCATGCGGCCTTGAGGCGCCGCCGCTCCAGTCCCAGCAGGTAATTGCGCACCAGATCGTCGACCAGCGCAACCGCCGTCTCCGAGGTGACGATGGCGAGCTTGTCGGCGGTGGCGAGCGAGGTGATGCCGTGCACCCCTGCCCACAGTACGCGGGCGGCCCTGGCCACGGCGGCGTGGTCGGCCCCCGAGACCAGCGGTTGCAAGCTTCCTTCGACCCGCTGCATCAATGCGTCGAGCTTGTGCTGATACCAGGCAGGTACCGGCATCGTCGGCGGCAGGTGGTGCTCGAACAGCAGGTTCCACAGCCGCGGCCGTTCGGTCGTGAACGCGAGATAGGCATGGGCGAGCTCCAGCACACGCTGATCGGCCGGCTTGTCGGTCGACAGCGTGGCAAGCCTGGCATCGAGCTCGTCCAGCATCCGTCCTTCGACTTGCAGGATGAGATCGTCGAGGTTCTCGAAGATATTGTAGATCGTGCCCGGCGAGTAGCCGACGCTGCGCGCGACCTCCCGCGCGGAAAGACCCGACAAGCCGTTGGTCGAGATGATCTTCTCGCTCGCCTCGAGGATCAGCAAGCGAAGACTGTCAGCTGAATGTTCTGATCGCCGGCCCATCTCACCCATCATGCAATCGCTGATTGCTGATGAGTGTATAGATCCGTTGTACGCGGATACAATTACCTCCCGGCGGCACAATAGTTTCACCGGGACGGCAAAGTCCCGGCTTTTCCACACTTGGACCGCGCTGTGCGCCGGGTGCCGTGGACTTCGGTCAGGTTACGGTGCAGATCGCGGCGCCATTATACTGGATCATACTGGAGACGCGGGGCTTGAGGTAGAATTTATCCTGCAATTTTATCATGCTCGTAATGAAATAGCTGAAGATCAGTGGCGAATAATTGTATTCGACCTCCGACACGATGATACTGCCGCCCTTGTCGATGATGCCGGCCGGCAGCGAATAGGCTTGGCCCTGCGCGTAGGCGTGCGTGCCGCCCTGGAAGGGGTAGGACCAGCAGACCTTGGTCACCGAGGCATTGTCGGCCTTGGCGCCGACGCTGACCAGGGTGATGCGAAGGAGCGATGTATCGTAGGGCCCCATCAGCACCTTGGCGATCTCCATGACGCTGTCAATCTGTGCCGTGGTGATCGACTTCTCGCGCGCCACGAGATCGGCTGTCGAACTCGAGATCTGCGTGACGCGGCGATCGACGGTAATCGCCTGGCTGAACTCGATCGAGCCGACGAACAGCAGGAACATGATCGGTACGATCATCGCGAACTCGACCACGGCGACGCCGCGACTGTCCGACCACAGCCGGCTCAGCTTCGCGCCAATGAAGTTGTTGAACGAGACCATCAGCATGTTTCTAGCCTCAGACTTTTCTTGTTTGTCGCCGGGCGGCCGTCGCGCGAATGCGCGGGCTCAATTGGTATATGGCTCGATTTTGAAGGTGGTTGAGGCCTGGAGCAGCGCCGCGCCACCGCTCATTTTGCCAAGCTGCAGAAAGGGGATCTTGCCCGCCAAGTCAAATTGCAGGCACGCGGTGACCAGCATGATCTGGTTCGCCGTGCCCGGCGCGTAAGGCGTCCCCGCTGGCTCGACGAGCGCGCCGCCGGCATCGACGCAGGCAGGCGGCGTGATCGCGTCGCCGACGTTGAAGTTCTGGACGTTGATCCGGAGCTTGCCGCCGCATTCGACGTAGGCGGGTAACTTGCCGCAAACGCTGGCCTTGAACTGATCCTTGGTCATGCCGGCGGTCTGGGCCTCGCCGGTGCGCAGCGGACGCGCAGCCTGCTCGACGGCGTTCTCGAGCGAGAATGTGGTGAAGAAGAACAAGCCGACGGCGATCAGCCCGAACAGCAGCATGAGGAACGGCATCGAAACCATCGCAAACTCGATGGCGGTGGCTCCATTGTCGTCCCGGCGCAGGACGGCCAGCCGACCAAGCGCACGGCGCGAGACGCGCTCGTGCCAGCGGAAAATCTCGTGTGTCATTGTACGCGAACCCCTTGCCACCAAGGTAGACAGTTGGCCCGTACAGAGAACACTAAAAGTCTAAACGACGTATTTACTTGTTTTGCTGCTGGGTCGAGTGGTTACGAAATCGTGAAAATCACGCCGGGGCCGCAGTGCGATCGTCTCGCCGCCATGGCCGCGGGACCAAGAACCGATATTACTGCGAACCGGATCCGTTCGCTTCCGATGCGTTTTCCGATGATTTCAGCTTGCGCTCGGTATTTCCGGCGACGCTGGCGAAGTAGGCCGGATCATCGCCGATCGTGATCGACGGATTGCACTGAGGCGCACAATTATAGCTCTCCCGCTTGTTGCCCTTCTGCAGGTTGACGACGCGCGCGTTGTCCCGCTGCACCAGCACGCGCTGATCCTGGATGATGTTGCGCTCGGCGTCGAGCGAGATGATGTTGGTAACTCCGAACGACTTGCCGGTGACGACCAGCAGGTTGCCACCCTGCACAGAGACGTCGGCGATCGTCGGGTTGCCGATGATTACCTCGGCCGCCGGCCGTGGCAGGCGCAGGAGCTGCGATTGGTCATATCTGACGATGAGATCTTCGGCGCGCGCCGTCGGCAGGTCCACAACGACGGCCGCCAACGCCGCGGAGGCGGTCAGGAACGCCGAGAGCGGGTTTGCCAGGCTGCGGCGCTGAAACATCATATGGATGGACATGACGGTCGAATTCCTCCGGCTTTCGGGGTGCGGGCCCATCATGACCGGCAATAGGTGAAGGAACTGCAAACGGACGCCTGGATTTGGAGCGAATCGGGCTGGCGCGCTCCTTTGTTGGCCGGAAGAGCCATCCTCGGCTTCAATCCGCGGGTGCCTGCGATGCGCAACAGAAGCTATCGCAGAGGTTGTGGGAGGAAGCCCGGCCGCTTCAGCGGGGACAGACAGTAATGGATCTGGTGGGGTGAAAGTATTGGAATTGGCCAATTTGGAGAACTTGTCGGAATTATCCGTTTGTTAATCGACATGCGCTGGGCGGGCTGATGGCGCGAAACGCTGATTAACTTGCAATAAACGGAATGAATTCTTTGGGCGCACTGGAATATCTGAGAAAGAGTACGTTGGAGTGAGATGGTATCTATGCATTAACATCTACTGGCTGCGCGATAACTTGATGTTAACACCTGAAGTCTATGTTCATGAGTGTTCGGAGGGCGCAAACAAATGCGCTCCTGAGCGGGAGCGCTGAGGCGCAGTCAGTCAGCCAGTTGGGAGTTTGTAGTCATGAAGAACCTTGTTGCTCGTTTTGTGAAGTGCGAGTCCGGCGCCACCGCCATCGAGTACGGCCTGATCGCCGCTCTGATCGGCGTGTTCATCATCACCATCGTCGGCCAGGTCGGCACCTCGATCAAGAACACCTTCGAGTCGGTCAAGACCGGTCTCGACAGCGTGCAGTAATCGCGCTGACGGCCTGATCCGATCGCCTGAGGGCGGTCGATCGAAAGTCGCAAGCCGCTCGGTCCGAATTGGCCGGGCGGTTTTGTTTTATTTGTCGAAATATCGATGGCCGTGATGTCGGTCAGCACTTTTTAAATCGTGTTGCTTTTTTCTGCGCACTTGAATATGCAGGGACGCGACGGCTAAATCCAAATTTAAATGGTTCGGCGCATTCTGATCGCAGTTCAAGAGCGATCGGCCGGCAGCTGGTTGCTTGGACTGGGAAGTGGAACAATAACATCCTGCTAGGAGCGTAATCGTCATGAAGAACCTTTTTGCCCGTTTTGCGAAGTGCGAGTCCGGCGCCACCGCGATCGAGTACGGCCTGATCGCCGCCCTGATCGGCGTCTTCATCATCACCATCGTCGGCCAGGTCGGCACCTCGATCAAGACCACCTTCGAGTCGGTCAAGACCGGCCTCGACAGCGTGCAGTAATAGTGCTGACGGCCTGATCCAATCGCCTGATGGCGGTCGATCGATAGTCGCAAGCCGCTCGGTCCCAAATGGCCGGGCGGTTTTGCCTTTGGCCGTGACTGGTTCCGGGTTGAGGGAAGCCTCAATTGGTGGCAATCGTTCGGGTGAACGACGTGACATTATCGGGCTTCTTGGGTCGATAGGGCCGTCGATCTGGGATTTGTTCATGACTGCCAAGGCCTGGTGTGAAGGCGCTTAACGTCGTCGCGGCCGGCGCCGAATTGATACTGGGCGCAGTTGCATAGCTTTATCGAACAGTTCTTGCGATTTCTGTAAGTCCGAGCGGCCGAATTATTCGATCGATTAAATGTCTCGTTTCTCAATTGCAGATTTCACTGCTGCAATTGCCCGGCTGAAGCGGGCGCGCAATCAACTCGTTAACGCGTGTACGTGCAAAGTGAAGGCCCTTCAGGCGAGTATTGGACTCCAGTGAATTTCTTGTGGTCCCCGAGGAGATGCGTCGTGACCATGTTGAGAAAATTTACCAGATGCGAGCAAGGTGGAACCGCGATCGAGTACGCACTGATCGCCGGTACGATCAGCATGGTGATCGTAGCCGCGTTGCTGTCGATCGGATCGAGCCTCATAGGCTTCTTCACGAGCGTCAGGGATGGCTTTCCGACGTGAGCCGGGAGCGGCGGGGTCTAGATGTCGCCGCCCCGGGTAGACCAACCCATTGAGCGATCGAGAGTAAGTGTAATGATCGAATACCCCTTGCTGATGCTGTTCCCGGCCGCGATGGCATTCGCCGGCGCGATGGACTTCTTCACCATGACGATCCCCAACCGGATCTCGGTGGCCTTGATCGCGGGTTTTGCCGTCGCCGCCGTCTTTGCCGGCATGCCGCTTACGGCGATCGGCAATCACGTCCTGGCCGGCGCACTCTTTCTCGTGATCGGCATCTTCATGTTCTCGATGGGCTGGCTGGGCGGCGGCGACGCCAAGTTGCTCGCGGCGGCAGCTCTGTGGCTGGGGTTCGAAAGCATTCTGCCCTATGTTGTCATGGTCTCCATTTTTGGTGGCACGCTGGCGACCGTGATTCTCGCCTATCGCAGCACGATCCCGCCTGTATGGGTGACCAGCCAGGAATGGGCGATGCGCCTGCATGACCGCAAGGGTGGCATTCCCTACGGCATCGCCCTGGCCGGCGCCGCGCTGTGGATCTACCCTTCGACGCACTGGTTCGTGGCGTTCGCTGGCTGATCGCCGCCGGCTGACGCCCGGAAGATTGCAAACTGTGTCTCAATTGTGAGCGCCGGTTAACTCGGCATTGAGACTTAGCCGGCATAGTGGGGGGTGATCGAGGTCGCGTGCGACCGCCAGAAGGACCTGCCGCGCTATGAAGAAGGCTCAATTGATCGGAATTTCCGTCGCGGGCGCCGCCGGCATCCTGGCATTCTTGCTGATGGGTAGCTTGCTGAAGAAGCCGCAGAAGCCAACGGTCGTCGAGTCGAAGGTCAATTCGGTGAAGGTTCTGGTGGCGCGCGCGGACCTGCCGCTCGGATCATTGACGACCGACCAGAGCTACCGCTGGCAGGATTGGCCGAAGGACTCGATCAGCCCCAGCTTCATCACCAGCGCGGCCAAGCCGGCCGCGATGAGCGACTTTTCCGGCTATATCGCGCGCTCGCCGATTCTCTCGGGCGAGCCGATCACCACCACGAAGATCATCAAGTCGGGCAGTGGCGGCGTGCTTGCCGCGGTGCTGCCGCCGGGCATGCGCGCCATCTCGACCAAGATCGACGAGAAGACGGCGGTTGCCAAGCTGATCCTGCCGAATGACCACGTCGACGTGATCCTGACGCAGCGCAAGCGCACCAAGAGCGGCGCCGACGAGATCATCAGCGACACGCTGTTCCGCAATGTTCGCATTCTTTCGATCGGCCAGCAGATCGAGGCCAAGGAAGGCAAGAAGAACGCGGAAGGCAGCGTCGCGACGCTCGAGCTGACGCCCAAGCAGTCGGAGCTGCTGGCGATGGCGAACACGCTCGGCGAGATCTCGCTGGCGCTCCGCTCGGTCGCCGACCTCAACGGCGATGGGCCGTCGGCCAACGACGAGATGGGCAACAAGAAGGACCGCGGCAACTCCGTGCGCATCCTGCGCTACGGCGTCAAGTCGCGCGCCTACGGCGTCAACTGAGTCCGATCGCTTCGCCGCCGCGCCCGGCTGATCGTATCCAGTAACCGTCTGAGTATGTGTTCGCGTCTGAGTGCACCCCTCAATCAGGTAGCTCGTCAGAAGGCTCCATACCCATGCGGAATATTGTGACGATCGCCAAGGGCTTCGCCCTGGCCGGCATCATCGCCATGATCGGGAGCCTCGCTCCTGGCATCGGCGCCGGCGATGCCCGCGCGCAGAGTGCCAACGGCAAACGATCGAGCTCGAGCCAGGTCGCCGCCGCCCAGGAGCCGCAGCAGGCGAACGGCATGCAGTCGATCATGCGCATCAGCGAGGCCGGCCTGCCCGCGCACAAGAAGCTGCGGATGGGGCTCAACAAGTCCACCGTGCTCGAAGTGCCGCGGCATCTGCAGGACGTGCTGATCTCGGACCCGAGTGTCGTCGATGCGGTGGTGCAGACCTCGAATCGCATCTTCCTGCTTGCCAAGAAGAGCGGCGTCGCCAACGCCTTCTTCTTCGACAACCACGGCCAGCAGTTCCTGACGCTCGAGCTTTACGTCGAGCGCGACGGCTCCGGGCTCGAAGTCGATGCTGAACCGTCTGCTGGCGGGCGCCCACATCAAGATCGAGATGATCAACGAGGCGGTGGTGCTGAGCGGCAGTGTCCGCTCGCCGATCGAACTCGGCGCGCGCGGTGCAGATCGCGACCCAGTTCGCGGCGGTCGAGATCACCCAGGCAAGCGCCGTCGCCAGCACCGGCAATACCGACGTGAAGGCGTCGAAGGCGGACGCAGCCGCCAAGATCGTCAACCTGCTCACCATCGAGGGCGAGGACCAGGTGATGGTGCGGGTGGTGATGGCCGAGGTGCAGCGCTCGCTGATGAAGCAGTTCGGCATCAATCTTGGTGCATCGATCAACAACGGCAACTTTACAACGACACTGCTGACCGCCAACAGCCTGCCGCTGACTGCGGCGGCAGGCCTCGCCGACGATGCCAATCCCGTTCGTCGGTACCGACTCCTGCAGGGCAGAATTTGATTTAGCGGTGTCAGCCAGCGTTCGGCAACTCCGGCATTTCCGGCAATTTCAGTACAGCCGACGCTAAGATCACTCAGGCGATTCGTGCGCTCGAGCGCGACGGCCTGATCAAGACGTTGGCCGAGCCGAACCTGACGGCGGTGTCGGGCGAGACGGCGAGGTTCCTCGCTGGCGGCGAATATCCGATACCGGTGGTCGACACCATCCGGCGCGCTTTCGGTCACCTACAAGGAGTTCGGCGTTAGCTTGGCCTTTACGCCGGTCGTCATGTCCGAGGGCCGGATCAGCCTCAAGATCGAGACCGAAGTCAGCGAGCTCACCAATACCGGCGCGGTCACCCTGAGCAGCATTTCGATTCCCGCATTGAAAAAGCGGCAGGCCAAGTCGACGGTCGAGCTGCCTTCCGGCGGATCGCTGGCGCTCGCCGGGCTGATTTCGGACAGCATGAAGCAGAACATCGACGGCTTCCCGGGCCTTAAGGACCTGCCGGTGCTGGGCACCCTGTTCCGCAGCCGCGACTTCATCAAGGAGGAGACCGAGCTGGTGGTGATCGTGACGCCGTACCTCGTACGGCCGTCCGCCCGCCGCGAACTCGCCCGCCCCGACGACGGCCTCGCGCCCGCAACCGACAAGAAGGCGAACTTCCTTGGTCACCTGAACAAGATCTACGGCCGGGGCACTGCCATGCCCGACGGAGGTCTGAAGGGCGACTACGGGTTCATCGTCGAATAAGGCCTCGAGCTGGAGATAATGTCATGATCTACAACATCGCTGCACGCACTCCGGCCGCCACCCGCGATCGTGGCGCCGCCTCGGGCCTCCTGCTCAAGCTCGCAATGGTCGCGGCCGCCTCCGCCCTGGTCTCTGGCTGCAAGCTCTTCGATCATCCGGCGCCGCAGGTCGCCGGCTGGAGCGTTGTCGATCCGACGCAGCGCCATCCGATCCTGGTTTCGCAGCAGCCCTCGAACCTGTCGCTTAGGGTTCCGCGCGGCAGCGCCGGCATGTCGCCGCACCAGCGGGCACAGGTCATCGACTTTCTCAACCGGTATCGCGCCGGCGACAGCGGCAACAGCAAGCTCGTGATCGCCGCCCCGAGTGGATCGGCCAACGAGGTCGCCGCCATGCAGGCGGTGGCCGAGGTCCGGCATCTGATGAGCGAGGCGGGCTTCCCGGACGGCTCGATAACGGTCGAGGCCTATCACGAGGAGCGCGACCCGCAGCCGCCGATCCGCATCTCCTATCTGAGGTACGTCGCGGAGGGCCCTGAGTGCGGGCGCTGGCCGGCCAACCTCGCCGAACAGCGCGACAACCTCCCGTACGCCAACTTCGGGTGCGCGACGCAGCGGAATTTCGCCGCCCAGGTCGCCAATCCGGCCGACCTGCTTGGCCCGCGGTCGATGACGCCGGCCCCCGGCGAGCGGCGCGATGTCGTTTGGGGAAAATACATCAAGGGCGAGTCTACTATCTCGCAGAAGCAGGCCGACGAGCGGGCGGTCGTAAAGGGCGCCAACTGACGCTGGATTCAAGGGAGTTCATATCATGAGCCGACAAGCCCGGGCTGCCAATCCGATCGCCGAGCAGGACCATCAGCTGACGGTCTACGACGATGCCGCCGCCGATGCCGGCGAGTCTCTCGCAAAGGCGCGGCCGATCCCGCGCATCTCGATCCAGGCCTTCTGCGAGGACGGCGGAACCGCCGACGCGCTGCAGGTGGCGGCCGAGGATCGCCGTCTGTCGAAGGCGCACGTCAGCCTGCACATGGGTGGCGCGCCGGCGGCCGTCGCCCACTATCAGCAAAGCCCGACGCCGAACCTGATCGTCATCGAGAGCTCGCTGCCGCGGCAGCAGATGCTCGCCGAGCTCGACCGGCTGGCCGAGAGCTGCGACAGCGGCACCAAGGTCGTGGTCATCGGTCACCTCAACGACGTGATCCTCTACCGCGAGTTGCTGAAGCGCGGGGTGAGCGAGTATCTGGTCGCTCCGGTCACGCCGATCCAGCTCATGGAGAGCGTGTCGAACCTCTACAACAATCCGGACTCCGATCCGGTCGGCAACGTCCTCGCGTTCATCGGCGCCAAGGGCGGCGTCGGCTCGTCGACCCTGTGCCACAACACTGCCTGGACGCTGTCGGAGGCACTGCGCTACAGCGTCGTGATCGCCGATCTCGACATGGCGTTCGGGACCACCGGGCTCGATTTCAACCAGGATCCGGTGCAGGGCATCGCCGAAGCGCTGTCGAGCCCGGAGCGCCTCGACGAGGTGCTGCTCGATCGTCTGCTGACGAAATGCTCGGAGCACCTGAGCATCTTCGCCGCCCCGGTCGTGCTCGATCGCGACTACGACCTGTCGGCGGATGCGTGTACCACCGTGCTCGACATCGTGCGCCAGAACGTGCCGTATGTCGCCGTCGATCTGCCGCACTCGTGGTCGTCCTGGACGAAGCGCATCCTGCTCGAAGCCGACGAGGTCGTGATCACGGCGGTGCCTGACCTCGCCAACCTGCGCAATGCCAAGAACATCGTCGATCTGTTGAAGCAGTCGCGTACCAACGACGGACCGCCGCATCTCGTCCTCAACATGGCGAACATGCCGAAGCGCCCCGAGATCAGCGCCAAGGAATTCGCCCAGAACCTGGACTTGAAGCCGACCTGCGTGATCGAGTTCGACAGCGAGACGTTCGGTCAGGCCGCCAACAACGGCCAGATGATCGAGGAGCTCAACAAGAAGGCGAAGGCGGTGGCGCAGATCCGGGACCTCACGATGGCGCTGGCGCACCGCAAGGAGCATCGCGTGGAACCGAAGAAATCGGCGCTGCCGGGCGCGCTTGCCCCATTGCTCGAGAAACTGAAGCTCAAGCGCTAAGGAGTATCGGCAATGTTCGGTCGTCGCACCAGCGATCCAAATGCTCCCAAGAAGGTGCAGTCGCCCGCCGCCCCGGCGGCCGGCACCGCGCCCAAGGTCGCCGACAGCAAGTCGCCCGCCGGCGCCGCCGCGGCGGCGCCGAAAGCGCCGGAGCCCGTCGTCGAGCAGAGCCGGAAGCACTCCGAGGAATACTACGACGTCAAGACGACGGTGTTCAACGCGCTGATCGACACGATCGATCTGACGCAGCTCGCCAAGCTCGATTCGGCGGCGGCTCGCGAGGAGATCCGCGACATCGTCAGCGAGATCATCCAGATCAAGAACGTCGTGATGTCGATCGCCGAGCAGGAGGAGCTGCTCGAGGACATCTGCAACGACGTACTCGGATATGGACCGCTGGAGCCGCTGCTCGCCCGCGACGACATCGCCGACATCATGGTCAACGGCGCCGCCACCACCTTCATCGAGGTCGGCGGCAAGGTTCTGAAGAGCGGCATCCGCTTCGCCGACAACGCACAGCTGATGAACATCTGCCAGCGCATCGTCAGCCAGGTCGGCCGCCGCGTCGACGAGTCGAGCCCGATCTGCGACGCCCGTCTGCCGGACGGCAGCCGCGTCAACGTCATCGCGCCGCCGCTGTCGATAGACGGCCCGGCGCTCACAATTCGTAAATTCAAGAAGGATCGCCTGAAGCTCGAGCAGCTGATGAAGTTCGGCTCGATCAGCCCGCAGGCGAAGACGATTCTCGAGGTCATCGGCCGCGTCCGCTGCAACATCCTGATCTCCGGCGGCACCGGCTCCGGCAAGACCACGCTGCTCAACTGCATGACCGGCTCGATCGACACCGACGAGCGCATCATCACCTGCGAGGACTCGGCCGAGCTTCAGCTGCAGCAACCGCACGTGGTGCGGCTCGAAACCCGTCCGCCGAACCTCGAGGGCGAGGGCGAGATCACCATGCGCGATCTGGTCAAGAACTGCCTGCGCATGCGGCCCGAGCGGATCATCGTGGGCGAGGTTCGCGGGCCTGAAGCATTCGACCTGCTTCAGGCCATGAATACCGGCCACGACGGCTCGATGGGCACGCTCCACGCCAACAGCCCGCGCGAAGCCATCAGCCGTCTCGAATCGATGATCATGATGGGCGGCTATTCGCTGCCGCCGAAGACCATCCGCGAGATGATCACCGGCTCGATCGACATCATCATCCAGGCCTCCCGACTGCGCGACGGCTCACGCAAGGTGACGCACATCACCGAGGTGGTCGGCATGGAAGGCGAGGTCGTGACGCTGCAGAACCTCATCGTCTACGAGATCACCGGCCAGGACGCCAACGACAAGATCATCGGCCGTCATCGGTCCACCGGTATCGCGCGTCCCCGCTTCTGGGAACGGGCTGAGTACTTTGGCGAGCAGAACCGCCTCGCCGAGGCGCTGGCCTCGTCGGAAGTCGCCGACCGTGACGGCAATCCGATGGGAGAAACCAATGCTTGACGCCGATCCCGTCGAACTGATCGGCTTGATGCTCGGCGCGGTGGCGGTCGCCAGCATCGCGTTCGCCCTGCTGTGGCCGTACCTGTCGGGCGACAAGGCCACCGAGAAGCGGATCGCCAACGTCAGCGAGAACCGCAAGACGCGCACCACCCGGGTGCTGCAGCAGGATCTGGCGATGCAGCGCAAGCAGCAGGTCGCCGATACGCTCAAGGACATCGAGAACAAGCAGAAACAGAAGGAGAAGGTTTCGCTGCGGGTGCGCCTGCAGCGGGCCGGTCTCGACGTCACGCCGCAGGCGTTCTGGATCGCGAGCGGCGTCAGCGGCGTCGTGTTCGCCGTTGGCACACTGATGTTCGTATCGGCGCCGCCGATCGCGGCAGCCGCGGCCGCATTCGTCGGGGCATTCGGACTGCCGCGCTGGGTGCTCAAGTTCCTGACCAAGCGCCGGCAATTCAAGTTCGTCGACAACTTCGCCAATGCCATCGACATTATCGTTCGCGGCGTGAAATCCGGTCTGCCGCTCAACGAATGTCTCGGAATCATCGCCCGGGAGAGCCCGGCGCCGATCAACGAGGAGTTCCGCGAGGTCGTGGAACAAAGCCGCATCGGCATCCCGATCAGCGAGTGCTTCGATCGCATGATGGCGCGCATGCCGCTGCCCGAGGTCAAATTCTTCGCGATCGTGATCGCCATTCAGCAGCAGTCCGGCGGCAACCTGTCGGAGGCGCTCGGCAATCTGTCCGGCGTTTTGCGCGACCGCAAGACGCTGACCGGCAAGGTCAGGGCATTGTCGGCGGAGGCCAAAGCCTCGGCGATGGTGCTCGGCGCGCTGCCGTTCATCGTCATGTCGATGGTCTACGTCTCGGCGCCGAAATACATCGCAGTCCTGTTCAATACGATGATCGGGAACTTCATGCTGGCGTGCGCCGCGATCTGGATGACGTGCGGCGTGCTCGTCATGCGCAAGATGATCAACTTCAAGTTCTGACCCGCGGCCAACGCAATAATCGTCGACGACCAGGTGCTGCCATGATGGATTTCATCGAGCTGGTATTGCGGCCGCAGATGCTGGTCATGATGCTGGCTGCGATCGCCGCGTTCGCCACCGTGCTGACCATCGCCATGCCGATCATCTCGCGCGACCGAGTCAGTCAGCGCATGAAGGTGATGGCGACCGAGCGCGACAAGATGCGCACGGCTCGTCTGGCCGAGCTGAAGAAGGAGAACAGTGCGACCAAACTCCGTCAGGCGCCAAAGGGTTACATGCAGCAGCTCGTCGACATGCTGGGCGTGCGCTCCTACTTCGATACCGAGGAGCTGCGCGATACGCTGAAGATGGCGGGTTTGCGCGGCCAGGCACCACTCGTGGCATATACTTTCTTCCGCCTCGCCATGCCGCCGATCGTAACGCTGGTGGCACTGTTCTACCTGTTCGTCGTGATGACCAACATGCCCTATCCGCCGACGGTCAAGCTGATGATGGCGCTGGGCGGCGGGTTCCTCGGCTTCTATTTGCCGAACCTGTTCCTGTCCAACATGATCAGCCGCCGCCAGCAGGCCTTGAAGGACGCGTTCCCGGACAGTCTCGACATGCTGCTGATCTGCGTTCAGGCCGGCATGTCGATCGAGGCGGCGTTCGGCAAGGTGGCGAAGGAGCTGGCCAGCCAGTCGGTCGAGCTCGCCGAGGAGTTCAGCCTGACGACCGCCGAGCTGTCGTACCTGTCCGATCGCCGCGTCGCCTTCGAGAACCTCGGCAAGCGGACCGGCCTGCAGGGCATCAAGGGCGTGGCGACCGCGCTGATCCAGGCTGAGCGCTACGGCACCCCGGTCGGCCAGGCATTGCGCGTCATGGCCAAGGAGAACCGCGAGCATCGCATGCTCGAAGCCGAGAAGAAGGCGGCCGCGCTGCCGCCCAAGCTCACCGTGCCGATGATCATCTTCTTCCTGCCGGTCCTTTTCGTCGTGATTCTCGGGCCCGCCGTGATCCAGGTCATGCACTGGGGGTGAGTCGCAGCCGCGCGCGTCAAGCCCCAAGGCCTGGCGCCGTGTGTTGCGGGGATAACTCCGCTGCGACGCCGCCAGCGGCCTTGTTGCCGGCGCGGCGGTGGACATAGTAGCTCCCGATACACCCGCAGGCGCTGTGCGCGTTCGGCCGGCCGGTGGCACGTTCGGGGATGATACCATGACCACACTGCAGGCCGCCGCGCAGAACCAGTTGCGCCAGTTCGTCGAGCAGATCGAGAATCTCGAGGAGCAGAAGAAGGCGCTTTCGGACGACATCCGCGACAAGTTCCTGGAGGCCAAGGCTGTCGGGTTCGACGTCAAGGCGCTGCGCCAGATCGTGCGGCTGCGCAAGAAGTCGCGCGATCAGCGGCAGGAGGAGGAAGGCATCCTCCAGGTCTACCTGCACGCGCTCGGCATGCTGCTCGATGATCTGCCCAAGCCGCCGTCGCACATCGCCGACGATGAGATGCTCGACGCCGCGGAATAGCGGCGGCGCCGATCATTTGACACGCGGCCGATCCTGATGCGTTGATCCTGGCCATGCCGGTTCGGCCAATGGTCAGGGAGGAAGTCATGGATCTCGACATCAAGGATCTGCGGGTGCTGGTGACGGCAGGCGCCGGCGGCATCGGTCTCGAGATTGCGCGCGCATTCGTTCGCGAGGGCGCCAAGGTGTTCATTTGCGACGTCGACAAGGAAGCGCTTGCCGCCGTCGCCAAGTCCGATCCGGCCCTGAGGCAGACGGTATGCGACGTGTCGGATCGTGCCGCCGTCGGCCGCCTGTTCGACGAGGCAGTCGCACATCTGGGCGGGCTCGATTGCCTGGTCAACAACGCCGGAATTGCCGGCCCGACCGGTCGGGTCGAAGAGATCAATCCCGAGGATTGGGATCGCTGCCTCGCGGTCGACCTCACCAGCCAATTCAATTGTGCCCGGCTCGCGATCCCGCATCTGCGCAAGTCGAAGAACGCCAGCATCATGAATCTGTCGAGCCAGGCCGGCAAGCACGGCTTTCCGCTGCGCTCGCCCTATGCCGCCGCCAAGTGGGGTGTGATCGGGTTCACGAAGTCGATCGCGATCGAGCTTGGCCGCGACGGAATTCGCGTAAACGCGCTGCTGCCGGGCCTCGTCGCCGGCGACCGCATCCGCCGCGTCATCGAGGCCAAGGCGCAGCAGAATGGGCGCTCGTTCAAGGAGCAGGAGGAATTCATGCTCCAGTTCACCTCGATCAAGGACTACGTGACGCCGCAGCAGCTTGCCGACATGGTGGTGTTCACGGCGAGCCCGCGCGCCCGCACGATCTCCGGCCAGGCGATCTCGGTTTGCGGCGACACCAACATGCTCGGGTGAAATCGGCCTGGCGACGGGCGGCGACGGGCAATCGGCGCTGTCGGCCGCCATGCGCCAACAACCCGCTCAGGAGCTTTCCTCGGGCTGGGGTGCGGGCCTTGCGCGTCGGCGCGGCCGTCCGCCGGCCGCCTCGACGGCGGTCCGCTCCGGCAGCGCAACCATTGCCGCCAGGTTCGGGAATGCCTCGACCGCGTTGGGAAATCCCATCGCGTTGACGAAATGCTCCTGGAAGCGCGGCTCGATCGCGGTCTCGATCTTCTCGATGCGCGTGACGAGCGCCTCGACCTCGGCACGGTGGCGGCGGGACAGCAGCGCCATGCGCGCGCCGGTGCCGGCGGCGTTGCCGACCGAGGCGACGCGGTCGAGGTCGCAATCCGGGATCAGTCCGATCACCATCGCAAATCGCGGCTCGATATAGGAGCCGAACGCGCCGGCGAGCTTGATCCGCTCGACCGTTGCAACGCCCATCCGATCCATCAGCAGCCGGCAGCCGGCGTAGAGCGCCGCCTTGGCGAGCTGGATGGCGCGGACATCGCCCTGCGTCACGGTCAGTTCCTGGGCGCCGCGCCATAGCACGTAGGATGCGGTGCGTCCGGTGGCGACGATCCGGTTGCTGCGCGCGGCGAGCGTGCCGTCGATGATGCCGTCCTGCCGGATGACGCCGGCAAGATACATTTCCGCGATCGCCTCGATGATGCCGGAGCCGCAAATGCCGGTGACCCCGGACGCCGCCGTGCCCTCGGCGAAGCCCGGCTCATCGGACCAGGCATCGCAGCCGATCACCTTGATTCGCGGCTCGAGCGTCGCGGGATCGATCCGGACGCGCTCGATCGCGCCGGGCGCCGCCCGCTGGCCGGCCGATATCTCGGCGCCCTCGAAGGCCGGGCCGGTCGGCGAGGAGGCCGCGAGGATGCGGTCGCGATTGCCGAGCAGGATCTCGGCGTTGGTGCCGACATCGACCACCAGCGTCGTCTCGGCGTGTTGCTGCGGCCCCTCGGACAACGCGACGCCGGCGGCATCGGCGCCGACGTGGCCGGCGATGCAGGGCGGAATGTAGACGCGCGCCGCCGGATGCAGGTGCAGCCCGAGATCGCGGGCGCGCGAGCCGCTGCGCGCCGGAGACGGCGAGCGCGAACGGCGCCTGGCCGAGCTGGGTCGGATCGATGACCGAGGAACAGATGGTGCATGATCGGATTGCCGACGAACACCGCTTCCAGAATGTCGGTGCGGACAATGCCGCCCTGCCCGGCCACGCGGTCGATCAGAGCGTCGACGGCGCCGCGCACCGCCGTGGTCAGCGCCTCGCGGCCATCCGGGTTCATCATCACGTAGGAGACGCGGCTCATCAGATCCTCGCCGAAGCGGATCTGCGGGTTCGAGGTGCCGGCCGAGGCGACGGTCCGCCCGCTGCCGAGGTCGACGAGATGGCAGGCGATGGTGGTCGAGCCGATATCGCAGGCGACGCCGAACAGCCGCGCGCTGCTGCCCGCCGGCCTCACATCGAGCAGCAGCGGTGGCCCCTCGCCATCGTGGTGCACCACCGCCACGACATCGAAGTTGGCCTTGCGCAGGATCGACTGGATGCGCGGCAGTAGCGAGATGTCGCAAACCGGACGCGGCAGTCCGTGCTCGGCGACCAGCCTGGCGATCAGGCGGTCGGTGTCGCCGAGCGGCTTGTCCATGTCGGGCGGATCGAGCCGCACCGGGTACAGGCCGATCGCGATATCGCGCTCGATCGCCCGCGCCTCGGAGCGCTTGCGCACCACCTGGGCGTTGATCGCGACGTCGGCCGGGACGTCGATGACGACGTCGCCAGCGATACGCGCCTGGCAGGACAGGCGCCGGTCGACCGGCAGCGGCCTGAGTGCGGCATAGCGCTGTTCCACCTCGTTGACCGCCGTGAGGTTCTCCAGCCGGCTGTCGATGCCATGCTTGGCGAACTGCCCTTGCGCCGGCACCACCTGGCACCGCCCGCAGATGCCGCGACCGCCGCAGTCGCTCTCGACGAATACGCCGAGCGAGCGGGCCGCATCGAGGACCGGCGTGCCGATGGCAAATCGGCCGCGGCGGCCGCTCGGCATGAACAGCACCAGGGCGTCTTTGGGCGGCTGGGACGGGGTGTCGAGCGGCATGGAGCAATCAGGCCTTGCCGCCATCGGCGATCAGCTGTTTCAACCGGCTCAAATCGTATGCCTCGACGATCGCGGCGACGGCCTTGTCGGCCTCCGCGGCGAGATCGCCGCCGCATGCCTCCGGCGCACCGCGGCGCCATTCGGCGAGGTAGGCGTCGCTGTCCCTGGCGCCGACCGCCATGGCACAGGCGTCGATCGCCTGGATGAAGCGCTCCGGCAACTCGCGCTTCTCGGCGCGACGGCCCTGGCGGACAATCACCTGGGCCGGGATGTCCCGCCAGTAGACGATGATGCGCTGAGCTGAAGTTTGCGACATTGGCACGCTTGCAGGCTGATCCGCGGTGGTCCGATCCTCCCCGCTACCATGCCGGCGCCGCCGGGCGGCCGATGGTGGCAAGGCGACCGAAGTTGGAAGGTTTTCGACGGGTCTTCGACAGAGCTGAGACTTTTACCTAAACTATATCAATATGGTTGTCGGAGCCTAATCATCCCAGTTTGCCGAGGTCCCATGCCCACACTCCAGGCTATGCTCGCGGCGCGCCCGCATTTATTGGCGGATGGCGCCACCGGCACCAATCTGTTCCACATGGGCCTCACCTCCGGCGACGCGCCCGAGCTGTGGAACGAGGAGCACCCCGATCGCATCAAGGCGCTCTACCGGCAGTTCGTCGATGCCGGCGCCGACATCATCCTGACCAATTCGTTCGGCGGCAATCGCCGGCGGCTCGCCTTGCACAAGGCCGATGCCCGCACCCACGAGATCAACCGCCGGGCGGCGGCCCTTGCCCGCGAGGTCGCGGACGCGGCCGGCCGGCCGGTGGTGGTGGCGGGCTCGGTCGGCCCGACCGGTGAGCTGTTCGCGCCGCTGGGGCCATTGACCGACGAGGAGGCGATCGGGGTATTCGCCGAGCAGATCGAGGGCCTCAAGGCCGGCGGTGCCGACGTGATCTGGATCGAGACCATGTCGGCGCTGGAGGAAATGCGGGCTGCCGCCATGGCCGCCGTCCGTTGCGGCATGCCCTACACTGTCACCGCCAGCTTCGATACCGCCGGCCGAACCATGATGGGGATCACGCCGCAAGCGTTCGCGGAGACGATGTCTGCGCTCGAGCCGCCGCCGCTGGCGATCGGTGCCAACTGTGGCGCCGGCGCCTCCGACACGCTGGCCTCGATCCTCGCCATGACGGCGGCGCTCCCCGGAATCGTGGTTATCTCCAAGGCCAATGCCGGCATCCCGAAGTATCACGACGGGCACATCCACTACTCCGGCACGCCGGAGCTGATGGCGGCTTATGCCGGCATGGCGATCGACGCCGGCGCCCGCATCGTCGGCGGATGCTGCGGCACCTCGCCCGAGCATCTTGCCGGCATGCGGCGCGCGCTCGACGCCCACGTCGAGGGACCGCGGCCGGACCACGCGGTGATCCAGTCGCGCATCGGCCCGTTCGTGCACAAGCCCGCGCCCGCCGAGGCAGCCGGCGGCAAGTCCGGCCAGCGCCGCCGCCGGGGCTGATCGCGCTCGTTTCGCATCGCAGCGGCTCTGCTTGCAGTCGAAAGCCGAATAGTAGCACTGTGTCCGGGTCTACACCTCGTAAATAGAAAACGCGGATCGCAAACAGGGACCTGATCATGGCCGGCGGCGACGAAATCATACTGAGCGAGCTCGATGACGCGGCGCTGGTCGAACAGATGCATCAGGACCTCTACGATGGCCTCAAGGACGAGGTGGTCGAGGGGGTCAACATCCTGCTCGGCCGCGCCTGGGCCCCCTACAAGGTGCTGACCGAGAGCCTGGTCGAAGGCATGCGCATCGTCGGCATCGACTTCCGCGACGGCATCCTGTTCGTGCCCGAGGTGCTGCTGGCGGCCAACGCGATGAAGGCCGGCATGGCGGTGCTGCGGCCATTGCTCATTGAAAGCGGCGCACCGCGCCAGGGCAAGATCGTGATCGGCACCGTCAAGGGCGACATCCACGACATCGGCAAGAACCTCGTCGGCATGATGCTGGAAGGCGCCGGCTTCGAGGTGGTCGATCTCGGCATCAATACCGACGTCGACAAGTTCCTGGCCGCGATTGCCGAGCACCAGCCGGACATCATCGGCATGTCGGCCCTGCTGACCACCACCATGCCCTACATGAAGGTCGTCATCGACACGCTGAAGGACAAGGGCCTGCGCGACGAGCTAGATCGTCATGGTCGGCGGCGCGCCCTTGAACGAAGACTTCGCCAAGGCGGTCGGAGCCGATGCCTACGGGCGGGACGCAGCAGTGACGGTCGAGTTGGCCAAGGATCTGCTGAAGCGGAAGCATAATCAGCGGGTGGGGGCTTGAGAGGGGTGCGCGCTTCTGGGTCCGCGATGGGCCTGCCGAAAATCGATCGAAAATTCGGGCCCAATAACGGACGTAGAGAGTCTCTTCACGTTCCATCTTCGCTTCCACCACGACTGACGCCTCCACAGCGACGCACTCTTCATCATGCGTTGGCGAACTCGATCGACGACGTTGCACCCACTACTTTTAGTTAGCCGTCTGGTAGTTAGCCGTCTGGCTAACAATCATTGACGCAAGGTTGTACCTCGACTATAGTTAGCTTCATGGCTAACCAATCGATGCAACTCGACAACGTTTTCGGGGCCCTGTCCGACGCGACCCGTCGTGCGATCGTCATGCGCCTATGTGAAGGCGAGGCATCCGTCGGAGAGCTGGCGAAGCCGTTCGAAATGGCGCTGCCGAGCCTGATGAAACACATCCGCATTCTAGAGAGCAGCGGCCTCGTTGCGTCCGAGAAAACCGGTCGTGTCAGGACGTGCTCATTGCAGACGGAAGCTCTTGCAACCATCGAGGTTTGGTTGAGGGCTCAAAGGGAAATCTGGGAGCAACGACTGGATCGCTTGGAAACGTACGTTGAGAAACTGAAGAAAGAGGAGAAGTCCAATGCCCGCAAACGCAAGTCAAAATGAAACGCCCCTGTCCACTTGGGCGCTCGATCGAGAGATCGTGCTCTCGCGCGTGATCAACGCGCCACGGGAGTTGGTTTTCTCTGCCTGGGTTGATCCGCGCCATCTTCCCCAATGGTTTGGTCCGGCCGGTTTCAGGGTCGAGACAAAGTCTATGGATCTTCGCGTCAGCGGCGAATGGCGGTTCGATATGATCGCTCCCGACGGAAAGCGATACACAAATCGGATGCAATTCCGGCGCATTGAGCGGCCGCACCTGATCGAGTTCGATCATGGCGCCGACAAAGACAATGATCCGGGCATATTCCGCACCACCATCACGTTCGATGAGCAGAGTGACGGCAAGACCGTCATCACCTTGCGGCAGTTGCATCCAACGACGTCTCAGCGCAACGCAGGCATCGGATTTGGCGCCGTCGAATTCGGTTATCAAACTCTCGACAAGCTGGCGCAGCACGTCGAAAGCAGCAAGGTTACTTAGCGACTCCGGACAAATCTGGTACGCGTTGTCCGCTTCCAGTGGACCGGACGACAGCCGCTCCGGGTCACAGCAGTCCTTCGGGATTGGCAGACAGCCCCGGCGTTCCATGCGATACTTCCCGCATCGAACCGCGGACGCCGCCCGATGCTGAATGCCAAACCACCCTCCATGACCGCCGACGAGTTCCTGGTCTGGAATCTATCGCAGGACGAGAGGTACGAACTGGTTGATGGCGTGCCGGTGCCGCTGCATGCCATTCCTCGATCTTGCGAACGATCTGGCTCGGCCGATTGCTCGGCGACAGCACCTCGAATACGACGGTCGGCAGCCCGACGACCTCGAAGTGCGCAGCGCCACCCCGCGATCCGGCATGTCGTGCTGATTGAACCCAGCGAGATCAGTGTCACACGGCTTTCGCGCGCGGGGGATGGCACCCGGACCGACACCACGCTCGTCGATCTGGCAGACACTTTGCGGCTTGATCCACCGGGCTTGGCGCTGCCGTTGGCTGAGATCTACGACGGGCTCGGGCCGCTCGAGCCGGGCACGGCGTGAGGCAAGTGATGACGGCAACTTCGGTCGAGACGCCAGCGCTACGCCCCCGTACTCTCGTCATCGCCTGTGGCGCGCTCATCCGCGAGCTGCAGTTCCTCGTCGCGCAGGCCGGTCGCACCGACATCGACATCAAGGCGATCCCGGCCACTTACCACAACCGGCCGGAGAAGATCGCACCGGCGGTCGCGCGCCGGATCGCCAGGGCCAAGTCGAAATACGACCGGATCTTCGTCGCCTACGGCGATTGCGGCACCGGCGGCGAGCTCGACAAGCTATTGTCGCGCGAGGGCATCGAGCGGCTGCCGGGCGCCCACTGCTATGCCTTCTACTCGGGCGTTGCCGCATTCGCCGCGCGCGCCGACGACGACATCGCGAGCTTCTTCCTGACCGACTTCCTGGTCCGCCACTTCCAGTCGCTGGTCATCCGCGGGCTCGGGCTCGACCGGCACCCCGAGCTCCGGCCGCTGTATTTCGGCAACTACCGGAAGGTCGTCTATCTGTCGCAATTGCCGACCGCGGAGCTGATCGACGCGGCGGAGGCCGCGGCGGCTGCGCTCGGCCTCGCATTCGAGCATCGACCGGTCGGGTTCGGCGAGCTCGCCAGGGCGCTCGGCGATTGACGCGGCTGTGACTTGCCTGCCCGGCAGTGACCGACCGATAGTCGGCCGCGGTGCAGGAATTTTCAAAGCATCGTCGAAAGGAACCGGCCATGGCCAACGACACGAACTTCGAGGCTGACGCGGCAAGCCTCGCGCCGAAGCTCGATTTCACGCGACGGAGCATGATGGTGACCACGCTTGCGACCGGATTTGCCGCATCGGTGCAGCCGGTCGCGGCACAGACCACGATCACGACGGACACCAGCGGCCTGGAGGCCGGCGAGGTCAAGATCAAGACCGCCGATGGCGAGATCCCGGCCTATCGCGCGATGCCGGCCACGGGCAGCAATCTGCCGACGATCCTCGTCGTGCAGGAGATCTTCGGCGTGCACGAGCACATCAAGGACCTCTGCCGGCGGTTCGCCAAGCTCGGCTATTTCGCAATCGCGCCCGAGCTCTACGCAAGGCAGGGCGACGTCTCGCAGCTCAAGAGCATCGACGAGATCCGCCCGATCGTCGCCAAGGTGCCGGACCGGCAGGTGATGTCCGATCTCGACGCGGCGGTGGACTTCGCCAGGGCTTCCGGCCGGGCGCAGGTCGACAAGCTCGCGATCACCGGGTTCTGCTGGGGCGGGCGCGTGGTCTGGCTCTATGCCGCGCATAACCCGGGCCTGAAGGCAGGCGTCGCCTGGTACGGCCGCCTCGTCGGCGATCCGAGCGCGATGACGCCGAAGCACCCGGTTGACCTCGCCGCCGACCTGAAGGCGCCGGTGCTCGGGCTCTATGGCGGCGCCGACGGCGGCATTCCGGTCGACACGGTGGAGAAGATGAAGGCGGCTTGCGCGGCGGCGAAGAAGTCCTGCGAATTCCAGGTCTATCCGGATACGCCGCACGCCTTCAACGCCGACTACCGTCCCAGCTATCGCGAGGGCCCCGCCAAGGACGGCTGGGCGCGGATGCTGGCGTTCCTCAAGGCGCAGGGCGTGGCCTGACGCGAGGCGCCTCTACTCGGCCGGGGCGGCGCGGGCATGGCCGCTGTCGCCCCACAGGCGGCGATGCAGGCGGTCGAGCAGCAGGTAGATCACCGGCGTCGTATATAGCGTCAGCACCTGCGAGACGAACAGGCCGCCGACGATAGTGATGCCGAGCGGACGGCGCAGCTCGGCGCCGGGGCCGGTGGCGAGCAGCAGCGGCACCGCGCCGAGCAGCGCCGCGAGGGTGGTCATCAGGATCGGGCGGAACCGCTCCATGCACGCCTCGAAGATCGCATCCTCCGGCGAGCGGCCGCGCTCGCGTTCGGCCTCGAGCGCGAAGTCGACCAGCATGATGCCGTTCTTCTTGACGATGCCGATCAGCAGGATGATGCCGATCAGCGCGATGGTGGTGAGCTCGGCGCCGGCGATCTGCAGCGCCAGGAGCGCGCCTAGGCCCGCCGAAGGCAGCGTCGATATGATCGTCAGCGGGTGCGCCAGGCTTTCATAGAGCACGCCGAGCACGATGTAGACCGCGACCAGCGCGGCAAGGATCAGCAGCGGCTGCGCGCTGGCGCTGCGGGTGAACGCCGCCGCGTCGCCGGCCGCCTCGGCGCGAATATTGTCCGGCATCCTGAGCTCGGCGACGGCCTGCTGGATCGCCTGCTGCGCCTGCTCCAGCGTCGCGCCTTGCTCGATGTTGTAGGATATCGTGACGGAGGGAAACTGCCCCTGGTGATTGATGACCAGTGGCGCGAGGCCCTTCTCGAACTTCACCACGCTCTCCAGCGGCACCTGGACCCGGTTCGCGCCGGGCACGTACACGAGCGCCAGATCGCTCGGGTCGCGCTGGAATTGCGGGTCGACCTCGAGGATCACCCGATACTGGTTGCGGGTCGAGTAGATGGTCGAGATCTGCCGTTGCGCAAAGGCATTGTTGAGCGCCGTGTCGATGTCCGAGATCTTGACGCCCAGCCGCGACGCGGCGTTGCGATCGATCACAGCGTTGAGCTGAAGGCCGCCCTGCTCGCGGTCGTTGTTGACGTCGGTCAGGCCGGGCGTGCGCTGCAGCCGGTCGATCACCTTGGGCGCCCAGGTGATCAGCTGATCGAGGTCGGGGCTCCACAGCGTGAACTGGTAGGTCGAGCGCGACGCGCGTCCGCCGGACCTGATGTCCGCCGCCGGCGCCATGAATACCTGCATGCCGCCGACCGCCAGCAGCTTCGGTCTCAGCCTCGCGATCACGTCGGCCGTGCTTTGCCCGGTGACGGAGCGAGGCTTCAGGTTGATGAACATGCGGCCCTGATTGACCGCCGACATGTAGCCGCCGCCGCCGACTGAGGAGCCGACCGCCTCGACGGCCGGATCGTCGAGGATGATCGCGGTGACGCGCTGCTGCAATATGGACATGGCGCGGAAGGATATGTCGGGGGAGGCGCGCGTGCTGCCGAACACCAGCCCGGTGTCGTCCTGCGGGAAGTAGCCCTTCGGTGTCTTGATGTAGAAGTCGACGGTGATCGCGATCGTCGCCACCATGACCATCATCATCACCGCCTGCCAGCGCAGCGCGAGTCGCAGCGACCGGCCGTAGCCGGCGACCAGGCGCGACAGGACGCCCTCAATCACTCGGTCGTAGATCGTGGCGTCGCGGCTCGGCGGCCGCCGCACCAGCTTGGCGCAGATCATCGGCGTCACCGTCAGCGAGACCAGTGTCGAGACCACGATCGCGAACACCAGCGTCACCGAGAACTCGCGCAGCAGCCGGCCGACCACGCCGCTCATGAACAGCAGCGGGATGAAGGCTGCGACCAGCGACACGCTGATCGAGACGACGGTGAAGCCGATCTGGCGGGCGCCGTCGACGGTCGCCTGCAGCGGCGTCTTGCCCTGCTCGAGGTTGCGGAAGGCGTTCTCGATCATCACGATCGCGTCGTCGACGACGAAGCCGACCGATACCGCCAGCGCCATCAGCGTCAGGTTGTTGATCGAGTATCCGGCGATCCACATCATGGCGACGGTGCCGGCCAGCGACAGCGGCACGGTGATGCCGGCGGCAAGTGTCGCGGCGCCGCGGCGCAGGAACACCAGGACGACCAGCATGACCAGCACGACGGTCAACGCCAGCGTGAACTGCATGTCGTGAACGCTCGCCCGGATCGTGCGCGTGCGGTCGGACAGCACCGTGATCTCGATGCCGGCCGGAATCCACATCTGCAGCTCGGGCACCAGCGCCAACACCTTGTCGACGGTGTCGATGACGTTGGCATTGCCCTGCTTGGTGATGATCAGCAGCACGCCGGGCTGCGCGTTGAACCACGCGGCCGAGCGTGTGTTTCGCGTGCCGGCCTCGATCGAGGCGATGTCGCCGAGGCGCACGACCGCGCCTTCCGACGTCTTCACGACGAGAGACTTGTAGTCGACCGCGTTACGCAGCTGATCGTTGGTGCCGATCGTCTCGGAAAGCGCCGGGCCGTCGAAGGTTCCGACCGGCCCCATGGCGTTTGCCGAGGCGATGACGCCGCGGACGTCCTCGATCGACAGGCCCATGCTGGCGAGGCGGGCCGGGTTGACGCGGATGCGGATCGCCGGCTGCTCGGCGCCGCTCACGCTGACGTCGGCGACGCCGTCGATCTGCGAGATCCGCTGGGCGATGACAGTGTCGGCGATGTCGTAGATCGCACTCGGCGCCAGCGTTTGCGAGGTCAGCGCCAGGATCAGCACGGGGGCGCCGGCCGGGTTGGCCTTGCGGAACGTCGGCACCGTCGGCAGATCACTCGGCAGATCGCTCAGGGCGGCGTTGAGCGCCGCCTGCACGTCGCGCGCGGCGCCGTCGATGTTGCGCGACATGTCGAACTGCACGACGATGCTGGTGCTGCCCAGCGAGCTCGTCGAGGTGAGCTCGGTGACGCCGGAGATCTCGCCGAGCCTGCGCTCGAGCGGGGCGGCGACGGTCGAGGCCATGACCTCGGGCGAGGCACCGGGGCGGCTTGCCGAGACCATGATGGTCGGGAAGTCGATGCTCGGCAGGCTTGCCACCGGCAGATCGATGTAGGCGGCGACGCCGACCAGGAACAAACCGATCGCCATCAGCGTGGTGCCGATCGGCCGTCGAATGAATGGCAGCGCGATGTTCATGGCGCGCCCCCTACTCCGCCGCCTGGGGTGCTGCTTCGGCGCGACCGGAGACGCGGCGGCCGATGCGATCGAGGGCGAGGTAGATCACCGGCGTCGTGTAGAGCGTAAGCAGCTGCGACAGCACGAGCCCGCCGACGATCGCTATGCCGAGCGGATTGCGCAGCTCCGAGCCGGTGCCGCCCTCGAGCGCCAGCGGCAGGGCGCCGAACAGGGCCGCAAGCGTCGTCATCATGATCGGGCGGAAGCGCAGCAGGCAGGCCTCGACGATCGCCTCGCGCGGGCTCATGCCGCGGCCGCGCTCGGCCTCGAGCGCGAAGTCGATCATCATGATCGCGTTCTTCTTGACGATGCCCATCAGCAGGATGATGCCGATCAGCCCGACCACCGAAAGGTCATGCCCCATCAGCTCCAGCGCCAGCAGCGCGCCGACGCCGGCCGAGGGCAGCGTCGAAAGGATCGTGAGCGGGTGGATGAAGCTCTCGTAGAGAATGCCGAGCACGATGTAGATCGTGATCGTCGCCGCGAGCAGCAGCCAGGGCTGGTTCGCCAGCGACTTCGAGAACTCGGAGGCATCGCCGAAGAAGCTGCCGATCACCGACGGCGGCATGCCGATCTCGGCTTCGGCGGCGCGGATGATCTTGACCGCGTTGCCGAGCGAGCTGCCCGAGGTGAGGTTGAAGCTCAAGGTCACCGCCGGAAACTGCTCCTGGTGGGCGATGGCGAGCGGCGCGGTGGTGCGCTCGATCCTGGCGAACGAGCTGAGCGGCACCTGTTGGCCGCCGCTGGCGCCGACATAGAGCGTGTCGAGCGTCGACGGATCGAGCTGATAGCGCGGCATCGCTTCCAGCACCACGCGGTACTGGTTCGATTGCTCGTAGATGGTCGAGATCTGGCGCTGCCCGAAGGCGTCGTTCAGCGCGTCGGTGACGGCCTGCATCGATACGCCGAGCCGGCCCGCGACCTCGCGGTCGACCTTGACCATTGCGCGCAACCCGCCCTCCTGCGCCTCCGAGGCAATGTCGGCGAGGGCCGGCTCGCGCGCGAGGCGTTCGGCGAGCTTTGCCGCCCATTGCCCGACCTCGGCGGCGCTGGTGCCGGATAGCGTGTACTGGTACTGCGCGCGCGACGACCGGGTGCTGATCTGGATGTCCTGCACCGGCTGGAAGTAGAGCTTCACGCCCGCGATCGGGGCGACGAGGGCCTGCAGGCGCGGGATGATTTCGCCGACGACCGCGGTGCGCTCGTTGCGCGGCTTGAGTGCGATGGTGATCCTGGCGACATTGGGAGTCGGATTGAGCGGACTGACACCGGCGACCGCCACCGTGCCGGTGACATCGTGGTCAGCCTTCACCGCGGCGATCACCTGCCCCTGCAGGCGTTCCATCTCGGCGAACGAAACCTCGGGACCTGCCTCCATCACGGCGACGATGAGGCCGGTATCCTGCTGCGGCAGGAAGCCCTTCGGCATCGCCACGTACAGCATGATGGTCGCCACGAGGGTGAGGGCGGTGACAATCAGCGTCGCCGGCTGGTGCCGCAGGACCAACAGCAGGCTGCGATGGTAGGCGCCGACCGTGATATCGACGAGCCGGGTGAACCGGCCGGGCCGGTCCGATTCCATATGCCCCCGGCGCAGCAGCTTTGCGCACATCATCGGCGTCAGCGTCAGCGACACGATCGCCGACACCACGACCGCGATCGTCAGCGTCAGCGCGAACTCGCGGAACATGCGGCCGACGAGCCCGCTCATGAACAGCAGCGGGATGAACACCGCGATCAGAGAGACCGTCAGCGAGATCACGGTGAACCCGATCTCGCTCGCGCCCTTGAGCGCGGCCTCGAACGGCGGCTCGCCGTCCTCGATGTGGCGAACTATGTTCTCGATCATCACGATGGCGTCATCGACGACGAAGCCGGTGCCGATCGTGAGAGCCATCAGCGACAGGTTGTCGAGGCTGAAGCCGGCGAGCCACATCACGCCGAACGTGGCGATCAGCGACAGCGGCAGGGCGACGCCGGCGATGATGGTCGCGCGCAGCGTGCGCAGGAACATCAGGACCACCAGCACGACCAGCGCCACCGACAGCACCAGGGTGAACTGCACGTCGTGCACGGAGGCGCGGATCGTGCCGGTGCGATCGTGCACGACGGTAAGCTCGACGCCGGCCGGAATTGCCCGCTGCAGGCGCGGCAGCTCCGCCAGTACCCGGTCGACGGTCTGGATGACATTGGCGCCCGGCTGGCGCTGGATGTCGATGATCACGGCGGGCTGGCCATTGTACCAGCCCCCGACCTTGTTGTTCTCGAGGCCGTCGACGACCTCGGCGACGTCGGACAGCTTCACCGGCGACCCGCCGCGATATGCGAGTACCAGGGACTTGTAGGCCTCGGCCGAGTTGAGCTGGTCGTTGGCGGCGATGGTGTAGGACTGGAAAGTACCATCGAGCGAGCCCTTCGGGCCCGAGACGTTGGCGCCGGTGATCATGGTGCGCAGGTCGGCCATCGAGATGCCGTAGGCGGCGAGGCGCGACAGGTCGGCGCGGATCCTCACCGCCGGCCTGATGCCGCCCTGCACCGACACCTTGCCGACGCCGGTAAGCTGGCTCAGGCGAGGCGCCAGCAGCGTATCGGCCATGTCGGAAATCCGGCGGATGGCGATCGTCGAGGAGGTCAGCGCCACCGTGACGATCGGCGCGTCGGCCGGATTGACCTTGGTGTAGGTCGGCGGATACGGCAGGTTGCGCGGCAGCGTGGAGCCGGCGGCATTGATCGCCGACTGCACGTCCTGGGCGGCGGCGTCGATGTCGCGGTTCAGGTCGAACTGCAACGTGATCTGGCTGACGCCGAACGACGACGACGATGTCATGGTCGCGAGCGACGGCGTGCGGCCGAACTGGCGCTCGAGCGGCGAGGTCACCAGCGCGGCCATGGTATCGGGATTGGCGCCGGGCAGCTGGGTCGTCACCTGGATGGTCGGGAAGTCGACCTGCGGCAGCGCCGAGACCGACAAGCCGAAATAGCCGAGCATGCCGCCGAGCAGCACGGCGATGCCGAGCAACGAGGTCGCGATCGGGCGGCGGATGAACGGGCCGGAGATGCTGCCCGACAACCCGCCGGCCGATGTCGTGCCGGACCTGCTGGGGGCCTCGATCATTGGGCGGCGGCCTCCGGCGCCTTCTGGCCGACCTTGCCCTTGAACGACGGCTCGGAATTGGACGTCGGGGCCGGCGTCGCAGCATCTGCCGCCGGCGCGGTCTCCTGGCGCTTGCGGCGGCCCTCGCCGCGCTTGGCCTCGCCGTTGCCGGCGGCGGGAGACTGGCTGCCGTCGGGCGACGCGCCGTCGCGCTTGCGCTTGCCCTGGCCACGCTGACTTTCGCGCTTCGGCGCGAGCGGGGCGGAATTGAGCTGCTCGGTGGTCGCCACCGCAACCTCGGTGCCTTCCTTCAGCCGGGCGAAGCCGCTGGTGACGACGCGATCGCCGGCCTTGAGGCCGGTCGTCACCACCGCCCGTGTGTCATCCTGCTGCGGCACGGTGACCGGGAGCGCGGTGACCTTGCTGTCCGGCGTCGCGATATAGACGAAGGTGCCGTTGGGACCGCGCTGCACCGCCGCCGTCGGCACCGTAACCACCTGCTGCAGGGTGTTGATCAAGACGCGCACATTGACGAACTGCCCTGGCCACAGCTGCAGCTGCGCGTTCGCGAACTCGGCCTTCATCCGCACCGTGCCCGTCGTCTGGTCGACCTGGTTGTCGACGACCCGGAGGCGGCCGGAATCGATCAGCGTCTGGTTGTCGGCCTCCATCGCCTCGACGGTGACCCTGCCGGCGGCCGCCGCGCGATTGACCTCGACGAGGCGCTGCTGCGGCAGGTTGAATAGCACCGAGATCGGTTGCACCTGGGTCAGGGTGACCAGCGACTGGCCGCCGGAGCCGCTGACGATGTTGCCCTCGTCGACCTGGCGGATGCCGGTACGCCCGGTCAGCGGCGCCACGATGCGGGTGTAGTCGAGCTGCACCTGGGCGGCGTCGACCGCTGCCTTGCTCGAGGCGACCTGGCCGGTGAGCTGGGTAACGAGCGCGCGCTGCGTATCGACCGTCTTGACTGGAATGGCGCCCGGGATCTTCACGTATCGGTCGAGATCGAGGACGGCGTTGGCGAGCAGCGATTGATCCTGCGACAGCTTGGCCTTGGCCTGGTCGAGGGCGGCCTGGTAGGTCGCCGGATCGATGCGGGCGAGCACCTGCCCCTTCTCGACCGTCTGCCCTTCGGTAAAGGCGATCTCGACGATCTTGCCGCTAACCTGCGGTTGCACCGCGACGGTATTGAGGGCGCGGGCGGTTCCGACCGCGTCGATATAGACCGGCACATCGGCCGTGACCGCGTTGGCGACGCGCACCGGCACCGGGCCGTCATTGCCGGCCCAGCGGCCGCCCTTTTGCTGCACGACGGTCGCCGGACGCGACATCATGGCTGCGACGCCGCCGGCGATCAGCAGGCTCGCGAGGAACGTAATAGCAATACGGCGCTTCTTGGTCATGACACCCTTCCAGCCCGCGGTTCCGGGCCTACGGGTCTGACGCCCGCTCGCTCACATTGGTTCAATCCGAGCCTACACCCGCTCAACGCTGCGTGGATAACTCATCCGTCGGTTACAATTGGGTAATCCGATCGGCGGCCAGCAAGCGCCTCCAGGAGGCCGGAAATAGGGCCGGAAGCTATGCCGCCAGGGCTGAACGCGGCGTGAAGGGGGCGTTCATCCGAACAGGGCGCGGCCGCCATCCCAGATCAGCTTGGCCGAGATCAAGAGAAGGAAGCCGTACACGATCCTGTAGAACGGTCCCTGCGGCACCCGGCGGGTGAGCCAAATGCCCGCCGCCATTGCCGCAACGCCGGGCAGCGTCAGCACGGCCGCGGTCATGAGATTGGACGCGTCGAACTGCCCGAGAAACAGATAGGGCGGCACCTTTATCAGGTTGACTGCGGTGAAGAACATCACAGCGCTGCCGGCGTAAACGGCGTTCGGCAACCGCTGCGGCAGCATGTAGACCGCGAACGGCGGTCCGCCGGTGTGACTGACGAAGCTGGTGAACCCCGATATCGCGCCGAAAATGCTGCCTTTGAGCCAGTTCGGGCCTGGTACGGCGGTTCTCGGGGTCAGTCCGAGCAACCAGTTGGCGGCGAACGTGACGCCGATGATGCCGACCATCAGCTTGACGTGCGCATCGTTGACAACCTTCGCCATCCACCAGCCGACCAGGATGCCGACCGTGGCGGCCGGCAGCATGATTTTCAGGTTCGGTCGGCTCCATTCATGCCGATAGGCCCACACCCCCATCCAGTCCATGGCGATCAGGATCGGCAGCATGATTGCCGCGGCCTGGACCGGCGAGATCACCAGGCTCATCAACGGTACGGCGACACCGCCGACCCCGCCGAGGAAGCCGCCCTTTGACAGGCCGGTAAGGATCACCGCGGCGATGGCCACGGCGTAGAACCAGGGGTCGGTGAGCATGGGCTGGAGCGCAGGTGCTGTGGCGGGGCGAGGAGCGAGGCACCATAACCGCTTTTCAAGTCCCGGCCATAGGTGACAGGGCGGCAGCAGGCATGCGATTTGGAGGGCGGCCGAACGAGGAGGCACCATGTCCGACCCGCATGCGATCAAGACCACTGCCGCGCTCGAAGCGCTCTACGGCCAGCCGGCGCTCGGCTCGATCCTGAAGGAGCTGCCGGTGATCAACGCCGAGTACCGGGCGATGATAGAGGCGGCGCCGTTCTGCGTGCTGGCGACCGTCGGATCGGAAGGGCTCGACGCCTCGCCGCGCGGCGACATGCAAGGCCTCGTTCGCGTCGTCGACGAGCGCACCCTGCTGCTGCCCGACCGCCGCGGCAACCAGCGTATCGACAGCCTGAGGAACGTGGTGCGGGATCCGCGCGTGGCGCTGCTGTTCCTGATCCCCGGCGTCGGCGAGACGCTGCGCGTCAATGGGCAGGCCGAGATCACCGCCGATCCGCAATTGCTGGCATCGTTCGCGGTCGACGGCAAGGAGCCGAGGACGGTGCTGCGGATCGCCGTGGAAGCCGTCTATTTCCAGTGCGCCCGCGCCATCGCCCGCTCGCGGTTGTGGGATCCTTCGGCCCAAGTCGACCGCAAGTCGCTACCCTCGACCGGTACGCTGACCGTCGCTGCCCGCGACTTCAAGGGCAGCCAGGCCGAGTTCGACGCGGCAGCCTACGATGCGGCATTGGCCGAGCGGCAGAAGGCGACATTGTGGTGAGTTGCCTGCAGTCGACCATTGCTCGTGCGATTGCGAGCGATTGGTCGTCGCGGCGACATATGCTATGATTTGTCATGGTGAAGAAAACAGCATCCGAGACACGAGGCAAGGCCGCTGCCAGTGCAGCGGTGCAAGTCCTGTGCGACCCGAAGGCGAGCAAGATTGCCAAGTCGGCCGCCGCCGGCGCGTTGACACAGTCTCCGCCGAAGAAGCCAAAGCTCATGACGCGCAAGGAAATTGCGGACGCTGTCCGCAAATTCTACAGCAAGGCAGGCTAATGCGATTGTGGACGATACGAGCCTCGACGTATTCATAAATTGCCCCTTCGACAAGACTTACAAGAACCTGTTCGAGGCAACACTCTTCACCATCGCGGTATGCGGTTATCGCGCCCGCTGCGCCCTTGAAGAGGACGACAGCGGCGACATTCGTTTCGACAAGCTGTGCCGGCTGATCGCGGAGAGCCCCAGATCGATCCATGATCTGTCGCGAACGGAGGTTGGCGACAACGAGCTGCCGCGCTTCAACATGCCGTTCGAGCTGGGCTTGACGATGGGGGCCAAGCAGTTCGGCGGGGCGAAATTTGGCAGCAAGACTGCGCTTATCATGGTGCGTGAGCCAAATCGTCTGTCGGCCTATCTTTCGGACCTTGGCGGGAACGATCCGAAAGCTCACCATGGTGAAGTCGGGCGATTGATCGCGATCGTGCGCCGTTATCTTGGCTCCAGATCCAATGCGGCGCCGCTGCCTGGGCAAAAGAGCCTCGTTGATCGCTTCGAGCAGTTCAAGTCCGACCTGCCGAGGATCGCTGCCACCCGCCAGATCAAGGGCCACGAAATCGATGCGCTGGAGAACTATCGCGATTACGCTTGGTTTCTTGCGGAATTCCTGAAGGCGAATCCGGCGCTGTAGCCAACGATCTCGTGCACGTCTGCCCTTCCGTCGCAGCGCTTGCCGTCGTCGGCACAGGAGTGCCACTTTGTGCGACGCAATCGTGACAGTCGAATCGCGCGCCGCCGGCGCCATCGACGGTAACAACCTTCACCGTACATTCCGCTGAGATCTTGATGCAGAAATCCGTCCCTGCCGGCGCCGCCGGTGCCGTGAGCGCTGCCCCAAGCGTTGCCTTCCCGGTGCTGCTCGGGCTTTCCTTCGCGCACCTGCTCAACGACATGATGCAGTCGCTGGTGCCGGCGATCTACCCCGTGATCAAGGATGCCTACCACCTCGATTTCGGCCAGGTCGGCCTCATCACCTTCGCGTTCCAGCTCACCGCCTGCATCTTCCAGCCGATGGTCGGCCTCTATACCGACAAGCACCCGCAACCCTATTCGCAGGTGCTCGGCATGGGCTTCACGATGATCGGGCTCATCGTGCTGGCGACCGCGTCGAGCTACCCGCTGCTGCTGCTTGGCGCGGCGCTCGTCGGTACCGGCTCGGCGGTGTTCCATCCGGAGGCGACGCGGCTTGCCCGTCTGGCGTCGGGCGGCCAGCTCGGACTTGCCCAGGCGCTGTTCCAGGTCGGCGGCCAGGCCGGCGGCGCGCTGGGCCCGCTGCTGGCGGCGTTCGTCGTCGTTCCGCGCGGGCAGGGCAGCCTCGCCTGGATGTCGCTTGCCGCATTGCTGGCGATGGTGGTGCTGTTCCAGGTCGGCAGCTGGTACCTCCGGCAACCGAGGCCCGCGCCGAGGTCAAAGGCTGCCGCTTCCGAAGCCGGCGCCGCGCCCGCGATGCACAACGTGGCGCTCGCGGTCACGATCCTGGTAATCCTGATGTTTTCGAAGAACGCCTACACCGCAAGCTTCAATTCATTCTACACGTTCTATCTGATCGACCAGTTCAAGGTCCCGGTCCAGACCTCGCAGCTGCTGCTGTTCCTGTTCCTGTTCTCGACCGCGCTCGGCACCCTGGTCGGAGGGCCGCTCGGCGATCGGATCGGCCGGCGGCGGATCATCTGGTTCTCGATCCTCGGCGCGCTCCCGTTCACGCTTGCGCTGCCGCACGTCAACCTGTTCTGGACGGGGGTGCTGACGGTCGTGATCTCCCTGATCATGGCGAGTGCGTTCGGCGCCATCCTGGTCTACGCGATGGAGCTGCTGCCTGGCCGCGTCGGACTGATCGCCGGCCTGTTCTATGGGCTTTCGTTCGGTCTCGGCGGTATCAGCGCGGCGCTGCTCGGCGAGCTCGCCGACATGACCAGCATCCGCACCGTATTCACTCTCTGCGCCTTTCTGCCTGCCGTCGGTCTGCTCGCCTGGGCGCTGCCTGAGATCCGTGGGCAAGCGCACGTTCACTGATCGATGCGCGGGGGTATCAGGCGGCGCGCTCGGTGGCCTCGGTCAGGATGATCGCCACGCCGCGCGCGACGCCGACCAGCATGAGGGCGACGACAGCGGACGCGGCCCAGATGAGCCACAACCCGCCGGAGGTTGCGGCGATGTGCATCTTCTCGAGCAACCCGATGGCCAGCAGACCGCCGCCGATCCCGCCAACCGTGCCGAGCATCAGGTTGGCAAGGATGCCCGCCAGGCTGCGACGCCTCACGATGCCGGCGGCGACGCCGGTAATGGCGCCGGGAATGGCGATGTTGAGCAGGATCAGGGTGACGAGGCCTTCCATGGTACAACTCCGCCCTTTTTGCTTCGTTTCTGATTGTCAAGATGCCACAAGAATTCTGAACGGCAGCTGCAACCCTCGATAAATTGTGGAAAGCCGGAAAGAACCTGTGGATAACATTCGATGCGCCGTGGTCGCCGGTGCGCCGCCGCCCCCTACCAATGTCGCGCCTCGCCACCCCTTGCCGGAAGGCCTGCCAGGGTGTTGAAAGCCCTGGATCGCAGGCCGCCGCGCGCGACTTGTCGATAGCAAGCGCAGGAACCGGCGCAGCCACGTTCGATCCCAGGGAGGCAGTCCGATGAGCCGTTACGCCGAGGTGTATCAGAGCTGGCAGCGCGATCCCGACGGGTTCTGGGCCGAGGCTGCCCGTGACATCAGCTGGTACAAGACCTGGGACAAGCCGTTCGATGCCTATGCCGGCGCCTATGGCCGGTGGTTCCCCGGCGCCGAGTGCAACACCGCCTACAATTGTCTCGACCGCCACGTCGAGAAGGGGCGTGGTGAGCAGGCGGCGTTGATCTACGACAGCCCGGTGACCAAGACGACGCGCATTCTGAGCTATGCGACGCTGACGCACGAGGTCGCGACCTTCGGCGGCGTGCTGCAAGACCTTGGCGTGCGCAAGGGCGACCGGGTGATCATCTACATGCCGATGGTGCCGGAGGCGGTCATCGCCATGCTCGCCTGCGCCCGCATCGGTGCCGTCCACTCGGTGGTGTTCGGCGGTTTCGCCGCGGCCGAGCTCGCGACTCGGATCGACGACTGCGCGCCGGTCGCCGTCGTGTCGGCGTCGTGCGGCATCGAGGGCTCCAAGGTCGTTGCCTACAAGCCGCTGCTCGACAGGGCGATCGAGATCGCGAGCCACAAGCCGCGCGTCTGTGCGATCCTGCAGCGGCCGATGGCCGAGGCGTCGATGATGGCCGGCCGCGACCACGACTGGGCGGAGCTCGTCGCCGACGCCAAGTCGCGCGGCCGCAAGGCCGGCTGCGTGGCGGTCGCCGCCACCGATCCGCTTTACATTCTGTACACGTCCGGGACCACCGGGCAGCCGAAGGGCGTGGTCCGCGACAACGGCGGCCACATGGTGGCGCTCAACTGGTCGATGAAGAACCTCTATGGCATTGCGCCGGGCGAGGTGTTCTGGGCCGCTTCCGACGTCGGCTGGGTGGTCGGCCATTCCTACATCTGCTACGCGCCGCTGCTCGCCGGCGCGACCACGATCATGTACGAGGGCAAGCCGGTCGGCACGCCCGACGCCGGCGCGTTCTGGCGCGTCATCGCCGAGCACAAGGTGGCCGCCCTGTTCACCGCGCCGACGGCGTTCCGCGCGATCAAGAAGGAGGACCCGGCCGGCGAGCTGATCAAGAACTACGACCTGCGCGCATTCCGCACCCTGTTCCTGGCCGGCGAGCGCGCCGACCCCGAGACCATCCGCTGGGCCGAAGAGAAGCTCGCCGTGCCGGTGATCGACCACTGGTGGCAGACCGAGACCGGCTGGGCGATCGCCGGCAACCCGGTGGGCCTGGGGCAGCTGCCCGTCAAGCACGGCTCGCCGACGGTGCCGATGCCCGGCTATGATCTGCAGGTGCTCGACGAGAAGGGCAAGCCGGTCGCCCGCGGCACCACCGGCACGCTGGCGGTCAAGCTGCCGCTGCCGCCGGCCTGCCTGCCGACGCTGTGGAACAACGACGAGCGCTTCCGCAAGGGCTACATCTCCGACTTCCCCGGCTACTACACGACGTCGGACGCTGGCTTCATCGACGAGGACGGCTACGTGTACGTCATGGCGCGCACCGACGACGTCATCAACGTCGCCGGCCATCGCCTGTCGACCGGCCAGATGGAGGAGGTCGTTGCCCGCCACAAGGATGTCGCCGAGTGCGCCGTGGTCGGTGTCCACGACCAGATGAAGGGCCAGATCCCTGCCGGCTTCATCGTCCTCAACTCCGGCGTCAACCGGCCGGCCTCCGAGATCGAGACCGAGGTGATCAAGCTGGTGCGCGAGACAATCGGTCCGGTGGCGGCGTTCAAGCAGGTGATGGCCGTCAACCGCCTGCCGAAGACCCGTTCCGGCAAGGTGCTGCGCGCCACGATGCGCCAGATCGCCGACGGCGAGTCGCCAAAGGTACCGGCCACCATCGATGATCCCGCGGTGATCGACGAGATCACCGCCACGCTCACCGGCCGGGGGATGGTGAAGCCGGCGGGCTGACGCAAGCTGCGTCGCGCGAATGGCCCTAGGCCGGCTTCGCGCACCGCGCCGTGTAGGCAGCGCCAGTGTCGAACAGCCGGTCGCGCGGGATCTTGCGGGCGTGGCTGCCGGTGACCGCGCCGGGCAGGGCGACCGCGATATCGCCGGCCACGAACAGCTTGTCGAGGTCGATGCCGGTTTCGACGCCCATCCGCTTGAACAGGTAGACCATGTCCTCGGTCGAGATGTTGCCTGTTGCGCCGGGCGCGAACGGGCAGCCGCCGAGGCCGCCGACCGAGCCGTCGAACGAGCGGATGCCGGCGTCCACGCCGGCCAGCACGTTGGCGATGCCGAAATCCCGCCGTGTCATGGCCGTGGAAGGTGAACGCCGCGTGCCGGCCGAACGCCTTGATCGCCTTGGTGGCGAGGCTCTTCACATGCGAAGGGATCGCCATGCCGGTGGTGTCGCTCAAGGCAAGCTCGAAGCCGTCGCGCAGCGCCACGATGCTCTCGATGGTCGACAGCACGGCGGTCTCGTCCATCACGCCGGCGAACGGGCAGTGGAACGATGTCGCAAGCCCGATGCGGATCTTGAGCTCGCGCGTGGGATCGATCTCGGCGAGCGTGGTCTTCAGATCCTCGATCGACGCCCGGGTCGGCCGGCGCACGTTGCTCATGTTGTGAGCGTCGGACATCGAGATCACGAACTCGATGTCCTTGATGCCGGCGGCGAGCGCCCGCTGCGCACCCTTGGCGTTCGGCACCAGCACCATGCCGCGCACGCCGGGGATCGGCCCCAGCTCAGCGACGACGTCCTCCATGTCGCGCATCTGCGGGATCGCCTTCGGGCTGACGAATGAGCCGATCTCCATGCGCTTGATGCCGGCCGCGATCAGCGCCTTGATCAACGCCACCTTGGTCGCCGTCGGCACGAATTGCGGAATGTTCTGCAGGCCGTCGCGCGGGCCCACCTCGACGATCTCGACCTTGTCCATGGCGCTTCCTGCCGTTTGAAATGAGAGCCCTTTGCCGGCAAGCTAGGCTTGGACTGGCGGCATCACAAGCGTCGAACGCGCTTGCCGTGCAGCGGATGCGGGCCATGCATGCCGAAACGGCAATGAGTTCCCGCCGCTGGCCCATGCAATGGTCGCCGCAACATTCCCGGAGGAGATTGCCTGATGAATGCCGCACCCCGACAGCCGCTGTCAGGCTTCCGAATCGTCGATCTGACACGGGTCTTGTCGGGACCGTTCTGCACCATGATCCTCGGCGATCTCGGCGCCGACGTGATCAAGGTCGAGGCGGCGGAGGGCGACAGCGTGCGGACCCAGGGCGCTGCCCGCGATGGCCTGAGCTGGTACTTCGCCGGCTTCAATCGCAACAAGCGCTCGATCGTGCTCGATCTGAAATCCCGCGACGGCAAGCTGGCCCTCGAAGCCCTGCTCAAGGATGCCGATGCGCTGGTCGAGAACTTCCGCCCCGGCGTCATGGATCGCCTCGGGCTCAGCGAGGCGCGACTGCAGCAGCTGCGCCCTGGTCTCGTCACGGCAAGCATCACGGGTTTCGGCGCCAGCGGGCCCTATAAGGATCGCCCGGCATTCGATTTCATCGCCCAGGCGATGAGTGGCTTCATGAGCACCAACGGCCGTACCGATGATCCGCCGCTGCGCACCGGCCCGCCGATCAGCGACCTGGTCGCGGGGATTTATTGCGCGCTCGGGGTGACCGCGGCGCTGCTCGGTCGCGAGCGCCACGGCGGCAGCGAGCACGTCGATGTCAGCATGACGAGCGGCATGGTGAGCCTGCTCGCCTATCTCGCTTCCAACTATTTCGTCACCGGCGAGGTCCCTGCCCGGACCGGCAACGATCACCCGATCGCGGCGCCCTACGGCCTGTTCAGGACCAAGGACGATCCGATCGCCGTGGCACCCAACGACGACGTGTTCTTCGGCCGCCTGATGGATGCGCTTGGCCTGCCGCACCTGAAATCGGACCCGGACTTCGCCTCCAATCCGCTGCGGGTGAAGAACCGGGCTCGGCTCAATGCCCTGGTGGAGGCGGTGCTGGCCGGCGAGACGTCGGCGCACTGGATCAAGCTGATCAACGCCGCCGGCATTCCGTGCGGCCCGGTGCACACCTTGGCGAGCGTGTTCGAGGACCCCCAGATCCAGAGCCAGGAGATGGCGATCGATGTACCGCACCCAGGCCATGGCGTGGTGCGGATGCTGGGGTTCCCGATCAAGTTGGCGAATGCGCCCTGCCAGGTTCGATATCCGGCGCCTGACCTCGGCCAGCATACCGCCGAGGTGCTTGGCGAGGTCCGCATCGGACCTCCAGTTAGCCGCGGTTAGGCGGTTCAGCGGCATCGCACAAAGGCATCATCGCGCACGATTTTTTTGCCTATCGCTTAATTTTGAGGCGGTGATTGCGCTTGTCAGAATTCAATGCAACCTTCTACCTTCAGCACCGCATAGGCGGGTTCCCAGGGGAGATAGCAGTGAAGCTCACACGTAGATCGGCACTAAAGACGTTCGGTGGCGCAGGCCTTGCCGGCCTTGGTGGATTTCCGATGCCGGCGATATCGCAAGGCGCCGCTGCCAAGACCCTCAAGTTCGTGCCGCAGGCCAACCTCGCCAATTTCGATCCGATCTGGGGCACGCAGTACGTCGTGCGCAACGCCTCGGCGATGGTCTGGGACATGCTCTACGGCGTTGACGACACGCTTACGCCGAAGCGGCAGATGGTCGAGAGCGAGGAGGTGTCCTCCGACGGGCTGACCTGGACGTTCAAGCTGCGCGAAGGCCTCAAGTGGCACGACGGCGAGAAGGTGACCGCCAAGGATTGCGTGGCGAGCCTTGCGCGGTGGTCCAAGCGCGACCCCATGGGCCTGCTGATCGCAGGCGTCCAGAAGGAGTTGACCGCGGTCGACGATCGCACCTTCAAATGGGTGCTCGGCAAGCCGTTCCCGAAGATGCTGCTGGCGCTGGGCAAGAACAACACGCCGTGCGCGTTCATGATGCCGGAGCGCCTCGCCAAGACCGACGCGTTCCAGCAGATCACGGAGTATGTCGGCTCCGGCCCGATGAAATTCGCCAGGAGCGAATGGGTGCCCGGCGCCAAGGCGGTGTTCGAACGCTTCGCCGACTACGTGCCGCGCTCGGAGCCGTCCAACTGGCTGTCGGGCGGCAAGAAGATGTATCTCGACCGCGTCGAATGGGTGATCATGCCCGACGCCGCGACTGCTTCCGCCGCGCTGCAGAACGGCGAGATCGACTGGTGGGAGATCGCCTCCACCGATCTCGCGCCGATCCTGAAGAAGAACAAGAACATCAAGCTCGATATTTCCGACCCGCTCGGCAACATCGGCTCGTTCCGCTTCAACCACCTGCACCCGCCGTTCAACAACGTGAAGGCGCGGCTGCGCGGTCCTGACCGCGCTGAGCCAGGAAGACTACATGCGCGCGGTGATCGGCGACGACACCAACTTGTGGAAGGCCCTGCCGAGCTTCTTCACCCCCGGCACGCCGCTCTATACCGAGGTCGGCGGTGATATCCTCAAGGGTCCGCGCAAGATCGATGCGGCCAAGAAACTGCTGGCGGAAGCCGGCTACAAGGGCGAGCCGATCACCTGCGTCGTGGCCCAGGATCAGCCGCTGCTGAAGCCGATGGGCGAGGTGACCGCCGATCTCTTGAAGAAGATCGGCATGACGGTCGACTTCGTTGCTACCGACTGGGGCACCGTCGGCGCCCGCCGCGCCAAGAAGGAGCCGCCGGGGGCGGCAGGCGGCTGGCACATGTTCCACACCTGGCATGCCGGTGCCGACTGCGTGAACCCGGCGAGCTACACCGCGATACGCGCCAACGGCGACAAGGCCTGGTTCGGCTGGCCCAACATCCCGTCGATCGAGAAGGAGGTTGCGGCCTGGTTCGAGGCCAAGAACCTCGAAGAGGAGAAGGCCGCCATCGTGCGCCTCAATACCGAGGCGTTCGCCAACGCGGTCTACGCGCCGACCGGCTTCTTCCAGATCTACCAGGCCTGGCGCACCAATGTGTCGGGCATCGTCAAAGGGCCGCTGCCGTTCTTCTGGGACGTCAAGAAAGCCTGAGCGGGGGCAGGTAATACTGTCAGCTGCTTCGGTAGGCGAGGCCAGTGCGCAGGGAGTGGCCAAGGTGTTGGAAGCACCACGGCGATCACTTCGGCATTTGTTGCCGGGACCCATTGTGCCACGGCCTCGTCATCGAGGACTTCGCACCATGGGTCCCGGGGACTAGCCCCGGGACGACATCCGCGGGGTGGATCGAGCAAGACCATCAAGGCAATAACCCCGAATGCTTGCCTACATCCTCAGACGTGTCCTGGCGACGATACCGGTCATGGCGGTTGTCGCCCTGATCGTGTTCTCGCTGATCTATCTCGATCCGTCCGATCCGGCCGCCGCCAATGCCGGTGACCAGGCGACGGACGCCGACATCGCCCGCATCCGCGAGGCGATGGGCCTCAACCGGCCATTTCACACGCGCTTTTTCGAATGGTCCTGGGGCGTGATACGTGGCGACCTCGGCACGTCGATCCTCACCAAGCTGCCGGTATCGGGCATGATTGCGCAGCGGATCGAGCCGACACTGTCGCTGATGCTGCTGACGCTGGTTCTCGCCATCGTCATCGCCGTGCCGATGGGCGTCATCGCCGCCTGGAAGCGCGGCACCTGGATCGATACCGCGCTGATGGGGCTCGCGGTCGTCGGCTTCTCGGCGCCTGTGTTCGTGGTCGGCTACGTGCTGATCTACCTGTTCGCACTGCGCTGGGAGTTGCTGCCGGTGCAAGGCTACACGCCGCTGTCGCAAGGGGTGCTGCCGTGGCTCGAGAACCTCGTGCTGCCGTCCCTGGCGCTGGGCTTCATCTACATTGCGCTGATTGCGCGCATCACCCGCGCGACGATGCTCGAGGTGCTGAGCCAGGACTACATCCGCACCGCGCATGCCAAGGGCGTCGCGCGCAGCGACATTCTGTTCCTGCACGCCCTGAAGAACGCCGCCGTGCCGATCGTGACGGTGATCGGCATCGGCATCGCGTTGCTGATCGGCGGCGCGGTCGTCACCGAGAGCGTGTTCGCCATTCCGGGGCTCGGGCGGCTGACGCTCGATTCCATTCTCCGCCGCGACTATCCGGTGATCCAGGGCGTCGTGCTGCTGTTCTCGTTCGTTTACGTGCTGGTCAACCTGCTGATCGACCTGATCTACACCGTGCTCGATCCGAGGATCAGATATTGAGCATCTTTTCGCCCATCGACGAAAGCAAGCCGGTCGCCTTCACGCCGCCTGAGGTCGTCTTTCCGCCGCGCAAGCCGCGCGGTCCGGTGATGGCGTTCGTCCGCGACAACCCGAATATCGTGATCGGCGGTGTCCTGCTGCTGCTGCTGGTCGCGATCGCGATCCTGGCGCCGCTGCTGACGCCGGCCGATCCGACGGCGATCGCGCCGGCCAAGCGCAATCGGGTGCCCTCGGCCGAGTTCTGGTTCGGCACCGACCAGGTCGGGCGCGATCTCTATGCGCGGGTCCTGTACGGCACCCGCATCTCGCTGCTCGTCGGCTTCGCGGTGGCGATCATCGCGTCGCTGATCGGCCTCGTGATCGGTCTGTTCTCCGGCTTCCTGCGGCTCGCCGATTCGATCATCATGCGGATCATGGACGGCCTGATGTCGATCCCGCCGATCCTGCTGGCAATCGCCATGATGGCGTTCTCCGGCGCCAGCGTGAGGAACGTGATAACGGCCATCGCCGTCGCCGAGGTGCCGCGTGTCGCCCGCCTGGTGCGCGGCGTCGTGCTGAGCCTGCGCGAGCAGCCCTATGTCGACGCCGCGATCGCATCCGGTACGCGCACTCCGATGATCATCTGGCGCCACATCCTGCCCAACACGCTGGCGCCGATGACGGTGCAGGCGACCTACATCTGCGCCTCGGCCATGATCGTCGAGGCGATCCTGTCGTTCATCGGCGCCGGCACGCCGCCGACGATCCCGTCGTGGGGCAACATCATGGCCGAGGGGCGCGCGGTGTGGGAGGTGAAGCCCCATATCGTGCTCATCCCGGCGATGTTCCTGTCGGTGACGGTGCTGGCCGTCAATCTGCTCGGCGACGGCTTGCGCGATTGGCTCGATCCGCGCGCCGCGAAAGGTCACTGACGCGATGGCGTTGCTCGAAGTCGAAAATCTGAGGACGCATTTCCGCACCCCCGGCGGCATCGTGCGGGCGGTGGACGGGCTCAACTTCCATGTCGAGCAGGGCGAGGTGCTCGCCATCGTCGGCGAGTTCGGGCTGCGGCAAGTCCGTGACCGCGATGTCGATCCTGCGATTGATTCCGGATCCGCCGGGCCGCAGCGCGGGCGCGATACGCTTCCTCGACCGCAACCTTCTGGGATTGTCCGAAGCCGAGATGCGCAAGATTCGCGGCAAGGACATCTCGATGATCTTCCAGGAGCCGATGACCTCGCTCAACCCGGTTCTGACGATCGGGCGCCAGATCGGCGAGACGCTGATGCTGCACGAGGGGCTCGACAAGGCCGCCGCCACGCAGCGCGCGGTCGGGAGCCTGAAGCTCGTCGGCATTCCCGAGCCCGAGCGCCGTGTCAAACAGTACCCGCACGAGCTGTCCGGCGGCATGCGGCAGCGGGTGATGATCGCGATGGCGCTCGCGTGCTCGCCGAAGCTCTTGATCGCGGACGAGCCGACCACCGCGCTCGACGTCACCGTGCAGGCACAGATCCTGGACCTGATGCGGCAGCTCAAGGCACGCATCGGCTCGGCGATCATCCTGATCACCCACGATCTGGGCGTTGTCGCCGAGATGGCGCAGCGGGTCGTCGTCATGTACGGCGGCCGCAAGGTCGAGGAGGCGCCTGTCCGTGCTCTCTTCGCGACGCCGCGGCACCCCTACACCCGCGCGCTGCTCGGCTCGGTGCCGAAGCTCGATGCCGGCGGCGGTGCCGCCGTCAAGGCGCGCCTCGACGAGATCCCGGGCGTGGTGCCATCGCTGCGTGAGGCGATCCCAGGCTGTATTTTCGCGCCGCGCTGCGGGTTCGCGACCGATCGCTGCCGCACTTCCTATCCGCCGCTGCGCTCGACGGCCGGCGGGCATTCGGTCGCCTGCTGGGAAACCGAGCGCGTCGTGGCAGGTGCCATATGACTGAGATGCCGCAGCAGATCCAGACCCCCGTCCTGGCCGTCCGCAACCTCAAGAAGCACTTTGCCGTGCGCCGGGGCATGTTCGGCCTTGCGACCGCGCCGGTGAAGGCGGTCGACGGCGTCGGCTTCGCCATCGGACCCGGCGAGACGCTCGGCCTGGTCGGCGAATCCGGTTGCGGCAAATCCACCGCCGGCAAGCTGATCTTGAGGCTGATCGAGCCCACCGAGGGCGAGATCGAGCTCGGCGGCAAGCGCATCGACGGTCTCACGCGCGACCAGATGCGCATCGAGCGCCGCGGGCTGCAGGTGGTGTTCCAGGACCCCTATTCGTCGCTCAACCCGCGCATGCGGGCGGTGGACATTGTCGGCGAGCCGCTGCGCAATTTCGAGCCGCTGCTCAATTCAGAGATCGAACAGCGCGTCGCCTGGCTGTTCAGCAAGGTGGGCTTGCGGCCGGATCAGCTCTCACGCTATCCGCACGAGTTCTCCGGCGGCCAGCGCCAGCGCCTGGTGATCGCCCGCGCGCTGGCGCTGAACCCAAAGCTGATCGTCTGCGACGAGCCGGTCTCGGCGCTCGACGTTTCCGTGCAGGCCCAGGTGATCAACCTGCTGATCGACCTGCAGAAGGAGTTCGGGCTCTCCTACCTGTTCATCGCCCACGATCTGGCGGTGGTGCAGCACATTTCGCACCGGGTGGCGGTGATGTACCTCGGCCGCATCGTCGAGATCGCCGACAAGAAGTCGCTCTACGCGTCGCCGCAGCACCCCTATACCGAGGCGCTGCTGTCGGCGGTGCCGGTGCCGGACCCGACGATCAAATCGAAGCGGATCATCCTGCAGGGCGATGTGCCGAGCCCGATGAACCCGCCCAAGGGCTGCCACTTCCACACCCGCTGCCCGTACGCGGAGGCGCGCTGCCGGGTCGAGGAGCCGGTGCTGAAAGAGGTGCGGCCCGGCCAGTTCGCGGCCTGCCACTTGCGGGGGTAACGGTGGTGTCAGACCCTCCGGGTCGACACCCTTGCACACTCGAGCAATTCCTGTTTGGTGTCAGACCCGGAGGGGCTGACACCATCGCGAGATCTCGAAATGCAGAGCACGGAAACCAGTCGCGATCGCGTCCGCGTCGTCGTCAACGCCAAGGCGGTGGCGCGAGATGCCGCCTACACCGCCGATTGCGAAAATGCGTTGCCGGCTGCCGGCTTCGAAGCGGCGCACCGCGAGATCGCGAGTTGGCCGGGCTACCAGCCGACGCCGCTGATCGGCCTGCCGGGACTGGCGCGCGAGCTGGGCCTGGCTGAGATCCTCTACAAGGAGGAGCGGCACCGCTTCGGCCTCAACAGCTTCAAGGCGCTCGGCGGCGCCTACGCGGTGATGCGGGTGCTGGCAAAGGAGCTGGCGCGGCGCGGCGTCAGGGGCGCGATCACCTCGAGCGATCTCGCCGCCGGTCGCTGGCGCGAGCTGACGCGCGATATCACCGTCGCGTCGGCGACCGACGGCAATCACGGCCGCTCGGTCGCCTGGGGTGCGCGCATGTTCGGCTGCCGCTGCATGATCTTCATCCACGCGTCGGTGAGCGAGGCGCGAGGCCAGGCGATCGCGGCCTACGGCGCCGAGGTCGTTCGGGTCGGCGGCGGGTACGACGACAGCGTCCGCCACACATTCGCGGAAGCACGCAAGCACGGCTGGTTCGTGGTGCAGGATACCGGCACGCCCGACTACCAGGAGGTGCCGCGCGATATCACCAGCGGCTACGGCGTGATCGGTCGCGAGGTGCTGGCGCAGGCCGCTTCGCCGCCAACGCACGTATTCGCGCAGGCCGGTGTCGGCGGCCTTGCCAGCGGAGTGCTGGCCTGCCTCTGGCTTGGACTGAAGCAGCGGCCGTTCTTCATCGTGCTCGAGCCGACCCGCGCCGATTGCGTCTATCGCAGCCTCGAGGCCGGCCGGCGCACCGATGTCGCGATCACGCAAGAGACGGTGATGGCCGGCTTGAGCTGCGGCGAGGTCTCGACGCTCGCCTGGCCGGTCCTGCGCGATGGCGCGGCGGCGGCGATCGCGATCGACGACGCGTTCGCGATCGACGGCATGCGCCGCCTGGCAAGGCCGTTGCCCGGCGATCCCGCCATCGTTGCCGGCGAATGCAGCGGTGGCGCGCTCGGCGCCCTGCTGGCGCTGAAGGACCGCCCCGACCTTCGTGCGGCGCTGCAACTCGACCAGCGGTCGCGCGTGCTGCTGATCGGCACCGAGGGCGACACCGATGCCGCCATCTATCGCGATGCGGTCGGCATGACCGCCGCCGAGGTACTCGCCCAGAATGGAGGACGCACATGAGCCGTATCGTCACTGTCGGCGCCGCGCAGCTCGGGCCGATCCAGCGGGCCCACTCGCGATCGGCAGTGGTCGAGCGGCTGCTTGTGCTGCTGAACGAGGCGGCGCGCTGCGGCTGCCAGCTCGTGGTGTTCCCCGAGCTGGCGCTGACCACGTTCTTTCCGCGCTGGTTCATGCAAAGACCAGGCCGAGATCGACGCCTTCTTCGAGACCGAGATGCCGTCGAACGAGACGGCGCCGCTGTTCCGCGAGGCGAAGCGGCTCGGGATCGGCTTCTACCTGGGCTATGCCGAGCTCGACCGCACGAGCGGAACCACCCGCCGGTTCAACACCTCGATCCTGGTCGACGGGGCTGGCAAGCTCGTCGGCAAGTATCGCAAGATCCATCTGCCAGGCCATGCCGAGCACGAGCCATGGCGCGCGTTCCAGCATCTGGAAAAGCGCTATTTCGAGGTCGGCGACCTGTCGTGGAAGGTGTGGAAGGCATTCGGCGGCAACATGGGCATGGCGATCTGCAATGATCGGCGCTGGCCCGAGACCTATCGCGTGATGGGCCTTCAGAGCGTCGAGATGGTGATGATCGGCTACAACACGCCGCGGCACAATCCGCCGGCGCCCGATCACGACCGCCTGAGCGAGTTCCACAACCAGCTGTGCATGCAGGGCGGCGCCTACGCCAATGGCACCTGGGTGGTGGGTGTCGCCAAATGCGGCGTCGAGGAGGGCTGCGAGATGATCGGAGCCTCCTCGATCATCGCGCCGTCAGGCATCGTCGTGGCGCAGGCGCTGACCCAGGCCGACGAGCTGGTGGTCGCACGCTGCGACCTCGACGAGTGCAACAGCTACAAGTCATCGACCTTCAATTTCGCGCGCCACCGCGAGCCCGAGCAGTATCGCATGATCGTCGAGCGCAAGGGTGCGATCCCACCGGAGTGAGACCGACGTCTGCGGGTTTGGGTATTGTGCTCCCGCGCGGATCGGGATCGAATCCCGGCTGTTCGGCTTGGGAGCTATAAATGCGAGCGGTCACGATCACGCGAGAGCTGTCCGACAACAAGGGCCGGTATGTTGCCCGCGTCGACGGCGTTGCAGCGGACGCGGAGCTGACCTTCTCGCGTGCCAGCCCGACGCTGATCATCGCCGATCACACCTACACGCCGGAGGCGATGCGCGGCATGGGCGTGGCGAAAGCCCTGGTCGAGCGACTGGTCGCCGACGCTCGCGCCGAGGGCTTCCAGATCATCCCATTGTGCAGCTACGTAAAGGCGCAGTCCCTCCGCCACCCCGAGTGGTCGGACGTGATGCACGGCTGATGCGGTCCGGCGCGCCGGGGCGGTCAGGATTTCAGCAGATCGGCGACCAGCATGTCGCGCTGCTCCTTCGTCACCTCGGGGCGGACGCCGAACCACTCCTGGAAGCCGCGCACGGCTTGATGCAGCAGCATGTCGAGGCCGTTCGACGTCGCGAAGCCGCGCGCCTCGGCGGCCTTCAGCAACTCGGTCTTCAGCGGCACGTAGATGATGTCGCTGACCACCGCGCCCGCCTTCATCGGGCTGATGTCGATCTCGAGCGGCATCTGGCCCTTCATGCCGAGCGGAGTGGTGTTGGCGAGCAGATCGGCCCTTGCGAGCAGCTCGGGTATGTCCGACCAGTGCGCCGGCTTGATGCTCGGGCCGAACCGGCCGACGAATTCAATCGCCTTGTCGTAGGTGCGATTGACGACGTGGATCGTCTCGATGCCGCGCTCGACAAGTCCGAACACCACCGCGCGGCCCGCGCCGCCGGCGCCGAGCACCACGGCGGTCCTGGTCCGCTTGTCCCAGCCGGCGGCCGCCTGGTCGAGCGAGCCGATGAAGCCCTCGACGTCGGTATTGGTCGACTTGAGCTTGCCGTCGCTGAGCCACACCGTGTTCGACACGCCGACCTTCAATGCCCGTTCGTCCGGCTCGGTCAGCTTCAGTGCCATCTCCTTGTGCGGCATGGTGATGTTGGCGCCGACGTATCCGTTCCCGGCGAGGCTTTGCAGGAATGCCGGGAAATCCGCCGGCGTCACGTCCTCGGCGCGATAGTCGCCGTCGATGCCGTACTTCTTGATCCAATAGCCGTGCAGCTTCGGCGAGCGCGAGTGCTTGGCCGGCCAGCCGATGACGCAGGCGGCTCGCTTTGGGGTGGTCATGCGGCTCGTCCTTCCCGGCTCCAATCGTCAGTGCTTGACGACCATCATATCATCGACGTCGACCGGCACGCCGGTCTTTGCCGAGATCGTGATCGCAAGCGTGGTGGCGAGTGTCTTGGTGCCGTCGCGGCCGTCGAGCACCGGCTTCTCGCGTGCCGCGGATGACGCCGGCGAAATTGCGCATCTGCTCGTGATAGGCATCGGCCGGCCGGATCGGCACGCGCCGCTCGGTCAGCGGCAAGTCCCAGCTCTCCTTGCCGTCCTCGTGCCAGCGGTGCTGCGAGCGACGGCACGCTGAGCGATCCGTGCGTTCCGGCGACGAAGAAGCAATTGCTCGGGCTGATATGGATGGTACGGGTTCTCGCTGCGAGCTCCATTCCCAGCTCCAGGGCGCCGAGACCGTGTCGGACACCAGCAGCGTGCCGAGCGCGCCGCTCTTGAAGCGGCAGCACGGCGGCAGCTGTGTCCTCGACGGCGAACTCGCGCACCGCGTTCGACGCCGTCGCCTGCACCGTCTCGACGTCGCCGCACAGCATGCGCAGGCAGTCGATGTCATGGATCGCGTTGATCAGCACCGGGCCGCCGCCGGGCTCGCGCCGCCAGGCGAGATCGATGATAGCCTTTGGGCTTGTGGCTGAGCCACAGCGCGTTGGCGGCCACCACGCGCCCGATGCCGCCGTCGGCGATGATCTCGGCCGCCTTGCGCATGATCGGGTTGTGGCGGCGATGATGGCCGATCAGGATCGGCGACGCCGGCCTTCTCGCTCGGCCTCGACCAGGTCGCAGGCGCTTGTCGACGGTGTCCGCGATCGGCTTCTCGACGATGATCGGGACCTTGCGCGCGATGCAGGCGAGGCCGATTGCGACATGCATCTGGTTCGGCATCGCGACGATCGCGCCGTCGGGCTTCGCCTTGTCGAGCATCTCCTCGAGGGTCCGGTAGCACTGGTAGCCGAGCTGCTCGGCCTCCTCGGCCGCCGCCGGCGACGGATCGGCGACGGCTGCGAGCGTATAGTCGGGATTGCCGGACCGCAGCACCTCGATGTGCGTGCGGCCGATCAGTCCGGCGCCGATGACGCGCAATGCGGACGGGAGCCATGGTGTTTCCTTTCCGGTGCTGTCGTCAGGCGGTGAAATGGGCGGCGGCATGAGCGTCGGCTCGCGCGGCACTGTGCGGTGCGAACTGCATGCGCTCGAGCACGTCGCGGCGTATATCGACGCCGGGTGCGACCTCGGTCAGCGTCAAGCCCTCGGGCGGTCAGCCGGAACACCGCGCGCTCGGTGACGTAGACGCACTTCCTGGCCGCGCTTCAGCGCCTCGCGGCCCGGACCAGGTGATCTGCTCGACCTTGCTCGACGAGCTTCGTCACCTCGCCGTGGCGCTTGATGCGTCAGCTTGCCGGCGCCGATCGTCGAGGTCGGTGCCCTTGGCGTCGAAGGTGCCGCAGAACACGACCTTCCTGGCGTTCTGCGCGATGTCGATGAAGCCGCCAGGGCCGACCGTGCATGCCGCCGAGCTTCGAGACGTTGACGTTGCCGGCGGCGTCGATCTCGCCGAAGCCGAGGAACGCGATGTCGAGGCCGCCGCCGCCGTAGAAGTCGAACTGCGACGGGCCGTCGATCATGGCGGTGGCATTGCGCGCGTAGCCGAACAGCGTGCCCTCCAGCAGCTCGCCGCCATAGGTGCCGTGCTCGATGGTCTGGTAGTAGCGATCGATGTGGCCGCGCTCGGCGATCAGCCTGGCGACGCCGTCCGGGATGCCGAAGCCGTAGTTCAGCACCGCGCCGTCGCGCAACTCGTCGGCGCCGCGCCGTGCGATCACCTGGCGCACCGTGAACGGCTGCGGCACGATCGGCGACGGCGGGCCCTTGATCTCGCCCGACATGGTCGGATCGTAGACGACGTCGTAGCCCATCGCTGGGCGGGGTCGACGACGACCGCGTCGACGAGCGCACCGGGCACGCGCACCGCGCGGGCCGGCAGCGCGCCGACCTCGACCGCCGTGCGCACCTGCACGATCACCTTGCCGCCGCGAGTTGTGGGCGGCGAGCGCGGTCGCATAGATGTCGACGTTGGCCGGCTCCTGGTCGAGGCTGACATTGCCGTGCGCGTCGGCGAACGAGCCGCTGATCAGCGCCACGTTGCACCGGAAACGGGATGTAGCGCAGCAGCTCCTTGCCATCGACGGTGACGACCTCGGCGAGGTCTGCCCTTGGCCGCCTCGTTCATGCGGCCGCCATCGACGCGCGGGTCGATGAAGGTGCCGAGGCCGACGTGGGTGAACAGGCCGGGCCGGCCGGCGCCGATCTCGCGGAACAGCTGCATGGCGACGCCGCCGGGCAGCACGAACGCCTCGATCTTGTTGTCGCGGGCGAGTTGCTGCATGCGCGGCGACCATACCCAGTGGCCGCCGATCACCTTGCGCACCAGCCCTTCGTGGGCGAAGCGGTTCATGCCCCGCACCTTGCGATCGCCGATGCCGAGCGAGTGGACGACCGTCAGGTCGCGAGGGCCGCCGGTGGCGAGAAATCGCCTCTCGACCGCCTCGTGCAGCGCCGAGGCCTCGACGAGGCCGCCGCCGCCGCCGATCAGCGCGACGGTGTCGCCGTCCTTGATCAGCGCTTATGGCCTCGTCGGCGGACATGAACTTGTTGATGGCCATGGCGGTCCTCAGTAGGTGGCGCGGCCGCCGGTGATGTCGAACACGAAGCCGGTGGTGAAGCTGCAGGCGGGGCTCGCGATCCAGGCGGCAAGCTCAGCCGACCTCGTCGACCTGCACGAATCGGCCCATCGGGATCTTGGCCTTCATGTTGCGGATGTGCTCCTCGGTCATCCCCTTGAGGAGGTCGGTCTCGGTCATCGCCGGGGCGATGCAATTGACGGTCACGCCGCAGTCGGTGAGCTCCTTGGCGAGCGCCTTGGAGAAGCCGATCACGCCGGCCTTGGATGCCGAGTAGGCGCCGATGTTGGGCACGCCCTCCTTGCCGGCGATCGAGGCGACGGTGACGATGCGCCCGTACTTCTTGTCGCGCATGTGCTTGGCGGCGAGGCGGCTGGCGTAGAACACCGCCGTCATGTCGATTGCGACGACGCGGTCCCAGTCCTCCAGCGGATATTCCCACGTCGGCTTGATCGGTCCGTTGATGCCGGCATTGTTGACCAGGATGTGGACCTGGCCGAACTCGGCGACGGCGGCATTGAAGGCGCGCTCGACGACTGGCGTAGTCGGCGACGTCGACCGCGTCGGCGCGTGCGGCGGTGAAGTCCTTGACCGACTGCAACGGCGAGAGGTCGCGGTCCCACACGATCACCTTGGCGCCGCGCGCTGCAGCACCTTGGCGATGCCGAGGCCGATGCCGCGTGCCGCGCCGGTGACGATTGCGACTTGGCCGTCAACTCTTGTCTTCATCATGCGTCTCCCGTTGCCGGATCGCTGGCGCTCACTTGTTCTTGACCCATTTCAGGATGTGCGGCCGACCGCGACCAGCGTGCCATCCTGGTTCTTGATCGTGATGTCGCCGGTCGAGCGGCGCTGCTCGATATCGATGGCGCTGATCTTGTATTCGACCGTGACCGTATCGCCGAAGTAGACCGGCGCCAGGAAGCGGATGCGGTCGTAGCCGAGCGAGACCGGCGTCTCGTCGGCATCGGCGCGGGTGTGGGCGATGACGTAGGTCGAGGCGGTCGACATGTAGCCGACCATCAGCGCGCCATGGGCCTGCAGGCGGCCGTAGCTCGACTTTTCCATGTAGGCCTTGTTGGTGTGGTTCGGCGAGAAGTCGCCGGTGATGCCGGCGAAGCCGTAGACGTCGTACTCGCCGACGGTCTTCGAGAAGCGTCGAAGTGTCGCCGACCTTGACGTAGAATTCAGGCATGCGTTTCCTCCGTTGATCGTCGTGCGAGCAGGCGTGCATCAGCGCCCTGCCAGTTGGGCTTGCGCTTTTCGACGAACGCCGCTGGCCTTCCTTGGCGTCCTCGCTCGCGAGCATGCGTTCGGCGGCCGGGTAGCTGCGCGCGCAATGCCGTCCTCGAGATCGGGCTCGCCGAGGCTGTGCAGCATCACCTGCTTCGAGGCCTCGATCGCGAGCGGTGCGCCTTCGAGGATCTGGCTCGCGTACCAGCGCACCCGGTCTCGCAACTGCTCCTTCGGCACGGCGTCGTTGATCAGCCCCATCGCCTTCGCCTCCGCCGCCGATACGCGCCGGCCGGTGAGCACGAGGTCCATGGCGTGCTTCAGCGGCATGTTGCGGGCGAGCCGCTGCAGTCCGCCGCCGCCAAGCGCGGCAAGCCCGACGCGCGGCTCGGGCAGCGCGAACTCGGCATGGTCGGCGGCGATGGCGAGATCGCAGGCGGCGACGATCTCGACGCCGCCGCCGATCGCCAGGCCGTTGACCGCCGCGATCACCGGCTTCGCCAGGTCGAAGCGGTGCGAGATGCCGCCGAACCCGGTCGGCGGATGATCGTCGGCATTGCGGATCGCCCGCTCCTTGAGGTCGCTGCCGACGCAGAATGCCTTGTCGCCGGCGCCGGTGAGGACGGCGACGAGCAGATCGGGCGCGGCCGCGAATTGGTCGAGGCACGCCGCCAGCTCGCGGTGGGCCATGCGCATTGAGCGCGTTCATCGCCTGCGGGCGATTGATCGTGATCCACAGGATCGGGCCGTCGCGCTCGACCACGACGTGCTGCAAGGTGCTCACGGCCTGGCTCCCTTGTCGGCCGCCGCTTTCGCCTCGAGCAGGTCGGCCATCGCCTCGACCGCGAGCGGATAGCCGTTGACGCCGAGGCCGCAGATCAGCGCGGTCGCGGCGAACGTCACGTAGGAGTGGTGGCGGAAGGCTTCACGCTTGTGCGGGTTCGAGATGTGCAGCTCGATGATCGGATGCTTGATCATGTTGAGCGCGTCGAGGATCGCGACCGAGGTGTGGGTGAAGGCCGCCGGATTGATGATGATCCCGCAGCAGCCATTGATGCCGCCGTGGATCCATTCGATGATCTGCTGCTCGCTGTTCGACTGGTGAAACGAGATGGCGAGGCCGCGCTTGCCGGCGCGATCCCGGCACATCTGCTCGACCTCGGCAAGCGTGGTCGAGCCGTAGATGTGCGGCTCGCGGGTGCCGAGCAGGTTGAGGTTGGGTCCGTTGAGGATGAGGATCGGCTTGGACATCGGGCTTCCCTGGGCGCTTGCCTGGCTCAGACCATGGTGACGGAGATCGGCGGCAGGCCGGCGAACCTGGCCGTCAGCGTCTGGCCGCGGCGGATCGGTGTCGGCAGCGTCAGCGAGCCGGTCAGCACGCACATGCCGGGATCGAGATCGAGGCCGCGGGCGCGCAGATCGCAGATGGTCTCGGCGGTGATCGCCAGCGGGTGCCGGCGATAGGCACCCGAATAGGCCTGGATCGGCGGGCTGCCGTCGATGCGGGCATCGATTTCCATCGTCTCGAACGGCAGCTTCGACCAGTCCTCGACCGCCGCGCCGAGCACGGCCGCGCCACCGGTGCCATTGTCCGCGATGCCGTCGAAAGTGGTGGTTCCGCGATTGCCGGTGCCGGGGGCATAGCGCGTCGCCGGCAGCTCGATCGCCGGATGGAAGGTGACGAAGGGGGCGAGCTCGTCCGCGGTGATCGCGCCGCCGCCGGCCGGCAACGGGCGCTGGAGGCGGAACGCGAACTCGCATTCCACCTTGGCGCCGTGCAGCAGCCGCGCCTCGATGCGCGCCGGACTGTCGAAGCAGCGGTCGGCAAAGATACGTCCCGGCAAAGGCCCGTCGTGACCTTCGAACAGCTGCACCGCACGCACGGTGGCGCCGACCTTCCAACCGGCGACACGACCGCCGATCAGCTCCGCCATGCGGTCCTGGATCGCATAGGCATCGGCGCGCGTGGCGGGTCCTTCGGCGGCCGGCGGCAGTGCGATTGCGGTGCCATCCCGCCAGGCGACGGCAAGTCTGCGCGCAAGATCTTCCCATTTCCCGATCATCTGCCGTCGTTCCATGCGTGCTCCGGGGAGGCGGCCTGCTATCTCAGGTATTGCGACTGGAGGCCCTTCACCAGCGCAACCAGCGTGTCGATGGTCGGCGTCGCGACGGCATGCTTGCGGCCGAGGGCAGCCACCGCGCCGTGGATGGTGTCGATCTCGGTTTGCCGACGGCGGATGATGTCCTCGCGCATCGATGACTTGCTGGCGCCGGTACCGCCGCCGGTGGTGTCGACCAGCTTCATCAGCACCTCGCGCGCCTCTTTCACGTCGAGGTCATGGCCCTCGGCTGCCGCCACCCGGGCCGCCTCGTCGAGCGCGCGCAACGCGGTCTCGCGCAACTCCGGCACCGCCATGATCTCGAACGAGCGCATGTCGGTCACCGCCGAGATCGCACCGAGCGCGACGTTGCCGAGCAATTTCTTCCACTTGTCGCGCATGATGTTGGCGCTGGCAGTGACCGGGAGGTTGTGCCGGGTGAACGCCGCGGCGATGGCGGTGGCGCGTTCCGAGATGCCGCCCGCCTTCTCGCCGATATGGGTCGGCAGGTTGCCGAAGTTGCGGACGACACCCGGCGCCTCGACGAGGCCGGCCTGCGAGGTGAGCCCGGCCATCACGTTGCCGGCGCCGATTATGGCGCCGAGACGCTCCTCGTTGCCGAGGCCGTTCTGGAAGCTGATCGCGACCGCCTTGCGGCCGGCGGCGAACAGGTGGGCGACGCTTCTCGCCGCGGCCTCGTTCGCGTATGCCTTGCATTGCACCAGGATCACGTCGGCGCGGGCGACCGATCCGGCATCGGTGGTCGCGTTCACCTTGATGCGGCGGTCGCCGCCGACGCCGACGATGCGCAGTCCGCCATCCTTGATCGCCGCCACGTGCTCGGGCCAGGCGTCGATCAGCGTCACCGGCAGCCCGCCCTCGGCCAGCAGGCCGCCGAACAGGCCGCCCATGGCGCCGGCGCCGACAACCACCACTTCCGGCTTGTCAAAAGCCATCAACGTTTCCTCGCCCCTGGTACCGCCGGCGCGGCAGCGCCGCGTTGTGCGGTCGCCGATTGCGCGAAGTGTTCCCGGCCTCGGCCGATGGCGTCAACGGAACCTCGGAAAGTCCTTCGCGCACTAAGCCCGGTTATGGTCGGGCAAACTGGATCATAGGTCGAGGCAGGTGTGGTTATATCAGCTATTACATCCTGACGTGTCGTTGACAGCCGATCGCCCGTCCCACACAGTGAGGTCAACAAAAAAGCAAGCAAAGCGCGCGGCACCGAGTACGCGCGCACCGGATTCAAAGGGAGTCTGGCGATAGCGATGTGTGCTGCGACGGCTGCCTGCCACCGGGCAGCCTTTCGCAGTGCAATAAACAAAAAATCCTAGGAGGAAACCAGTAATGAAGCTCTTCACGAAGTTGCTCGCGAGCGCGGCCATCCCGGCACTCATTGCGGCGGCATCGGCGGTGCCGGCAGCCGCCGAGGACGGCGTCATCCGCGTCGGCGTGTCGCTGCGCATGATCGTCGAGAACGGGCTGCGCTACGGCCAGATGACCAAGGACGAGCTCGAGGCGGTCAACGCCTCCGGCGGCATCAACGGCAAGAAGATCGAGGTCACGCTGCTCGACGACGAGTGCAAGCCCGACAAGGGCATCGCCAACGTCAACCGCTTCATCAACCAGAACAAGGTGCACCTGGTGATCGGCTCGACCTGCAGCTCGGTGTCGCTGCCGATGGTCGACATCACGGCCAAGGAAGAAGTGCCGCAGATCATCCCGCACTCGACCAATGCCAATATCACCAAGAAGGGCAGTGCCTGGGTGTTCCGCACCTCGGTGTCGGAGCGCTTCTACGCCTCCGTGCACGCCAAGTACCTGTCGGAGAACGTCGGCAAGAAGGTCGCCTATCTCTACACCAATGACGGCGCCGGCATCGGCTTCGTCAAGGACTACCAGTCCTTCATGAAGAAGACCTACAACGTCGACCCGGTCTACGACGCGCAGATGCAGGAGACCGATCTCGATTTCCGCGCCCATCTGCTCAAGATCAAGTCGCTTGGCGCCGATGTGCTGGCGATCGGCGGCCAGCTCGACGCCATCGCGCGCATCACGCAGCAGTCCTACGAGGTCGGCATACCGAAGAAGGTGCGCCGCGTCGCCGCCTCGGCCGCCTCGAACGCGCCGGTGCCGGAGCTTGCCGGCGACGCCGCCGTCGGGCCTGACCTTCGCCGCCGCCTTCAACTGCAAGGACGAGCGGCCGGTGGCGAAGGAGTTCGTGAAGCTGGTGCAGGACAAGTACAAGGTCCGCTGCCCGGACCATGACTTCAGCCAGGCCTATGAGACCGCGCAGATCATCAAGCTGGCGCTGAAGAACGCCAAGCTCGACCTGACCGATGCGTCGCTTGAAGGCCGATCGCACCGCCATTCGCGATGCGCTGGCGAACATCAAGAACTTCCAGGGCCTGGCGTCCGGACCGATCAACTTCTGCGCCGATCCGACGCCGCAGTGCCGCGACGGCAACCGCGCCGGTATCCTGGTCGAGTACACCAAGGGCGGCAAGGACTTCGACACCGCGATCCTCGCGCGCGTCTCGTTCGAACCCGACTTCGGACTTTGATCCGATTGTGATCCAGGGAGCCCGGGGCAGCCCCGGGCTCCATCAATCGAATGCACCGGGCGCCCGCCACCGCGCGCGAGGCGGGCGCGTATCCAATCGCAACTGGCGGGTCGTCGCCTCGCCGCTACGAGAAGCAACGTGCAGGACAAAACCAACCAGTCGGGCGCGGGCTTGGCGGCGGGCCATGGCAGCAAGGCCTCCTGGCTCGCCTCGGTTCATCCGATCGTCCCGTGGCTCATTGCGGGTCTGGCACTGCTGCCGCTGCCGCTGCTGCTGAGCAACGCATACACCCAGTATGTCGTCAACGTGATGGCGATCAACATCATCCTGGCGATCGGCCTCAACATCGTCAAAGGCTTCGCCGGCCAGGTCACGGTCGGCCACATCGCGCTCACCGCGATCGGCGCCTATGCGTCCGCCGTGGTTTCGACGAAGCTCGGCATCCCGTTCTGGGGCGCGCTGCCGGTCGCCATGCTGGTGACGGCGCTTCGCCGGCGTGGTCGTCGGCATCCCCTCGTTCAGGCTGGAGGGCGCCTATCTCGCGCTCGCGACGCTTGGTCTCGCCGAGTCGGTCCGTATCATCATCTCCGGCACCGAGTACCTCGGCGCCGCGATCGGCTACGAGAATATCCCGCCGCCCTACTTGTTCGGCATGTCGCTGGGCGACTACCGGGCGTACTACTACGTGGTCATGCCGCTGATGCTGCTCGGCCTCTATTTCTCTTTCAGCATCCTGCGATCCGATATCGGGCGCGCCTTCAAGGCGATCCGCGAGGACCAGCTGGCGGCGGCGGCGAGCGGCGTCAACGTGCGCAAGTACAAGGTGATCGCGTTCGTCCTGTCGGCGCTCTATGCCGGTTGTGCCGGCAGCCTGCAGGCGCACATGTCGCCGGGCTTCCTGCATCCCAACAACTATACGCTGACCGAGATGATCACCTTGCTGCTGATGGTGGTGTTCGGCGGCATCGGCCACGTCTGGGGCGGCGTCATCGGCGCCATCGGCGTCACCATCATCGACGACCTGACGCGCGACTACTACACCTACCGCATGATGATGTTCGGCGCCGTCATCGTGCTCACCGTCATGTTCATGCCGCGCGGCATCGGCGGCATCATCGACAACTTCCTGGTGCGCCGGCGGTTCAAGGCGATCCGCGAGACGAGCATCGCCAGGCGCAGGGCCGCCGAGGCGGGAGCGAACACCGATGCTTCTTGAGGTCAAGAATCTCACCAAGCGGTTCGGCGGCTTCACCGCCATATCGAACGTGAATCTGGCGGTTCGCGAGGGCGAGGTGCGCGGCATCATCGGGCCGAACGGATCCGGCAAAAGCACGCTCTTCAACCTGATCTCCGGCGTCTACAAGCCCAGTCCGGGCGCCAGCATCAAGTTCGATGGGCATGACATCACCGGCATGGAGCCGCATGAGATCGCGCGGCGCGGCGTTGCCCGCACCTTCCAGATGCTGCGCATCTTCCAGGGCATGAGCGTGATCGAGAACATGATGGTCGGGCATCACGCGCTGGTCGGCTATGGCACGGCGTCCGCGGTGCTCGGGACACGTCGCGTCTGGCACGACGAGCAGCGCCTGCGGGCCGAGATGATGGATCTGCTCGCGTTCATCGGTCTCGCCGATTTCGCCGACATGCCGGCCGGCGAGTTGTCGGGCGGCCAGCGGCGGCTGCTGGCGCTCGGCCGCGCCATGGCGGCGAAGCCCAAGCTGCTGATGCTCGACGAGCCGGGCGCCGGACTGTCGCCGACCAACGTCGATATCCTGCTCGACACCGTGCTGGCGCTGCAGAAGCGCTTCGGCCTCACCGTGATCATCATCGAGCACATCCTGAAGCTCGTCATGGATACCTGCCAGACCGTGAGCGTGCTCGAGCATGGCGAGAAGATCGCCGAGGGCACGCCGGCCGAGATCAAGGAGAACCACGCCGTCATCGAGGCCTATCTGGGCAAGGAGATGAAGGACGAAGAGGTGCGCGCCTACATGCGGTCGGCTTGATGCGGCCTCGAACTCGGAAGGTTTCGATGAGTGATGCAGTGAACATGGTGGTCGGTCGCAGTGCAGGCTTTGCGCGTCATCTTGGCGCGCAAAGCCTGCCTCCTCATCGTCATGGCCGCACAGGCGGCCGTCCACGGCGTCAGGCCTCGCACTCAGTGGTGCAGTTGCCAAAGCAGTTGCGGTGCCGACAGAGAGTTCCGGCAAGCATCATAGGATTGATACTTGTCGTGGATGGCCGCCTGCGCGGCCATGACGAAAAATGGGGCGATTGGTCGAGAAAGTGCTCGACCAGTTTCCTCAGTCACCAAGTGCCCGGTCGTCCGCATGGATGCCAGCCGGTTCACGGGTAGCGAGAGGACAATGCTGCAGATCAAGGACCTCATCGGCGGCTATGGCAGCGTCCAGATCCTCAACGGGGCGACGCTGAAGGTCGACCGCGGCCAGATCGTGGCGCTGCTGGGCGGCAACGGCACCGGCAAGTCGACGCTGCTGAAGGCGACCTCCGGGCTGATCAGGCCATGGGGCGGAACGATCAAGTTCGACGGCGAGCGCATCGACGGCTTGCGGCCCGACTCGATCGTCAAGCGCGGCCTCGTTCAGGTGACGCAGGGCAAGGAAGCGTTCCCCGGCATGACGGTCGAGGAGAACCTGAAGCTCGGCGCCTATGTCGTCAGGGACCGCGCCAAGACGGCGGCCGCGCTCGAGCGCGTCTACGGCTACTTCCCGGTGCTGAAGGAAAAGCGCAACCAGCTGTCCGGCACGCTCTCCGGCGGCCAGTTGCAGATGGTGTGCATCGGCCGCGGCCTGATGTCGTCGCCGAAGATGATCATGCTGGACGAGCCGAGCGCCGCGCTTGCCCCGCAGATCGTCATGGACATCTTCCGCACCATCTACCGCATCACGCGTGACGGAATGACGGTGCTGATGGTCGAGCAGAACGTGCGCATGGCGCTGCTGCTCGCCGAGTACGGCTACGTCATCAAGGACGGCGTGATCCACCTCGAAGGTCCGGCGGACAAGATGATCTACGACGACAACGTCCGCCTGTCGTATCTCGGCGGCACGGTCGCCAATCGCGAGGGGAGCATCTGATGACCGTTCCGATCAGAATGGAACCACGATTGTCTCCTCCCCACGCCGTCATCCCGGCGCAGGCCGGGACGATCGACAGGCTTCCGCACACGCAAAGCCTGTGGCTTCCAATACGGCCTGACGCATCGAATTTCACCGGCCAAAGTGAGATTGTGGTGGCTTGCCGTGCGTCCCGGCCTTCGCCGGGATGACGGCGGTGGGTGGGCCACAGTTGCGATAACGAACTTCTGATTTCTGGACCGGGAACATTGACTCCTATGGATTTCGTCATCGATCTCGTGATCATCGGCATCTCGGTCGGGATGGTCTACGCCCTGGTGGCGCTCGGCATCTCGCTGATCTACTCCGGCCTCGACATCGTCCATTTCGCGCACGGCGAGATCTACATGATCGGCGCCTTCATCGGGCTCACGCTCTACAAGACGGCAGGAATGCCGTTCGTGCCCGCATTCCTGCTGGCCGTGATCCTGACCGGCATCGTCGGCATCGTGATCGAGCGGCTGTTCTACCGCAGGCTGACCAGCGGCGGCGGCGGCTACACGGTCGCCGGCATGGGCATGGTGATCGCCGGCTTCGGCATGTCGATCGTGCTGCAGAACATCGCGTTCCTGGTCTGGGGGCCGAAGCCGCTGCCGTTCCCCGTCTCGTTCGGCATGCCGGTCGAGATCGGCAACCTGGCGCTGCCGATGTCCTATGTCTGGATCGTCGTTACCGCGCTGGTGCTGATGTTCACGCTGAACCTCATACTGAAGAAGACGATGATCGGCCTCGCGATCCGCGCTGTCGCCCACAACAAGGACATCGCCTATCTGTCCGGCGTCAACGTTCCGCTGATGATCTCGATGATCTTCGGCATTGCCTGCGCGCTCGGCGGCGCCGCCGGGATCCTGATCGCACCGATCAACTACGTGCAGGTACAGATGGGCATCGGCGTCCTGATCAAGGCGTTCGCCGCGGCGGTGGTCGGTGGTTTCGGCAGCCTGCCCGGCGCGGTGCTCGGCGGCCTGCTGGTAGGCGTCGTGGAAAGCCTCGGCGCGGCGTTCATTTCCGGCACCTACAAGGACGTCTACGCATTCGTGCTGCTCATCGTCGTGATGATGGTCAAGCCGTCGGGCATTCTCGGCGTCGCCGCCAAGGTCAAGGCCTGACGCAGGTCGCACTGCCAGCGGCGCGGCCGGACAATTCGCCGGATTGCGCGGATGCGGCCGGTGCCTCGTCCCTTGACGTGATTGCTGCAATCGCCGCACTTTGCAAGACGATTGAGGGAACGCATCGCAACGAGGGCATTCATGCTCCCTGAGACGACCCAGTTGCTCGAATCCCTGCGTGCCGGGCACGTCGGCAAGGTCGTCACCGCCCGCGAGGCGGTTCGATTGATCAGGTCCGGCAGTACCATCGCGACCGGCGGCTTCGTCGGTATCGGCTTTCCCGAGGGCATCGCGGTGGCGCTCGAGGAGCGTTTCCTGGAGGCTGCCAAGGAAGGTCCGACCGGCATCGGCGAGCCCAGGGACCTCACGCTCGTCTATGCCGCCGGACAAGGCGACGGCCGGGAGCGCGGGCTCAACCATTTCGGGCACACCGGGCTGGTCGCGCGGGTAGTGGGCGGCCATTGGGGGCTGGTACCGAAGCTGCAGGCGCTCGCGGTCGCCAATCAGATCGAGGCCTACAACCTGCCGCAGGGCGTGATCACCCATCTCTATCGCGATATCGCCAGCGGCAAGCCGGGGCACCTGTCGCGGGTCGGCCTCGGCACCTTCGTCGATCCTCGCCATGGCGGCGGCAAGATCAACGAGCGCACGACCAGGGACCTCGTGCGGCTGATGGAGATCGATGGCGAGGAATACCTGTTCTACAAGGCGTTCCCGATCGATGTCGGCATCGTCCGCGGCACGACGGCGGACCCGGACGGCAATATCACGATGGAGCGGGAGGCGCTGACGCTCGAGGCGCTGGCGATCGCGACGGCGGCGCGCAATTCCGGCGGCCTCGTCATCGTGCAGGTCGAGCGGCTGGCGGAGCGCGGCACGCTGAACTCGCGCCATGTGAAGATCCCCGGCATCCTCGTCGACTGCGTGGTCGTGGCCGAGAAGCCCGAATACCATCAGCAGACTTTCGCGCAGCCCTACAGCGCCGCGTTCGCCGGCGAGATTCGCGTACCGACCGATGGCTTGCCGCGAATGGAGTTGAGCGAGCGCAAGATCATAGCGCGGCGGGCGGCACTCGAGCTCAAGGTGAATTCGGTCGTCAATCTCGGCATCGGCATGCCGGAGGGTGTGGCCACGGTCGCCGGCGAAGAGCGGGTCAGCGACCTCATGACGCTCACCGCGGAACCGGGCGTGATCGGCGGCATCCCGCAGAGCGGCCTCAACTTCGGCGCGGCGATCAATGCGAGCGCGATCATCGACCAGCCGAACCAGTTCGATTTCTACGATGGCGGCGGGCTCGACCTGGCGGTGCTGGGACTGGCGCAGGCGGACGCCGAGGGCAACCTCAACGTCTCGAAGTTCGGACCGCGGCTCGCCGGTGCGGGCGGCTTCATCAACATCAGCCAGAACGCGCGCAAGGTCGTGTTCGCCGGCACCTTCACCGCCGGCGGGCTCGATATCGGCGTCGAGGACGACCGGCTGGTGATCCGCTGCGAGGGGCGCTCGCGCAAGTTCGTCCGGCAGGTCGAGCATCGCACGTTCTCGGGCGAATACGCGGTCAAGCGGGGCACGCCGGTGCTCTATGTGACCGAGCGCTGCGTCTTCCAGCTCGCCGAGAGCGGCCTGGAATTGATCGAGGTCGCCCCCGGCATCGACATCGAGCGGGATATCCTGGCGCACATGGACTTCAAGCCGCTGATGACCAATCCGCGCCTCATGGAGGCAAGCCTGTTCGGCGAGGCGCCGATCGGGCTCAGGGACTTGATGCTGGCGATTCCGTTCGACAAGCGCTTTGCCTATGACGCGCAGGCGAACGTCCTGTTCATCAATTTCGAGCGCTTCGCCGTGCGCACGATCGACGACGTGAACCGGGTCAGGTCGGCGGTGGAGCATCTGGTCGCCCAGCTCGGCCACAAGGTCTACGCGATCGTCAACTACAACAATTTCTCGATCGAGCCGCCGGTGTTCGAGGCCTACAGCGACATGGTGCGGGAACTGGTCGCCAACTATTACCTCGACGTGACGCGGTATGCGACTTCGGCCTTCCTGCGCATGAAGCTCGGCGAGGAATTGCAGAATCGCGGCGTCGCTCCTCACATCTACGAGGCTGCGGAAGATGCGCGGGCGTCTCTCAAGGGCGCCCGCTGACCGCGACGCATAGCGCGCCTTGATCCTGAGCAATGTCGAATCGGCCGGTCCCGGCTAATCGAATTACGCCGGCACTTCGGCGGAAATCGAGGCAGGTCTGATGGCAACGAGAACGGTGCCGCAATCGCTGGCATTCGGTGCAGGCGCCGTGCGCGCCGCTGTCAGCGCGGCCTTGCCGCCACGCACGAGTAGATGCCCAGGTTTGCCGTCAAGGAACTCGAAGTCGACGCGATCGTCGCCTACATGAACAGTCTGCCAACCTCGCGCAGGAGTTGAACTCATGGCGGTAAGCCCTAGCTGTCGCGACGTACGCTCCGGAGATGCCTTGAAGGCGGCGATCATCATCGTCGCCACGGCCGGAATCATCCTGCTGCTGTCGGCTCTGGGAGCGCGCGGCCAGGAGATCGGCGATGCCCGCGCCGGCCTCGGCTACGCGCAACGCATCTGCGCCGAGTGCCACGCGGTGCTGGCCTCGCAGGAGGTCTCGCCGGTCGCCAAGGCAACGCCGTTCAAGGTGGTCGCCAATACGCCCGGCATGACCGGCACCGCGATTGCGGTGTGGTTGCGCACGTCACACCCGACGATGCCGAACCTGATCGTCCAGGGCGACGATCTCGAAAATCTCGTCGCCTACATCCTGGGCCTGAAAAAGAAGGAATGAGCGATCGGCGCCCGCCAACTCGTCGTCGAACCCATCCAAGGAGCAATCAATGCAGCATCACCACGCCGTCGTCTGGCTCGACCATCGCGAGGCGCGCATCTTCTTCTTCAATCGCGACAGCGTCGATGAGATCGATGTTGCAACCAGAAGCCCAAATCACCATCTGCACCACCGCAAGGGCAGCATCGCCGGCAAACGCTCGCCCGAGGATCAGCACTTCTTCCATGAGATCGTCGAGGCGCTGCGGCCGGCCGCCGAGTGGCTGATCATGGGACCCGGCTCGGCGAAACTCGAGCTGGTCAAGCATGTCCACAAGCACGATGATGCTCTTGTCGACCGTGTGATCGGCGTCGAGACGGCCGACCATCCGAGCGACAAGCAGGTCGTGGCGCATGCGCGGACGTATTTCAAGGCGGCGGACCGCATGCTGCCGCAGGGGTGAAGGACGGCATTTATACCAGTTCGAGGTCGGAGCAATGATCATGTGGAGCGCTTTGGTTGCCGGGGTTCTTGGCGCTGCCTTGCTGGCAGGGACATCGGTCAGTCTGTTGCAGGTCGCGCGAGCAAGGGTCAGGGCGGGCGCCGCGCGCGGCTCGAGGCGCACTTGACGCGGCAGCTGGTTTTGGCGATGTCTGGAGCCAGGCCGATTTCCGGCCTGACCCCATCAGGGCACGCAGATCCGCCAACAAGGTTCCAAAGTAACTTCACATGAATAGAATCGAGCGCTTGTTCGGCACGCGCGGCGAAGCTCGGCTCCGCTATGGCGATGGCGAATACAAGATCATTGCGAATGGCGATTTCGTCCGCTGCGCCGTCACCGGCACCCCGATCCCGCTGGCTGAGCTGCGCTATTGGAGTGTGGCACGCCAGGAAGCCTATGCCTCGGCCGCCCAATCCCTGCAGCGCCATCTCGAGTTCCGGGCGCAAGGCGCCGCCGGCAAGGACCAGTCCGGCGGCTGAGGCAGCCGCCTGCCGCGGCAGCGGGGACTGGCCAGCGCACTCGCGCGATCAGCACTTGATCTTGACGTACGATCCGGGGGCATCCTCGATCACGCCGAGCCGCTGCCCCGGCACCCGCGCCGGCACCATCGCCCCCGATTTCGGGGTGAGCCACTTCACCCAGTGTGGCCACCAGGAACCCGGCGTCTCCGAAGCGCTCTTGACCCATTCGGCGAAGGTCGCGGGGTTCGATGTCCCGGTCCAATACTGATACTTCGTCCGCTTGGGGTCGGGCGGATTGATGACGCCGGCGATATGGCCGGATCCGGCCATTACATATTCGACTGGCCCGCCGAACATCTTGGCGCCGATGTACACCGACTCGGCCGGCGCGATGTGGTCTTCCCTGGCGGCGAGCTCGAAGATCGGAATTGTGACCTTCTTCACGTCCAGGCGCGTGTTCGCTAGCGTCAGCCGGCCCTGTGGCCAGATTGTTCTCGTGGTAGAACTCCCGCAGGTAGAAGTTGTGGTTGGCGGCCGGCATGCGGGTCGAATCCTGGTTCCAGTACAGCAGGTCGAACGGCAGCGGCTTCCTGCCCATCATGTAGTTGTTGATCACATAGGGCCAGATCAGGTCCTTCGGGCGCAGCATGTTGAACACGCTGGCCATGCGGCTGCCCTCGAGGTAGCCCTTTTCGGCCATGGTGTCGGCGATGATCTGGAGCTGCTCCTCGTCGATGAACAGCTTCAGGTCGCCGGCCTTGGTGAAATCCACCTGCGTCGTCAGGAAGGTCGCGGAGGCGTAAGGGTCGTGCCCGCGCGCTGCGAGGTAGGCAAGCGTGGATGCGAGCAAGGTGCCGCCGACGCAGTAGCCGACGACGTTGACCTTGGGCTGACCCGTTTCCCGCATGGTGGCGTCGGTCGCCGAAAGCACGCCCTCGCGCATGTAGTCCTCGAAGGTCTTGTCCTTCAGGCGCCCGTCCGGGTTGACCCACGACACGACGAACACCGTGAAGCCCTGCGACACGGCGTACCGGATGAACGACTTCTGTTGGGTCAGATCGAGGATGTAGAACTTGTTGATCCATGGCGGCACGATCAGTATCGGCACCGCGTACACGCTCTCGGTTGTCGGCGTGTACTGGATGAGCTGGAACAGGTCATTCTGGAAGATGACCTTGCCGGGCGTGACGGCGAGGTTGCGGCCGACCTCGAACGCGCTGGTATCGGTCTGGCTGATCTTCAGCAGCGGACCGGATTTCTCGACGTCGCTGAGGAGTTGCTGCATCCCTTCCACGAGGTTGCGGCCGTTGGTGGCGAAGGTCTCGCGGAGGACCTCGGGGTTGGTGACGGGAAAATTCGTCGGCGATAGCGACGCTGACACCTGCCGGATGAGAAAATCGGCCTTGTGCCGCGTCCGCTCGTCGAGATTGGGCGTCTCGTCGAGCATTTGCGCGGCCCACCTGGTGGTGAGCAGGTACATCTGCTTCCAATAGTCGAAATAAGGATTGGCGGACCACTCGGCGTCCCTGAACCGCGCATCCCCGCTATCGGGCCTGGCGACCGGCACCACCTGCTCGCCCATCATGCGGCGCATGGTGTTGTTCCACAGCTCCATGTAGCCTTGGTACAGCTCGCCCTGCGCCTGTGCCAGCTTCGCCGGATCCGACATCCAGGCCTGGCCCAGGTCGGCGAGGGTCTTGGTGGTATCGGTGAGATCCGGCGCCGGCGTGCATTGCGCGCTCTGGGGATTGGCCCGCTCCATCAACGCGGCGACGAACTTGCCGCCGTCCTCGATCAAGCGCAGGAGATTGCGCGCGAACTCGTCAGGATTGCCGATCCGATACTCCGCGATCGCATCGACCGCGGCCGCGGGCCTCGTCGCGGCCGACTTGCCCGGAGCGTCGGTCGTGTCGGTCGATCTTGAGGGGGCTTCTTTTTGCATGGCGGCGACAGGAGGCTGATGTTGGAGGGAAGGCGTGCACTAGCATTCGGCGACAAATTCGCCAGCATGGCGGCGGCGTACCGCGGCAAACTTCCAGACTTTGTACTCATATCCTATCAAATCCAGTTTAGTTTCAAAAAGTTCCGTTGTCCTCATCGAATTCAGGTGCGCCCTCGGGCGAGTAACAGCCGGGCGCGCCGCTGCCGCACTGGACGAATGCGGTACTGTGGCCGTACACACAGGCGGCGGGCGGCCCGGATTCCCCGAGGATTGCGCCCGATCCAACAGGAGGTTTAGCGACCGTGATCGAGGAATTCCACCGCATCAAGCGCCTGCCCCCATATGTCTTCGCCGAGGTCAATCGGATGAAGGCGGCGGCGCGAGCTCGCGGCTCGGATATCATCGATCTGGGCATGGGCAATCCCGACATGCCGACGCCGCAGCATATCGTCGACAAGATGGTGGAGACGATCGCCAAGCCGCGGACGCATCGCTATTCGGCGTCGAAGGGCATTCCGGGCCTGCGAAAAGCGCAGGCGGCATATTATGACCGCAGGTTCGGCGTGAAGCTGAACCCCGAGACGCAGGTGGTGGCGACGCTGGGTTCCAAGGAAGGCTTCGCCAACATGGCGCAGGCGATCACCGCGCCGGGCGATCTCATACTGGTGCCGAACCCCACCTATCCGATTCATGAGTTCGGCTTCATCATCTCGGGCGCCGCGATCCGGCATCTGCCGGCCAACAACGGCGCGGAATTCCTGGCCGGCGTCGAGCGCGCGGCCAAGCATTCGATTCCGAAGCCGCTGGCGATGGTGCTGAGCTACCCGTCGAATCCGACCGGCATGGTGGTCGACCTCGATTTCTATACGGCAGCGGTGCAATTGGCGAAGAAGCTCGACATCATCATCCTGTCCGACGTCGCCTACGCCGAGATCTACTTCGACGGCAATCCGCCGCCTTCGGTGCTGCAGGTACCCGGTGCCATGGATGTGGCGGTCGAGTTCACCTCGCTGTCGAAGACCTACAGCATGCCTGGCTGGAGAATGGGCTTCGCGGTCGGCAACGAACGGCTGATCGCGGCCCTTGCCCGGGTGAAATCGTACCTCGACTACGGCGCGTTCACACCGATCCAGGTCGCCGCCGCAGCAGCGCTCAATGGCCCGCAGGATTGCGTCGCCGAGATCCGGCAGACCTACAAGAATCGCCGCGACCTGCTGATCGAGAGTTTCGGCCGGGCGGGATGGACCATCCCCTCGCCACCGGCCAGCATGTTCTGCTGGGCGCCGATCCCCGCGGCCTTCCGCGAGATGGGCTCGGTCGAGTTCGCCAAGCTGCTGATCGACAAGGCCGACGTCGCGGTTTCGCCGGGCCTGGGGTTCGGCGAATACGGCGAGGGCTTCGTGCGCATCGGCCTCGTCGAGAATGAGCATCGCATCCGGCAGGCCGCGCGCAACATCAAGCGGTTCCTGGCCGGCGGCAACGAAGGACTGCACAACGTGGCGCCGGCCGCGGCGGCGGACAAGCGCAAGCGAGCCGCCACATGAGGCTGACCGCCAAAGCCCCCGCCACGACGCGCCCGCCATTGCGGATCGGTATCGCCGGCCTCGGCACGGTCGGTGCCGGGCTGCTCCACCTGCTCGAGATGCACGGCGCCCGGCTGGGCGACACGGTGGGCCGCAAGCTGGTGGTGACCGCCGTCTCCGCCCGCACGCGGTCCAAGGACCGTGGCGTGCCGCTCGCGGACGTGCGCTGGGTCGATGATCCGATCAAGCTCGCGACCGACCCCGAGATCGACTGCTTCATCGAGCTGATCGGCGGCGAGGATGGCGTCGCACGACGCGCGGTGGAGGCTGCGTTGGCGGCCAAGAAGCACGTCATCACGGCCAACAAGGCGCTGCTCGCCATGCACGGCTCGGATCTGGCGCGCATCGCCGAGAAGAACGGCGTCGCGCTGAACTTCGAAGCCGCGGTCGCCGGCGGCATTCCGATCATCAAGACGATGCGCGAGGCTCTCGCCGGCAACGAGGTCCACCGCGTCTATGGCATCATGAATGGCACATGCAACTACATCCTGACCAAGATGCAGGAAGAGCACCGGCCGTTCGATGACGTTCTGAAGGAGGCCCAGGCCAAGGGCTATGCCGAAAGCGATCCGACATTCGACATCGGCGGCTTCGACACCGCGCACAAGCTGACGCTGCTGTCGGCACTGGCGTTCGGCACCAAGGTCGCCTTCGACAATGTGCATATCGAGGGCATCCAGTCGATCACTCAGGCCGACATCGAGGCCGCCGATGAGCTCGGGTACCGGATAAAGCTGCTCGGCGTCGCGCTTCGCACCGAAGCCGGCATCGAGCAGCGCGTGCATCCGACGCTGCTGCCGAAGGACACGGCAATCGCCGAGGTTGCCGGCGTAACCAATGCGGTCGCCGTCGACGCCGACTTCGCCGGCAACCTGCTGCTGGTCGGGCCGGGAGCGGGCGCGAAGGCAACCGCATCGGCGGTCGCGAGCGACCTGGCGGACATCGCCGGCGGGTTCATCTTGCCGCCTTTCGGCGTACCTACCGCGCAGTTGAGGACGCCGAAGCGTGCTCCACTTGGACAGCATCTGGGCGCCTTCTATATTCGCCTCTATGCTCATGACCGGCCGGGTGTGATGGCCGCGATCACCCGGCGCATGGCCGAGCAGGAGGTTTCGCTGGAAAGCATCGTGCAGCGCCGGCCCCACAAGGCGTCGACCGTCATCGGCGCCACGCCGGAGCCCGGTGCGCAGACGCCAGTGGTCCTGATTACCCACGAGACGACCGAGGCCGCGATCCGCAAGGCGCTCGATGGCATCGAGAAGGACGGCAAGGTGGCCGCCAAACCACAGACGATCCGCATCGAAAGGCTTTGAGCGGATTTCGACTGAACCGCAGGATTGGACTGGGGGAGAGAGCAAGATGAGCGCGCAGGCAAAAGGCAAGGCCAAGGACGGTCTCGAGCGCATCCTGGTGCTGGAGATCGCACGCGTCACCGAGGCGGCGGCGGTTGCGGCGGCCCGGCTGCGCGGTCGCGGCAATGAGAAGGCCGCCGACAAGGCCGCCGTCGACAGCATGCGCCGCGAGCTTGGCCGGGTGAACATCGACGGCACCGTCGTCATCGGCGAAGGCGAGATGGACGAGGCGCCGATGCTCTTCATCGGCGAGAAGGTCGGCACCGGCAACGGCCCGGCAGTCGATATCGCCGTCGATCCGCTCGAGGGCACCACCATCTGTGCCAAGGCGATGCCGAATTCGCTTGCCGTGCTCGCCATCGCCGAGCGCGGCGGCCTGCTGCATGCGCCCGACATGTACATGAACAAGATCGCGATCGGGCCGGGCTACCCGGAAGGTATCGTCGATCTCGATGCGAACCCCCGGGACAACATCGTCGCATTGGCCAAGGCCAAGGGCGTGCCCGTCACCGAGATCATGGCCTGCATCCTCGACCGCCCGCGTCACGCCGAGCTGATCAAGGCAGTGCGCGAGGCCGGTGCCGGCGTGCAGCTCATTCCGGACGGGGACATCGCCGGCGTGATCTGGACCACCGACTCGGCCAAATCGGGCATCGACATCTATCTGGGTTCGGGCGGCGCGCCCGAAGGTGTGCTGGCGGCGGCGGCGCTGCGCTGCATCGGTGGCCAGATGCAGGGCCGGCTGATGCCGCTCAAGGACGAGGAGCGCGTCAGGGCCGAGAAGATGGGGGCCGACGTCAAGCGCAAGTATAGGATGCAGGACATGGCATCCGGCGATGTCATCTTCTCGGCGACCGGCGTGACCGGCGGGTCGCTGCTCGAGGGGGTGCAATTCCGCGGCGATTTCGCCGAGACCGAAACGGTCGTCATGCGAGCCAAGACCGGCACCGTGCGCCGCATCAAGACCACGTTGCGCAGACCGTTGCCGTGACGCCGGCAGCGACCTCGACGAGAACCAGCTTCGCGGTCTCGACCTCCAGCGGCGCTGCGAGCTCTCGGCGGCCGGCGCGGCCTTAAGGAAAGCGGACGTTGCCCCGCCGGGTTGATCGGTATCGACACCATCGGCACACGTGATCGCGGTTGCCTCCGATTTGCATACGGAGCGCGCCGACGGACTTCGGTGTTGATGGTCGCGTTCTGCCAGCCGCATTCGATCCCACACTCGCCCCGGTTGTGCCGCTGGCCTGGAGCAATGCGCTCACACCGGCGGCGGCTGCGACAATACGCCAACGCCTAGGGCGTGTGCTGACCGCATCTATGCTAGCAATGGTAGTGGCATTGACGCGGCGAGTGACAGAATGGTGACAGAACGATGTCGGATGATCGTCCGCTCATCGTTCCGGGGCCGGCGGCATCCTCGACGCCGCTGACTTCGTGTTCTAATGTGTCTGCCAGCCCTTCATTGCCATTCTTCGAACGAATTTCGGAAGCGCCAGTGCAGACCCTCGGCGAGGTCGATGCATTGGCGGCGGGACCGATGGAAGTACGAATGCGAAGCGCGCTCGAGAGAAGCAGTGTGTCGGTGGCGGAGTCACTGGACCCGGTTCGGGTCCTGCATGTGATCCCGTCTTTGAAGCAGGGCGGTGCGGAATCGATGCTCTCTGGCTTGATCCGCTCGGCATCGCCGAGCTTCGGGCATCATGTGCATTCGCTGCTTCCGGCCAACGACTTCTTTGGGCTCGACACCGCGGTGTTGACGTCCGGGACGGGGCGCCGTGGGATCCCGAGCCTGCGGATGTGGCGGGAGCTGAGCGCCACGCTCGAGCGGTTCCGGCCGCATCTCGTGCATGCCTGGATGTACCACGCCAACCTGGCGACCGCAGTTGCGGCTACCGGGGGTGGCCATCGCCTCATATGGTCGATCCACAACGGCGAGATCGCGGCCGGACACTTCAAACGCTCAACGCGCCTCGTCGACGGGCTTTGCGCCAGGCTTTCCTGGCGCGTTCCCGATCGTATCGTCTACGTCTCCAGTTCCGTGCGCGAAATTCATGAGGCCAGCGGCTACGACCCGAGCCGCGGTGTCGTCATCGCCAATGGCATCGACCTGCGGCGCTTCCAGTTGTCGAAGCGCGCGAAGCGGGCGCCCGATGCTCCGGTAGTGATCGCGCTGGTCGGACGATACGATCCGTTGAAAGGCCACCACTTCCTGCTCGATGTGGTCGCAAGCCACCCGGCGCGCGATCGCATCCAACTCGTATTCGCTGGCCGTGGGTGCGAACTCGTCGGCGGCGCTGCAACGGCATGTGGCGCGCGCTGGTTTGGCGCGCCAGTGCAGGATCCACGGCGCGGTGAGGGCGATCGAGAAAATCTATGCGGAAGCCGATATCGTCATCCTGCCTTCCTTCAGCGAGGCCTTTCCGGTCACCCTGATCGAGGCCGCCGCGACCGGCGCGCTGATCGTCGCAAGCGACGTCGGCGAAGCAGGCAAGCTCGGCTTCGACCAGCGGCTGCTGTTCGGGCCTGGAGATGCGGCAGGATGTGCGGCGGCGCTGTCGGCTGCGATATCGGACCTGGCGACATGGGAAGGACGGAGCCTGCGCAATAGGCGGATTGCCGAGCGGTTCACCGTCGAGGGCATGACGATGCAATACCAGGATCTCTACCGTTCGATCGCGGGCGAGCCCGGCCGGGATTGAGCTCATCCTTGCCTGCCGCGACAAGCGTGGCGCCCTGAACGTTGTCGATCTCCCGCGTTATCCTCGGCGGCCGGCCATGTGCCGGCCGGCTCAGCGCATTGCACCCCTGCCCACTCTGTCACGGGCAATGATCATCTTCATGATCTGGGCGGTACCATCACCGATCTCGAGCCCCATCACGTCGCGCAGCCGCTGCTGGTGTGGCAGGTCGAGCGACCAGCCATAGTGGCCATGCGTGATCAGGCACTGGTGGATGACGTCGACCGCCGTCTTCGGTCCGAGCCACTTGCACATGGCGGCCTCCGAGGTGTGCGGCAGACCGGCGTCCTTCAGGCGCAACGTGTGGTAGCAGAGCTGCCGGATCGCGGACAGCATGGTCTCGGCCTCGGCGAGCGGGAATGTCACCCCCTGGTTCCTGGCGATCGGGCCGCCGAAGGCTTGCCGTTCCCGCACGTAGGCCCAGGTCTCGTCGAGGGAGGCTTGCGCCGAGGCGATCACCTGCAACCCGATCAGCGCGCGAGAGAAGTCGAAGCCCTGCATTACCTGCACGAAGCCTCCGCCCTCGCTCGACAACCGGTTGCCGAACGGGATCGCGGCATCGTCGAAGAAGATCGAGCTGCGGCCGATGGCATGGCTGCCGAGATCGCTGTAGCGCTGGGTCGAGACGCCGGGCGTGTCCATCGGCACGAGGAAGGCACTTACGCCGTGGGCCCCGTCCTCGGGGCGGCCGGTTCGCGCGAACAGTACGCACGCGTCTGCCTGATCGGCCATGCTGATCGAGGATTTCTCGCCCTTCAGGATGTACCGGTCGCCATCGCGCCGCGCCGACAGAGCGAGGTTTGCGGCGTCCGAGCCGCCACGCGGCTCGGTCAATCCGATGCAGACCACCGACCGCCCCGAGACGATGCGACCGATCCATTCCTCGGCGAGGTCCGGGGCGGCGTGCTCGGCGAGGATCTTGCCGTTCAGCGAGCCGAGGACCTGCAGATACGACACGTTGATGTCGGCGTAGCCGATCGCCTCGGCGATCAGGCCGCTGGCGAGGCTCGGCAGACCGAGGCCGCCGCAGGCCTCGGGCAGCTCCGGGGCAATCAGGCCAAGCTCGCCCAGCTCCCGGATCAGCGCCTTGTCGACACGTGCCTCCTTCTCACGCTGCATGTATCGGGGAGCGATCCTCTCGCGCGCGAAGCGCTCCGCGGTCTCCTGCAGCGAGCTCAACTCGTCGGGCAGCGTCGGGTCGGTGTACGCCATATCAGGAGCCCTCGAAGCCGAGGAAGGTCGTGAACTGCTCGACTGCGAGCTTTTCAGGCATCAGCTTGTTCTCGGGCGCGTTCGGGTCGGCGTAGCCGAGCGAGATGCCGCAAGCCAACAGCTCGCTGTCTTCCATCGGCAGATGCTTGCGGATCGCCTTGTGGTACCAGTTGAAGGCAGCCTGGCCGCAGGTGTCGAGACCTTCGCCGCGGGCACCGATCAAGATATTCTCGATGAACATGCCGACATCCATGAAGGTGCCGGCCGCCAGCCGCCGGTCGAAGGTCACGAACAGGCCGACCGGCGCGCCGAAGAACTTGTAGTTCTCCAGCATCTGCCGCTCGCGCGCGGCCTTGTCCTCACGGGCGATGCCAAGGATCGCGTAGAGCTCGTGACCGAGCTTGCGGCGCCGGCCGATGAACGGTTCGAACCAGTTGATCGGGTAGTAGTCGAATTCGGGCTGGTGCTGCGCCGCCGGCTCGTTGGCGATCGCCGACAGGATGCCGGCCGAGATCCTATCCTTCACGGCACCGGCAACGGCGTACACCTTCCATGGCTGGATGTTGTGACCGGAAGGGGCGGTCGCGGCCCCTTCCAGAATGCGCATGAGGCTCGCGCGCGGCACCGGTTCCGGCAGGAAGCGGCGGATCGAGCGGCGTGTCATGATGGCGTCGTGGGCGTTCATAAGTGGATCCTTCGCGAGATTGCGAGTGGCAGCTGCGTGTACGTCGCCGTCATTTCACGAACTTGCGGAAATCGGGCTTGCGCTTCTCATTGAAGGCATTGACGCCCTCGCGGCTTTCCTCGCTCTCGTAGTAGAGCTTGAGGGTCTGCATTCCCATCGCGCCAATGCCGCGGATGTTCTCGCTGTCGGCATTGAACGAGCGCTTGGCAATGGCGATCGCGGTCGGGCTTTTCTCCACGATCTCGGCGCACCACTTGGCGACCTCGGCGTCGAGCTGGTCATGCGGCACGACGGCGTTGACGAGACCCATCGCCAGCGCTTCCTGCGCCGAATAGCGGCGGCACAGGTACCAGATCTCACGCGCCTTCTTCTCGCCGACGACGCGAGCGAGATAGGCGGTGCCGAACCCGGGATCGACCGAGCCCATCTTTGGGCCGACCTGGCCGAAGATCGCCTTCTCCGATGCAATGGTGAAATCGCACATGGTGGCGAGCACATTGCCGCCGCCGATGGCATAGCCCTGCACGCGGGCGATTACCGGCTTCGGCACGTCGCGCAGCAGCGACTGCACCTCCTCGATCGGCAGGCCGATGGTGCCGCGGCCGTCATATTGGCCCTCGTGAGCGCTCTGGTCGCCGCCGGTGCAGAAGGCCCGGTCGCCGGCGCCGCCGAGCACGATCACGCCGATCGCCTTGTCCCAACCGGCACGCCCAAGCGCGTGGATCAGCTCCTCGCAGGTCTTGCCGCGGAAGGCATTCATCACCTTGGGGCGGTTGATGGTGATGTAGGCTGCGCCGTCTTTCACTTCATAGAGGATGTCTTCGTAGGTCATGGCCCGACTTTCCCGGAGTTGAGGACCGCGTTCGCGGGGATGATTATTGTTGGAACGGATCGGTCACAGCCAGCGCTTGCGCCGCCTGAATGATTTGAGGTTCTTGAAGCTCTTGCGCGCAATCCCGCCGCCGCCAAGGTAGAACTCCTTGACGTCCTCGTTGCTGATGAGCGCTTCGCGCGTGCCGTCGAGCACGACCTTGCCCGACTCCATGATGTAGCCGTAGTCGGCGACGCCGAGCGCCATGTTGGCGTTCTGCTCGACCAGCAGCATGGTAATGCCGAGATCCCGATTGAGGCGGCCGATGATCGAGAACACCTCCTGCACCAGCAGCGGCGCCAGCCCCATGCTGGGCTCGTCGAGCAGCATCATCTTGGGCCGCGCCATCAATGCGCGCCCGATCGCCAGCATCTGTTGCTCGCCGCCGGAGAGATAGCCGGCAAGGCCCGTTCGTTCCTTGAGGCGCGGGAAATAGGAATAGACGCGCTCGATGTCGGTCGCGATCTCGTTGTCGCGGCGCGTGAATGCGCCGCAGCGCAGGTTCTCGAGCACTGTCATGTCGGCAATGATGCGGCGCCCCTCCATCACCTGGAAGATGCCTTCGCGGACCGTCATCTCCGGTGACTGGTGGGCGATGCTGTGGCCGTTGAACTTGATGTCGCCGGCGACTACCTCGCCATCCTCGGAGTCGAGCAGGCCGGATATCGCCTTGAGCGTGGTCGACTTGCCGGCACCGTTGGGGCCGAGCAGGGTGACGATCTTGCCTTTTGGCACCGAAAGACTGACGCCGCGCAGCACCAGCACGACGTCGTCGTAGACGACCTCGATGTTCTCGATCGACAGCAGGGCATCGCCAGCAGTGCTTCGCGGCTGCTGTCCCCAGCGTCGTCTGTCGGGCGGCGGCGCTCATGGATGTTCCTCGGTTGATGCAGCAGGGTGGGAGGCTGGCCCCCACCCTCGTCTTGTCGTTAGCCGTAGCCTAGTAGCCATGCCACTCCGGCTTGCGCGGCACCTTCTGCTCGGCGACCTTCTCGATCTTGATCGTTCCGGCCGCCGCAAGATCGGCCACGTCACCCTTCTCGGTTTCACCACTGACCGTTGCGCGACCGATGTTGACGTTGTCGACCGCGCGGTGGTCGGTCGCTGTCCAGGTCACCGGCGAGCACATGCCGTCGAAGCCTTCCGGCACGAAGTCCTTGAGCCCTTCGAGGGCCTCCTTGATGCCCGGGCCGTTGAGCTTGCCGGCCTTGTCAGCCCGCTTCAGGCCCTCGGCCAGATGCAGCACCTGGCAGGCTCCGATGGCATAGGGAATCGGCCGGTAGACCTTGCCGGTCGGGTCCGACATGGCGGAGATCTCCTGGAACTTCTTCATGCCCGGTACGTTCGAGCCCCACTGCGGCTGCGCGAGCACCATGACGAGGCCGTTCACGCCCTTGCCGATCGCCTTCATGCCGGCCTCGTCCATGCCCCAGACGTTGGCCATGAACTGCACGTTGACACCGACCGTGCCGCACGAGCGGATCAGCGCCACATTGGCGCCGGTGGTATTGGCGAGGAAGGCGTAGTTCGCGCCGGACGCCTGGAGCGCCAGGCACTGCGCCTTGAAGTCGCCGCCGCCGAGCGCGTACTGGATCGACGGCAACACATCGAACCCAAGTTCCTTGGCGATGCTCTCACCGGCCTCCTTTGGCGCCAGCGGATAAGGATGGTTGTCGCCGAGGTGAATGTATTTCGGCTTGCCCTGGCCGCCCTTCTTCTTCCAGTCCTCGAGCGCCCACAGCACCAGCGCGCGGTTGCCATCCGAGTAGGACGGCTGGCCGAAGAAGTTGTACGGCGCCGACTTGATCTTCCCCGCCTTCGCCTTCTCGCTGACGCCGCTCGGGTCGGTCAGGTGACCGGAGAACGAGAACGAGAAGTACGGCATCTTGTCCTCGGCGATGAAGCCGACCATCGCCTCGGTGTCATTGGTGCCGTAGCCGAGAATGGCGACCGCACCGTCGTCCTTCCACTTCTTGTAGAGCTGGATGCCGCGCTGTGTCTGATAGCCGTAATCGACGATCTCCGCGTCGAGCAGCTTGCCGTTGATGCCGCCGTTCTTGTTGATCCAGGCGATGGCATCGACCTTGCCGGGCCCGGAGAACTTGCCCGTGCTCGAGGTCGCGCCTGTGTAGTCGATCAGGTTGCCGAGCTTGATCTTCTGTTGCGCCAGCGCCGGCGAGGCGAGCAGTGCTGCTGCCGCGACCGAGGCCAGCATCGTCGTTTTGATTCTCATTTCTGTCTCCTCCTTGGGTTTTTTCGTCAGTACGAGAACGGGTAGAGCTTCCAGTAGGCCTTGATCTTGCGCCAGCGGGCGGCGAGCCCGTCCGGCTCGAAGACCAGGAACAGCACGATGGCGAGGCCGATCGCCATCTCCTTCAGGTAGGCGAGGCCCTCGTTGAACGACGCTCCCTGGCCGATGCCGAGCGTTTGGATCTTCTGCACCATGGCCAGCATCACCTCGGGCAGCAGCATGATGAATATCGTGCCCATCAGGCTGCCCATGATCGAGCCGAGGCCGCCGATGATGATCATGGCGAGGAAGTTGATCGACAGCAGCAGGTCGAATGCCTCGCCAGAGACGAAGCCGGTGTAGTGCGCCATCAGGGCGCCGCCGATGCCGGCGTAGAACGACGAGATGCCGAACGCGAGGATGCGGTAGTAGGTCAAGCCGATGCCCATGATCTCGGCCGAAAGATAATGGTCGCGCACGGCCACCATGGCGCGGCCGTCCCGCGTCCGCATCAGGTTCGCGGCGAGCGCGTACATCACTACCAGATAGAACAGCACGACGAAGTAGTACTTGCGGTCGCCGGACAGCGTGAGGCCGAAGAGCGAGAACGAGTCGGCGCTGGCACCGGCCGCGCCGCCGGTGAACCAGGCCGCGCGGCTGAAGAAGTCCTGCAGCACGAACTGCGAGGCGAGGGTGGCGATCGCGAGATACAACCCCTTGAGGCGCGCGGCGGGCAGGCCGACCACGACGCCGACCAGGGCGGTGGCGATACCGGCCAGCGGTATGGCCAGTGCCACCGGCACTCCGAGCTTGCCGGAAATGTAGGCCGAGGAGAAGGCGCCGAAACCGAAGAATGCGGCATGGCCGAGCGAGATCTGGCCGGTGAAGCCGACCAGGATGTTGAGGCCGAGGGCGGCAATGCCGTAGATCGCGATCTGGATGATAAGCGCGAGCCAGTACGACGATACGAACGACTGGCCGGCGACCTGCACCGGCAGGATTGCCAGCAGGGCAACACCGAGCGCGCATGCGCGCCACGACCACCGCGTCGGGAAGATCGTGTGGTCGGCCTCGTAGGTGATGCGGAAGTCGCCCGCCGGACGCATCGAGCCTGCCATGTCACACCCGCTCGATCGCTTTGGTGCCGAACAGGCCATAGGGCTTGATCAGCAGAATGAGTAGCATCGCGTAGAAAGGCGCGATGGTGATGAGGTTGCCGAACTGCAGGTATTCGCTGTCGACGAACTGGGCGAGGCCTTCGAGCAGGCCGATGATCAGCCCGCCAAGCACCGCGCCGACGATGCTTTCGAGTCCGCCGACGATCACTGCGGGGAACACCTTGACGCCGACGGCCGCGACCGATGCCGAGACGCCCGAGACGAGGCCGACGACCACGCCGGCCAGTGCCGAGACCGCGGACGAGATCGCCCAGGCGATGGCGAACACCTGCTTCACCGAGATGCCGAGGCTCTGGGCCACCTGCTGGTCGAAGGCGGTCGCGCGCATGGCGAGCCCCAGGCGCGAATATTTGAAGAAATAGGCGAAGCCGGCCATGATCACCACGGAGATGGCGAGGCTCATCAGGTAGGCGCTCTCGACGTTCAGGCCGAAGATGTCGACGCTCTTGGTCGAGAACACCTGCGGGAACGGCTGTACGAATACGCCGAACATCCACTTGAGCAGGGCCTGGAAGAAGATCGACAGGCCGATCGTCACCATCACGATCGAGATCACCGGCTTGCCGACCAGCGGCTTCAGCACCACGACCTGGACCAGGACGCCGAGGATCGCCATGAACACCAGGCACACCGGAAAGGCGAGCCAGAACGGCATGTTCAGCGACGTCACCAGCCACCAGCAGGCCCAGGCGCCGATCAGCACGAATTCGCCTTGCGCGAAGTTGACCACCTGGCTCGCCTTGTAAATCAGCACGAAGCACATCGCGACCACGCCATAGAGCGCGCCGACGATCAGTCCATTGACGAGAAGCTGAGTGAGAAGCGTGGTGTTCATCTGGTTTCGTCGCCTCGAGCCCTTTGCCGGTTGGGTGTCGTCACGCCGAGCGCGCCATCGCCGCGGGCGCGGACAGGGTTGCGATCGGCAGGCTGGTACGGATGCGCTGCCTGCTGCCGTCCTGGAAGGCGATCTCGGTATCGATCTTCACCGCGGTCGCGTCCGAGTAGATGGCGTCGATGATGTCGCCGTATTTCTCGGCGATTACGCCGCGCCTGACCTTGCGCGTCCGGGTGAGCTCGCCATCGTCGGCGTCGAGCTCCTTGTACAGCAGGATGAATTTTCGCAGCCGCTGCGCCTCCGGCAGCGAGGCATTGACGCGCACGATCTCGTCGGCGACGAGGTCGTAGACCTCCTTGCGCGTGGAAAGGTCGGAGTAGGTTGTGAACGACATGCGCCGCTGCTCGGCCCATTTGGAGACGATCGCAAAGCGGATGCAGATGATCGCGGCGGGGTATTCGCGCTTGTCGCCGAGGATCACCGCCTCGCTGATATAGGGCGAGAACTTGAGCTTGTTCTCGATGAACTGCGGCGAGAAGCGCTCGCCCGACGAGAGCGCGGCCAGATCCTTCATGCGGTCGATGACGACGAGCTGGCCGGAGGGCTTGATGAATCCCGCGTCGCCGGTGTGCATCCAGCCGTCGCGCAGATCGGCGGCGGTCGCCTCGTCGTTCTTGTAGTAGCCATCGAACATGTACGGATGGCTGCTGACGATCTCGCCGACACCGTTGGCGTCGGGATCGCCGATGCGCACCTTGTATTCACTCGTCAGGCCCTTGCCGACGGCGTCGAAATCCACCTCGCCGAGTTGCTGCATGCAGTAGATGCCGCCGAGCTCGGTCTGGCCGTAGACCTGCAGCAGCGGAACGCCCATCGCCATGAAGAACTTGAATGTATCTGGACCCATCGCCGCGCCGCCGGTAGTGGCGAAGCGCAGGCGCGAGAAGCCGAGCCGATCGCGCAGCGCACGCAGCACCAGCGCCTGCGCCACTCCGCTTCGGCGGCCTCGCTCCACCGCCCGCAGTCCGAGGCTGAGGCCCAGACCGAACACCTTCTGCTTGAGCGCCGACGCATCCATCATCTGCGCGCGCACGTTGGCTGCTATCTGCTCCCATGAGCGCGGCGCGAGCAACATGAACGTGGGCGCGATCTCGCGCAGGTCGGTCATCACCGTCGCCGGCGATTCGACGAAGTTGAGCTTGTGGCGGCAGACCATCGGCTGATAGAGCGCCTGGAACTGCTCGACGACCCACGCCATCGGCAGGATCGACACGTATTCGTCGTCGGGACCCAGGTCGACGAGGCTGCAATACGTCGCGGCATGGCGAAGGAAGCGGCCGGACGAGATGCTGACCAGCTTCGGATTGGTGGTGGTGCCCGAGGTCGAGCACAGCACCGCGACGTCGCTACCGGACGTTTCGTCGACGAGTGCGTCCCATAGACCCGGCTCGCTGGCGGCGACCTTGCGGGCGTCGTCGAGCAGCGCGTCGCGGCTCATCAGACGTGAATCGGCATATTTCCGCATGCCGCGCGGATCGCAGTAGATGATCGCCCGCAGGCTCGATCCGCCGGCTGCGGCACGCAGGATCTTGTCGACCTGCTCCTCGTTCTCCGCGATCACGGCCTTGGCCTGGGCGAAATTCAACAAGTAGCCGACTTCCGAGTCGAGGGCGTCCTGATAGATGCCGAGGCTGAGCCCCTTGGCGGCGTGCGTGCCGACGGCCGCCGCGACCCAGTCCGGACGCGAGTCGCCGATGATGGCGACGGCGTCGCCTGGCCCGACACCGAGCTTGTGCAAGGCTATGCCCCATAGCTTGGCGCGCTCGTGGTAGTCGGCCCAGGTGAACGTGCGCCAGAGGCCGTGCTCCTTCTCGCGAAGCACGATGTCGCCGCCGTGGTTCCGCGCGTTGTATCGCAGCAGTTTCGGCAACGTGTCGTTGGCCTCGATGTGCGCGAACTGCGAAGGGATCATGCCACCTCCTCCGCCTTCGGTGCGCCGAGCGCCCCGTGATCCTGGCCGAGATAGGCCCGCTTCACGTCCTCGTTGATCTTGATCTCGTCGGGAACGCCTTCGGCGATCTTGCGTCCGAAATCGAGGACCATCAGCCGGTGCGACAGGTCCATCACGACGCCCATGTCGTGCTCGATCATCACGACCGTCATGCCCAATTCCTCATTGAGGTCGTTGATGTAGCGCGCCATGTCCTCCTTCTCCTCGAGGTTCATGCCGGCCATGGGCTCGTCGAGCAGGATCACCTCGGGCTTCAGCGCGATGGCGCGTGCAAGCTCGACACGCTTGCGCAGGCCGTAGGACAAGGTCCCGGCGTGCTCGTTGCGGATGTCCTGGATCTCGAGGAAATCGATGATCTCCTCGACCGACCTGCGGTGCTCGGCTTCTTCGCGCTGCGCGCCGCCGATCCAGTAGCACATGCCGCGCACGAAGCCGCACCGCATCAGGTGATGGCGGCCGATCATGATATTGTCGAGCACGGTCATGCCGCTGAACAGGGCGAGGTTCTGGAAGGTCCGGCCGATGCCGAGGCCGGCACGCCTGTTGGCGCCGAGCCGCGTGATGTCGCGGCCCTTGTGCAGGATCCGGCCGGCGGTCGGCCGGTAGCGGCCGGAGATGCAATTGAGCGTGGATGTCTTGCCGGCACCGTTTGGGCCGATCATCGAGAACAATTCGCCGGGATAGATCTTGGCGCTCACGTCGGTCATCGCGCGCACGCCGCCGAAGCGCAGGCTCACGTTATCGAGCTCGAGGATCGGCGCGCCCGTATCGCTGGCCTTCATGGCGTCCCCCGAAGGCGCCACGTCCCATGCATCGCGGAAATGAATTTCACGGGCCTCGTGCCGACGCACGCCGAGCCTGGAATCATCGTTTCCTCTCCCTTCGCTCGTCGTCGAGCGTCAATTCGCTTTTTTGGGGGTGAGGCTGCCACAGGTCGTTCGGCAGGTCTACCACTTGACAATCAGGATGAGATTGATTGAATAGCCAGTCAATCAAAAAGTTTCCAAATGGCCGCCGTTATCGCGGGGCCGACGCCGCCGCCGAGGAAACCGCCGATGCTCAGCCGGCACATCTTTACATCGGAACATGGCATGCTGCGGGAAGCGGCGCGCAAGTTCTTCGAGCGGGAAGTCGCGCCCCATCACCGCCAGTGGGAGAAGGACGGCGTCGCGCCGCGCTCGGTGTGGAAGCGGGCGGGCGAGCAGGGGCTGCTGTGCGTCAACATGCCGGAGGCATACGGCGGGGTGGGCGCCGACCGGCTCGCCTCGGCGGTGTTGATCGAGGAGCAGGCGCGCCTCGGCTTGTCCGGGCCGGGATTCTCCACCCACTCGGACATCGTCGCACCCTACATCCTCAACTACGGCACCGAGGAGCAGAAGCTGAAATGGCTGCCGGCCATGGCGCGCGGCGACCTGATCGGCGCCATCGTGATGACCGAGCCGGCGGCCGGCAGCGACCTGCGCGCGATCCGGACGACCGCGGTGCGCGACGGCGACGAGTTGGTGATCAATGGCCAGAAGACCTTCATCACCAACGGACAATGTGCCGATCTGCTGGTGATGGCGACCAAGTCGGGCGCCGCCGCCGGCCCCAAGGACCTGACGCTGGTGGTGGTCGACGGCGAGCGCAAGGGCTTCTCGCGCGGCTCGAATTTCCAGAAGATCGGCATGAAGGCACAGGACACCTGCGAGCTGTTCTTCGACAATGTGCGCATTCCAGCAGGCAACGTGCTGGGGCGTGAGGGCCAAGGCTTCGCGCTGCTGTCGAAGGAACTGGCCTGGGAGCGGCTGCAGATCGCGGTCGGCGCCGTGGCCACCTGCCAGGCGGCGCTCGGCTGGACCATCGACTATACCCGCGAGCGCAAGGCGTTCGGCAAGGCGGTCGCCGAGTTCCAGAACACGCGGTTCCGCCTCGCCGAGGTCAAGACCGAGATCCAGATCGCCCAGGTGTTCGTCGATCGCTGCCTCGCCGAGGTCAACGAGGATCGGCTCGATGCCACCACCGCCGCGATGGCCAAGTACTGGTGCACCGAGCTGATGGGCCGCGTGCTCGACCAGTGCCTGCAGCTCCATGGCGGCTACGGCTACATCTGGGACTATCCGATCGCCCGGGCCTTCGCCGACGCCCGTGTTCATCGCATCTATGGCGGCTCCAACGAGATCATGCGCGAGCTGATCGCGCGCACGCTCTGAAACAGATGAGGAGGTTGCCATGCGCATTCTGGTGACGGGCGCGAGCAAGGGGATCGGTCGCGCCATCGCGCAGCGGCTGGCAGCGCCAGGGGCATCGCTCGCCGTTTGCGCCAGCCGGCCCTCGTCCGAGCTCGATTCGATCGCCGAGGCATGCAAGGCAAAGGGCGCCCGCGTCGTTGCGCTGACCGGCGACCTGGCCGATGCCGCGGTGCCGGCGCGGCTGGTCGCGGAGGCGGCAAGCGGCCTCGGCGGCATCGATGCGGTGATCGCCAATGCCGGCATCGTGGCGCCGTCACGCCTCGCCGAGCTCGAGCTGGAGAGCTGGGACAGGATCTTTGCGGTCAATACCCGCAGCGTCTTCCTGCTGGCCAAGGCCGCCTATCCGCACCTCAAGGCGTCGATCGGCTCGTTCGTCGCCGTGTCGTCGATGTCCGGCGTCGAGCCGTACCCCGGCACCGGCGCCTACTGCCCGAGCAAGGCCGCGCTGATCATGCTGGTCAGGGTGCTGGCGCAGGAATGGGCTGCCGACGGCATTCGCGTCAACGCCATCTCGCCAGGCCTCGTCAGGACCGCGATGACGGCGCCGATATACGCCGACGCCGATAAGACGGCGGCACGCGAGGCATTGGTGCCGATGCACCGGATCGCTGATCCGGAGCGCGACATGGCCGGAATCGCCGCGTTCCTGATCTCGCCCGACGCCGCCTACATCACCGGCCAGAGCATTCTTGCCGATGGCGGGCTGCTTGGCTCGATCCAGGCGCACCTCGCTGGCCGGCCGAAGTCGGGAGCTGGCTGATGCGCTTTCCCGAACCTGATGCCGAGCGCGCTCGCCAGTATCACGCGGCCGGACACTGGCGGCATGACACGATTCCGGCGCTTATTCTGCGGCAGGCGGCGGCGCGGCCGTCGGCGATCGCGGTTCGCGATGCCTCCGGCGCCGCGGTCACCTACGGCGACCTCGCAACTGCCGCGGCGGCAGTATCAGGCTACCTAGCCGCGTGCGGCGTCAGGCGCGGCGACATCGTGACCGCCTGTCTGCCGAACTGGTGGCAGGCCGTGGCAGTGTTCCTCGGCGTGCAGCGGATCGGCGCGGTGATCAATCCCGTGCCGACCACCTATGGCCGCGCCGATCTCGAGTTCGTTCTCGGCAAGTGCGAGAGCAAGGCTCTGTTCGTCCCGGGCCGGTTCCGCAGCGTCGACTTCACCGAGACGATCGCGAAGTTCTCGACGCCGGAGCTGCGCGACCTGCCGGTCGTGCGGATCGGCGACGGGCGAAACGAGCTGGGCGTGCCGTTCGACGCGGTATTGCGTCAGCCACCGGTCCCGGCGGCGGCGGACGTTTCGGCGGATGCGCCGGCCGCCGTGCTGTTCACCTCCGGCACCGAGTTGCGGCCCAAGGGGGCAGTGCACACGCACAACACGATCCTGTTCGGCGAGCGTGCGATGGCGCGGGCAATGGCGGTCGATGCCGGCGATACCGCCTTCATGGCGTCGCCGATCTCGCATGCGACGGGCTTCCTGCACGGCTATGCGATGACGCTGACGCTCGGCGGCACGTTGTCGCTGCTCGACATCTTTTCCGGCGAAGCCGCGGCTCGGCAGATGCGCGAGCACCGCTGCAGCTGGACGATGGGCGCGACACCGTTCCTGGCCGACATCGCGGAAGCGCTTGCCGCGACCAACTCGGCGCTGCCGGACCTGCGCTATTTCCTTTGCGGCGGCGCGCCGGTGCCGGAGCCGCTGGTGCGGCGCGCGACCGGCATCGGCCTGCGCGTGCTGTCGATCTACGGCGCCACCGAAAGCCCGCCGCACACGATCGTCCATCCGGAGGACCCGGTGGAGAATGCATGGATCTCGGACGGCCGGCCGCTTGCCGGCATCGAGGTGATGATTACCGGCGAGGACGGTGCGCCAATGCCGGCGGGCGAGATCGGCGAGGAGCGGTCGCGGGGACCCAACACCTTCATCGGCTATCTCGGCGAGCCGGAGCTCACCGCCAAGGATTTCGATGCGCAGGGCTGGTATCGGTCGGGCGACCTGGCGCGGCAGCTCGCGGACGGCTCGATCCGCATTGTCGGCCGCCTCAAGGACATCATCGTTCGCGGCGGCCAGAACATCTCGGTGCGCGAGGTCGAGGACTATCTTTCGAGCCATCCGGCGGTGAAGTCGGTCGCAGTCGTGGCCGTGCCGCACCCGCGCCTCGGCGAGACCGGGTGCGCCGTCGTCGTGCTGAACCCCGGCCACGCGCTGACATTGCCGGAGCTCGATGCGTTCCTCGGCGCCAAGGGCGTCGCGAAGTTCAAGGTGCCGGAGCGGCTCGAGCTGTGGCCGAGCCTGCCGACGACGCCCAGCGGCAAGATCCAGAAATTCCTCATTCGCAAGCAGCTGGCCGATCGAACAGGCGGGACAACGACATGATCACGGTGACGAAGAGCGCGGCGGTTGCCACGGTGCTGATGAGCCGGCCGCCGGTCAATGCCATCGATCCGGAATTCGTTGAGGCATTCAATCGCGCCCTCGACGAGGTCGAGGCATCGAAGCCGACCATCGTCGTCATCCGCAGCGATCAGAAGTGCTTCTGCGCCGGCGCCGACCTGTCGCTGATCCAGGGCTACTTCGCCAGGCCCGCCGGCACGGCGGAGATGGTCGCCTACGTCAAGACGCTGCACGCCCTGTTCGATCGGCTGGAGCGGCTCGAGGCCGTGACCCTCGCTGCGATCGCCGGGCCTGCACTCGGTGGCGGCCTCGAGCTGGCGCTCGCCTGCGACCTCAGGATCGCGACCGAGACCGCCAGGATCGGCCTGCCCGAGGCGCGCGTCGGTATGATTCCGGGCGCCGGCGGCACACAGCGCCTGCCGCGCCTGTGCGGTCCGGGCATCGCGGCGCGGCTCATCCTCGGCGCCGAGGTAATCGATGGCGTCGAGGCCGAGCGCGTCGGCATCGTGCAATGGGTGACGCCGGCCGCCGAGCTCGATCGCCGCGTCGCCGAGATCGCGGACCGGGTTGCCGGGCTATCTCGCCCCGCGTTGCTCGCCTCGAAAGACTGCATGGCGGCTGCGCTCGATCCGGCCGCCGATGGCTTCGCGCGGGAGATCGAGAAGCCACTGACGCTGATGCAGACGAAGGAGGCGCGCGACCGCATCGCCGCGTTCTTCGCGCCGAAGAACAGTTGAAAGCCGCAACATTGAGGAGACGAGCATGCGTTTCGACAACAAGGTGATCCTCGTCACGGGCGGGGCGTCAGGCATCGGTCTTGCCACCTGCAAGGCGTTTGCCGAGTGCGGCGGCCACGTGATCATGTCGGACATCAACGCCGAGACCGGTGCCAAGGCCGCCGAAAGCCTCGAGGACGTCGATGGCAAGGTGCAGTTCATGACCCTCGACATCACCGATCGGGCAGCCGCCGACGCCGCCGCCGGCAGGATCAAGTCCGAGATCGGCCGGCTCGACGTGCTGGTCAACGCCGCCGGCTGGGACATCATCCAGCCGTTCATGGAGAACACGCCCGAGTACTGGGCGAAGATCGTCGCCTTGAACTTCATGGGGCCGGTGCAGGTGACGCGCGCGATGCTGCCGCTGCTGTTCGAGAGCGGCGCCGGCCGCATCGTCAACGTGTCGAGCGACGCCGGTCGCGTCGGCAGCTTCGGCGAGACGGTCTATGCCGGCGCCAAGGGCGGTATCATCGCCTTCACCAAGTCGCTCGCCCGCGAGGTCGTCCGGCAGAGCGTCCGCGTCAACTGCATCTGTCCCGGCCCGACCGACACCCCGCTGTTCGCGGCCCAGCCGGAGAAGATGCGCAACGCGCTCGCCAACGCCATCCCGATGAAGCGCGTCGCCAAGCCGTCCGAGATCGCCGACGGCATCCTGTTCTTCGCCTCCGACCGCGCGAGCTACTGCACCGGGCAGGTGCTGAGCGTGAGTGGCGGCCTGACGATGGTCGACTGATCCGCATGGGCAAGGTTGCGACCCTGGCGCAGGCTGTGCGCGCGGCGGTGAAGCCCGGCGACACGCTGGTATTCGCGTTCACGCACAATCGTTCGCATGCCGCTGCCTTCGAGGTGGCGCGGCAGTTTCGCGACCGCCGCTGCCTCAATCTCGTTGCCACCGGCCTGCTCGAATACGCGTCGATCCTGTCGGCCGCTGGTGCCGTTGCAAATCTCGAGTTCGGCATTTGCCGGCTCGACCTATCCTGCCCCGGCGCCGTCGCGCGAGCTGCAGAACGCCGTCGCGGATCAGTCCGGCGCCGATCCCGACTGGACCAATCTCACCATGACGCTGCGGCTGATGGCCGGCGCCATGGGTTGGCCGTTCGTGCCGACCAACAGCCTCGCCGGCTCCGACCTGTGGCGTCCAAATGCCCGCGCGATGGTGGCCGATCCGTTCACCGGCGCGGAGACGGCGGTGATATCGGCGCTGAGGCCGGACGTCGCGTTCCTGCACGTGCCTATCGCCGACACTCGCGGCAATGCCATCGTGCACGGGCCCGACGCGGAAGAATCCTGGGGCGTTCTCGCCGCCAGGCGGGTGATCGTCACCGCCGAGCGCGTCGTGTCGCCGGACGAGCTCAGGGCGATCGGGCCACGCAATGGCATCCCGGCCTCGATCGTCGACCACGTGGTGCATGCGCCGTTCGGTGCCCATCCGCAGGGCCAGTTCGTGTGGTCCAAGCAGGAAGGCGTCGCCTCGTACGCCGAAGACTACGAATTTCGCCTGGTGCTGCGCGATCTGTCGCGAGACCCCAAGGCATTGCGCGCCTGGGTCGAGGATTGGGTGTTCGGCACCGACCATGACGGCTACCTGGCGAGGCTCGGATCGTCGCGCCTCGGCGCCCTGCGTGCCGCCGCGCTCACGCCTGAGGTTGCCGCTCCGGCCGACGCCGAGACCGCCGTCTCGCCCGAAGAGCGCGCCGCCGTCCTCGCGATGCGCGTTGCCGAAGCCGAGGTGAGGGCAGGCCGCGCCCAGTCCCTGTTCGCCGGTATCGGCCTCGCCCACCTGGCGGCCTGGGCGGTCGAGAGCCGGTGCTGGTCGGCGGGCATTGCGACGTCACTGGTGGCGGAGACCGGCATGATCGGCTTCCGGCCGATGCAAGGCGATCCCTACCTGTTCAACCGGCCGAACGCGGCTTCGTCGCTGTTCCACTCGAGCTTCCTGCGCACGCTGGGCGTGCTTGCTGGCGTCAATGCGCGCGCCTGCCTTGCCATGCTGGCAGCCGCACAGATCGATCGGCGCGGCAACATAAACTCTTCGCGGGCGGCCAACGGCCGCTTGATCGTCGGGTCCGGCGGCGCCAACGACCTCGCGGCCGGCAATTCATCATGCCTCGTCGTCATGCCGCTGAAAGCCGGCCGGCTCGTCGAGGATCTGCCGTTCGTGACGAGCCCGGTCCGGCACCTGACCGGTGTCGCCACCGATCTCGGCTACCTCACTCGCGGCGAGGACGGCGAGCTTCAGATCGCGTCGGTGATGTGCGATGCCGGGCAGGAGCGCGCCACAGTCGACGCCATCGCCGGCCAGGCCGGCTTCGCCTTGCCGGTGGCCGCGAGCCTCATTCGCGAGCCGTTGCCCGATGCCGGCGAGTTGGCTCTCGTCCGCAGCTTCGATCCCACACGCGCGATCCTCGCCTGATCCGCATCACACCTGCCAGGAGACCGATCATGAACTACACCGATGTGCTCTACGACTTCAGCGAAGGCATTGCGACCATAACCATCAACCGGCCCGACCGGCTCAATTGCTTCCGTGGCCGCACGATCGAGGAGCTGATCCATGCCTTCAAGCGCGCCTGGGCCGACAAGACCGCCGGAGTGGTGATCCTGACCGCTGCCGGCAGCAAGGCATTCTGCGTCGGCGGCGACCAGAAGGAGATGGCCGAGAAGGGTTCGTATGGCACCAGCGAGAACGGGCTGTGGGAGATCGATGACCTGCACATGGCGATCCGCAACATTCCAAAGCCGGTGATCGCCGCGGTGAACGGCTTCGCCATCGGCGGCGGTCACGTCATCCACATCCTGTGCGACGTTACCGTCGCCGCCGAGCATGCCAAGTTCGGTCAGGCCGGCCCTCGCGTCGGCTCGTTCGATGCGGGCTGGGGCTCGGCCTATCTGGCGCGAACGATCGGCGAGAAGCGCGCCCGCGAGATCTGGTTCTTCTGCCAGCAGTACACCGCACAGCAGGCGCTCGAGTGGGGGCTTGTCAATCGAGTCGTTCCGGCCGAGAAGCTGATCGAGGAATCCCGCGCGCTGGCCAAGCAGGCGCTCGCCTTGAGCCCGACCGCACTCAAGCATCTGAAGCATGCCTTCAACGCCGACTCGGCGCACATCTTCGGGCAGGTCAAGATGGCGGCGAACGGGCTTGCCGCCTTCGTCAATAGCGAGGAAGCTGCGGAAGGCCGCAACGCTTTCCTCGAGAAGCGCAAGCCCGATTTCTCGAAGTATCGCTGATCATGACAAAGCTGGACGTGGTGCCCCATGACTGAAGATGCCGCGGCAAAACCGGCCGAGCTCGATGTCAGCGTTACGAGCATCGTCGAGGATCCGCTCCTCGTTCAGAAGCGCCGCAGCCAGATCGTGGCCGCGGCAACCGAGCTGTTCTCGACGCAAGGGTTCTACCGCACAACCATCAAGGACATCGCCAAGCTCGCCGGCATCAGCTCGGGGCTGGTGTACCAGTATGTGCGCGAGAAGGAGGACGTGCTGCTGCTCGTGCTGCTCGACGTCATCGACGCGTACGCCCGCGAGATCCCGAAATCGCTGGTCGGCATCGATGACCCGATCGCCCGGCTTGCCACTGCCATCGAGGCCTATTGCCGGGTGATCGATCGCCATCGTGACGGCGCGGTGCTGGCGTACCGCTCGACCAAGTCGCTGTCGCCGCCGCGCCGACGGCTTATCCAGCAGAAGGAGGCCGAGACCAACGCCCTGATCGCGGCCGAGCTCAAGGCGTGCATGCGGGCCGGGCTCGTTCGCAAGGTCGGACTTGATGTGCTTGTCTATCACATTGTAATGGCAGCCCACACCTGGGCGCTGAAAAGTTGGCACTTCAAGCCGCGCATCTCGCTCGATACCTACGTCAAGGAGACGACCGACATCCTGATGGCAGGTGCACTGACACCGGCAGGAGCAAAGCGGTTTGCGGCGCTGTCACGGAAGGCGAAGGCGAAATAGGCGGCAAATGCTGGATCACGTATCGATTACCGTCAGCGACATGGCGCGCGGCGCCCGGTTCTGGGACGCGATAATGGCCGCGCTCGGTGTACCGTGCGTCTGGCGCGAGGCGAACGCGATCGGCTACGGCGAGCGCAATTCGCCGGCTGACGACGCGCGGACCTATCTGACCATCCGGCTGCACGGCGACGGTGCTCCCGGCGCTTTCGAAGCGGCCGGGCGGCATTGGTGCTTTCGCGCGCCGAGCCGCGCCGCGGTCGAAGCCTTCCATGTGGCAGGTCTCGAGAACGGCGGCGTTTGCGACGGCCCGCCCGGGCTGCGTCCGCAGTATCATGAGCACTATTACGCGGCATTCCTGCGCGATCCGGATGGCAATCGCATCGAGGCCGTACGCCACCGGCCCGAGTAGCGGCGGCCGCCGCCTACCGCTTTGGGACCGGGGTCGGCGTATCGCGGATCGACCGCGGCTGCAGTTCGGCCTCGAGGTCGAACGTGGCGCATTTCTTGGCCGCCAGCTGCTTGTTCATCGCCTCGAGGTAGGCCCGATCGCGGGCGGCGTCGGCCACCGGATCGGCGCCGCGTGTCGTGCCGCCCATCAACGGCGTGACCAGCGACTGGGTGGTTTGCGCCACGGCGGTGGTGCCGCCGCGAACGCCCGAATCGCGGACCTGGAGAATGCGGACCTGCATTCGGCCGGTGAGCTTCCGGCAATCGAGGCTCAACTCCTCCTGGCTGAGCTGATATGGCTGGCCCGGCTTGTAGCTGTCGGGCACCTTCTGGCCAATCTGCGGCGCGAGGCTCGCACCGCCCTGTGCGCAGGCGCCAAGGGTGATGCCGATGCCGGCAATCAGCAGGGCGCGGCGCGCCGATCGAAGGTGGCGGGTTGACCGGGAAAGCATGGACGTCGTTCTAATCGCGATTTGCCGGCGGAACTAGGGCGCGGGCCGATCAAAACCGGGGATCGCCCTGGCAATTCGCCTCATTCCGTACCAGATTGAAGCTACGCGAAAAGCAAGGAGGCAAGGTCATGCCGCAGACGATAACCCGCAGCGTCAAGTCGATGGTCGAGGAGGCGAAGGCGGCAATCAAGGAGTATACGGCGGCCGAGGCGATCGAGCGCGCCAAGAGCGGCGACGTGGTGCTGGTCGATATTCGCGACCCGCGGGAGTTGCAGCGCGAAGGCAAGGTTCCAGGTGCATTTTCCTGTCCGCGCGGCATGCTCGAGTTCTGGATCGATCCGGCCAGCCCCTACTTCAAGCCGGTGTTTGGCGAGGACAAGGAGTTCATCTTCTTTTGCGCCGGCGGACTGCGTTCGGCGCTCGCGACCAAGGTCGCCCAGGATATGGGCATGAAACCGGTCGCCCACGTGCTCGGCGGCTTCGGCGCCTGGAAGACGGCCGGCGGTGTCGTCGAGCCGGGCGAGGCGCAGAAATAGCGGCGTCAGTTGGGGAAGGTGATCAGGATCTTCATTTTGAGCAGGGCCGGGAAATAGGTGGTCAGGACCTGGCCCATGCCCCACAGCATGACGCCGAGCAGGATGATGGCCGGGATAGCGGCAAACAGCGCCTTGATGAAGAACGTCACCAGACGGGCGAACGGGATCTCGAGCGCGGTGACGACGCCGGACGGAACCGGTGGCGGATAGGAGCCGCCGAACGACGGTTCCATCGGCGAATTGGGCATGTAGGCCGGCTCAGAAGGGGGCGCGAACGCGTGCTCGGCGGCGGCTCGCTCGCGGGCCTCGCGTTGCGCATCGCGCTCGCGCCGGAATGTTCGCGGCAAGTCGTCGTTGCCGTCGTCGGCCATCGCCATGTGAGTATCCGTCATCGATCCGCCTCCGCTGGCATCCAACCCGTGGCCACGCGTTGCGGTAGCAACGTCCTCGCCACGGTGGCGGGCTATGGCGCTCGATAACCGAGGGTTGGTGATTTGCGTCTCTGTCATACGAGCTTTGTATCGCTGATCCTGGAATATTGCTAATTTGCGCCGCGAATTTGGCGGTTACGAGGTGGACACGGATGCTCGGGGACGAAGTCAGGCAATTGATCAGGACCATTCCGGATTATCCGAAGCCGGGAATCATGTTCCGTGATGTCACGACGCTGATGCGCAACGCGGAGGGCTTCAAAGCAGCCGTCACGGCGATGTCGGCGCCATTTGCCGACAAGCGGATCGATGCCGTCGCCGGTATCGAGGCGCGCGGTTTCATCTTCGGCGGCGCGGTCGCGGACAAGCTCGGTTGCGGCTTCATTCCGATCCGCAAGAAGGGCAAGCTGCCGTGGACGACGATCGGCCAGCAATACACGCTCGAATACGGTGTCGACACGATCGAGGTGCATCTCGATGCCGTGACCAAGGGCGAGCGCATCCTGATCGTCGATGATCTGATCGCCACCGGCGGCACCGCCGAGGCCGCGGTCAAGCTGATCACGCGCGTCGGTGGCATAGTGGCGGGCGCCACCTTCGTGATCGACCTGCCGGAGCTCGGCGGCATGAGGCTGCTGCGTTCGCACGGCGTCGAGGCCCACGCGCTGGTCGCGTTCGACGGGCATTGAGAAATGAGCGAGGCGTCGCCCAAGCTGCCGCAGCACGCCGTCAAGGCGGCATTGGCGGTGCTGGCCGAGTGGCAGCAGGCGCCCGGCGCCGCGCTGGCCTGCCCCGCCTGCGGCGCGCCTGGGCTGCAGATCGTCGACCGCTCCGCGCGGCCGCACACCGCCTGGTTCGCGCTCGAATGTCCGTCCTGCGGGCTGTCCGATACCATCGGCTATCCGCTGGGAGGGGCCGGCAACTCCTGGAGCTGACCGAATGAAGATCAATGGCCGCGCCTACCGGACGATCTGGCTCGGCGACGACGGCTGGTCGGTCGAGATCATCGATCAGACCCTGCTGCCGCATCGGTTCGAGACCGTGTCGCTCAGGACATGCGGCGAAGCGGCCCGCGCGATCAAGTCGATGCAGGTTCGCGGAGCACCGTTGATCGGCGCCGCCGCCGCCTACGGCCTGTGCCTGGCGCTGCGCGAAGACGCCGGCGATAGAGCTCTCTCGGCCGCGATCGACTATCTCGCGGCGCAGCGGCCGACGGCGATCAACCTGCGCTGGGCGCTGGAGGAGATGCGGCGGACGCTGGCGCCGCTGGCTCCCCGCTCGCGGGGTGCCGCGGCCTATGCCAAGGCCGCGGAAATCTGCGACCAGGACGTCGAGACCTGCCGATCGATCGGCGCGCACGGGCTTGCCCTGATCCGCGATATCGCCGGACGCAAGAGGTCCGGCGATCCGGTCAATATCCTGACCCACTGCAATGCCGGCTGGCTTGCCTGCGTCGACTGGGGCACGGCAACATCGCCGATCTACCAAGCGCACGACAGCGGCATCGACATTCACGTCTGGGTTGATGAAACTAGGCCGCGCAACCAAGGGGCGTCGCTGACTGCATTCGAGCTTGGCGCCCACGGTGTGCCGCACACTATCATCGCCGACAATGCCGGCGGTCACTACATGCAGACTGGCCGCGTCGACATGTGCATCGTCGGCACCGACCGCGTCACCGCGCATGGCGATGTCGCGAACAAGATCGGCACCTATCTGAAGGCGCTGGCGGCGCGCGACAACGACGTTCCGTTCTATGTGGCGCTGCCGCATTCGACGATCGACTGGACGCTCGACAATGGCTGCGACATTCCGATCGAGGAGCGCGCCGCGGACGAGGTTCTGAAGATGTCTGGACGCCTGGAGGACGGGGAGGTGGTCACGGTGGAGATCGCCGCACCCGGGTCGCCGGCGGCCAATCCCGCGTTCGATGTCACGCCGGCGCGGCTGGTCACGGCCTTTATCACCGAACGCGGAATCGCGCCGGCATCCGGGCAAGGCCTGCGCACGCTATATCCTGCGGCATGACGCCCCGGTTGCTCGGCCGGGATGGGTTCGCAAGCCTCGCGCAAGCTTCGGCTGCTCTTGATCCGGGCGGACGAGGCGCGAGGGTGATCTTGCCATGCCGATGGCCGAGAAGCAGGCGGATTGGGGACCGGAGGGTGGCATCGCCGCGAGGCTCGATGCGCTGGACAACAAGATCGACGGGCTGCGCGCGCTGATCGAACCGCTGGAGCGGCTGCTCGATCGGAACTGGCGCCGGCATGACGCGACCAATGCCGGTGCGCCGGCCGCGCCCGCAGCCGCCGGCGACATCGCGCAGTTGGCGGCCGAGTTCGCCCGGGTTGTCGAGCGGCGCAACCGGACCTGGGCCGAGCTGGCATTGCACGGCAGCGACGCACCATGGTCGCCGCACGGCCAGGCCGAGGCCGATGCGTTGATCGATCCGCTGTGGGACGAGCTGCTCGATCTCGCCGGCGGACTGGCGCAGATGCGGGCACAGACATCGGCCGATATCCGTGCCAAGGCGCAGGCGCTGAAGGAGCTGTGCGAGGAGAAATCGGACGACATCGTCCATCGCCTGGCCGCGAGCCTCGCCAACGATCTGCTTCGCAGCTAGCCGGGGCCGGCGCTTGCGCCCAGCACCCGGCCGGCGACGGCGTCGAGCTTCGCCACCAGCGCCGCGTCGCGCGCGGCCGGGGCGGTGATGAGGGCATGATCGAGCGCCCGGTCCGACCCGATCGGGCAAGGCGGATGCAGCCGCGGGAACGATCTCGCCAGCCGCAGCACCAGCCGCTGCGCCATCTCGGTATTGTGATGCATCACCTTGATGACGGAGGCGACGTCGACGTGGGCGTGCTCCTCGTGCCAGCAGTCGAAATCGGTGACCATGGCGACGGTCGCGTAGCAGATCTCTGCCTCGCGGGCGAGCTTGGCCTCGGGCATGTTGGTCATGCCGATCACCGCGCAACCCCAGGCGCGGTAGAGGTTGCTCTCCGCTCTGGTAGAGAACTGCGGGCCTTCCATGACGAGGTAGGTGCCGCCGCGCGTGCCGGAGATCTGCTCCGCACGCATTGCCTTCTCGACCTCGTCGACGAGGCCGGGGCTTACGGGATCGGCGACCGACACGTGCGCCACGCAGCCTGCCTCGAAGAACGTCTTCTCGCGCGCGAAGGTGCGGTCGATGAACTGGTCGGGGAGCACGAAGTGGCCGGGCGGGAACTCCTCGCGGAACGAGCCGCAGGCCGATATCGAGACGAGGTCGGTGACGCCGGCCCGCTTCAGGCAGTCGATGTTGGCGCGGTAGTTTATCTGCGACGGCGAGATGCGGTGGCCGCGGCCGTGGCGCGGCACGAAGCGGATCGGCAGTCCGTCGACGTCGGCGTGCAGGACCTGGTCCGACGGCTCGCCCCATGGGCTCGCGATCGTTTTCCATTCGACGTTGGCGAGCCCCGGCAGGTCGTAGAGACCGCTGCCGCCGACGATGCCGAGGACTGATCTGGTCATTGCTTGGTTTCCCGAGGTTTGCAGGGGTGAGCTGAGCGAACGAATGCCGCCGCGATGATCAGAATGTGAAGATCGCCATCCCGGCTGCAAGGTCCGGGGTGACACCTGAAGGGCTGGGCTTGCGCATGTTGCAAAGCGGTCCCGTCACGCCGCCAGCCCGCGCTTCTTCAGCAGGCCGTCGACCGACGGCAGCTGGCCGCGGAACAAGGTATAGGCCTCGTCCTCCTTGCGCAGGCCGCCGGCCGAATAAACATAGCGTTTCAGCTTGTCGGCCAAATCTGGATCGAACACGTTGCCGGCCTCCTCGAAGGCCGCGAAGGCGTCGGCGTCGAGCACCTCCGACCACAGGTAGCTGTAGTAGCCTGACGAGTAGCCGCCGGAGAAGATGTGCTGGAAGTGGGTCGAGCGGTGCCGCATCCCGACCTCGCGCGGCATGCCGATGCGAGCGAGCGTCGCCGCCTCCAGCGCCAGCGGATCGAGGTCGTCGGCGTCTTCCATGGTGTGGAAATCCATGTCGACGATCGCCGAGCCGAGGAACGCCACCGTTTCGAAACCCTGGTTGAACGTGCGTGCCGCCTTGAGCTTGTCCATCAGCGCCTGCGGCATCGCCTCGCCGGTCTTGGCGTGGCGGGCGAAGCGGCCCATGATCTCGGGCGTAGCAAGCCAATGCTCGAACAGCTGCGAGGGCAGCTCGACGAAGTCGCGGACGACCGACGTGCAGGCGATCGAGGGATAGGTCACATCCGACAGCAGGCCGTGCAGGCCGTGGCCGAACTCGTGGAACAGCGTGCGGGCGTCGTCGAACGACAACAGGGTCGGATCGCCGCTGCTGCCCTTGGCGAAGTTCATGACGTTGACGATGATCGGCCGCCGCCCGCCGTCGAGCTTGTCCTGGCGGCGATAATTGCTCATCCAGGCGCCCGAGCGCTTGGACGGCCGCGCGTAGTAGTCGCCGTAGAACAGGCCGACGTGCCGGCCTTCCGCATCCTTGACCTCGAAGGCGCGCACGTCCGGATGATAGACCGGCACGTCCTTGCGCTCGCTGAACGTCACCCCGAACAGCTGCGTCGCGGTGAAGAAGGCGGCCTCGATCATGCGGTCGAGCGGCAGGTAGGGCTTGATCGCGGCCTCGTCGAGGTCGTACTCGGCGGCGCGCACCTTCTCGGCATAGAAGCGCCAGTCCCACGGCTCGATCGCGATATTGGCGCCTTCCTCAGCCGCCATCGCCTGCAGGCGGCCGAGCTCCTGCTGTGCGCGAGCGACGCCCGGCGTCCAGACCCGGTCGAGCAGCTCGCGCACCCGCGCCGGCGTCTTGGCCATCGACTCGTCGAGCACGAAATCGGCGTAGGTCTTGTGGCCGAGCAGGTTCGCGACCTCGATGCGCAGGCGCACGAGATCGGCGATCGCCTGCCGATTGTCGGTCGCACCACCACTTTCTCCGCGCAGGGCCCACGCCTTCCAGGCCTGCTCGCGCAGATCGCGCCGGGTCGAGAAGGTCAGGAACGGGTCGATCAGCGAGCGCGACAGGGTGACGACATGCTGCCCTTTGCGGCCACGCTCCTCCGCCGCGCCGGCCGCCGCCTCGCGCACGAAGGCCGGCAACCCGGCGAGATCGGCCTCGCCTTCGAGCACCAGCATGAATTCCTTCTCGTCGGCGAGAACGTTCTGGCCGAAGGTGGTGGTGAGCTTGGCCCGCTGCTGCGACAGCTCCTTGTAGCGCTCCTTCGCCGCGCCCTCGAGCCTGGCGCCGGAGCGCACGAAGCTCTTGTGCGTCTTCTCCAGCACCCGCATCTGCTCGGCATCGAGGCTGAGGCCGTCGCGCGCCGCGAACAGGTCGTCGACGCGCTTGAACAAGGCCGAATTGGTGGTGATCGCGGTGTAGTGGGCGGCGAATCTTGGCGACCACTCGCGCTCGAGCGCCTGCAGCGCATCGTTGGTGTGGCTACCGCTCAGGTTCCAGAACACGCTGGCGACGCGGGACAGCGTGCGGCCGGCGCGCTCTATCGCCTCGATCGTGTTGGCGAAGGTCGCCGGCTCGCGGTTGGCCGCGATCGCGTCGATCTCGTTATTATGGTCTTGCAGCGCGGCCTCAAACGCCGGCGGAAAATGCTCCGGCTGGATCGCCTCGAACGGCGGCGCCTCGAATGGCGAGTTCCAGGCCGCGAGCAGCGGGTTCGTGGCGGCTGCGCTCATGTCGATCTCCGAGAGTTTCCGTTTGCGGCAATGCATATAGGCTGCCTCGAGGCGTTTGCGAAGCTGGGTGTGCTGCCAGAAGGGATGATGCAACTCGAATGACGAGGCGTGTCGGGTACGGGATGCGGGGCGCGTCCCCGGTGGTACCTGCCGACCTGCAACCTCGCGCGGCCAGCGCCCGCCGTGTGCGCGGCTGCGCGTCGCTCCGGAACCGGCGGTGACAGAAGAACAATGGGCGAATACTGTCAGGTATCAGCCCGGTCCAAAATGTCAGGCATCAACCCGGTCGGACAGCGCGACGGTCACCTCCCCGCAGCCGTCATCCCGGACCCGATCCGGTGCCGGGCTGACGGAACGGGGGAGGATGCAGCGTAGTCCAAACCTGTCGTCGCGACTGTGGTCCGCGACGGCTCTCCACACTCCGTCACTCCCGCGCAGCCTTCGCGAGTGCATGCTGCGGCGGGCGACGATCTCGCCGGCTCAAAGCCGGCCTAGCAGCGGGGCCTCTTCGATGATGCGGACCGGATAGAATTCGACGCAGTCGGCAGTCTCGAAAACAACTTCGAATGGCTCGATCTTCCGCGCTGCCAATGCCTTGGCCTGGTCCGTCTTGCTGGTGCTGACTTGGGTCGCCAATGTGCAATGAGGTACCCAATTGCCTGGCCGGTAATGTGGTCGACACGACGCAGGTCCAATCAAGCGATGTGATCGTCGCGTGAACATTTGCCAGAGACTCGCTTGGATCAGGAGCAGCCCAGAACACAAGTTGGGGCCGCTCAAAATATGAGAGCTGGCTGAACCTCAGTCGAATGGGCGGACAGCTGACGAAAGCCGAGCGTAAGGCGGCGCGCAACTGGACTTCGGGAATACTGTCATAAGCGGCCAGCGTCACATGCGGCGGATAGGCGAGCGACGCCATTGAAGGGCAATGGCTCGAACTGGCCGAACTCCGCCCAGAGCTGGCGCAAGGGCGACGCCGAGTCGCCCAATGCCTTGATGCTGATCCCAAATGCCATGCCGTAAGCCCACGGGGCGTTGCTCGGGTTATATGCAGTTGGCTGGACGCGGACGAACTGCACGCGCCTTGCGTCGTTCGCCCCCGCCCCGCAATCCGCCCAGCCCTCAGCGCACCATCGCCTTGACCGCCGCGACGATCTTGTCGCTGGTGACGCGGACCTGCGTCTCCAGCGGCGGCGCGAACGGGATCGGGATGCGCGGCGCGCCGAGGCGCTTCGCCTGCTTGACCGCGCCGGTGCCGAGCCGCTCGATCACGCGGGCGACGATCTCGCCGCCGAAACCGCCGACCTCGACCGCCTCGTGCGTCACCAGCAGGCGCCCGGTGCGCTTCACCGAGGCGACGATCGCCTCCTCGTCCCACGGCCACAGCGTGCGCAGATCCCAGGCGTCGACGGCGATGCCGTCCTTGGCGAGCGTCGCCACCGCCTCGACCGCCTTCGGCACCAGCGCCGACCAGGTGACGAGCGTCACGGCATCGCCCTTCGACAGTTGCCGCGCCTTGCCGAACGGGATCGGCTCGATCGTGTCCGCGATCCTGCCGGTCGCCTGCCACAGGTCCTTGGGGTCGAACACCAGCACCGGGTCGTCGGAGCGGATCGCGGATACCAGAAGCCCGGCCTCGTCCTCGGCCGACGACGGCGCCACCACGATGACGCCGGGCAGATGCGTGAACCAGGCTTCCAGCATCTGGCTGTGCTGGGCGGCGGAGTTGCGCCACATGCCGTGCGGCATGCGCACCACCACCGCCGGCTTGGCCTGGCCGCCGAACATGTAGCGCACCTTGGCGATCTGGTTGACGAGCTCGTCCATCGCGCACATGACGAAGTCGAAGATGCGCATCTCGATGATCGGGCGCGTGCCGACCAGCGCCGCGCCGAGGCCGGCGCCCATGATGGTCGCCTCCGAGATCGGCGTGGAGACGACGCGCTCCGCGCCGAACTCCTCGAGGAAACCCTTGTACTGGCCCCACAGGCCGCCGCGCGCGACGTCCTCGCCGAGCACCCACACGGTCGGGTCGCGGCGCATCTCCTGCAACACGGCGAGGCGGCCGGCCTCGATGAGCGTCACGTCCACCCTATTCACCTCTGCCATGCCACGGCCCCCACGTCCTGGACGTCAGCGTACGCCGTCTCCGGCTTCGGCCATGCGGCGGCCTTGGCGGCCTCGCGGGCAGCTGCCATCTCGTCATGCGCCTGGGTCGCGATCACCGCGAAATCGGGTGCATCGACGCCGCGCTCGCCGAGCAGCTTCTCGAGCCGCAGGATCGGGCAGCGGGCCTTGCCGGCCTCGACCTCCTTCGGGTCGCGCCAGGCGGCGGCGTCGGTCGAGGTATGGCCGGTCCAGCGGTAGGTGCGGGCGTGCAGCATCTGCGGCCCGGCGCCGCCGCGGATCTTGGCGACGAGCTTCGATGTCGCATCATCGACCGTGACGACATCGTTGCCGTCGACGGAAATTCCGGGCACCCCGAGCGATTCCGCCCGCGCGATCACGCCGGTGCCGGCGGTGACGCTGGCGGTCGCGGTGAAGGCCGCGACGCCGTTGTCCTCGCACACGAACAGGACCGGCAGCTTGTACAGCGCCGCCCAGTTCAGGCCCTCGAGAAAAGGTCCGCGGTTGATGGCGCCGTCGCCGAACATGCACACCGCGATCGCTTCGGATTTCAGCATCTTGAGGCCCTGCGCAGCGCCGACCGCGATCGGGATGCCGCCGGAGACGACGCCATTGGCGCCCAGCATGCCGACCGAGAAGTCGGCGATATGCATCGAGCCGCCCTTGCCGCCGCAATAGCCGCCCTCGCGCCCGTAGAGCTCGAGCATCATGCGGGCGGGATCGGCGCCCTTGGCGATGGCGTGGCCGTGGCCGCGGTGATTGGAGGTGAGCCGGTCGTCCTTGCGCAGGCTGGCGCAGACGCCGGCGGCGACACCTTCCTGCCCGAGTGAGACGTGCAGCGGACCAGGGATCTCGCCTGCCTTGTGGGCGGCAAGCGCCGTCTCCTCGAAGGCGCGGATCCGCACCATCGTGCGATAGAGGTCGACGAGGCGCTTGAGGTTGTCGCCCGCCGTCGATGGCTTCGCCCTGCTTGCCATGCGTTTCGAACTCCCCCGATATGGTCGCCGTCCGGCGCATTGCCGCTCGAGGAAGGCGCCTGTTGTTGAACGCGAATTCAATTCCCCTATCGAGCATCGGGGAGCATGGGCTAAAAATCAAGCAGCGCGCAGGGCGCCGTACGCGGTCCGGGAGACCGATCAGGGAGGACCAGGGCCGTGCCGGCGGAACCGATCATTGTCGACAGCATCACGCATCTGAAGCCCGAGCACCGGGGCCGGCCGGTGCTGTGCGGATCGCACGGCGGCCGCTACGCCGGCTGGTACGCCGCCGAGATGGGCGCCGGCGCGGCGATCTTCAACGACGCCGGCATCGGGCGCGAGCGGGCAGGTCTCGCCGGGATCGATCTGCTTGCGGACCTGCGCATACCTGCCGCGTGCGTATCGCATCGCTCGGCGCGAATTGGCGAGGGCCGGCATTCGTTCGACCACGGCATTCTGTCCCACGCCAACGCGCCGGCGCGCGCACTCGGCCTGCTGCCCGGCATGAGCGCGCGCGAGACCATGGTGCTGCTGGCTGCCGCCAAGCTGCAAGCCGCGCCGAAGCCGCCGGCCGAGCACGAGGCGCGCCGCGACGTGCCGGACCTCGGCGGCGACGGCTGCCGTGTGATCGTGATGGATTCGAACTCGCTGGTCGGGCCGGACGATGCCGGCCATATCGTGGTCACCGCCTCGCACGGCGGATTGCTCGGTGGCCGGCCCGAGACCGCGATCAAGTATCCAGCTTTCGCCGCCGTCTACAACGACGCCGACCGGGGCATCGACGATGCCGGTATCTCGCGGCTGCCGGCGCTCGAGGCGCGCGGCATCGCCGCCGCCTGCGTCTCGGCGTTCTCGGCCCGTATCGGCGACGGCGGCTCGACACTTGACGACGGCTACATTTCGGCTCTCAACGATACCGCGGGACGGTTTGGCGGCGCCATCGGCCAGAGCTGCCGGCAGTTCGTGGCGGCGATGGTCGCCGCGAAGGCCGCGGCGAGGGCGTGACCGCAAACCGATTCTATCTTCACGCCGCTTGGCGCAACTGGCATTACGTCGACGGCAACCACCGCAGAAGATCATCCCCAACCAGGACCATCACTGATGAGCGACAGCAAGAGCCAACGTGCGAACACGCGCCTCGTACATGCCGGCCGCGGCCATCTCGGCGGCGATCTATCGCCGGTAAATCCTCCGATCACGAGAACGTCGACGGTGCTCTACAAGGACATGGCCACGCGCAACGCCTTGATGGCGCGCAAGGCCAAGGGCGAGCGCGTGTGGAACTACGGCACGTCCGGCTCGCCGGTGTCGTTCGCGCTCGAGGACGCGATCACCGAGATCGAGGGCGGCAAGCGCACCAACCTGTTCTCGACCGGCCTCGCCGCCTGCGCTCATCCGCTGCTGACGATCCTCAAGCCCGGTGATCACGTGTTGTTCGCCGAGACGATCTATGCGCCGGCGCGCTCCGTCGCCGTCGAATACCTCGCGCCCCGTGGCATCGCCTGCGAGTTCTACCCCGGCGGCCATGAGGAGGTGGCCAAGCGCATCCGGCCCGAGACGCGCATGGTCTATCTCGACAACCCCGGCTCGCTGGTGTTCGACGTCCAGGACGTGCCGGCGCTGGCGGCGGTGTGCAAGGGCCGGGGCCGCGACATCCTGATCGCGGTCGACAATACCTGGGGCGCGCCGGGGCTATATCGGCCGCTGACGCTCGGCGCCGACATATCGATCATCGCCATCACCAAGTACATCGCCGGCCACTCCGACCTGCTTATGGGCTCGGTGACCGGCAACGAGCGCTGCGCCGACCTGCTGTACAAGACCGCCGGCCTGCTCGGCCAGAACGTGGCGCCCGACGACGCCTATACGGCGCTACGCGGCCTGCGCACGGCGCATGCGCGGCTCACCATGCAGGCGGCCGGCGCCATGGAGGTGATCAAGTGGCTGCAGAAGCAGCCCGAGGTCGCCCGCATTCTCTACCCGGCGCTCGAGACCGATCCCGGCTATGCGATCTGGAAGCGCGACTTCAAGGGCGCCAACAGCCTGTTCTCGGTCGAGTTCAAGCCAGCCGTGACGCCGGTCGATGCCAGCACGTTCGTCGATAGCCTGAGGATGTTCGGCATCGGCGCGTCGTGGGGCGGCTATGAGTCGCTGGCACTGACCTATCCGCCGGATCGGCTCAAGGGCTGGAACGGCGGCAGCCTGATCCGCCTGCACGTCGGCCTCGAGGACCCGGCCGACGTGATCGCGGACCTGCAGTTGGGCTTTGAAGCGATCCGTCGCCGCTAGGCGAAATGGGGCCGACGGCGAGTGAGGCGGGACCTATTAAGCACCGGCCCATCTGCGGCAGGGCTGATAGGCACCGCCCTTTGCCTTGAGCTGATACCAGTAGCGATCGCTGTAGGCGAAACGCGGGTGCAGCAGCACCTCCCTTGAAAATTCGCGATTGCCCCCGAGGCAGGCGAGCACCAGCGCCTGGTTGAGGTGAGCCTCACTCGGATGGAGTGCGAGCAGGTCCCGCAGGCCTAGCATCAAGTGGTTCCAGTCGACGCGCGAGAGGTGAAACAACTGCCCCAGGTATTCGGCACGGAACGCTTGCCAATAGAGCCGGGCATACATCGCATTGCGCTCGGCAATTGGGTATGCCTCGGCGACGGTTCGGGCCCACGCCTCGAACGTCTCCGCGCTGCTTCCCCACTTCGGAAGGAAGTAGTTGGCCGCGATGATGGCGAGCTGGAAGTTGCTTGGATCGGCTTCGACGCCCTCCCGCACCAGCTTAGTCATCTCCTCGTGGCTCGCCCGGTTCGCCATCAATAGCTCGGCCATCAGCAGATACCATTGCGGATCGCGCGAGGCTGTTTCGCCTGCATCCTGGAGATGTGACCGCATCGACTGCAACTGCGGCCGCGTTTCCCGATTTTCCACCCATCTCGCAGGAGACCAGAAGGTCGTCCTCAGGTTGCCGCCGAATATCGGCACTTGAGCCGTCAAGGTCGCAAGGAGTGGCAATCTCGCGGTCGGTTGCCGCTCCATCCAGGATACCACGTTCATGGATCCGAACCCCGTGTGAGTGGCGGGGGCAATATCCTTGTAGAATTCCCACAGTGCGTCCTCGTCGAGGTCGTGCGTCGCGATCCGCTTCTGGATGTCGGCAGGCAGGTCGTCGAGACCCGTGAAGTCGGGCACCTCGCTCTGGATCTGTTGACGGGTGGCTCTGGTGGCATGCTCGATGTTGAAGGTGTCGCCTGCTGGCGCGTTTTGGGCGGCGACCGGTGCCGACAGCATTGTCCAGCCGACAAATGCGGCTGCGAGCCCGTTCAGGAAGGCGAATTGACGCGAGATAGACATTTTCTGACCGTCCGTTCAGCGTGGAAAAATTGCTTTGAGTTTCTTTGGTCCGGCTTTCGGCGTCGCGGCGGACGCCCACGTATCGCAGGTGTCGAAAAATTCACTGTGGCCCCAGACTTCGGGAATTGGATTGCCGCGGGATTTCTTCAACATTTCCCGCGTCGTCTCGCGGTCTTGCATCATGCAGCCGAACAAAGCGAATTGCTGGACGTTCCATTGCGCCCCATAGCGCTCGGCGATGGTCCTCATGCTCGCGACCATCTTCGGCCAATTCCACTCAATTCTTTGTGCGACGTCTGACGGGAATACCTCGACCAGCGCCACCCAGTAGACGCGCGCATACAATTCGTCGCCGATGACGTGCGCGGACTTCTCGACCGCTGTGTTTGCAAGCGCCTCCATGTCTTTCAGCGGCTTGCGCGAGAGCATGCCGACCGCGCGCGCGGTCTCAAAGTAGATCGAGTAGTAGTCCGGGTCAGGCGTTCCGGGGAATGTAGGGAGCGCTACCGCGCTTCGCGCTGCCTGACGATCAGTTCCGGCCCGCCGACCGTCCAACCGCTTGGCGGGCCCTAGAACCCGTAGCTGCGGCTCAGGCAACCGAACAGCCCGCATGGGTTGTCGATCCGGTCGCGGCCGGCGCCCTTGTTCTCCCAGAAGTCGACGGTCTCGACGCGCAGCGTCTCGGAGCAGCTGCGGCCGCAGGAGATCCATGTGCCGCCGGGCATCATCACCTCGAGGCTTCCTCTCCGCCCGGGCCGCACCGGACCGGACACGGTGCCGTTGCCGAAGCGGCTCTCGGCGGTGACGAAGCCTTGGCTGGCGCGGCCATAGCTGCGGGACTGCGCGACGGCCTCGCCGGCAACGGCGGTTGTGGCCAAGAGGACGATGGCTAGAGCTGATTTCGCGGTCGGCCGCATGAGTCCCGGTCTCCAATTTATCACCGCCGCCGCAGGGGGCTGCGCGGTAAGGCTATGTTCGAGACAGTTAAACTAGCATGATTGCCCGAGCTGGATTGCGGCAGCGTGCCACTTTGCGGCAAGCTGTGGCCGAACTGCTGCGGTCAGCCCAGCCTGTCGCCGACGCCGCTAATCCGGGCTGCATTTTCAACGGCAGGATTGCCGCCAGCAGCATGACCGAGCCGTACAAACGGGATGTTCGCCGGCAGGCAGGCTCGCGGCAAGCTCGGTCTCGGCCGCTGGCCGGCCATTCACGTATCGAAGGCCTTTCGGCAACGGCAATAAGCCGCTACACGGAGGCTCCGCAACACCGGCAGGACCCGAGCACCAACGACCATGACCGCGGCAGCACCCGTCATCACCACCAGCGAGGCGTCCCTCGCCGCCGCCTCCAAGGCTTGGCCGTTCGAGGAGGCGCGCCGTCTGCTGCAGCGGCTCGAGCGGATGCAGGCGACGGCCAAGACCGTGATCTTCGAGACCGGCTACGGCCCGTCCGGCCTGCCGCATATCGGTACCTTCGGCGAGGTGGCGCGCACCAGCATGGTGCGGCACGCCTTCGAGGTGCTGACCGCCGGCAGGATCAAGACGCGGCTGATCTGCTTCTCGGACGACATGGACGGACTGCGCAAGGTGCCGGACAACGTGCCGAACAAGGAGATGCTCGCCACCCACCTGGACAAGCCGCTGTCGAGCGTGCCGGACCCGTTCTCGAACGAATATCCGAGCTTCGCCGCGCACAACAACGCCCGGCTGCGTGCCTTTCTCGACCAGTTCGGCTTTGCCTACGAGTTCTTCTCGGCGACCGAATGCTACAAGGTCGGGCAAGTTCGATGCGACCCTGCTCAGGATGCTCGCCGCCTACGACGAGGTGATGGCGATCATCCTGCCGACGCTCGGGCCCGAGCGGCAGGCGACCTACTCGCCGTTCCTGCCGCTTTGCCCGCGTACTGGCCGGGTGCTGCAGGTGCCGATGGTTGCCCGCGACGTCGCCGCCGGCACCGTCACCTACGTCGATCCGGAAACCGGCGAGCGGGTGACGACACCGGTCACCGGCGGCCGCGTCAAGTGCCAGTGGAAGGCCGATTGGGCGATGCGCTGGGTGGCGCTCGGCGTCGACTACGAGATGGCCGGCAAGGACCTGATCGACAGCGTGACGTTGTCGTCGCGGATCGCCAAGGCGCTGGGCGGCACCCCGCCGGAAGGTTTCAACTACGAGTTGTTCCTCGACGCCGGCGGGCAGAAGATATCCAAGAGCAAGGGCAACGGTCTCACCATCGAGGAATGGTTGACCTATGCGCCGCCCGAGAGCCTTTCGCTCTACATGTACGGCAAGCCGAGGTCGGCGAAGAAGCTGCACTTCGATGTGATCCCGCGTGCCGTCGACGACTACCTGACGTTTCTGTCGAAGTATCCCGCCGAAGCGGCGCCGCAGCAGGTCGACAACCCGGTCTGGCATATCCATTGCGGCAATCCGCCGGCCGCCGAGCTGCCGATCACGTTCGCGCTGCTGCTCAACCTGGTGGCCGCGACCAATGCCGCCGAGCCCGCTCAATTGTGGGGCTTCATCCGCCGGCACGCACCCGACGCGACGCCCGAGGGCCATCCGCTGCTCGACCATCTGGTCGGCTATGCGATCGCCTACTATCGCGATTTCGAGAAGCCGAAGAAGGTCTACCGCCTGCCGACCGAGCAGGAGCGCGCGGCCCTGACCGCGCTCGACGCCGAGCTTGCCAAGGCCGATCCGGCAGCGACCGCGGAGGACCTGCAGAACCTCGTGTTCGAGGCCGGCAAGGCCAACGGCTACACCAAGGAAACGCTGCGCTCGTGGTTCCAGGCGATCTACGAGGTGCTGCTCGGCTCGAGCCAGGGCCCGCGCTTCGGCTCGTTCATCGCGCTCTACGGCATCGCCGAGACGAGGGCGCTGATTGCGAGGGGGTTGAAGGGGGAGCTGGTGAAGGGGTGACGCGGCGGTCGCTCAGGCCGCCGGATCGACGCACGACAGGCCGGGCCGTCAGGCTTGCGCGACTCGCTTTTCCACCGATGCCAGCAGCACCGACAGGGCGATGATGTCGGCGGCGACCTTGACGTCAGCGAGTGGGGCGAAGCTCGGCACGATGCGAATGTTGCTGTCGCGCGGATCCTCGCCATATGGCCACGTCGATCCGGCAACGGTCGCGGTGCAGACCCCGACGGCTCCCGCTTGGTTTTCGCAAAAAATCGGTACGCGGCCGATCCGCTGAGCCGGCCGCTGCTCAATTCCATCGACTACACCAACTCCCCTCAGCCAGCGCCCCGGCACCGCGCGCGGTGCGCGGCACGCTTCCACGCTATGAAGTTGCCGCCCTTGGCGACGACCAGTGATCGCAGCGCCGGTTCGCCGCCAGCCCGCTTCGCTTGACAGCTTTTGCTCGAGGCATCGCTGCGAACTTCGGGGCGAGCAGTTCCTGGTGCGGGCTTCCATGTGCCGAGCAAGCCTTCCGTCGGGGTCCTTGAGGCGGACCCGTGCCCCGACGCAGCTGATTGATCTTGTCGGTGGCCGGCACGCTTGTCTTGCCGTCACGCTCTCGGAATTGTCGAGACAGGTGCCACGCGACGTTTGCCGGTGAGCTTGCGAAGAAGCCGACGCCCCCGCCCGCGAAGGTGATCTTGGAGGTGGAGGCGAACACCAGCGGCCGATCGGCATGCGCCGGCGAGGGCGCATTGCAGTCGAGGATGTTCAGCACCGGCACACGGATTGGCGCTTAAGTGGTGCGACCAGCCGGTAGGCGTCGTCCCAGACCGATACAGCCGGAAATCGGGCGTTTCGCCTGTCGGCATCGCGGCGAGCCTGCGCACGGTTCCATGCCGTAATACGACCGTCGCCGGTCGGCCAAGTCTGGCGTCGCCGTTCGGCCCGCGAGCTGCATGGCGTCGCCCTTGACCGTTGCGGTCGAGCGCGAGTTGCTTCGACCGAAAATTCATGTCGGGACCCTGCGGCGTCACCGGCACCGGGATCAGCCGGATGTCGAACTCGGTGCACATCACGCTGGTGCTTCTCGTAGCCGGGACGAACGTGCACGGAATCGCCGGGCTCGCCGTCTTCGACCTCGGCGCGGCGTGAGGCCCGCGCACGCCCTTCAGAACCGCCCACACCAGGCAGTCGTACTCATCGCCAGGCTGGAGTTGCCGCCGGCGCGACGATCTGGCTCGGCGGCAGCACCGTCCTGTAGTGATCGCGCTTGATCAGCCTCGAGGCAACTCCATCAGGCCTTGCGGATCGCCGCCGTAATTGCGCGCATCGCCGCCGTTTGCCGTCATGTACGCAGATGGTCCCGGTAGCGACAGTCAGCGCGTTCCGCGAGATCGAGGCTGCTGCGAGCGTGCGAGGACTTTCACGAGCGTGGAGTTCGATGTGGATGTCCAAATATTGCACTGGGTGTAAGATTCATCAATGGCCACTTTGTGGCCTATAGTGTAGTTTTGCACCAGATGCGATTTATTGGGAGACTCATCGATGCAGGACGCTGCACTGAAGCCGGAGGGCCTGCGCAGCGGAAGCGGCGGCATACGCTTCAGCGCATCTCGGAAGTCGGCTTGGAATTGTTTGTTGCTAAGGGCTACGAGGCAACGACCCTTGACGAGATCGCAGCGCGCTGGCATCTCGCGTCGAACGTTCTTCTATTATTTCGACAGCAAGGAAGACATTCTACTCGCCTCCGTGACAGACTATGCGGAAACGCTCAAGGCGTTGGTCATTGATAACGCGTCCGCTGGGACACCACTCGATACCGTCCGCGACGCAGTGTTAAAGCTTGTCGCGCCCCACCGAGAGGCCCAGTTGATCACGACCGCGAGGCTTGTGCGGCAAAGCGAGGCGTTACGCGCCCGCGCCCGCAATCACGCGAGATCTCAGCTACTCCCTTGGAGGGCAGACCGCGAGCAATGTTGAGGCGCAGTCCGCCATTCTTCAGGCGCGCATGCTCTGCCTGCAGCTCGTTCAGCAGAACCCGGAGCGCTGGAGGGCTCAATTCATCGAGATTGGCCATGGCATCGGTCTCGGTGGGTGGATCAAAAGCTGACGGTCGCCTATTGCTCGCGAATTGGCGGAATGTCGACGGACGAGGCCGACTTGTTCGACGGGCGTTGCACTCGCCGGCCGTGCGACATCGGCGGCCCGGCTCGCACCGCTCGCGCGCGCCAGGTCCTCATTGATGCGCAATGCGGTCTCCGGCGCGCCGAGCCGCGCGCGGTAGACCTGGGTATTGGCCAGCACCTTCTGCACGTATTCACGCGTCTCCTCGAACGGGATGCGATAGATCCAGTCGATCGCATCGACCTTTGAATTGCGCGGATCGCCGAACTCGCGTATCCACTCGCGGGCGCGGCCCGGGCCGGCGTTGTAGCCGGCCGTCCCGAGCACGTAGCTGCCCTGGAACTCGCCCATGCGGTCGGCGATGTAGGCCGACGCGATCATCGTATTGTACGCCTTGTCGGTGAGCAGGCGCGGGATGTCGCATTTGAGCTTGTAGTCGCGGCAGACGTGCTTCGCGGTGATCGGCATCACCTGCAGGATGCCGCGCGCGCCGGCGCCGGAGACGGTCAGCGTATTGAACTCGCTCTCCTGCCGGGCGATGCCGAGCAGGAGGGCAGTTTCCGGCGGCGCCCGCAGCGCGCCATAGGCCGGCATCGGGTGCAGCGGATAGGCATAGGCGATCAGATTGAAGCCGCGGGCGATCGCGGTCTTGCCGATCCGCACCGCCGACTGGGTGTCGCCGAACGCCTCCGCCAGGTGCGCCACCATGGCGACCTCGGCCTCGCTTCCGAGGTGGCGGGCGAGGTGATTGAGGAAGGCGCGGGTCAAGGCGCTGTCGAGCCGGGATTTGTGCGCGATCACCGCCGCGCGGACGGCGTCCGAGCCGTTGAAGGCGTCGATCTGCGCCGGCGTCGGCGTTGCCAGCGGCGCGATGTCGAGGCGCTTCGAGCCGTCGATCCGCTGCCGCGACAGCTGGCCGTGGAAGGTGTCGGTGAAGCGGGCGCCGGCCTTGTAGTGCTCGGCGGCCGCCGTCTTGTCGCCGCGCGCCTCGGCGGTGCGGCCCAGCCAATAATCGGCCTTCGCCATGCTGAGCGGCCCGTCGGCGATCTTCCGCATGAAGCGGAAGTGGATATCGGCGGCGGTCGGATCGTTGAGCAGCCGCAGCGCGATCCAGCCGGCGAAGTTCGCCTGCTCCTTGGCCGGATTGACCGATAGCTGCCCGGCGTCCTTGACAAGCTCGTAGGCGACGCGGGGCTTGCCGGCCTTCAGCGCCTGATAGGCGTTGGCGCGGCGCTCATCCCACCAGTCGTCCGGTACCACGATCAGATTGGGATCGGTCGGCACCTTGCGCAGCAGTGCCCATGCCGCCTCGCTCTGGTTCTGCCGGCGCAGCACCTGCACCTGATGATAGACGAGGCCCCAGTCGGTCGGCGCGCCAGCCTCGGCGGCCGGTAGCGCATCGATCATCTGCCGCGCCATGGGCACCCTGAGGAACACCGCCAGCCGCGCCTCGGCCCGCTTCTGCTCGGCCGCGCCAAGCCGCGGGATCAAGCGGCGGACGATGGCGGCGCGAACGCTGCGCTCGCTCTCCCACCTGAGATCCGCCATCAGCAGCCGGTCGAGCCGACGCTTGTGGTCGGCCTCGGTCAGGTACTTGCCGAAGCGGTCGAGGAAGCCGGTCTCGAGCGTGGCGGCGATGTCGAGGGTCCGCCAGGCTTTCTGGGCGAGCGCGCCGGCTGTCTTCTCGTCGCCTTCCGCGAGGTGCGCCGAGGCGAGCGCGGCAAAGCCCGCCGCCGTGCGCGGCTCGCCGCCCTTGTAGAGCTCCTTGATCGCCTTCGGCGAGCCGCCGCGCGTGAACAATGCCTCGTCGAGCCGCTGATTGAGCAGTGCGCGGTCAGGCCATGCCGGATTGGCGTCGAGAAACGCGCGATACTCCTGCACCTCGCCCGATCCGGAGCGCAGCCTGGCCCAATCGACGAGCTTGCGGCCGGTCGCATCCGAGATCTGATCGCGCAGGGCCTTGCCCTTGGCCGGATCGTTGGCGGCGAAGGCGGCGACCGCGTCCTTGATCAGGGCGGCATCCGCCGGCGACGGCGTGACCTCGCGCACGGCGGCGATGGCCTTGTCGAACGTGGCGATCCGACTGGCTTCGGCCGCAGCGACCGCGGGCAGGCTGGCAGGCGCCGGCTGGGAGGTCAATGGCGGCCCGGCAGTCGCCGCTTCGGGCGCCGCGGCCTTCGGCGAAGCGGTCTTGGGAGGTGTTTGGGCCTGGACCTTGGGCTGTGACTTTGCCGGCGGCTGGACGGCGGCAGGCGACTGGGCGGCGCCGCGATCGGCGGCGGCGAGCACGATGCCGAGCAACGATGCGCCGCAGATCGCGGCAGCTGGTATCGTCAGCCTCGGTCGTTTCATCATCTCTCCGCGACGCCGGTTCGATCTGGCGGACATTGTCGGCATTTGCCGAGCTTGTCCATTCGGCGGACATCAAGGCCATTCCGAGGCAATTGCCGCCGGTCGCGGATTGTTCACGGTCGCGCCGCGCGTCGGGCTTGCGGCGCGCCGGTCAAATGCTTAACCTCCGAAGATCGAGGTGGCGAGCCGCGGTCGGTCAGGCACGCGCGCACGGGCACTCAAACGGCCCGAACCAGGGTCGATATCAGCAGGACGGAACGCTCATGTTCATGGGATCATTCACGGCACTCATAACGCCGTTCAAGAACGGCGGGGTCGACGAGACGGCGTTCGAACGCTTCGTCGAGTGGCAGATCGCACAGGGCTCGAACGGCCTCGTACCGGTCGGCACCACCGGCGAAACGCCGACATTGAGCCACGAGGAGCACAAGCGCGTCATCGAGATCTGCGTCGAGGTGACGAGGAAGCGCGTGCCGGTGATTGCCGGCGCCGGCTCGAACTCGACCTCGGAGGCGATCGAGCTCACCGCATTCGCGAAGAGCGTCGGCGCCGACGCGGTGCTGCATTCGACCGGCTACTACAACAAGCCGACCCAGGAAGGGCTGTTCCTGCATTTCAAGGCGATCAACGACGCGGTCGACCTGCCGATCATCGTCTACAACGTGCCGGTGCGGACGGTCGTCGACATCTCGGCCGTGACGCTGGCGCGCATGGCGGGCCTGAAGAACGTCGTCGGCGTCAAGGACGCCACCGCCAACATGGCGCGCATGTCGCAGCATCGGCAGCTGATCACCAAGGCGTTCTCCTACCTGTCGGGCGAGGACGCGACGGCGCTCGGTTTCAACGCGCACGGCGGCAACGGCTGCATCTCGGTGACCGCCAACGCCGCGCCGGCACTGTGCGCGGAGTTCCAGGCCGCGTGCAGGAAGGGCGATTTCGCCAAGGCGCTCAAGCTTCACGACCGGCTGATGCCGCTGCACGACGCCCTGTTCGTCGAGACCAATCCGGCGCCGGTCAAGTACGCGACGTCGCGGCTCGGCTTCGGCACCGCCGAGTGCCGCCTGCCGCTCGCGCCGATCACCGAGGCGACGCGCAAGATCGTCGATGCGGCAATGGTCAGTGCCGGCCTGCTGCAGGTCAAGGCGGCCGAGTAGGCAGGGCTGGCTGATACCGAGAAGGATGGGTCAGGCTATGGCCGCCAAGAAGGACGACGGCCGCAAGATCGTTGCCGAGAACCGGAAGGCACGGTTCGAGTACTTCGTCACCGATACCTACGAGGCCGGCCTGATGCTGACCGGCACGGAGGTCAAGTCGCTGCGCAAGGGCCACTCCAACATCGCCGAGAGCTACGCCTCGGTCGAGCCGGAAGGCCTGATGCTGCTCAACGCCTACATTCCCGAATACCAGCTCGCCGGCCCGTTCTACAATCACGCGCCGCGCCGTCCGCGCAAGCTCCTGATGCACAAGCGCGAGATCCACAAGCTGCGGATCGCGACCGAGCGCCAGGGCATGACCATCGTGCCGCTCGAGCTCTATTTCAACGAGCGCGGGCGCGCGAAGCTGAAGCTCGGCCTGGCGCAAGGCAAGAAGCTTCACGACAAGCGGGAGACCGAGAAGAAGCGGGATTGGAACCGCGAGAAGGCGCGCCTGATGCGCGAGAAGGGCTGAGGCAGTTGGGATCAGGGGGCAGGGATGCACGTCGGCGGCGCACCATGCGCACCAGGCAGAGCGACAGAGCTTTCAGATGATTGATCGCGAGTTGCTGCTGCGTATCGAGCATGCCGGCGTCGCAGCGTGGCCGGCGCTCGAGACGGCCGAATTCGACGGCTGGCTGTGGCGCTTTTCGGACGGCGGATCGCAGCGCGCCAACTCGGTTTCGGCGCTGGCGTTCAGCGGCAGCGACGTCGAGGCGTCGATCGACGAGGCCGAGCGGCGTTATGCGGCGCGCGGCGCCAGCCCGATGTTCCAGGTATCCGACGTATCGGCGCCGGCCGACCTCGATGCACGATTGCAGCGCCGCGGCTATCGCATCAACGACCCCTGCACGACGCTGGTCAAATCCGCCGCGAGCGGTCCGGCGCCCGACGGCGTCGTCTATCTCGAGCGCGCGTCGCCTGGCTGGTTCGACTGCTACTCGAGCGTGATCACGCCCGGCCGCAAGCGGATCGCACCGCAGATCCTCGCTCGCATCCCGGTCTCGGGCATCTTCTGCGGCCTCGAGCAGGATGGGCGGATCGTCGCGACCGCGCTCGGGGTGCCGCGCGAGGATGTGATCATCGCGGAATGCGTCGCGACGCTGGCCGAGGCGCGCGGCAAGGGTGCCGCCAGCCGGGTGATGCGCGGGATCGAGGTCTGGGGCGCGGCGCGCGGCTGCCGCTACGTCGCGCTGCAGGCGGTGGTGACCAATGCGCCGGCGCAGGCCCTCTACAAGAGCCTCGGCTATCGCGAGAACGGGCGCTATCATCTGCGCGTCAAGGATCGCGCCGGCGCTTGAGCCGGTCAGAACGGAGTACCAGCCGACATGACGAAAGTTGCGATCGTGACCGCCGCCGGCCGCGGCATCGGAGCCGGCATCGCGCGCAAGCTTGCCGACGACGGCTACCGGCTCGGGCTGTTGTCGCCGGGCGAGACGGTGGTCAAGCTCGCGGCCGAGCTCGGCGGCATCGCGGTGCGCGGCAGCGTTACCGAGCCGGCCGACCTGCAGCGCCTGGTCGATTCGACGACGGAAAAATTCGGCCGGCTCGATGCCGCCGTGATCAATGCCGGCCATCCGCCGAAAGGCCAATTGTTGTCGCTGACCGACGGCGACTGGCACGCCGGCCTCGACATGGCGGTGCTGTCGGTGGTGCGGGTGACGCGGCTCGTCACGCCGATCATGCAGGCGCAGAAGTCGGGCAGCATCGTCGCACTGTCGTCGTATGCGGCGTTCGAGCCCGAAGCCGACTTTCCGATGACGACGCTGCGGGCGGCGCTGGGCGCGTTCGTCAAGCTCTACGCCGACACCTACGCCCGGGACGGCATTCGCATGAACGCCGTGCTGCCCGGCTTCATCGACAGCCTGCCGGAGAAGTCGGACCGGCGGGCGCGCATTCCGGCGGGGCGCTACGGCACCACGGCGGAGGTGGCCAACGTCGTCGCATTCCTGCTGTCCGATGCGGCAAGCTACGTGCTCGGCCAGAACATCCGCGTCGACGGCGGCATCACACGCAGCGTTTGAGGACGAACATGGTCAGCCCCGACAATTCCAACCTGATGCAGGTCGACTGGTCGAGGATACCGGCGCCGGTCGACGACGGCGGCGCCGCGCACCTGCCGGGTGCCGCGATCCCGGATATTGCGCTGCCGGCGACCGACGGCAGCAGCGTGTCACTGGCGCGGCTCGGCGGGCGCACCGTGGTGTTCGCCTATCCGCGGACGGGTACGCCGGGCCAGATCAGCATCGTCGACGACTGGGACATGATCCCCGGCGCACGCGGCTGTACGCCGCAAAGCTGCGCCTTCCGCGATCTCCATGCCGACCTCGAGGACGCCGGCGCGGCCAGGGTGTTCGGGCTGTCGACGCAGGACACGGCCTACCAGCGCGAAGTGGCGGACCGGCTGCACCTGCCGTTCCCGCTGCTTTCCGACGAGCAATTGGGCCTGACGCAGGCATTGAAGCTGCCGACGATGACTGTCGCCGGGCTGACGCTGATCAAGCGGCTGGCGCTCATCATCGACGACGGGCGGATCAGCAAGGTGTTCTACCCGGTGTTCCCACCCGACAGGAATGCCGCGGATGTACTGGCGTGGCTGCGCAGGGACGGCGCACGCGGCCTCAGGTAGCGCCCGGCCGGCCACCGAGATCGGCGGCGATCGCTTTGAAGACGTCGCGGAACATCGTCGGCGTCAGCCGCCCGGTGTTGGTGTTGTAGCGGGAGCAATGATAGCTGTCGTGCAGCACGAGGCGGCGATCGCCGGCGATCGCAATCGAATGGCGGGCGCCGTGCGCGAAGGCATGGTCGCGTTGACGCTGGCCGAGAGCCGACAGCACGGATTCGTGGGCGATTCGCCCGAGCGCCAGGACGACCTCGAGGTCGGGCAGGCTTGCGATGCGGGCGGCGAGGTAGGAGCGGCAGGTCTTGATCTCGGCCGGCGTCGGCTTGTTGCCGGGAGGAACGCAGCGCACCGCGTTGGTGATCATAGTGCCGACGAGCTGCAGACCGTCGTCGGGCCGGGCCTCGAAGCGACCGGTCGCCATGCCGAACTCGAGCAGCGTTCCATAGAGCAGGTCGCCGGCGTAGTCGCCGGTGAACGGGCGGCCGGTGCGGTTGGCGCCACGCAGGCCCGGCGCGAGCCCGACCACCAGGAAACGGGCGCGCTCGGTTCCGAACGACGGCACCGGTGCATTGTGCCAGGACGGCTCGAGGCCACGATGATGCGCCAGGAAGTCCGCGAGGCGCGGACACCGGCGACAGTCCCGGGGTGGCTCGGCGGGCGGATCGTGCGGCGGCATGACTATCTAACGACGCAACGGCCAGGGCACCCGCCCGCGCAACCCCGCCTCAACCGCGCGGTGCCGGCGGCGGCAGGTCGTCCTGGTCTATCGACTCTGCCGGCGCGCGATGAGTGTGCTCGCGGCGGCTCGTGTAGACCCGCTCGACGGTGCGCTCCGGCGCTCGGGCCGACGAGGCGGCGGCCGGGCGCGAGGAGGGATCGCGGCAGATCATCTGCTCCAAATCCGCGAGATCGACGAACTGGTCGGCCTGGCGGCGCAGATCGTCGGCGACCATCGGCGGTTGCGTCTGCAGCGTGGACACGACGCTGACCCGCTTGCCCTTCTGCTGCAGGGCAGCGACCAGCGGCCGGAAATCGCCGTCGCCGGAGAACAGCACGATATGGTCGAGGTTGTCCGACAGGCGCATTGCATCGACGGCAAGCTCGATGTCCATGTTGCCCTTGATCTTGCGGCGGCCCATCGAGTCGGTGAATTCCTTGGTCGGCTTGGTCACCATCGTGTAGCCATTGTAGTCGAGCCAGTCCACGAGGGGGCGGATCGAAGAATACTCTTGATCCTCGACCAGTGCCGTGTAGTACAACGCGCGGATGAGTTGCCCTTTCTGCCGGAACAACATCAGCAAACGCTTGTAGTCGATGTCGAACTGCAGGGCCTTTGCCGTGGCGTAAAGGTTAGCCCCATCAATGAACAGCGCGATGCGCTCATTCTGATAGAAATGCATAGTAGGACCTCTTTGCAACCTTGGATCAGGCAAAATTCGAATGGAACCGCGTCAAGAACGCCGTCTGTAGGAAATTGTTCCAGCCGAGTCTGCAGGGGAATTGGTGAGCATCGCCATGATCTTCTCATTCATTAGTAGGATATCATCTAGGCAATTCTGAGTTGCATGACAAGCAGCAAGCCGAAGAGTGTGATATTATTACTAGGTAGTAACAGCAGTGGGCCATGGGGCTTGCCCGGCGCCACTCTAGACCGGGCGTTGGCCCTTCTCCAAGAGAAGTTTGGTCCGGCCTGCTCAATTTCTAGGCGATATGTGACGAAACCGACATGGAACGCGCGGCAAGCAGATTTCTGCAATCAGGTGGTAGTCTTTCCGACAAAACAGCCTGCTGCCAGGATGTTGAAGTTTTTCAAAAACTTGGAAAGGGCAGCGGGACGGCGGCCGGGAACTGGCCGGCGCTGGGGACCGCGCCCGCTCGATATCGATATTATCGATCACCACGGACTGGTCACCCGCTGGCCGAGCTCGGTTTCGGCGACGCGCCCTGGCCGGATTCCGACCTGCCTCATTTTGCCGCACCCACAAGCGCACCTCAGAGCGTTCGTGATGGTGCCACTGTTGGAGGTGCTGCCGCACTGGTGGCATCCGGCTCTGCGGCGGACCGGGCGGCAGTTGCTCGCACGCCTCGATCGCAGAACAGTGAAGTCGATACTTGATCAAAAATCGAGGCCGTGCGAATAAGAGGCATCACCGACGCCGAGCGGGTTTTGCTGTGCAGACCCCGCAGGCGCGGCTTTGCTTGTTCTGACTATCTCTGGGAGTGGCACCATGGCGCGCGTCACGGTCGAGGATTGTGTCGACAAGGTACCTAATCGTTTCGAGCTCGTGCTGCTGGCCGCGCACCGCGCCAGGGCGATCACCAACGGCAGCCCGATCACGGTCGAGCAGGAGAACGACAAGAACCCTGTGATCGCGCTTCGCGAGATCGCGGACAAGACGATCCCGCCGGCCGATCTGCTCGAGGGTCTCATTCACTCGATCCAGAAGAACGTCGAGGTCGACGAGCCCGAGGCCGAGGCGGCTCCGGTGCTCACCCACGATCGCCGCGGGCCGATGCTCGGCCGTGATGATCAGGCGTCCGATACATCGGTCGACGTGATGACCGAGGAACAGCTGCTGCGCGGCATGGAGAGCCAGACCCCGACCGAGCCTTCGGCTGCGATCGGCGGCAATGGCGGCGGTCGCGGCGGCCTGTAAGGCGGCCGCCTTCGAACTGGCGCGCCGCCGCCTGCCGGCGGCGAGCGGCTTGATCTGCATGCATTTTGCTTGCCGGTGGGATCGCCGGTTCTGGTACACTGTCGCGGCAAGCAACCTGCAACGAAGGTGAAGCCGCCGTCATGATGCGCCAGTACGAGCTCGTCGAGCGCGTGCTCAAGTATGATCCAAAGGCAAACGAGGCGCTGCTCAACCGCGCCTACGTTTATGCCATGAAGGCGCACAGCAACCAGAAGCGGGCGTCCGGCGATCCTTATTTCTCGCACCCGCTCGAGGTCGCCGCGATCCTGACCGAGCTGAAGCTCGACGACGCGACGATCGCGACCGCGCTGCTTCATGACGTGATCGAGGACACCGCCGCCACCCGTACCGAGATCGATCAGCTGTTCGGCCACGAGATCGGCGCGCTGGTCGAAGGGCTGACCAAGATCAAGCGGCTCGATCTCGTCTCCAAGAAAGCCGAGCAGGCGGAGAACTTCCGCAAGCTGCTGGTGGCGATCTCGAGCGACATCCGTGTGCTGCTGGTGAAGCTCGCAGATCGCCTGCACAACATGCGCACCCTCGAGCACAACCACCCCGAGAGCCGCAAGCGCAACTCGGAGGAGACGCTCGACATCTATGCGCCGCTGGCCGGGCGCATGGGCATGCAGACCATGCGCGAGGAGCTCGAGGACCTGTCGTTCCGCTGGCTGCATGCGGAGGCGCATCAGGCCGTGACCGAGCGCCTGAAGGCGCTGCGCACCAAGAACAAGGGGCTCGTCGAGGAAATCGGCAAGTCGCTCAACGAGAAGCTGGCGACAGGCAGTATCAAGGCCGAGGTCCAGGGGCGGGAAAAGAAGCCCTATGCGATCTGGCGCAAGATGCAGAACAAGCAGATCTCGCTCGAGCAGCTTTCGGACATCTACGCTTTTCGCGTGGTCGTCGACCAGATCGACGACTGCTATCGTGTGCTGGGCCTCGTCCACACGACCTGGAGCACGGTGCCCGGGCGCTTCAAGGACTACATCTCGACGCCGAAGCTCAACGGCTACCGGTCGCTTCACACCACCATCGTCGGGCCCGGCCATCAGCGGGTCGAGCTGCAGATCAGGACGCGGGCGATGCATCGGATCGCCGAGTACGGCGTCGCGGCGCATGCCATCTACAAGGATGCCGGCGGGAAGGATGGCGGCAACAAGGACGGCGGCGGCAAGGATGGCGCCGCCGCTGGCGCCAAGCATTTCACCAACGGCTACGCCGCCAGCGTCTATGACAAGGAGAGCGGCCCCTACATGTGGCTGCGGCGCCTGGTCGAGACGCTGCTCGAGGGATCGAACTCCGAGGAGTTTCTCGAGCACACCAAGCTCGAGCTGTTCCAGGACCAGGTCTTCTGCTTCACGCCGAAGGGCCGCCTGATCGCGCTGCCGCGGGGCGCCACGCCGATCGATTTCGCCTACGCCGTGCATACCGACGTCGGCAACTCGACCGTCGGCGCCTTGATCAATGGCCGGCAGCTGCCGCTGTCGACGGTGCTGCGGAACGGCGACGAGGTGCATATCCTGACCGCGCGCAGCCAGACCCCGCCGACGGCGTGGGAGCGCCTGGTGGTGACCGGCCGGGCGCGCGCGGCCATCCGCCGGGCTGGGCGCGACGCGCGGCGCAAGCAGTATTCCGAGCTCGGCCGCCGCCTGCTCTCGGCGCGCTTCGAGAAGGCCGGCGTGACCTACCAGGACGACAAGATCAGGCGGGCGCTGCCGAAGCTCGGCTATCGCGTGGTCGAGGACGTGCTGGCGGGAGTCGGGCGCAACGAGCTCGCCACCATGGACGTGCTCCGCGCCGTCGCGCCGGACGCGGCCGAGGCGCAGGCCGCCGCCGCGGCGCAGCGTCCGAAGGGCCGCCACGATCACAGTCACGGCCAGGAGGGCTGGTTCAATCTCGCCAAGGTGATGGGCCTCAAGTTCCGAATGCCCACGAGCAGCGCGGAGCCGGCGGCGCCGGTGACCGAGGAGGTGCGGACGACAGGATCGGTGCCGATCCGCGGCATGCGCAACGACATTCCGGTCAAGTTCGAGGAGGGCGGCGCGGTGCCGGGCGACCGCATCGTGGGTGTGCTGACGCCGGGCGAAGGGATCCGGATCTACCAGATCCATTCGCCCAAGCTCGCCGAGTTCGAGCACGAGCGGTGGATCGACGTCACCTGGGACACCAGCTCCGAGACGCCGGAGCGCTTCAAGGCGAAGGTGGTGGTGACCGTGTTGAACGAGCCCGGCACGCTCGCCCAGATCGCCCAGGTGATCGGCGAGGCCGACGGCAACATCGATAACCTGCACATGCGGCGCAGCGCCTCCGATTTCACCGAAATGGTGATCGTCGTCGAGGTGTGGGACCTCGAGCACCTCAATCGCATCATCGCCGGCATCCGCGAGAAGCCGGTGGTGAGCAAGGTCGAGCGGGTGTTCGAGTAGACTGCGCGGGCGGGCCGCGCGTGTAACCCTGTTGCGATTAGCGCTCGCGCGGCCCGCCGGCCATCTGGTAAGCTTTGCCATCGTCCCACCGGAACCCGATCGAGCCATGTACCAGCCGTCCCGTCCGCCCCTGCAGCGCCTCGGCGTCAACATCGACCACGTGGCGACGATCCGGAACGCGCGCGGCGGACGACATCCCGATCCGCTGCGGGCGGCGCATCTCGCCATCGAGGCCGGCGCCGACGGCATCACCGCGCACCTGCGGGAGGATCGCCGGCACATCTCGGACAGCGACATCGCCCGCCTCAAGTCCGAGCTGACGCGGCCGCTCAATCTCGAGATGGCGGCGACCGAGGAGATGCTCGCCATCGCGCTGCGCCATGTGCCGAACGCCTGCTGCCTCGTGCCCGAGAAGCGCGAGGAGCGCACCACGGAGGGCGGCCTAGACATCGTCGGCGGCCACAATCACCTGCTGCCCTATGTGCAGAAGCTGAAGGCGGCCGGCATCCGCGTGTCGCTGTTCATCGAAGCCGACCCGGTGCAGATCGAGGCCTCGGCCCGCATCGGCGCCGACATCGTCGAGCTGCACACCGGCGCCTATTGCGATCGCGCGCTGGACGACGAGGCCGCCGGCGTTGCCAGCGAGCTCGCCAAGCTGGCCAAGGGCGCCACGCTCGCCGCTGCCGCGGGTCTCGAGGTCCATGCCGGCCATGGCCTCACCTTCAACACGGTGACGCCGGTTGCGCGGCTGCCGGAGGTAGTCGAGCTCAATATCGGTCATTTCCTGATCGGCGAGGCGATCTTCGGTGGTCTGCACGCGGCCGTGAAAAGGATGCGGCTGCTGATGGACGAGGCCCGCCTGCAGGCGAGCGGGCGCCGTTCGGCCTGAGCGCGAGAGGGCAGATGATTCTCGGGATCGGCAACGACATCACCGACATCCGCCGCATCGAGCAGACGCTACAACGGTTCGGGGATCGCTTTCTCGATCGCGTATTCACCGCGACCGAGCGCGCGCGTTCCGAGCGGCGCGCGACGCGAGCAGCTTCCTACGCCAAGCGGTTTGCCGCCAAGGAGGCCTGCGCCAAGGCGCTCGGCACCGGATTGCGCCGCGGCGTGTACTGGCGCGACATGGGCGTCGTCAATCTGCCGACCGGGCGGCCGACGCTGCAACTGAGCGGCGGCGCGGCCGAGCATCTGAGGCTGCTGACGCCGGACGGCCACGAGGCGCGCATCGATCTGACCCTGACAGACGACTACCCGTGGGCGGAGGCAATCGTCATCATCTCGGCGTTGCCGACCAAGTTCGATCCTCGCTGACCTGTGTCAACGACTGTGACCAGGCGGCAACGCGCGAATTCTTAAGCGGGCCTGCGCTGTGTTGTCCCTTCGGCGCGGCTCAACGACTCTTGTACGGTCCCGCCGAAGCTCAACCGTTAACGGGACCCGCCGCCATGTCACGCATAGCGCAATTCGCTCTTGTCGCCCTGGTAATCTCAGCCTCCGCCACCGTCGCCGATGCGGCCAAGAGGCGGGCCGGCTCGGTCGCCGCGTCAGCCGACGAGACGGGGCTCATCGGCTTGCACGATCTGCGGCGGGAGGGCGGCAAGGTGTGCATGAGCGATCACACGCATAGCGGCTCCAGCACTGGCCAGCCGTCGAAGAAGGCCGCCGAGGTCGTCGCCATGCAGCAGTGGGCGTCGTTCACCTCGTGGGAGTACGGGAGCGCCTGGGGCAATCCTGGGCTGGCGGGCAGCAAGACCATGCGGTGCAGCGGCACGCCCGGCACCTTCAGCTGCGACTTCGAAGCCCGCCCCTGCCGTCGCTGACGTTTTGCGGCTCGGCTTCGCACTGCGCACCGGTTCGGCGGGTTTTCGTCGGAGAGCGGCCCGCCGGTTTTCTCCTAGGCTTCAGCGGCGGCGGAAAAGGCCGCCAAAGATCGCCCGCAGTATCGACCAGCCGTAGCGCAGCAGCACCGCGCGGATGATCCAGCTAATTACGCCGCCCTTGGCCGACCAGCCGCCGCTCGGGGCGGCGCTCTCGGCCGGTCGGCCGCCGCGAATGATATCGGGCAAATCACCGTAGGGATTGCGACCGGTGCTGCTTTCGGGCGGCAGTCCGGTCGGCAGCGGCAGCGGGCGCTGCCCTTCGAAGCCGCCGGGTAACGGCGCCTTGCCGGCCGGACGGTCGGCCGGTGGTGGCGCGGATGGGTTGCCAGTATTGCGCGGCTGCGGGAGCGACAGGCTGCCGTCCTGGCCCTTGCTGCCTGGCAATCCCGGGATCTTCGACAGGATGTCGCCGAGGCCGCCTTGCGTCTTCTTGGCCAGCGCGCCGATCAGGATCTGCGCGATGTAGGGCAGCAGCATCTTGAGTACCGCCTCGCTGAGGCCGGAGGATAGGCTCGCCCGTTGGGCGGCGGCGCGACTGGCATCCTTGGTGCCCAGGATTTGGCCGAGGATCGCGTTGCCGTCGGCCTCCACCGCGCGGTCGCCGAACATGGCCGGGCCCTGCATGCTGGCGAGGCCCTGGCTGCTGCCCAATGCCTCGACGAGGCCAGCGGCGCCGCCGCGCGAAAGGGCATTGCGTTCGATGCCGCGCGCCAACTCCGGCACCAGCGCCGTGATCGCCGCCTCGACCTGCTCCGTGCTCAAATCGAAAGCTTGCGCCATATTGGCAATCGCCTTGCCGCCTTGCGCCTGTCGGACGATATCGATCAGATCCATGCCTCGGCCTCGCGTAGCAGCATTCCGGGGCCGGTCAGTACACCCGACGCCGGCTGGTAGCCATACCATAGGGCATCTGGCTAGAGCGGATTGAAGCGCGGCCGCGGCGTGAACCGGAGGTAGCCGACGTTGGCGCCGAGGCGCAGCCCAAGCCCGGTGCGGATCGGCGCCAGGATGATCGGCCCCTTCTTCAACACCGTCACGCCGACGCCGCCGACCAGATAGGCCGAGCCGTCGATGCCGCCGAACCGCTGCAGCATTTCATCCGGATTGGCCAGGTTATAGATCAGGATCATCGTGCGCGAGCCGGTCAGCCCGAAGTCGTAGCCGACCGACGGCCCCTGCCAGTAGATCTTGCGCTCGCCGTCGAGCTTGGTGACGAGCGTGCCTTCGCCGTAGCGCAGACCCGCGAGCAGCGCCGCGCCGCCCTCGGTGCCGAGAATATAGCCGGTCGGGCGGCCGTAGCTCTTGAACAGGTACTCGATGACGGCGGCGAGCTCGGCCGACACGGTGCCGAAGAAGCCTCTGCCGGCGGCGCGGATATCGTCGACGGCGAATTCCAGGGCGGCATGATCGGTGGCGGCGCCAGGTGCGGGCGCCGGGGCGCCGACCGGCGGCGGAACATAGGCGTCGTTCGGGCGCATCGCCGTCGTCGTCTGGGTCTCCCAGGCCGGCTTGGCGGCCGGTCGCGATGGCGGCACGGCCGCAGGCGCGCTCGGCGCCGGTTGCGATGGCGGCGGCGGCGCCGCGGTCGACTTTTTCGGCTCGGCCGGCGTGGCCGGGGCGGCGACAGCCGGGCGGGCGCGCTTGAGCTCGGCATCGAGCTTCGCCGACACGTGGGCGGCCTTCGCCGACGTCACCTCGAGCAATTGCGCGGCAACCGACTTCAGCTCCTCGATCTGGCTGCACGGGGGATCGCCGGTGCCGGACTGGCCGAGCTTGTCGATCTGCGCCAGCAGGTGGCTGGCGGTCTCGTCCTGGACCCGCGTCTCATCGTCGTCGAGCAGGTCGAGGCCCTTTTCCTCGGTCTCGGCCTCGCTCCAGCCCTTGAGCTTGCCGAATTCACGCAGGCGCGCGCGCAGCCCCGCCTGGCTGTCGACGTTGGTCTTGCGCAACTTGCTGCTCATGTCGGAGATGACGGCTGCAATCTGCGCCTGGCTGCAGGTGCCGGCCGGGCGCGTCTGGGCGATGGCGGCCGGGCCGCCAATCAGCGCCAGTCCAGCGACCGCGGTTGCGAGGCATAGTCTGATCATACAGCGCATCCAATCATCGCTTGCCGACGCCTGCGGCGAAATGGCCCGTTCCCAAATCCCATACCACAGCAACGCGACAGCGCCGAAAATCCGTTGACGCTTGCCGCAAGCGATTGGGTTGGGTCAACTCCGCCGCTTCCAGCGGGTAGAATCCGGCCGTTGGCGATGTTCGCTCCGCCCTGCGGAAAAATATTGACTTGCTCGTGGCCGAACCGTCCTTGGATGCCGAAACTAGGTGATCTCGACAGGAGTGCCAAGCCATGAACGACCGCCCAACCGCCGCCCCCGGCTTCAATACGCTGGCCATTCATGCTGGTGCCACGCCCGACCCGTCGACCGGCGCCCGCGTCACGCCGATCTACCAGACCACGTCCTTCGTCTTCAACGATGCCGACCATGCGGCGAGCCTGTTCGGCCTCGAAGCCTTCGGCAACATCTATACCCGCATCATGAACCCGACCCAGGGCGTGCTCGAGGGCCGCATCGCGGCGCTCGAGGGCGGCACGGCGGCGCTTGCGGTGGCATCGGGGCACGCGGCGCAGTTCCTCGTGTTCCACACCCTGCTCGAGAGCGGCGACGAGTTCGTTGCCGGCCGCCAGCTCTACGGCGGCTCGGTCAATCAGTTCAATCATTCGTTCAAGAAGTTCAACTGGAACGTCGCCTGGGCCGACGCCACCGATCCGGCGAGCTTCGAGAAGGCGATCACGCCGAAGACACGCGCCATCTACTGCGAGTCGATCGCCAATCCCGGCGGCATCGTCATCGACCTGCCGGCGATCGCGGCCATTGCGAAGAAGCACGGCCTGCCGTTCATCGTCGATAATACGCTGGCCTCGCCCTATCTGTGCCGTCCGCGCGAGCACGGTGCCGACATCGTCGTGCACAGCCTGACCAAGTTCATGGGCGGCCACGGCAACTCGATCGGCGGTGTGATCGTCGATTGCGGGACGTTCGACTGGCTCGGCGCCAGGCACCGCTACAAGACGCTGGTGGAGCCGAACGCGTCCTACAACGGCATCAAGCTCGCCGAGACGTTCGGCAATTTCGCCTTCGCGATCGCCGCCCGCGTGATGGGCCTGCGCGACATGGGCCCGGCGATCGCGCCGCTCAACGCGTTCCTGATCCTGACCGGGATCGAGACCTTGCCGTTGCGCATGCAGCGGCATTGCGAGAACGCGCTCGCCGTCGCCCAGCATCTGCAGAAGCATCCGTCGATCGCATGGGTGCAGTATGCCGGCCTGGCCGACAACCAGTACCACGCCCTGCAGAAGAAGATCTGCCCGAAGGGTGCCGGTGCGGTGTTCACGCTCGGGCTCAAGGGCGGCTACGAGGCCGGCGTCAAGCTGGTGCAGAACCTGAAGCTGTTCTCCCACCTTGCCAACATCGGCGACGTGCGCTCGCTGGTCATTCACCCGGCCTCGACCACGCACCGCCAGCTCACCGACGAGCAGCGCACGGCGGCCGGTGCCGGCAACGACGTCGTGCGCCTGTCGATCGGCATCGAGGACAAGGCCGACATCATCGCCGACCTCGACCAGGCGCTGGCGAAGCTCTGAAAAATGCCGCGAGTTGGGTTCGACCGGCACGTCAGCCGGTCGCAACCCGACGTTTCACGAGTGGCCGTGGCTGTTGAGCAACGCGCCGAAGTCGGCGCTCAGCCCGACCTGCGCTATTCAACGCACCGCGAACGGGGCCATGTAGGGGCGGCCGTGCGGTACGCCGCCGATCACCACGCCCGCCGGCTTGAGGTGGGTCTTGCCGGCGCGCTTGTTGTTGCGCGCATCGACGAATTCCACCGCTCCCTCGACGACCTCCAGCGTCGTGTCGTCGGCCGGCGCGCCGACCTGCAGCGTGCCGAGCTTCTTCGTCGCGAGAACCGCCGGCGGGAGCTTGCTGTCCTGTGCGATCTCTGTGAGCCTGCCGCCAATGCGGCAGTGGCATTGTCGTTACCTCCGGTGATTTGCTTTTTCAGTTTTCTTGACGCCAGATTGCGCCGTAACCTCGATGCGGGCAATCGTGTGCTGGGGCGGCACCGATGCGCGTTGCGATCGATCCAGTCGCTGCGGGGCGATCGGTCGCCTTGTACGGTTGGCTGGGGGGAACGATGGACCAGAAGCTCGATCGGGCCGGTGGCGGCTTCGCCCCGGTGCTCGCAGTGCTCGCCTCGGCCATGGTAGTGCTGGTGGCGGTCGCCGCCGGCGAGATCGCCCGCAACGCACTTGGCGCCTATGTGGCGTTCGCCCTGCTCCATGGCGCGGTTTATCTCGCAGCCGTCACCTTCGTGCTGCGGCGGCCGGCGCGCGGCCTCGATCTGCTGCTGATCCTGTGCGTCGCGGTGGTGCTGCGCGCGATTGCGATGTGGGCGCCGGCCAACCTCACGACCGACGGCCTGCGCTATGTCTGGGACGGCCGCATCCAGTTGGCGGGCTTCAATCCATATCTGTGGGTGCCTGCCGACCCGGCGCTCAGCCATCTGCGCGATGCCGTGATCTACCCGGGCATCAACCTGAAAGAGACCGCGGTCACGATTTATCCGCCGCTGGCCGAGATGCTGTTCATGGCCGCCAACGCCATCTCGGACAGCCTGCGCGGCATCCAGATCGTGATGGCCGTCGCCGAAGGGGTGACGATGGTGGCCCTGCTCGCCTTGCTCAAGAGCCTGGGCATGCCGCGCGAGCGGGTTCTGATCTACGCCTGGCACCCGCTGCCGCTGTGGGAGTTCTCCGGCATGGCGCACATTGATGGCGCGGCGATCGCCCTCCTGATGCTGGCGGTCCTGGCGGCGGTGCGGCAGTGGCAGGGCGTGGCCGGCGGGCTGCTGGCGGCGGCGTTCGCGACCAAATATTTTCCGGTCGTGCTGATGCCGGCATTGTGGCGGCGCGGTACCTGGGCGATGCCGATCGCTTTCGTTGTCACGGTTGCCGTGCTCTATTTGCCGTATGCTTGGCGTGCCGGTACCGGTGTGCTCGGCTTCCTTGTCCGGGCATCTCGACAACGAGGGCTATGGCGCCGGCTACGGCTTCCACCTGATCTGGATAATGCGCGACTTCGGGTTGGAAGCACCTTCAGGCAGCGTCTATGTCGCGGTGGCGATGGCGGCGTTGATTGCGCTCGGCGTCCGGACGCTGGTGCGCCGCGGACCGGACGAGATCAGGCCCGGCTACCTCGTGCTGCTCGCCGGCGCGTTCGCCTTCGCGACATCGCCGCACTATGCGTGGTATTTCGGCTGGCTCGTGCCGCTGATTGCGCTGTACCTGTCGCCGGCGGTGCTCGCGATGACGCTGCTGTGCCTGCTGCTGAACACCCCCGGGAATGCGGTGTGGGCGACGCAGACCTTCTTCTATGCGACGATCTTCGGCGGCTTCGCCGTCATGGCGATCGCCGAGGTCTGGTGGCGCTGGCGCCACGCGACGGCAAAACTCGGCTACGTGTCGCCCGGCACGCCGAACGAGGGCGCCGTGGTCGGGTCGAGAGCGCGGGTCACGTAGTCATCGAGCTGCGGCGCGTAGATCGCCCACAGCTTCTTCAACTCGCCGACCGGATCGGTGTCGTGCCAGTCGACGCGCAGGTCGGCCACCGGCCACGGCACTTGCGCGGCGATCTTGAGGCCGATGGAGTGGATCGGACCGGCTTCGCCGCCGGCGTCGAGACCGGCCTGCATGGCGCCGATCAGCCGTTCACCGAACGGCCGGGCCGACGACGCGGCATAATGCGCGATCATCGCCGCCGGTACGCCGTCGTGCGCGAGCAGGTTGCCGGCCGCGACCACGCCGTCACCATGAGCGAGCGCGTGGGTGCCGAGCGTTCTTTCGCCGGAATGCGCAGCGGTGCGGCCGGCGCGATCGACGATCGCGAGCTGTCGATAGGCGATCATCTCCCCGCCTTGCGCCTTCAGCAGCGCCAGCGTCTCGTCCGCCGAGCGGCCGGCGGCCAGGAAGTCGAGGCCCGAAAGCCCGAGCCGCGGATCGGTGATGTTCTGGCTGGCGATGGCGCCGGCGCCGGCCCGCACATGCGAGCAGCGCGCCGCCACCGCCGGGCTCGACGAGGCGACGGCGAGACCGAGCATGCCGGTGGCCGGGCAGCGTGCGGCGATCGAGAAGGTCATGGGTGCGGTCCGTCAGTCAGGTCGATTCATCAGTCCGGAATTACCGCGGTCGCGTCGATCTCGACCAGCCATTCGGGGCGGGCGAGCGCGACGACGACGAGCCCGGTGCACACCGGATGCACGCCCTTGATGTACTCGCCCATCACCCGGTAGACCGCCTCGCGGTGGCGGATGTCGGTCAGATAGACGACGAGCTTGGTGATGTGCTCCATGCGGGCGCCGGCCTCGCCGATCAGCTGTCGGATGTTCTGCATGACCTTGTGCGGCCTGCGCGGTCGGATCGCCGACGCCGACATTCACCGACGTGTCGAGGTCCTGCGGGCACCTGGCCGCGCAGGAACACGTAGGTGCCGCGCGCGACCACGGCCTGGCACAGGTCGTTGTCGAGCTTCTGCTCGGGATAGGTCTTCCTGGTGTTGAACGGGCGGATGCGGGTGTGGATCATGGCGCTCTCTTGGTGGCGGCATCCCACTCCGCTTGCGCAGTATGGAATGCCGCGTGGCGAAATTCCTACTCCGCCGCTTTCAGCGACGGCTTGCCATCGATGCGATCGGACAGGCCGGCCGCCTTCTTGGCGATCGCCGCCGCGTTCGTCCCAGTCGAAATTGCGGTAGACGGCGGCGAGATGCGCGAAGGGCGGCGACTGCGCGAACAGCTGGAAGGTCAGGCGGTGGCCGGCATAGTCCGAGTTCAGCAGATCGCGGGCGAAGGCCAGCAGCTTGCGGCGGTCCTCGGCCACCCAGTTCGTCGTTGATCGGTGTAGAACTTCTCCAGCCACGGCTTGGTCTCGGGCGCTCGGAACGCGGCGGCATCGGGCGTCACGCAGATCTGGCCGCCGCACAGTTCGCGGGCGATGTGCATCATCTGGTGGCAGCTGCGAGCAGGCGAGCACGCGGCCGGTGTAGAGCAGCGACTGGTTCGGCATCAGCAGGCCGGCGGGGCTTCGTCTCGGCCATGGCGATGGCGGCGGTCAGATGCGCATTGATGCCCTCGCGCCAGCACGGCGAGCTCGGCCAGCTTCTCCTGCACCGCCTGCTGCTTGTCGAGGCCGGTCTGCCGCGCGTTGAACAGGGCGGCGCCGATCATCATGTCGGCGCAGCATGAGGTTGCGCTGCACGAAGGCGAAGCGCCGAATAGCGGTGCAGCGTCGCGCGGATGAACGTCGCCGCCTTGGTGTGGCGGTAGAACAGCACGTTCTCCCAGGGGATCAGCACGTCGTCGAAGATGACGAGCGTGTCGACCTCGTCGAACCGGTTGGACAGCGGATAGTCCTCGGCCGGCGCGCGGCCGGCGAAGCCGGTGCGGCAGATGAGCTTCAGGCTCGGGCGAGCCGAGATCGCAGATGAAGCCGACGGCATAGTCGCGACAGCTTGGCGTCGCCCCAGTTGGCGATGGTCGGCTTGATGAAGGCCTGGTTGGCGTAGGCGGCGGCGGTCTCGTACTTGGCGCCGCGCACGATGATGCCGGCATCGGTCTCCTTGCACCACATGCAGCAGCATGTCCGGGTCCTGGTCCTGCGGCCGCTTCGAGCGGTCGCCCTTGGGATCGGTGTTGGCCGAGACGTGGAACGGATCGCGCGTGCATCGACGCGTGCGATGTGGCGCTCGATGTTCTCGGCGAAGCGCGGATCGACCTCGTTCAGCACGTCCTGGCCGTCGTAGAGCGACCACATCTCGCCGACGGTCTCGTCGCCGACGCGGGTGACGACGCCGCCGATGTCGTCCAGCACCGCGTCGATGGCGCGGCGCTTGTCCTCCCAATCCTCCTTGCGTGTACGGCAGCTTGCGCGCCGATGGCGTAGCGCTCGCCCTTGGCGTCGGTCAGGTCATGACGTCGCGCGTCGCCGGCCTCGTGCTGCATGTCGTAGATGCGGGCGCGGATATCGACCAGCGGCTTGAACATCGGATGGCGTCGTGACGTCCTTGACGCGCTCGCCGTTGATCCAGACCTGCGCGGCCGTCGCGGATGCGATCGCGGTATTGCTCGCCGGTGCGGATCATTGGCTGGTTTTCCTGGCGTGAAATGGTCAGATCGGTTTATTCGGCGGCGATCGACGCCGGACGTCCGTAGCTGCGCCGCGCGTAGACCAGGGCGTGGTTGTCATCGCCACCATGGACGGCGACGACGCGACCGAAGATCACGAGGTGCGAGCCCTGGTCGACCGCGTTGTCGAGGTCGCAGTCGAAGGCGGCGACCGCGTCGCCCAGTCGCGGCGGCCGGGCTTCGTCCCCGCCCCAGTTCGCGGCGCTGAAATCGTAGGGGCGGCCGTGGCGTGGGCGGCCGGCGAAACGATCGGCGATGCCGGCCTGGTCGGCGCCCAGCACGTTGATGCAGAACACGCCGTTGCGGCGAATAGCGGCGGCGAGCGGGCTCTTCCGGTTGATGCAGGCGAGCACGATCGGCGGATCAGCCGACACCGAGCTGAACGCCGACACTGTCATCGCGAAGCGGCCGGCCGGGCCGTCGGTGGAGACGATCGAGACGCCGGTCGCCACCTGGCCCATGGCGCGGACATAGGCGTCGCGGTCGGAACTCGAGGCAGGGATCACGGTCGATAGCATCTGCGCCTCCTCATGCGGTCTCGACGCCAATCTGATCCAGATCAGTGGATCGGTAAATTATTTCTTTTCGTGCTTTTGATTCATGTTTTTTGAGCTTTGCCCGCTGGGCCGGAAGTGAACGGCCCCATGCCGGGCACCGCATCCGGTCCGATGCGCGACCGGCAATGGACGACGAAGCTGTCGATCAGCCGCGTCGTGCGAAGGTCGCGCAGTATAGCGATGCCGAGGGTCGAGGCCGGATGCTCGCCCTCCAGGCGCACGTAGGCGAGCTCGCGCCCGGTGAGCGAGTAGCGGTTCATCGGCCGGACGTTGGCGATCGAATAGCTCCGGCCGGCCGCGACCATGCTGCGGATCACGTCCGGCGAGCGCGACCGGGTGCGGATGTTGGGCCGCAGTCCGGCCTTGGCGAAGATCGACATGAAGTAGTCGCCGCTCGACGGCAGGTCGAGCAATATGAAAGGGCGGTCGATCAGCGCCGCCAGCTCCACCGTGGACTGTTGCGCGAGGGGGTCGTCGGCCGCCAGCAGGGCATGCGGATGCAAGGTCGCCAGCGGCTCGAACGACACGTCGGAGGGAACCGGCAGATCGTAGGTGAGGCACACACTGATCTCGGCGCGCCGCAGCTTGTCGATCAGCTCCTGGTGATGGCCTTCGACGACCGTGACCATGGCCTCGGGGTGCGCCGCCTCGAAGCCCAGGCACAGCTCGGGCAGCAGCATCGGCGCGAGGGTGACGAGGCAGCCGAGATTGAGCGGTCCGGCGATCCGCCCGGACAGATCGCCGGCCATGCCCTGCAGCTCCTCGGCCTGCTGCAGGAAGAGCTTCACCGCGCGCAGGAACGTCTGCCCTGCCGGCGTCAACGTCAGCCCCTGGGCATGATGGCGAACGAACAGCTGCACGCCGAACACCTGCTCGAGGCCGGTGATCGCGCCGGAGATCGACGGCGGCGAGATCCGCACGGCTTCCGCCGCACCGATGATGGTGCCGGCCTCGGCGGCGGCGACGAAGTAGGCCAATTGCTTGAGGGTGAAGCGCATCCAGGCTCCAGGCGTCGCGTTCCAGTGGTCTTGTGCGGCTCGCAGCATGGCATGTTACGGGCCTCGCCAACCAATGGGACACAGGAATCGTCAAGCGTCCAGCGTGGCCCTGCTTTGGGCGTTGCCGCGAGCTTCGGCGGCGCGACTGCCGGGTCGGGCAGATTGCCGCGCTTGACCAAGGTCAAGTCGACATTCCGTGCGGGATCGTATTCTTGTCGGATCAGATCCGCTGCGGGGTAGCGGAGCATCGCGGCCGGTCGGTTCTTGAGGGCGCCGGCCGGCCGTATGGCGATGCCGCTGTGGCGGCATCGCCGGCATCGATGGCGCTGCAAGGACAACACGGGATCCCGAATGATGAACCCTGAAACCGTGCGGCGCTACTCGACGCCGGTGCCGCGCTATACGAGCTATCCGACCGCGCCGCATTTCTCGGCGGCGATCGGCCATGCCGACTACGCGAGCTGGCTGTCGGCGCTGCCGCGGGGCTCGCGGCTGTCGCTCTACGCCCACATTCCGTACTGCCACACCCTGTGCTGGTACTGCGGCTGCAACACCAAGGCGGTTCGCAGCCATGCGCCGATCGCCGCCTATCTCGAGCCGCTGCTGGCCGAGATCGGCAACGTCGCCGATCGCGTCCCGGCGGATCACCAGGTGTCCCATATCCACTGGGGCGGCGGCTCGCCGAACATCCTCGAGCCCGACGATATCCTGCGCCTCGCCGGGGCGATGCGATCCCGGTTCCGGATCGCGGCCGATGCCGAGATCGCGGTCGAGATCGATCCGCGCGGATTGTGCGACGAGCGGGCGGAGGCGTTCGCCGCGGCGGGCGTCAACCGCGTGTCGATCGGCGTGCAGGACTTCAATCCGGCGGTGCAGGCGGCGATCAATCGGACGCAGACGTTCGAAACCACCCGCGACGCGGTCGAGCGATTGCGGGCACGCGGCATCGAGGCGCTCAATGTCGATCTCGTCTATGGCCTGCCGCATCAGACCGGCGACAGCGTCGCCGAGACGCTGCGGCAGGTCCTCGCGCTGCGGCCGGAGCGCATCGCGATCTTCGGCTATGCCCACCTGCCGGCGCGGCTGAAGCACCAGCGCATGATCGCCGACGACACCTTGCCGGGCGCAATCGAGCGGTTCGACCAGTCGAACCGGCTGGCGGAGCTGCTGCTGCAGGAGGGCTTCGTGCGGGTCGGTCTCGATCACTTCGCGCTGCCCAGCGATCCACTCGCCTCGCAGCCGGTCAGCCGGAACTTCCAGGGCTACACCACCGACGCCGCCGAGACGCTTCTCGGGTTCGGCGCCTCGGCGATCGGCCGCCTGCCGCAGGGCTATGTCCAGAACGCGGTGCCGGTTGCCGACTACGCACGCATGATCAAGGAGCACGGCCTCGCCACCGCGCGCGGCGTCGCGCTCACCGACGACGATCGGATTCGTGGCTTCGTCATCGAGCGGCTGATGTGCGATCTGCAGCTGCCGGCGGCGGAGCTCGCCCGCCGCTTCGGCGCCGCCGCGGCGCCGCTGCTGGAAGAGGCCGAGGCTCTGGTGAATGCCGATACCGACCGGCTGGTCGAGCGAACCGCCGACGGTTTCCGCGTCACCGATCGCGGCCGGCCGTTCGTGCGGACGATCGCCTCCCGCTTCGACAGCTATCTCGCGCGCGGCAAGGCGCAGCACGCCGCGGGCGTCTGAGGTCGTCATGCCGCGCCGACCATGGTAGCCAGCGTCGAAGCCAATCAATCCAAGGGGGCTATTCATGGACGATCATTTCTGGCCGGCGGTCTATCCTGGCCTGATCGTCGGTGTGATCATCGGCCTGTCACTTGCCTACCGGCTATCGAGCGCGCTCCTGGGCGCGGCCGGCGGTCTCGGCGGGGCATTCGTCGCGCAGCTACTGGTCGACAAGCTCGGGGTGGAGCATGACTTGCTGCGGCTTGCCTGCCTGATCGGCGCCGCCGCGGCCGGCGCGTTTGCCTTCGCGATGATCGGCCAGAAGCTCTTCCGCAAGGCCTCGCCGGGCTGACCCCGACGCCGCGATTGGCGTCGCCCCTGGCCGTGAACGCGAGATCGGCTATAACGTCGCCTCGCCGCGAGCGTGGAGGGCGGCCGGGATGTCGGAACGGGATTCGTCGCACCAGGATTCGCCGGACGCGCGGGCAGGTCGGGCCGCGGACGCGCCCGTGGCGGCGCGCGATCTCGACCCGGCGGACTGGAGCTCGTTCCGGCGGCAGGCGCACGGCATGCTCGACGATATGATCGATTTCATCGAGCAGGTGCGCGAGCGGCCGGTCTGGCGGAAGCCGGCCGAGGCAAGCCGCGATCGCTTCGACGTGCCGCTGCCGCGCGGTCCTCGCGAGCTCGCCGATGTGCTGGATGACGTCCGGCGGCACATCGCTCCCTATGCCAACGGCAATCTGCACCCCCGCTTCATGGGCTGGGTGCACGGTGCCGGCACGCCCGTCGGCATGGTCGCGGAGATGATCGCCGGCGGCCTCGACATGAACTGCGGCGGGCGCGACCACATCGGCCACGACGTCGAGCGCCAGATCGCGCGCTGGATGGCCGAGGCGGTCGGTTTCCCAGGCGACGCCTCCGGCCTGTTCGTGACCGGCTCGTCGATGGCGAATTTTCTCGCTTTGCTGGTCGCCAAGTGCGCGGCGGTCGGGCCCGGCACACGACGGGATGGGCTCGGCGCGCTCGCCCGTCCGCTGGTCGCGTATACCTCGCGCGAGGCGCACGGATGCATCGCGCAGGCGATGGAGCTGGCGGGGATCGGCTCGGCCAGCCTCAGGCGGATCGACACCGACGCCGACGGCCGCATGATACCGTCGAGCCTTGACGGCGCGATCGGTGCCGATCGCGCGGCCGGCCTGCAGCCGTTCTTCATCGTCGGTACCGCCGGTACCGTGAACACCGGGGCAATCGACCCGCTCGACCGCCTGGCCGCAATCGCCGCGCGCGAGAAGGTCTGGTTCCATGTCGATGGCGCCTTCGGAGCGCTCGCGGCGCTGTCGCCGGCGCTGCGGCCGCTGCTGGCCGGCATCGAGGCGTCGCAGTCGGTGGCGTTCGACTTTCACAAGTGGGGGCATGTGCCCTACGACGCCGGGTTCCTGCTCGTGCGCGACCCGCACGCGCACAAGCAGGCGTTCGTCGGCGAGGCCGCCTACCTGCAGCGAGCCGAGCGGGGACTCGCCGCCGGCGAAACCTGGCCGTGCGATCTCGGACCCGATCTGTCGCGCGGTTTCCGCGCGCTGAAGACCTGGATGACGATCGAGACCCTCGGCGCCGATCGGATCGGCGACGCCATCGTCGCGAACTGCGAGGCGGCGCGACATCTCGCTGCCAGGGTGGCGGCGCACCCGCTGCTCGAGCTCAAGGCGCCGGTCGCGCTCAACATCGCGTGCTTCGGGGTGACGGGCGATCACGACGGATCGATCAACCGAGAGATCGTCATGGATCTGCAAGAGTCAGGCGTCGCGGCGCCGTCGTGGACGACAATCGGCGGGCAGACCGTGATCCGCTGCGCCATCGTCAATCATCGCACGACGCGCGCCGATATCGATCTCGTTGTCGACAGGATCATCGAGCTCGCCGAGAAGCGCCCCGGCGCCCGGCAATCCGGAGGTTGAATGCCGCTCGATCGCAATGGCCGCGCGGATGCGCCGGCATCGCTGCTCATATTCGATTTCGACGGGGTGGTTGCCGACAGCGAGACGATCGCCAACCAGGCGCTCGCCGACTACCTCACCAGGATCGGCTTTCCGACCACGCTCGACGACAGCATCCGGATGTTCATGGGCAAGCGGCACGCCGATACGATCGCCGGCATCGTCCGCTACACCGGCCGGCCACTGCCGGCCGACTTCGAGCAGGACTATCGCGCGCGCGTGCGCGTGCTGATGCGCGAGACGGTGCTGCCGGTGCCGGGCGTGAAGCAATTTCTCGATCGGCACACGGAAATTGCCAAGTGCGTCGCCTCGTCGTCGTCGCGGGAATGGCTCGATCACTGCGTCGACAAGTTCGGCTTCCGCACCGCTTTCGGGGACAATCTGTTCAGCGCCACCCTCGTCGCCAACGGCAAGCCGGCGCCAGACATCTTCCTGCACGCCTCGCGCGCAATGAATTCGACCCCCGCCGCGACGGTCGTGATCGAGGACAGCCCGGCCGGCGTGCAGGGCGCGGTGGCGGCCGGCATGCACGTGGTCGGCTTCCTCGGCGGCTCGCACATTCGCCCCGGACATGCCGACAAGCTGCGCGCTGCCGGTGCGCACGCGATCGCCGACGGCTTCGACGAGGTGGCCGCGATCGTGCGCGGCCGGTCGCGGTGATGCACTTGCGGTATTGCGGCGATGCGCCGCCAGGCGTCGCATTTCGGCGCTAGATGTGCGCTCCTCGGCACGACCGGTCGGCCACGGCCGGCGATGCTGCCGGGATCGGCGGTTGCGATGAGGGGATCTTGAACCATGACCAAAGTGCTGCCTTCTCATGCCCGCGTCGTCATCGTCGGCGGCGGCATCGTCGGAGCGTCGATCGCCTACCACCTGGTCAAGCTCGGCTGGCGCGACGTGGTGCTGCTCGAGCGCAAGCGGCTGACCAGCGGCACCACCTGGCATGCCGCCGGGCTCGTCGGACAGCTGCGGGCGACGATGAACCTGACGAGGCTCGCCCAATACACCGCCAATCTCTACGCGACGCTGGAAAAGGAGACCGGGCAGGCGACCGGCTTCCTGCAGCGCGGCAGCGTCGCGGTCGCCACCCACGCCGAGCGGTTCGAGGAGTTGCGGCGCGGCGCCTCGATGGCCAGGACCTTCGGCCTCGATGTCGAGGTGATCGGACCGGCCGACATCAAGCGCAAGTGGCCGCTGCTCAACGTCGACGACGTGGTCGGCGGCGTGTGGCTGCCGAAGGACGGCCAGACCAACCCGATCGATACCACCATGGCGCTGGTCAAGGGCGCGACCAGCGGCGGCGCGCGCGTCTTCGAGAACACCGCCGTCACCAGCATCAAGACCAAGGACGGCCGCGCCACCGGCGTCGTCACCGATCGCGGCGAGATCACCGCCGAGTACGTCGTGCTTGCGACTGGCATGTGGTCGCGGCAGCTCGGCGCCGCCTGCGGCGTCAGCATCCCGCTGCAGGCTTGCGAGCATTTCTACATCGTCACCGAGCAGTTCCCCGGGCTGACGTCCGACCTGCCGGTGCTGCGCGACGCCGACAACTGCGCCTACTACAAGGAGGACGCCGGCAAGCTGCTGCTCGGCGCGTTCGAGGGCAACGCCAAGGCATGGGCGCTCGATGGTCCGCCTGCCGATTTCGAGTTCGGCGAGCTGCCGGAGGACTTCGAGCATTTCGAGCCGATCCTGGAGGCCGCGATGCGGCGCCTGCCGGCGCTGCAGGACGTCGGCATCCGCAAGTTCTTCAATGGTCCGGAGAGCTTCACACCCGACGTCCGCTACATGCTGGGCGAGGCGCCGGAGCTGAGACACCTGTTCGTCGCCGCCGGGTTCAACTCGATCGGCATCCAGTCGGCGGGCGGCGCCGGCAAGGTGCTGGCCGAGTGGATCGTCGGCGGCCATCCGCCGATGGACCTGTGGGACGTCGACATCCGCCGGCTGCATCCGTTCCAGTGCGACAAGCACTACCTGCAGGAGCGCGCGGCGGAGGCCCTGGGACTGCTCTATGCGATGCACTGGCCGTACAAGCAGTACGAGACCGGGCGCAATGTACGGCTGTCGCCGCTGCACGAGCGGCTGAAGGCGAGCGGTGCCTGCTTCGGCGAGGCGGCAGGCATCGAGCGGCCGAACTGGTTCGCGCCCAAGGGCGTCGAGCCGGTCTATCGGTACAGCTACAAGCGGCAGAACTGGTTCCCCTATGCCGCCGCCGAGCACAAGGCGGTGCGCGAGGCCGTCGCGCTGTTCGACATGACGTCGTTCGCCAAGTTCCGGATCGAGGGCCGGGATGCCGAGCGCGTCCTGCAGTCGGTCTCGGCCAACGACGTCGGCGGGCCGGCAGGGCGCGTGACCTACACCCAGTGGCTCAACGAGCGTGGCGGCATCGAGGCCGATCTCACCGTAACGAGGCTGGCACCGGACCGGTATCTCGTCGTCACCGCCGCCGCCACCGGCCGCCGGGATCTCGGATGGCTGCAACGCAACATTGCGAGCGGCGCCGACGTGGCGGTGTCGGACGTCAGCGACCAGCTGGCCGTGCTGAGCGTGATGGGCCCCAACTCGCGCGCGCTGCTCGGGAAGGTATCGGGTGCCGATCTATCCAACGCCGGCTTTCCGTTCGCGACCTCGCGCGAGATCGAGATCGCCGGAACCACGCTCAGGGCCTCGCGCATCACCTACGTCGGCGAGCTCGGCTGGGAGCTCTACGTGCCGGCGGCTGCCGCGGTAAAGGTGTTCGATGCCGTCGCCGAGGCGGGCCGGCCGCTCGGACTGAAGCTCGCCGGCATGCACGCGATGGACTGCTGCCGGATCGAGAAGGGCTACCGGCACTGGGGCCACGACATCTCCGACGAGGACACCCCGCTCGAAGCCGGGCTGATGTTCGCGGTCAAGCTCGACAAGCCGGGCGGCTTCATCGGTCGCGACGCGCTCGTAGCCGGCAAGGCGAAGCCGCTGACGAAGCGGCTCTTGCAGTTCGTGCTCAACGATCCCGAGCCGCTGCTTTATCACAACGAGCCGATCTGGCGGGATGGTCGCCTGGTCGGGCGGACCACCTCGGGCGCCTACGGGCATCACGTCGGCGCCGCCGTCGCGCTCGGCTATGTCAACGATCCGGCCGGCGTCGATGCCGCCTATGTCGCCAGCGGCAGGTTCGAGATCGAGGTCGCCGGCGAGCGGTTTTCGGCAAGAGCGAGCCTGTCGCCGGTCTATGACCCGAAGAGCCTGCGCGTGCGCATGTAGGCGGGGCGGACCGGTTGCCGGGCGTCCCGCGTGCCCTGCCGTCGCCGCGCGGCGACCCTGCAATGCCGTCATTCGACAATCGCAAATGCGCCGTGCCTAAATGAGCAATCACATCATTCGCCCCCAGCAACCCGGTAGAGGCTTCGAGACATGAACGCGCACGCACCCGCCGACATCCACAGCGACCTCGTGGAGCGCGCCAAGCGCAGCCTGCCCGGTGGCAGCTTCGGCAACATCGGCCCCGACATCATCATCCGCGAAGGCCGCGGTCCGCGCGTCAGGGACGTGGCCGGCAAGGAATATATCGACTACCTGCTCGGCTCCGGCCCGATGTTCGTCGGCCATGCCCATCCCGAGGTGGTCGCGGCGGTACAGGAGCAGGTGGCGCGCGGCTCGACGTTCTTCGCCAACAACGAGCACGGCATCATGCTGGCGGAGGCGATCTGCGAGGCCGTGCCGTGTGCGGAGAAAGTCCGCTTCACGTCGAGCGGAACCGAGGCGACCCACTACGCCATGCGCCTTGCCCGCGCCTATCGCGGCCGCGACAAGATCCTGAAGTTCGAGGGCGGCTTCCACGGCATGGGCGACTGGGCACTGATGAGCATGGCGCCGAAGACGCCCGGCAACTTCCCGCAGGCGGTGCCCGATACCGCCGGCGTGCCCGGCGCGCTCAAGGCCGAGATGCTGATCGCCCCGTTCAACGACGCCGAGACCGCCTGCGCCATGATAGCGGAGCATGCCGGCGAGCTCGCCGGCGTCATCGTCGAGCCGCTGCAGCGACTGATTCCGCCAAAACCGGGCTTCCTGCAGGCCCTGCGCAAGGCGACCGCCGATGCCGGCATTCCGCTGATCTTCGACGAGATCGTCACCGGCTTCCGTTTCGCCTATGGCGGCGCGCAGGAGTACTACGGCGTGGTGCCGGACCTGTGCACGCTCGGCAAGATCGTCGGCGGCGGCTATCCGCTGGCGGCGGTGGCGGGGCGCGACGACATCATGAAGCATTTCGACAAATCACGTGTCGACGAAACCCAGTTCATGCCCCAGGTGGGCACGCTGTCGGGCAACCCGATCGCCGCGGTGGCCGGTCTCGCGACCCTGAAGGTGCTGCGGCAACCGGGGATCTACCAGCGCGCGTTCGATACCGGTCGCCAGCTGATGGCGGCGTTGCAGCAGACCATGACCGAGCTCGGCATTCCGGCGCGCGTAATTGGAGAGGCGCCGATGTTCGAGGTCTTCTTCACCGGTGGCAAGATCGAGAACTATCGCGACCTGCTGCAGGCCGACGAGAAGAAGCTCAATAAATTCAACTCACTGGTGGTGGAGCGCGGCATCCTGAAGGGCGGCACGAAATACTACGTTTCGACCGCGCATGGACCGGCCGAGGTGTCGGAGACGATCGCCATCTGGAAGGACGCCGCCCGGCAGCTTTGATCGCCGGCGGCGCGTGGCGCGTTGTTTGTGTCGGCAGAACGGCGCGTTATTGCGTCACGGCGGTCCCCATTGCCCGGAGTGGCCGCAATTGATAAGCATATACAATGACCTTGCCGGCATCCCGCCGGCGAGGATCGCAAGAGCTTGGCATGACCACGAGGAATGTTTCGGATTTGCTGAGGCTGGCGGGCCTGCGGCCGACGCGCCAACGCCAGCTGCTGGGCGAGTTCCTGTTCGGCAACGGGCATCGGCATGCGACCGCCGAGATGCTGCATCAGGAAGTGGTCGCGGCCGGCGAGCGCGTCTCGCTGGCGACCGTCTACAATACGCTGCATCAGTTCAAGCGGGCCGGCCTCCTGCGCGAGCTCGCGATCGACGGCTCGAAGGCCTACTTCGATACCAACACCTCGAACCACAATCACTTCTTCTACGAGCGCGAGGGCCGGCTGGTCGATATCCCGGACGACCGGGTGAAGCTCGATTGCCTGCCTGAGCCGCCGGAAGGCATGACCATCAGCCACGTTGACGTGGTGGTGCGGCTGGTCCCGAAATAGGCCGGCCGCGGGGCCGATCGGGCCGCAAATGTTAGCGGTTTTCCGACCGAGATTGAATCGGTCGAAACTTTCGCGCTGGCGCCAACCTCCCCAGTGACGTCATTCCCGCGCCGGCGGGAACCCAGACAAGCCTCAGCGAGTCCTCGGCTACTGGCGATCTCGAGAGTTGCCGAGGGCGCGTGGTCACTGCGAGACCAGTCTTTGCTGAAACCTGACTGGGTTCCCGCCTGCGCGGGAATGACGGATGGGGGAGGCGGGATGGGTGCGCTCCACCTCAATCGGAAAGACGCTAGCGGATCGCCTCGCCCGGATAGACGCCCCACAGCTTGCTTTGCTCGATGTAGCCCTTGTAGTCGCCGACGATCACGAAGCACCAGCGCTTGTCGCAAGTGCGGATGTTGGCGATCACCCCGGCCTCGACCAGGGCCACGGCTTTGGCCGATTCGCGGTCGCCGTCCTTCAATGCCACTTCCGGCGGGGACTTGCCCTGCTTGATCTCCCACGGCAGCACGAGCGCGGTACGGCGACCGGAAAGCATGGTGTTGAGCACCCAGCCGGTGGCGCCTTCGGCATCCCTGACCTGCCGCCAGGCCTCGAACTCCTTGATTACCTCGACCGGCATCCCGGCGCGCCGGAACACCCAGCTGGTCGGGTATTCGGTGCCGGGGCCGCTGCGCAGGTTGACACGGTCCGACTTCAGGCTGACGAAGCGCGGCACCGGCAGTCCGGTGGCACCGTTCGCAGACTCGATTGCCGGGGCGGCGCCCTGGGCGATCGCGACGGATCCTTGCCCGGCCGCTGCCGCCAGTGCCAGCATTGCCGCCGCCGCGGCCGCTATCGATTGTCGTTTCCTGGCCAGACCAGACCCCTGCCACCGACCTTGCATTTTCGCCGCCGCGACTTTATGGCGGACTTTGTCATCGGCAAGGCCATCTGTTAGATCCGTGTAGGTAGAGGTCGTGGCGGCGGCACTGCAAGCCGGTCGAATCCGGCATCCACACGAAATATTGTTCGAAGTCTGATCAGCGGGAGCGAGCAGTAGGGCCATGGCAAACTCGATGAAGAAGCCCCTGGTCATCGTGACCCGCAAGCTGCCCGACGTGGTCGAGACCCGGATGCGCGAGCTGTTCGATGCGCGGCTCAACATCGATGACAAGCCGATGACCCAGGCCCAGCTGATCGAGGCGATGAAGACGGCGGACGTGCTGGTGCCGACCGTGACCGATCGAATCGACCGCTCGGTGCTGGCGCAGGCCGGCCCGCAGCTGAAGCTGATCGCCAACTTCGGCACCGGCGTCGACAATATCGATCTCGATACGGCGCGCAATCGGGGCATCATCGTCACCAACACGCCCGGTGTCCTGACCGAGGACACGGCAGACATGACGATGGCGCTGATCCTGGCCGTGCCTCGTCGCCTGACCGAAGGCGCGACGGCCCTCAAATCGCCGCGCACCCCATGGGCCGGCTGGTCGCCGACCTGGATGCTGGGCCAGCGCATCTACGGCAAGCGGCTCGGCATCATCGGCATGGGGCGGATCGGCCTTGCGGTCGCCAAGCGCGCCCGCGCATTCGGGCTGCAGATCCACTATCACAATCGCCGCCGGCTGCCCGAGGCCGTCGAGCAGGAGGTCGAGGCGACCTATTGGGATTCGCTCGACCAGATGATCTCGCGGATGGATATCGTGTCGGTCAATTGTCCGCACACGCCGGCGACCTACCACCTGCTGTCGGCGCGCCGGCTGAAGCTGCTGAAGCCGACCGCCTACATCGTCAACACCGCCCGCGGCGAGGTGATCGACGAGAACGAGCTCGCCCGCCTCGTCGAGGCGGGAGCGATCGCCGGCGCCGGCCTCGACGTGTTCGAGCACGAGCCGGCGATCAACCCGAAGCTGCTCGCCTCCGACCGCGTGGTCGCGCTGCCGCACATGGGCTCGGCGACGATCGAGGGTCGAATTGACATGGGCGAGAAGGTGATCATCAACATCAAGACATTCCTCGACGGCCATACCCCGCCCGATCGCGTACATCCCGCGATGTTCTGAAGGCCTGTCCGGGGGATTTTCATGAGATTTCATGCAAAATCCCCCGGACAGGCTCTGAGGCGGACGCGAACGCGCGAAAACGACAAAACGGCACATCTTGCGATGTGCCGTCTTCGTTTGCCGAGGGATCGTTCGCCGCCGTTCAGGCGGCTTGCGCGCTGGCGACGGCGTCGATGTGCTGGGCGAGCTTCCCGTCGATGCCGAGCTTGGTGGCGAGGTCGACCAGGAAGTCGTTCTCCTCGTTGCTGTCGAGGTCGATGGCGATGCGCGCCGCGGTGAATACCTGCACCGCCTGCTCGCCCGACTGGCATGCGGCCGCGAGCTCGTCGGCGGTCGCCGGGTTCTGGATCTCCTGGGTGATGAACTCGCGCGCACCCTGCTCGATGCCGGCCTGCTTCAGGCCGCCGAGGATCTTTTGCTGCTCGGCCTGGTCGATGCGGCCGTCGGCGGCGGCGGCGGCGATCATCGCGCGAATGTAGAGGATCGCCGAATTGTTGGTGACGGCTTGCGGCTCGAAGCCCGAGCCCGACGGCGCCTGCTCCGCCACAAAGCCGCTGGCGCCGGTGATCAGCGGGCGCCCCTGCGCATAGTTCTGGTAGGCCTGGTAGGCAAGGCCGCCGATCAGCGCCAGAGCGCCGAGCTTGGCCGCGCCGAGCGCCGCCGCGCGGCCCGTCTTGGTGCCGAGCACGATGGCGCCGAGGCCGCCGGCCGCCGCGCCCGCGCCGAGCTGGTTCTGGGCAATGAGGTCTTTCAGCTTCGCCAGCAGCTCGTCCGGCGTCTGCCCGGTCGACTGCGTCACTGCGTCACGCGCGCGGCCGCCGATGCCGGTGTGCTGCTCGACCTTCTGCCCGACCTCCTTCACGCCGGTGGTCGCCTGACCGAGGATCTGGCCGAGAATATCGGCGAGGCCACCGCCCGACTGGCCGCTCGTGCCGCCGAGCTTGCCCAGAATGTCGCCGAGCCCACCACCGCCGGGAGCCTGCTGGGCGCCCTGACCGGGCGCACCGGCGCCCGGCATCATCTTGCGCAGGATGTCCTCGAGGCCGCCCGCGCCGGCTGCCTGCCCGCCTGTCTGGCCGCCGCTCGGCGCGGCGCCGCCGAGCTTGCCGAGGATGTCGCCGATGCCACCCATGCCGCCCGGCGACGCATGCTGGGCACTGCCGGCGGCCGGCTGCGCGCCGCCCAGGATCTGGCCGAGCAGATCGCCGAGCCCGCCGGCCTGCGACTGCTGTGGCTGCGGGGCGGCGGCCTTGACCAGTGCTTCGAGAAGGCTCTTGGCATCGAACATGGGGAAATCTCCTATGGCTGTCAGCATGTTCCGGGGGGATCGCGGGGGCTGCCGACTACAGCAGAGGTAGGTCTTCCGGCGCCGTGCCGCAACAATGATCCGAATGCGCCCTTGCGCCGGGCCGGGCCACGGTCGGCGGAGGACGCGGCGCACCGGCGTTCTGCTGCTGAATAAGCGGGGGATGCCGCGGCCTGGTGATTTGGCCGGCGCGGCGGCGTTTGCTATGCTTGCCGTGTCCGAATCTCCGGGCAACGGGGAGCAAGCTGCATGAAGCCGTCATCCGCCGTGACCCTGGCCACCCAGGCCGAGGCCGCAGCCAGCGCTGCCGCGATCGCCTCCGCGCAGCGAACGCTGGAAACCGAGGCGCAGGGCCTGTCGGCGCTGCGCACGGCACTGAGGGGCAGTCTCGGCCAGTCGTTCCTGCGCGCGATCGACATCTTGAAGGGTGTGCGAGGCCGGGTCATCGTCACCGGCATCGGCAAGAGCGGGCATATTGCGCAGAAGCTCGCCGCCACCCTCGCGTCGACCGGGACGCCAGCGCATTTCGTGCACCCGAGCGAGGCCTCGCACGGCGACCTCGGCATGATCACCAGCGACGATTGCGTCCTGGCGACGTCGTGGTCGGGCGAGACGGTCGAGCTCTCGAACATCCTCAATTTCGCCGGCCGGTTCGCGGTGCCGCTGATCGCGATCACCTCGCGCGCCGGCAGCGCGCTCGGACGCGCGGCCAACGTCGTTCTCGAGCTGCCGCGCGCGGCCGAGGCTTGTCCGCACGGCCTGGCGCCGACCACCTCGACGACGATGCAACTCGCCATGGGCGATTGCATCGCCGTGGCACTGCTCGAGGCCAAGGGGTTCTCGGCACACGACTTCAAGGTGTTCCATCCTGGCGGCTCGCTTGGCGCCAAGCTGAAGTTCGTCGGCGATGTCATGCACACCGGCGAGCGGCTGCCGCTCGCTCGCGAGGACGACGTGATGAGCCAGGCCCTCGTCACCATGACCTCGAAGGCGCTCGGCTGCCTCGGCATCGTCGACAGGAACGGCCGGTTCGTCGGCATCATCACCGACGGCGACCTGCGGCGACACATGGGCCAGGATCTGCTGAACGCCACCGCCGGTCAGATCATGACCCGCAACCCGAAGACGATCGCCGCCACGATGCTGGCGTCGGCCGCCCTCGAGCAGATCAATGCCTCGCGGATCACGGCATTGTTCGTGCTCGAGAACGGCAAGCCGACCGGTGTCGTGCACGTGCACGACCTGCTGCGGCTCGGGCTTGCGTGAGGCCGCGTCAGGCTGCGGCCCGTCGCGGCTCCAGCAGCCGGAATGCCGCGAGCACCGGCGACAGGTCGCCGCCCGGCAGCTTGTCGACGAATGCTTCCAGCAGGTCGAAGGCGGCCATCGGCACGTTCTGCTCGCGCCCGACCCGCCGAACCAGCTCCGACACGCCGGAGCGGCTATAGCTGTAGTCGGCGGGCGTCATGCGTTGGCTGCGCACAACGCTGCGGCCATCGGCGGCGGTCGCCTCGATGATCGTGCTCAGCGTTGGCACGCTGGCGTCGCTGACGAGCGTGATGCGGTCCACCAGCGCGTTCACCTTCGGATCGTCGTAGGTGGTCATCCGCTTCGTGTCCGGCACCCCGTGGATAAGGGTCGCGGCGATGCAGAACGGGATGCTCATCAGGGTGCCGGAGATGGTCGTGAACGGTCCCTTGGCGTCCATCCCGGCGTAGCCGCACTCGTACGGGTTCATACGCACGCGCGCGCTTTCCGGCGGCACGCCGCCAAGCTCGTCGCGCAGCGCCAGCGCGGCGGTCACCGGTGTCTGGTTGAAGGCGCAGACGGGATACGGCTTGAAGGTGACCCGGTGGATCGACCAGTCGGCGCCGATCCGCCGGCGCAGCTCGGCGGCATCCACGTCGATGCGGCCGAAGGTGCGGGCGAGACCGGCCTTGCCCTCTAAGGCATGGGGCGCGGCGACTGCGCCGGCGCGGGCAAGCTCGGCGGCGGCGAGGCCGTTGCGGGCGATGACGCCCGGCTGGTAACGCCACTCGTCGGTGCCGTCGGCGAATGATTGCAGGACGCCGCCGGTGAACGACACGGCTGTCGAAAGCGCCGCGGCCGTCCGTCGGGCGTCGAGCTCCATCAGCCTCGCTGCCGCCGCCGCCGCCGCGATCACGCCATAGGTCGCGGTCGATCGGAAGCCGGCCGGGGTCGTCGCGCCGGCCAAGGCATGCTCGAAGAGACCGCCCGCCTCGTAGCCGGCGACCAGCGCCGGGACCAGCCGGGCAGTGGGATAGCCGCGGGTTTCGATCATCGCGGTCAGCAGCGGCACCAGGATCGTGCCGAAGTGGGCCGCGCCGCAGGTGTCCTCCTGGCCGCGGCCATGGAACAGCGCGGCATTGGCGAGGCAGGCGCCGCCGACGGTGGTGCGGCGGCCGTCGGCCAGCATCGTCGCGCCGTCTCGGACCTCGCCGTCCATCGCGATCGCCGCCGCCCGGGCGACCGGCGCATAGGGGGTATCATGGCAGTCGAGACCCATGCCGTAGGCGTTGAGCAGGCAGGCCTTCGCCTTCTCCACCACCTCGGGCGGCAATCGCTCGAGGTTGATCGATGAGACGAAGTTCGCAAGGTCGGTTGCCAGGGTTGCCATGTCATGCCTCCGCGTGCAGGTGCTCACATCGCCAGATAGCGCTTCCGGATATCGTCGTTGGCCTTCAGGCCGTCGATGGTGTCGCGATAGACGATCTGGCCCTTGTCGATCACGATAGCGTCGCTCGCGATGCCGAGGCAGAAGTGCATGTTCTGCTCGGCGATCAGGATCGTCGCGCCCGATTTCCGCAGCTGGCGCAGCAGCGCGCCGATCTGAGCGACGATGATCGGCGCCAGTCCCTCGCTCGGCTCATCGAGCAGCAGCGCCACCGGATTGCCCATCAAGGTCCGGGCGATCGCGAGCATCTGCTGCTCGCCGCCGGACAGGCGCCCGGCCATCCGGTGGCGAAGCGGCGTCCAGCAGCGGGAATGTCGTGAAGATGCGCTCGACCGGCCAGTCGTCCTGGCCGTCGGGCCCTTTCTTGATGGCGATCCGCAGGTTGTCCTCGACCGAGTGCTCGGGGAACACCTGCCGATCCTCGGGTACGTAGCCGATCCCGAGGCGGGCGATCCGGTAGGACGGCGCGCCGGTGACGTCGCGGCCACGCACGTGCACCGTGCCCTTGGCCGGGCGGGGCGATGCCGGCGATCGCCTTCATCGTCGTGCTTTTTCCCGCGCCGTTGCGGCCGAGGAGCGCGAGCGTCTGACCCTGCCGCAGCTCGAGGTCGATGCCGAACAGGATCTGGCTCTTGTCATAGAAGACATCGAGGCCGTGGGTGCTGACGACCGGTTCGCTCATGCCGCGTGCGCCTCGTCGGTTCCGAGATAGGCGTCGATCACCGCCTGGTTCGAGCGGATCTGATCGGGCGTGCCTTCGGCCAGGACGCGGCCATAGCACAGCACCCGGATCATCGGCGCGATCTTGAACACGATGTCCATGTCGTGCTCGATGAAGATCAGCGTGATCTTCTGCGCTTCCCACAGCTGGTGGATCTTGTCGATCATGCGCCAGCGCTCGTCCGGCCCCATGCCGGCGGTCGGCTCGTCGAGCAGCAGCACGCGAGGCTCGAGCACCAGGGCGAGCGCGATATCGAGCAGCTTCTGGTCGCCGTGCGAGAGATTGGCCGACAGCGTGTCGAGGCAGGGCGCGAGGCCCAGCATGTCCGCCACCTCGGCCACCCGGTCGCGGGTGCCGGCGAGCGGGAAGCGGCGCAGCATGTGCGCATAGCGGCCCTGGTGCGCGGTCACCGCCGACAGCAGCGTCTCGCGGACGGTGAGCGAGGGGAAGATCTTGGCGATCTGGAAGGCGCGGCCGATGCCGGCGGCGATGATCTCGGCGCGGGACTTGCCGACGAGATTGACGCCGTTGAGGACGACCTCGCCGGAGGTCGGCCGCAACCCGCCACTGATCAGGTTGAAGAACGTGCTTTTTCCCGCGCCGTTTGGCCCGATCACCGCCGACAGCGAGCCGGTGGGGAAGGCCAGCGTCACATCCGAGATGGCCTTGACGCCGCCGAACGACTTCGACAGGTGCTTGATCTCCAGCATGCGCGTCAGTTTCCCTGTGGCCTGAGGCCGCCATACGTGTTCCACGGCGTCGCCGCCAGCCAGCCGGCATCGACCGGGAGATTGATGCCGGTGATGGCGCTGGCGTCGGGGCCGGCGAGGAATGCGACCGCCTTGGCGATCTCGACCGGCAGCACCAGGCGGCCCAGTGCGGCATTGCCCTCGAGGCGGCTGACATCGCGCTGGCCGCGATCGATCGCGCCCTGCAGGGCCGGGGTGCGGGTATAGCCGGGCGAGACCGCATTGACCCTGATCCCGGACGGGCCCCATTCGGCGGCCAGGCACGCCGTCATCGAGATGACCGCTGCCTTGGCCGGGGCATAGGAATGCAGCGGCATCGCGCGCATGCCGGCGATCGAGGCGATGTTGACGATCGCGCCGCGGCCGCGGCCGATCATCGCCCTGGCGAACGCGACGCTGGCGACATAGGTGCCCCGCTGGTCGACGCGCACGACGTCGTCCCACACGCTCATGGCGAGGTCGGCGGGCCGATCGGGCGTCTGGATGATGCCGGCGCTGTTGACCAGGATCTCGACCGCGCCGAGCTCGGCCTCGATGCGTGCGGCGACGGCGGCGAGCGCCGCCTCGTCGGTCACGTCGCCGGCGAACGCGGTCGCGCCGGCGATGTCGCGAGCAACCGCTTGCGCCTGCGCCAGGTTGCGATCGACCACCGCGACCGTCGCGCCGCGGCTCGCCAGCTCGATGCAGCAGGCCGCGCCGATGCCGCTGGCGCCACCGGTGACGACGGCCACTCCGGTCAATTGCCCTCGTTCCGCCATTGCACGCTCCTCCTCAAGCCTGGCCGCCGGGCGCCTGCCGGTTGCGCCACTTCTCGGCGATGAAGTCGGTCACGCCCTTGCGCAGCCCCAGGGCGAACAGCAGGATGATGGCGCCGAGCGCCAGTCCGTGGTGCTCGGTCCGCCGCGTGACGAGATCGTTCAGCATCAGCAGGATCACCGCGCCGACGGTGGGGCCGAGGAACGTGCCGACGCCGCCCATCATGATCATGAACACCGCCTCGCCCGACATCGTCCAGTTCGAGAACTCGGGGTAGGCGCCGGAGACGAACAGCGCCATGATGATGCCGCCGGCGCCGGCCACCACGCCGGCGATCACGAACGCCGCGAGCTTCACCCGGAATACGTTGATGCCGAGGAACGCGGCGCGGTCGGCATTGTCGCGAATGAGCCGCAAGGTGAATCCGAACGGGCTCTCGACGATATGTCGCAGGATCAGCAGGCCGGCGATCAGCAGCACCACGCTGAAGGCGTAGAGATGGCCGATCTGGCTCAGCGCGATGCCGAGGAAGGCGGGGCGCGGGATGCCGCCCTGCAGGCCCTGATCGCCGCCGGTGAGCGGCACCCAGGCGATGATCAGGCTGTAGATCAGCATCTGCAGGGCGAGCGTCACGAACGAGAAGTAGATCTCCTTGAGGCGAATGCTGATCAGGCCGATCACCAGCGCGACCACGCCATTCAGCGCCAGTGCCATGAGGAAGGCGACCGGGAGCGAGGTGCCGAGCTTCTGCATGATCAGGCCGAAGCCGTAGGCGCCGAGACCGAAGAACATGCCGTGGCCGAACGACACCATGCCGGTGTATCCGACCAGCAGGTTGAGCGAGGTGGCGAACAGCGCGAAGGCCGAGATGCGGATGACGAGGTCGATCAGCGCTTTGTTCGGCCAGACCAGCGGCAAGGCGAGCAGCACGACCAGGGCGGCGGCGGCAATGGCGAGGTCACGCTGCAGGGTTCTGCCGGAGCTCATCGCCTAGCCCTCCCTGCCGAACAGGCCGCTCGGCTTCAGGGTCAGCACCACGGCCATCAGCAGGAACATCAGGCCCTCGGTGAACAGCGGGAAGCCGATGGTGCCGAAGGCGCGGACGAGGCCGATCAGGATCGATCCGACGAGCGCGCCGGCGATCGAGCCCATGCCGCCGATCACGGTGACGATGAAGCTCTCGATCAGGACCGAGAACCCCATGCCGGAGACCAGCGAGCGGACCGGCACCGCCAGTGCTCCGGCGAGGCCGGCGAGCATGCCGCCGAGGCCGAACACCAGCGCGTAGACCAGCTGCGTGTTGATGCCGAGCGCCGACACCATCCTGGGGTTGACCGCGGCGGCGCGAACGATCTTGCCGAACTGCGTCCTCTGGATCAGCAGCCACAGCCCGAGGCCGATCGCCAGCGTCACCAGGATCAGGAACAGGTAGAACACCGGGATGACGCCACCGCCGACCAGCAGCGGCGGCGCCTGGAACTGTGCCGGCATGCCCATCGACTTGAATTCCGGCCCCCAGATGATCTTCACCGCGTCGTCGAGGATGAGGATGAAGCCGTAGCAGACGAGAAGCTGCATCAACACGTTCGAGCCGTAGACGCGGCTCATGAAGAAGCGCTCGAAGATCATGCCGAACAGCCCGACGCCGAGGCCTGCGGCCAGCACCGCCAGCAGGTAGCTGTCGGTTGCCACATACGCGGTATAGGCGAAGTACGCGCCCAGCATGTAGAACGAGCCGTGGGTGAAATTGACGACGTTGAGCACGCCGAAGATCAGCGTCAGGCCCGCCGCCACCAGGAACAGCAGCATGCCGATGATGAGGCCGCTGGTGGTCTGGGTGATGACGCACGAGGCGGTCGTCAGGCAGGTTGCAAGGGCAGTGAGATCCAAGAGGCACCTCGATCGGACGGAACCAGCGCCTGGCGCGGCAGCCCGCTGACGGCGGACCTCTCCCCACGGGGCGGGGAGAGGAATCGGGCGGTCAGGGGTAGTTCTTCTTGAGCCAGGCGGCCTCGAGCTCGAGGATCTGCTTCCAGTCGCCGCCACTCACCTCCGGCACGTAGGGCTCGCCCGGAATCGTGGTGCCCCAGCCGATCGCGTAGTTGATCACCGTCTGGTCGGAAGCGCGCATCGTCAGCGTGCCGTCGGTGCCGAACGGCGACTTGATGGTGAGGCCGCGCAGCGCCTCGATCAGCTTGGCGCCATCGGCCGAGTTGGCCTTCTTCGCCGCGGCGTCGAGGAAATGCACCGCGGTGGCGTTCTCCCACGACCAGTTGGTCGGGTATTCCTTGTACTTGGCGCGGTAGGCGTCGCCCCAGGCGGCGTTCTCGGGCGTGCGCGGGAAGGTCTTGATGTAGCGGTTGCCGGAGTGGATGCCCTTCGGCAGGTTCTTGACCACCGTCAGCGCGGTGTAGTCGGCCATGTTGACCGCGAAGAACTCGGCCTGGCCGAACAGCGCATAGATGTTGCCCTGGTCGATGAACGAGGTCAGGTCGCCGCCCCACAGGCAGGAGTAGAGGGCCTGCGGCTTGGTCTGCAGGATCTTGGTGATGACTTCCGTGTAGTCGGGCTGGAACAGCTTCGGCCACGCCTCGCCGACCACCTCGACGTCGGGAGCGAAGGTCTTCAGATACTCGACGAACTGGGCGGTGGTGTCGCGGCCATAGGCGTAGTCCGGCGAGCAGGTCATCCATTTCTTGATGTTCTTCGCCTTGGCGACCTTCGCCGCGTAGGAGCCGCCGACGATCGAGTCGTGCACGCCCTGGCGAGCCACGCGGAAGCTGTTCGGGATGCGGATCTTGGGATCGGCGGTGAGCGAGGTCGTCTCGGAGTTGGTGTGGATGCACAGGACGCCGAGGTCCTTGGCCACTTCCTGCACGGCGAACGCTCCGGACGATGCCTCGGCGTCGATCAGCAATTCGCAGCCGTCGGTGTTGACGAGCTCGCGGGCGACGCGGGCGGCTTCCTGCGGCTGGCCCTTGCTGTCGCGGACCACCATTTCGATCGGCCGTCCGGCGAGACCGCCGGCGGCGTTGACCTTCTCGATCTCCATCATCACCGCGTTGCGCGACGACGTGCCGAGCTGGGCGACGCGACCCGACAGGATCGTCGGCATGCCGATCTTGATCACCTTGGCTTGCGCGCCTGCGACATGCGGGGCGGCGATCATCGCGGCGCTGCTGGCAGCGATGCCCTTGAGCACACTGCGACGGCTGGCCCGTCTCGATCCTTCTGACATCTGGCATTCCTCCTGGTGTTATTCGGCTCGTTGATGGCGGGCGTCTTGCTGCACCCTTTGACGACGGTCGATTCAGCGCTTGCGCAGCTTTCGGCGCAGCTTCGCAGAAGGCAGCGGGGCCGAGGCATGCGCAGGCGGCAATCCTGGCAGGCGATAGAGCGCATGTGCTGTTGCCACCGGCGCCTGGTCGCGGCGGCCGGCCTCGTGGATGGCGAGCGTCGCGACCACATGGCTGCCGGTTATTTCGGCGCTTCCCGATCCGATGAGCCGCGCCGCCGGACTGCGACGGGGAAAATTCGCGCTGAACGACAGCAGCTCGGGCATGACCGAGCCCGCGTGCGTGGCGGCTGCGCCCTGGGCGATCTGCCGCCCGGCCGCCTCGAGCAGCTCGAGCAGCGCCGAGCGGACGACGCAGCCGTCGCTGTCGCGGTCGCTCGCGACGACCTTCATCTCGACGGCCGCACCGTTGGCCGATCGCGCGATCAGTCGCTGCGCCGGCGATGCCGCGACGCTGGCGGCCGGCACCTGCCCTCGCGATCTCGCGGCACCGCGCGACCGCTGGTCGGCCCTGATGCCGTGATCGAGCAGCTTCATGTAGGCGCGGACGATCCAGTCGGGCAGCGGCGCGGGCGCGGCGGCGCTGCGCATGTAGCGGAACGCGAGGTAGTTGCGCGCGGCGAGCAGGATGTAGACGACGACCTCGAGCTCGCGATCCTCGAAGCCTGCCAGCTCGCCTTTCGCCGCCGAGCTGCGCAGGGCGCGAAGATAGCCTTCGGCCATGTTGCGCATGTGATCCGCGAACGCCTTCGGCGAGAACGTCTCCGCCTCGTTCAGGATGCGATAGAACTCCGGCCGCGCGCGCACGAACTCGAAGAACGCCCGGAACCCGATCTCCTCGCGCTTGAAGCTGTCGCCCTCGCTGGCGACGCGCTCGCGAATGAAATCCAGAAGCTGGCCGCCGAGCTCGGGCAGCAGGTGGTCGAACAGGTCCTGCTGCGAGTCGAAATAGTTATAGAACGTCCCCTGGGCGACATCGGCCAGTGCCGTGATCTTGGCGACCGAGGCGTTGGCGTAGCCTTCGGCACCGACCACCCGGGCGGCGGCGTCGATCAGGTTGCGCCGGGTGGCTTCGGCCTTGCTCGCGCGTGTCATCCGCGGCGCCGTGGCAGCCCGGCCGGCGTTCCTGTGCGGCAGATGTCTGGCGTCGGGCAATCGATCACCTCGCGGGCGGGGCGGGCGCGTCGGCCGGCACAAGAGCCAATAGGTCATGCGGTGGCCTCGTGTCAACAAAATGAACAATGAGCCATAGTTCATTTTTGAGTTGACGGCGTGCGGCCGCCGGGCCCACTGTGCGCCCCAATCACGATCTCAACCGGGATGGAACGCGCCAGATGAGCCCTGACCTGCCGGCGGATCTGTCCGCGCTGCTCGCGCTGCACCGCACGATGTGCGTGATCCGCGAGGCCGAGACGCGGCTCTCGCAGCTGTTCGCCGACGGCGAGATCCCGGGCTTCATTCATCTTTCGATCGGCCAGGAGGCGGTCGCGGCGGGCGTCGTGGCGGCGCTGCGGCGCGACGACACTCTCGCCTCGAACCACCGCGGCCACGGCCACGCCATTGCCAAGGGCGTTCCGCTCGATCGCTTCTTCCTGGAGATCATGGGCCGCACCGAAGGCATCTGCAAAGGTCGCGGCGGCTCGATGCACATCGCCGACATGTCGGTCGGCATGCTCGGCGCCAACGGCATCGTCGGCGCCGGCCTGCCGCTCGCGGTCGGCAGCGCTCTTGCCCATCAGATCAGGAGCAACGGCGCCATCGCCGTCGTCATGTTCGGCGACGGCGCGATCGCGGAAGGCGTGCTGCACGAGAGCTTCAATCTCGCCGCGGTGTGGAAGCTGCCGGTGCTGTTCGTGTGCGAGAACAACGGCTGGTCGGAGTTCTCGCCGACCGCGCAGCAGGTTGCCGTGACGGCGTGCCGGCTGGCCGAGGCGCATGGCATCCGGTCGCTGGCGGTCGACGGCAACGATGTCATCGCGGTGAGCGCCGCGGCGCGGGAGCTGGCCGGCGAAGTCCGCGGCGGCGGCGGACCGCGCCTCATCGAGTGCAAGACCACGCGGGTGCGCGGCCACTTCGAAGGCGACCCGCAGAAATACCGCGACCCGGCGGAGATGGCGGCGTTCGAGGCGCATGACCCGATCCTCAGGCTGGAGCGGGCGCTGGCGGCGAAGGCGGGCGACGGCCAGGCATTCGCCGATAACCGGCGGGAAGCGGCGCAGGAGGTGGCTGCTGCCATAGCGGCCGGGCGCAAGGGCACGCTGCCGACCGTCGCCGGCGCGCTGGCCGATGTCTATTCGCCGCCGCGGACACTCGAGGCAGGAGCGGCGGCATGAGCGAGCTGCGCTTTGGCCAGGCGATCAACCGCGCGCTCGCCGACGCGATGGCCGCCGATCCGTCGGTGATCCTGCTCGGCGAGGACGTCGGCGCCGCCGGCGGACCGTTCGGCGTGACCCGCGGCCTGCAGGGCAAGTTCGGCCCCGCGCGCGTCCGCGATACGCCGATTTCCGAGGCCGGAATTGTCGGCGCGGCCGTGGGGGCGGCGATGAGCGGCCTCAGGCCGGTGGTCGAGGTGATGTTCATGGATTTCGTCACCCTCGCCATGGACGCCCTCGTCAACCAGGCTGCCAAGGCGCGCTACATGTTCGGCGCCCAGTGCTCGGTGCCGATGGTGGTGCGCATGCCGCACGGCGGCGGCATCAGTGCCGGCCCGCAGCATTCGCAGTGCCTGGAAGCCTGGCTCGCGCATGTGCCCGGCCTGAAGGTCGTCTGCCCGGCGACCGTCGCCGACGCCTATGGCCTCGTTCGCGCGGCGATCGAGGATCCCGATCCGGTGATGGTGATCGAGAACAAGGCGCTCTATGCGACGAAGGGTGATCTGGCGGACGCGCCGGCGCCTGTCCCGATCGGCAAGGCTGCACTGGCCCGCGCCGGCGGCGACGTAACGATCGTCACCTATGGCGGCATGCGCGAGGCGTGCGTCGCGGCCGCGGCGCAGCTGGCGGCGGATGGCGTCGAGGCCGAGGTGATCGACCTGCGCTCGCTGCAGCCCTGGGACGAGGCGGCGGTGCTTGCCTCGCTGGCGAAGACCCATCGCCTCGTCATCGTGCATGAGGCGGTGGAAGCTTTCGGCATCGGTGCCGAGATCGCGGCCCGCATGGCCGATGTCGGCTTCGACGAGCTCGACGCGCCGATCGTGCGGGTCGCCGCTCCATTCATGCCGCCGCCGTTCGCCAGGACGCTCGAGGATTGGTACCGGCCGGACGCGCAACGTATCGCCGCCGGGGTGCGCCGCACCCTGGCGTGAAAATCGAGGAGTGCATTCGAAATGTCCATGGAACCCGTTCTGGTCGATATCGAAGGCGCGATTGCCACGATCACGATCAACCGGCCGAAGGTGCTCAACGCCCTCGATATTCCGACGCTGCTGGCACTCGAGGCCGCATTCGGCCGAGTGAGCGAGGATGCCGCGGTGCGCGTGATCATCCTGACCGGCGCCGGCGACAAGGCCTTCGTTGCCGGCGGTGACATCGCCGATCTCAAGTCGCGCAACGGTCTTGCCCACTACCAGGAATTTGCCGAGATCGTGCACCGCGTGTTTCGCCGCATCGAGGTGAGCGACAAGCCGACCATCGCCGCCGTCAACGGCTTCGCGCTCGGCGGCGGCACCGAGCTGATCCTGGCCACCGACATCCGCATCCTGGCGGATACGGCGCGGCTCGGCCTGCCGGAGATCACCCTCGGGCTGTTCCCCGGCGCCGGCGGCACGCAGCGCATCATCCGCCAGGTGCCGTTGTGCCGGGCAAAGGAGATCATGTTCGCGGGCGAGCAGCTTTCGGCGGCCGAGGCGGTGGCGATCGGGCTTGCCAACAGGGTCGTTCCGAAGGCCGAACTGATGACCGCCGCCAAGACGCTGGCGGCCAAGATCGCCGCCAAGTCGCCGCTGGTGCTGAAGCTGCTGAAACGGACCCTGCAGAGCGGCGCCGACATGCCGCTGCCGTCGGCCCTGGCGCACGAGCAGGCGATGATCGGCCTGGTGCTCGACACCGCCGACAGCAAGGAGGGCTGCAGCGCCTTCCTCGAGAAGCGCCCGGCAACCTTCACCGGCACCTGAGCATGGCCGCAGCGTCCGACCTCGTCATGCCGAAGCTCGGTCTAACCATGACCGAGGGCCGCGTCGCGCGCTGGGCGGTGGCGGTCGGCGAGCGCTTCGCCAAGGGCGATTGCGTGGTCGAGATCGAGACCGACAAGATCGTCAACGAGGTCGAGGCGCCGAGCGGCGGCACCATGCTGCTGCATTTGGCTGCGGCCGGCGACGACGTCGCGGTCGGCACGGTGATCGGCCGCTGGCAGCTCGACCATGCCGCAACCCCGCCGGCCGCATCCGTCGACGCGCGGATCATCGCCACCCCCTACGCGCGGCGGCTGGCGCGGCAGGCCGGAGTTGCGCTGGCCGGGATCGAGGGCAGCGGTCCCAACGGCCGCATCAAGGCGGCGGACGTCTTGCAGGCGGAGGCGGGCAGGAGCATGCCGCCAGGCGGCGAGCCGCAGCCACCGGCCAGAATCGTGCCCGCCGATGTTGCCTTGCGCGCCGAGCCGCTGACCAGGCGGCCGGCGGCGCTTTCGCCCACGGGACCAGCGTTGTCGTTCGCCGTCGCCGACATCGACGCCGGTCGTCTCGACGAGATCGAGCGCGGGCTGCAGCGCGGTGGCGCGCGAAGGCTCGATCGCGGCCACCTGGTTGCGATCGCCTGCCTGAGGGCGCTGGAGCGCGCCCAGCCATCACGCGGCGAATTCGTCCTCGGCATCGCCCGCGCCGACGGCATCGCGGCAGTGGAGGCGCCAGCCGGCCTCTCCGGCGCCGCGCTGTCGGGACAACTTGGCAACGTCTCGTCGGGCGCCGCCGGCGGCGATATCGTCGTCGATGTCCGGGCAAGCATGATCCGGCTGCTCGCGCCGACGGTGCCGCCGGGCTGGGGCGCGGTGGTGACGCTCGGCGCCGCGCGCCCGATGCCGCGGCCCGCCGCCGACGGCGGCGTCGTCTGGGGGCGGGAGCTTGCCCTTGCACTCAGCTACGACGCGAGCCGGTTCGGGCAGGCGGAAGCGCTGGCGCTGCTCGATGATCTCGGCAGCGCACTCGAAGACCCCCTGCATCTGCTGGCGAGCTGAGACGCGGAGACCGGACATGGATTTCAACCTCACCGACGACCAGCGAATGATCGCCGACACCGCGACCAGGGTCGGGAACCGGTTCGGCCTCGACTACTGGCGCGGCCAGGACGCAAAAAAGGAGTTCCCGGCGGAATTCTGGCAGGCGGTATGCGAGGCCGGCCTGTGCGGCGTTGCGCTGCCGGCCGAGCATGGTGGCGCCGGCCTCGGCATGCTCGAGATGGCGCTGATCGTCGAGCGGCTTTCGGCGGCGGGCGGCGGCTCGACCGTCGGCCAGCTGTTCATGATCAACCCGATCTTCGGCGGGGTGTCGATCTCGCGCTTTGGCACGCCGGCGATGAAGTCCGAGCTGCTGCCGAAGATCATCTCCGGCGAGATCAACTGCGCCATGGCGCTGACCGAGCCCGACGCCGGCTCCAATACGCTCGAGATAACCACCTTCGCCGAGAAGTCCGGCAACGGCTGGCGCCTCAACGGCCGCAAGATCTGGATCACCGGCGTCGAGAGCGCGCAGAAGCTGCTCGTGGTCGCGCGCACTGCCAGGTACGATGGCAAGGCGAAGCGCACGCACGGACTGTCGATGTTCCTGGTCGACACCGCGCGCAAGGGCCTGTCGTTCTCGCCGATCGAGAAGCTCGGCACCAATACGCTGTCGTCCTGCAACGTCTATTTCGACGACGTGGCGATCGACGGCGGCGAGCTGGTCGGCACGCTCGACGGCGGCTGGCCGGAGCTGCTCGACGTGCTCAATACCGAGCGCATCGTGACGACCGCCGGGCTGGTCGGCGCGGCCGAGCTCGCGATCCGGCTCGGCGTCGACTACGCCAAGGAGCGCAAGGTGTTCGCCGGCAAGCCGATCGCCGCCTACCAGGGCATCCAGTTTCCGCTGGCGCAGCACTGGGCCGAGGTCGAATGCGCGCGGCTGATGAACTACAAGGCCGCCACGCTGTTCGATACGGGCAAGCCCTATGGCACCGAGGCCAACGTCGCCAAGCTGCTGGCGTCGCAGGCGGCCTCGGCCGGGATCGAGCAGGCGATGCAGACGATGGGCGGCATGGGGTTCGCCAAGGACATGCACGTCGAGCGCCTTTGGCGCGATGCGCGGCTGTTCCGCTTCGCGCCGATCTCGGAGGAGATGATATTGAATTTCATCGCCGGCCAGAACCTCGGCCTGCCAAGGTCCTACTGAACGGCCCGCAAGGGAGACGAGCGATGCTCAACCTGTCAGCCGCCGTGCTCTATCAGGCGCGGCTCGCGCCACAACAGCCGGCAATCCTCTATGGCGCCGAGCGCATCACCTACGCGATGCTTGCCGATCGCATCGTCCGGGCGTCGGGCGGACTGGCCGCGCGCGGTGTGGCGAAGGGCACCGTGGTGGCGCTGCTGATGAAGAATTCGCCGGCGTTCATCGAGCTCACGATGGCAGTCAGCCATCTTGGCGCTGTCACCCTGCCGATCAACTTCCGCCTCGCGGTCGAGGAGGTGCGGCACATCCTGTCGGATTCCGGTGCGGCTCTGCTGATCGCCGACGACGAGTTCGCGGCCGTCGCCGGCGCGCTCGACCTGCCGGTGATGATCGCCGACGGGGCCTGCCAGCATGACGCCCGCGCGCTGTTCCCGGCCGAGGTCCGGCCGGCGCCGCAGGCCCATTGCGGCGAGAGCGATCTGTTCCGTCTGATGTACACGTCGGGCACCACCGACCGGCCCAAGGGCGTGATGCACACCTACGCCAACTTCCATTGGAAGTGCTACGCGCACATCGTCTCGCTGGGGCTCGGCCGCCGCGACCGCCTGCTGGTCGTCGGGCCGCTCTATCATGTCGGCGGGTTCGACCTGCCGGGCGTGGCGGTGCTGCTCGCCGGCGGCACCATCGACCTGCACCGCAATTTCGATCCGGTCGCGGCGCTGTCGCGGATCGAGAGCGAGAAGCTCACCGGCGCCTGGCTCGCGCCGGTCATGCTGAATGCGATCATGGGCTCGGGCCGCGCCAAGGACTTCGATCTGTCGTCACTCGCAGTGGTGCATCGGCGGCGGCGAGCGCACGCCCGAGACGCGCATTCGCGATTTTGCTTCCGTGTTCCCCGCCGCCCGCTACATCGACGCCTACGGCCTGACCGAGACCAGCGCCGGCGACACGCTGATGCTGCCCGGCCATGAGATCTCGCACATCGGCTCGGTCGGACCGGCGCTGCCGTTCGTCGAGGTGTCGATCATCGGCAACGACAACGTCGCGCTCGGCGCCGGCGCGACCGGCGAGATCTGCGTGCGCGGTCCGAAGGTCACCAATGCCTACTGGAACGCGCCGGAGAAGAACGCGGCGAGTTTCCATGACGGCTGGCTGCACACCGGCGACGTCGGGCATCTCGATGCGGAAGGCTTCCTCTATCTCACCGATCGCAAGAAGGATCTGATCATCAGCGGCGGCGAGAATATCGCCTCGTCCGAGGTCGAGCGGGTGATCTACGAGCTGCCGCAGGTAAGCGAGGCGGCGGTCATCGGGCGGCCCGATCCGCAATGGGGCGAGCGCCCGTGCGCGTTCGTCGTGCTGAAGGCCGGGCAGGCGCTCGACTATCCAACCCTGGCCGCGCATTGCGCCGCGCGGCTCGCCCGCTTCAAGGTGCCCGATGCGCTATTCGTCCGCGACGCGCTGCCGCGCAATCCCTCGGGCAAGGTGTTGAAGCATGTGCTCCGGCGGGAGCTGGCGGGCTAGCCGGCGAGCAGGTCTTCCCGGCAACTTCCCGGAGTGGTCAAAGCAGCCGTTTCAGCTCGGCCTTGAGAGCGGGACCGAGGTCGTCGCGGGCGAGCGCGTAGGCGACGTTGGCGGCGAGGAAGCCGATCTTCGAGCCGCAATCGTAGATCTTGCCGTCGAAGCGCACGGCGTGGAACGGCTGCCGCGTGCTCCTGCCACAGCTTGATCATCGAGTCGGTGAGCTGGATCTCGCCGCCGGCGCCTCGTTCCTGCGCCGCCAGAAGCGCGAAGATCTCCGGCTGCAGGATGTAGCGGCCGGTGATGTGCAGGTTCGACGGCGCGGTGCCGCGCGGCGGCTTCTCGACCATGGCGGTGATCGCCGACACCTTGGCCTTGATGTTCTCGACCCCGACGATGCCGTAGAGGTGGGTCTGGTCCTCCGGCACCGGCGACACCGCGATGTGGTTGCCGCCATGCTCGTCATAGGCCTCGATCATCTCGGCGAGGCAGGCCTTGCCGCCGTGATGCAGCATGTCGGGCAGCAGCAGCGCGAACGGCTCGTTGCCGACCAGCTCGCGGGCGCACCACACGGCGTGGCCGAGGCCGAGCGGGGCCTGCTGGCGGGTGAAGCTCGTCTGGCCGGCCTCGGGCAGGTCGCGCGACAGCAGGTCGAGCTCGTTCTTCTTGCCGCGCGCCTGCAACGTGCTCTCGAGCTCGTACTGGCTGTCGAAATGATCCTCGATCACGCCCTTGTTGCGGCCGGTGATGAAGATCAGGTGCTCGATGCCCGCCGCCCGCGCCTCGTCGACCACGTGCTGGATCACCGGCCGGTCGACCACCGTCAGCATCTCCTTCGGCATCGCCTTGGTCGCCGGCAGGAACCGCGTGCCGAGCCCGGCCACCGGAAATACCGCCTTGCGGATCGGCTTACGAGGCGTCGGCATGATCGCATCTCCAGGGCAGGTTCGAATGGACGTGGGCATCTTCCTGACAGACCGGATGTCGCAACTTCTGCGCGATCCATCAAGTGGCGGCCTGCTTCAATTCTGCAACACACTTGTGGCGAAGCTGTTGACCGATAAGGACACCGAAAAGCAACAGTCCTAGTGTGCGCGACCAGGTTCCATTTGTCATCGTCGCGTACGGCGCAATCAGCGGGGGTCAACGGTCATGAGCGTACTGGTCACGGGCGGAGCGGGATACATCGGCAGCCACATGGTGCTGGAGCTGCTCGACGCGGGCCTGCAAGTGGTGGTGCTCGACAATCTGACGACCGGTTTCCGCTGGGCGGTGCCGGCGCAGGCACAACTCGTGGTCGGCGACTGCGGCGACCAGGACCTCGTCCGCACCGTCATCGGCAAGTACGAGGTGACAGCGATCATCCATTTCGCCGGCTCGATCGTGGTCCCGGAGTCGGTCGCCGACCCGCTCGGCTACTATCTACAACAACACCGTCAAGTCGCGCGCGCTGATGGAGGCTGCGGTCGCCCGCGGCGTGAAGCACTTCATCTTCTCCTCGACCGCGGCGGTGTACGGCATGACAGGTGACCGGCCGGTCGACGAGGATGCCCCGCTGAAGCCGATGTCGCCCTACGGCTCTTCGAAGCTGATGACCGAGATCATGCTGGCCGACACCTCGCGGGCGCACGATTTCAATTATGTGGCACTGCGCTATTTCAATGTCGCCGGCGCCGATCCGCTGGGCCGCACCGGCCAGTCGACGCCGCGGGCGACGCACCTGATCAAGGTGGCTTGCGAGACGGCGCTCGGCCAGCGGTCGCACATGGAAGTCTTCGGGACCGACTACCCGACCGCCGACGGCACCTGCGTCCGCGACTACATCCACGTCAAGGACCTGGCCCGCGCCCACATGTCGGCGCTGAAGCACCTGCGCGGCGGTGGCCGGTCGGACGTGTTCAACTGCGGCTATGGCAAGGGCTACAGCGTGCTGCAGGTGATCGATGCTGTCCGACATGCCTCGAATCGCGACTTCGAGGTGAAGATGTCGCCGCGCCGCCCGGGCGATCCGGCGGCCGTGGTGGCGGCGCCGGACAAGATCATGCGCCAGCTCGGCTGGCAGCCGGAGCACGCCAACCTCGACCAGATCGTCACCCAGGCGATGGCCTGGGAACGCAAGCTCGAAGGACTGAAGAAGGGGGCTTGAGGCTTGCCCGCAAGGGTCGAGGGCGAGACGACGCTCGGCCCGCACGCCTTGCGGCGACCGGCCGCCGTAATTATGCCGGGAATCGGATAACTGTGGAGCCGGCTGGACCACGTCGGTACGGCGGCTTTGGCGCGTCCAGCGGGGACAGGCATGAAACGGCTGCGATTTGCGCTGCTGATTGCACTTCTGACGTGCGCCTGGTTCGCGGCGCCGGCGCATGCCCAGGCGCAACCCGCCTTCGCCGCATTCATCGAGGGGCTGTGGCCGGAAGCCAAGGCGATGGGCGTCTCGCGCGCGACGTTCGATGCAGCCTTCAAGGGCGTCGCGCCGGACCTCGGCCTGCCCGATCTGGTGCTGCCCGGCCGGACCGAGTCATCGGCCAAGGGACAGGCCGAATTCACCCGCCCGCCGCAGGATTATCTCGACAAGAAGCTTCTGGGCAATCTTGCCGCCCAGGCGCGCGGCTTCGCCAAGACGAACGCGGCGGCCCTCGATGCCGTCGAGAAGGATCTCGGCGTCGACCGCCGCATCGTGCTGGCGATCTGGGGCCGCGAGACGGCGTTCGGCTCGCACAAGCTGCCCCACTACGCCATCCGGGTGCTGGCGACGCAAGCCTACACCGGCCGGCGCAAGGAGATGTTCCGCCGCGAGCTGCTGTTCGGGCTCAAGATGCTGGAAGACAAGATCGTCACGATCCAGAACATGCGCGCGTCGTGGGCCGGAGCCATGGGCCTGACGCAGTTCATGCCCTCCGAGTTCTACCAGTCGGCCTATGACCTCGATAAGGACGGCAAGGCCGACCTGTTCAACTCGGTGGCCGACGCGCTGGGCTCGGCCGCCAAGCAGCTCAAGGACAAAGGCTGGCTCGCCGGCGTGCCGTGGGGCTTCGAGGTGCGCCTGCCCAACGGCCTCGATTGCGGCTACGACGGGCCGGCGAATGCCCGCACGCTGGGCGAATGGCTGAAGGCCGGCGTCGTGACCACCAGCGGCCGGCCGATTCCGGCGGCGCTGCAGGACAAGAGCGCATACCTGATGTCGCCGGGCGGTGCCTATGGCCCGTCGTTCCTGGTGACTGACAACTTCAAGGTGCTGCGCGCCTACAACACGAGCGATCTCTACGCGGTGTTCGTGGGCCATCTGAGCGACCGGATCGGCGGCGTCGCGGATTTCGACACTCCGTGGAAGCCGATCGTGCAGCTCGCCAATCGCGACGTCGAGGAGATCCAGCGGCTGCTGAAAGCCCGCGGCGCGCCAATCGACAAGCTCGACGGCAAGATCGGCTCCAATACCCGTTGGCTGATCGGAAGCTACCAGCGCAAGGCTGGGCTGGCCGTCGACTGCTGGCCGACCGCCGGGCTGCTCGGCCAGCTTCGCACCGCACCGGTTCGATAGTATCATGGCGTCGGTAACCGGGCGTATGGCCGCGACGGCGGCCGCAGCAGCGCTGGCAGCGTTCGCGGTGGTGCTGGTCGTGCGCGTTCTGTTGCCGGTCCCGGCTGGCCCGCCGGTCACTCAGACTTCGCCTCAGACGGGAAATGCCGTGCCGCAAAGCGCCGCCAAGACTGAACTCGAGACGCCGCAGGCGACCTATTCGGGGTTCGTCCGGCGTATGCGGTCGCAGGCCTCCGGTCTCGGCATCGCTGCCTCGGTGATCGATCGCGCGTTCGCCGAGCCGGAGCCGGATCCGGAGGTGATCGAGCTGCTCGCCAATCAGCCAGAAAACGTCAAGACCGCTGGCGAATACGTCGGCGCGCTGGTCTCGGACGCCCGTATCGAGGCGGGGCGGCAGAAACTCGCCGAGCTGGCCCCGCTGCTGACGGCGATCGAAGCCAGTTTCGGCGTCGACCGGCACATCTTGCTGGCGATCTGGGGCATCGAAAGCAACTTCGGCAGCGCCATGGGCAGCCACGCGGTGGTGCGCTCGCTGGCGACGCTGGCCGCATTCGACGCGCGCCGTGCCGATTTCTGGCGCACTGAGCTGCTGGCGGTGCTGCGCATCATGCAGTCCGGCGAGGTCGATGCAGGCAATCTGGTCGGCTCGTGGGCCGGCGCGATGGGCCATACCCAGTTCATGCCGTCGACCTATGCCGCGCATGCGGTCGATTTCGACAACGACGGCCGACGCGACATCTGGTCGAGCGTGCCCGACGCGCTGGCCTCGACGGCGAGCTACCTCAGGGCATCGGGCTGGTCTGCCGGCGCGGCCTGGGGCTTCGAGGTGCGGCTGCCGCAGGGCTTCGACTATGGGCTCGCGGCGCCCGGCATTGCCATGACCTGGGCGGAATGGCAGGCGCTCGGCGTCGTCGATGCGCAATCGCGTGGCCTGCCTGGCGCGACACCCGACCTGCAGCTGTTTCTGCCGGCCGGCATGCAGGGACCGGCGTGGCTCACCACCGGCAACTTCCAGGCGATCCTGCGCTACAACAATTCGACCTCGTACGCCCTGGCCGTCGGCCATCTGGCCGATCGGATCGCCGGCGCGGCACCGATCGCGGCGAGCTGGCCTGCCGACGAGCGCGGCCTGACCCAGGCGGAGCGTCGGGAGCTGCAGCGGCGGCTGACGGACCTCGGCTTCGATGCCGGTGTCGCCGACGGCATCATCGGCAACGGCAGCCGCGCGGCGATCCGCCTGTTTCAGAAGGTGCGGGGACTGCCGCAGGACGGCCACGCCGATCTTGCGCTGCTGCAACGATTGAGGCAGGAGGGTGGGTGATGATTCAGCGGCTGTCCATCCGATTTGCCTTGTGCCTTGCGCTTGCCATCGCGCTGGCGGGGCCGAGCCCGGTCTCGGCGCAGGAGGATCAGGCCGGGGCGAGCTTCATCACGCCGTTCCCGGAAGGTGACATCTACAAGCTGCAGGTGGTCGGCGACAGCCTTGCCGAAGGCGCGCTTGCCGGCCTCGTCGAGGCATTCGGCGCCGACAGCCGGCTGCAGATCAACCGCAGGCATCGCCAGGTCTCAGGCATGCTGCGTGGCGATGCGGAAGAGGATTTCAAAGGGCTCGAGGAGGCGATGACCCGCGAGCCGAGCCACATCACCGTGGTCATGCTCGGCCGCGAGGACCGCTGGTCGATGCGCGCCGCGGGCAATCGGCGGCTGGAACCAGGGCGTAATGACTGGCGGGAGGAATACGGCCGGCGGGTCGACAAGATGATGAAGGTGCTGAAGCGGCGCGGCGGCGCGGTCTACTGGATCGGACTGCCGGGGGTGCAGCGGCGCGATTGGAACGATATCGTCCAGGTCATCAACGACACCGTGCGCGACCGTGCCTACCTCAATGGCATCCGATTCATCGATGCCTACGCCGGCTTTGCCGACGAGAACGGCAGCTTCGTGGCGATGGGTCCGGATGCGGCCGGGCTGGTGCGGCGGCTGCGCGAATCGGACGGCATCTCGTTCACCTCGGCCGGCAACCGCAAGCTCGCCCACTTCGTCGAGCGCGAGATCCGCCGCGACCTCGCCCAGGCCAAGGCCGAGCGGGCGATTCCGCTCGCCGGCTCGGAGGTCGAGCAGCGCAAGATCAGTCCACCGAAGCCCGCCGCTGCCGCCGCGACCGCGCCCGTCGCATCCCAGCCGTCACCCAAGGCCGGCGAAACCAGGGCTCCGTGGAGTGCGACGACCGCCGTTGTCCCGCCGGCGGCGGCGTCCGCTGGCGGCGGCGCCCTCGAGCAGAAGGCCGACAACAGCCGCATCGCGCTGCGCGCCGTCAACCAGGCCGGCCGCGAGGAGACCACGACGCTCGATATCCTGCGACCGGCGATCCCGGCGTCGGTAATCCAGCTCATCGCGCGCAATGCCTCACCCGACCGCGCCACCCAGGTCGGCGACACGCTGCAGGACAACCTGCCCGGCGGACTGCTGGCGCTGAGCTCGGTCAGTCCGGCGTCCGACGGACAAGGTGGCGGCCGGCGCAGCAAGCTCGCGCCGACGCAGACCCCGTATTTCCGGGTGATGGTGAAGGGCGAGCGGTTGCCGCCCAAGCCGGGCCGCGCCGACGACTTCCGCTGGCCCCGCCCCGATCAGATAGTGGAAGCGCCCGTAGTCCAGCCGGCTGCGGCACCGACGCCCGCTACCGCCGCTACGCGACCGGCGCCGGCGACAAGGCAGCCCGGAGCCGAGCCCAGGGCCGCCCCCAGGCGACCCTGATCGGCGCGCTGTCCACAGGTTCGAGCCACCCGCCACCAATCCGCCCCAAGCGGAACCCAACTCCGACAGAATAGTCCTCTACCTGGGTCACTGGGCTGGCTCGATGTGGATATCGCTCGGCCCGACGTCTCCGTAGCCTGCTTGTAGCGGACCAGTAGCCCATGGCGGCTTTTCTCGATGCTTTCTCCGGCGGCGGCCGGCGCGGCGCTCGTCGCAGCGCCGACGAGCACGACGACCATCACGAGCCGCTGCGCGTTGAAAGCCCGAGGCGGGACCCGAAAAAGCTGTTCCTGGTCGTCGGACTCGGCGCGCTGTCGTGGGTCGCGACCTATGTCGGCATGCTCGAGCTGATCGAGGCCAACATGGGCGACCTGCCGCTGGTCCACAAAGTGATCATCGGCTTCTCGGTCGCCATGCTGATGACCATGATCGTGTGGCTGCTCGACCAGATCTTCGCTCCGATCGGCCACATCACGCGCCTGCTCTATGTCGCCGGCTACGTATTCCTGTCGGTGATCTCGATCGGGTTCGGCTTCGGCTTCTACTGGAAGGTGCTCGAAAGCCGGTCGGAGGCGTCGCGCTCGGCAGAAAGCGCGGTGACCCAGGTGCAGGGTGCGCTCAATACCGCCGCCACGCGCCTCGAGCAGCTCAACGGTACCCTGGTGAGCCTGACGGCGATCTCGACCCAGAAGGCCGAGCAGGAGCGCGCCAACGGCACCTCCTGTCCGAACTCGAAGCCCGGCGAGGGCCCTCGCCGCAAGATGCGCGAGGACGATGCCGCGCGCTTCTCGTTCGCCTCCGATTTCGTCAAGGGGCGTGTCGCGGCGGTCAAGGGCGAGATGGCGGCGCTCGACGTCGACCTCGCCAGGATCGTCAAGGACGACAAGTCGACGATCGATGCCAAGAGCGGCACCCGCAACGATTTCATGCGCTCGTTGGGCCGCAAGCTCGACATGACCGTGACCGGCTTCAATGCGTTCCGTACCGATCCGCAGCTGAAGCAGATCCGCGCCGACCTCGCCGAGCGCGCGGACAAGACGACCATTCCCGATGGCAAGGGCGGCAGCATCTCCTGCCCCGACCCGCAGCTGCAAGGCGCGCTCAAGGGCGTCGTCCGCGCGATCGATCAGCTGCCCGAGCTGCAGAAGCCGACGATCGCCGCCGTCGAAGGCTCGGAAGCCACGATCGAGGCGTTCCGCCGGCTGACCACGAGCTTCTATGGCCTGCTGTCGTTCCGGATGCCGCCGTCGGCCGACGAGCTGCGGGCGCTGCAGCAGAGGGCGGTGCAGTCGGTCGAGTCGACGTCGCCGGTCGCGGTCAAGTCGTTCTCGGCCGAGCAGGCCGGCCTGTCCAAGCGCGACTACGTGCCGCTCGCCATCGCGATCTTCGTCGATATCTGCCTGCTGCTGGTATCGATGGGACGGCCGATGAACCGCCTGCAGGGGCTGGTGCCGAAAATGGTCGCCGCCGAGCGCGGCCCCGTCTACCAGATCCTCTCGCGCTTCACCGACATTCACTCCGACGCCGAGATGCGGCAGAAGTTCGAGATCTTCCGCCACGTCGTGTTCGACTACGGCGGCGACTACTACGTGGCGGTGCCGCTCGATGCGCCGTGGAACCGCAATCCGCGCGAGCAGCAGGAGCTGCTTGCCGAGGCCCATCTGCTCTCCAACCTGTTCTCGAGCTTCGAGAAGGAGAAGATCTTCAAGCGCGTCTATTCACCGTTCCTGAGGACGTCCAGCATCCAGAAGAAGCTTGGCCGCCAGGGCTCCAAGTTCGCGCACTGCAAGGCGTTCCGCGTCTACCGGTTCGCCGACGGCGCCTGGTCGGAGATCATCCTCGGCGCGGTGATGGGCGCGGCCAAGCGCGTCGAGGCCGAAAAGCGCAAGCGGCGGGAGCGCGGCGGCAATGACCCTGCATTTCCCGAATTGCCCGGCGGCAACCTGAGCGGTTTTCGCGACGCCGCGCGGCAAATGCGCCCACCCGCCCCGGCGACGTCGCAATGGGCGCCCGCCGCCGGCCACGCCGCGCCGTCGGCCGAAGGCTGGGAGACGCAGCCCATGGCCGCGGGTCATCGCCGGTCAGTGTTCGCGGTTCATCCACAGCAGCCGGCACAGCAGCCGGCGCCGCGTCCGCCGATGGCCGCGGCTCGTCCGGCACCGGGCCAGGCTCCGGTCGCGCCACCGGCCAACGATACCACCGCCGCATTCGGGCCCTACGCCCGCTTCGCGCCGCCTGACCACGGGCTTCCGGCCGAGCCTCAGCGCGAACCCAGCGTCGCACAGTGGTCGAGCGAAATCGCGCGCCGCGAGGCCGATGTCACCGTTCGGCCGGTGGAGGCCGCCCCAACACGATCCAGTCCGCCCCGCTGCCCGAGAATGTCGTTGCCATGCCGGTTCGCATGCCGCCGCATGCCGCCGCCCACGATAGCCGCGGCACCGGCGTGGACGTCGAGCTGACCCGGGAGACCATCAGGTACACCCTTCCGACCCAGTCGCCGGACGGAACGACGATCACGGTGCCGACCAGTCCTGCCGTTCTGCCGGCGACCCTGGCGAAGCTCGCCGCGGCAAGCCGTGTCATCGAGCCGCAGCCGGCGCCAGCGGCCATCGAGCAGGCGGTCGAGGGCCGTCAGCCAACAGCCGCCAGCCAGACGGACCGTGGCGATACAACCTGGATGGCGACACGGCTGGTCACGCACGAGCCGGCCGAGTGACAGGGAGGCGCGAGTGAGACGATGATCAATGCAAAATTAACCTGCCTAGATAACAATCACGGACGTACGACCGACCGGCTCGCGTCCCCGTCTGCGATACTCGCGTAACAATTTGAATTCCGGTTCCGGCAGGCGTGCCCAGGCCTGCTGGTTGCCGCACCTTCGAGGAACATAAAATGACATCGAACCCCAAGCCTCAGATGGATGTCGTCAAGCGCGAGGAAAAGGAATCCAAGCTCAAGAATTTCATATCCAGCTACCTGGCTGCCACAACGAACACGGACGATTGCCAGCCGTGGCAGTTGATCGCCCGCTCGGCCGAAAGCCCGGTCATTCTGGCGCTGGCCTCCCTCGCCCCGGAGCTCAAAGCCGCGGGGCTCGACGTCAAGACCCTGCTGACCCATGTCGAGCCCGGCCTGCCGGACAGTGCGACGCAGATCTCGCTCGGGTTCGCATGCGAGGTTCGGATCTCCCGCGACGTGCGCCTGCTCGATGCCCACGAGCAGCTTCGCCTCGATGCCACGACGTCGTGGGTTGGCGATTGCATGCGTCGCGAGCCGGCCAAGCGCGATGGCTACGAGCGCTATGCCACCGGCTGTGCGGTAACCGCCGACTGGACGGCCAGGGCGTTCGAGCGACTGTGGAGCCGCGGTGAGCCGGTGCTGCAAGTCGAGGCCACGCCGGTCAAGCCCGCGTCGGCCGAGCCTGAGCTCGACGCCTGCCTGCCGCAGACCAGCCCGGTCATCTCGACGATCCTCGTCTCGACCCGTCACTGAAAGGCGCCGGGCGGCGTTCCTCCGGTCCTGTCGCCCGTCCGCAAATCGCCCCTGCGATGCACGAGCCGGCCGCCGGCATAGGTCGCGGCGACGGCACGGTCGTCGCCGAGTATCATTTGTACGAACAAGGTATCGGCAATCGAGGACGCTCTCGCCGTGCGCTGGGCGATGACCGGCGTCGAGCCCGGGTCGAGGACGACGATATCGGCGTCGCGGCCGGGCACGAGATTGCCGATGCGGTCATCCATGCGCAACACCTGCGCCGAGCCCTGCGTGGCGAGCCAGAACGCGCATAGCGGGTGCAGGCTGTGGCCGCGCAGCTGCGCGATCTCGTAGGCCGATCGCATCGTCGCCAGCATCGAGAACGAGGAGCCGCCACCGACATCGGTGCCAAGCCCGACCCGCACCGGACGCGCCGTCCGCCGCAGGCCGGCGAGGTCGAACAATCCGGAGCCGATGAACAGGTTCGAGGTCGGGCAGTGGGACACGCCGGAGCCGGTTTCGCGCAGCCGGTCGATTTCCCGCTGCTCGAGGTGGATCGCGTGTCCGAAGTTGGCGCCGGGTCCGAGCAGGCCGACCCTCTCGTAGGTGTCGAGATAGTCGCGGGCGGTCGGAAACAGCCGCCTCACGAGCTCGATCTCGGCCTTGTTCTCCGCGATGTGGGTTTGCATCAGGGTGGTCGGGTGCGCCTTCCACAGTGTGCCCATCGCCTCCATCTGCGCGTCCGTCGAGGTGACCGAGAACCGCGGCGTGACGGCATAGGTCAGCCGATCGCGGCCATGCCAGCGGCGGATCAGCGCTTCACTTTCGTCAAAGGCGCGCTGCGGTGTATCGAGCAATCCTGGCGGGGCGTTGCGATCCATCATCGACTTGCCGGCCGCGATCCTCAAGCCGCGGGCCGCGGCTGCCTCGAAGATCGCGTCGACCGACTGGGGGTGCGACGTGCAGTAGACGGAGGCGGTGGTGGTGCCGTTGCGCAGGATCTCGTCGAGAAAGATTTCCGCGATTGGTCGCGCGTAGGCCGGGTCGGCGAATTTCAGCTCCTCCGGGAACGTGTATTTCCGCAGCCATTCCATCAGCTGCGCGCCGTAGGAGGCGATGATGCCCGTCTGCGGATAGTGGATGTGCGCGTCGACAAATCCGGCCATGATCAGGTGGCCCGGGTAATGCTCGACACCGATGCCGGGATGGTTCGGCAGCAGCTCGTGCGCCGGCCCGGTTGCCACGATGCGGCCATCGGCAATGATCACTGCGCCGTCGCTGTCGAAGGCGATCGCGTCCTCGGGCCCGCCCTCGAACGGGTCGGACTTGAACGCCAATGTCTGGCCGCGAAGGGCGAACGGCGTGCTCATGCGGGGGCGAAGAACGGTTTGCCGAGGCAGGCCGGCGCGTTGAGCTTCAGCCGCATCCTGTCGGCCGAGATGACGACCAGCACGGCGATCGTCGCGAGGTAGGGAAACATGGCGAGGATCTGGGCGTCGACGGCAAGGCCGAAGCCCTGGCTGTGCAATTGCAGCACCGAGATGCCGCCGAACAGATATGCGCCCGCCAGCAGGCGTGCCGGGCGCCAGGCGGCAAACACCACCAATGCGAGCGCGATCCAGCCGCGACCGGCGGTCATCTTCTCGACCCAGATCGGCGTCTGCACGATCGACAGGTACGCGCCGCCGAGGCCGGCGCAGGCGCCGCCGAACATCAGTGCCAGATAGCGGTAGCCGATCACCGGATAGCCGATCGCGTGCGCCGCCTCGTGGTTCTCGCCGATCGCCCGCAGCACGAGCCCGGTGCGGGTTCGCGTCAGCACATACGACACCGCCACGACAACGGCGATCGACAGGTAGAACAGCGCGTCGCGGGCGAACAGCAGCTTGCCGACCACCGGCAGGGTCGAGAGCACGGCGATGTCGAGCCGTGGAAAGGCTGCGACCGTCATGCCGGAGTATGCCTGGCCGATCAGGGCGGAAAGGCCGAGGCCGAACATCGTGAGCGCAAGGCCGGTGGCGACCTGGTTCGATTGCAGGGTCAGCGTCAGGAAGCCGAACAGGGCCGCCATCGCCGCGCCGGCGAGCATCGCCGCCATGACACCGACCGCCGCGCTGCCGGTACCGACGCTTGCGGCGAACGCCGCGATCGCGCCGACGATCATCATGCCCTCGACCCCGAGGTTCAGCACGCCCGATTTCTCGACCACGAGCTCGCCGATGGCGGCGAATACGAGCGGAGTTGCCGCCGCGATCACGCCGATCAGGATGTCGGTAAGGAGATCCATTGCCGTTACCTCATTCGGCCGGTGCCGGGGCGGCGCCGGTCTTTGCCGCGCGCCGGGCCGGACGCCACACCGGGCGGAACCGCACCAGCACGTCGCTCGCCAGCAGGAAGAACAGCAGCAGGCCCTGGAAGATGGAGATCGTCGCGCTCGGCAGCCGCATTGCGATCTGCGCCGCCTCGCCGCCGATGTAGGTGAGCCCGATCAGCAGCCCGGCCAGCAGTATGCCGACCGGATGCAGGCGGCCGAGGAAGGCGACGATGATCGCGGTGAAGCCATAGCCGACCGGCAGCGCCGGCACCAGTTGGCCGACCGGGCCTGCCGCCTCGAACAGGCCGGCAAGGCCGGCGAGTGCGCCCGACAGCAGAAAGCAGCCCCATATGATCCGCTCCTCCGAGAAGCCGGCGAAGCGTGCCGCTCGCGGCGCCATTCCGAGCACCTTGACCTGGTAGCCGGCGATGTGTCTCGTCATCATCAGCTGCGCCGCCGCCACCGCGAGCAGCGCAGCCAATGCGCCGATATGCGCGCGGGTGCCGGGGATCAGCTGTGGCAGCATGGCGGACGGCTGAAACAGGCGGCTCTCGGGGAAGTTCGCTCCCTCCGGATCGCGCAGCATCCCATGCACCAGCAGGCTCAGCAGCAGCACCGCCACGTAGCTCAGCATCAGGCTGACGAGGATCTCGTTGGCATTGAAGCGGGTGCGCAGGAAGGCCGGGATCGCCGCCCATGCCATGCCTCCGAGGATTCCGGCCAGCATCATCAGCGGCAACAGCCAGATACCGCCGGCCGGATACACCGCCAGCGCCATGCTGCCGCCGGTCAGCGCCCCGATGGTGAACTGGCCCTCGGCGCCGATGTTCCAGACGCCGGCCCTGAAGCCGACCGCGAGGCCGGTCGCGATCAGCACCAGCGGGGTCGACTTCACGGTCAGCTCGGCGAGCCCGTTGAGGCTGGTGAGCGGCTTGATGAAGATCAGCCCCATCGCCTGCAGGGGGTCGCGGCCGAGGCTCGCGAACAGCAGGAAGCCGGCGGCCAGCGTCAGCGCGACGGCGATGAACGGCGTCAGGTAGACCATTGCCCGGGATGCCTCGCGGCGCGGCTCGAGCCTAAGCATGGGCGGCTTCCTTCTGCCTGGTCGGCGGTTCGCCGCCCATGGCGCGGCCGATATCCTCGATCGTCACCGCCTCGATCGGCGCCGGCGGCGACAGGCGCCCGCGCGCGATCACCGCGATGCGCGTGCTCAACACGAACAGCTCGTCGAGGTCCTGCGAGATGACGAGAATGGCGCAGCCTTGCCGGGCGCGCTCGAGCAACGCGCGATGGATGGCTTCGCTGGCGCCCGCATCGACGCCCCAGGTCGGTTGCGAGACGATCAGCACCGACGGCGTGCGCATGATCTCGCGGCCGACCACGAACTTCTGCAGATTGCCGCCCGACAGGCTGCGCGCGGCATGGCCGACGCCGGCGGTGCGCACGTCGAACGCGGCAACGATGTCCATGGCGAACTTCGCGGCCGCCGCCGGGTAGATGAGGCCGCGGGCGATGAGGCCGGGTGTGCTTGCCGCCGCCAGCAGCGTGTTGTCGGCGAGCGACATGTCGGGCACGGCGGCGTGTCCAAGGCGCTCCTCCGGCACGAACGCCATGCCGAGGTTGCGCCGCTCGGCGGGGCCGAGATGGCCGACAGGGGCGCCATCGATGGTGATGACGGCCGGCGACGGCGCCAGCCGCTCGCCGGTCAGCACCTCCATCAGCTCGATCTGCCCGTTGCCGGCGACGCCCGCGAGCCCGAGGATCTCGCCGGCTCGCACATCGAAGCTGACCTCGGCGAGATCGACGCCGAAATGCTCCTCGCTCGCGATCGTCAGCGCATCGACCTCGAGGCGCACCGCGCCTGGCTGTACGGCCGGCCGCGACGGCGGTCGCAAGGCGGTGCCGATCATCATCTCGGCAAGGCCGCGCGCCGTCTCCCGGCGAGGGTCGCAGGCCCCGACGACGCGGCCGCCGCGCAGCACGGTGGCACGCGAGCACAGCGACCGGATCTCCTCGAGCTTGTGCGAAATGTAGAGGATCGAGCAGCCCTCGGCGGCGAGGCGGCGCAAGGTCGCAAACAGCACCTCGACCTCCTGTGGCGTCAGCACCGAGGTCGGCTCGTCCATGATGATGAGGCGCGGCGACTGCAGCAGGCAGCGCACGATCTCGACCCGCTGGCGCTCGCCGACCGACAAGGTACCGACGAGACGAGCCGGGTCGAGCTTGAGACCATAGGCGGCGGAGACCTCGACGATGCGGGCGGGCAGCCCGCGACCGGCGTCGGCCGCCGGCAGTCCGAGCGCGATGTTGTCGGCCACCGTCAGCGCCTCGAACAGGGAGAAATGCTGGAACACGATGCCGATGCCCCGCGCCCGTGCCGCCGCGGGACTTGCCGGCTGGTAGGGCTCGCCGTCGAACGACATGCTCCCGGCATCCGGCTGCAGGATGCCGTAGATCATTTTGACCAGCGTCGACTTGCCGGCGCCGTTCTCGCCGAGCAGGGCGTGGATCTCGCCGCGGCCGACGTCGAACGCGACATCGGCGTTGGCGACGACGCCGGGGAAACGCTTGGTCAGTCCCTCGAGGCGCAGCAGCGGAGCGGTCATCGGGTGGGCCGACCGGGTTCGGATGCCGAGGTCGACCCAGGACCGACTGCGGTCGCGGCAACGGGCGCCGGGATGCGAGCGCCGGGTGTGTCTCGATCGCCGATCAAATCGTCATGCGTCATGGGAGAAACTCTTGGCCTGCGATTTGACGCGCTCGACCGCCGCCAGGATGCGCTCGGGCGTCGCCGGGCAGTCGAGGTCCGGTGCGACGCGGTGGTCACCGATGGCGGCGATCGCGCCGGCAATAGCTGCGTGCACGGAAATCGCCAGCATCAGCGGCGGCTCGCCGACCGCCTTCGAGCGATAGATGGTGTCCTCGATGTTGCGGCCATGCTGGTAGATCCTGATCCGCATGTCGGGCGCGCGATCGGAGGCGCACGGGATCTTGTAGGTCGAGGGGGCATGCGTGCGCAGCCGGCCGAGGTCGTCCCACACCAGCTCCTCCATGGTCAGCCAGCCGGCGCCCTGCACGAAGCCGCCCTCGATCTGGCCCAGGTCGATGGCGGGGTTCAGCGAGCGGCCGCAATCGTGCAGGATGTCGACGCGAAGGATCCGGTTCTCGCCGCTCAGCGTGTCAATTGCGACCTCGGACACGGCGGCGCCGTATGCGAAGTAGTAGAACGGCCTGCCGGTGCGCGTGGCATGGTCCCAGTGCAATTTCGGCGTCGCATAGAAGCCGGTGGCGGATAGCGAGACGCGGGCGCGATAGGCCTCGGCGATCACGTCGTCGAAGGCGATTTCCATTCTGCCGACGCGCAGGCGATTGGGCAGGAAGGCGATCTCCGACGCCGGCGTCTGGTAGGCGCGTGACAGATGCGCGATCAGCCGCGCCTTAATCTTGCCCACCGCATTGCGCGCCGCCATGCCGTTGAGGTCGGAACCCGAGGAGGCGGCGGTCGCGGAAGTGTTCGGCACCTTGCCGGTGGTGGTCGCGGTGACCTTCACCCGGGCCAGATCGACCTGGAACTCCTCGGCGACGACCTGCGCGACCTTGATGAACAGGCCCTGGCCCATCTCGGTGCCGCCGTGATTGAGGCCGATCGAGCCGTCGGCGTAGACATGCACCAGCGCGCCGGCCTGGTTCAGCATGGTGTTGTTGAACGAGATGCCGAACTTCACCGGCGTCATCGCGATGCCACGCTTGAGGATCGGGCTGCCACGGTTCCAGCCGGCGATCGCTTCGCGACGGGCGGCATAGTCCGCGGATCGCTCGAGATCGTCGAACAGGTCCTGGATGATGCAATCATCGACCGGCATCTTGTAGGGCGTCGCAAGGTGCTTCGCCGCGTCCTTGTGCGGATAGAAATTGGCGCGGCGCACGGCCGCCGGATCGCGGCGCAGATACCGGGCGATCTCTTCGATCACGCGCTCGATGCCGATCATGCCCTGCGGACCGCCGAAGCCGCGGAAGGCGGTATTGGAGGCGGTGTTGGTCCTGAGCAAGCGCGAGGTGAGACGCAGCGCCGGCAGATGGTAGGCGTTGTCGGCATGGCACAGCGCCCGGTCGGCGATGGCGCCCGACAGGTCGAACGAGACGCCGCAGCGCATGGCCTGTTCGAACGCAACGCCGAGGATGCGCCCTTCGTCGTCGAAGCCAGCCGTATAGTCGATGCGGAAATCGTGGCGCTTGCCGGTGATGCGCATGTCGTCGTCGCGGTCGTAGCGCAGCATCACGGCGCGGCCGGTGCGCCTGGCGAGCAGCGCGGCCACCGTCGCCGGAAGGTTGCCTTGCGTCTCCTTGCCGCCGAACGCGCCGCCCATCCGGCGCACCTCGACGGTGACGGCGTGGAACGGCACCGCCAGGACCTCGGCAACCTTGTGCTGGACCTCGGTCGGATGCTGCGTCGAGCAATGGATGGTGATCTCGTCGCCCTCGGCCGGAACCGCGAGCGCCACCTGCCCTTCGAGATAGAAGTGCTCCTGGCCGCCGATCTCGATGCGGCCACGGACGCGATGCGGCGCGTCTTCGATCGCGGCGTCGGGATCGCCATGGACCAGCGTTCGCGGCGGCTCGAGATAGGATTTCGCGGCCAGCGCCTGGGCGATGGTGATGATCGCCGGTCGTGGCTCGTATTCGATGGCCGCCAGCGACGCCGCCGCACGCGCTTCGGCGACGGTCCCGGCCGCGACCGCGAACATCGATTGCCCGGCATATTCCACGCGCCCATCGGCGAAGATCGGATCGTCGCCGCGGGTCGGGCTGCAATCGTTGACACCGGGAATGTCGCCGGCCGCGAGCACCGCCGCCACGCCTGGCGCGCGGCGCACGGCGTCGAGGTCCATGCGCTTGATCACCGCGTGCGCGTGCGGGCTCGTCGCGATGAACGCCTGCAAGGCGCCGGCCGGCAGCGTGATATCGCCGGTATATACGGCTTCGCCGGTGACGTGCCGCTCGCCGCTGTCGTGGCGGCGCGCCTCGTGCACGCCGCCGTCGATGCGGGATTTGGAGGGAATGTCTGCGGGGGCATGCATGTGCGGCCTCACACCGACAATTCCAGCAGCCGGCTGCGCCCGGCGGTCGCGCCGTGTTCGTCGTAATAGCGGCGCAGCATATTCTTCGCGACCAGCATCCGATAGTCGGCCGAAGCGCGCATGTCGCTGATCGGAGAGAAATCCGCTTCGAAACGCGGAATCGCGGCCTCTATCGTGCCTGGTGCGAAGACATTGCCAACAAGCGCGGCCTCCACGGTAGCAGCACGCTTCGGCGTCGCCGCCATGCCGCCGAACGCGATGCGCGCCGTGCGGACGATGCCGCCGTCGATGGCAATATTGAAACAGCCGCACACCGCCGAGATGTCCTGGTCGAAGCGCTTGGACACCTTGTAGCACCTGAGCTCGTCGGGCCTCGTCGCGAGCGGTACCTCGATCGCCTCGACGAACTCGCCCGATCGAAGGTCCTGCTTGCCGTAGGCGACGAAGAAGTCCTCGATCGGGATGCGCCGTTGACCGTTTGCCGAGCGCAGCACCAGCGTCGCGTCGAGCGCGATCAGCGGTGGCGGCCATGTCGCCGATCGGCGAGCCGTTGGCGATGTTGCCGCCGACGGTGCCCGAGTTGCGGATCAGCTGCGAGCCGATGCGGCGGATCAGCTCCGCCAGGCTGGGATAGCGGTCGAGCAGCATGCGCGGCAGATCGGCGTAGGTGAGCGCCGCCCCGATCGACAAGACATTGCCATCCTGGCCGATCGACTGCAGCTCGCGGACGCGGCCGACGTGCACCACGACGGGCAAGTCCCGATGCTGTTTCGTCACCCACAATCCCACATCCGTCGCGCCGGCGATGATGGTCGCACCTGGATGCTCGCCCAGGATGCTGGTCAGCTCGCCGATACTGGTCGGTGAGAACAGCCGCTGTCCGTGCGCGACGAGATCGACGCTGGCGCCGGAATTCAGCTCGCGCAACGCATCCGCCTCGGCCTTCCGCCGTTCGACATCCCACGCCGGCGCCGGCACCTCCTTCATTCGGCGCGCCGCCTCGATGATCGGGCCGTAGCCGGTGCAGCGGCACAGGTTGCCGGCAAGCAGGTCGGTGATGTCCTGCAGCCGGTCGCACGCCGCGTTCTCGACGTGGGCCACGTAGAGCGTCATCACGAAGCCCGGCGTGCAGAAGCCGCACTGCGAGCCGTGGCCATCCGCAATCGCCTGCTGCACAGGATGAAGCTCGCCGCCAGGCCCCTTGACACGTTCGACGGTGGTGACGGATTTGCCCTCGAGCATGCCGACCAGCAGGATGCAGGAGTTGACCGCGCGCAGCCGCAACCGGCCGTCCTCGATCGCACCCAGGGCGACGGTGCAGGCGCCGCAGTCGCCCTCGGCGCAGCCTTCCTTGGTGCCGGTCAGGCCGCTCGCGCGCAGGAATTGGTAAAGCGTCGTCGCAGGAGCGACGCGGTCCAGCCGCTGCACCTCGCCGTTGAGCAGGAATTTGATCTCGGCGGTCATGTCGAGTGGAGCGTCCGACGGCCGGCAAAGCCCGGTCAAGCGCAAAATTTGGGCGATTGGTGGCGCATTCCAGGCAGTCCGATGGGAAATCCCCGCTTCCTGCGGGGCGGCCTTTCCGGCGGAACTCGATCGTCGTGGCCCATCGCCGAACGTGCGCACAAATGAATGGTCTCGCCCGGCGGCGATGCTGTAGAACTCGACCATGACACAGCACGCTCCCGGTTCATCGTCGACCCAGACCTCGTTCGGCTTCCGCGACGTCGCCGAGGCCGACCGCCAGGGCCTCGTCAACGAGGTCTTCTCCAGCGTCGCCGAGCGCTACGACCTGATGAACGACCTGATGTCGGGCGGCCTGCACCGGCTGTGGAAGTCGGACTTCATCACCATGCTCAATCCGCCGTCGGGAGCCACCCCGTTCCGGCTGCTCGACGTGGCCGGCGGCACCGGCGACGTGGCGCTGAAATTCATCAGCCGTGGCGGCCCAGGCTGCGCCGCGACGATCTGCGATATCAGCCCCGAGATGCTGAGCGTCGGCCAGCGCAAGGTGACGGCGGCCGGACTCGACGACCGCGTCTCGATCGTCGAGGGCAATGCCGAGGCGCTGCCCTTCGCCGACTGCTCGTTCGACGCCTACACGATCGCCTTCGGCATCCGCAACGTCACTCACATCGACCGTGCACTCGCCGAGGCGCGACGCGTGCTGAAGCCGGGCGGCCGCTTCCTGTGCCTGGAATTCTCCCACGTCGACGTGCCTCTGCTCGACAACCTGTACGACTTTCACTCGTTCCAGGTGATCCCGCGGCTCGGGCAATGGGCCGCGGGCGCCGCCGAGCCGTACGAATATCTGGTCGAGAGCATCCGCAGGTTCCCGCCGCAGGAGGCGTTCGCCGGCATGATCCGTGACGCCGGCTTCGAGCGCGTCAGCTATCGCAACCTCACCGGCGGCATTGCCGCGATCCACTCCGGCTGGCGGCTGTAGTCGGCGTCCGCCTCGTCGCGGCGAAGTCGACAGGTGTCGTCCCGCCATCTATTGCCGAGAGCGATTGTAGCGAGCGAGGTTCGATGCCCGAGCTGCCCGAGGTCGAGATCGTCAGGCGCGGACTGGAGCCGGCAATGGCCGGACAGCAGTTCGCGCGGGTGGAGTTGCGGCGTCCCGATCTGCGCTTCCCGTTTCCGGACCGGTTTGTCGCGCGGCTGACCGGCGCCGGCATCACGAGCCTCGGGCGGCGCGCCAAGTACGTGCTGGTGCGGTTGTCGACGGGCGAGGTCCTGATCATGCATCTCGGCATGAGCGGGCGGTTCTCGATCAGGATGCCGAATGGGCGCGGCGGCATCATCGGCGAGTACGAGCACGAGACGGGCGGCGCGGCGACGCACGATCACGTGGTGTTCGAGATGTCGGACGGCACCCGGATCACCTACAACGACCCGCGCCGGTTCGGCAGCATGGATCTGTGCCGCGAGGACGACGTGGAGCGCCACCGCCTGATCGCGGGGCTCGGCGTCGAGCCGCTCGGCAATGAATTGACCGCTGAATATCTTGCTGCCCGCGCGGCCGGCAGAAAGACCGACCTCAAGGCCTTCCTGCTCGATCAGCGGGTCATCGCCGGGCTAGGCAACATCTACGTCTGCGAGGCGCTGTTTCGCGCCCGGCTCGACCCGCGACGGCCGGCAGGCTGCCTTGCGCGTGGCGCCGGCCGGCCGACCGACAAGGCCGAGCGCCTCGTCCCGATCATTCGCAGCGTGCTCGGCGAGGCGATCGAGGCCGGCGGCTCGACGCTCAGGGACCACCGGCAGACCGACGGCTCGCTCGGCTACTTCCAGCATGCCTTCAGAGCCTACGGGCGGGAGGATGAGCCGTGCGCCACGGACGGCTGCAAGGGCAAGGTGAGGCGGATCGTGCAGGCTGGCCGTTCGACATTCTTCTGTCCGCGCTGCCAGCGGTGAGGAGAGCACAAAAAAGAACCGGCTGAATCGGGGGATCCAGCCGGCTAACTGTTTTCATGCGGGGTACGCAAGCAGTCGACAACGCCACAATTACGCAACAGGATACCAGCGCAAGAGCGCTACTCGATCACACGCAACAGCACGCTACGCAACACCGACATCTACAAGTCGCAAGCCGCCGCATGCGGCCGTGACGCTGCATTTGTCGAGGCAAATCTGGCGCTGGAGGTTGCTTTTGGCAATCTTCCGCTGAAGACCGGATGCATTTTCCTGTGGATATAGATGATTTTTGCAACAGGCCGGGCTTGCGTGCGAATCGAATTCATTCACTTGGGCTGGCCGCAAGTCTCGATGCGAATTTCGTATTGACGGCACCGCGAGGAATGCGCCCGGCCAGGATCTCACCGGCCTGGGCGACCGTCTCCAGCGCCTGGTGCTCGATCGACGCCGGCGTGAGGCCAGCGGTGTGCGGCGTCGCGATCACGTCGTCGCGCGCGGCAAGATGCGGCGACGGCATCTGGTCCGGCGCGCGCCCCACGTCCATGGCCGCGCCGGCGATCCAGCGCTCGTCGAGCGCTCGGCCGAGTGCCGCCTCGTCGATCAGGTTGCCGCGGGACAGGTTGATCAGGAACGCGGTCGGCTTCATTCGTCGCAGGACGGCGGCGTCGATCAGGTTCTCGGTTTCCGCCGTGGCGACGGCGAGCGGCAGCAGGAAGTCGGCGGCCGACGGCCACCTCGTCGAAGCTCGTCATGCGAACGAACGGGGCGGCGTCCTTGACATAGGGGTCGTGCACCAGAACGGTCATGCCGAAAGCATGCGCGATCGTCGCGACATGCCGGGCGATGGCGCCGTAGCCGATGAGCCCGAGCGTCGCGCCGGAAAGCTGCACGCCCTTGCGCGCCTCCGGCTGATGGCCGGAGCGATAGGCGATCGTCGAGCGGGTGATCCCGCGGGCAATGTCGATCATCTGGCCGAACGCCATTTCGGCGACGGCGGGCACGAAGCCGGGGCTCGCCTGCGTGACCAGGATGCCGGCGCGCGACGCCGCCTCGACATCGATGTTGCGAATGTCGACAGCGCATCGCAGGAAGGCGACCGCGTCGGGAATCTTGCCGAATAGTTCGGCCGGGCCCGGCGTATTGCGGTCGGCGATGATCAGCCGGCAGCCCTTGGCGAGCCTTGCGATCCCGTCGCTGTCGAGCGGCGCGGCGCCTTCGTGGAAGACCACCTCGCCGAGCGCCTGCAAGCCGGCGACCGCGCGCTCGCCGTAGTAGTTGGCCAGCATGTCCGGCGTGTGGGTCAGCAGGATGCGCGGATGGCTCATGCCAGCTCCCCCCACAGGTCGTACTCGTCGGCGTGGACGATCCTTGCTTTCACGATCCGGCCGGCCTCGAGCTGTGTCGCGCCGTTGAGGAACACGCTGCCGTCGATCTCCGGCGCGTCCCACTGCGAGCGGCCGAGCGCGCCTTCCCCGTCCACCTCGTCGATGATGACGTCGATGGTGCGGCCGACGCGGCTGCCGAGGATCTCGCGGCTCACCTCCTGCTGCGCCGCCATGAAGCGGTGCCAGCGCTCCTCCTTGACCTCCTCCGGTACCGCGCCCTCGAGATCGTTCGCCTTGGCGCCGTCGACCGCTTCGTACTTGAAGCAGCCGACCCGGTTGAGACGCGCTTCGCCAAGCCAGTCGAGCAGCACCCGGAAATCCTCCTCGGTCTCGCCGGGAAAGCCGACGATGAAGGTCGAGCGGATCGCGAGGTCGGGACAAGCCTGCCGCCACCTGGCGATGCGGGCGGCGGTCTTGTCCTGGTTGCCGGGGCGGCGCATCGCCTTCAGCACTTTCGGCGAGGCGTGCTGGAAGGGGATGTCGAGGTAGGGCAGGATCTTGCCCTCGGCCATCAGCGGGATCACGTCGTCGACGTGCGGGTAGGGGTAGACGTAGTGCAGCCGGACCCAGGCGCCGAGCTCGCCGAGCGCTCTTGACAGGTCGAGGAAGCGGGCCGCGAGCGGGGAGCCCTTCCATGGGCTCGTCGCATACTTGATGTCGAGGCCGTAGGCGCTGGTGTCCTGGCTGATCACCAGCAGCTCCTTCACTCCGGCCTTAACCAGCTTCTCGGCCTCCGCCATCACGTGGTTGGCGGGACGGCTCACCAGCCTGCCGCGCAGGTCCGGGATGATGCAGAACGAGCAGGCGTTGTTGCAGCCCTCGGAGATCTTCAGATAGGCGTAGTGGCGCGGTGTCAGGTGCAGTCCTTCCGGCGGCACCAGATCGAGGAACGGGTCGTGCAGCGGTGGCACCGCGTCATGCACCGCCTCCATCACCTGCTCGTACTGGTGCGGGCCGGTGACCGCGAGCACGCCCGGATGCTCGGCCCGGATGCGTGCCTCCTCGACGCCGAGGCAGCCGGTGACGATGACGCGGCCGTTGGCGGCCATCGCCTCGCCGATGGCGCCGAGGCTCTCCTGCTTCGCCGAGTTCAGGAAGCCGCAGGTGTTGACCACGACCACGTCGGCGCCGTCGTAGTCGGGTGCGATCGCGTAGCCCTCCGCGCGCAGCCGGGTGATGATCCGCTCGCTGTCGACGAGCGCCTTCGGGCAGCCGAGCGACACGAAGCCGACCTTGGGGACCTTCGGCCTGCCGGCGCGACGCGCCTTGGCGGGCTGCGGTTTGCCGCGAGCGGCGGTGATCTTGGTTTTTGTCGATGCGGTCATTCGTCGTCTCTACGCGATGAAGGGGCGAAATGGCAAAGGGCGGCGAATTAAATGTTGATGCAACTCATGCGGTCCAGGCGATCCACGGCGGTCTTCCGCAGGACCGTAGGTTGGGTTAGCGCGGCCGCTTCCGCGCGTAACCCAACGTTGCGCGGGCAGCCGAAGTTGTTGGGTTACGCGCCAAGGGGCGCTAACCCAACCTACAGGCGACGCGTTTGTTTCGATGTGCATACAAGTGATCAACTCCATCTCGTTGTCATTCAGGCGGTGATTTTCATTTTCCCCTCGATCGAGGGGGAGCGGGGCGGCCGTGGTCCACGGCGGTCTTCCGCAGTTGGCATTGAAGTGGGCCAGAGCCACCCCATTGCTCGGACGGATGTTTCGGTCACGCCGCGTCCTAGGGCCTATGATCTCGAGGGGGGTCCCTCCGCCATTACTCCCCCGTCTCGCTAGAGGCGCGCGACCTCCCGGCCGTCACCGCCGCGTGCCGGATTGTTTGACCGGACCGTCCTATTCCGCCTCCGCACCAGAACGCCTTCGAAGCACGCCCTCGATGAAGCGGAACGAGGGCAGTATCGCACGGGGGCGGGAGGCGTGGATAAGTTGGGGGAGTGGAGGGTGGCGAATAGCCAATAGCCAATAGGCAGTAGGCAGTGGCAGTGGAAATGGGCAGTAGGCAGCGGCGCTGAGCCCGCCACCGACGCGACCCCGGCTCTGCGCGCTGCCGCGCTCCGGCCGGGGAAGCAAGGGAGGGGGCGGAGCTCGGCGTTGGCTGCGGGAGCTCGACTGGCGCCGCAGGCACGAGGTCGCTCGTGCGCGTATTCGTACAGCAGGCGGATCGCCGCCAAATGAGCGCCCCTTTCCCAGCCTGCTTTCCCGGGCGAGCGCAGGATGCGCGAGACCCGGGACCGCGTCGCCGGCGACCGGGCGCGCTGGTCACCACTCGAAACCTTCGGCAGGATGACGCTCGCGGAATGGCAGCGGGCGGGCACGGTTCCCCTCTCCCCCGCCCCTTCGGGGGAGAGGGCAGAGGCCGCGTCTCGCCGGCCGAGAAGTGGCGGCCGCTTGCCGACTTCCCCGCGGCGAGCCTTCGCGGCACGCGCCACGCCAGAGGCCCCGGCTCTGCGCGCTGCCGCGCTCCGGCCGGGGAAGCAAGGGTAGGGGGCGGGGCCTGCGTCGCCTTTTCGGCGGCTGATTGCGGTGCGGCGATCGCGACAGGCGTCGCGGGCGCGACACGTGCCCGGACCATCGACGGCAAGAAGCGCTTGCCGCAAGCCGGCCCGGCGCTAGACTCGGCGCTGCGGCGGCATGGCCGGGAGGCGTCGATGGGGTGGCGGAAGCGGCTGTTGTGGTCGACCATGGCGGTTGTCGTGCTGAGCGCCGCCGCCGGTGTGCCGGCGCAACAGGCCAGCCATGGCGCGGGCGCGGGCGCGGTCGAGATCGAGGTCGGCCTCGATCGCGGCGAAGTCCAGCGTTTCGTCCCCGGCGACGGTCGCACGGCGTGGTTCAAGGACTGCCCGCAATGTCCGGAGATGGTCGTGGTGCCGGCAGGCAGCTTCGACATGGGCGCGGGCACCATCATCGTCGGCCCGACCATGGCGAGCGGTCGGCAAGTGATCGCCCGGCCGTTCGCGGTCGGGCGCTTTGCCGTCACCTTCGCCGAATGGGATGCCTGCGTCGCGGCCGCTGGCTGCAACGGATTCCGGCCGGACGACAACGGCTGGGGCCGTGGCCGCCGCCCGGTGATCAACGTCAGCGCGGTCGACGCCGACGCCTATGTGCAATGGCTGGCGCGCATGACGGGCCGGCCCTATCGCCTGCTGACCGACGCCGAGCGCGAGTATGTCGCCCGCGCCGGCACCGGCTCGGCATACTGGTGGGGTGACGAGATCGACCTCGACCACGCCAATTACGATGTGCCGCGGCCGGCGCGGCGCATGCCGGGTGTCGACTACCGCGAGATCGAGCGGGTGCGTGGCAGGACCGAGCCGGTCGATAGCTTCGCGGCCAATCCATGGGGCCTCTTCAACGTGCACGGCAACGTCTGGGAGTGGACCAGCGACTGCTGGCGGGAGCCTTATGCGCCGGCGGCGGCCGGCGGAACATGCGGCGAGCGCGTGTCGCGCGGCGGCTCGTGGAACGACTTCGCCGAGCAAGCGCGCTCGGACAGCCGGATGGGCTTCAATGCGACCTCGCGCAATCCGCTGCAGGGCTTCCGTGTCGCGCGCGATCTGGCAACACCACCGTCGCGGTAGGATGCATCGGGATTGATCCGGTCACCAGTCCGACATAAGAAGCTGACACAGGATCGCGCCGCGCGCTCATGCCGGCGGCGAATGCTGCACAGTGGTCAAGGTTCGCGCCAACGCGAGGGACGGATGGAACTCGACTTTCATACTCTTGATGTGTTCACCGATCGCCGGTTCGCGGGCAATCCGCTCGCCGTGGTGCATGGCGCCGACGGCCTCGATACCGCCGCGATGCAGACGATCGCGCGCGAGTTCAATCTGTCCGAGACGGTGTTCGTGATGAAGCCGGAGAACGCGGCGCACTCGGCCAGGATCAGGATCTTCACGCCGGGGATGGAGCTGCCGTTCGCCGGCCACCCGACCGTCGGCACGGGCATTCTGCTTGCCGGGCTGCGCGCCGGCGACGTCGCTCACGATCTCGACAGCCTAGTGGTGCTCGAGGAGAAGATCGGCGTTGTGCGGGTCGGCGTCCGGCTGCGCAAGCATGAGGCGGCGTTCGCCGAGTTCGATGCGCCTCGCCTTCCGGAGGACGGTGGCCCGGCGCCCGATGCCGAGCTGCTGGCCGCCGCCGTCGGCCTCGAGCCGTCCGAGATAGGTTTCGCCAACCATCGGCCGACCGTCTACTCGGCCGGCGTGCCGTTCACGTTTCTTCCCGTCGCCTCGCTCGCCGTCATGGCGCGAGCCGAGGTCCAGGCCAGCCGTTGGGCCAATGCTTTCGGCAGTCCGCGGCTCGGCAAGATGTCGATCTATTGCCGCGAGACGATCGCTTCCTCGGCCGCCTTCCACGCGCGCGTGTTCGTGCCGGAAGCAGGTGTGCTCGAGGATCCGGCGACCGGCTCGGCGGCGGCCGCCTTCGCCGGCGTCGTCCACCATTTCGACGCGCTGCGCGACGGCAGCCACAAGCGGGTGATCGAGCAGGGCTTCGAGATGGGCCGGCCGAGCCACATCACCCTCGGCATGGAGATCGAGCGCGGCAAGCTCGCGACCGTGCGCATCGGCGGCAGCGCGGTGCGGGTGAGCGCGGGCAGGATCAGGATCGGGTAGGCGGGCGCCAGCCCGCCAGGCGGTCAGAAATCGAGCGGGGCGTTGTCGATCACTTCCTTCATGACGAAGAAGGTGCGGGTCTGGCGAACGCCCGGCAGCGCAATGAGCTGCTCCCCGTGCAACCTGTTGAAGTCGGCAAGATCGCGCACCCGGATCTTGAGGAAATAATCGAAATCGCCCGCCACCAGGTGGCAGTCGAGAATGAACGGCAGCTTGGCGATCGCCTGCTCGAAGTCGCGGAAGCTCTCCGGCGTCGATCGGTCGAGCACGACGCCGACCACGACGAGCGTGCTTCGGTCCACGCGGTCGGGCGCGACCTCGGCCCGCACCGCGCGCACATAGCCATCCTCGAACAGACGTTGCACGCGCCGGTGGCAGGTCGCGGCGCTGACATGCGCCTTCCTGGCGATCTCGGCGTTGGTGGCCCGCCCGTCGCGCTGCAGAAGTCGCAGAATTCGGATGTCGATCCGGTCGAGGCCTGGCAGGACGGAAGATTGTTTCATGAATTGATCGTTGGATGATGAGTTCCGTGCATAAAGGTGCCGAATTCGACAAATCGAGCACTACATACCCGGCCAAACTCGGGAGCACCTTCCATCAGCCTTGCGCTACCATGCGACCAGTGGCAATCGCAATCCGAGGTGGTGACGTGCTCAAGAAATTCGAACGCTACAAGCTCACATTCGGCCCGACGCCGATCGAGAAGCTGCGATCGGCTGAGTCGGCATCTCGGCGGCAAGGTCGAAATCTTCGCCAAGCGCGAGGACTGCAATTCCGGGCTGGCGTATGGCGGCAACAAGCTGCGCAAGCTCGAGTACATCATTCCGGATGCGATCGCGTCCAACGCCGACACGCTGGTGTCGATCGGCGGCGTGCAATCGAACCACACGCGGATGGTCGCGGCGGTCGCCGCCAAGATCGGCATGAAGTGCCGGCTCATGCAGGAAAGCTGGGTGCCGCACGAGGACGCCGTCTATGACCGGGTCGGCAACATCATGTTGAGCCGGATCATGGGCGCGGACGTCCGCCTGGTCGACGAGGGCTTCGACATCGGCATCCGGCGGAGCTGGGAAGAAGCAATCGCTGACGTCAAGGCGAAAGGCGGCAAGCCCTACGCCATCCCCGCTGGTGCATCGGTGCACAAGTACGGCGGCCTCGGCTATGTGGGCTTCGCCGAGGAGGTCAGGACGCAGGAGAAGGAGCTCGGCTTCGGCTTCGACTACATCGTCGTGTGCACCGTCACCGGCTCGACCCACGCCGGCATGCTCGTGGGCTTCGCCAAGGACGGCCGCGAGCGCAAGGTGATCGGCATCGATGCTTCCTTCACGCCGGCCCAGACCAAGGCCCAGGTGCTGCAGATCGCCCGCAACACCGCGGAGCTGGTCGAGCTGCGCAAGGATCTCAACGCCGACGACGTCGTCCTGCTCGAGGACTATGCCTATCCGGCCTACGGGGTGCCGTCGGAGGCGACGAAGGATGCGATCCGGCTGTGCGCGCGCCTCGAAGGCATGATCACCGACCCCGTCTACGAGGGCAAGTCGATGCAGGGCATGATCGATCTGGTGAACCGGGGCTACTTCCCGAAGGGCTCGAAGATCCTTTACGCGCATCTTGGCGGAGCCCCGGCGCTCAACGGCTATGGCTACGCGTTCCGCAATGGCTGAAGCCAGATGACGCCGACTACAAGCATCTCGCCGGCGGCGCCTGCCGCCGGGGAGCGGCGCTCAGCGGTCGATCGCGCGCAATCGTCATCGCGCGCAGGGCATGGGGCTCGTGACATCGCGATCGCGACATCCGGCCCGCCCCGAGCCGTCGATGCCCGCGTCTTCCCCCTTGCATTTACCTGCTGTTTTGGGCTTTATCAGCGCATCTGACGCGCTTTAGCGCGAATGGTTGGATGCAACTCGATGTTTGCCAAGGCCGCCATGACCGGAATCGATGGGACGCCGCTGGCGCTCCTCGCCGGCCTGCGTGCAGCTCCCCTCCTTCTGCTTACCAGCCCCTGAGCCTCGACGGTTCGGGCCGGATGGCCGCGGACGGGAGCTCAGGGGGCGAAGACCACACCGAGCTGTAAGGGCAATCCCCGGCAGCCGCAGGCCTCGTATATTCGAACTGGAACCTTCCATGACGACCAAGAGCAAAGACCGCGTATTCATTTTCGACACCACCTTGCGCGACGGCGAGCAGTGTCCCGGCGCCACCATGACCTTCGAGGAGAAGCTGGCGGTCGCCGATCTCCTGGAGATGATGGGCGTCGACATCATCGAGGCCGGCTTCCCGATCGCCTCCGACGGTGATTTCGAAGCCGTCACCGCGATTGCCAAGCGGATCAAGAACTCGGTCGTGGCCGGCCTCGCCCGCGCCGGCATGAAGGACATCGACCGCGCCGGCGAGGCGGTGAAGCATGCCGCCCGGCCGTGCATTCACACCTTCCTGTCCACCTCGCCGGTGCACATGAAGTACAAGCTGCAGAAGGAGCCGGCCGAGGTCCTGCAGATGGTCACCGAGTCGGTCAAGCGTGCGCGCAACTGGGTCGACAACGTCGAATGGTCGGCCGAGGACGGCACCCGCACCGAGATGGATTTCCTCTGCCGGTGCGTCGATGCGGCGATCAAGGCCGGCGCCAGCACGATCAACATCCCCGACACCGTCGGCTACACCACGCCGGACGAGTACCGCGCCCTGTTCCGCACCGTGCGCGAGCGGGTGGCCAATTCCGACAAGGCGATCTTCTCGGTGCATTGCCACAACGACCTCGGCATGGCGGTCGCCAACTCGCTGGCCGGCGTCGAGGGCGGCGCGCGGCAGATCGAATGCACCATCAACGGCATCGGCGAGCGGGCCGGCAATGCCGCGCTCGAGGAGATCGTGATGGCGATCAAGACCCGCAACGACGTGCTGCCGTACGACTGCCGGGTCGACGCCACGACGTTGAACCGCGCCTCCAAGCTGGTATCGGCGGCGACCTCGTTCCCGGTCCAGTACAACAAGGCGATCGTCGGCCGGAACGCCTTCGCGCACGAGAGCGGCATCCACCAGGACGGCATGCTGAAGCACACCCAGACCTACGAGATCATGACGCCGGAGAGCGTCGGCGTGTCGAAGACGTCGCTGGTGATGGGCAAGCATTCCGGTCGCAACGCCTTCCGCAACAAGCTGCAGGAGCTGGGCTACGAGCTCGGCGACAACCAGCTGGAAGACGCCTTCACCCGCTTCAAGACGCTCGCCGACAAGAAGAAGCACATCTACGACGAGGACATCGAGGCGCTGGTCGACGAAGGCATTGCCACTGCCACCGATCGCACCAAGGTGGTGGCGCTGATCGTGATTGCCGGCACCATGGGGCCGCAGTCGGCGACCTTGACGCTCGACATCGACGGCACCGAGAAGACCGTGCAGGCGACCGGCAACGGCCCGGTCGATGCGACCTTCAACGCCATCCACAAGCTGGTCCCGCACCGGGCGATACTGGAGCTCTACCAGGTGCACGCCGTCACCGAGGGCACCGACGCCCAGGCCGAGGTCTCGGTCCGGCTGCAGGAGGACGGCCGCACCGTCACCGCCAAGGCGGCCGATCCGGACACGCTCGTCGCCTCGGCCAAGGCCTACATCGGCGCGCTCAACAAGCTGATGATCAAGCGCCAGCGGGAGACGACGCCGCAGGCCGTCGCCGGCGAGCGCCAGCGGCTCGGCGGCGTGTGAGCGCCCGCGCGGCGGCGGGGAGGAATTCCCCACCTGCCGCGCGATCGAGACGTTCTGCTGCCGATCGTCGAATATCTGACAACTCAGACGGCATGTTCTTTGCTACTATCGAGGCCGGAGTTCGGACGGCAACGCTTCGTTAACGAAGCGGGCCGTTCTCGGTCGCAGAGGTAGCAGAGCCAGATGCTGTCGGCGGTAACGGGCGTATTTTCTGACGACATTGCAATCGACCTCGGCACGGCGAATACGCTGGTGCACGTGATCGGTCGCGGCACCATCATCGACGAGCCGTCGGTGGTCGCGGTGCGCACCTACAAGGGTACCCGCGAGGTGCTGGCGGTCGGCAAGAAGGCCAAGCTGATGGTCGGGCGCACGCCGGAGTCGATCGAGACGATCCGGCCGCTGCGTGACGGTGTGATCGCCGATTTCATCGCCACCGAGGAGATGCTGCGCCAGTTCATAAAGCGCGCCAAGTCGATGACGGGCTTTCGCCGGCCGCGCATCCTGATCTGCGTGCCGGCCGGTGCGACGCCGGTCGAGCGCCGCGCCGTCTACGAGACCGCGGTGTCGGCCGGGGCGCGCCGCGTCTACCTGATCGAGGAGCCGGTGGCGGCGGCGCTGGGCGCGGGTCTGGCGATCGACGAGCCGGCCGGGACGATGGTGGTCGACATCGGCGGCGGCACCACCGACATCGCCGTGCTGTCACTCGGCGGCGTGGTCCAGGCACGGTCGCTGCGCTGCGCCGGTAACGCGATGGACGAGGCCATCATTCGCTACGTCCGTCGCAAGCATCAGCTGATGATCGGCGAGGCCAACGCCGAGCGGATCAAGATCGAGGCGGGCAGCGCGTCGGTTACTGCAAGCACGCGCGCGGCGGAGATCCATATCCGTGGTCGCGACCTGCGACAGGGCCGGCCGAAGAGCATCGTGCTCGGGCCGCAGGACATCGCCGAGGCGCTGGAGGGCCCGATCGAGGAGATCGCCGAGTTCACGCAGCGCTCCGTCGAGGACCTGCCGCCGGAAGTTTCGACCGACATATGCGAGCGCGGCATAAATCTGACCGGCGGCGGCGCGCTGTTGGACGGCTTGGCTGCCGAGCTCGAGCATCGCGTCGGGGTACGCTTCACGGTGCCGGAGCAGCCGATGCTCTGCGTCGTGAAGGGTACGGCGGCGGTGCTGCAGCAACTTTCGAGCCGGGAACATCTGCTGATCAAGCCATAGGCGACAGTAGCTCGCGGCACGGCGCGCAAGCGGAGATCATCGGCAAAGGCATCGTTTGCGTCATGCGGCTGCTCAGGAACGAAGCTTTCACACGCCGGCCGGCCGGTACAGGGCCGCGCGCCCTGCGGCCGGGCCTGCTGTTCCTGCTCATGTTCGTCTCGATTTCGCTGCTGTTCCTCAGCCGCCTGCATCACCGCTACGTCGACGAGCTGCGATTGCAGTTGGCGGAGCTGATGGCGCCGGCGCTCAAGGCGGCGGTGGTGCCGCTCGATCCGCTGCGGCGTGCCGGCCAGCGACTTGGCGACTATCTCGATCTCGCCGGCGAGGTCGACCGGCTGCGCCGGGAGAACCAGCGGCTGCGCGGCTGGGAGTGGCGGGCACTCGAGAGCGAACGGAAGCTCAGCCAGCTGTCGCGCCTCGCAAACGTCATCGAGGAACCGGGCCTCGACTTCGTCTCCGGCCGGGTGGTCGCCGACTTCGAGCGGCCCGTTCGTCCGTTCGGCGATGCTGGCGATCGGTCGCGACGACGGCATCAAGGCCGGCTACCCGGTCGTCGACGGCGGCGGGCTCGTTGGCCGCATCGTCGAGACGGGTGCGCGAGCCTCTCGCGTCCTGCTCGTCACCGACATCAACAGCCGTATCCCGGTGCAGGTCGGCAAGTCCGGCATCCGGGCGGTGCTGCATGGCGACAATGGGCCGATGCCGAGAATTGCGCACCTGCCGGCGGATGCGCAGATCGAGCCCGGAGACGAGGTCTACAGCTCGGGCGTCGGCGGCATGTTTCCGCGCGGCCTCAGGATCGGCGCGGTGGTCGATCAGGGTGGCATGTTCAGGATACGGCCGCACGCGCGGCTCGACGAGCTCGAATTCGTGAGCATCCTGCTGTTCGACAGCCCGGCGATCGGCGCACTCGAGGACGACAGCGGTGCCCGGTCGCTCAGGCGCGGCGTCCGCGGATCGGCATTGGAAGTGCAGGTCCCGGGGCGAGGCCGGGCACGCCATGAGTGACGGCACCGACATTGGACCGCCGGGTGGCGGCGCGATGCGCGCACTGCTGTCGCCGGCCGATTTGCTGCCGGGCTTCAGCATCGCGCTGGTGACGCTGCTTGCCGCCTTGCCCTGGGGGTTGCCGTCCGAGGCGCGCTTCCTGTTGCCGCTGCTGCCGTTCGCCGCGATTCACTATTGGGCGCTCAGCCGGCCCGGGTCGATGCCGGAATGGCAGGCGTTCCTTTCCGGCCTCGCCACCGACGCGCTGACCCATGGCCCGCTCGGGTTCTGGTCGCTGGTCTTTCTCGTGGGCTTCATCCTGAGCGGCCTGCTGCCCCGTTTCGAGCGGTGGGGCGCGAAGGGCCGCTGGCTGCATTTCTGCGCCACCCTGCTGCTGCTTTCGGCGGTGCAATGGGCGATTGCATCGGCATACTTCCTTGGCGCGGCCGATTGGCGCCCGCTGATGCGCGGCGCGCTGCTGGCGGCCCTGCTCTACCCGCTGATCGAGCTGCTGCTGCGGCCGATCGATCGCCTGTCCGCGTCGCGGTTCGACGCGCGCTTCGAGCGGGGGGCCTGAGGCGATGTTCGGCAGCCAGTTCGATGACGAGACGCAGCGGCGGAAGTTCTCGCGGCGCGCCCTCCTGGTCGGCGCCGGACAACTCGCGGGATATGGCCTGCTCACCTCCAATCTCCACGACCTGCAAGTGGTGCAGGCGGCGCGCTACGCGCCGATTGCGGATGAGAACCGGATCAACGTGCAACTCGTGGCCCCTGTCCGCGGCCGCATCTTCGACCGCTTCGGCCGGCTGCTGGCCGGCAATCAGGAGGGATTCCGCGCCGTACTGATCCCGTCGCTCGCCAACAATGTGGGGCAGGTGCTGGGCCGGCTGGCGCGGGTCATCCCGATCTCGCCGGAGGAGCAGGACAAGCTCGTTGCCCGCGCCCGCCGGCAGCAGCCGAACGTGCCGCTGATCGTGTCGAACCATCTGACGTTCGAGCAGATCGCGAGCATTGGCCTGCTCGCACCGCAATTGCCGGGCGTGCAGATCGAGGCGGCGGCGACCCGCCACTACCTCGCCGGCGAGGCGACGGCGCATGTTGTCGGCCACGTCGGCGGCGTCGAGCGCATCGCGGTCGACGACGACCCGGTGCTGAAGCTGCCGGGGATGCGGGTCGGCCGGACCGGCATCGAGCGCGGCATGGATGCGCGGTTGCGCGGCCGCAGTGGATCGATCAAGCACGAGGTCGATGCGCGCGGCCGGATCGTGCGGACGCTCGCCGAGGTCGAGCCGGCACCCGGCGGCGACGTCGCGCTGACGATCGATACCGAGCTGCAGCGCGCGGTGGGTGAGCGCCTGTCGCGCGAGCGGCGGGCTTCCACGGTCGCGATCGACACCGAGACCGGCGACGTAGTGCTGATGGTGTCGATGCCGACCCACGATCCAGGCGACCTCGTCAAGGGCGTGACCGCCCGCACCTGGGCCAAGCTCAAGGAAAGCGGCAACGACCCGATGGTCAACCGCGCCATCCGCGGGCTCTATCCGCCAGGCTCGACGTTCAAGATGGTGACCGCCCTGGCGGCGCTGGAGGCGGGCGTCGTCGACCTCTCGACCCGGGTCGACTGCTCCGGCCAGACCGAGCTCGGCGGACAGACGTTCCGCTGCTGGAGGCGGTCCGGTCACGGCCCGTGCGCGTTCCATCGCGCGATGCGCGAAAGCTGCGACTGCTATTTCTACGAGATCGCCCGCCGCGCCGGCATCGATGCGATCGCGGCGATGGGGCGTAGGCTCGGCCTGGGCCAGACCTTCGACACCGGCCTCGCCCTGCAGAAGCCCGGCGTGATGCCCGACGCCGCATGGAAGCGCGGCCGCTACAACGAGCCGTGGCTCGGCGGCGAGACGCTGCATGCCGGAATTGGCCAGGGCTACGTGCTGACGACGCCGCTGCAACTCGCCGTGATGACCGCGCGGATCGCCACCGGCCGTGCGATCGTGCCCCAGTTCGTGCGTCCGGAGCGTGGCCAGGCGCCGGTCTCGTTCGCGCCGATCGGTCTGAAGCCAGCCCTGTTGGCGGCCGTCAGGCGCGCCATGACGGCAGTCGTCAACGAGGACAGCGGAACCGGCGGCAACGCCCGTCTCGACAAGGGCCAGCCGCTGGTCGCCGGCAAGACCGGAACCTCCCAGGTGTCGCGCCTGTCGGCCGACCGCGACGGCGCCGATCTGCGTTGGGAGCAGCGCGATCATGCACTGTTCGTCGCCTTCGTGCCGGCCGACAAGCCCCGCTATGCCGTGTCGGTGGTGGTCGAGCACGGCGGTGGCGGCGGCGCCACCGCCGGCCCCGTCATCCGCGACGTGATCAGCGAGTTGCTGGCGCGCGACCCGGCCGGCAAGCCGGCCTATCCCGATCTGGCCGGCAGCGCGCCGGGCGAGCCGAAGCCGCGGGGGCGCGCATGAGTCGCGCTCCGGTCACGCTGGCGACGCCGCGCTCGATCGGGGCGAAGCTTGCCGCCATGAACTGGCCGGTCGTGGCCTTGCTGTGCCTGCTCGCGTGCATCGGGATCGCGGCGCTCTACTCGGTGTCCGGCGGCTCGTTCAGTCCGTTCGCGGACCGGCACGCCCTGCGCTTCGTGCTGACCGCCGGCATGATGATCGCGATTGCGCTGACGCCGCTCGAATGGTGGCTCAATCTGGCGGCCCCGGCCTATGGTGCGGCACTTATCCTGCTGGTCCTGGTGCCGATCGCCGGCGTCGAGGCGCTGGGGGCCCGGCGCTGGCTCGCCATCGGCGGCGTGACGTTTCAGCCGGCGGAGCTGATGAAGCTCGCCCTGGTGCTGATGCTCGCCCGCTACTACCAGTGGCTCGGCGCCCGCCGTGTGTCGCGGCCGCAGTGGGTGCTGCTACCGCTGCTGCTGATCGCGATCCCCGTCGTTCTCACCCTGAAGCAGCCCGATCTCGGAACCGCGGCGCTGTTTGCGGTGGTCGGCCTGTCGCTGATGTTCCTCGCCGGCGTCAACCTCCTCTACTTCATCGGCGGCGGCGTCGCCGCGTTGTCGATGGCGCCGCTGGTGTGGAGCCGGCTGCACGACTACCAGCGCCGCCGGATCGAGATCTTCCTCGACCCGGAGAAGGATCCGCTGGGCGCCGGCTATCACATCGCTCAGTCGAAGATCGCGCTCGGGTCAGGCGGCGTTTCGGGCAAAGGCTTCCTGCGCGGCACCCAGAGCCAGTTGAACTTCCTTCCGGAGAAGCACACCGATTTCATCTTCACGGCGCTGGGCGAGGAATGGGGCTTCACCGGAGCAGTGGCGGTGATCGCCCTCTACGGCATGATCTCGATGATCGTGCTGTGGCTCGCGTTCAGCTCGCGCAGTCAGTTCGGCCGGCTGGTAACGGCTGGCGCCGGCATCATCCTGTTCGCGTATGCGTTCATCAACATTGCGATGGTGACGGGGCTCGTTCCGGTGGTCGGCGTGCCGCTGCCGCTGGTGTCCTACGGCGGCACCTCGATGACGACGATCATGTTGGCCGTCGGCGTCGCAATGTGCGCCGTCGTCAATCGCGCGCAGAGGATGTAGAGCTGCGGCTGAGCCGTCGTCGCCGCCATTGCAGCTCGCCGGCGGCGACTGCCTGCGTGTTGCGGGTCGACCTGCCGAAAAACCCGGCCCGACACCCTGGACAGGCCCCCCAACCGGTGATACACGCACGCGTCCAGGCATACGGTATCAACCGTGCCTGACAAGTCCGAAGCGCTCGCGAGCGTTACGGCGCGGGTGATTAGCTCAGTTGGTAGAGCAGCTGACTCTTAATCAGCGGGTCGCAGGTTCGAATCCTGCATCACCCACCAAGGAATTCAAAGAGTTAGCCGCTCACTAGCTTCACGCCAAAGATGCCCAGCATTCACCGGTCATTCACAGGGCTGGATCTGCAGCGCCTCGAAAATGCAATCTTGCCTCGTTCTTGGCGTTGAGCATGAGGCGGTTGCTGCCCGCATCCTGGCAATAGCCCCATAGCCCGGACCGATGAGGTGTTGAGCTGGAGCAGAGCGGCAGGTATCTGGGGGTATAGCTGTCGTGACGACGATGCCGCGAGATCGACGCGGCTGACCCATGCACTAAATCGCTACCGCGATAGCGCCCTGCCGCTGAGGCCGGTAACCAGTCGAGAGACAGCTGTAACGGGGCGGGGAGCCCCATCCTGAGGATCGAGGTCTTAGCAACCTCACTCAAGGACAGGACTCCCCATGACGAACTCTACCAGCATTTCCCCGCTGCGCCAGCGCATGATCGACGACATGGTTGCGCGCGGCCTCGGCCCGCAGACGCAGAAGGGTCACATCCGCGCCTGCAAGCGGTTCGCGGCCTATCTGAAGCGCTCGCCCGAGACTGGCCACGGCCGACGACGTGCGGCTGTTCCAACTGCATCTGATCGAGAGCGGCCTCACCATCCAGAACCGCAACCGCACCATGACCGGCGTGCGCTTTCTGTTGAAGGTGACGATGCGCCGGCACGATCTCGCGGCCGAGATCTTCCACATCAAGGAGCCGACCAGGATCCCGCAGATCCTGAGTGCCGACGAGGCCAAGCGGCTGTTGATGATGGCCGCCACGCAACCCCGCGTGCTGCTCAGCATCGGCTATGGCGCCGGCCTGCGCGTCAGCGAGGTGGTGCGAGCTGAAGGTCAAGCACATCGACGCAGACCTCGGCATCATTCGCGTCGAGCAATCGAAGGGCCGCAAGGATCGCCATGTGATGCTGTCGCCGGAGACGTACGATCTGCTCAAAGAGTGGTGGAAGGTGCGCTCCAACAAGTACGATCTCGGCGTCGAGCCCGGCGAGCGCTGGCTGTTCCCGGGCCGGCGCAAGGGCCTGCATCTGACGCCGCGGCAAGTGACGCGCCTGTTCCACGAGAGCGTCGAGGCGGCGGGCCTCAAGAAGAAGCTCACGCTGCACGCCCTGCGCCACAGCTTTGCGACGCATCTCTACGATCGCGGGGTCGATATCCGGACGATCCAGGCGTTGCTTGGGTCACGAGAAGTTGGAGACGACGGCGCGCTACACGCGCGTCGCGACCGGCCTGATCACGGCGGTCGAAAGCCCGCTCGATCAGCTGTCGATGCCGCGCCAGACGAGCCATCAAGAAAGCCAAGCGGCGCAACAACGACAAGTCGAACGGCAGACCGCCGGCGTAACGGCGCCGGTGTCACGGCCGAGCCTGGAGATCGCGGACATCTTCCGCGATCACGGCCGCGCGTGGCGTGATGCCAACCGTGGTCACGTCAGCCTCCAGCAGATGAAGGTGATGAGCGCGATCGAGCGCTGCCGGACGGCGGCGCTCGGCGGACACGTCGCGCGCTGCGAGAACGGCGCGTGCGGCCACACCGTCATCGCCTACAACAGCTGCCGCAACCGCCACTGCCCGAAGTGCCAGGGCGCGGCCGCGCGCGACTGGCTGGAGGAGCGGAAGGCCGAGCTGCTGCCCGTGCCGTACTTCCACGTCGTCTACACGTTGCCGGCGCCGATCGCCGACCTCGCCTTCACCAACAAGGCCGTCATCTACGACATCCTGTTCAAGGCGTCGGCCGAAGCGACGATCGACGATCGCGGCCGACAAGAAGCGGCTCGGCGCGCAGGATCGGCATCACCTCGGTGCTGCACACCTGGGGCTCGGCGATGACGCATCATCCGCACGTGCACATGATCGTGCCGGGCGGTGGGCTATCTCGCAGGATGGCGACGCAGCTGGATCGCGTGCCGGCCGAAGTTCTTCCTGCCCGTGCGTGTTCTATCGCGCCTGTTCCGCCGCCTCGTCATCGAGATGCTGATCGCCGCGCACGCCGCCGGCAAGCTCGTCTTCTTCGGTACAGCATGCCGGGCTCTGCCGACGTCGATGCGTTCGCGGCATTCCTCGCGCCGCTCAAGCGGTGCGAATGGGTGGTCTACGCCAAGCAGCCGTTCGCCGGGCCCGAGGCCGTGCTCGCCTACCTGTCGCGCTACACGCACCGCGTCGCGATCTCGAACCGCCGCCTCGTCGCCGCCGATGCCGACACGGTCGCGTTCAACTACAAGGACTATCGCGTCGACGGCGCGGGCCGCTTCAAGACCATGACGCTGGCGACGGCGAGTTCATCCGCCGCTTCCTGATCCACGTCCTGCCGAAGGGCTTCCACCGCATCCGCCATTACGGGCTGCTGGCGAACGGCAACCGCGCCGACAACGTCGCCAAGGCAAGAGAGCTGCTCGCCGTGCCGCGCGCCGGCCGACGAAGCCGGAGCCGGAAAGCGCCGCAGCCGACGAGCCGCGCGTTCACCCGCGCCCATGTCCATGCTGCGGCGGGCGCATGCTCGTCATCGAGGTGTTCGCGCGCGGGCAGCGAGCCGAGGTACCGGCCGACGCCGGCGTCGATCAGGATCGACACGTCATGAGATCGCCGCCACCTTCTGCGATAACATGGGCTGGCTTTTGGCCGGCATCGATCCTGCTCGCGCGGTCGCGTACGACACAGCGCCGGAGCTGTCAAAAACCGCGAGCCAGGGCGGCCCTGCCGCGCTTTGCGGTGACCATTGTGCCAGAGTTCAAGAACCGCAGCCGCCATTCCGGGCCAAGTCCAAGGCCAGCACCAGCCTCGAATTCCCATAGAGCCAGCCGCACCGCGGTGCCCAACCTCCCGCGATTTTCGTGCCTGACCATCGATGAGGTGAATGATTGTTCCTAATCGACGATTGAACCATGATAAATCCAACTATTACTCAGGAGGCTGCCGTGAACGATGCCATTGCGCCGATACGCTCCTTGCACTTCCGGCAGGTTCCGGAAGGGTGGCTCTATCGATCGCCCAGTCTGTGGGTTTTCTCCCGTCCCGATCATTATATCGTCAACGAAGCGCAGAAAACTGCAATCGAGCAGTTGCTGCCGCGTGCCTCGAAGCCGACCAGGCGACGCATCTTGATCTGGACGTCTGCCTGCATCGCCGTCCTCGCGGCGCTCCTAGGTGCCGCATTCCTGGTTGCACCTGACTTCCCGGTGACCGCGGTCACAACGTTGACCGCGGTCACGCTGGTCGGGTCGATCTTTGCCTTGCACCTGTCGGCGAAATCCCAGTTGCGCAGACTGCGGCCGATCTTGGCAGACGCAACACCAACCGACCAGATGATCACCATTGCCGAGATGCAGCGGCACCTGCAGTCGGGCGTCACCTATGCGCAGGCGAGGCGCGGCGGTTTTGCGAGCGCCTTTGCTGCCATCGGCATGCTGGCATTCGTCGCCGTCTCAAATGTTTATGCGGCAGAAAAATGGCGGGCCGATCGCCGACACTGCCGTGCTATTATTCATATTCTATGCGCTGATGATGGGCCTATCGTCGGCGTCGAGCTTCCACTCTGCCCACGTGAAGAAGAGCGAAACGGACGGTGTGCCGTCACCTGAGACCACGAGCAGGGCGCTCCAGCTTCGACGTATCACGCGAGTAGTCGCACTGGGCGCAGCCGTGTACCTTGTTGCCCTCGCCGCCAACTTCATAGTCGGCGAGTTCTCGGAACTCTCGCAGGGCCGGCGCTATGAGGCCAAGGGCGACCACGACCGGGCCCTCGCGAGTTTCAGCAATGCCATCGCGTCCGATCCCAACAGCGCCGCGGCCTACAGCGCCCGGGCTAAGATCTACGCCGCCCGGAACGACAACGATCGCGCCATCGCCGACTACACCAAGGCGATTGCGATCGAGCCCGCAAACCTGGGCGGCTATCGCGATCGTGCGCCGCCTATCGGGCGAGCAAAAATACCACCGCCGCCATCGCCGACTACACCAAATAATCGAGCTCGACCCGACGAATGCATTCGCATACCTTTTTCGTGGTCATAGCCACGCCGATCTGAAGAACAACGCCGCGGCCATTGCTGACTTCTCGAAGTCGATCATGATCGATCCCAAAGAGCCCTATAGCTATCTAGCCAGAGCGCGCGCGCTTGAAGCATCCGGTGATCGCGCGCAGGCCATGGCCGATGCCAACAAAGCCGTCGAGCTCAACCCGAAACTCGCCAACGCCTACAGGTTTCGCGCTGGCCTCCACAGTGCGAACAAGCAGAACGAGAACGCCATAGCCGACTATTCGCGCGCAATCGAGATCGAGCCTGGCCTCAAGTACAACTACATCTCGCGGGCCCTACTGTATCAGGCCGCCAACGACTATGATCATGCCGTCGCCGACTGCACGAAAGCGATAGAAATCGATCCGAAGTACGATGGCGCCTACGTCGTGCGCGGCGGCATCCGCCAGCTGAAGAAGGAATTCGATCTGGCAATCGGCGACTATACTCGCCGCGATCAAGATCGCCCCCGACTCCATGTCGCCGGTCATCAGTCGTGCGTCGCTCTATGTCTATAAAGACGCGTATGACCTCGCCATTGCCGACTACAAGCGGATACTGGAGCTGCCGGCAACCAATGCCCGCGACCGCCAAGCGAAAGAGAAGGCGCCGGGCGAAATCGAAAGATCGACGACGAAGCGCGCTGCGCTCCCGAAATAGCCGCTATCTGGATCAATCGAGTTTCCGGGCGGGGCCGTCGCGGATGGGATGGTGCCACGACATCGGAAGCTCTGGCAAGGTGGACGGATGCCGCCCGAGTTCGCGCGCGCGTGAGGCGCGTCGGATATGACCGAATGAACTCTGCGCTCGAAACAGTGTCGCGGGCTGGAAGCAAACACGACGATGACGGGCAGCCCAGGACAGAGGTCGAACACGCCCTCAGTGGACACGCTGGCTCGGTGCCACGCGGCCGGCACCACGCTTTGAGGGTGAAAACAGGTGGCCATGCAACGATTTCCGCCAGAGCTACGCAGAGGGAGCGGACGGCAGTCCTCATTGTCGACTTCATACACTAACAACTTGCCCCGTCGGAAGGAGACTGAAAAGAAGACATTGGTTCGGCTACTCCCAATCGGAATAGCCTTCCTCGCGTCTCTTCTCTCGGCGATCCCAAAGGCTAAGGAACCTTCGACCGCAATTTCGGTCTACCTCCGGCATCGCGTCGTCGTTGACCGCGCGATCGAGCGCGCGGCGCAAAACCGGTATGAGCCCTAGCAAGCAATGTCCACTAAGATGCATCCGCTCGGCGCCGGAAGCGGTCTGGCAAAGGACAAGACAGCCGGGTGCCGAGATCAGGGCGAGCTGATGGGCCGTATTCGGGTGAGGGACTGCCAAGGCTATCTCGCTCGCGGCTTTCCAAATATCAGTCAGCGATAGTTAAGTATTGCTAAGGTCGCGTGCCCATGCGGACCCAGATGGCAAGGGTCGAGGCTTCGATGACGCATCACTCGATGCCCTGTTCCTGACCATGCCGATTTCCTAGAAGGGCACGCTCGCCGAGTACGTCGGCCGCCTCCACCGAGAAGCACGGCAAGCCCGAGATCTTCAACACGACCCCGGCTCGCAGTTCACGGGCGCGGTGTTCACCGGTGTGCTCATGAAGACGACATCCGCATCAGCATGGACGGCAGCTGCTGTCGCGGAAAGCAAAAGGCGACCGGGATCGCGGCCACATAGTTCCGCGCCATCGCGCATGGCCTGCAGATAGATCCGCTGTACGTCTGCCGAACTCTCATTGAGGATCAGCGTCTTCGCAGCGAGCGTTCTGAAATGGGGGCGAAGTCGCCTGTACGACCGTGACGCGGAGTTCGCGCCGGGCGTCGCGTATGACGAAGAACGATGGCGCCCAGGCGATGGTTGCAGCCTGTCGAGGTCGCGAAACGGCACATGCACGGGGAGCAAGAATACTTGCGCGGAGAACTCCACCGTCGACGTGCAACGGGGGGGGACGCCAGAAGCCGAATATTCGGAAGTTGGGAAGGGGCGTCCTTTGTATTTGGGTAGTGTTTTTTGCCGATGCGCTGGTCCGGGACGCTCCGGCGCGAAGTGTCATTGCGGGACAATATGCCGGTCGATGGTCGTGATCGCTGCAATTACCATCATCGAAGTGCGGGCGCAGATCCTGGCGGGACCATTGCGCCGCCCCCCGCTGTCTCCTCTGCCTCCGATAAGGTCAGTAGAAACG
>CAVVRF010000024.1:0-21634 GCA_963750535.1 uncultured Alphaproteobacteria bacterium | reverse complement strand
ACCCTCTCCCCCAGCGCGCAAAGTGCGCTTGGGGAGAGGGAAATGTCGTATCCAATAGAACCGGAAACACTCTAGTTCTTACTGCCGCCGACATCGGTGCTCCAACCGCCAGACACCTCCGGCACCACCGCGCGCGGCGCCTTGCCGGCCGGCTGGCGTATCGCATCACCGCCGACTGGCGACTGTGGCGCTTCGACTTCGATGGCGCCGCGGGCTTTTCATCGCGCGGCACCACGCGGGGAGTTGGCGTCGTCATCTCACCGATGCCACGGAAAATGCCGGGCACAATCATCGACAGCGGATTGACCATCACCTGCGGTTGCGACATCGGCCCGACGATGCGGAACGTGATGCCGAGCACGCCCTCCCCCTTCGGTCCGGCGATCAGCTGCCCGAGCGCCGGCAATTCGCCGAGGGCCGCGTTCAACCCTTGCAGCGGGATATAGGAGCCGCCGATGTCGACGTACTGGGTCTTGAAGTCGGTCTTGCCGCGCAGGCTGGCGCCCAGCAGCGGCCCACGCAGCTGCGCGTCCTCGATCACGAGCTGGTTGTAGCCGACGGAGAACGGCGCGTGCATGAGGTGGAACTCGATCATCTCCCGCTCGACGCGCCGACCCGGACGACGGCCGGACTCGGCGTTGGCCCGTGTCTCGTCCGGGGTTTGCAGCACCTCGCTCACCACCGGATCGCCGAGGATGCGGAAGTTGCGCACGTCGAGCATGCCGGTCTTCTCGGCCGCACCCTTGCCGTCGAGGTTGACGTCGAGCCGCATCTGGCCGCCCTGGAGGTTAGGATAGAAGCCGATCAGCCGGAACGCCTGGCCCGCGTCGTCGGTCAGCACCACCAGCTTGCGCGGCTCGTTGGCGACCTGCTGCAGCCCGACCTCGATCGGCTTGCCGCCCTCCACGACGGCGCGAGCGATGAGGCCGGTCAGACGTCCAGCCCCGCCGCGACATCTGCATGCGCAGCCCCTTCAGTGAAATGTCGCCGTGGCCCAGAATGTTGTCGATCTCGGCCTTGAGATCGACGCCGGCCAGCTCCTTCTTGCCTGCCGCCCGCTCGGGCGCCTGGCCGATCGAGAACATTTGCCGGAAGAACTCGCGACCGTCCCAGTACTGTCCTCGCGCCTTGACGTCCCAGACGTTGTCGCTGCGCAGCATCCCGTGCAGCTCGAGCCGCGACACCAGAAGTCAGGGCGAAATTCGGGAAGTTGAACTCGATGAACCGCCCCTTGCCGTCGACGACCAGCGAGCCATCGATCGCAATATCGTCGCCGACGACCTTGAAACCCTGCAGCTCGACGCGGTTCTTCTGCGGACCGCGCACCACCTCGAACTCGAGCAGCGCCTGCCGACCCGGCGTCTTGCGCCAGGCCAGCGGCTCGATGTTGAGCTCGGCTCCGGTCAGGTCGGCCCGGACGCGCACCTGCTGCTCGCCGCGCGGACCGCGCGTGATGTAGGCGTCGACCGGAATGTCGCCGCTGATCATGTGATTGAGGTCGAAGCCCAGCTGGTTGCGGTCGGCCGCATCGAGGTGCGAGCTCAGCCGCAGCGGCGGCTGCTTTTCATCGGTGGCACCGAAAATGCGCTGGAACGAAAGCTTGTGGCCGACCCCGCCGATCAACATCTGCCCGGTGGCGTTGACGGCGCCATCGCCGATGTCGATGTTGATCGTCGCGCCCTGCACATCGTGAATTCCGATCGCCTGCTTTGCGCGCCCGTCGCTGACCCGGACCTTGCCTTCGATCTTCATGTCCGACATCTGCACGCCGGGCACCATGGGCAGGCTGATCTTGATCTGGCCATCGACCTTGCCGTCGAGGCCCTCGGCCGGCAGGCCGAGCGAGCCGACGCCCAGGTCGTCCTGCTCGACGTAGTCGAGCGCGGCGGCCAGCGGCGCCTGAACGCGGAACATAATCTCGCCCATCGTCGGCTCGTCATGGATGCCGGCGGCTGTCAGCCTGCCGGTCTTGATCGCCACCCGCCGGCCGGGGCCGACCAGTGACGTGGCCTCGGGCATCGAGATCTCGAGACCGTCTCCCTCGACCCGCATCAACACGCGCGGCGCTTCGACCGGCGCCAACGACTTGGCCGGCACGAAGGCGACATCGGCCGCCTCCATCGTCATCGACACGCGGCGTGTCGGCGGACCGGTCTCGCCCCGGCGCCCCCACATCGCGACCTTGAAATTGCCGCCGGTAATCCGTCCCTTCGTTACCTGGCGGCCAATCCAGCGACGGGGGCCCGGCGCCAGCATTCGAGGCCACACCGCCTTGACGACATCCGCCTGGACCGGGCTCACGGTCCCCTCGAGGCGCATCGAGGGCTTGTCCGGCGCGGTTACGATCTCGCCCTGCGCCTCTGCCGACGCGCCGCCTGCCCGCAGCCGCGCCTGCGCGATCGTGAACACGCCGCTGCCCGGCACGAAGCGGCCCTTGATCGACAGTTCGTCGATCGCGACGGCCGCGACGCCGAATTCGTCGCCCGCGACTTGGCCTTCCGCGGTGCTGAGCTCGACAGCCCACGACGCCGCGCCGTCGGACGGATCGACGCCTGCGATGCTGCCAACCATGGTCACCCGGCCCTGGTCCCAGCGCAGTGTCGACGGCGCGACGACCACGCGCCGGTTGGCGGGGTCGAACCGCAGGTCGAGATTGCCGCCTTCGAGCGGTATTTGCCGTTCATCGGCGCCGGGCACTCGCAATGCGCCGCGGCCGAGATCGAATTGCGCGCCACCGCCGGCAACCCGGCCGTCGAGCGACAGGTCGATCCGGGCGTCGCCGTTGAGCGGCGCGTCGAGCGCCTCGAGAACGCAAGCTCGGGCAACATGGCCGCGAGCCCTCGCGGCACCAGATCGCGGACGGTCGCCTCGAGCGATACCGACGCGCTCTTCTCAGCTTCCTCGATCTTGAACGAAAGGCCCCACGGGCCGCTCGTGCTCGCCAGGGTCATCGTCCCGGTCACCGTGCTGCGCTTCTTCTTGTGCTCGAGATCGACGTCGGCCTCGATCACCGTCCAGGCGGATTGCGTGCCCGAGCGATCCAGAATGACGGTCGCGTTGCGTACGCCGATCTCGCGCAGGAACGAGGTGGCATCGGCGCCGCGCCTGGCGCGCTGGCCGGCTTCGGCGATCAGCCGGGCAATGTCGACGCGTTGCGCCACGGCGACGGCATCATCGTCTTCCGGCTTGCCATCGCTGCCACCGGCCGGCGTGGCGGCGGCGGGTCTCGATCCCGGCAGCCGGTCCTGCGCCTTGCTGCTCTCGCCAGTCCTGGTAAACCGCACGCTGAGCCCACCCGCCTCAGTGTAGGACAGCAACAGCCTCGGCTCGATCAGGACGACCTTGTCGGGCGCCAGCCTGCCGGACCACAGGGCCGATGTGCTCATGCTGACCGCAGCCAGAGGCGCCAGCGCGATCGGCGCGCCCTCGGCATCGTTGAAGCGGATGTTCCTGATCCGGAACTCGACGCTGCCCGAATTGGTGACGCGCACCAGCGCATCCTCGATCACGACTTTTATGCCCGGGAGCTCGGCCGCGATGCTGCGCGCGATGGGGGCGGCGAGGAATTTCAGCGAGATCGGTCCGTTGAGCAGCCGCACGTACAGCACGGCAACGCCTAGTCCGAACAGAATAACGAATGGCGTCAAGCACTTGAATGCAAACCAGGACGACCCGCCGATCGATCGCGCCATTCCGCGCCCGCGCGGCGGCTTCGCGACCGAACGGGCGTGGAAAACTTCCTATCCGGCGGTCGCTTCGGCCTGTCCACCCTTGCCCGTCCAAATCAATCAACCGGCTCGAGGTCTAGTCCGAATGGCTCGAGCACGCCCCACGTGACCAGTGCCTCCATCCCGACGTTTGCATGCGACCGGCTGCGCGCTCGGCTGCGAACATCGATATTGAGAGGGACACCAGTCTCATTGTAATGCCAATGTGGCTTCGGCCCGGAAGCTCCCATCCATGCTCGGCGGGCTCCGACTGGAGCGTCTTGAACTGCCACACCGGCAGATGCGCTACACGCGATCGCCCCCTGGTACAACCGAATTCAATTGGCCTACGTATGGGCTGACAGGCATGCGGAAAAACGTCAAAAGAAAGGCCCTCATACGATGGTACGAGATGGCGACGCGGCACCCGGCTTCGAGCTGCCCGGACAGGACGGCAGGCCGATCAAGCTTGCCGGGCTCAAGGGACGGACGGTCGTGCTGTACTTCTATCCGAAGGATGACACCTCGGGCTGCACCGCCGAAGCCAAGGATTTTTCGTCATTGCGTGCCGACTTCGAGGCGGTCGGGGCGACCGTGATCGGGGTTTCGCCCGATAGCGTCGCCAGCCACAAGAAGTTCATCGACAAGCACGACCTGAAGGTCGAATTGGCGGCCGACGACAACAAGTCGGTGGCGACAGCCTATGGAGTGTGGGTCGAAAAATCGATGTACGGCCGCAAGTACATGGGCGTCGAGCGTTCGACGTTCCTGATCAACAAGTCCGGGCGTATCGTTCGCAGCTGGCGCAAGGTCAAGGTGCCGGGGCACGCCGCGGAAGTTCTCGCCGCGGCCGGCGCGCTCGCGAAATGACGGCGCCAGCTGGCGACGACCGTGTGGATGTTGCCTTGCCGCCGGATCTGGCGGGCGCGGCACGGACAATCGTGGCTTGTCCCGATCTCGATCAGAAGATCGCGCTCGCCAAGGCGACCGCCAATGCCTGGTTCAACGGTCGTCTGCCGATCGGCGCGCTCAGCACCCTGCAACCAATGCCCGATCGGCCGGGCCGGCCGGCAAAACCCGAGTTGCGGTTGCCGCGCGAGATGCCGCGGCGCTCCACCGGCGGTGCCAAGGGGCGCTTCGCGTTGCTGCATGCGCTGGCACACATCGAGCTCAATGCCGTCGACATGACGTGGGATCTGCTCGGCCGCTTCGCCCACGAGCCGATGCCGAGGCCGTTCTTCGACAATTGGGTGCAGGTTGGGCTGGAGGAGGCCAAGCACTTCGATCTGCTGGCGCGGCGCCTGCGTGAGCTTGGCGGCGCCTATGGCGACCAGCCGGCGCACGACGGTCTGTGGCAGGCCGCCCAGGCCACCGGCCATGATCTACTGGCACGCCTCGCGATCGTGCCGCTGGTGCTCGAGGCGCGCGGCCTCGACGTCACGCCCGGCATGATCCGCAGTCTCGAGTCCGCCGGCGACCTGGCATCGGCTAAGATCATCGCGATCATCTATCGAGACGAAAAACGTCATGTGGCCTTCGGAATAAGATGGTTCCGTCATTTGTGCATCGAGCGCAGACTACCGATCGAGACGACGTTCCATCGCCTTGTCAGGGAAAACTTCCGCGGGCCGGTCAAGCCCCCGTTCAACGATCGCGCGCGGGCCGAGGCAGGCCTTACGCCGGGCTTCTACAAGCCACTTTCGGCCTTCGGTGCGCCACGATGAATTCGGCTCGCAGCCGCCGGTTTCCGGGCGCCGAGCGCATTCACGACGACTTGCATATCGCTCCCATTTCGCCCCAGCCGGCGGATCGACGGAAGCTGGATTTCGCCGAGGTGCATCCTTTGGGCATCTAGGCAAATGGTACGCCGCCGCGTACAAGGTAAACGCCGGTCAGCCAGCCATGACGCGATCCCTTCCTGGTCTCGCGGCTGCCGACCCATCCGACCCGGAGTTTGAGTGTCCATGCTGTCGAATTTCACGACAAAGAGAACCGGAACAGAGAGTGGCCCGATGAGTATAGCAACCAGTTCGCCAGCCGTTCCGCCAGCCCTGCCGCAATCCGGAGGCGCTCGCGGGGCAGGTCAGGCCGCGGCCCGGGCATCGGACAAAGGTGGCGCGTCCGTCATCGGTCCGGACCTGACGATCCTCGGCAACCTGATTTCCAAGGGCGAGGTTCACGTCGAAGGTGAAATTCAGGGCGACATCCACGGCTCGCATATCACGATCGGCGAGAAGGCCAAGATCACCGGCAGCATCGTGTCCGAGGAGGTCGTGGTGCGCGGCCATGTGATGGGCTCGATCCGCGGACGCCGGGTCATGCTGCAGTCCTCGAGCCACGTCGACGGCGACATCTACCACCAGACGCTGTCGATCGAGCAGGGCGCGTTCTTCGAAGGCAAGTCGCGTCGCTCGGATGACCCGACTGCTGGGATCGCCCGGCCGGAAGGCCTCAACGGCGCGATTCCGATCCCCGGCCAACAGCCCTGAAGCGACGGGCGCCACCCTCTAGGCAGGCGCCCAGGGTGCCAATTCGAACAGGTTTGGCCGGTTTGCCGCCGCGAGCGCCGCAATGCGCTCGGGGTGGCAGGTCAGCATGATGACCTGATGATGCGAGGCAGCCTCCGCGAGGGCCCGCATCATCGCCTTGAACCGGCTCGCGTCGGCATAGACCAGCGCATCGTCCAGAACCAGCGGCAGGCCTTCCTCGCGATCCGCCAGCAGTCGCGCATAGGCCAGCCGGACGAGCACCGCGATCTGCTCGCTGGTGCCGCCGCTCAAGCGGCTGCCGGCCGCCGTCACACCGTCGCGAAGCAGACCTGAAACCTCGAGCTTGTCGCCGAGCTCGAAGATTGCTCCGGGCAGGACGTGCGTCGCGTAGGCTTGCAGGCGCTCGACGACCGGCCGCAACTCCTGATTGCGGGCCGACCTCACTTCCTCCTCCAGAAGCCGATCGAGCAATTGCAGCTCCTGCACCTCGCGCTCGTAGGCACCGACACGCGCCTGCGCCTGCTCGAACACTGCCCGCGCTTCCTCGCACGCCGCCTCGATCCCATCCTGGCGATCCCGCTCCAGGGCGCTTTCCAATCCACGGATATCGAGCGCGATCTGCTGCCGCTGCTGCTCGGCCAGGTGGGCGGCACGCCTGGCGGCGGCGATCTGCGCCTCCAGATCGGCGCGCGCGGCAGGCGTCGGAATTGCGTCCTGCCAGGCCCTGCGCTCGCGCAACGCCGCATTGAGCAAGCCTTCAAGCTCGGCAAGCCGTCGACGAGCCTGCTCGATCTCATCGGCGGAGTGCGCCGAGGTGGCCTGCCGCGCCTCGAGCTCAGTGAGCCGCTGCTGCGCGCTCGTTCGCGAGGCCGCAAGCTCAGCCCGTTTTGTCGCGGCTCGAAGCACCGCGTCCTGCGCTCCGCGCAGCTCGGTGTCGAGCGTGTCCAGCACGGTGCGTAGCGCGGTGAGCTCGGTGACCAGCCGGGTCCGCGGCTCCGGCGGCGCGATGGTCACTTGCCCGCTTTGCTCGAGCGCGACGGACGCGGCGGAACACTGCCGCTCGAGCTCCTGCAATCCTTGCGGCGCCTCGATGGCAAGACGTTGCGAAATCGCCTGCCGCTCCGCCGCTCGCTGCTTCTGCGCGGCAAGCAGGGCTTCCGCGGCGGCAATATCGGCGACGCCAGCCGATCGCAGCGCCGCCCGCACCCGGCCGCGCGCCTCGGACAGCAGCGATGCCTCTCGATCGTCCAGTGCCGCCGGCGCCGTGATCGTTATTCTGCCGACGCCCTTGATATCGATGCGCAGGTTGTCATCCGGTGCGATCTCGCCGCTGGCGGGCACTGCTACCCCGGCGACGCTCAGGCTGCCTTCCGCCCCTGTCGCGTAGTCGATCCGCACCCGCGGCCTCGCCGCCGCGATGCGGGCCTCCAGCCGGTCGATCTCGGCAGCGGCGCGCCGCAACCCGACGACGAGTGCTTCCTCGATCGGTGCCGCCTCGCTCGCATGATCCAGCTCCGCCGCGCGTCGACACAGTTCCCTGACCGCCGCCAGCCGCCGCTCCAGATCCTCGGAGCGCGCGCGCGCCGAAGCCTGCCGTTCGAGGAGATCGTGTGCCTCGATCGAGACTTGCAACTCGGCGGCCCGCGCCCGGGCGAGGCCAAGGCGATCCTGCGCCGCGCTCAGAACCCCTTCGCGGGCCTGTTCGTCGCGCTCCGCATCGGCCAATAGCCGGTCAGAGTCGGCAAGGAAGCCCCTGAGGCGGCCGGCCTCCTGCGCGGCGGCATCCAAGGCGTGCAGGCGCTCGCGGGCCTGGTCGCGCGCAGCCTCCCGCGCGGCGACCTGGAGGTCGGCGCGCTTCAGCGCCTCCGCCGCTTGATCGGCGTTCGCGAGTGCGCCTTGCAGCCGCGCCAGCTGAGCCTCCCTCTCGGCGCGCGCCTCGGGCGAGCCGATCGCCTCCGCCCGCTTGCGTGCGGTGGACAGGTCGCCGAGCCGGCGCTCGGCCGCCGCGGCGTCGGCCTCGGCCTTCGCCAGTACCGCGGCAGCCTGATCGCGGGCGTCGATCGCGGCCTTGTAGGGCTTGCCCGCACTCGGCTTGCCCCGCGATCTGCTGATCAGCCCGTCGAGCGCCTTGGCGACCGCCTCGCGCGCGCCACGGACCAGTCCCTCACCGGCCGCGTTGGCGATCTCGTCCTCGATCAGCCGGCCGAGCCCCTGCCCGATCTCGCCGGCAGCATCGGGCAGCCCGAGGCTCTTGGTCTGCCCGACCCAGAGCAGGCCCAGCATGCGCGACCGTCCGAGCCTGCCGGCCAGAAGACGTTCCAGCCGCGCCTCGGCATCGGCTCCGCGCAGCGTCGGACCGCCGCCGAGCTCGGTCAGCTCCGCCGTGCGGGCCGCCAGATAGCGCTTGCGCAGCCGCCAGGCGCGGCCCTCCGCCTCGAAGTCGGCCTCGATCAATGGTGCGCCGCCGCCGGCCGGCGCCAATGCCTTTACGACGCTGTGATTTGAGCTGTGCGGGTAGAGGAAGACCGTCTCGATCGCGCGAAAGATCGTCGACTTGCCCATCTCGTTCGGGCCGGCCAGAACGTCGAACGCTCCCGACAGGCCTTCGAGCGCCATGCCGCGGCCGAAGTGCCCGACCTCGCTCAAGCGAACCGCGCGCAGTCTCACGTCTGCTGCCCCGTGGCCTGGCGGCAAATCGCGTAAAGGCGACGCAGCGCACCCTCTGCAATTGCCGGATCCTGGGCACCCTTGCGCAACTCGATCAGCTGCTCGGCGACGCGGGCAATCTGCGGGTCGCGCAAGCCGGTGATCTCGTCGTCCCGGGCGGCGAGCATCAGTTCGTCGCGGCGCACACGCAGGTGGAACAGGCTCGGCTCGAGCTCCTGCAGTCGCACGGCAATCGCCGCATCGGCTTCCAGCGAGACAGTGCCGCGCAATGTCAACTCCAGGAGCAGGGATGCCTTGCCGGGACCGAATGCCGTGAGCTCGGCAGCGAGCGGATCGAGATCCGCGACGCCCGCCACCGTCACGGCGCGTTTCAACCAGGTGTGCATGGCGGTCGCGACCTTGGTGACGCGAGGCTCGGCGCCCGCCCCGTCGATGGTCACCAGCAAGGCAAAGCCCGGATCGTTGTCGGGGAATTGATCGGGCTCCGGCGTGCCTGAATACCAAGTGCCGGCCGCAACCTCGCGTACACCATGCCAGTCGCCCAGCGCCAGATAGTCCAACCCGGCCGAAGCCCGCCGGCCTGGATCGATCCCGACGCTCGCCGTGGCGTTGCTTCCGAAGCCCTGCGTCGAGCCGTGCGCGACACCGATCCGGATCACCCCCGGCGCGGTCACGGCATCGACCATCCATAGCGTCGGGTCGTGGCTGACGGCCTTGCTCATCAGCGGTGCCGGCAGGATCACGACATCGGGCGCCAGATGCTGCGGCGCCGCCGACAGCAGCAACCGCACGTTGCCAGGCACGCCGATTGCAGAAATTCGCTGCCAGATGCCGTCAGCGCGAGCAGGATCGTGGTTGCCGGGCAGCAGGTGCCAGGTCAGCTCCTGATGCGCGACGAGCCGCGCCAGGGTCTCGCGAAGCACCCGGTCGGCCAGCCCCGGCGCATCGAAGACATCGCCACACACCACGACATGCCTCGCACCGCCCGCGACGGCGGCGTCGGCCAGCCTGTCGATCGCCGTCAGCCGTGCATGCTTGAGGATGCTGGCGCGGTCGGCATCGAGGCCGCCGAACGGCTTGCCGATCTGCCAATCGGCGGTGTGCAGGAACGTGAACGTCATCGCGCGGACGGCCTCGGGTGAAAACAGGTCTGCAAACTAGTTCTATTTTTGTTCCATTCAAGGCCTCGGCCGCGCCGTTCAACAACATTTCGCTCCGGACGCAGGTGGCAGGGGGTGGCGACGGGGCCGAATTCATGTCATCAGCGCCGACGCGATCGAGTGAAGGCGCGTATCGAGAAGGCTGGAACCACATGGCGGCAGACATCGATACCATCGTCGTCGGCGCCGGTGTCGTAGGCCTCGCCGTCGCGCGCGAGCTCGCCGTGGCCGGTCACGAGGTGCTGGTGCTCGAGCAGCATGGCCTGATCGGCTCCGAGGTCTCGTCCCGCAACAGCGAGGTCATCCACGCCGGGCTCTATTACCCGCCCGGCAGCCTGCGCGCGCGCTGGTGCGTCGAGGGCAAGCACAAGCTCTATCGGTTCTGCGCCGAGAACGGCGTTGCCCACCAGCGCTGCGAGAAACTGCTGGTGGCAACCAGCGACGATCAACTTGCCAAACTCGAGGCGATCGAGGCCACCGCACGCGCCAACGGCGTCGACGAGCTGGTGCGCCTGTCCGGCACCGCGGCGAGGAAGCTGGAGCCGGCGGTTGCATGCGTCGCGGCCTTGCTTTCGACCTCAACCGGAATCGTCGACACCCACGGCCTGATGCTGGCCATGCAGGGGCACGCCGAGGCGCACGGCGCTCAGGTCGCGCTGAATACGCCGGCCGGCTCGATCAAAGCCCTGCCGAACGGGGATTTCGCACTCGAGACGAGCGGCGAGCAGACGACGCGCATCACGTGCCGGCATCTGGTCCTGGCGGCGGGACTGCACGGCAGCCGCCTTGCGCGCACGCTCACCTATCCCGGCGGCTACGCCGTGCCGGAGACCTACTACGCGAAGGGCCAGTATTACGCGCTCGATGGCCGCTCGCCGTTCAAGCGCCACATCTATCCCCTGCCGCAGGGCGCCTGGCTCGGGTTGCATGCGACCGTCGATCTCGCGGGGCGCTGCAAATTCGGACCCGACATCGAGTGGATCTCGAAAATCGACTACGGATTCGATCCCGGCAAGTTCGATCAGTTCATCGACTCGATCAGGACCTACTATCCCGATCTCGACCCGTCCGCGATCCATCCGGACTACACCGGCATCCGGCCGAAGCTCTACCGCGAAGGCGATCCGGTTCCGGATTTCCGCGTCGATGGACCCGAGCAGCACGGCCATGCCGGCCTCGTCATGCTGTTCGGAATCGAGAGCCCCGGCCTGACGTCGTCGCTCGCCATCGGCGAGCACGTGGCCGCGCTGCTGCGGCGCCGCGACTGATTGCCCGGCACAATGAAAAAGCGGCGCCCAGGCTGGACGCCGCTTTGATTGTGTCGTGAACCTGTCGATACCGTTACGGGCAGACGACGCGGCTCGGCTCGCAGACGCGATAGCCCTTGCGGCAGACTTCCTCGCCATAGCGGTTGATCCAGCAACGGCCCTCGCGCCAGCCGCAGGCACCGGCGACGCGGTAGCAGCCGTCACGATAACCGCGAGCGTTGGCAGCGGCAGCGCCAATCGCCACCGCGCCGAGCACACCCAGGCCGACAATCGCCGCGGTCCGGCCGCCAGCTGCTTCGGCCGGCCGCGCCGTGGCGACAATGCCAAGGCCGACAGCGACTACCGCGGCCATGACCGTGCTGGTGATCTTCTTCAACATGTGTCCCGTCTCCCTTCGCTGCATCCGATTGGGTAAATTACTTGCCCACAGGCGAAAGGTTTCGCCAGCGCGGCTGATTGGTCATCGGTCCTGTCCCTCAATTCACCTAAAGCGAGACCACATGAATGTGGCATGAACAGGGGAAACAACCGGCTCGATCCGGAAAAGGTGCACTGCGCGTACAGAAATCACCAATGCCAGGGGCGGTGACGCCCATGGTGCTCGGCATGCCACTTCCTGTTCTGCCATTCCTTCGTGTACCCCCAGGCCGGGTAGTACTTCGGCAGCTCATAGTAGGGGATTGGCCGATAGCGCAACTCGCTCGCCGGCTTCCAGTAGCCCGAGTTGTAGTAGGGATAGTATCCGCGGTTCTCGGGTCGATAGGCATACGGATCGCCCGGCCCGCGCCAGTGATGCTCGTGCAGATCCGTGGCGTCGGCGGACCGCGCGCCGGCCAAGCCGCACGACAGCACGGCGACCATTGTGAGCGCTAGCTTCTTGAACTGCATGCTCGTACCCCGGGCGATCGCGAATCGTTGCATCAAGCTTATTCCACGAAGAATTGGCTAAGGAACGCCTAACGATGCATGACGCGGAAGGTTCTGGGCGCGTGTAGTTCAAAAGCCACGCATTGTTCTTAATCGAAAAATCACCGTCTTCGGCACAAAGTTCCACGGTTCGGTCGGGCAGACCTCAGCGCGTGCCCGCCCGATTGTGACGTTGCGGGGTATTCGAGTGAAGCGCGAGCCTGCAAAGGCGGCCCCTCAGCGGGCTGACGGTCTGCCGCCCGGCGAGCTGCCGCTCGACGAGACGAGCGAGCGCATGAACGCGGCCGTCAAGCGCCTCGAGCAAATCCTCGCCGACCCCGGTCCGGGGATCAGGGTTCGCCGACTGACCGACGCTCCACCGCGACCCGTGCTGGTCGAGCCGGCACCAACTCCGGCGGCGGCGCCGGTCGCGCCGAAACAACCCGCGGCTGCGCCTCCACCCTCGACCGCGACCCGCGTCGCCGAGCAACTTGGCTCACTGATCGGTGGCCGCGAGGCCCCGCCGGCGCCGGTCGTCGCCGCCACCACGAAGCCGACCGCCAATCCAGGGGAAAGTGAGATCAGGGCGGCGATCCGGGCGAGCAAGCGCGCGTTCGTCGCAACCGGAGTGTTCAGCCTCGTCATCAATGTGCTGATGCTTGCCGGGCCGCTGTTCATGCTCCAGGTCTACGACCGCGTCATGACCTCGGGCAGCATACCGACGCTGGTGGCGCTCGCCCTGATGACGGCAGCACTCTACGGCATCATCGGCGCACTCGAGCTTGTCCGCTCACGTATCATCGTCCGTATCGGCGTCGAGGTCGACAGCCGCCTCGGCGACCGCATCTTCCAGGCATCGCTGAAGCGCAGTCTCGTCAACCAGGGCAGCTCGCTGCAGGCCCTGCGCGAGCTCGACAATCTGCGTCAGTTCATTTCCGGTCCGGGACCGCTCACGTTCTTCGACGCGCCCTGGACGCCGATCTACATCCTGGTGATCTTCCTCACCCACTGGACGCTCGGCGTCGCCGGCACCGTCGGCGCCGCCCTGCTGCTGATCATCGCCTGGACCAGCGAGGCATCGAGCCGCCAGCCGATGAGCCACGCCAGCAAGGCGGCGGCTCGCAGCATCGAGCTTGCCGAGACCGGCCAGCGCAACGCCGAGGCGATCACCGCCATGGGCATGCTGACGGCCTATCGGAAGCGCTGGCAGCAGGTCAACGGCGACGCACTGGCCTGGCAGATCATCGCGGCCGACCGCCTCGGCACCATGTCGTCGATCTCGAAAACGATGCGCCTGCTGCTGCAGTCGCTGATGCTCGCGATTGGCGCGGTGCTGGCCCTCAAGGGCGAGATCTCCTCCGGCGCGATCGTCGCCGGCACCATCATCTTCGGTCGCGCCCTGGCGCCGGTCGAGCAGGCGATCGGCCATTGGCGCAGCTTCATCAAGGCGCGCGACAGCTACCACAGGCTCGACGATCTGCTGCGCAAGGAGCCGGAGCCGCCGGTCAAGACCGCGCTGCCGAAGCCGAAGGGGCACGTCGAGGTCAGCGGCCTGCGCGTCGCGGCGCCCGACACGCGGCAGCTGATCCTGTCCAACATCAACTTCGAGGTGCTTCCAGGCCAGATGCTGGCGGTGATCGGGCCGTCGGCCTCCGGCAAATCGACGCTCGCGCGCACCCTGGTCGGACTGTGGCCGCCGTTCGGAGGTACCGTGAAACTCGACGGCGCCAGCCTCGAGCAGTGGTCGCAGGAGGCACTCGGCCGGCATCTGGGCTACCTGCCGCAGGACGTCGAGTTGTTTGCCGGCACGGTGAAGGAGAACATCAGCCGGTTCCGCGACGATGCCGATGACGCCGACGTCGTCGCCGCCGCGCAGATGGCGCATGCGCACGACATGATCCTGGCCTTGCCGCAGGGCTATGACACGGAGCTCGGCAGCTACGGCACCTACCTGTCGGCCGGCCAGCGCCAGCGGATCGGGCTCGCCCGCGCACTCTACGGGTTCCCGGCGCTGGTGGTGCTCGACGAGCCGAACTCCAATCTCGACCGGCTCGGCGACGAGGCCCTGGCCTCCGCCATCGACGGCATGCGCGATCGCGGCCAGGCGGTGATCCTGGTGTCGCACCGTGTGCAGGCGATCGGCAAGGCCAACACCCTCCTCTACATCGATCGCGGCATCCAGCGCGCATTCGGGCCGCGTGCCGAGGTGATGAAGATGTTCCAGGCGCCGAACTCCGGCAGCGCCGCGCAACCGAAGACCGAGCCGCAGACGCAGCCTGCGATCGCGGCCGTCAGATAAGCGAGAACCAACGTGTCGAAGCCCGCCGTGCTATCCAACCCTCTTGCTACCGCCGGCGTGCGCACGCTGCCGGCCGGCGGCGCGGATGCGGCGGCCTGGCACGGCACCGAGCGGTGGATCCGGATCGGCAACCGCACCGTCTATTGGCTGCTCGGCGGCATGCTGGCATTCAGCGCGATCGTCACCATCAGTGGCGCCGTCGTGGCGACCGGAACGGTGACCGTCGAGAGCAACTACAAATCGGTGCAACACCTCGACGGCGGCATCGTCGCGAAGATCCTGGTGCGCAACGGCGATCGGGTCGGACAGGGCGACGTCCTGATCCGCCTCGACGATACGGCCGCCCGCACCAATCTCGCTGTCGTCAAGGGACGGGTCAACGACCAGCTCGTCCAGCAGGCAAGGCTCGAGGCCGAGCGCGATCGCAAGCCGGATATGGCGCTGCCTGCAGAGGTGCTGGCCGCGGCCGATCCGGCTCTGGACAAGATCATCGCCACCCAGAAGAGCCTATTCGAAGCCCGCCGCGCCGCGCACCAGGGCGAATTGTCCGTACTGCGCCAACGGATCGAGCAGCTCACTGCCGATCGCGCCGGCACCGAGGCGCAGTTGCAGTCCCGCCTGCGCGAGTACGAGATCACCTCGCAGGAGCTCGCGAACGTCAAGCCGCTGTTCGAGAAGGGCTTCGCCAGCCAGCAGCGCTATGGCGGCCTGCAGCGCGAAGCCGCGCGCCTCGAGGGCGAGATCGGACGCCTGCGGAGCGACATTGCCCGCGCCTCAGGAGCGATGGCCGAAGCCGAGCTCAAGTTGCTTCAGAGCGACAAGGACTACACGCAGTCGGTGGTCGACGAATTGAAGAAGGTCCGCGCCGCCCTCGCCGAGCAGGAGGAGAGCCGCACCCAGCTCGTCGACAAGCTCGAGCGCACCGAGATCCGCAGCCCTCGCGGCGGTCGCGTGCATGCTCTCGCGGCGCATACCGAAGGCGGCGTCGTTCAACCCGGCAGCACGATCCTGCAGATCATTCCCGACGGCGAGAAGCTCGTTGTCGAGGCGCAAGTGCAGCCGCAGGACATCGACAAGATCCGCATCGGCCAGCCGGCGGCGATCCGCTTCTCCGCCTTCAGCGCCAAGACGACCCCGCGCCTCGACGGCAAGGTCAGCAACATCTCCGCCGCCCAGCTGACCGACAATCAATACCGCTCCTATTTCACCGCGCAGATCGAGGTCTCGGCCGAGGAGCTGAAGAAGCTCGGTGCCGCGCACCAGCTGAAGCCCGGCATGCCGGCCGAGGTCTACATCGAGACGACCTCCCGCTCGATCCTGAGCTATTTCGTGAAGCCGCTCGGCGATCTCATGTCGAAGGCGCTCCGCGAGAGCTAGAGCCGAGCCGCCAGCGGTCGCTCACGGCCGATGGATGACGGGTCCGAGTGGCAGGCCGGCATCCGAGCTGCTTCCAGCGCAGCTACGCACCAGCGGTTTTAGCCAGCACGCTTGGGATCGACCGGGCACGGATTGTGACCGCCACTCAACCGTCAAGAGAAAATCATTGAATGCGGATGATTTTTGTGTAAATAAGGCCAATGAGACACACATGCGTCCAATTGGTGGCGCCTGAGTGGTGTGCGGGGGGCAATGATGACAAATCTTCGGCACGACGCTGACGTCGGGACGCGCGTAGATTACACTCCAATAGAGCATATCTCGCGGCGGCTTTGACCTTGTTCCAAGTCAATGCACCGTCGACCTGTTTCTGAGGTGTATGTAAACGTAGCAATTCCAGTTGCGTGTCTGGTGTAAAATGATCCAGCCAGTCAAGATATTTCCTGCTCACGAAGCTACGGATAGGTCCCAACCTGGGCCCTGCATTCCGCCTTCAACGCCTGAGCTTCGCCATCTAAGCGCGGGTGATTATCTGTTCAAGGAAGCAGATGTCGCAACGTGCGTTTACAGGGTGGAGGCAGGCGTCGTCGCCGTATTCGAGCGGCGCATCGGCAAGCCAGCCGGCCTTATTGAGATGGCCGGTCAGGGCGACTATATCGGCCTCGGATGTCTCAATCAGCGCAGGGATAATGCTCGTGCGGTTGTCGACTGCGTAGTCAGGTCACTGCCAAGGAGCGAGTTTGCAATCCTGGCCGAGGGCGATCCCAAGCTTAGGCAAAAGCAGGAAGACGCGATCGAGAGAGATTTCGAAAGCGGCAAGATATTGGGAGATGATCGCGGCCGATCGTCACCGATCGAACGCCTGGCAGCGTTCCTCGTCTCGGTGTCCAGGCAGAATGAATATGACGGGCGAGATCCAGCTATCGTTTCGGACTCGCTCAGGTGCGGAGTTGTCTCGAGGTTGCTGAATCTGGATATCAGCACCACATCTGATGCGCTGCGCGAATTGCAGAGTATGGACCTTGTGGAGCCCTACCCGGGATCCGCCCTGCGTCTCAAGGACATCGAGGGCCTTGAGCGCATCGCGGACGGCGACTGTCAAGCCGTAGAATGGTCCTCGGAGCTCACGGGCACTGAAATTGAGGCACCACCGGGCGGCGCAAGCAGGCTGTCCTCTATCGTGCGACCAGCGGCGCGTGCGGAAGCGACAAAACCAGGCATCTGGAAGGATGAACTCTACGAGACCACCTGGCTGGCATCGTTCGTCTTTGGTCTTTCGGTCACCAGCGTCGGATTGGCAATCACGCTGACCCTGTATTTGCTGTGACAACCGGTGCCAGTGTGAACTGCCACGTCCGCCATGTCGGCAAGTCGCGTGGCCCTGAATGTTGGAGTTCGAGTAAGAGGTCGCAACAATGCAACTGAGGACCGCTCCAGCCAGGGTAGGGATCGCCATCTCGATTTGCATCGGCGCTCTCGTATCGGGCTGCGCCTCCACCCAATCTCAGCCCGCGCCGCGCGCCGCTTACGCCGAGCCCACATCAGCGCAACTTGCCTGGGACTGGAACGGTGGCAGCGCCGTCGACGGCAGCGGCCGGCGCGCGGTGCGGTTTGCTCCGCAGTTCGCAGCCGGTGAAATCGTTGTAAGCCTCGAAGACCGCCAACTATATTATGTGACCAGGCCGGGCGAAGCGATCAGCTATCCAATCGCCGTACCGCGCGAGCAGGACCGCTGGCAGGGCGTTACCACCATCTCCGACATGAAACTCAATCCGGGGTGGACGCCAACTCCGACGATGATCGCCGAGAATCCGCGTCTTGCCACGCTGGGTGCCAGGCGGCCACCCCATGAACCCACTGGGCGTGCGGGCGCTTTATCTTGGAAACAGCACGTACCGCATTCACGGGACCGACGCGCCGTGGACGATCGGCTCGGCGATCTCCAAAGGATGCATCCGCATGTACAATAAGGACGTGCTGGACCTCTATCCGCGCGCAACCATTGGCGGGAAGGTGACGGTCACCTGGCAGCGGTTCAACAGCACGACTTAAGTCGGCAGCGGCCGCACAGGCTGCTCAATGCCGGTTCCAATGTTCTGAACCCGTCAGCACATTTTGGTTCGTATGAACCGATCGCCGGGGAGTGCGAACTGCTCTCCGGGTCCGAGACCGGGTCTGTTCAAATCCAGCTCGACCGCGCTCGCTGGCGCGCCGCCAGTTAGACTGGCCGGATACTCCCCGGAAGCAAAACAATTCCATGGTCAGGAACGTCGCAGTTTCGGGTAAGGTGGTCTCGCACCTATATCGGCGCGCTATCCGGAGTGAAAGCTGAACAATTCCAGCGAATGACGCTTCCAGCCAGTCATCGCCGTACAGCCAAGGAGCAATCAAATGCAGCAAGAAGTTGCAAGAGCCCCGCAATCGACATTCGATGAAGCCGAGTGGCAGGCCCGTGTCGATCTCGCCGCCGCCCATCGGATGTGCGTTATGTACGGCCTGCAGGAAGGCATCTTCAACCACCTGACATTGACGGTGCCCGGAAAGACCGATCGCTACTACCAGATCCCGTTCGGCCTGCACTGGTCGGAGGTCACCGCCTCCTGCTTCATGGAAGTCGCCTTGGATACCGGCAGCATCTTGCGCGGCGAAGGCGAGGTCGAATGCTCCTGCTTCGCCATTCATGCGCCCATCCATCGCCTGCTGCCGCGCGCCAAGGCGGTGTTCCACACGCACATGCCCTACGCCAGCGCGCTGACCCGACTGGAGGACCCGAAGCTCAAGCCGATCGGCCAGACCGAAGCGATCATGATGCGCTATACCGGCTACGACATGGACTACACCGGGCCGGCGACCGAGCCGAGCGAAGGCGAGCGCCTTGTCAAACTGATCGGCGACAAGAAGGTGCTGTTCATGGGCAATCACGGCATCGCCACGGTGGCGGAGTTGGTCGCCGAAGCCTTCGACCTCTTGTACTACACCGAGCGTGCCGCCCAGGTGCAGATCTATGCCATGTGGACCGGTCAAAAGCTGCTTCAGATGCCACGGGATGTCGTCGAGACCACGATGAAAACGGGGTCCGGCCAGCAGTTCCGCCACGGCAAGCCCTGCGACTATCATTTCAGGGCGCTGAAGCGCATGCTCGACAAGAAGGAGCCGGACTACAAGGACTGAACAAATCGGCAGCCCAGGCCTCCGTCCCGCGCAGCTCCAATAGCGGCGATCCCACCGCGAGGACCGAATGTCTCGGCCCGCCGGAGCTCAAGGCGTCGATGTTGCAGAGCCAACAGCACACGAACGGGAGGTACCGTTACCGGCGACATGACCCTGGAAATCAGCTCGGGACGTATCTAGATCAGATCGATCGCCGTCCGAAGTTGGCGCGGCCTCGAGGTGACAACCATGGCAAAGAACAAGTTCGCACTGGCGTTGGGCGGCGGCGCGGCGCGGGGGTGGGCGCACATCGGCGTTCTCAAGGCCTTGTGCGACGCCGGGTTGAAACCGGATATCGTGGTCGGCACTTCGATCGGCGCCATTGTCGGTGGACATTACGCCGCTGGCCGCCTGCAAGAGCTCGAGGCGTTCGTCCGTCCCCTCACGCGCCGAGGAGTCCTTGGCTATGTTGATTGAGTGTGTCCGGCTCTGGCATAATCGCCGGACAGCGGCTCTTCGATCGGTTTGACGATTATCTCGGGAATCGACAATCGAAAAGCTGCCGACGCGCTTCGTGGCCATCGCAACCGAGCTATCCTCCGGTCACGAGATATGGTTGCGTCGGGGCCGGGTCACCGACGCCGTGCGCGCCTCGTCGGCGATCCCCGGCATCGTCAAGCCGGTCAGACTGAATGGCCGCTGGTTGATCGATGGTTCCCTCGTCAACCCCATCCCGGTTTCGGTGTGCCGCGCACTCGGCGCGCGAGCTGTTATCGCGGTCAATCTCGTTGGCGACGTGTTCGGGAGGGGTGGCATCCTCATCGAGGAGGATCTGGAGAGTGAAACTGAACCGGTAGTTGGCGACGACCCCACCATGGGGAAATGGAACGGGCGCGCAGCCCTCAAGCTCCTGCACCGCCAGCTCTTCGGCAACCGGGAGGAGACTGCCCCGGGGATAACTTCGGTCATCCTCAACTCGTTCAGCATCGTTCACGACCGCATCGCGCGCGCACGGCTCATGGGCGATCCGCCGGATCTCCTGATCGCGCCGGACGTTTCAGGCTTCGGGGTTTTCGACTTTCACCGGGCCGAGGAGATGATCGCCTGCGGCGAGGCTGCAGTGCGGCCACATCTCGCGGCAATCGAGCGGTACGTCAACACAAGAACGCCGCTACCGACGCGATCAAGTCCGCTGGCAAACTGAGCGCCACTCGCGGCCAGACGGTCCTGCGCAGGCCATGGAACCTCAACATGCGCGGACATAGCCGTGCCGTCATGGTTCGACTACCGACTTTCGCTGGTCGGTCGGCTTGGCTGGCCGCTGATTGCGGCCTTCACCCGCGCCGGCGTGAATGGGACGCTCGCGCACACCGACGGCATCGTGGACGACGTTGGCGAGTGCGGCGCCGACCGGAGTCCAGGTCGCCTCGCCCGCCCCGAGCGGGGGCTAGCCCGCCCTTCTCACAGGCTCGCGGATCGTCATCGCGACCGGCGCAGCGGATCCGCCAGGAGGGCGGCGAAAAGCGTAGCCGTCGCATACGGTTGAGTCGTCCGACGACGCGGCCGCCCGCCGGTCGCGACCCGCAGGGCGGGGCGAAAGTGACGACAGAGTGCGTCGCGTCGCTTGACCATAGTGGCGCTATGCTCGGCGCGCCGCTCCTGCTCTGTCGTCATTTTCACCTCCGTGGCGACCGCGACCCTGTGAGAAGGGCGGCTAGGCATCACCGCCGCGCTTGCCAATTTGACACTATCTCTGTGGGATAGGCGAGCTGGACGAGATTGAGCACCAGGCCGTCTCGAATGACGTAGCCGGCAACAAGCTCCGAGGCGACGACGAGCGCGAAGACGACCCGCAGCGGCAGGCGCCAGGCAAGGAGGAAGCCGAGCCCAGCAGCCACGGTATCGGCAACCGAATTGATGACGCTGTCGCCGAAATAGCCCTGCGCAATGGCTGTCTGGCGGTAGCGTTCCATCACCATGGGTGTGTTCTCGAAGACCTCCCACGCCGCCTCGAGGCCGATCGCAATGACGAAGCGTTGGGGAATGGAGAGACGCGGGGCCACGAGCCAGATCAAGAAATAGAAGCCGATCCCATGCAGCACGTGGGTGTAGGTGTACCAGTCGGTCAGGTGTTGGGAGGTCTCGGGACCGGAGGGATTGCCGTACCAGAGCGCGATGTAACCGCAGCGGCAGATGGTCGGCATGCCCATCGCGTGCAGAGCCGCGGCCTGAAGCCCGATCAACACGGCGGCGATCAAGACGTAGAAGGCGGCGTGAATCTTCGACGGCTCAGTCGGAAGGCTCGTCATCTGCTTCATGGCCGCGCTCCCGCTGGCTCCGAGGCCACCGCTGAAGCAGCATAGACTAGTCGAGACGGACTGGTCACGGCTGGCGTCCGTTGCCGACGCAGGCGGCGCGAAACCACGACCGCTGCCATGATTCTGGTGCGGCAACTTCAATAGTCGCGAACAGTCTTTTTGGGGGCGCGGCAGAACGTGACTGGACAGGCAATATAACTCCAGGCAGATCGAGACGTGTTGTCTGCAATCATGCGCAGAGAAGCGGCAAACATGTGCTCGCGCGACCAGAACGCGAGAGGCAAAAGCAGCAT
>CAVVRF010000023.1:0-4881 GCA_963750535.1 uncultured Alphaproteobacteria bacterium | reverse complement strand
AGGTTGCGCGAAGGATTGCTCTCGTCAAGTCGGGAGGCTACTACCGCGCGATGCAATTCCAGTGAGGCACCATGGCCCGTGACATCGTCATTGCCCCCTCGATCCTGTCGGCCGACTTCGCGCGGCTCGGCGAGGAAGTCCGCGCCATCGACGCCGCCGGCTGCGACTGGGTCCACATCGACGTGATGGACGGTCATTTCGTGCCCAATATCACGATTGGCCCCAATGTCGTGGCGGCGTTGAAGCCGCATTCGAGGAAAGTGTTCGACGTGCACCTGATGATCGCGCCGGCCGACCCTTATATCGAGGCGTTCGCGAAGGCCGGCAGCGACATCATCACCGTCCACGCCGAGGCCGGCCCTCACCTCGACCGCTCGCTGCAATTGATTCGGTCGCTCGGCAAGCGCGCGGGCGTATCGCTCAATCCCTCGACACCGGAAGGCGAGCTTTCCTATGTGCTCGACCGGGTCGATCTCGTGCTGGTGATGACGGTCAATCCCGGCTTCGGCGGCCAAAGCTTCATCGCCGCGATGGCCGAGAAGATCCGCCGCATTCGCGGCATGATCGGCGACCGGCCAATCGACCTCGAGGTCGACGGCGGTGTCACGCCCGAGACGGCGAAGATAGCGGCCGCGGCGGGCGCCAACGCGCTGGTCGCCGGCTCGGCGGTGTTTGCCGGCGGCAGGTATGCCGACAACATCGCCGCGATCCGCAAGGCGGCGCAGGGCTCGCGCTGAGCGCTGCGCGCCGATCCGCCGGCGCACGGCCGCGCCGCCGGTCATCTCGAACCCGATTCAGTGGTTACCGCCGGGCTCGAAGTGGGCATAGAACAGCTCTTGGCCCAACCCCAGCCGCTTCGCCTTGTCGAGCATGGCGCCGCCGAGCGCGATGTCGGACAGCGACAGGCCCCGGTGCCAGAACAGGATCGTCTCGTCGTCGCGCTCGCGTCCCGGCTTGATGCCCGCTGCGATCTGGCCGATCTCGGCGTGCAGGTTGTCCTTGTTCAAGCGGCCTGAAGTCGATCTGCTTGCGCAGCGCGCCGAACGGCCCCGAGTGCGCCTGCCCGAAATCGTCCATCACCCATTTGTCGATGATGTCGGGCAGGGTCTCCTCCACCGCGCTCATGGTGCCGTAGGGCATGACCAGCGCGCCCTTCTTGATCCAGGCATTCTTGAGCATCGGCGCCGGCGCCTCGAGCCGCGAGGCCTCGACCACGATGTCTGCACCCTCGACGCATGATTGCCAGTCGTCGGTCGCGATCACCTTCTTGCCCAACGCCGCGCCGATCCTGGCGGCGAATGCATCGCGGCTCTCCCGGCGGCGGGAATGAACCCGGATCTCGTCGAAATCGTACAGCCGATCCATCAGCTTGACGTTCCAGAACGCGGTGCCGCGCGCGCCGACGTGACCGAGGACCTTCGCGTTCCTGGGCGCGAGATACTTGGCGCCGATCGCGGTGACGGCGCCGGTGCGCATGGTGGTGATGGCGGTGGCGTCGATCATGGCGATCGGCCGGCCGGTCGCGGGATCGGCGAGATAGAGCATCGCCATCTCGGAGGGAAGCTCGTGCTGGTAGTTGTCGAAGAAGTCGCCGACGATCTTGACGCCCGCGAGCCGCAGCGGATGGACGACGCCGCGCAGCACGTTGAAGTGGCCGCGCGTCGAGCCCTTCTCCGGCACCAGGTGCATGCGCGGCTCGATGATCGCCTGGCCCCTGGCCTGCGCGACGAGGGCGCCCTCGACCGCCGCAATGATCTCGTCGTCGGTCATTTTCAGCGCGTCGACGTCGCGGCCGCTGAGATAGTGGATGTGAATGTCGGTCATCTATCCTCGCAAGCTCCGGCTGGGCGAAACGCCGGCGACAGGCTACATCACCTGCCGGACCAGCGGCAAAGGGGCGTCATGACTGCAGGAGTCGAGACAACCGGCGGGGCGGCGATCGTCGACGCGCTCATCACCAACGGCACCGATACGCTGTTCGGACTGCCCGGCGCGCAGATGTACCCGCTGTTCGATGCCTTGCAGCAGCGTGGCGACCAGATACGAACGGTCGGCGCCAGGCACGAGCAGGCGTGCGGCTACATGGCGTTCGGCTACGCCCGCTCGACTGGCAGGCCCGGCGTGTTCGCGGTGGTGCCGGGTCCCGGCGTGCTCAATACGGCGGCGGCGCTGTGCACCGCGCTAGGCTGCAACGCACCGGTGCTGTGCGTCACCGGCCAGGTGCCGGCCGCGTTCATCGGGCGCCGGCGCGGACACCTGCACGAGCTGCCGGATCAGCTCGCCACGCTGAGGTCGCTGACCAAATGGTCGATGCGCATCGAGCGGCCCGCCGACGCTCCGGAAATTGTCAACGAGGCCTTTCGGCAGATGCTGTCGGGCAGGCCGGGGCCGGTCGCGATCGAGATGGCCTGGGACGTAATGGCGAGCAGGGCGCCGGTGCGGCCACTCCCCGCCGCCGAGATCCCGGCACCCAGCCCGGCCGCGCCCGAGGAGATCGCGGCGGCTGCACGCATCCTCGCCGCCGCCCGCCGGCCCATGATCATGACCGGCAGCGGCGCGCAGCATGCGAGCGACGCGATCCGCGCGCTCGCCGACTATCTCGATGCGCCGGTCGCGGCCTTTCGCGGCGGCCGCGGCGTGATGCCGGAGGACGATCCGCTCGGTATCTCATCGTTCGTCGCGCATGAGCTGTGGAGCGAGACCGACGCCGTGATCGGCATCGGCACCCGGCTCGAGCTGCCGCTGATGCGCTGGACCGGCATGATGACGCTGATCGACCGGCCGCGGGAGCCGCCGCATGTCATCCGCATCGATATCGACCCGGCCGAAATGCAACGGCTGGTGCCGCACGCCGGCATCGTTGCCGACGCCGAGGTCGGGGCCAAGGCGCTGCTGGCGGCGCTCGAGCACATGCATGCCCGCAAGCCGCCGGCGGTCTCGCAGCAGATCCGCGGCCGCATTGTCGCCGCCAAGACCGCGGCCCGGAGCCGGATCGAGAAGGTGCAGCCGCAGCTTGCCTACCTCGATGTGATCCGGGAAGTGCTGCCGCGCGACGGCATTTTCGTCACCGAGCTGTCGCAAGTGGGCTTCACGTCGTATTTCGGCTACCCGGTCTACGCGCCGCACACCTACATATCGGAAGGCTTCCAGGGCACGCTCGGCTTCGGCTTTCCGACCGCGCTCGGCGTCAAGGTTGCACATCCCGACCGGCCGGTGGTGTCGGTCACCGGCGATGGCGGCTTCATGTTCGGCATGCAGGAGCTGGCAACCGCCAGGCAGGAAGGCATCGGCCTCGTCACGCTGCTATTCAACAACCGCTCCTACGGCAACGTGCTGCGCGACCAGCGCACCAACTTCGGCAACCGGGTGATCGGCGCGGCGCTGGACAATCCCGATTTCATGCTGATCGCCAAGGCGTTCGGCATCGAGGGACATCGCGTCGGCTCGCCGGACGCATTGCGACCGGTCCTCGCCGCCGCGATCGATGCGGCCGGCCCGGTCCTGATCGAGATCGAGGTCCCGCAGGGCAGCGAGACGAGCCCATGGGAGTTCATTCATTTCAAGGCCTGAAGGCGATTGCGCGTCGATGCAAATCGACAACTGCTTCTTGCCGCCTGTGGCCAGGACCAATCACGAAAGGAAGAAAGTGTGACAACGGCGGACAATAGATGGACGCGGCTCCTGCATCATGAGGCGGCCGGCGGCGTGCTGCTGCTGATCGCGGCACTGATCGCCCTGTTGATCGACAACTCGCCCCTTCGCTCCCTCTACGATGCCCTGCTCGACACACCGGTGACGATCCGGGTCGGCGCCCTCAATCTCGACAAGCCGCTGCTGCTCTGGATCAACGACGGCCTGATGGCGGTCTTCTTCTTCCTGGTCGGCCTGGAGATCAAGAAGGAGATGCTGGCGGGCGGGCTGGCGAGCCCACAGCAGGCGGCGCTGCCGATCATCGCGGCGCTCGGCGGCATGGCGATGCCGGCGGCGGTCTACATGCTGGTTAATTTCGGCAATCAGTCAGCGATCCGCGGCTGGGCCATTCCCGCCGCGACCGACATCGCGTTCGCCCTCGGCGTCGTGGCGCTGCTGGGCTCGCGGGTGCCGGTCGCGCTCAAGGTGTTCCTGCTGGCGCTCGCGATCATCGACGATCTCGGCTCGATCGTGATCATCGCCATCTTCTTCACCTCGAAGCTGTCGGCGTTCGCTCTCAGCCTCGCCGTTGCCGGCATCGTCGCCCTGGCGTTGCTCAATTTGAGCGGTGTTGCCCGGCTCGCACCCTACGTGCTGATCGGCATTTTCATTTGGGTGTGCGTGCTGAAGAGCGGCGTGCACGCGACGCTCGCCGGTGTCGTGGTGGCGTTGGCGATACCGCTGAGAGTGGAAGGCTCGGCTCCCTACTCGCCGCTCGCGCGCGCCCAGCAGTTCCTTCACCCGTGGGTGAAGTTCCTGGTTGCGCCGCTGTTCGCATTCGCCAATGCCGGCGTACCACTCGAAGGGCTGACCGCGGCGCAGGTGTTCGCGCCAATTCCGCTCGGCATCGCGCTCGGTCTGTTCATCGGCAAGCAGGTCGGCATCTTCGGCGCCTCCTATCTGGCGATCCGGGCCGGCGTTGGACGCATGCCGACGGGCGCGACATGGCTGCAACTCTATGCAGTGGCGATCGTTGCCGGCATCGGCTTCACCATGAGCCTGTTCATCGGCACACTGGCCTTCGACGGCCCCGCGGCCGCCGCCGATGTGCGAATTGGCGTGCTGACCGGCTCGCTGCTGTCGGCCATCGTCGGCTACCTATTGCTGCGGTGGGCGAGCCCGCAGAGCAGGGCCGCCTAGCTGAACAGGCGACTCAGCCTCGATGAGCGTTCGAGGGTTGCCCGGATAGGC
>CAVVRF010000022.1:0-14977 GCA_963750535.1 uncultured Alphaproteobacteria bacterium | reverse complement strand
TGGACCTCGGCGTTCTGCAGCCACGCCGTTCCTGACCAGCCTGACCTGGTCCGCTGTCTGCGGCTGCGCGCCACGCCGGCCATGGGGATGGCTGCTTGCCGTGCATGGCGTCGTGTTCGCGCTGTTCTTGACGCTGCCGGACGGCAAGTCGTCGTCCACGGCATCCTCGATCGCTTTGGGCACTGTGCGCGACGCTGGCGAACGCCGCGACGAACAGGGCTCGTGAGCGACACCGTCGATACGTTTTCCGCAGCACCCGGCCGGCCCCACAAGCTGGTAGCCGCAATGCCGGCAATACCTGCGTAGGATCAACGATGGCGCAGGGTCGCTACTTCGTATCCGACGTGGATCAGGCAGTCGCATCGATACTTCGAGCCTCGCGTTCGGCGTCGAGCAGCAGTTCGGCCGCGACGGCCATTTCGAAGCGTGACTACCTGCAGTTCGTGGTCGGCGCCCGTCAGCGTCGGCGTCGAAACCGATGCCCGATGGCGCGAAGCCGCAGCCGGGCGGATGGAACCGCTTCGTCGTGACGGTCACGGACCTGGACGCCCTGGTTGCGACGCTGCGACAGTGTGGGTCGAGTTCCGCAACGAGATCCTGGCCGGGCCCGGCGGCAAGCAGATCCTGTGCGAGGATCGTGCGGCAATGTCGTCGAGCTGTTCGAACCTCGCCGCCTGATCGGAGGCTTGGCCTTGGAAACCCTGTTGCCTCTGGCAAAGCAGAGCAGCCCAAGTCGCTGGAGTCGCGCGGCGAGACGATCGCGGTCGCGGAGTCGTCGGCTGGTGGTCTGATCGCGGTAGCGCCGCCTGGTGGTGCCCGGCGCATCGGCCTACTTTCTGGGCGGCGCGGTCATCTATACGAAGCAGGCGCTCGCCTGGCGCTGCTTGGCATCGACGACGCGGTGATGCGCGGACTCGGCCGGCGAGCGAGCCCTACGCGGCTTTGCTGCTCGCACCGTGCGCGAGCGGCACGCAGCGTCACGGGGCCTCGCCGAGAACCGGCGCCACCGGCCCGGCCGGCATCGTTACGGGATGCCGCCGGACACGCCTGCCTGGCGGTATCGGGCGCCCGATCGGCGGTGGCGACGCTCGAGACCGGCTCGCCCGATCGCGAGGCGAACATGCGCCGGTTTGCGAGTGCGGCATTGGGCGCAATCGATCGAACGCCCTCGAGCGAGATCGCGGCCGGCCGCTGGCCGCGTATCCACGTCAGCTGCGGACGCGCGACCGCCGTCGACATCGAGGGTTGCGCCGCTCACGTAGCCGCAGGCCGGCGAGGCGAGGAACGCAGCCGCGGCCGCGATCTCGTCGGCCCCGCCCAGGCGGTTCAAGGGCAGATCGGTCAGTACCTCCTGCCACTCGGCTCCGTCGCCGAGCGACGCCTTGGCGCGTGCCTTCGACAGACTGATGATGCGGGCCTGGTCCGGTCGCCGCCGCATTGATCGCGAAGACCGGTGCACGCCCCAGTCGACCGCCTTGCCGCCGACGGTGCCGGTGAACGCATCAGCGCGGCATCGCCGGTGGCGCCGCATACGTAGTCGAGCGCGGACTGCGGCCGGTCGCGCCCGATGATGTTGACGATCGTGCCGGAGCCCTGGTCCTTGATCCGCGTCCAGAAGAGCTGCGTCATGTGGATGCACCCGATCACCTTGAGGTCGACCCTCCTGCCAGCGCTCCAAGGTCAGGTCGAGCAGTCCTCCACCAGGAATGGCGCCGGCATCGTTGACCAGAACCGACACGTCCGGATAGGCGTCGGCGACGCGCTGGCGTCCTCCGGCTTCGAGAGATCGGCGGCGCAGGTCGACGACCTTGCCGAAGCTCTTGAGCTCGGCGGCGGTGTCGGGCAAGCCGCCGCGCGTCGCGCGCCACCAGCACGACCGAGCAGCCTTCCTGCAGGAACACCTCGCCGAAGCGCTGCCGATGCCTTTCGAGCCGCCCGTGACGAGCACGCGATCGCCTTTGAGACGAAGATCCATGGGGCGTTCCTCTCGATCACGACATTCGCGGGCTGTCGCCGAGCCACGGCCGGTTCCGCGACGACGCGCCGAGCCCTGCAACAGAACGGCGCGAGACGCCAGTCCACCGTCGCAATGCTGCAGTTCGCCCGCCCGAGTACCGGGCTCGCACGGCGGCTCGGCCCGCGTCGGCAGGCGCGGGAGTGTCGCCCGCCAGCTGCCAGGTACTGCGAGGTGCCCGGAGCGGCCGGTGCACTCCGGAGTGCGGCTGGACACCGCCGATCGCAACGCTTCGTCCACCACGCTGCAATAAACACTCGGCCAGGAACTCTGCGGAGGGTCGACGCGGATCAAGGCGGCGGTGACGGCGCCGGCCTGCTGGCGGCGGCAGATCGGCACCAGGAATACCTCTTCCGTAGCGGCACCAGGGATGCGCTGATCGATGTCTACCGCGAGCGAGCCATCGCCGCGTGCCAACGGGACCCGTGAAACCAGGGCGCGGCCGCCAATGTGAGCGCCGGACGCGACCGGCCGAGATCAGAGTGGTCGTCGGCAAGGGCGATCTCGACGTGTGGTTCTGGCAGGTCGACAATCGCTATGGAACGCGCCGCTGACCGTAATCCCGACCTGCACCTTGCAACCGCCGACCGCCATCGAGCTGGCTGTGCGAGTACGACATCGTGCACGGCATCGCGAGTGTTTCGCGGGGTCCAGCCGCATCCATTCAGCGACGCCGCGCCTCCAGGCAGATCTGCGTCATGAACAGATGGTCGTAGCGGCCTTCGGTCAGCAGCGAGATCAGCCGCGTGCGCGACGAAACGGGCGCGACCGGCTCGAACGACACCACGTCGTAACCAGCCTGCTCGAACATTGCCGTGTAGCTTTCCGGAGTGGGCCAGCGCATATGGGTGCGGTCGAACACGCCCTTGTCGGGAAGCCGGAAGCGGCCGTTCGCCAATTCGCGGATCACGCGCCAGTGTGAGATGTTGGGCGAACTCGCGAGCACGACGGCATCCGGGCGAAGATGGGGCCTGAGCCGGCGCAGAACGGTCCACGGCTCGACCAGATGCTCCAGCACCTCGGACATGATGAGCGCATCGAAGGCGCACGGTTGCCACGGAAATTCCAGGCGCTCGACGTCGCCGACGATGACCTCGTCCAACTGCGTGCGTGCTTCCTCCGCCACCGACGCGACGAGCTCAATTCCGGTGTAGGTGCCGGCGCGGCCGCCACACTTGGCGAGTGCTCCGGTGGCGCCGGTGCCACAACCGATCTCGAGGATGCGCGCGGTCGGGTCCCGCGGCAGGCGTGCGACGAGGTCGGCGCGGGCGCCCGAAAAGTAGGCTGACTGCTTGCCGCGGTAGTAGCGGGCCAGGCCCTCGTCCGCTGCAGCTGCTTGCGCCGTCATCCTTTATGCTCCGTTACATCGACGGTTTCATTCGACATGGTCGATCGTAACCGTGATCGCTGAACGGCCGGCTAACAGATCGCGATACGCATTGGACGGCAGCGCATTTTAACGCGGTGTTAACGTAAAGAGCGTTCTCCTGGGTGCAAGGCGGGGTGGTTCGACTGTTCGGGAACTGCTCCGCCGATCAGCTTCAGTCAGCCGTTGGCCCGAGCTCATGTATTCGCGTAGCTCGCCTAGATTTCTGCGATATATCACGGCCGCGGCACTCGCCAGCGCGGTCGCGATTGGCGCTTGTGCCGGTCCCGGCGTTACGCCCGGCAATCAATTGGCGATCGGTTCGAACGCCGGCCTCTCGCGGATCTATCGCCTCGGGGTGGGCGACAAGATCAAGCTCACGATATTCGGCGAGCCGGACATGTCCGGGACCTACGAGGTGAACGCCGTCGGCAATGTGCCGGTGTCGCTGATCGGTGAGGTGCCGGCCAAGGGCAGGGCGATCGGAGAATTCCGCGAGGCGGTCAGGCAGAAGCTGTCGCAGGGCTACTTGACCAATCCCAAGGTGTCGATCGAGGTGGTCAATTTCCGCCCGATCTACATCCACGGCGAGGTGCGCAGCGGCGGCGAGTTTCCCTACAAGAACGGCCTGAAACTGCGCGACGCCATCGCGCTTGCCGGCGGCTACACGTATCGCGCCAACAGAGTCGCACGTCATACTGGTGCGTGAAGGCACGCCCGAGCAACTCGCGATTGCATTGCCAGCGGATGTCGATGTGCTGCCGGGCGACAACATTCGCGTGCCTGAGCGGTTCTTTTGAGCGCGGCCGTGACGACACACCCGTCAGGCCCAAGAAATCCGTTCGGCCCGAAGCGGCAGGCGCGCTGGTTTCGAGGCGGCGTGGCGATCGTTGCGTCGTGCGCGCTTGCCGGTCGCGCGGCCGCATTGGACCTGGGCAACGAAGGTCTCGGACGGTCCGACACGGTCGCTTATCAGGACGGGCTCAAGAAATGGGACAACGCGAAGCGCTTCGGGGCCGAGCGCGTCGTCGACCGCGATCGCACGCTGTTTCAGCCCGATGGCGTGCGCAGCGGCAACTACGTGGTGTACCCGGCGCTCGGGACGACGGTGCTGTTCGACGACAACATCTACGCGACCAACACGAACCGGGTGTCCGACGTGAGGTTCGAGATCGTTCCGGTGGTGCGGGCGAAGTCGGACCTGCCGCGTCACGTCCTGGATTTCGCCGTCGGCGCCAAGCTCACTGAGTATGCCCGGCACAGCGAGCTCAACACCGCCGACTTCCGCTTCGCCATGGATGGCGCGCTGCACTTCGACCACGCGCACACGCTGGCACTGAGTGTGCTTTCGGCGCTCGATCACGAGGACCGGGCGGCTCCGGACGCACCCCGGAATGCAGCCGAGAAGACCGAGGTGTTCCACAATCGCGCCGTCGTCGGGTTGAAGCGCGATGCCGGCCGTCTGTACGCGAGTTTCGGCGCGTCGATCGAGCGCTGGGACTTCCAGAACGTCAAGGCGCGCGACGGCAGCATCATCGACCAGGAGCAGCGCGACATGCAGATCGGTGCCGCAAACACGATGCTCGGCTATCGGTTTTCGCCCGGGTACGAGATGCAGGCCAAGCTGCGGGTGCTGCGCCAGGACAATTTCGGCCCCACCACGACAAATTACTCTGCTTATGGTTACGAAGTCCTTGCCGGCGTCGCGGCCGAGATCAATCCACTGCTGCGCTGGCGGCTGCTCGGCGGCTACGGCGTTCGCGACTATGACACCGCGCAGCTCGGCACGCCCGGAAATGGGCTCATCGAAGCCGAGCTCCAGTGGCTCCCGACGCAATTGACGACGTTCACCGCCAGCGCTCGCCGCGCCTACTCGGAAGGCATCTACGGCGAAGGCGGCGGCGGCCGCATCGACACCGTGTTCGGCGCCAGGCTCGAATACGAAGTCCTAAGAAACCTCGTGTTCACTATAGGCGGTGAGTATCGCGCGTCGGACTTCTTCGGCGAGGACCGACACGACCGGGTCACCACCGGTCGGATCAGCGCCGATTACTACTACACGAAGAATTGGCTGTTCTCCTTGGCATACGAGCATCTGGACCAGCGCTCGAACATCCAGGAGGACAACATCGTGCGCAATCGGGTGTGGTTGAGCACGAAGCTGCGTTTCTAGAGATCGAAGAGCGACATGGCCGGGCAGTCGAGAGACGATGAAGACGAGGAGGAGCGCGGTCCCGCGATCTCCCTCGGCGACGTCGTGACTGCCATCCGGCGGCGCGCCAGGCTCATTGCAGCGACAAGTCTGGCGATCACGTCGCTGTCGGCCGTGGCGGTCTGGCTGATCCCCAACCGGTACGAGGCGGTCTCATCGGTGCAGATCGACCAGCGCAGCAAGGAGATCGTCAACATCAAGGGCGTGATCTCCGACCTGAAGGCGGACGCGGCTACCGTCGACAGCGAGGTGGAAGTGCTGCGCTCGAAGCAGATCTCGCAGCGCGTCATCGAGCAGCTCGGATTGCGCGAGGACCCGGAGTTCGTCGGGCTTACGAAAATCCAGACGATGCTGATGCGCTTCGGACTGACGCGCAGCAGTCCCCGAAAGAGCGAGCAGCCGGCGGCCGTCTCGATCGGCGATCTGATCGACCCGCCCCGTGCGCCCGAGCGCGACGAGGTTGCGCGCGCCTTCGAGCAGCGACTAAAGGTCAATCGGGTGCGAGCGACGCTGGTGCTGGAGATCCATTTCAGCTCCGCCGATCCGGTCAAGGCGGCAAGGATCGCCAACGCTATCGCCGAGACCTACATCAAGATGCAGATCGAGCAGAAGATGCAGGCGATGGTGGATGCCAGCGGCCGGCTCGAGGAAGCGATGCGTGGCGTTCGCGAGAAGGTGGTGAACGCCGAGCGCGCGATCGAGCAGTTCAAGTCGCAGAACGACATATTCGATGCCGACGGCCATCTCCTCGTCGATCGGCAGCTGGCGCGCGAGATGGAAGCGCTGGTCATCGGCCGCAATCAGACCGTGACGGCCCGTTCGCGGTACGAGCAGGCACGCCGCATGATGATCGACGGCGAGGGTAACAAGTCGCTGGCCGACGTGCTGCAGAGCAATACCGTGCGCCTGCTGCGCGACGAGTTGACGAAGGCGCTGCGCAAGCAGGCCGAAGCCGGGACCAAGTACGGACACAAGCATCCGGAGATGCAGAAGATCGCGGCCGACGTCGCCAAGGCGCAACTGGAGCTGAGCGGCGAGATCTCCAAGATCATCAGGAATCTCAAGACCGAGTACGAGGTGGCGGCCGACGGCGAGCAGCAGCAGTCGCGCCGTCTCGATGCGCTGAAGGGCCAGATCGCCGCATCGAGGGACAAGCAGTGGCAGCTGCGCGAGCTCGAGCGCGAGGCATCGGCATCCAAGCAGCTTTACGAGGCCCTGCTGTCGCGCAACAAGCAGACGGCCGAGACCCAGGGGCTGCAGTTCCCAGACGCGCGGCTGGTCGAGCGGGCCGACGTGCCGCCCTACCCGATGTCGCCAAAGCGCATGCAACTCGTCACCGTGGCGGCGGCGGCAAGCCTCGTTGTCGCGCTGGGGCTGGCGCTATTCCTCGAGATGGGAACGGGCAGCGTGGCGCGGCCGCGCGACATCGAGCGTGTCCTCGACCTGGCTCATCTCGGATCCGTTCCGGGACCGCAGGACCCGCACGCGTTCCCCGGCGAACGCATGCGGACGATGCGGATGGTGCTGGCGGAGCCGGCAGGACTGTTCGCCGACGCCATGCGCGGTGTCAGGCACGAACTCGACAATCGGATCGGCCGCGCGCAGCGCAAGCTGATCCTGGTGGCATCGAGCTTGCCGAACGAGGGGCGGTCGGTGATCGCGTCGAACCTCGCGCTGCACTATGCGGCCGGGCAATCGCGGACGCTGCTGATCGATGCCGACCTGCGCAGTGGCGGCCTGTCGGAGGACCTCGGCATTGCCGGCGAGCCCGGCCTGCTCGACGTGCTGGCCGGCGGCATGGCGATCGAGGAAGCGATCCTGCACGATCGGGCGACCGGCTTGCACGTGCTGTCTGCCGCGCGCCGGCCCGACTTCGTGGTCGATGCGTCCAGCCTGCTTGCGAGCCATCAATTCGATCAAGTGCTCGACGAGTTGAAGAGGCGGTTCGACGTCATCGTTATCGATGCTCCGCCACTCCTTCCCGTCGTCGACGCCCGCATCATTGCCGGCCACGTGCAGGCAATCGTGTTCGTGACCGCCTGGCGCCGCACGCCGCGGCAACTGGCCAAGGACGCTCTGAAGTCGCTCGGGCCCGACGCAGGCAAGGTGGTCGGCGCGATCGTCAATCAGGTCGATCACGATATCATGGCCGAGGATTGGGGTATTATCGGCCGCCCCTATCGCGCCGATCGAGCGTCCGTCTTGCGCGCGGCCTGAGCGGCTGCCGGCCACTGCCCGCAGGGCGGGCGATCACGCCCCAAGGCAGCTCGAGGCCGCCGTCAACTCCAATTTCGGCTGCATGTTCAGGCATTGTTTAGGCTGATCGGATTTACTCGACACGTTCTGCTTGCGGCGCCCCAAGGGAAGCCGTGTCTGCGTCGGGGGATCAATGTCCGCGTTCGTCCAGCCTTCAGCCGTCACGCACGGTCTGCCGTCACGCCTGAACGGTGCTGTCGGCGCGCGCACGCGATGGTCCCGTCAGGTGGCGTCGGATCTCGTCGGAATTTTCGATGCCGTTGCGATCGTGCTCGGCGCGGTGCTGCCGGCGACAATCTATCACCTTGCCGGCGATATCGCGATCAACTGGTTACAGGTCATCCAGACCGGCATCATCTCGGCGATCATTGCAGTCTGCTGCCTGCGCAATTGGGGGCTCTACGACACCACGAGGATGAACTGCTTCCCGATCGAGCCGTCGCGGCTGCTGGGCGCGCTCGCTCTGGCATTCGCGGCGGTGCACGGCATCGGCGTGCCGTTCGCGCCGGGCGCGGCGCACACCTGGGTTTGGTTCGCGGTCTGGCTGTCGGCGAGCTTCACGCTCATCCTGTGGTGGCGCATGACCGCGCGCGTGGTGCTCGCAACGCTGACTGCGGCCGGGCGCTTCGATACGCGGGTAGCGGTGTTCGGGGCGGGAGGGATCGCACGGCGCGTCCACGATTTCCTCGCCGATCCGAAGCTCGGAATCAGCTTCGCCGGCGTGTACGACGATCGCACCGGTCCCGATCGATTGAAGACGGAGGGCCTGACGCTCAGCGGCCGGCTCTCGGATCTGATCGAGGCCGGTCGCGCCGGCCGTATCGACCAGATCGTGATCGCGCTACCGCAGGCGGCGGACCGCCGCGCCGCGGAGATTGCCCGCAAGCTGGAGCAACTGCCGGTCAGCCTGCATGTCGTGACCCACATCGCATCCGATCTGATCGAGGGCCCGGCGGCGCATCGCGTCTCGAGTTCTCGGGCCGGTGGGCCTGCTCGACGTGAAGCGCAAGCCACTGGCCGACTGGGCGCCGCTGGTCAAGCGCGTCGAGGATTATGCGATTGCTTCGATCCTCGTCGTGGTCGCGGCGCCGATCATGCTCCTTTGTGCCGTCGCGATCAGGCTCGACAGCGCCGGTCCGGTCCTGTTCCGGCAGCGTCGTCGCGGCCTCAACCAGAAGATCATCGAGGTGCTCAAGTTTCGCACGATGACCGTGATGGAGGACGGCGCGGAGGTGCGGCAGGCAACGCCCGGCGATGCCCGCGTGACCCGTGTCGGCCGCTTTCTGCGCCGCAGCAGCCTTGATGAGCTGCCGCAGCTGTTCAACGTCCTGAAGGGCGAGATGTCCCTGGTCGGGCCGCGGCCGCATGCGCTGGTCCACGACGAGCAATGGGGCGAGCTGCTCGAGACCTACGCCAATCGGCATCAGGTCAAGCCCGGCATTACCGGCCTGGCGCAGGTCAACGGCTGGCGCGGGCAGACCGAGACGGCGGACAAGATGCGAGCGCGGGTCGAGCAGGATCTGGCCTATATCGCCGATTGGTCATTGGGTCGCGACTTGAAGATCCTGGCTCAGACCGTTCGAGCCGTCGTGCGCTGCGAGAATGCCAATTAGTGGGCCGGCGCGGTTGCCGGTAGCGGAAGGCTGATCGTTCGACCATGTTGAAGCGAGTGCCACTGCCAGTCGTGATCCTGCTCGCGAGCTTCCTGTGCCCGACCGAGCTGTCGCTCTACGTTGGCGGCCTGAGGCTGCCACCACATCGCATAACGCTCCTGGTGCTGTTGCCGCTCGCACTGCATCGCCTGATGGTGCGATCGGACATTCGCCTGCGCGGCTTCGACTGGGCATTCATCGCCTTCAACGCTGCGACGCTCGCTGCCTTCGCCTATCACGGCGTCCAGTACCTCGGGCCCGAGCAGGTGCCCTCGAACGGCCTCGTCTATGGCGGCTCGCTGGCGCTGGAGGGCCTTGCCGGCTATCTCGTCGCGCGCACCTGGATTCGCGACGTCGAGACGCTTCGAGCGGTGTTGCGCCTGCTGTTCGCGGTGGCCGTTGCCGCCGGTCTTGTCGCGCTGCCGGAGACCCTGCTCGGCCAGCACTTCGTGCACGATCTGCTGCAGGCCGTGACCGGCTACGTTCACCCGCGCGATACCGAGCAGCGCCTCGGCCTGACACGCGCCTACGGCACATTCGATCATCCGATCCATCTAGGTACGTTCTGCGCAAGCGTCCTCGCGCTGGCATGGTACGGCAGTCGCAGCGGCCTGCCACGCTGGGGCAAGGCGATGGCAATCGTCGGCGCAACCTTCACCGCGCTGTCGTCGGCGCCGCTGCTCGTTTGCGGCGTGCAAGGCGCGCTGATCGGCTGGGATCGGCTGACGCGTGGCGTGCCCGGCCGCGCATCGATCACCATGGGTTGCCTCGCCGGGCTGTACCTTGCGGCCTCGCTGGTGATGTCGCGTTCGCCAATCGCGTTCATCGCCACCGGAATGACGCTCGACAGCTGGACCGGCTTCTATCGGCTGGTGATCTGGGAGAACGGCCTCGAGAACGTCTGGGCCAACCCCTGGGTGGGCCTCGGGCTGGCCGACTGGGAGCGGCCGGCGTGGATGGCGTCAGCCTCCATCGATGCGTTCTGGCTCGTCATCGCCATGCGCACCGGCATCCCGACCTTCCTGTTGCTGGTGTTGGCGATCGGCCTGCTCACGCGCGACCTTGTCAAGCGCGGCACTCGCGCCAGGGACCGCGTCATCCGCAACTTCGCGCGGGCCTGGCTGTTCTCGCTGATCGCGCTGTCGCTCGCCGCCTGCACGGTGCACTACTGGAACGCGATCTACGCCTATTTCTTCTTTTTCCTTGGGCTAGGCGGATTGATGGCCGACCCGATCCGCGTGCGCGCGAAAGCCTCGCGGCGACAGCAGGCGCATTCACCGCTGGACGATGGGTTTTCGCGTCCGCCTCCGCGCCCGGTCATGGCGTGGGGCTGATCGCCTCCCGCATAGCCGCCATTCCGTTGATGCCAGGCATCGCCTAAGCGCGAAAAAGCCGATAAACCCGCATGTCGACGGCCGGACACGGCCGATAAGCCAGACAGGGAGGAGCGGCAGGCAATGAAGATCGGCATCATTGGTGTGGGCGCAATGGGTTCGGTGTATGCCGCGCTGCTCGCGGACGTTGGCAAGCATGAGGTCTGGGCGATCGACACCTGGAAGGAGCACGTCGACGCGATCAACACGAATGGACTGCGCGTCGAGGGAGCGAGCGGCGACCGCACTGTCAGGATCAAGGCGACGACGAATGCGGCCGACGTCAAGGATTGCAACCTCGTCATCATCGCCACCAAGTACGATGGCGTGACGCCGGCGGCCAAGGCGGCACTTGCCATGGCCAAGCTCGACGCGCCGATCCTGACCATCCAGAACGGCCTTGGCTCAGCCGACAAGGTCGCTGCCATTGTTGGCTCGAAGCGCATCATGATCGGTGTGGTCGGCGGTTTCGGCGCCTCGATGAAGGGGCCGGGACACGCCCATCACAACGGCATGGAATTCCTGCGGCTCGGCGAGATGGACGGCGGCATGACGCCGAGGCTCGAGCAGGTAGCCGAGACATGGCGCTCGGGCGGCTTCAAGGTGCTGACCTTCGACGACATCCACAAGATGATCTGGGAGAAGTTGATCTGCAACACGACCTATTCGGGGCCGTGCGCGATGACCGGCCTCCGGGTCGGCGAGGTGCAGGCCAGTCCCGATGCTTGGAAGATCGCTGCAGCCTGTGCCACCGAAGCGTTCAACGTCGCCCGCGCGAAGGGCATCAAGCTCGATTTCGATGATCCCGTGCAGTACGTCAAGGCATTCGGCCAGAAGATCCCGGGGGCCCGGCCGTCGATGCTGCTCGACCATCTCGCTGGCCGTCCGGCCGAGGTCGACAACATCAACGGCGCGATCTGCCGCGAGGGCGCCGCGGTCGGCGTGCCGACCCCGGTCAATGACGTGGTGGTGGCGCTGTTGCGTGGCCGCGAGTTCGGGCTTCGGCAAGAAGGCGGGTTGAGCGGGTTCGGATTGGCCGCGCAATGCCGGGCGGCTTCGCGGCGTCGTCGCGGTGGCGCGAAGCGGCAGCTCAAGTTTTCGACGCGTGCGTCATGACCGGCGGACGGCGCATCAGATCGTCGATGCGGGCGCGCTCTTTCTGGAAGTCCATCAATTGCTTGCCGGCGAGCCGCCGCTCACGCGGCACCTGGATCGCCATCGGGTCGACCGGACGGTTGTTGACCAGGACCTCATAGTGGAGATGCGGTCCGCTGACGAGGCCGGTCGCCCCGATGAAGCCGATGACTTGGCCCTGCCGGACCTTGGCGCCCTCGGAAATCCCGGGTGCAAACCGCGATTGGTGCGCATACGATGTGCTGTAGCCGTTGGCGTGCCGGATCCGCACATAGTTTCCATACTCGCCCTTCCACTTTGCCTCGTCGATGACACCGCCGCCGGCAGCCATGATCGGCGTGCCGATCGGTGCTGCCCAGTCGACGCCGGCATGCATCCTGAGGAAGCCCAGGACCGGATGTCGGCGCATGCCGAAGCCGGAGGCGAAGTGCGCCGTCTCGCTGCGAACCGGCCGGCGCATCAGGAACTTGCGACTATTGTTGCCGAACTCATCGTAGTAGTCGACGACGCCGTCGGGGGTGCGATAGCGCCAGTAGCGCTGGGCTTCGCCGCCAGTGACGATCGAGGTGAACAGCAGCTCGCCGGGCGTGGTGTCGGGACCTGCCTCGTCGCGCACGTCGAAGAAATACTCGACATGGTCGCCGTTGCGTATGCGCCGGCGGAAGTCCGTCTCGTACGCATGAATTCGCAGGATCTGGTTGATCGTTTCGGGTGGTACGCCCTGCAGCAGGGCGGAGTGATAGAGGCTCGCGTAGAGGCTCGCTCCCCCCTGGCTGGTGCTGCTGTCCTCGAGCGAGGCGCGGTTGATCTGGCTTTCGAACGGTGTGGCGCTGGCGACGAATTCGCCGGCGGCATTGCGATTGACCGAAAGCTTGTGACTGTGCCCGTCGGCATAGACGCTGATCCTCGCCGGCTCCATGCGGTCGGGCCGCTGCAGGGTCGGCACCAGGGTGACGTGCACCTCCTGGCCGGCCTGCAGCGCGGCGTCCGGGAAGATCGATCGCGCCGCCTCGATCATCGCCGCCGCCTGGACCTTGTCGGCGTTGATCCGCCGCAGCACGCTCGACAGCGTGTCGCCGCGGCCGGCGCGGATCACCCGCAACTCGCTCTTCTCGAGATCCTCGACCGAGTCGTCGCCATCGGTCGTGGACTTGGCGAGGATCGTGGTATTGGACGGCGCTGTCGCGGGCGCCATACGCTTCGGCGCCACCAGGGCTTCCTCGCGATTGGCCAGCAACTCCGCGCCATCAGCCTGGAAGCCAGGCCGCATCGCAACCGCTTCGGCTTCGCGGGCGCGTGTCACGATGTCCAGGGCCTCCTGCAGGTCGAGCTCCTGGCCGTCCTCGACCGGGAGAATTCCGGCCAGAAGGTCGACGACCCGGATCGCGACATCGGTTCGCCCCTCGCTGCCCTCCCCATTCTGGGCGCCGACCTCGCCGCCGGACTGGGCCGCATAGAGCTTGAACGGGTTGAACGCCGGTATGAGCTCGGCATCGCGGGTCGGCACCGGCGCCAGTCGTGCCACCACGCGCATGTATGGCCTGACCTGGACGAACGGCCGGCCGTCTTTGCGAACCTGTACGTTGTCCTTGATGATGTGCTTGGCCGACTGTGCGTCGCCGATCGTTTGCAGCCGATCGACCTTGGGCAGCGACCATTTGAGACCGTCGCCCGAAGGCGCAAACGCGGCGTTCATGTCGCGCGAGCGCTTCAATTTGAGCAACCCGCCACGCGGTGACTCGAGTCCGTCGAAAGAGCCCATGATGGCGACACCGATCGCGACCGCGCCGACGCCGGCCGCCAGGAACGTGCTCAGGAGCCAGCGGAAGCGCCCGCTGCCATGCCCCTCGGCATGGTCGGCGTCGTAGACGTCGCCCTGCGAGCGGCGGGCGCGGCCACGATAAACCTGGGGCAATCCCTGCGCCTTGGTCCGGCCACGCACCGCCGGCCGCGCAGCATGCGGTCGTCCCAACGGCACGTGCCGACGACGTTCCATGGCTGGTTTCGTGTCCCCCAAGTCACCCGCGCGGCGGTTATGGCCCCCAACCACGCTCGAGTAAAATCCCGACAAGAACGGCCTATTCGCATTCGAGCGGCGCGCCGCGGACGAGGAATCTCCCGTCCCAGCGAGGCGCTGTCAACGCTTCAGGCCGATGTTCCCTCCATATCCGCTTTTTTCGTGACGTCATTGCGGACGCCGGCGGCGTTGGCGTTCCAATGCGCGCTTCCCCACGCCAGCGACCCTTTAGGGCACTGCGTGCGGCAGAGATATTGCGAGCCCTGCCACAAAAAATTGTGTTGCATTTTCATGCTGTTGCGGTCGATTTTGAGCGCGGGACGAACTTTTTTCAAGTTTGCCGTTGACACCGGCGGGGGTTTTCTATTTATTCGGTTCCTGTCCGGGGCACACACTGCTTCGGCGCCCCGACGGGCAACGCCTTCTGATCAAACCCGAGATTCACACCGGGAAGTGCCGGTGGGAACTCGTTGTTTCGGTCTCAGCCACGAAAGTGGCGCGAGGATGCCTTGTCGACCGCTCTTTGACAATCGAATATGGAAGAAAAGGAAACGCAGGCGGCGGGGTCCTTGCAGATGGTTCGTCTTGGCAACAAGGCGTGACTGTCAACAAGAACTTCTGGTAGATCTGCGTTTCATACACGCCATCACTTGGCGCGCGTGCCGTCCGGGCAACCGGAATGGCCGGGCGTCAAATGTGAAGGTGCCCGTTACGCAGTAATCCTTAGAGTGACTTCCTCTAAGCCAAACCAGAATCAAATCTTTCAATCTGAGAGTTTGATCCTGGCTCAGAACGAACGCTGGCGGCAGGCCTAACACATGCAAGTCGAGCGCCCAGCAATGGGAGCGGCAGACGGGTGAGTAACGCGTGGGAACCTTCCCGATAGTACGGAATAGCCCAGGGAAACTTGGAGTAATACCGTATACGCCCGAAAGGGGAAAGATTTATCGCTA
>CAVVRF010000021.1:0-55249 GCA_963750535.1 uncultured Alphaproteobacteria bacterium | reverse complement strand
TACACAGCTTCGTGATAGTCAGCTGAGCCATGAACCGACCGGAAAACAGACCGCCCCCGCTATTCATTGCCGGCCACGTCGCGCTCGACTTCCTCAACTCGATCGCTTCGCCGCATGGCGTGCCGGTCGAGTGGCTGCAAGACGGGAGCGACCTGGTGGCGTGGCTTGTCGATGCTCACCTTCTTGATGAGGTCACCGCGAAACGATTTTCTGTTGCGGAGCGTCGGGTCGAGCTCGATCTGTCTGCCGCGAGCGCCCGTCGGCTACGGGAGTGGTTTCGAAGGATCGCGAAGGCTCATGCGGGGTCTTCGTTGCCCCCGCTGACAACCCAAGAGCTGCGTCTTCTCAATGCTGCATTGGCTGTCGAGCGTGTGACCCGGCGGGTCGCGGCGGGAGTTGGAACGGGTCACTCGTTGGTGAAGCTGCCGGAACTCAACTCAGCAAGTCAGCTCGTTGCTTTGATCGCTGCCGAAGTGGCGGAGTTCTTGTGCCAGGCAGACTTCACGCACGTCCGATTTTGTGAGGGGCACCTCTGCACGGTCGCATTCTATGATCAGTCAAAGAATAATAGGCGGCGTTGGTGCGACATGGCCGTATGTGGGAACCGCGCGAAGCAGTCGCGGCAGAGAAGAAAGCGAGTGCAAGCTGAATAGCACTCACAAGTGCGCAGTCACGTGCGTGGCTGCTCCGCCAGGCTTGCCGGTCGGAGCAGGTCACGGAGAAAGCAGACAGTCACCGCCGGAGATGAACCGCTAAGACCGCGGGCGAAGCTCAATGGCCTCGCCCGCGGCATGCATCACGCATCAATCCAGATTTCCTTCGCCTCGATGTAGATCGATGGATGGATCTTGTAGCCCTTGATCTTCTTGTCCGAGTAGTTGAACACCGCGCGCCAGACCGGGATCACCGCCGGTCCGTCGTCGAGCATGATCCTTTCGATCTTCTCCATCACGACCTTGCGCTTGGCGAGATCGAGATAGCCTTCCGCTTCCGTGATCAGCTTGTCGAACTCGGCATTCGACCACTTGCTCTCGTTCCAGGCCGCGCCGGTGCGATAGGCGAGCCCCAGCACCATCGTGCCGAGTGGTCGATGCGCCCACGTCGTGAATCCGAACGGCACCTTGGTCCAGACGTCCCAGTACTGCGCCGAAGGCATCACATTGATCTTGACCCGGATGCCGGCATCCTTCCATTGCTCGACCATGGTCTGCACCGCCAGCAGCTCCCAGTCGGGAGCGGGCCGGCAGGCAAGCTCGGTGTCGATGCCGTTCGGATAGCCGGCCTCCGCCAGCAGCGCCTTGGATTTGGCGACGTCGCGCTTGACGGCGCCGACGTCGACGTAGTCGGGATGGGCCGGTGATACGTGATGGTGGTCGCCGGGCTTGCCGAGGCCGCGATGCGCCGCCTTGAGCACGGCCTCGTTGTCGGTCGCGTAGCGCAGGGCCTGGCGCACGCGCTTGTCGTCGAACGGCTTGATCGGCTGCACGCGGGCGACGGCGGTATAGCCGGTGTCGACCGAGTTGACCTGAACGTGCGGCAGTTTCTCGATTGCCGGAAGGGTGGCGATCGCGCCCTGGTAGATCATGTCGACCTGCTTCGAGGCGAGCGCACCCACTTGCGCTGCCGCATCCTCGCCGATATCGACGATCTCGAAGCGATCGATGTTGGCGCCGCCACCCCAGTGGCCGCTCTTGCGGGCGACAAACACCGCCCGCTTGCCGACCTCGAGCTCGACCATGTCGAAGGCGCCGGTGCCGTTGGAGCCGACCTTGAACTCGCCGTTCTCGGCCGGGTCCAGCATCAATGCCGGGTAATGGAACAGCGCCTCGGGCACCGCCAGGTTCGCGGATCGGCCGTTGAGCTTGAAGGTGAAGTCGTCGACCTTCTGGATCGCATTGGCGTCCCAGAGCTTGGTCGACTTCTTCTTCTTCTGCGTCTTGGCGTCGATCTCGTCGGTCTCGAACTCTTCGAGGATGAAGCCCTTGAGCAGCCCGACCGTGGACGAGCCGGTCTTGGCGTCGAGCAGGCGGTTGAGGTTCCAGATTGCGTCATCGGCGGTGAACTTCCGGTCGCCTTTTCGCCATGTCACGTCCTTGCGCAGCGAGAATGTCCAGGTCTTGAGATCAGGGCTCGCCTCCCACTTCTCGACCAGGTTCGGACGCGTCACGTTGTCGGTGCCGGTGAAGGTCAGGTAGTCGACCACCTGGCGGGCGGCGTTGGCGCCTTCGATCCAGGAGTAGGTGTGCGGGCTCTTGAGGTCCTGCACGCGCATGCCGATCCGAACGATGCCACCCTTCTTGGGCGCCGCGGTCTGTGCCATGGCTGGCAGCGGCAATCCGGCCAGCCCGTAGGCCACTGGCGCCGCGACTCCGAGCAGCGTCGCTATGCGCAGGAACTCGCGGCGTTCGAGCATGCCGTCGGCCATCTCGGCGCCGGCGCGCTCGATGATCGGATGCATCTTGTCAGTCATCAGTTCCTCCCTGGGGACGGCGATGGACGGCGATATTGGCTGGTGCGGCACAGCTTAGTGCCCTCGGGGCTCGGCGCACAAGGGGAGTGAAGAAGCGAGGAAGCGCAGACCGCGTGTCGATGTCCGGCGCGTGCGCGCCCGAGCCGCTTGATCAGCGCGGCACCCGGAATACGCTGTCGGGCCACGCCGACGACTGCTCGGCCGGTGACTTGCCCGGCGACTGTCTCGACCGCTCGGTACGGCCGGTCTTGCGCGCGCGAAGCGCCGCGGACGGGTCCGGCTTCGCCATCACCGTGATCCGATTGCGATCATGATCGACCGGCGCCTCTCGGTATGCCGGCGGCGACAGCGCCATGGCCCGCTCAGCGCTCTCGTGCGGGGCGGGAAATTCCGGCGCCGATGCGGCCATCCCCGGCGGCGCCCACGACGGCTGCGGCGCGACGAACGGTGGCGGCGCGGCCATGATCTTCGGCGCGGCGGCGGGCACCTCCGGCGCGGCCATGATCTTCGAGGCGGCGGCGGCGGGCACCACCGGTGCGGTCACGATGTCCGGGACGGCAGCGGCGGAATTCGTCGGTTCAACGGCCGGCACTGGGGGCTGGCTGGCAGCAGGCGCGGTCCTGGCCGATACCGGGGTGGCGACATACCACGAAGCTGGAGGGTCGACGCCCTGATAGCCGAGGTGCGGCAGATCCTCAGGCCAGCTGGCAGCCGTGGTGTCGGTGCTGCGCCAGCCCTGCACCTTGGTGTTGGCGGCGACTTCGGAAGACCGCGCTCGCCTGGCGGTTTCGTCCTCCGGCATGGTGACCAGCAGCGCGGCGAGCAACCCGACCGCCGACAACGCGAGAGGCCACGCCGGCAGGCGCGAAGAAGCACGCCGCTCGCCATCATCGCGAGAGCATTGGCGCGCCCAACACCGCCGCGCCTTGCGGCATCGAAGCATGCTCGGACCGATGTAAGCGGGATGCAACGGCTGCGCCTGGCCAGTCCGGCCATATCGCATCCCGCGGATCCGAATACTCGGTCAAGTTATGTGCCTGTGCCAACGCTCCCTGGAAGCCCGTCCGACGCCCGCCCCCGCGTGCAGCCCCGGCGCGCCCCGAGAGGCAAGATTGACTTGCCTGAATGGAAGAGGGCTGACTGATTCGAGGGTGTTGCGTCAACGCTCGACGCGAGCCTAAGGAGCCGGCACACGCATTTGGTGCACCGGCAGGGTTGCCGGACAGGCGGTTGACATTGGCGCGCGCGCGGCCTGCAATGGCTGCGAAGTGTCCTGCCACCCAAGGTCCGTCATGATCCCCTCGATCGATGTGTCGGCGCTGTTTGGTCCGCCTTCGACCGCGCGCGACGCCGCCGATCGCCGGATTCTGGCCGCCGCCGCCGATAGCGGCTTCATGACGATCAACGGGCTGCCGCCTTCGATTCCGAGCGGCGCCGCGACGCGCGCCAGCCTGCTGCGCCTGTTCGGGATCAGCGACGCCGAGAAGGCGAAACTGCTGCGCCGCAAGTTCGATCCGGGCCGCCCCAACGTCTATCGCGGCTGGTTTCCGCTGCAGGGCGGCGGCGCGACATACAAGGAGGGCATCGACATGGGGCCGGATATCGCCGACCCCGGCTGGCAAGCCGATCCGGGCGATCCGCTGACCGAGGCGACGCCACTGCCCGGCGAGGCAGTGCTGCCCGGGTGGCGCGCCGCCACCGCCGCCTACTACCGCGGGATGGAGCGACTGGGCGGCGCGCTGATGCGCTCGATCGCCCGTGGGCTCGACCTGCCCGAGGCCATCTTCGACGATGCCTTCGCGGGCGGCATCTCGACCCTGAGGCTGATCCGCTATCCGGTCCGGCCGGGCGAGTCGTTCGACGGCTCGGACCCGGCCAAGGTCTGGGTCGAGCACGGCGGCGCGCGGCGCTACGTCATCGGCGCTGCGCATGTCGATTCGGGCTTCGTGACGCTGCTGGCGCAGGATGGGGTCGAAGGATTGCAGGCGCGCGGCCGCGACGGCGGGTGGCTCGATGTGCCGCCGGTGGAAGGCTCCCTGGCGGTCAATTTCGGTGGCCTGCTCGAACGCTGGACCGGCGGTCGCATCCGGGCAACCGAGCATCGGGTGCTGGGCCCCGGACGCGAGCGCTGCTCGATACCGTTCTTCTACGAGCCGAAAGTCGATTGCTTGATCCGCCCGCTGCCGATCGCCGGCGCGTCGGCGTTCGAGCCCTTCACCTACGGCGACCATCTTTGGGCGGCGATGACGAGGTTCGTCGAGTTCCACGGCCTCGAGAGCATGCGCCGGCCACGTGCCGAGTGAATCAGCAGGCAGCTTCCAGAAGGATCGATCGAGATGAAGACCCACACCAGAGTAGCCGTCATCGGTGGCGGCGTCGTGGGCGCGAGCGTGCTCTACCATCTCACCAAGGCTGGCTGGAGCGACGTCGTGCTGATCGAGAAGCACGAGCTCACCTCGGGCTCGACCTGGCACGCGGCGGCGAGCGTTCACACCTACAACTCGGACGCCAACGTCTCGAAGCTGCAGAAGTACACCATCGACCTCTACCGTGAGATCGAGCGCGCCTCCGAACAGTCGTGCGGCATCCATCCGACCGGCAACCTGGTGCTGGCGGCGACGCCGGAGATCATGGACAATCTGCGGCTGATGAATGCGCGGGCGAAGTATCTGGGCCTCGAGACCGCCCTGATCACGCCGGCGGAGGCGAGGAAGCTCAATCCGCTGCTCGATCCCGGCGAGTTCATCGGCGCCCTGTGGCGCGCCGACGGCGGCCATGTCGATCCCAACGGCGTGACCCACGCCTATACCATCGCCGCCCGCAAGGCCGGTGCCGAGGTCTATCGCTTCACGCCGGTGACCGGCCTCGCGCAACGACCGGACGGGACCTGGGACGTGATCACCGAGAAAGGCACCATCCATGCCGAGCACGTCGTCAATGCGGCCGGGCTCTGGGCGCGCGAGATCGGCCGCATGGCCGGAGTGCAGCTGCCGGTGCTCGCCATGGAGCACATGTACATCGTCACCGAGGAGGTGCCGGAGATCGCCGCATTCGGCAAGGAGATGCTGCCAACCACCGATTACTCCGGCGAGATCTACATGCGCCAGGAGGGCAAGGGCGTCCTGATGGGGACCTACGAGCAGGACTGCCACGTCTGGTCGGCCGACGAGACGCCGTGGGATTTCCACATGCAGTTGCTGCCCGACGATCTGGAGCGGTTATCGCCGCATCTCGAGATCGGCTTCCGGCATTTCCCGCCGATCGGCCGCGCCGGCATCAAGAAGGTCGTCAACGGGCCGTTCACGTTCGCTCCCGATGGCAACCCGCTGGTCGGGCCGGTGCGGGGACTGCGCAATTTCTGGTGCGCCTGCGGCGTCATGGCCGGCTTCGCGCAAGGCGGCGGCGTCGGCCTCGCTCTTTCGCGCTGGATGGTCGACGGCGACCCGGGCTCCGACATCTTCGCCATGGACGTCGCCCGGTTCGGCCAGTTCGCCACCAAGGCATACACGCACGTCAAGGTGCAGGAGAACTACAAGCGGCGCTTCCGCGTCGCCTATCCGAACGAGGAGCTGCCGGCCGCGCGGCCGCTGCGCCGCACCCCGGCCTACGACCGGCTGAAGGCCGCCGGCGCGGTGTTCGGTGCGAGCTTCGGCCTCGAGGTGCCGCTATGGTATGCGCCGAAAGGCACCGAGGCGGCCGAGACGCCGACCTATCGTCGGTCGAACGCCTTCCCGGTCGTCAAGGCGGAGTGCAAGGCGGTGCGCGATGCCGTCGGCCTCATGGATATCTCCGGCTTCGGCAAATACGAGATCACCGGCGCCGGCGCGCGAGCCTGGCTCGACCGGATGCTCGCCAACCGCATCCCGAAGCCCGGCCGCATGGTGCTGGCGCCGATGCTCAACGAGCGCGGCACGATCCTCGGCGATTTCTCGCTCGCCTGCCTTGCGCCGGACCGGTTCCTGATGATCGGCTCCGGCGTCGCCGAGGTCTACCACATGCGCTGGTTCGAGCGGTATCTCGGTGGCGCGGGCGATGTGTCGGTGCGCCCCGTTCCGCATGCGCTCAACGGGTTCATGATCGCCGGGCCGAGGTCGCGCGAGCTTCTGCAGCGGCTCGTCAAGGACGACGTGTCGAACGACAAGTTCAAGTTCTTTGCGGTGCGCGAGATGACGGTCGGACTGGTGCCGGCGGTCGTGATCCGGGCGAGCTACACCGGCGATCTCGGCTACGAGATCTGGTGCACGCCCGACTACCAGGTCTCGCTGCACGAGACGCTGACGGAGGCCGGACGCGACCTCGGCCTCGTACATTTCGGCTCCAGGGCGCTGATGTCGCTGCGCCTCGAAAAGGGCTACGGCGCCTTCTTCCGCGAGTTCCGGCCGGACTATACGCCGAAGGAAAGCGGCCTCGACCGGTTCGTCGCCTACGACAAGGGCGATTTCGTGGGCCGGGCGGCGGCGCTGAAGGAACGCGATGGCGAGCCGCAGCGCCGGCTGGTGACGATGATCGTCGACACGGACGTGGAGGTGGTCGGCTACGAGTCGATCCTGAAGGATGGTGCGGCGGTCGGTCAGGTGACCTCGGGCGGCTATGCGCATTGGGCCGGCAAGAGCATCGCCATGGGCTACGTCCGCGCCGACCTAGCCCGCGAGGGTCAAAGCCTGACCATTCCGATCTTCGCCGAGGAGCGGCCGGCGGTCGTCCACATGACACCGCTGTTCGACGCCAACGGTGGCCGCCAGCGCGGCTGAAAGCCCGCCGCAGCACGACTTTGACGCCGCACTGTCGTCTGAGCGATTGCCCAGGCGGCCACGGTCCCGTAAGTAGCGGGTGCGATACGCGAATTCGTTTCCGTTGGTGGCCCCATGTCCGAACTGCTGATCGAACTGTTCTCCGAGGAGATCCCCGCGCGCATGCAGGCACGGGCGGCCGACGATCTGCGCCGGCTGGTGACCGAGGGCATGAAGGCGGCCGGCCTCGTCGCCGGCGAGGCCCGCAGCTATGCGACGCCGCGTCGACTGACGCTCGTCATAGAGAAGATCCCGGCCGGCTCCGCGGCCGTGCGCGAGGAGAGGAAGGGACCCCGCGTCGGCGCGCCTGACGCGGCGATCCAGGGGTTCCTGAAAGGCGCTGGTTTCCAGTCGCTGGACGAGGCGACGGTGGTCAAGGACGCCAAGAAGGGCGACTTCTACGTCGCGGTGATCGAGAAGCCGGGCCGGACGGCATCGGGGATCATCGCCAGCGTCGTCACCGACGTGGTGCAGAAATTCCCCTGGCCGAAGTCGATGCGCTGGGGCGCGGGCTCGCTCATCTGGGTGCGGCCGTTGCATTCGATCCTGTGCGTGCTCGGTGGCAAGGTCGTGCCGCTCGTGGTCGGCGGCATCGAGAGCTCCGACACGACCTGCGGCCATCGCTTCCTGTCGCCGGCCCGCTTCAAGGTGAAGGACTTCGCCGACTACCAGAAGAAGCTTGCGGCGGCGCATGTCGTGCTCGACCCGGCCGAGCGCAACCGGATGATCGGCGAGCAGGCCCATGCCGTCGCCAAGGCAGCCAGGCTCGAAATGGTCGAGGACGACGGGCTGCTCGCCGAGAACGCAGGGCTCACCGAGTGGCCGACGGTGCTGATGGGCACCTTCGACGAGGCGTTCCTGGCGGTTCCGCCCGAGTGCCTGACGACCTCGATGCGGGCGCACCAGAAGTGCTTCTCGCTGCGCGACCCGAAAACGGGCAGGCTTGCCAATCGCTTCCTGCTGGTCTCGAACCTCGAGGCGTCGGACGGCGGCAAGGAAATCATTCATGGCAACCAGAAGGTGATCCGGGCAAGGCTGTCGGACGCCAAGTTCTTCTGGGAGCAGGACCTGAAGCGCAAGCTCGAGCCGATGCATTTCGAGCTCAAGGGCATTACCTTCCACGAGAAGCTCGGCACCCAATGGGACCGCATGGAGCGAATCACCGAGCTCAGCCGGCAGATCGCCGGCAGCGTCGATGCCGAGCCGGAGCTTGCCGGCCGTGCGGCGCAGCTGTGCAAGGCCGATCTCGTCTCCGGCATGGTCGGCGAGTTCCCGGAGCTGCAGGGGCTGATGGGGCGCTACCTCGCCGAGGCGGAGAAGATGGAGCCGAAGGTCGCGCGCGCCATCGAGCTGCACTACAAGCCCAAGGGCGTGACCGACACGGTGCCGAAGGAGGAGGAGGGCGACGCGGTCGCGATCGCGGTGGCGCTCGCCGACAAGCTCGACACGCTGGTCGGGTTCTGGGCGATCGGCGAGAAGCCGACCGGCTCCGGCGATCCCTACCAGCTTCGTCGCGCGGCGCTGGGCGTGATTCGCATCGTTCTGGAGAACGACCTCAGGCTGTCGCTGCTGCCGGTGTTCCAGAAGCACTACTCCGAGCGGTTCGCCAGGCCATCGTCGCGGTTGAAGCCGCCCGAGGTGCTGCTGAAGGGCGTCGATGCGCACGCACTGGCGCTCGACCTGCTGGCCTTCTTCGCCGACCGGCTGAAGGTCCACCTGCGCGAGCAGGGCGCGCGGCACGATCTGATCGATGCGGTGTTCGCGCTCGGCGGCCAGGACGACCTCGCGCTCATTGTGAAGCGGGTCAACGCACTGGGTGAGTTCCTGAAGACCGACGACGGTGCCAACCTGCTGGCAGGCGTCAAGCGCGCCGCCAACATCCTCGGTATCGAGGAGAAGAAGGACAAGGCGAGCCATGCCGGCGCCTATGATCTGAAGCTCCTGAAGGAGCCGGAGGAGCTGGCGCTGGCGGCGGCGATCGAGAGCGTCAAGCAGGACACCAAGGCGGCAATCAACGTCGAAAGTTTCGCCGGCGCGATGCGGGCGCTGGCCGAGCTGCGCGCGCCGGTCGACGCCTTCTTCGACAAGGTGACCGTCAACGACAAGGATTCGAAGATCCGCGCCAATCGCCTCAGGATGCTGTCCGAGATCCGGGCCGCAACGCTGCAGGTGGCCGACTTCTCGAAGATCGCGGGGTGAGTGGAGGGTAGCGCACCGACCGCCGTCATGTGTGGACGGCTGCGGGGAGGGACGGCGTCCGAACCGAGGCCAATCATGAGGCGCAAGCCTTCCGCCCAGCCTTCCGCGACGTGAGCTCGTAGCAGCATGACCTCAGCCCCCCGCGTCTTCGATCTTGCCCAGCTTGCCCGCTACCGGGCGCGGGCGGCGGCGCGGGCGGCGGAGCACGATTTCCTGTTGCGGCGGGTGGCGGACGATCTCGACGACCGGCTCGACGCGGTGAAGCGGCAGTTCCCGCATGTCCTCGATCTCGGCGCCCATCACGGGGTTGTTGCGAGGCGGATGGCCCGCCGGGCCGGCACGACCACTGTCGTCAGCGCCGATGCCTCCCCGGCCATGCTCGCGCAATGTCCGGAGCCGAAGCTGCTTGCCGACCTCGAGGCGCTGCCGTTCGCGCCGGCGCAGTTCGATCTTGTGGTGTCAGGCCTCGCTCTTCACCTCGTCAATGACCTGCCGGGAACGCTGATCCAGGTCCGCCGCATCCTGAAGCCCGACGGCCTGTTCCTCGGCGCCGTGCTCGGCGGGGCGACACTGGTCGAGTTGCGGCAGGCGTTCGTCGAGGCCGAAGCGGAGATCGAGGGTGGTGCCAGCCCCCGTGTCGCACCATTCGCCGACGTGCGCGACCTGGGCAGCCTGCTGCAGCGGGCGGGCTTCGCGCTGCCGGTGGTCGATGCGGATGTCGTCACCGTCGCCTATGCCACGCCGCTGGATCTGATGCGCGAGCTGCGGGCGATGGGGGCCGCCAACATGCTGGTCGAGCGCCGCCGCCGGCCGTTGCGCCGGGCGACGCTGATGCGCGCGGCCGGGATCTACGCCGAGCGATTTTCTCGCGCCGACGGCCGCGTCACCGCCACGTTCGAGATCATCACCATGACCGGATGGGCACCGCACGACAGCCAGCCGAAGCCGCTGCGCCCGGGCTCGGCGAAGACGCGGCTCGCCGATGCGCTGGGTGTCAAAGAGCGCAAAGCAGACTGAGGGGCCAGCCCGTGGAGCGTCCCTAGCCCCAGCAGATCGCGCAGGAACGGGATCATCGGCAGGTCGGCGGGCGGCATCGGATAGTCCGTGAGCCGCGCCGGCCGTACCCAGGCGATCTTCTGGCCTTCGCGCGGTGTGATGTCGCCTTCCCAACTGCTGCACAGGTAGAGCGGCATCAGCAGGTGGAAGGTGTCGTAGCGGTGGCTGGCGAAGGTGAACGGCGCGAGGCAGGTGAGGCAGACCTCGATGCCAAGCTCCTCCTTCAGCTCGCGGACCAGAGCTTCCTCCGGCGTCTCGCCGGCCTCGACCTTGCCGCCAGGGAACTCCCATAGGCCAGCCATCGACTTGCCCGCCGGGCGCTGGGCGAGCAGCACGCGATTGTCGCGGTCGAGCAGCGCGGCGGCGGCGACGAGAATGGTCGGCAGGCGGGGCAAGGTCATCTAGGTCCGGATATCCGTGGGTTCGTCCCCCGCATTGCCAGCCGGGATCAACGAAATCAACACTATGGCGGCATTCGCCATGAACGCGCCCACGGCCGGCCTAAATAACGTCACCGTTATGCGGCCTTGTGGCTAGCAGGCGTAGCGGGGCGTTTGCTTCGTCGGCGAGGGAAAGAAAATCACTCTCTCGAACGACGTCGTTAACGGGCAGTTAACTGGTTTACGCAATCTTATCCATGGGTCTGTACGTGCCCATGGCGGGAGTATTGTGGATGTATCGCGTCGTGCTGCCAGCTCTATTGGCGTTGATGCTGCCTGGATGCAGCGTAGGTTCAAGTTCCCTGTCGTCGGGATTGGCGGAAGACGCTCCGACGCCGGCCTCGATCAAGCGCAAGGAGGCGACCGCCCTCGGCGGTGAGCCGTCGACGGTCCGGCCTGCGGCAGGCGCCGCCGGCACCCAGGTCGCCGCGCTCGACCAGGCGCCGAGGGGTTCATTCGAGAGAGCGCCGCCGGGCGCACTCGCCGATCGCGACTATGGCCAGACCAGGCTCGATGCCGAGCGTGCGCGCGATCTCATCAATGCCTATCGCAAGGAAAAGGGGCTGAAGCCGCTGAAGCTCAACGTCGAGCTTTCGAACGCGGCGAAGAACCATTCCAAGGACCTCGCCAAGTGGGACCGCATCTCGCACTACGGTTCCGACGGCTCCAACCCGTGGGACCGGGTCAAGCGCAGCGGCTACAACGCGCGCCTGGCGGCAGAGAACGTCGGCACGGGCCAGATCAACATCGAGGAAGTCTTCAAGGGCTGGAAGGAAAGCCCCGGCCACAACAAGAACCTGCTGCTGCCGGACGCCGAGCACATGGGCATCGCCCTGGTTCAGGAGCCGAAGAGCGAGTTCAAGACGTTCTGGACGCTGGTGCTCGGTACGCCGATGTGAGCCAGGTCCGCACCCGGCCGACGCCTGCGAGCAGCGCAGTGGCCGGGAGCGGATTGATCGAAATTGCCGCGAGCTATCCGAGCGCCGCGCGCGCGAGCAGGCGTTCGGCGTGCTTCAGATGCGGAATGTCGACCATCTGGCCGTTGAGCGATAGTGCGCCCGAGCCGGGATTGTCGGCGAACAACTTCACGATCGCCCTGGCATGTGCGACCGCCGCTTCGGTCGGCGTGAACGCGGCATTGATCACCGCCACCTGGTCGGGATGGATGGCGAGCTTGCCGACGAACCCGTCGCGGGCGGCCGCTTCGGCTTCCCGCTTCAGGCCGCTGCCGTCGCGGAAGTTGATGAACACGGTATCGATCGGCAGCACGCCCGCCGCATTGGCGGTGAAAAGGGTCAGGTCGCGCGCCAACTGGAACGGTGATGTGAATGTGCCGTCGGCATGGCGATTGGCGGCCGCGCCAATCTCGGCGCCGAGATCCTCTGCACCCCAGGTCAGGCCGACGAGCCGCGTGCTCGCGCCGACGTAGCTCGGCATCTGCAGCACCGAGATCGGCACCTCGGTGGCGATCGGCAGGATGCGCGTCGAGCCGGTCGGGATCCGGTGCCTTGTCCTCCAGCGCCGCCAATGCCAGCGCCAGATGCTCGACGTCGGCGCCGGAGCGCGGCTTTGGCAGCATGATGCCGTCGGGCGCGGCCGGCATGACGCCGGCGAGGTCGTCCTGCCAGTAGGCCGACTGCAGAGCGTTCATCCGCACGAAGAACTGCGGTCGCTTCGTCGCCTGCTTCGCGGACTCGAGCCACGCGCGCGTCATCTCGCGGGCGGCTGGCTTGCGGTCCGGTGCGACCGAATCCTCGAGATCGAGGATCAGGGCGTCGGCGCCCGAGGCAAGCGCCTTCGACTGCTTCTTGTCACTGTCGCCCGGCACGAAGAGGAGGGAGCGCATGAGGCAAGTGTCCTTCATTTATTGGTGATGTGAACGGTCGCTTGTCCCTTCCCTCTTCCCGGATGGGACGGAGGAGCGGGGGAAATGAGGAAGATCACGGCCGCTTGCGCATGAATGCCTGGCGGCGGCATTCGGCAACCAGCTCGTTGCGCTGGTTATAGGCGCGGTGGTGGAACTCGACGAGGCCGGCGTCGGGGCGGGACTTGCTCTCGCGCTTCGACATCACTTCGGTCGTCACCCTGAGCGTATCGCCGTGGAATACCGGCTTGCCGAACTTCACCTCGGTCATGCCGAGGTTGCCGATGGTGGTCCCGATCGTTGTGTCGTTGACCGAGATGCCGATCATCAGGCCGAGCGTGAACAGGCTGTTGACCAGCGGCCTGCCCCATTCGGTCTTGGCCGAGAACTCGTGGTCGATATGCAGCGGCTGCGGATTGTGGGTGAGACAGGAGAACAGCGTATTGTCCATCTCGGTGACGGTGCGGCGCAGCGCGTGCTCGAACACCCGCCCCCTCGAACTCCTCGAAATACAGCCTCACTCGATTCCCAATCGCATCGAGATTCCGTCGCGTACCCCGCAATTGGCCGGGGATCAAAGGCGTTGCAAGTGCTTGCGCGCGAAGTTCGAGTGTCGCCGCGAATGTACGATCGCAAGGCGCAGGTGCATCAATACCGGAACTGCTCCGACAAGATCCGCTCGTCGAGGCTGTGGCCGGGGTCGAACAGCATTATCAGGTCGACCGAGGCGTCCTCCTCGATCTCGACGCGCGTCACCGAGCGCGTCTCGGCGTGGTCGGCCACGGCGTTGACCGGCCGCTTGTCCGGCTCCAGAACCTCGATCAGGATGTGCGCCTTGTTCGGAACGAGTGCGCCGCGCCAGCGCCGGGGCCGGAACGGGCTGATTGGCGTCAATGCCAGCAGCGGCGTGTTGATCGGCAGGATCGGCCCGTAGGCCGAAAGATTGTACGCGGTCGAACCTGCCGGCGTCGCCACCAGCACGCCATCACAGATCAGCTCGTCGAGGCGAACCTTGCCGTCGATCGAGATCCTGAGCTTGGCCGCCTGGTGGGTCTGGCGAAACAACGAGACCTCGTTGATCGCGAGCGCGCGGTAGGTCCGGGGGTGGCCGTCGGTTGCGGTCATGGTCAGCGGGTGGGTGACGGCAGCCTCGGCGCGGCCGAGCCGCTCGTGCAGCTCGCCCTCGTGGTATTCGTTCATCAAGAAGCCGACCGAGCCGCGGTTCATGCCGTAGATCGGCAGGTTGCGGTGCATGTAGCGGTGCAGCGTCTGCAGCATCAGGCCGTCGCCGCCGAGCGCCACCACCGCGTCCGGATTGTCGCCGGTGTAGGCGCCATAGCGCTCGGTCAGCCGCTCCAGCGCGCTTTGCGCCTCGGGATTGTCGCTGGCGACGAAGGCGACACGCTCGAACTTGTGGGTGGGTTTTGCCATGCGTCCTTGCGACCCGGCCATCGGGGGTTCGAGCTAGATACAAAAAAAGGCTGGCCTAGATGCCGGCAAACGACAAGATGGAAAAGAAAGTTGGCTGGTCGACGGCATTTCGCGTCGACTATGCAACTAACGGCGGCAGCCGCGGCTGCTATCAGGGCTGGCGATCATGCAGACGAAACTCAACCAAGGGCTCGCGACCGTGCTGCGCAAGGTCGGCGTGGTGCCGGTGCTGACCATCGATCGGTTGGATCAGGCGGTACCGCTCGCACGCGCGCTGGTCGACGGCGGATTGAACGTGCTGGAGATCACGCTGCGCACCGGGGAGGCACTGCAGGCGATCCGCGAGATGGTGCGTGCCGTACCCGGCGCGACGGTCGGCGCTGGCACCGTCCTTACCCCTGAACAGGGAGCCGCCGCGATGGCCAACGGCGCCCGCTTCCTGGTCTCGCCCGGCATGACGCCGCGCCTGATCGAGGCGGCGAGCGCATGGCCGGTGCCGTTCCTGCCCGGCGTCGCCACCGCGTCGGAGGCAATGGCACTCGCCGACATGGGCTATCGCGTGCTGAAGTTCTTCCCGGCCGAGCCGGCCGGCGGTACCGCCGCCCTGAAGGCGCTCGGCGCGCCGCTTGCCGACCTCGCGTTCTGCCCGACCGGCGGCATCGACGCGGCCAAGGCCAGATCCTATCTGGCGCTTCCCAACGTCGTTGCTGTCGGCGGCTCATGGGTCGCGCCGGCTGGCGCGGTGGCGTCAGGCGACTGGGCGGGTATCACCGTGCTGGCCCGGCAGGCCTCACAGCTGCGTGGCGCGGCCTGATCCTTCTCACCGCCGCAACACCGGCTCGGTGGCCGATTGCGGCACGATCGCGCCGCGATGCTGGATCACGACGCCGGCCAGGCGATGGGCGAGCGCGGCGGCGTCGCGCGGCGGGGCGCCGGCAAGGCGCCGGGCGAGGTAGCCGGCGTTGAAGCTGTCGCCGGCGGCGGTGGTGTCGACCGCCTGGATCGCGTCGGGGCACGGTACGCGCTCGTCACGCCCCGTCGCGCGGATCAAGGCGCCGTCGGCGCCGCACTTCACCACGATTTCGGGTGTCCCGAGCTTCGCCAGCCGGTCAGCGGTGTCGGCCGGCGCTGCATCGCCCCACAGCATCTGCTCGTCGTCGAAAGTCGGCAGCGCGATGTCGGCGAGCGCCCAGAAGCGCGCGAATGTCGACCTTGCGCGAGCGAGCTCGCCGCCCCAGCCGCGCGGACGATAGTTGCTGTCCATTGCGACGGTTCCGCCACGCGATCTCGCGGCGGCGAGCGCCTCCGCCAGGGCGTCGAGGCCTCGCGATCCGTAAAGCGACAGCGTAACGCCGGAGAAATAGACGAGCCGCGCCGCCGCGATCGCCGCCAGAGCGCTTCCCGCCTGTGTGCCCTCGAACAGGTCGCGCGCGGCGGCCCGGTCGCGCCAGTACCAGAACGACCGCTCGCCTTGCGGGTTCGTCTCGATGAGGTAGAGCCCCGGCATCCGTCCCGGCAACACGGAAATCAGATCCGTCGCCATATGCTCGGCGCTCGCCGCGGCGACGATGCCGGCGCTATAGGGATCGTCGCCGACCGCCGTTGCATAGGCCACGTCGACGCCGGCTCTGGCCAGATAGGCGGCGGTATTGAACGTGTCGCCGCCATAGGCCAGGCCGAATCGGCCGTCCGTGCCGCGTGCCAGCTCGACCATGCACTCGCCGATCGAGATGGTGCGCCCCGATTCGCGTATCGTCACCGCCGCCGCAGATGGGGACATGCGGTTGCCAACCTCATTCAAGTGTTTTCGGCTCCGTCAGGTGTTTCCGGACCAGTTGTCATCAAAGCACAGGGCCGCCTGCCTTGAAAGCGGAGGCGTTCTGGCCTAGGGCTGCCAGCTTCGGGACCCAGGTTGCCTTGAGGGCGCGATGAAGATTTGCATGATTGGTGCCGGTTATGTCGGCCTCGTCTCCGCGGTGTGCTTCTCGGAGTTCGGCTGGTCGGTCACATGCGTCGACAAGGAGCGCGACCGGGTCGATGCCCTGCGCCGCGGCGAGGTGCCGATCTACGAGCCGGGCCTCGACGACCTGCTGGTGCGGAACATGGCGGCCAAGCGCCTGTCGTTCACCCAGGACCTCGCCGCCGCGGCGGCCGAGGCCGACCTGATCTTCCTTGCCGTCGGCACGCCGATGCGGCGCGGCGACGGTCACGCCGACCTGTCCTACGTGTTCGCGGCGGTGGAGGAGATTTCCCCGCATCTGACCGGCTTTACCGTCATCACGACCAAGTCGACGGTGCCGGTCGGCACCAGCCGCGAGATCGAGCGGCGCCTGCGCAAGCTGCGGCCGGATGCCGACTTCGCGGTGTGCTCGAACCCCGAGTTCCTGCGCGAGGGCTCGGCGATCCAGGACTTCACCCATCCCGATCGGGTGCTGGTCGGCTGCGACGAGCCGCGGGCGCGGGCGATCATGGAGCGGCTGTACAAGCCGCTGGCGCTGCGCAACGCACCGTTGATGTTCGTCAACCGCGAATCGGCCGAGCTCGCCAAGTATGCGGCCAATGCCTTCCTGGCGATGAAGATCAGCTTCATCAACGAGGTGGCGGACCTGTGCGAGGAGGTCGGCGCCAACGTGCAGGAGGTCGCGTCGGCCATCGGCAAGGACCGGCGCATCGGCGACAAGTTCCTGCATCCGGGGCCGGGCTACGGCGGCTCGTGCTTCCCGAAGGATGTCTCCGCGCTCGCCCGCACGGCCCGCGAGCACCGGGCGCCGTTGTCGCTGGTCGAGCAGGTCGGCCGCGTCAACGACGAGCGCAAGATCGCCATGGCCGGCCGCATCGAGAAGGCGGCGGGCGGCTCGGTGCGCGACAAGACGGTCGCCGTCCTGGGCGTCACGTTCAAGCCGAACACCGACGACATGCGCGACGCGCCGAGCCTGGTGATCGTGCCGATGCTGATCGAGAAGGGCGCGCGGCTGCAGGTCTATGACCCGCAGGGCCGCAAGCACGGCGAAGGCATGCTGCCGGGCGTGACGTGGTGTACGGACGCGCTGTCGGCCGCCGCCGGTGCCGATGTCACGGTGGTGCTGACCGAGTGGAACGAGTTCCGCGCGCTCAACCTCGATGCCTTGAAGGCTGCCATGCGCGGCACCGCGCTGGTCGACCTGCGCAATATCTTCCAGCCGCAGGACGCCGTGGCGGCGGGCCTTTCCTATTCCAGCATCGGCAGATAGGTGGCAGCATCGAAAGGTCGCAAATTCAAGGCCTGGTGGCTACAGGCGCAGCCGAGGAAGGGCCGGAACGCGTAAGGATTGCGGCCGGATTGCCGTCAATCGCTCGATGTGCTCATCGGTTCCATGGTCGATATGCAAGCCCCACCGGACCGCATGCAAGATGTTGATCCAACTCCGACCAGGCTGATGCGGTGGCGTCGCCACGCCTGGAGATATTCGCCGGGGCGACACCCGTGGATCGCCGTCGGCGCAGCGACCCTGTGTGCCCTGGTGGCGTTGCCGATCCTGACGGTGCTGAGCAACGTTTTCGTGCCGTCGAGCGGCGCTCTTGGCCATATCGCGCGAACGATCCTGCCCGAAATCCTGCGCAACACCGTCGGCCTGCTGCTGATGGTCGGCGTCGGCACGGCGGCGATCGGCACCGCCTGCGCCTGGCTCGTCACGATGTACCGCTTCCCGGCCAGCCGCGTGCTCGCCTGGCTGCTGCTGCTGCCGATGGCGATGCCAGCCTATATCATCGGCTACGCTTACACCGACTTCATGACCTTCGCCGGGCCGCTGCAGAGCGCGCTGCGGCGAGCGTTCGGCTGGGGTCGCGGCGACTACTGGTTTCCGGAGCTGCAGAGCCTGTGGGGTGTCAGCCTGATGCTGACGCTGGTGCTCTACCCGTATGTGTATTTTCTCGCCCGCTCGGCATTTCTCGAACAGTCGCCGACGGCGCTCGACGTGGCGCGCACCCTCGGTCACGGCGGGCGCGATCGCTTCTTCAAGGTGGCGCTGCCGCTGGCGCGACCCTCGATCGCCGCCGGCCTGGCGCTGGCGATGATGGAGACGCTGGCCGACTTCGGTACGGTGCAGTACTTCGGCATCAACACGTTCACCACCGTGATCTATCGCACCTGGTTCGGCATGGGCGACCCGATCGCGGCCGGCCAGCTTTCCAGCGCGCTGCTGCTGTTCGTGGTGGCGCTGGTCGTCGTCGAGCAGTGGGCGCGCCGGCTGACCCGGTATCACCGCAGCGGCCGCAAGGAATACGCGATCAAGCCGGCGCGGCTTGCCGGCTGGCGGGCGTGGGTGGCGACGGCGATCTGCGCCGGGCCGGTGCTGCTCGGCTTCGTTGCTCCGGTAGCCATTTTGGTCGGGCTCCACATCGAGGGCGGCGACAGCCTGTTCGGTGAGCGCTTCCTGCGCCTCGCCTGGAACACTTTCTCGCTCGCCGGCATCGCGGCGGTGCTGGTGACCTTCGCCGGGCTGTTCGTCGCTTATGCCTCGAGGCTCGCCTCTTCGCATGGGGTGCGGACCATGCTGCGGCTTGCGACCTTCGGCTACGCCTTGCCGGGAACCGTGATCGCGGTCGGTATCCTCGCCTCGCTGGGCGCTATCGACCGGACGATCGACCAGATGTTCCGCACCTCCTTCGGCTTTTCGACGGGATTGCTGTTCAGCGGCAGCATTGCGGCACTGCTGTTCGCCTATCTCGTTCGCTTCCTGGCGGTCTCCGCGAGCGGACTTGAAGCCGGGTTCGGCCGCATTCCGCAGAGCATGGACCAGGTCGCCCGCACGCTCGGCTGCACCAGCGGCGAGGTCATGCGGCGGGTGCACCTGCCGCTGCTGCGAAGATCGATGGTGACCGCAAGCGTGCTGGTATTTGTCGATGTGCTGAAGGAGCTGCCGGCGACGCTGATCATCAGGCCGTTCAATTTCGACACGCTGGCGGTGCGGGTGTATCAACTCGCCTCCGATGAGCGGCTGGCGGAGGCTTCGACCGGGGCGCTGGTGATCGTTGCGATCGGGCTGTTGTCGGTCGGCCTGTTGGCCGGGCTGGTGCGGGGGGCTGTGCGCAAGGGCAGATAGGACGGGCTCGAGGAATGTCGATTGGAGGAAAACGCGTGGCTCGGAGCGCTCGGGCCAGGCAGGAGGTTCACCAGCTGCTCGAGGGCGGCTTCGGGCATTCGCTGGCTGGCAGCTTCGTCGCCGGAGCTCTGATCGTGCTCGCCTTGACCAACGTCGTCGCGTGCGCTGTAGGCACGGTGCCCGGGATCGACGCCACATATGGCCGCCTGATCCGCTATTTCGACATTGTCTCGGCGCTGATATTCGCCACCGAATACGGCCTGCGGTTGTGGTCCTGTGTCGAGCTGCCCTTCTTTGCCCTGGGGCGGCCATCACGCGAGCGCTTGCGATATGCCGCGCAGCCGCTGCAGCTGATCGACCTGCTGACCTTCGTACCGACGCTGACCGGCTTGCTCATCGGAGCGGACCTGTGGGCCGCGATGATGCTGCGGTTCCTCAAGATCGGCCGCTACAGCCCGGCGCTGCACTCGCTCGGCAGGGTGATAGCGGCGGAGCGAGGTGCCCTGTTCGGCGCCTTCGTGATCATGCTGGGGCTGGTGATGTTCGCCGCGACGGTGATGTATTTCATCGAGCGCAATGCGCAGCCGGTGTCGTTCGGCAGTATACCGGCGGCGGCGTGGTGGTCGGTGATGACGCTCGCGACGGTCGGTTACGGCGATGTCGTGCCGTCGACGGCGGTCGGCAAGCTGTTCGCCGGCTTCATGGTCATCACCGGGCTCGCCGCCTTCGCGCTTCCCTTCGGCATCATCGCGACCGGTTTCGGTCGCGAGGCGACGCGCCGCGATTTCATGGTGTCATGGCTGCTGGTCGCGCGGGTGCCATTGTTCGGCGGCCTCGACGCCTCCGCGGTCTCGCAGATCATCACCTTGCTCTACTCGCGCACCTTCGATGCCGGCGAAGTCATCGTGCGGCGCGGCGCGCCGGGTGACAGCATGTTCTTTCTCGTCTCCGGCGATGTGGTCGTCGAGTTCGATTCAGGCGACATCGCTCTCAAGGAGGGAGACTTCTTCGGCGAGATGGCCCTGCTCGAGCAGCGGGCAAGGTCGAGCACGGTGCGGGCAGCGACGCGGGTTCGCCTGCTGGTTCTCGACCGCGAGGATCTGGAGCGGCTCGGACGCAAGCACCCGCCGATCCTCGCCCGAATTCGGGAAGTGGCAGCGAGCCGGCGGATGCCGAAGAGGGACGAGCCGGTCTGAGCGTCAGGCGCCGATTCCCACCCGGCGGGCGAGTTGCGGCCAGCGCGCCGCGATTTCGGCTGCAACTCGACGCTTCAGCCGCGACTTCAGTGGCGCAAATGCCCACCGCTCGATCTGGTCGCTGGCGCATTTGCAGAGCAGCACCGCGCCGAGCGCGCGCAGGAGCTCCCCCCACGACAGCCGGGGAAACCACAAAACGATGTCGAGCACGTCGAAGTCGAGCAGCAGCTTGTCGAGCATGCCGGACAAGGGAACGATCAAGTTCAGGTCGAGGGGGAGGAAAAATATCATCCGGGTCATCCTGGCGGCGCGAGTGGATTTCGTGCCCGGATGCTCGAAGGGTGCGCGGAATGCGGAAGTCGCGAAGCGGACGGATTTGCCGGCAGCGGCAGCGGCGGCAACGGCTCGCATAGACAGTTCTCGGATGAAGTCGCCGCGAGCCGCATCGAATGCTGCGGTCAAGGTTTCCGAATTCTCTATTCGTCGTTAATTCGTTTGTTTTTCAAGCTCGTATGAGCGTCGCATGACGTTGGAATGCAACGAAATGCTACGCAATGCATTGAATTGCCATTGAGCGAATGCACTGTGATGTGCAAAAAATCGAATGCTACGCAAGGGAATGTTTCGCATGCTTGAGCATGGTCATCGCGTTGGCTCTCAAGGTGAACCTGAAATGGCATCTGCTTGTGGCGACGGTGAATTTTCCTCCCGGCTGGTTGCTGCGTTCGAGGCCCACGTGCAGTTGCCGTTGATGGCCCGGGTGGCGGTCGCGCCAGCCGAGGTGGCGTCACTGATCGCAACGCTGAAGGACAGGCTGGCGGCGCTCGAGTCGCTGATTCCCGGCCAGGCGGCGCCTCGTGCTGCCATTCGCTCGCCCGGCAATGGCCTGGCGCTGGAGCCTGCCGGTCCGTCCCCGTCTGCCGCCGTCGATGCCGACGAGATCGGCCGCAATCAGCGCAGCCGGGTGCGCGAGCTGGTGCTGCTGGAGGCGCTCGAGGCCGAGCATCACGCCCTGCCCCTCGCCCAGATCACGCGGGCGCTGACCGAGGCAGGCTTCGACGACAGCAGCGCGGCAATCGTCTCGCAGCTGCACCGGCTGAAGAAGCTCGGCGTCATCGCCCAGCCCGCCAATGGCATGTACGCGCTGACTCAGGAAGGCGTGCTGCACGTTCGCGACCTGCGCAGGAACTTCGCGCATCTGAAGCCGGTCTGAGGCGACCGGCTCGCGCTCCTGTTCCCATCTTGGCCGCATTCGGCTTCAATATGAGGGATTCGGATTCATGAGGGCGCCGACCACTGGCGCCTGTGGCGCGGGAGATGGGGCAGATGTGTCGCTGGATCGCCTATGTCGGAGAACCGGTGTTCGTCGAGGACTTCGTTTGCATGCCTTGCCAATCCCTGATCGCGCAGTCGCGACGCAGCCGGGAGGCACACACCGAGACCAACGCCGACGGCTTCGGCCTCGGCTGGTACGGCGAGCGGCCAACTCCAGGTGTGTTTCGTGACATCCGGCCGGCCTGGAGCGACGAGAACCTGATGAGCCTCGCCCACCAGATCCGCGCACCGCTCTACTTTGCCCACGTGCGCGCCTCGACCGGGACCGCGACCACGCGCGCCAACTGCCATCCGTTCAGCCACGGCCGGCATCTGTTCATGCACAACGGCCAGATCGGCGGGTTCGACAAGCTGCGCCGACGCGTCGATGCGCTGATCCCCGACGCGCTTTACGAGGCGCGCGGCGGCACGACCGACAGCGAAGCTATCTTCCTCATGATGCTGGGCGACCAGCTTGCCGCCGAGCCGAAGGCCGCCTGCAACCGCATGATTGCCACCGTCGCACGGCTGCAGGCCGAAGCCGGCGTCACCGAGGCCTTTCGCTTCACCGCGGCCTGGAGCGATGGCAATTCAATCTATGCGGCGCGCTATGCCAGTGACTTGCAGCCGCCGTCGCTCTACACCAAGCGCCTAGCCGGCGACGCGGGCACGCTCGTCGTATCCGAGCCGCTCGATGGTGTTCGCGACGGTTGGCAGGCGGTGCCGCCGCAGAGCTTCGTGACGGTGTCGCGCGACGGGGTTACCGTCGAGACTTTGGGGTCTGCCGCCTTTGCCGAGGTGGCCTGACCCGCGACGTCCTGCCAACAGGAGCAGATGATGTTCGTCGTCGTCGTATTCTTCGAGGCGAGGCAGGAGCACATTTCGGATTTCGGGATGGCGCTGCTGGCGCACGCCCGCAACAGCCTCGAGCAGGAGACCGGTTGCCGCCAGTTCGACGTCGCGCAGGACCCGCTCGATCCGGCCGGCTATTTCCTCTACGAGGTCTACGACGACGAGGCGGCCTTCAAGGCCCACTGCGCCAGCGCCCGTTTTGCGGAGGTCGACGCGAAATGCACGCCGTGGATCGCCTCGAAGAAGGTGCTCACCTACACGCTGTTGCAGGGCCAGATGGTGCCAGACGCCGGGCGCGCGTGACGGGCGATTGCAAGAGTCGAAGCGACGTCGGCGGCGGTGGCCGGCATCGAGGCTGGCGTTATTCGGCAACCGCCCGGCGCGGGGCCGCCGATCTCCGCTCGCGCCATCCCGACACGTTCGCCGCCGACGCTGCGCTGATAGACATAGGGCACGGCCGGTACCGGGGCGGCCTCCAGCGCCGCGATGGTGGCGGCATTGACGATCTCGAAGGCATCGAAGCCGGATCTAAGCATCAGCGGCAGCTGGTCGAGCAGGACATCGCCGGTGGCGCGGATCTCGCCGCGGTAGTCCCATTGCTCGCGCAGCCGGCGGGCGGTCGTGTAGGCGCGGCCGTCCGAGAACTTGGGAAACGCGAGGGCGATGACGCCCAGCCGGTCGAGATGATCGGTCGCGGGATCGATCGGCTCCGAGGGCTCGACGCGAACGCCGATCGCCTGCCCCTGGGCGGTCAGGGCAACCTGCTCCGCACGCCAGCGCGGCAGCGAGATGATCGCGTGCCCGGTCAGCGGGATCGGCGCATCGTCGGCAATGCCAACCCACGCGTCGGCGACGAAACGGTCGCCGTTCCATAGCCGCGGCGCGGTCGACGCGGGGCGCAGCGGCGCCAGCAAGGGTTTCGGCTCAGACATCGGCGTTCTCCAGGGCGACGGCTGGCCGGCGCGTCGCCTCGGCGCCGTAGAGTGCGGTGCGGAATGGCTCTTTGCCGATCCGGTGGTAGGCTGCGAGGAACGTCTCCGAGGGATCTTGCCGCCGGGCGAGGTAGGTCTCGACGATGGTCTCGACCGCACCCGCCACCGCCTCCGCAGTGAAGCTCGGCCCGATGATGTCGCCGATCCCGGCGTCATCCTTCGGGCTGCCGCCGAGCGTGATCTGGTAGTGCTCGGTACCCTTCTTGTCGACGCCGAGGATGCCGATGTTACCGGCATGATGGTGGCCACAGGCGTTGATGCAGCCGGAGATATTGAGGCGCAGCGGACCGATCGTCTCGGCCTTGCCCGGATCGGAAAACACCCTGGCGATCGCCTGCGCCACCGGTATCGAGCGGGCATTGGCGAGGTTGCAGAAGTCGAGGCCGGGGCAGGCGATGATGTCGGTGATGAGCTCGGTATTGGCGGTGGCGAGATCGGCGGCGACGAGGCTTTCATAGACTGCGACGAGGTCGCGTACCGCCACGGTCGGCAGCACCAGATTCTGCTGGTAGGTGACGCGGATCTCATCGCCGCCGAAGCGTTCGGCGAGGTCGGCCACGGTCTCCATCTGCTCGGCCGTTGCGTCGCCGGGGATCTTGCCGGGCTCCTTCAGCTGAATGTTGACGATGGCATGGCCCGGCACACGATGCGGCGCGACGTTGAGACGGAGCCAGCGATCGAAGCCCGCATCGGCGCGGCGCCGGGCGTCGGTCAATGCGTCCCTTGCCGGCGCCGACTTGAGCGGCCGCGACTTGAAATAGGCCGCGATGCGCGCTCGCTCCTCGTCCGGCAGATCGATCGACGGCTGGTCGAGCGTGGCCCACTCAGCCTCGACCTGCCGCCGGAACTCGTCGAGGCCGAGGGCGTTGACCAGGATCTTGATGCGCGCCTTGTAGATGTTGTCGCGGCGTCCGTGCAGATTGTAGACGCGCATGATCGCCTCGAGATACGACAGCAGCCGTTCTTTCGGCAGGAAGTTTGCGATCTCCTGGGCGACATAGGGCGTGCGTCCCTGGCCGCCGCCGACGTAGACCCGGAAACCGGTCGCGCCACCTGCTCCCTTCACGATCCTCAGGCCGATGTCGTGGAACAGGATCGCCGCGCGATCCTCGGCGGCCGCGGTGATCGCGATCTTGAACTTGCGCGGCAGGAACGTGAACTCGGGATGGATCGTCGACCACTGGCGCAGCACCTCGGCCCATACCCGCGGATCCTCGATCTCGTCGATCGCCACCCCGGCGTAGGGATCGGCCGTGACATTGCGGATGCAGTTGCCGCTGGTCTGGATCGCATGCATCTCGACCTCGGCCAGCGCATCAAGGATGTCGGGCGTATCCTCGAGCCTGATCCAGTTGAACTGGATGTTCTGACGCGTCGTGAAGTGGCCGAAGCCGCGGTCCCACTTGCGGGCGATCAGGGCAAGCTGGCGCATCTGCCGCGCCGACAGGACGCCGTAGGGGATGGCGATCCGCAGCATATAGGCATGCAGCTGCAGGTAGAGGCCGTTCTGCAGCCGCAACGGCTTGAACTGCTCCTCGGTGAGATCGCCGGCGAGGCGTCGCGCCACCTGGCCGCGGAACTGGGCGGCGCGTCCGGCGACGAAGGCGTGATCGAATTCGTCGTAGCGGTACATTACAGCTTCCTCAAACGGTGGCGGACTGGGCGGCGCGGATGCGCTCGCGTACGGAGACTGGCTCGGGCTTGCCGTCGACGATCCGGATATCCATTGCATAGACGGCGGTGACCTCGGTGCTCGCGACGGCGGCGAGCGCCTGCGCCTCGAGCGTCGCCAGGTCGCTGGCGTCGACTGCGATGCTGGCGTCGCGCAGGTCGCGAACCCAGCGGGCACCGGGACCGAGATAGACGACCAGTCCGGTGCGCAAATTGTTGGCGGTGACGACGCTAGGCATCGGCAGGCTCCTGATGGCCGGTCGCGACCCGCGCCACGTGGTTGATGATCCCTGCGGCAGGCAGGCTCGCAACCTCGCCCACCAGCAGCAGTGTCGGGCCGGACAGCCCGAGGCTCGAAGGGTTCTCGGCGAGCTGGTCGAGGGTTGTGGCGACGCGCCGCTCCTGCGGCTGCGAGGCGCGCTCGACCGCGATCACCGGTGTCGCCTTGGACCAGCCGGCGGCAAGCAGTGTCTGCGCCAGCGCGCCGGCGGTCGCGAGCCCCATGTAGACCGCCAGCGTCGAGCGGCGATTGGCAAGGGCCGCGAAATCGACCTGGTCGAAGTCGGCCGCGCCGTCGCCCGCCGCGTGTCCCGATATGAACGTCACCGAGCGGGCGATGTCGCGATGGGTGAGCGGAATTTGCAGCGAGGCCGAAGCCGCGGTGGCGGCGGTGATGCCCGGGACGACCTCGACCGGGATGCCGGATGCCCGCAGGATATCGATCTCTTCGCCGCCGCGGCCGAACACGAACGGATCGCCGCCCTTGAGGCGGACCACGGTCTTGCCCTGGCGCGCCAACGCGACGATCAGGGCATTGATCTCTGCCTGCGTCTTGGAGTGCCGGCCGCGCGCCTTTGCGACCGAGATCAGCTGCGCTTCCCGGCGCGCGTAGTCGAGTACGCCCTGGCTGACGTGACCGTCATGAAGGATGACGTCGGCCGACTTCAGTGCTCGCACCGCCTTCAGCGTCAGCAGCTCGGGATCGCCGGGGCCGGCGCCGACAAGCAACACACGGCCTGGCGCGGCTTCGTCAAACGCCGTGCCTTCGAGCCGCCGCTCGATCGCGGCGCGGCCGGCCGGCTCGTCACCGGCGAGGATCGCATCCGCCGCCGCGCCACCGAGCACGTCGTCCCAGAAGGCGCGTCGAGCCTCTCCCGGCGCAATGCGTCGCGCTACCGCGGGACGATACTCGCGTGCAATGTCCGCGATCCGCCCGAAGCGCGGATGCAACTGCTGCTCGATCATGGCGCGCAACCTGGTGGCGAGCACCGGGGCGGCGCCCTCGGTACCGATTGCGACCGTGACAGTTCCGCGATCGACGATCGATGCCAGCGAGAAGGTGCACAGCTCGGGCCGGTCCGGCACGTTGACCGGCACGCCGAGCTCACGGGCCAGCCGCGAGACGCGCGCATCCTCGGCATCGTCGCCGGTGGCGCAGATCACGAGCGGCCGGCCTTTCACGACTGCGGCGTCGACCGTGCCGGCGACCAGCGCCGCCCGGCCGTCGCTCAGCAGCGCCGCGAGATCCGGCGTTGCGCCGGCGGCGACGAGCGCGACGCTGCGGGCGCGTTTGAGCAGCAGTCGCGCCTTGGCGACGGCGAGCGGCGTGGTGCCGACCACCAGGGGCGGCACGTCGCCAACCTCGATGAAGATGGGGAAGCCTGCCATCGGGCTAACCCGCGACCCAGTTGGTTTGCGGAATGAGGCTGTCGGGCTGCAGCTCGACCTCGAGGCCGTCGAGATCGTCGGTCATCGTGAGCTGGCAGGCCAAGCGCGACCGGTCGTCGGCGTCCGGGATCTCGTCGAGCCTTGCCAGCTCCTCGTCGGACGGCGGCGGCAGCAGATGCCGCCAGGCCTCGGGGATGCGGACGTGGCACGTCGCGCACACGCAGGCGCCGCCGCACTCGGCCTTGATCGGCAAGCCGTAGGCGCGCATCAGCTCCATGATGCGATATCCGGCGGCGGCTTCCGGTTCGAAATGCGCTCCGTCGACCAGGCGCACGTGAAGCTTCAGCAGGCGCTGGTCGGCATCGTCATCGGAATGGAACGAGACATCCAGTGGCATGCGGCACCTCCAAACATGTGCACCGCACCATAATAGAAAAATTTTCTAGTTAACAGGTAACATCTAAACAAAAAATGGAATTTCATTCCAAGCGAGTTTCCAGCGTCGAGGTTCTAAGGATGCGATGGGAACGATCGCTCTGTTCTGCGTTCTGCCGCAACGCAAAAGATGGTTCCGCGGCTTCAAATCTCGTCTCACGCGGACGTGATCCAGCGAGCTTATCAATTTCTTGAGCACACTAAGCCTCTGATTTTGGCCACATTTCGTGTGCACGAGCAGGCGTTCAATGTGGGGTGGCCTGTGCTCGTTCGATCCCCGCCGTAAGGAGTTCAAGCATGCGAATTCACAAGAGTGCTGCCGCGGTCGCCCTGGTCGGAGTGCTGGCTGCGAACGCTGCCGTCGCCGCCGATCTGGGTCCCTATCGCCGGGGGTCGATCAAGGATGCGCCGCCGCCACCGGTCGCCTATCCCATGCCATTCAACTGGACCGGTCTCTATGTGGGCGCTCAGGTTGGCTACGGCTGGGGCAACGCCGACGCGCAGTCAGGTCCGCTGGCAGGTTTCGACCAGACCTACAGCTACGATACCGATGGCTGGGTCGGCGGCGGCTATGCCGGCTACAACTGGCAGTACCAGAATCTGGTGTACGGCATCGAGACGGACATCGAGGCGTCGAGCATCAGTGGTGCCGGCACCGGTTCGCTCGGCTATGGCCACGACGCCGAGATCGGCTGGCTCGGCTCCACCCGCGGCCGCCTCGGCATCGCCTACGACCGCACATTGTTCTATGCCACCGCCGGCTGGGCCTACGGCGACGTCAAGATCGACAAGGGGTTCGCCAGCTACAGCGATGTTCGCAGCGGCTGGACCGCCGGCGTCGGCGCCGAACGCGCGATCACCGACCGCATGATGGTGCGCCTCGAGTATCGCTACACCGATCTCGGCTCGAGCAACTTCTCGAGCTCGGCGGTCAACTCGATCGACAAGAGCGAGGTCGATTTCCATGCCGTCCGCGCCGGTTTGAGCTTCAAGTTCTGACAATTAGCGGTTGCAAGCCCTGGGATCGTAAATTCACATATGTTCCGGCGACGGCTAGCCGGTGAACGTCCGCTGGGGTTTCGTGTTTTGCTGATCATCGACACCGTGGAGGGCACGGAGCCGGTGGTCCATGTGGGCGGGGTGCTCCGACGGGTCGTCATCGCGAGATGATGGCCCGTTCTCATTTCTTTCATGAATAACAGTACGCCCCGGCGACTTGCGTCGGCCGGGGCGCCTGCGGCTATTCCAACTCGGCGTGCCGATCGTTACTTCACGGTGACAAGGCCCTTCACCGCATCGAAGGCATCCTGCGGGATCACCTTCTTGGCGACCAGGTCGTCAACCGACTTGTACGGCCGGCCGGCGATGATCTGCTTGGCGTGCGCCTCGCTGATCTTCGGCAGCTTCCCGAGGTCGGCTGCACTCACGGTGTTGATGTTGACGAGCTTGGTCACTGCCGCCGGTGCCGCGGTCTTGGTGGCGGCCGGAGCGGTCGTCGCCGACGGGGTCACGGCGGGCTTGGCCTCGACCTTCGGAGCGGTCGCCGGCACGGTCGGGCCACCGACCTTCTGCATCGTCTGCGGGGCCAGGACCGGCTTCGCGGCCGGCTCGGCGGGCTTCGCGGCGGGAGTGGCGGCGGCAGGCGCGGCCGGGGTGGTCGAGGTCTTGACGTCCTGGGCATAAGCAGACGAGCCGAGGGCGAGCACAAGAGCAACGGCGGTCATCGTGGTTTTCATCGAAGTCATATCCATGTTTCAGGCGCCCTCATTGGTGCGCGAGAAGGATATGACTGCTTCGCGGTGTTGGCGTTTGGGAGAATTGAGGGTGTTGTGGCGGCGCCAGGCTAAACACGCGCTGTCGAGGTCATTCAGCCGGTGTTCATCGGGCCGGCGCGGACCCGTGCCCGAAGTGCCGGAAGGCCCCGTCATTCGCCGCGTCGGGGAGGGAGGTGTGGCGGTGCGGCGGACGATCGGAGCCTTCCGGCGGCCCATCCCGGCAGCCAGCTCGCTTGCGCAATCTGGCGGGGCCGGGATTGGAACCGGGCGGAAGAGAAGCGGGGGTTCCCCGCCGCCCGGTTTGACGTTGCGCGGTGCAGCGCGACGTCAAGCGAAGGAATTGCGCTCATGGCAACCGGATGGGTCGCGGCCTCGTCGGTCGAGCGCCGGCCGAATGCGGTTGTCTGGTTTGTGCTTGGAGCGTCCAGCTGTGGAAGCGTCCAACCTGTATCCTAGTGCCCGGGAAGGATATCGCTCCTTCATTGTGGAGCGAATGTGGAGCAACTGCGGCTCTTGTGGGATCGGCCGGGCAGGCGCGATCAACTCGACTAACGCAATATTACGAGCGATGGTGCGTGGGCGGTGGATCAATTGGAATGATTGGTCAAGCTCGCCCTCGCCGTCGTCGGACCTGCATCGCTGCGCTCGATATATTCGAGGAACCGAAAGTCTCCCGGTGAGCAGCGCGACCGGCGGGGCATTGCGACGACAAGTGATGGCGCGTGGTGACGTGCGGCCGGCTAAAGTCACTGCCGGGTGATCGGCGGGCGCACGAGGGAAAACTTGCTATGGCGATGGTCGTAAAGTTGGAATCGGGGCAGGTCGCGCGCGTTGGCCGATGCCGATTGCGGGTCGGCGATGGCCGCTGGGCCTACGCGGACGAGAACCGGCAATGGATCGAAACGGCCTGGCAGCAGCGGATCGCGGCCAATCCCAAATACTTCAACGGCCGGGTGCAGCTGCTCGCCCACCACTGCATTGCCGAGGATGAATTCGACGGCCAGTTCATCACCACCGATTTCGCGAGCTTCGTGCATTGGTGGGACGCCGGCTTTCCCGACCGGAGCGTACGCGACTGCTTCGGCAGCGCAATTCTGCGATCGGCGGAGGGACATTGCCTGCTCGGCATCCAGTCGGCCGGCAACCTCAACGCGGGCCGGGCGTACTTTCCGGGCGGGTTCATCGATGCGGCGGACGTCTCGGCAACCGGCGCTATCGACATCGATAGCAGCATCGCCCGCGAGATCAGCGAGGAGACGGGGCTCGATGCGGGCCTTCTCGAGCGGAGGCCGGGCTATGTCCTGTCGGCCGCCGACGCTTCGATCGCCATTGGTATCGAATATCGCTCCCGCATCTCTGCCGTGGAGCTGCGACGGGAAATCCTGCGCAACACGGCGCGCGAGCCTGATCCAGAGCTTGCCGACGTGCTCATCGTGCGTTGCGCAGCCGACCTCGACGAGGTGCCGACGACACCGTACGTGATGCCGCTGGTGCGGGCGCTGCTCGGCTGAGCGGCCGCGCCTACTGCGGCTGCTCGACCAGCATGCCGCCTTCGAGGCGCAGCTTGCGATGCATGCGGGCGGCCAGATCCATGTTGTGCGTGGCGATGAGGGCGGCGACGCCCGTCGCCTCGATCAACCGCACCAGCTCGTGGAACACGTGCTCGCTGGTCTTCGGATCGAGATTGCCGGTCGGCTCGTCGGCCAGCAGGAGTTTCGGCGCGTTGGCGAGCGCGCGGCAGATGGCGGTGCGCTGCTGTTCGCCGCCGGACAGCTCGGCCGGCCGATGATCGAGCCGGGCCGCGAGCCCCATCTCGCTCAACAGCTCGGTCGCCCTCTTCTCCGCCGCCTTGCGGCCGCGGCCTCGTATCAGCTGTGGTATGACGACGTTCTCCAGCGCCGAGAACTCCGGCAGCAGCTGGTGGAACTGGTAGACGAAGCCCATCTCGGTGCGGCGCACCCTGGTGCGCTCGTCATCGTTCATCTTGGCGCAGTCGCGGCCCTGGACGACGACCTCGCCGGCATCCGGCGTCTCGAGCAGGCCGGCGACGTGCAGCAGCGTCGACTTGCCGGCGCCCGATGGTCCGACCAGCGCCACCGCTTGGCCCGGATACAGGTTCGCCGACGCGCCCGCCAGCACGCGGATCTCGCGTTCGCCGTGGCCGAAGGTGCGGCGCAGGCCTTGCAGCCTGAGGATCGGTTCGATGGCGGAGTCCTTCATGGCAACCCCCTCATTCGTAGCGCAGGGCTTCCACCGGATCGAGCCGCGAGGCGCGCCAGGACGGATAGAGCGTCGCCAGCAGCGTCAGCAGCAGCGCGAAGATCACGATGCCGGCGGTCTCCTGCGGATTGATGTCGGCCGGCAGGCGGGTCAGGTAGTACACGGTCGGGTCCATCAGCGTCTTGCCTGTTGCCCACTGGACGAACTGGCGGATCGGCTCGATGTACCAGCAGAACAGGACGCCGAGGATCAGCCCGGCGAGCGTCCCGACCACGCCGATCGAGGCGCCGGTGATCAGGAACACGCGCATGATCGCGGCCTTGGTCGCGCCCATGGTGCGCAGGATGGCGATATCGCGGCCCTTGTCCTTCACCAGCATCATCATGCCGGACACGATGTTGAGTGCCGCCACCAGGATGATCAGCGACAGGATGATGAACATCACCGTGCGCTCGACCTCGAGCACCGTGAAGAACGTCGAGTTGCGCTGCCGCCAGTTGGTGATGACGAGGTCGGGTCCGCCGGCTTTCTCGATCTCGGTCGCATATCGATCGACTGCCTCGCGATCATTGACCACCACTTCGAGCACGTCGACCTGGTTGCCCTTGTTGAAGTATTTCTTCGCCTCGGCCAGCGGCATGAATATCATTGTGCGGTCGTATTCCGACATGCCCATCTCGAACAGCGAACTGATGCGATAGGCTTTGGACCGCGGCGAGGTGCCGAACGGCGTCTGGTTGCCGCGCGGCGAGATCAGCGTGATGCTGTCGCCGAGCTTCACGCCGAGCGAGTTCGCCAACCGCATGCCGATGGCAATGCCGTCCTGGTCGTCGAAACCGTCGATCGAGCCCTGCAGGACGTTGTTGGCGACGAGCGGCAGCGAGCGCAGGCCCTCCTCCGTCATTCCGCGAACGAGGCCGCCGAGGCCGGCGATGCTTGACGACACCAGCACCTGCCCCTCGATCAGCGGCACCGCGCTCTTGATGCCGGGAATGATCTTGAGCTTTTTCGCCAGCTCGTCGTACTCGTCGAACGGGCCGGCGCTTGCCACCTTGTAGACGACGAGGTGGCCGTTGAGGCCGAGGATCTTCTCGAACAACTGGTTGCGGAAGCCGTTCATCACCGCCATCACGATGATGAGCGTGGCGACGCCGAGCAGGATGCCGATGAACGAGAAGCCGGCGATGACCGAGATGAAGCCTTCCTTGCGCCTTGCCCTCAGGTAACGCAGCGCCAGCAGCCATTCGAACGGCGCGAACGGCTTCGTGTCGGTGGTGTCGGACTTTACTGCGTCGACCGTCATTCAAAGATCCTTGCCAGAGTTCGGCATCGCCTCAGACACCATATACGCTGCCCGTTGTCGTGGATGGCCGCCTTCGCGGCCATGACGAGAAGTGGTGGGGCACCTTCTCGACGTGCGAAAACACCAATCCGGCGCCTTGGGTCAAGAACCACCAAAGTGACGCGAAGATGACGCATAGGCCGGCAAGTCCGAAGTGGTCGAGGGCCTTTTCCCGCTCTTGCTCCGATTCAATTTCCTGGATTTCTTGCGCCTGCACATCAATTGCTGGCGTTCTTGTTTCGAGGAAATATTTGTGCAGAAGGGCGATCTTGGCCTGCTCGTCCAATCCATATGCGCCTCGGAATTGATGTCTGCGTCCGGGCCCGTCGATGGCTACATAGTTGGATTCGGAGGAATTTCCCGCTCGATTTTCCGCGATGGTCCCAGTCGTGAGGGCGACGCAAGCCGCAGTGAGTGCGGGATTGACACCCAGCAAGCCAAGCTGCCGAAATCCGTGCCCGACCTTGGCCGACTTGCTGGTCGCTGTTTGCCCCAACTCTCTCCCCTTCTCGTCATGGCCGCGCAGGCGGCCATCCACGACGAGCATCAACACGACCGCTGTCAGTCTCGGAACCGTTCCTTATCCACAGGTGAATTCCTGATGAAACCGGACTTTGTATCGAACAGGTCGGTCCACTCCTCGTTCATGCTTTCGATCAGGCGGACTTTCCAGGCTCGCTTCCATTTCTTGATCTGGCTCTCGCGCTTGATGGCGTCGTCCATGGTTGCGTGCCATTCGTAGTAGACCAGCATGTGAACGCCATACTTCTTGGTGAATCCTTCGAGCAGGTCCTGCTTGTGCACGCTGATGCGGTCCAACAGGTCGCTCGTTACACCGGCGTAGAGAACGCCATCCCTCCTACTGGCAAGGATGTAGACGTAAGGGTCTTTCTCGCGGCCTCGTTGCATTCCCACTCACACATCGCCCTCGCTGCCCGTCGTCGTGGATGGCCGCCTGCGCGGCCATGACGAGAAGAGGGTCAGGCGAGAATGCGCTGCGCCTTGACCTCCGACACCACCTTGGCCACTGCCGCGTCGATCGGCAGCGTCTCGCGCGCGCCGGTCTTGCGATTCTTGATCTCGGCCTCGCCCGCCTTCACCCCCTTCGGCCCCACGATCAGCTGATACGGCAGGCCGATCAGGTCCATGGTCGCGAATTTTCCGCCGGCGCGCTCGTCGGTATCGTCAAGCAGCACCTCGATGCCGGCAGCCTCGAGTGACCGATAGATGCCGTTGGCACAGGCGTCGGTATCCTTGTCGCCGGCCTTGAGGTTGATCAGGCCGACCTCGAACGGCGCCACCGGCACCGGCCAAACGATGCCGGCGGCGTCATGGCACGCCTCGATGATGGCGCCGGCGAGGCGCGACACGCCGACGCCATAGGAGCCCATCTGCACGGTGATCATCTGCCCGTCCGGTCCCTGGATCTTGCAGCCCATGGGCTCGGAGTATTTGGTGCCGAAGAAGAAAATATGGCCGACCTCGATGCCGCGGGCCGAAACCTGCTTGTCCTTGGGCACCTCGGCGTCGAACTTCCTGGCGTCGTGCTTCTCGTCGGTGGCCGCATACATCGACGTCCAGCGCTTGATGATCGGCGACAGGTCGCCGTCGAAATCGGTGTCGACCGGCGGCACCGCGCCCTCGATCAGGTCCCGATGGCAGAACACCTGGCTTTCGCCGGTATCGGCCAGGATGATGAACTCGTGGCTCATGTCGCCGCCGATCGGGCCGGATTCGGCCGCCATCGGGATGGCCTTGAGGCCCATGCGCGCGAAGGTGCGCAGGTAGGCGGTGAACATTTTGTTGTAGGACAGTCGGCCGGCCTCAGGCGTCAGGTCGAAGGAGTAGGCGTCCTTCATCAGGAATTCGCGGCCGCGCATGACGCCGAAGCGCGGGCGCACCTCGTCGCGGAATTTCCACTGGATGTGGTAGAGGTTGCGCGGCAGGTCCTTGTAGCTCTTGATGCCTTCGCGGAAGATCGTGGTGATCAACTCCTCGTTGGTCGGTCCATAGAGCATCTCGCGGTCGTGGCGGTCGGCGATGCGCAGCATCTCCTTGCCGTAGGCCTCGTAGCGGCCGGACTGGCGCCACAGGTCCGCCGACTGGATGGTCGGCATCAGCATCTCGATCGCGCCGGAGCGATTCTGCTCATCGCGCACTATGCGGTCGATCTTCATGAGCACGCGGAAGCCGAGCGGCAGCCAGGAATAGATGCCTGCGCTCGCCTGCCGCACCATGCCAGTGCGCAACATCAGCTGGTGCGACACGATTTCCGCTTCCTTCGGCGTCTCGCGAAGGACCGGCATGAAGTAGCGGGACAGGCGCATGGGGCGTGGGTTCCAGCAGTTGAGTGCGCGAGCGGAGGCAACAGAGCTTGCGGCCGCGGCGCCGTTCGCCCCGCGTGCCTTTACAACCAGGGCTGATATCCGGTTCGGCCGGGCGAGGCAATCCCGAGTGGGTGCGTGCGGCCTTGCTCGGTGTCATTGCCGGTGGAGAATCATTGCGCTAAGTCGCAAAGTAGATCTGCAAGAGGGAACGCCCATGGCGGCACCAGAGCGCAACGGCGGCATTCAGTATGTGGTCGAGGGCGGGCGTCGCCTGTCGGGCAGCCTGGAGCCGGCCGGCAACAAGAACGCCGCGCTGCCGATCATCGCCGCGGCACTGCTGAGCGACAAGCCGGTGCGTCTCGACCAACGTGCCGCGCATCCGCGACACCGAGACGCTGGTGGAGCTCATCAGATCGGTCGGCGCCGAGGCCGAGTGGACGGCGCAGAACACGCTCGACATCACCGCGAAGGACGTGCGTGCGGTGGACCTCGATCCGGTCCTGTGCGCCAACATCCGCGCCTCGATCCTGCTCGCCGGGCCGCTGCTGGCGCGCTGCGGCAAGGTGGTGCTGCCGCCGCCGGGCGGCGACGTGATCGGGCGGCGCCGGGTCGACACCCATTTCCTGGCGCTGCAGCAACTCGGCGCCAAGGTCGACGCCGACGCCAGCTACAGCTTCGAGGCCGCGCGGCTGACCGGCGCCGACGTGTTTCTCGACGAGCCGAGCGTCACCGCGACCGAGAACGCGCTCATGGCCGCCGTGGTCGCCGAGGGCACGACGGTTCTGCGCAATGCGGCTTCCGAGCCGCACGTGCAGGACCTCGCGCAGTTCCTGGTGGCACTCGGCGCTCGAATCGACGGCATCGGCACCAACACTGTCACCGTGCACGGCGGCGCGCCGCTTGGCAGCGCATCGCACCGCATCGGTCCGGACCACATCGAGGTGGGCTCGTTCATCGGCCTTGCGGCGGTTACCCGATCGTCGCTGCGCATCGTGCGCGCCGGCGTGCAGCATTTGCGCTCGACGCTGATGGGATTTGACCGGCTCGGCATCGTTTGCCAGGTCGAGGGCGACGATCTGGTCGTGGCCGCCGATCAGCCTCGCCGTATCCGCACCGACCTTGGCGGCCATATTCCGAAGCTCGAGGACCAGCCGTGGCCGGCGTTTCCGGCTGACTTGATGTCGATCGCGATCGTCACCGCCACCCAGTGCGACGGTGTCATATTGATGTTCGAGAAGATGTTCGAGAGTCGCATGTTCTTCACCGACAAGCTGATCGCGATGGGCGCGCGTATCGTGCTGTGCGATCCGCATCGGGCGATCGTCTCGGGCCCGGCCCGGCTGCGTGCCGGGCGCATGGAAAGCCCCGATATCCGTGCCGGCATGGCGATGCTGCTCGCCGCGCTGTGCGCCGAGGGCACCAGCACCATCAACAACGCCCAGCAGATCGAGCGCGGCTACGAGCGCATCGACGAGCGGCTCAATGCCCTGGGCGCCAAGATCACGCGCAAGCCGGCGCGCTAGTGTGATGATTCCGAAGTCCGCATCCATCGTGCAAAATTGCCGAGCTGCGGACTTCGGAATCTGAATCACACTAGGATCAATGCCTTGCTAGTGTCCTTGTCGATCGCGAAGTTCGTACAGTGGTCGCCGCTAATGGTGACGAACTTCGCAATCGGGACACTAGGGCAGGGCGGCCCGTTGCGCGACGCCCGGCAGACGCGAGGTTGTCGTCGGAGGTCGATGTGAGCACGATCGCAGGCACGAGCCAATCCGAGGTGATCGCGGCGCAGTACCTAAGCCATTGCCACCCGGAGCTGACCGCCTTCTGGCAGTACGGTGGCTGGGCGAGCCCGGCGTCGATGATTGCCGATGTCGTCTCGGACATCTTCGCGGACGATGTCGACTACGTCGTCGAATGCGGCTCCGGGCTGACCACCCTATTCGCGGCGGCAACGATGCGGCGCCTGGGTCGCGGCAAGGTCGTCGCTCTCGAGCATGCCCCGGAGTTCGCACGGCGGACCCGGCGCTTCCTGGCCCTCAACGGTCTCGACGGTTACGCGGATGTGGTCGATGCTCCCCTGGTCGAATGCACGGTGCTCGGCCACGCGAGCAGATGGTACGATCTGACCGGCATCGAGCTTGCCCGGCGCCCCAACACGCTTCTGATCGTGGATGGCCCGCCGCAGCACGGGCAATTCGACCGGCTGGGCACGATCCAGCTCTTCGACCGGCTTGCCCGTCCGCTGATCATGTACCTCGACGACTGCCACACCGCGCAGATGGCGGAGGTGATCGAGGCCTGGCAGGCTGGCGGGCTCGCATGGTCGTCGAGATTTCCGCACGACGACGTGAGAAACTATCTGCGCTGCGTCGTCGATGCCTGATCGCGTTCGGCGGACCTGGATCACGCGGCGTCGGCGACGGCAGGCCGCTGCACTCGCGGGCTGTCCTCGGCATTGTGCTCGCCCTGCGCCTCGGCCGGGCGGATGCGCTCCGGCGGCAGCACGATGCAGGCGCGTGTCCCGCGGCCGACCGTGCTCGAAAGTTCGAAGGTGCCGCCGTGCAGCTCGACGAGCCGCTTGACGATAGGCAGGCCGAGTCCGGTGCCGGTGACGGCGAGATTGCCAATCGAGTGGACGCGCTGGAACGGCAGCATCACCCGCCCCAGGTCGTCCGCGTCGATGCCGGGGCCGTCGTCGGCCACCACGATCTCGAGAGCGCCGCAGGATGCGATCCGGGTCGATATCATGACGCTGCCGCCGCGATGTCCGTAGCGAACCGCGTTGCCGACCAGGTTCAGCAGCGCCTGGAACAGCGCACGCTCGTCGCCGCGGATCATCGGCGGCTCGCCGTCGAAGCTGACAGTGATGTCGATGTGACGCTCGCGCGCTTGCGTCTCGAGGTAGCGGGTCGCCCGCTGGGTGATCTCGTCGATCCAGAAATCCTGCTCGACCAGCTCGTACTGGCCGCTTTCCATCTTCGACAGATCGAGCAGGTCGTTGACCAGCGACAATAGATGGCGGGCACCGGTGTTGATGTCGCGCAGGTAGCTGTCGCGCAACTCCGGCGAGATGCGGGCGGCGGAGCGTCCGGTCAACAGGTCGGAGAAGCCGAGGATGGCGTTGACCGGCGAGCGCAGCTCGTGCGTCACCGTCCGCACGAATTCGGTCTTCGAACCGTTGGCCTTCTCGGCACGCTCGCGCAGGTCGGTGCTGCGCTGATGCTGCTCGGCAAGCTTCTCGGCCATGTCGTTGAACGATTGCGTCAGCATGGCGAGCTCGCGCGGCGTTCCGCGGCATTCGTTCTCGACCCTGGCATCGAGGTCGCCCGCCGCCATCCGCCGCGCGCCGGCGTTCAATCGATGCAGCGGGGCGGTGATGATGGCGCCGGCCCGGATCGCGATCAGGGCGGCGATCAGCAGGCCAGCGGCAAAGATTGCGAGCACACTGCGCGTGATGTGGTCGGCCGCCGCGCGCAGCTCGGCGATCGGCTGCAGCACGATGACGCCCCAGCCGGCGCCCCGGACCGGGGCAAAGCCGGCGATCATGCCGGCCTCGAAGCCGGCGCGCAGTCGCCGACCCGGCCTCGCCGGCCAGCATGCGCTTGGCGATATCGCCGTCGCCTCGATCGAGGCCTTTCCGCTGCCACGGCCTGCCTGGCAGGGCGAGCGGGTGGCCACGCTGGTCGACGACCATCGCCTGTCCGTCGACGCCGAATTGGATCGCCCCGACCAGCCCGGCGAGGTCGCCGGCGTCGACCGTCGCGATGATCAGATTTGCGCCGGACGCACGCACGAGATGGAGCAGCGGCGCAACATTCGTGTCGTCGAAGATGCCACCGGTCGACTGGGCGCTGTCGGCCGCCGCCGCGCGCAACCGTGCCAGCAGGTCCGGATCGACCGGCCGGGCCGGGGCAGGTTGCGTGCCGTCGCGAACTTCGTCACGATCGCTCCGGTGTGGCGATCGGCAACCACGATGTGGCGCATCTTGAGCGAGCGCGGCGCCAGTCGGTCTGGCAGTTTCGGATCGGTGGCGATCAATCCGTCGGCGGCTTCATTGAATGCGCCGAGCAGATCCTGATGATAGCGCTCGACGCTCCAGGCCAGCGTCCGCGCGACCAGCTGATTGCGCTCGCGGGCGGCAGTGATCTCCTGCTCGAGCAGCTGCGAATGCGGCCATGCCCAGAACAGCGCCAGCGGGCCCATGACGAGCAGCAGGCAGATCAGGAAAACAGTTCGTCGAATCGAGATCATTGCGTCCCCGGTGGGCCGGCTGCTCGGTCGAGCAGGCAGCCGTTACCCATGGGGCAGCTTGGTATACGGACAATTCCAGCTGATTAACGAGCTGAAACTATTTGACGGCACGGTTCACGCGCGATTGTCGCCTCGCACGCCATTCGAACCAGTATGTTAAGGTGTTGCTAATTGTTTAGAGCCTGTCCGGGGGATTTTCATGAAGCGCCATGTAAATCCCCCGGACAGGCTCTCACCGGCGACACGGTGTCGCCCACGCGGAGTGGAGGGCTGCTGCCCCCGAAACGACGCGCCCGCCTGCCGTCTCCGGCAAGCGGGCGAATGTAAACCACGGCGGCGCTGAAAAAGTCCTTATTGGGCCGGCTTCGGCGCTTCGGTCTTGCTCTTCACGGCTTCCTTGGCCTTCTCGACCGCGCTCTTGGTGGCGTCGGAGGCCTTCTTGGCGGCTTCCTTGGTGGCCTCGGTCGCCTTCTGCAGGACGGTCTTCGGCGGCTCGGCATACTTGTAGGGTTGCACCACGGCCAGGACCTCCTTGGTGGTGTCGAGGGTGATCGTCCGCTTGCCGTCCTTGGTTTCGATCGAAAGCGCCTTGAACGCGACGCCGATCTTCTTCTCGCCGACGCCGAGCACGCCGCCGACGCCGATGATGACGGTGTCGATCGTGTGCGTGCCGGCACTGGCCGTGAAGATCAGATCCTCGATGTCACCGATCAACTCGCCCGACTTGTTGAAGACCTTGGCGCCGAGCAGGCGTTCCTTGGCGCTGTACTGGTTGACCGGCTGGCCCTTGCGGAACACGCCCTTCGGGATCACGACCGTCTTGGCGGCGGGGGCGGCGGGGAGTCGCGGGAGCAGGCGTGGTCTGCTGGGCGATCGCCGGCAGGGTTGCCAGGACTGCCGTCGCGGCAATCAGGCTCAGGATGACTTTCTTCATGTTGTGCCTCGGTGGTCGAATGGGACAGGTGTGCGGGAACTCGTGGCCTAGACAAGTGCGCGGGACGCGTGCTGGGGGCCGTCCGCACGCGCTACTGCGTGACATATGGCCCCCGGCGCCGACGATCAAGCCACCGACGCGGCGGCATCAAGGCGGAAAGCTGCAAGTTCATTCAAATACTTGGCTTTGCGACGCGTTGTTGGGGAGAAACCGCGCCGTGGGGCGGCGGCGGTTGGCTCCGGCCGGCCATTTTGCTAGTCTCGGTTGAAACCGGTGAGCACGCGCAGCGCCACGCAATCGAGCGTGGTGGCGATGCTCGTCGTTTGCATGCCGGCGCGCCCGCTGCCGGCCGAACCGCGAGAGACCACGCCCGTGATCGAGAACGACACCAATTTGCCGCCCGACGAGCCGCCGCCGAGGGGGCCTGGCGGTCCGACCGGGCCGAGCGACATCCGTCCCGTCTCGATCGTCGACGAGATGCGCAAGAGCTATCTCGACTACGCGATGAGCGTGATCGTCAGCCGCGCCCTGCCCGACGTGCGCGACGGCCTGAAGCCGGTGCACCGGCGCATCCTGTTCGGCATGAGCGAGCTCGGGCTCGAGCCGAACAAGAAGCACGTCAAGTGCGCGCGCGTGGTCGGCGAGGTGATGGGCAAGTATCACCCGCACGGCAACCTCGCGATCTATGACGCCCTCGTGCGCATGGCGCAGGACTTCTCGATGCGCGTGCCGCTGGTCGACGGCCAGGGCAACTTCGGCTCGGTCGACGGCGATCCGCCAGCGGCCGATCGCTACACCGAGTGCCGTCTGGCGCGCGTGGCGACGACGCTGCTCGACGACCTCGACAAGGACACGGTCGACTTCCAGGACAACTACGACGGCACCATCAGGGAGCCGGGCGTCCTGCCCGCTAAGTTTCCGAACCTGCTCGTCAACGGCGCCGGCGGCATTGCCGTCGGCATGGCGACCAACATCCCGCCGCACAACCTCGGCGAGGTAATCGACGCCTGCCTCGCCCATCTCGACAATCCGGAGATCTCGATCGAGGAGCTGTGCCAGATCGTTCCCGGCCCTGATTTTCCGACCGGCGGCATGATCCTTGGCCGCGGCGGCATCCTCTCGGCCTATCACAAGGGGCGCGGCTCGATCATCATGCGGGCGAGGGTCCACGTCGAGCAGCTGCGCAAGGATCGCGAGGCGCTGATCGTCACCGCCATTCCGTACCAGGTCAACAAGAAGGTGCTGCAGGAGAAGATTGCCGATCTCGTCCGCGAGAAGCGGATCGAAGGCATCGCCGACATCTGGGACGAGAGCAACCGCGAGGGCATGCGGGTCGTCATCGAGCTGAAGCGCGATGCGGTGGCCGATGTGGTGCTCAATCAGCTCTGGCGGTTCTCCGACCTGCAGACCACGTTCGGCGCCAACATGCTGGCGATCAACGGCGGCCGCCCGGAGCAGCTCAACCTCAAGGACATGATCAGCGCCTTCACCGCCTTCCGCGAGGAGGTGGTGTCGCGCCGGACGAAGTTCCTGCTCAACAAGTGCCGCGACCGCGCCCACGTGCTGGTCGGCCTGGGCATCGCCGTCGCCAACATCGACGACGTGATCAACCTGATTCGCCGCGCGCCTTCGCCGTCCGAGGCCAAGGAGCAGCTGATGGCGCGTGACTGGCCGGCCAAGGACATGATCCCGCTGCTGGAGCTGATCGCCGATCCGAGGAGCGTGCTGAAGCCGGACGGCACCATCCGGATGTCGGCCGAGCAGGCGCAGGCGATCCTCGATCTGCGGCTGCAACGCCTGACCGCGCTCGGCCGGGACGAGATCGGCGACGACCTCAAGAAGATCGCTTCGGAGATCAAGGAGTTCCTGGAGATCCTGAGCTCGCGCAACCGGATCATCGACATCATCAAGAGCGAGCTCTCCGACATCAAGACGCAGTACGCGACGCCACGGCAGACCGAGATCATCGACGTCGAGGGCGAGGTCGAGGACGAGGACCTGATCCAGCGCGAGGACGTGGTCGTGACGGTGAGCCTCAAGGGCTACATCAAGCGCGTGCCGCTCTCGACCTATCGGGCGCAACGACGCGGCGGCAAGGGCCGCTCCGGGATGTCGACGCGCGAGGAGGATGTCGTCACCAGCATCTTCACCGCCTCGACGCACACTCCGGTGCTGTTCTTCTCGTCACGCGGCATGTGCTACCGGATGAAGGTCTGGCGGCTGCCGATCGGCACGCCGCAGAGCCAGGGCAAGGCGCTGATCAATCTGCTGCCGCTGACGCAGGGCGAGGTCATCACCTCGATCCTCGCGCTGCCGGAGGACCCGAAGACGTGGGGCGAGCTCGAGCTGATGTTCGCGACCCGCGCCGGCAACGTGCGCCGCAACTCGCTCGCCGACTTCGAGAGCATCAATCGCAACGGCAAGATCGCAATGAAGCTCGACGAGGGTGATCAGATCGTCGATGTGGCGATCTGCTCGGTGAAGGACGACGTGCTGCTGACCTCGGCCAATGGCCAGTGCATCCGTTTCAGCGCCGAGGACGTCCGCCTGTTCAAGGGCCGCGATTCGGACGGCGTGCGCGGTATCCGCCTGGCCGAGGGCAACGTCGTGATCTCGATGGCGATCCTGCACCATGTCGAGGCGACCCCGGCCGAGCGCGCGGCCTACACCAAGTACGCCACGGCCTTGCGCCGGGCGCAGAACGCCGAGGAAGGAGAGCTCGCCGCCGAGCCGGAGGCCGATGCCGACGCGGAGGCGATCGAGGGCGAGGCGAACCTGACGCCGGAGCGGATCGCCGAGCTTGCCGCCGCCGAGCAGTTCGTGCTGACGGTGTCCGAGCGCGGCTACGGCAAGCGCTCGTCGTCCTATGACTACCGGATCTCGGGCCGCGGCGGCAAAGGCATCGCGGCGATGGTCGTCAACGAGCGCAACGGCGCGCTGGTCGCCTCGTTCCCGATCGAGGGCGCCGATCAGCTCATGCTGGTCACCGATGCCGGCCAGCTGATCCGTTGCCCGATCAAGGACGTGCGCATCGCCGGCCGCAATACCCAGGGCGTGCGCATCTTCAAGACCGACATCGCCGAGAAAGTCGTTTCGGTCGAGCGCATCCGTGATGATGGCGCGAACGGCGAGGGCGAAGGCGAAGGCGGCGAGGACGCCGTCGACGGCGAGCCGCCGATGGCGTGATCGATGGGCGCCTTGGCTGGGCCCATGCCCCGGCTAGCCCGCCCCCGGCTCGCGCGTCAATTGCCGCTCGACCAGGCGGGCGAACAGGGCGGCGCCGTAGGGGATCGCCTCGTCGGCGAAGTCGTAGCCCGGATTGTGCACCGGCGCGCTTTTCACGCCGTTGCCGAGGTTGATGTAGGCGCCCGGCACCTTCTCGAGCATGAAGCTGAAGTCCTCGGAAGCGGTGGCCGGCGGCTTCCGGCGGTCGACGTTGTCCTCGCCGACGATCTCGGCCGCGGTGTCGGCAATGATCGCCGTCGCCTCGGCCTCGTTGACCAGCGGGGCGAAGATCAGACGGAAGTCGACCTCGGCCTTGACGCCCAGGCCTTCCGCGACGCCCTTCGCCACGCGCGCGATGGCGGCCTCGATCAGCGTCATCGTCTCGCGCCGCATCGTGCGCACGGTGCCACCCATGCGGACTGTCTGCGGGATGACGTTATAGGCGTCGCCGGCGTGAATTTGCGTGACGCTTACCACGCCCATGTCGAGCGGCGGTACATTGCGGGCGACGATGGTCTGCAGCGCACTGCCGATCTGGCAGGCCGCGATCACCGGATCCGCCGAGGCTTCCGGCCTCGCGCCGTGCGCGCCCTTGCCGGTCAGGACGATGTCGAAGAAGGCGCCACCGGCCATCGCCGTGCCGGGGGTGATCGAGAACTGGCCGACCGGGGCGCCGGGCCGATTGTGCAAGCCGTAGATCCTGTCGCAGGGAAAGCGCTGGAACAGGCCGTCGTCCAGCATCGCCAGGGCGCCGCCGGCACCTTCCTCGCCCGGCTGGAAGATGAAATTCACCGTGCCGTTGAAATCCCGGGTCTCCGCGAGATAGCGCGCCGCGCCGAGCAGGATCGCGGTGTGTCCGTCGTGGCCGCAGGCGTGCATCTTGCCTGGCACGCGGCTCGCGTACGATGCGCCGGTGGCCTCGATGATCGGCAGCGCGTCCATGTCGGCGCGGAGCCCGATTGCGCGCTGGCCATTGCCATTGCGCAATACGCCGACGACGCCGCTGCCGCCCACCTCGCGGTGCACCTCGATCCCCCAGGCTTCGAGCTGGCGGGCGACGATATCGGCGGTGCGATGGACTTCGAGCCCGAGCTCCGGATTGGCGTGAAGATCCCGGCGGATCGCGGTCAGCTCGGGGTGGTACGATTGGATCTTGTCGAAGGCGGCAACCGGGATTGACATGGCAGGGCTCGCTGACGGCAGGGGCGACGAGCCCCAAGACCTACAACGGAGCCCTGTCCGTTGCCAGCGCGCAGAAGCGGATCCCGCCGCCGCCGTCAGGCGGGAAAGCGGCCTTTCAGCCTGGCGATCGATTCGAGCGAGATCGCGTTCGGGCAATACCGCTTCCATTGCGGACCGCTCGGGTCGATGACCAGGTCCTTCTCGCAGGCGACCTTGTCCGGACAGCTGGCGCAGGACTTTTCGAGGTCGAGCATCAGGCCGGCGGCGGTGCGCTCGACGTCGGCGCGGGAAATCCCAAGCGCGTGCATGCGCTCGTACAGGAATTCGGTTGCGCCGGGGCCGCGGGCCATGAGGCTTTCCAGCTCCGCGACCTGCATGCCGAGGTCGCCGGCGATGCGCTCGAGATCCCTCGCGTCGATGTTGGCCAGGCCATCGTTGGAGTGCCACCAGTCGCGGCACTGGGTAAGAAAGGCCGTGACGGGATTGGTAGCGGGCATGTGAACCTCCATCGGCGCAGGAGCTTGATTCGATGGAATTATGAGAATTCAACCGCTACCGGGGCGCATTGATCCAGGTCAGGGGCGATGGCGGCCTGAGCCGGGGCCAGTGCAAGGCAGCATCACTCGGAGCGCATACGTCATGCTCGCCGGATGCGCACGTCGGATCGGCGTGATCTCTTGTCTCAGCCGGGACTTGCCAATCGCCGAGTGCCGTGAAAAATCATCACCGCCGATGTACCCGATGTCATCGGCCCGCGCGGCGGTTGCCGCGTCCGAGGAAAGGCTCGTCATGTCCACCACCGTCCTGATCACGTTCTTCGCGGCGAGTTTCCTGCTCGCGATCACGCCTGGACCGACGATGTCGCTGGTGATCGCGAATGCGACGAACCATGGCCGGCGCGCCGGCCTGCTTACCGTGTTCGGCAACCTCACCGGCCTGTCGATCCTGATGACGGCGGTGATCTTCGGCCTGTCGTCGATCATGGTGTTCATGTCGGAGTGGTTCGACGTGCTGCGCTGGGTCGGTGCCACCTACCTCGCCTACCTCGGGGTCCGGACGCTGTGGAAACTGCGCAATGCCTCGCCGCCGCAGTTGGCTGCCGATAGCGTGTCGCGGCGGTGGTACTGGCAGGGCCTGTTCGTGGCACTTTCCAATCCGAAGGTGCTCCTGTTCCTGGGCGCCTTCCTGCCGCAGTTCATCGACCAGTCGCGGCCGGCGCTCGGCCAGCTGGTGGTGCTCGCCGGCATCTTCGTGATGACGCTCGCCGGCGTCGACTGCCTCTATGCGATCGCTGCGGCACGCGCGCGACAGGCGCTGTCGAGGCGCTGGCAGCGGCTGATGGAGGGCGCGACCGGCGTGCTGCTGATCGCCGGCGGCATGTGGATTGCGGCGGCACGTCGCGCGTAATGGCACTGCCGTTCCGCGCCGCGTTGCTGGCGACGCTGGTCGCCCTGATCTGGGGCTTCAATTTCGTGGTGATGAAGTGGGGCGTGGCGCAGGTCCCGCCGCTGCTGCTGCTGGCTCTGCGGTTCGGGCTCGCGGCCGTGCCGGCGATCTTCTTCGTGGCGCGGCCACAGGTGCGGTGGTCGGCGATCGTCGGCTACGGCCTGGTGTTCGGCGTCGTGAAGTTCGGGCTGCTGTTCTTCGCCTTCAGGCTCGGCATGACCGCCGGCGTCGGATCTGTCCTGCTGCAATCGCAGGTGTTCTTCACCGTTGCGCTGGCGGCAGCGCTCGACGGCGAGCGGCCGAACCACATGCAGGCCCTCGCGCTCGCCATTGCGGCGGTGGGGCTCGCGGTTATCGGCTGGGGCGGTGCGCAGGGCGGATTCGGTCTTGCGCCGTTCATGATGGTGATCGGCGCCGCGGTGTGCTGGGCGGTCGCCAACATCATCTCGCGCCGCGCCGGGCGTTTCGACCCACTCGCGTTCGTGGTGTGGACCAGCGCGGTCGCGGCGCCGCCGCTGTTGGCCTTGTCGGCTATCTTCGAAGGCCCGGCGGCGATCGGCGAGGCGTTGTCGTCGATGACGCCGCTGGCGTTCGGCGCGGCGCTTTATCTCGCCTACCCGGTGACGCTGCTGGCGCTGGCGATCTGGTCGTGGCTGCTCGCGCGCCACGAGGCGGCGGTGATCGCGCCCTACGCGCTCCTCGTGCCGGTGTTCGGACTGACCAGCGCGGCACTGGTGCTCGGCGAGCGGCCGGGTGCCATGAGCCTCGCCGGCAGCGGCATCATCGTCGCCGCCCTGGCGCTCAACCTCGCCGCCGGTCGCAGCCGCGCGAGGCGCTGAGCGGCGCCGCGGTCAAGCCGGATGGGGCCTCGCCGTCTCGGCGAGGTACGACATGGCGGCCGTCACTCCGCCGGGCTTGTGCGGCACCTTTGCCAGCGCCAGCCCCATCTCGACGCCGGCGAGCGTGCCGATGATCGTCAGGTCGTTGGTGTCGCCCAGGTGGCCGATGCGGAACACCTTGCCGGCAACCTTCGACAGGCCGGTGCCGAGCGACATGTCGAAATTGTCGAGCACGATCTTGCGGAGGGTGTCGGCGCTATGGCCTTCGGGCATCACCACGGCGGTCAGCACCGGCGAGAAGTGCCTCGGCTCGAGGCAGAGGTTCTCGAGCCCCCAGGCGGCGACTGCCCGCCGCGTCGCCTCGCCATGCCGCTGGTGCCGGGCGAAAACGCGGTCGAGGCCTTCCTCGTGCAGCATGTCGATCGCCTCGGCGAGGCCATAGAGCAGGTTGGTTGCCGGCGTATAGGGGAAGAAGCCGGCCTTGTTGTGCGGCAGCATCTCCTCCCACGACCAGAACAGCTTCGGCAGCTTGGAGGTCTTGGCGGCGTCGAGCGCCTTGTCGGACAGCGCGTTGAACGAGATGCCGGGCGGCAGCATCAGGCCCTTCTGCGAGCCCGACACCGTGACGTCGACGCCCCACTCGTCGTGGCGGTAGTCGGCGGAGGCGAGGCCGGAGATGGTGTCGACCATCAGCAGCGCCGGATGGCCGGCGGCGTCGATCGCCTTGCGAATCTCGTCGATGCGCGAGGTCGATCCCGTCGAGGTCTCGTTGTGGACGACGCAGACCGCCTTGATCGTGTGCGCCTTGTCGGCCCTGAGCCGCTCCTCGATCCGGGCTGGATCGACGCCGGCACGCCAATCGGAGGCGAGGAACTCGGCACTGATGCCGAGTTTGCCGGCCATGTTCTTCCACAGCGTCGCGAAGTGGCCGGTCTCGTACATCAGCACGTGATCGCCGGGCGACAGCACGTTGGCGAGGGCAGCTTCCCAGGCGCCGGTCCCGGAGGCAGGATAGATGATCACCGGATTCTTGGTCTTGAAGATCGTCTTGATACCGGAGAGCACCCTGAGGCCGAGCTTCTGGAATTCCGGCCCGCGGTGATCGAGCACCGGCATCGCCATCGCCTGAGGATGCGGTCCGGCACCGGCGATGGCCCCGGGATCTGCAGGAAGTGGCGTCCGGCGCGGCGTGGCTGGCTGGTTTGATGCGGGCATCGGCATTCCTCCGTCTCACGGGCAGCGGCCGAACTGGCTTCGCTTGCTGGAAATTGCATGCGATGGTCGGGGCAGGCAAGGAGGTTGTCTCGGCCGGGGGCGCTATTCATGCCGGAAGCGAGGAGGGAGTGCGGGGCCGCGATGAACGAGCATGTGAATCCGATCGACGCCGGCGTCGATCATCGGCTGGCAAAGCGGCTCGCCGACGCGATCGAGGGCGAGGTGCTGTTCGACCGCTTCTCGCGCGGCCGGTACTCGACGGATGCCTCGATCTACCAGATCGAGCCGATCGGCGTCGTGGTGCCGAAGTCCGATGCCGACGTCGAGGCCGCGGCCGAGATCGCGCGCGAGGCGGGTGTGCCGGTGTTGCCGCGCGGCGGCGGCACGTCGCAATCCGGACAGACGGTCGGCCGGGCGCTGGTGATCGACTACACCAGGCACCTCAAGCGCATCATCGAGACGGACTTCGACAACCGCACGGCATGGGTCGAGCCCGGCATCGTGCTCGACGAGCTCAACCGCCAGATCAAGGGATCGGGGCTGTGGTTCCCGGTCGACGTCTCGACCTCGAGCCGCGCCACCATCGGCGGCATGACCGGCAACAATTCCTGCGGCACCCGCTCGATCCGCTACGGCATCATGCGCGACAACGTGATCGCGATCGACGCGATGCTGGCGGACGGATCGCAGGCACGGTTCGAGGCCAGCTCGGCCGAGCGGCGCTCGCGCAATCATGCCGGACGCCGCGCGCGATCTCGCACGCGACATCCTCGCGCTCGGTCGCGGGAGGCCGAGCATATTCGTGGCGCGTTCCCCGAGGTATCGCGGCGGGTCGGCGGCTATCTGATCGACGCGCTGCTGCCGTCAGCCCAGCCGCTCAATCTCGCCACGCTGCTATGCGGCTCGGAGGGCACGCTCGCCCTGTCGCGCCGGATCAAGGTGAAACTGTCGCCCCAGCCGAGCAACCGGGCGCTCGGCGTCTGCCACTTTCCGACCTTCCGCCGGTCGATGGAGGCGGCGCAGCATATCGTCAAGCTCGGCCCGGTGGCGGTGGAGGTGGTCGACCGCACGCTGATCGAGCTCGCGCGCGACATCGCCATGTTCCGCCCGGTGATGGAAACGCTACGTCAAGCGGGCGGCCCGACGCGCTGCTGCTGGTCGAGTTCGCCGAGGACGACCAGGCGGAGAACCTGCGGCGCCTCGATCGCCTCGATGAGTTGATGGGCGACCTCGGCTTGCCAGGCGCGGTCGTCAAGGTCGCCGACGCGGGCGGCCAGAAGGCGATCTGGGAGGTGCGCACCTCGGGCCTCAACATCATGATGTCGATGAAGAGCGAGGGCAAGCCGGTCTCCTTCATCGAGGATTGCGCCGTTCCGCTCGAGCACCTTGCCGACTACACCGAGCGGCTCACGGCAGTGTTCGAGAAGCACGGCACCCGCGGCACCTGGTATGCGCACGCATCCGTCGGCTGCCTGCACGTCCGCCCGGTGCTCAATCTCAAGCTCGACAAGGACGCCGCCACCATGCGCGCGATCGCCGAGGAGGCGTTCGCGATGGTCAAGGAATACAAGGGCGCGCATTCCGGCGAGCACGGCGACGGCCTGGTCCGCTCCGAGTTCCACGAGATGATGTACGGCCGCAGGACGGTCGAGCTGTTCGAGGCGGTGAAGGACCGGTTCGACCCCAAGGGCCTGCTCAATCCGGGCAAGATCGTCCGCGCTCCGCGCATGAACGATCGGACGCTGTTCCGCTTCAAGCCCGACTACGCCAGCGCCACGGTGGTGCCGGCGCTCGACTGGTCGGCCTATCCGGGAGGCGCGCGGGGGCTGCAGGGCGCGGTCGAGATGTGCAACAACAATGGCGAGTGTCGCAAGCACGTCGCGAACGTGATGTGCCCGAGCTTTCGCGTCACCGGCAACGAGCGCGACGTGACGCGCGGCCGTGCCAACTCGTTGCGGCTCGCGCTGTCCGGTCAGCTCGGCCCCGACGCGTTCGCCTCCGACGAGATGCTGGCGACGATGAAGCTGTGCGTCTCCTGCAAGGCCTGCCGCCGCGAATGTCCGACCGGCGTCGACATGGCGAAGATGAAGATCGAGGTGCTGGCCGCCGCCAACACGCGACGCCCGCTGCCGCTGAAGGACAGGCTCATTGCCTACCTGCCGCGCTACGCTCGCTACGCGCGCCCGCTGGCGTTCCTGATGAACCTGCGCGATCGAGATCCCCGGCATGGCGGCGCTGTCGGAGCGGCTGTTGGGCTTCACGGCCAGGCGCCGGCTGCCGCAATGGCGGACGGCAGGATTCCGGCTCGAAGGTACGGTCGGGCCGGCTGGCGGCCGCGAGGTTGCCCTGTTTGCCGACACCTTCAATTCGAGCTTCGAGCCAGAGAACCTGCACGCGGTCGTCGATGTGCTGGTGCGCCTCGGCTATCGCGTATCGCCGCTGCAGTCGACCGGCGGCCGGCCGGTATGTTGTGGGCGGACGTTCCTGTCGGCGGGGCTCGTCGAGGAAGCCCGCGCCGAGGCGCGGCGGCTGATCGCGGCGGCGCAGCCGTTCGTCGCACGCGGCGTGCCGATCATCGGCCTCGAGCCTTCGTGCCTGCTGACGCTCAAGGACGAGTTTCCGGCGATGCTACCCGGCGAGGGTACCGCGCGGATCGCGCCGCTCGCCTGCCTGTTCGAGGATTTCCTGGCCGCAGAGATCGATGCCGGCCGCATCAAGGGCCCTATCGCACGGCGCGCGGGCAAGGTCCTGCTGCATGGCCATTGCCACCAAAAGTCGTTTGGCTGCATGCCGGCGGTGGCGAAGGCCTTGTCGCTGGTCGACGGCATCGAGGTCGAGCTGGTCGAAAGCAGCTGCTGCGGCATGGCCGGCGCGTTCGGCTACGCGGCCGACACTTACGAGACATCGCAGGCGATGGCCGAGCTGACGCTGCTGCCGGCCGTACGCAAGGCATTGCCCGCGACCATCATCGCCGCCGACGGCTTCTCCTGCCGGCATCAGATTGCCGACGGCTCGGGCCGCGAGGCGCGCCATGTCGCCCGCATCCTGCGCGATGCGATGACGGCAGAGCGGGAGTGATCCGGACGGTGTGTCCCGGCGACTACCGCCGATGCGCCTTCGGCACTCCGTCGTAGCCTTCGCTGCCGGCGAAATAGCGGAAGCTCGCCTGCCCGGTGGCGAGCAGGGCGCCGGCCTGGTCGACCACCTGGCCGCTGACGGTGCCGATCCGATCGTGGATCCCCTCCATCCGACCGATGGCGCGAATCCTGCCACTCGTCGCCGACGCGAGGAAGCTCGTGGTCAGCGACAGCGTCACGCACAAGCGCACGTTGCCCTCGACAGCGCACCAGGTTGCGGCGTGTCCCATCACGGCATCGAGCATCGCCATGTAGACGCCGCCGTGCAGGATGCCGAGGCTGTTCATGTGTTGCTGGCCCAGCACCAGCTCGAGCTCGGCGTAGTCGCGCTCCCAGACCGTCGTGTGATAGCCGACCAGCGACCGGAAGCCCGACGGCTTGCCCGACATGGTAATCGATTGCTCGAAGGCATTGTGAAGGCTGTCGGTCATGCGTTCCGGTCTATTGCGATGCGCGGCGCGCCTGCTTAGGGTCCGGCACAATCGAGGCAATAGCGGTCCCGGGGGCCCTTCGCAATGACAGATGCAGCGACGAAACCGGTATCGGCAGAGACGGTCGCTCGATTGAAGGCCGTGGTCGGTCCGCCGGGCGTGATCGAGGATGCGGCCGAGATCGCGCCCTATTGCCGGAGCTGGCGCGACGGCTGGGTCGGCGACGTGCCGGTGGTGCTGCGGCCGAGGACGACCCAGGAGGTCGCGGACCTGGTCGGCATCTGCGCCGAGACCGGCACGCGGATCGTGCCGCAGGGCGGCAACACCGGCCTCACCGGCGCGAGCCAGCCCGATGCCAGCCGCAGCGAGGTGATCATCTCGACCGCGCGCATGAAAGCTGTTCGCGGCATCGACATCGCCAACGACACCATCACGGTCGAGGCCGGCGTCGTGCTGGCCGAGATCCAGCGCATCGCAGCGGAGCACCAGCGCCTGTTCCCGCTGAGCCTCGGCGCGGAGGGCTCCTGCCAGATCGGCGGCAACATCTCGACCAACGCCGGCGGCACGCAGGTGATCCGATACGGCAATACCCGCAATCTTGTGCTCGGCCTCGAGGTGGTGCTGCCCGACGGGCGCATCTGGGACGGGCTGCGCGGCTTGCGCAAGGACAACACCGGCTACGACCTGAAGCAGCTCTTCATCGGCGGCGAGGGCACGCTCGGCATCGTCACCGCGGCCGTGCTGCGGCTGTTCCCGCTGCCGACCGCAACCGCGACCGCGTGGCTGGCGGTGCCCGGCCCGGCTGCCGCCGTCGAGCTGTTGTCGTTCATGAAGGCGCGGCTCGGCGAGCAGATCTCGGCGTTCGAGCTGCTGCAGCGCTCGATCATCGAGTTCCTGATCAGCGGCGTGCCTGGCCACAGCGAGCCGATGCGCGAGCCGCACGACTGGTACGTGCTGGTGGAGGTATCAGGGCAGGGCGCGCCCGGCTCGCTCGACGATCCGTTCGCGGAAGCGCTGTCGGAAGCGATGGGGCGGCAGCTGGTGACGGACGCGGTGATCGCCTCGTCCGGCGCCCAGGCCAAGCGCTACTGGAAGATGCGCGAGGACCTGGCCGACGCGCAGAAGGCGGCCGGCGCCGGCATCAGGCACGACGTATCGGTGCCGGTATCGCGCGTCGCCGAGTTCATCCGGCGCTGCGACGCAGCCCTCGAGGCGGCCTATCCCGGAATTCGCCATTGCGCGTTCGGGCATGTCGGCGACGGCAACATCCACTACAACCCGGTGGCGCCGCTGGGCTCGGACGGCGCGAGATTCGCCGGCGAGCGCCAGCGCATCAACCGCATCGTGCACGACCTCGTCATCGAGCTCGGGGGATCGATCAGCGCCGAGCACGGCATCGGCCGCCTGCGCCTCGACGAGAACGAGCGCTACAAGAGCCCGGTCGAGCTCGACCTGATGCGCACGGTCAAGCGCGCCCTCGATCCTCGCAACATCATGAACCCCGGCAAGGTGATCAAGGTGTGAGGCGGCGCGGCGTCGCTCGAGGCCCGCAGGGCGCGTGTCGTATCCATCAGTGCCGTGCGCGCGCAACGTCCGCCGGACCGAGGCCGATCGATCCCGTCGCGCGATCGAACAGATCCAGCCATTCGGGGTTGAACCCGTTGATCAGCCGCACCTTCCAGGCTCGCTGCCATTCCTTGATCCGCCGCTCGCGCCGGATGGCCGCGTCCATGGTGTCGTGCATCTCGTAATATACGAGCGTCGTGATGCCGTAGCGCTTGGCGTGACCTTCGAACAGCCCCTGCACGTGCTCGGCCATCCGACCGTGCAGATCGCTGGTGCAGCCGACGTAAAGCGCGCCGTCGCGCCTGCTGGCGAGGATATAGACGCATGGATCGCGCATTGCTCTCCTCACTGCGCTGCTGCTGCGCTCCTATCCTCCGTCATCGCCTCATTCGCTGCAACCAGCCGTCGGTTCCCGGCCTTCGCCGGGATGACGGTGGGGAGGTGTGACCGGTGTGCGAACCCAGGTGCAGGCTTCCTTGTGCGGCCGCACCGACGGTGGCCGAGGCCAGCCGAACAGCTCCAACAATCTCCGTCATCCTGGCGCAGGCCGGGACCCACGACAACTCGCCTTGCTCTCGATGGCAGCGGCGCGGGCTCGATGCGGCAACGACGGCATCCAGCTCGGATGCACCGCACCCGCGGATGCTTGTCGATGGTCCCGGCCTTCGCCGGGATGACGGCCCGGGGTGTGGTCGCTCGCGGAGATCTATCTCACCGTCCGCTTCTCACAAGCTTGTGCAGTCGACGGAGCGGGTAGCACAGTCGCCGTCTGCCGCCATCGTGCTCCACTCCCCCCACAGCCGTCATCCCGGCGAAGGCCGGGACCCACGTCAAGTAGCGACGGGGGCGGTGGCAGCGGCTCGGGATGCCGGCGCGCGAGCGAATGCCTCCCGGCGACAGGTCGTGACGACGCAGAATTCTCGACCAAACGATAACGTCAATCTTCATCACTATTGACTGCCCGGCCTACCGCTGCTCGCGCAAGCAGCCGTGTCGAATCCAGCGTTGGCAGGGGCGAGTTACCATCATTGATGATCAACGGAATTTCCGTGCATCCGAGTATGATCGCATCGCAGCCCTTCGCCTTCATGCGGTCGATGACTTGCTGGAAGTAGCTGATCGCGTCGGGCTTGAATTCGCCACGTACCAATTCATCCATGATGATGCGATTGATTTCACCGCGCTCCGTCGCGGTGGGGCCTACGAACTGCAGTCCTCGAGCGGTCAATTTCTCCGGGTAAACTTCGCTTTCGACCAGCCATCGCGTACCGGTCAGGCCCAGCCGTCGATACCCACGCCTTGCGGCTTCCTCGGCGACCACTTCGGCAATGTGCAGCCAAGGCAGCGGCGATCGCGATCGTATCCGGGGCAAGGCCTGATGGATGGTATTGTCGGGGCAGATCAGGAAATCAGCACCAATACTCGCGAGCTTATTCGCCGAAACGAGCATCAACTCGCCAACGCCGCCCCAATCATCGCGCTCGAGACATTCCACGTAGGCGGCGAGCGAAATGGAATGCAGCGAGACCTCAGGATGAGCATGCGATCCGAGGAACTGCTCACCCTCGGCGCAAATCGTACGGTAGCAAAGTGCCGCGCCTTCGGCGGAACACGCAACGATGCCGATGTGCTTGGTCATGGTCGACGCACTCCATCAGGGAGCCTCTGAACAACTCCTCGACCATGGCATAGTCGGTCCGTCGATTCGAGGGGGTGCGACGGACCAACTGAGCTTACCTCCCCACCGCCGTCATCCCGGCGAAGGCCGGGACCCACGACAAGCGCAGCGAGTGCGCGGTGAGCACGGTCAGCGTGACGCAACGACCAAGAAGAACAAGAATGCATAAAATGCAAACAGTAGTATCGAGGCCGTGATTAGCCATGACGATACATG
>CAVVRF010000020.1:0-64144 GCA_963750535.1 uncultured Alphaproteobacteria bacterium | reverse complement strand
GAGAGGGGAACCGTGCGCACCCGTTGCCATTCCGCGAGCGTCATCCTGCCCGCATCCCCACTCGCCGTCATCCTCGGGCTTGGCCCGAGCACCCATGTTGCCGCGAGGCGACCGCCCAGCGGCACCGGCATGGCGCGCGACGTGCGCCGACCACTGCAACCATTGACGTTGCGCGATGGGTCCTAGGCACGAGGCCGAGGATGACACCTGTGTTGATCGCCGCGCCGGTCACCTTTCCCTCTCCCCCAGGCGCGCGATTTCGCGCGCGGGGGGAGAGGGTCAGGGAGAGGGGCGGCTATTTGCTCGAATGCCGCCCGAAGCTTGACTCTCGGACGGTTGAGCGTTGGCTCCGAACAAGCGGCCGCCCCTCACCCTCGGCCGGCGAGAACGCCGGCCTCGGCCCTCTCCCCCGAAGGGGCGGGGGAGAGGGGAACCGTGCGTACCCGTTGCCATTCCGCGAGCGTCGTCTGCCCACCGCCCCATCGCCGTCATCCTCGGGCTTGGCCCACGGCTGTCCGGTTTAAAACTTCTGGCCTTGGAGCATGGCATTGATTCAACCGTGATTTTGAGAAGCTTGCCGGCGAACTCGACACGGAAGAGCCAATACCATGCGGCACCATAATAGCTTGATTCACCAGCTGTTGAAGCCGATGCCGTGGCACACGTTCGCGCGTCTGGTGGACAGGCACGAGGCTGACAAGCACGTGCGCACGCTGTCGACGAAGAGCCAGTTCGTGGCGCTCGTTCACGCGCAACTGTCGGGCGCGAGCAGCCTGCGTGAGATCGAGGCGACGCTCGAGAGCCACACGAACCGGCTTTATCATCTAGGCATCAAGGCGCCGAAGCGCTCGACGCTGGCCGACGCCAACCGGCGGCGCCCGGCCGATGTTTTTGTCGAGCTGTTCCAGGTGCTGCTGCGGCAGGCCCATCCGGGCCTGCGGCGCAACACCAACGAGGCGGTGCGGTTGATCGATTTCGACGAGCGTCTCGCTCACTGATCTGTCGTCCAAATGGGCGTCCTACGAGGCGCACGGCGCCGGCGCCAAGATGCACGTCGTGTACGATCCGGACGCCGCGACACCGGTGCATTTCGCCGTCACGCCGCGACGCAACAGCGATATCAACGCCGCCAAAGGCATGCCGATCGAGACGGGCGCGACGTACGTCTTCATCTCGGCGATCACGATTTTGCATGGTGGGCGAAGCTCGCCGCGAAGGGCTGCCGGTTCGTCACGCGGCTGAAGTCGCACACCAAGACGACGCTGGTGGCCGAGCGCGCGCTCGGTGACGATGTCGTGGCGCGTGGCCGTGTCGTGCTGGATCGCACCGTGCGCCTCAGCGGGCGTCTGAAGAACACCCGTCAGCATCCGCTGCCTCAAGACCTGCGCGAGGTTCACATCATCATCGACACGGGCAAGAAGCTGCGCATCATCAGCAACGATCTGACATCGCCGGCGGAGGTGATCGCCGATCTCTATAAAACCCGCTGGCAGATCGAGCTGTTCTTTCGCTGGGTCAAGCAGAACCTCAAGATCAAGAGATTCCTTGGTACAACCGAAAATGCCGTTCGCATTCAATTGACTGTGGCAATGATCGCCTACCTGCTGGTGCGCATGGCGCACGCGGCCCACAACGCCGTTGCCAGCCCGCTCACGTTCGCCCGCCTCGTCCGCGCCAACCTGATGCACGCAAAATCGATCCACACCCTCGCCGAACCCGAGCCACCACCGGCAAAGATGCCGAGCGCGCAGATCGATCTGGCGTTGTAACGATGACGGATCAAATTAAACCGGACAGCCGTGGGCTTGGCCCGAGGACCCATGGTGCCGCGAGCGATTGGCCAGCGGCCAGGCAAAGCGGCTCGACGCGCGCCGACCGCTGCAACCATTGACGCTGCGCGATGGGTCCTCGGCACGAGGCCGAGGATGACACCTGTGTTGATGCCGCCGGTGACCTTTCCCTCTCCCCCAAGCGCATTTGGCGCGCGGGGGGAGAGGGTTAGGGTGAGGGGCGGCTATTTGCTCGAATGCCGCCAAGAACTTGGCTCTTGGAGGTGGGCGTTGGCTTGCGAGCAAGCGGCCGCCCCTCACCCTCGGCCGGCAAGAACGCCGGCCTCTGCCCTCTCCCCCGAAGTGGCGGGGGAGAGGGGAACCGTGCGCGCCCGTTGCCATTCCGCTAGGTCCTGAAGGTTTACTCCCCACTTCCCATTTCCTATCCTTCTGCCCACTCCCCACTCACTACTCACCACTCGCCATTCACCACCTCCACTCCCCCAACTTATCCACGCACTCCACCCCCATGCGATACTGCCCTCGTTCCGCTTCATCGAGGGCGTGCTTCGAAGGCGTTCTGGTGCGGAGGCGGAATAGGACGGTCCGGTCAAACAATCCCGCACGCGGCGGTGACGGCCGGACGATGTCGCGCGCCTCTAAGACGAGGTGGTAATGGCGGAGGGCACCCCCTCGAGATCATAGGCCCTGGGGCGCGGCGTGACCGAAACATCCGTCCGAGCAATGGGGTGGCTCTGGCCCACTTCAATGCCAACTGCGGAAGACCGCCGTGGACCACGGCCGCCCCGCTCCCCCTCGCTTCCAGAGGGGAAAAAACAGAAACAAGTTCCCCTTTGCAGAACCGCCGGAGCGTCAAGCTTGTATCAACACCACGAACCAGGTCCGCCGCGAGATAGCGGGCGCCCCGTCACCGGCTCAAACGCTGGCCCAGTCGGCGAGCCGCTCGAGGAAGCCCATGCACTTGTCGAGCTCGGCGACCTCGATCCACTCGTTGGCGGTGTGAGCCTGGGCGATGTCGCCGGGGCCGCACACGACCGCCGGCACGCCGCCCATCTGGAACAGGCCGGCCTCGGTGCCGTACGGCACGGCGAACACCTCGTTCTGCCCGGCGAGCTTCTGGCACAGGGTGACGACCTCGGAGCCGGCGTCGGCCCCGAACGGCGGCACGTTCCCGGTCTGGCGAACGACGATGTCGGCCTCCGGCGCGATCTGCTTCATCTGCGGCACGAGGCGCGCGGCGGCGGCCTTGATGCGCGCCTCCCAAGGCTTCAGGTCGAAGCCCGGCATGGCGCGGATCTCCCAGCCGATCCAGCACGAGCCCGGCACGATGTTGCTCGAGGTGCCGCCATGGAACTGCGTCACGGTCAGCGTGTGCCAGGGCGGATCGAAGCGGTGGTTGTGCGGCAGCGCCTTGAGGTCGGCCGCCATCTTGTTGAGCTCGGCCAGCAGCTCGCCGCCATAGGTCACGGCGTTGACGCCGAGCGGCGCCTTGCTCGAATGCACCGGGTGCCCGGTCAGCTCGATGCGATAGCGTGCGCCGCCCTTGTGCGCGTCGACCACCGTCATGCTGGTCGGCTCGCCGACGAACACCAGGCGGGGCTTGGCGAGCCGCGTGCCGAACTCGTCGATCATCGGCCGCACGCCGGTGCAGCCGACCTCCTCGTCGTAGGAGAATACGATGTGGATCGGCACGCCGAGCTTGCGCTTCTTGAACATCGGCACCGCCGCGAGGACGCAGGCCAGGTAGCCCTTCATGTCGCAGGTGCCGCGACCATAGAGGCGGCCGTCGCGCTCGACCATGGTGAAGGGGTCGCTGTCCCAGGACTGATCGGCAACCGGGACGACGTCCATGTGGCCGGACAGGCCGATGCCGCCATCACCGGCCGGACCGATGGTCGCGAACAGGCTCGCGTGGATGCCGTTCTCGGCCGGCACCATGAAGCTCTCGACGCCGTGGCCCGCCAAATAGTCGCGGACGAACTCGGCCATGGGAATATTGGTCTTCACGCTCGTGGTATCGAAGGCCACCAGCCGGCCCAGCATTTCCTTGGCCGACATGACTTGAGCTTGCATGTTGTCTTTCCAGGTTCAGTTCATGCGCCGCTGCACGAACGGGCTATCGAGCGAGAAGGCGGGAATTGCGATGTCGAACAGGCGACCCGATTCGTCGGCCATCTGGTAGCTGCCGACCATGATGCCGGAAGGCGTGCGCAGCGGACAGCCCGAGGTGTAGCTGAAGCACTCGCCGGCGGCGATCACCGGCGTCTGGCCGACCACGCCGGGGCCGCGAACCTCCTGCTGATGACCGCGCGTATCGGTGATTTGCCAGACCCTGCTGCGCAAGTGCATTGCCTCGGTGCCCTCGTTGATGATCTCAACGGTATAGGTCCAGAAGTAGTAGTTCTCCTCCGGCGTCGACCGCTCGGACTTGAATTCTGGGCTCACGCGGACGCGGATGCCGCGTGTCACGGATTCGTACATGGCTGCTCTCGGGGCTGCAGGCAGATGTGTGATGCGACCGGCAAAGTTTAGATCGCGACCGGCGGCGGTCAAGCAGCAACTCGCGGCCGTTGCCGACGCCGCAGGCATGGCGATGGTCCTTGCCATCCGGTTAATAGCTGCGCGGCAACCCCAGGACGTGCTGGGCAACGTACGCGAGCACCATGTTGGTGGAGATCGGCGCCGTCTGATAGAGCCTCGTCTCCCGCCACTTGCGCTCGATGCCGTACTCGCGGGCGTAGGCGAAACCGCCGAACGTCTGCATGCAGGCCTCGGCAGCCTTCCAGGCGGCGTCCGCCGCGAGCATCTTGCCCATGTTGGCGTGGGCGCCGCAGTCGCGGCCAGCCTCGAACAGCGCCGCCGCCTTGGCGACGACGAGGTCGGCGGCGACGTAGTCGGCGTAGGCGCGCGCGATCGGGAACTGGACGCCCTGGTTCTGGCCGATCGGTCGGCCGAACACGACACGCTCCCTCGCGTAGTCACTCGCCCGACGGGTGAAATAGCGCGCGTCGCCCAGGCATTCGCCGGCGATCAGGATGCGCTCGGCATTCATGCTGTCGACGATGTACTTGAAGCCTTCGCCCTCGACCCCGATCAGGTTCTCCGCCGGCACCTCGAGATTATCGATGAACACCTCGCAGGTATTGTGATTGATCATCGCATCGATCTTTTTCATCTCGATGCCCTTGCCCTTCGCCTCGCGCAGATCGACGAGGAACACCGACAGTCCCTGCGAGCGCTTCCTCACCTTGTCGGCGGGCGTCGTGCGCGCGAGCAGCAGCATCAGGTCCGAGTGCATCACCCGGCTGGTCCAGACTTTCTGGCCGTTGACGATGTAGCGGTCGTTGCCCTTCTTCTCGGCCCGGGTCTTGAGTTGCGTGGTGTCGCTGCCGGTGGTCGGCTCGGTGACGCCGAACGCCTGCAGGCGAAGCGTTCCGGCGGCGATGCCGGGCAGGTACTTCTTCTTCTGCTCGGCATTGCCGTGCTTGAGCACGGTCCCCATCGTGTACATCTGGGCGTGGCACGCCGCCGCGTTGCAGCCTTCCGAGTGGATCGTCTCGAGGATCGCCACCGCCGCGGAGAGCGGCAGGCCGGCGCCGTCGTATTCCTCCGGAATCAGTGCGCCGAGGTAGCCAGCCTCGGTCAGCGCGGAGACGAATTCAGCCGGATAGGCGTCGTCGTGATCGAGCTTCATCCAATAGGCGTTGGGAAAGCCTTCGCAGACGCGGCGAACCCCCTCGCGGATTTCGCCCCACTGCGGATCGAGTGGCATCTCTAGGCCGGCATCGGAGGTGGTCATGGAAGCGGCTCGCGGCATGCTGCATGTGGTTGAACCGCAGCAGTAATGCGCCCTCGCCGACCGGTCCAGTCCGGCACTCGCGGGTCAGAACGGCGCGGCAGGCGTGCCGCCGCCGGCCGCGACGCGGCCGGTCTCCCAGCCGATCAATGCCTTCTTGCGGGTGAGACCCCAGTGGTAGCCGCCGAGGCTGCCGTCGCCGCGCAGGACCCGGTGGCAGGGCACGACGAACGAGATCGGATTGCGGCCGACGGCCGAGCCGACCGCTCGCGAAGCCTGCGGCTTGCCGAGGTGGCGGGCAATATCGCTGTAGCTCACTGCCCGGCCCATCGGGATCCGCAGCAGCGTCTCCCACACGCGCACCTCGAAATCGGTGCCGATCAGCACCAGCCGCACCGGCTGCTCCGGCCGCCACGTCTCGGGATCAAAGATGCGCGCGGCGTGCGGCGCGGTCTTCTCCGGCGCCTCGACATAACTGGCCGCCGGCCAGCGTGACGTCATGTCGGCCAGCGCCTCGGCACGGGTCTGGTTCTTGTCCTCGTCGACAAAGGCGATGCCGGCGACGCCGCGATCGGTCGTCGCGAGCAGCAGCACCTCGCCGAACGGCGAGGCGTGGAAGCCATAGACCATCTCCAGCCCTTCGCCGCGCCGCTTGTAGTCGCCGGGCGTCATCGCCTCGTGATCGACGAACAGGTCGTGCAAGCGTCCGCCGCCGGACAGGCCGACCTCGTGCGCCGCCTCGAGCACGCTGGCGGAGTTGCCCAACAGCCCGCGGGCGTGATCGACAGTGATCGCCTGCACGAACTCCTTCGGCGACAGCCCGCACCACCGCTTGAACAGCTTCTGGCAGTGGGCCGCTGACAGGCCCAAGTGCCGCGCCAGGCAATTGAGATCCGGCTGGTCGGCCCAGTTTTCGGTCAGAAAGCGGATGGCGACGCGGACGAGATCGTAGTCGTGCGAGCGGTCCGGGCCGAGGGAGTGGATCGGTGCGGTGTCGATTTGATGAAGCATGGCGTTCCTGCCTGGTTGCTAGCGAGGCCTGGCGCGGATGTATCGCAGCGGCTACGGCGTGGCGACCCGAAACCTGTCGGCCTCGACCGCGACCGGCAATAGCGTCGCCCGCGCGCCGACGAAGCGGGCGGCCGGCAGTCGCCAGCGGCTTCCGGCGGTCACTTCGGCGGCGCCGCCAGATAGCGCGAGCCCGGCTCGGCGAAGCTGTCGATATGGGCGATCAGCGCCTGCATGTCCTCCATCTCCAGCACGAACATCGGCATCTCGTCGTGCCCTGAGATCTGCCCGGTCTTCAATGCCTCGACGAGCATCTCGACCGGAAAGCGTTCGGCGAGCGTTCGAAACGGCGGCGTGATCTTGTGCGGACTGGCGCCCGTCTCGCCGGTGGCGTGGCATTCGCCGCACAACTGCTCGGCAAGCGCGCGACCGCGCTGCAGCGTCGTCTGCTCGGCCGCGACGGCGGGGTCGGCGAGCAGACAACCGATCGCCGCCAGTATGCCGAGCCTGCTCCGCATCCTCAGTCCTTCCCAGGGCATGAAATCCGGCAGCATCTAGCAGCAGCCTGTGCCGGGCCAATTGATGTGCCGCAAAGCCGATATCAGAACCCCACCATGCGGCGCACTCTCACCAGCTCATGGCGCAGGGCCTCGGCGAACTCGCGCTTCTCATCGTCGTTGAGACAGCGCGCAAACACCAGCCGCCGGCCATGATGGGCAAGCTCGAGCTCGGTGCGGCCGTCGTGATGCTCGTGAAGATTGACCCGCACCCAGTATGGATTGAATTCGAACGCGCGCCGCCGGCCGTAGGCATCGACGCTCGTCACCGTCAGAAGCTCCGGCGTGAGGTCGACCGTCTCATAGGCTCGGCCGTCACGGTAATTGAGTTTGAACGCAATATAGATCAGGGCCACATCGAGCCCGCAGAACACGAGAATGGGCCATGCGCCGATGCTCCAGAATGCAACTCCGACGACGAAGTTGACCGCGCAAAGCGCCGCCATCAGCGTGACAAACCCTCGCGCACCGAGCGATCGATAGGGGGAAAGCACGGCGCGAAACGGCTCAGACGCTTGATTCGGGTCGTCATTTTCGCTCATGTGCGCAAACCTGATGTCGCTTTCGCGAAGTTCGCCTCGTTCTGCGGCACATTCGAAACGAGCCTCGCCGTCGACAGTAGTCGCTCCACACCTGCAAGAAAAGTCAGGGCATCGATGAAACCTCTCCCCGGCCGGTCGCCAGCCAGAGTGACCGCAAGAACGAAGACGGCCGCACATCGGACCCGAGGCGAATCGGGCGGCACGGCGCGCGGCAAGGCGGCAAGCCGCCTGAAGCCGGCCGTCATCGAGGAGATCTTCCGCCGCTTTCACGCTCGCGAGCCCGAGCCGAGAGGAGAGCTGGAGCACGTGAACGCCTTCACGCTGCTGGTCGCGGTCGTGCTCTCGGCCCAGGCGACCGATGCCGGCGTCAACAAGGCCACGCGCGCCCTGTTCGCGATCGCCGATACCCCGCAAAAGATGCTGGCGCTCGGCGAGGAGCGGCTGCGCGACCACATCAAGACCATCGGTCTCTACCGCAACAAGGCGAAGAACGTGATCGCGCTGTCGCAAGCGCTGATCGATGATCACAATGCGGTCGTACCGGACGACCGCGATGCGCTGGTGCGTTTGCCGGGCGTCGGCCGCAAGACCGCGAACGTCGTTCTCAACATGGCCTTCGGGCGCCCGACCATGGCGGTCGACACGCACGTATTCCGCGTTGCCAACCGAACTGGCCTCGCCCCGGGCAAGGATCCCGAGGCGGTCGAGGCCGCACTCGAGCGCGTCGTGCCGCCGGCGTATGGCCTGCATGCCCACCACTGGCTGATCCTGCATGGCCGCTACACCTGCCTCGCGCGCAAGCCCAAATGCGCCGAATGCATCATCGCGGACCTGTGCCGGTTCGAGGACAAGAGCTTGCCCTGAGCAACTGTCGGCGGCGGGGCCAGCAGCGGAGGCAAAGCCCAAGTGGAATGGGTGTTGATCCTCTTCCTCGGTGTCGCAGCCGGGACAGTTGGCGGCGTGGTCGGCTTCGGCGCGTCGATCATGCTGCTGCCGGCGATCGCCTGGGTTTTCGGCCCCAAGGAGACGATTCCGATCATGGCGATCGCGGCGCTGATGGCCAACGCCTCGCGTGCGGCGGTCTGGTGGCGAGCGATCGACTGGAAGCTCAATGCGGTCTACTGCCTCGCCGCGGTCCCGGCGGCGGTTGCCGGCGCGCGCACGCTGCTGGCGCTCGATCCCGTGATGATCGAAGCCACGCTCGGCGCGTTCCTGCTCGTCTCGATCCCGCTCAGGCGCTGGCTGATCGGCCACGGCTTTCGCATGTCGCTGCCGGGCATGGCCGTCGTCGGCGGCGCGATCGGCTTCCTGACCGGCATCGTCGCATCGACCGGCCCGATCAACACGCCATTTTTCCTCGCCTACGGCTTGACCAAGGGCAGCTTCGTCGCCACCGAGGCGGTCGGATCGGCGGTGATCTCGCTCACCAAGACGATCACGTTCAAGACCTTCGGCGCCTTGTCCGCCGCCACCGTGGCGCGCGGCCTGATCGTCGGCACGGCGCTGATGGTCGGCTCGTGGATCTCGAAGCGGATCCTGCAGGATCTCGACGCCGGCCGCTTCCAGGTCCTGATCGAGGCGATGATGGCAGCGGCCGGGCTATGGATGCTTTGCGGGATCTTCCGCTAGTGTCCCGATCGCGAAGTTCGCTTCATTCGCATGGCTATCGGACGAACTTCGCGATCGATAAGGACACTAGCAAATCCAAGCTTCTAGTGTGGCTTATGATTTCGAAGTCCGCACTGGAGTATGCCGCTAGTATGAAGCGGACTTCGAAATCGCCACACTAGCGCCACCCGAGCCTCAGTTCTCGAGAGTCTCGACGAGCTTGCCGTCGAGGACTGAGATCTGATCGAGATAGGCATCGCGAATGCATCGCGCGTTCCACATGCAGTCGTTTCGTGCGCTGAGGAAGCGGTGTTGCGCGGCGCGCAATTCCAGTCGCGACCGATAGCTCGAATGCGACCACAGCCGCCCGTAGATGTTCGCCATGGTCTCATCGAGACCGGCGAGGCGCTTGTCGGCGCAGATGGTGCGTTCAGCCGGCAGTGTGGCGTCGCGGCATGAAAAATCGACCGCGCCCGCCGGCGAGGTGGCCGCCAGCCCGATAGCCGACAATCCGATAGCAAGGGCGACAATGCGCAACATCTTGGCCTCCGTGTCCAGGTTCGATTGCCCAACGATGCGGCGACACGTTCGGAAAGTTGAGGCAATCCGGCCGCAACCGGGAAACTATTCCGGCAAAGGTCGGTAGTGCGCCGCGACTGCCGATTGCGTACCGACGGAATTTGTCGGTACTTTCCGACATCGACCGGCAATTCCGCCGTGCCAGCCTGGAAGCGAGAGATTGATGTCAGCCGCCGATCGAAACCCGGCCGTCGCCCGCATTTCCAAGGCGATGATCGAGAAGAAGATCACCCAGGCCGAGCTCGCCGACGCCGCCGACTGCCATGAAAAGACGATCCAGAACCTGATGCACGGCCGCCCGGTGCGCGATCAGACGCTGTTCGACGTCTGCATGGTGCTCGGCCTCGACTTCGAGGAAACCAAGAAGACATGGAACGCCGTGCCCGGCAGTCACGTCACCGAGCGCCATGAGCCCGGCAAGCCGACCATCGGCACCGAGGTCGCGCCGCTCTACATGGGCGCCTACAATCGCCTTGCCGTCGATCACTACATCGGCAGCTACCTGACGCTACGGCCGGCCTTCACCGTGCCCGACACGATTGTCGCCTATCGGACCGAGATCACGTGGGACCCCGGCTGGCCAAGCCTGCTGTTCGAGGAGCAGAACCGGCCCGACGCGCCCTATTCGCACCGTGGCCGCCTCTACGTGCCGGCATCATCCATGTTCATCCATCTGGTGTCGCTGACCAAGGGCGCGATGCGCATGATCCTCGTGTCGCAGGTCGACCAGAACGGCGAGATGCGCGGCATAATCACGACCTTGAACAAGTCGCGCGCGCAGTTCGTGCCGGTGTCGGCGCCGATCGTCTACGCCAGGCGCACCGACTGGCGGGATGTCGAGTTCGGCGAGATCACCGCCAAGCACCCGGCCTATGACGGATATCGCCGGCAGATCGATGCGACGATCGAGCAGGGATATGCGCGCCTGGTGAAGTAGCGCGATCGCCGCGCCGCTCGACGACCGCGCCGTCGTCGAAGCACCCGGCCGTACCCCGATTGCACGCCCGCTCTGCAATCCGGCAGCAGGCGCGGATCTTGTCATGCCGCCGGCTGCCGCTACTGTCACGGCAACCGCAAACAACAGCAATATCCGGGAGGAACGGCTCATGCGTCTCGATGGCAAGGTTGCGATCGTCACCGGCGGTGCGTCGGGGTTCGGGCGCGGCATCTGCGAGCTTTACGCCGCGGAAGGCGCCAAGGTCGTCATTGCCGACATCAACGGGCAGGGCGCGCGGGAGGTGGCGCAGTCGATCGGCAAGGCCGCCAGCCACGTCGCCGTCGACGTGACGAAGAAAGCCGAGGTCGATGCCATGGTGGCGGAAGCGGTCAAGACCTTCGGCGGCCTCGACATCATGGTCAACAACGCCGGCTACACCCACAAGAACCAGCCGTTGATGGGCGTTTCCGAGGCTGAGTTCGACCGGATCTATGCCGTCAATGTCAAGGCGATCTATCTCGCCGTGCTGGCCTGCGTGCCGGAGATGGAGAAGCGCGGCGGCGGCGTCATCATCAACACGGCGTCGACGGCGGGCGTTCGTCCGCGGCCCGGCCTCACCTGGTACAACGGCTCGAAGGGCGCGGCGATAACGCTGACCAAGTCGCTCGCCGTGGAGCTGGCGCCGAAGAAGATCCGGGTCTGCGCGATCAACCCGGTGATCGGCGAGACCGGTATGCTGGAGCAGTTCATGGGCGTTCCCGACACGCCGGAGAACCGCGCCAAGTTCATCGCGACGATCCCGCTCGGCCGCATGTCGAGGCCGTCCGACATCGCCAACGCCGCCCTGTTCTTCGCCGACCCGGCCTCCGAGTTCATCACCGGCGTCGCCCTCGAGGTCGACGGCGGCAGGTGCGTGTAGCCGTCGATCGCCTATGCCGCCAGAAATGCTTCCGTCGCCGCCATGAAGGCGTCGAACTGGTCGTGGTGGACCCAATGGCTGGCGCCGGGGATCGTCAGGACGCGCGCGGTCTTGAAATGGCGGGCGCGGCCGTCCTTCTCCGGGTTCGAGGCCCAGCTGTCGCCGCCGTAGACCAGCAGCGCCGGGCAGGTGATGCGGCCCCACAAGTGCTCGACCTCGGCCTGTGTCATGTCGGACGGCGGCCATGACCGCAGGTAGTTGTCGAACTTCCAGCTGTAGGTGCCGTCCTCGTTCTGGTTAATGCCGAAGCGGGTGAGATGCTCGGCCTGCGCCTCATTCAAGTGCTTATTTTCGTCACGCATGCGCTGGAAGGCTTCGGCTAGGCTCGCATATCGCCGCGGCTGGCGGCCGGCGAGGCCGCGCTGCTCGCCGATCCACGCGGCAAGTCGCTCATGATATGGTTTGGCCAGCCGCTCCGCCTGCTCCTTCGGCGAAAGTCCAAGCCCCTCGATCGAGACGATGCGCGCGACTTTTTCCGGATAAAGACCGGCATAGCGCAGTGAAATCATGCCGCCGAGCGAATGCGCGATGATCGTCACCGGGGCGAGCCGCAGGCTCTCGACCAGCTGCCACAGGTCGTAGATGTAGGCCGCCATGCCATAGCTGCCGCTCGCCGCCCACTGACTGTCGCCGTGTCCGCGCAGATCCGGCGCGATGATGTGGAACCGGTCGCGCAGCCGGTGGGCGACAAAATCCCAGTTGCGGCAATGGTCGCGCCCGCCATGGACCAGCAGCATCGGCGGCGCGCCCGGATTGCCCCAATCGACATAGTGCAGCCTCAACCGCTGCGAGAAGAAGGTGCCCGAGGTCGGGCCGGCGGGTACGATTGCGACATGGCAGCTCGGGCTATTGAGGGCGCGGCGAAACCGGCAATTGCAGGCTAGACAGCCAGCCGCGGGCGTCAACGCGATCATTGTCCTAGTGTCCCGTCGCGAAGTTCGGCACCACCCGCAGCAAGTACTTTGCGAACTTTGCGATCGACGAGGACACTAGCAAGGCATTGATCGGCAGTTTCGAAGTCCGCAACTCGGCGGCGCGATGGATGCGGACTTCGAATCATCACACTCCTTCTTCGCACTCCGTGTCAGGCGACTTTCCAGAACACGCCGCCGCTCCACACGCCTGTCTCGCCATCGCGATCGACAACCAGCTCCATGAGATCGTAATAGACCGCCCTGGTAACCAGCGCCTCCAGGCGGCCACGAACGAGCAGGTAGGGTTTCGAGCCACCGCCTGCCGCCTCGGCGACGAACCGCAGCGGATGCTCGCGGCAGCATGACACGACATCGTCGACGTTGGTGCGAAACGTCAGCACCTGGGCGTCGCCCGCCCCGCGAACGTCCATCTCGACCGCCAGAAACGGCGCGTCGGCGACCGTGACATCGACCTTCTCGACCGGGGTCACGAGAAAGTGACGTCCGTCCGCATCCCGCCGCAGGATCCGCGAGAACAGCTTGACCATGGGCTTCCGGCCGATCGGCGAGCCCTGGTAGAACCAGGTGCCGTCGCCACGGATCGCCATGCCGATATCGCCGCAATAGGGCGGATCCCACCTGTCGACCGGCGGCAGGCGGTCGCCCTTGGCCGCTTCGATCAAAGCATCGAGCCCTGGAATGCGCGGTTTTTCGTCGCTCGGTGGAGCATTCGACACGGTTTCTGGCTCCCTCGGCTGGCATTCGCCATGTTCCAGCCCCAACTTGGTATTCTGACTGCTCGTCATGCAACAGTATTTCGCAGGCGCGAAAGCCAGCCTATAGTGAGGATATGAGCACACAATCCATTACTTCACAGATCGCCCCGGGAAGCAGCGACGTGGTCGCCCGTATCGAGGCGGCGGCCGAGCGCATGCAACGGGTCCACAAGGCGGCCGGCTCCGTGATCTTTGGCCAGGACCTGGTCATCGAACGCACGCTGGTGACCATTCTCGCCGGCGGCCATGCCCTGCTGATCGGCGTCCCCGGCCTCGCCAAGACGCTGCTGGTCGAAACGCTCGGCAAGGTTCTCGGCCTCGATGCCAAGCGCATCCAGTTCACGCCCGACCTGATGCCGTCCGACATCATCGGCTCCGAGGTGCTGGAGGACAATGTCGCGGCGGCGGCCGGCCAGCGCCGCTCGTTCCGCTTCATCAAGGGGCCGATCTTCACCCAGCTGCTGATGGCCGACGAGATCAACCGCGCCTCGCCGAAGACCCAGTCGGCGCTGCTCCAGGCGATGCAGGAGCACCACGTCACCGTGGCCGGCCAGCGTCACGACACGCCGGCCCCGTTCCACGTTCTGGCGACCCAGAACCCGCTCGAGCAGGAGGGCACGTATCCGCTGCCCGAGGCCCAGCTCGACCGCTTCCTGCTGCAGATCGACGTCACCTATCCCGATCTCGCGGCCGAGCGGCGGATGCTGTTCGCGACGACCGGCACCGAGGAGCGCAAGCTCGAGGCGATCATAACCGCGCAGGAGCTGATGGCGACGCAGCGGCTGGTGCGGCAGGTGCCGGTGCCGGACAAGGTCGTCGAGGCAATTCTCAGGCTGGTCCGCGCCGCGCGACCGGGCGCCGACAAGGAAACCGACCGCTTCATCGCCTGGGGCCCCGGCCCGCGCGCCAGTCAGGCGATGATGCTGGCGGTGCGCGCCAAGGCACTGCTCGACGGCAGGCTGGCGCCATCGATCGACGATGTGGCGGCACTGGCCGAACCGGTCTTGAAGCACCGCATGGCGCTGACTTTCGCCGCGCGAACCGAAGGCGAGGATGTGTCGAGCATTATCGCCCGCCTTGCCAGCCGGTTGGAGTAGCGACACGTGGCGGCACTCTGGCACGCGTCATCCAGGACGGCGGACAGTGGCGCCGCGACCCAGATACTGGACCTGGCCGGCGCCGCTCACGGTCTGGCCGAGAGCTTGCCGGATCTCGTGGCCGAGGCGATGCGCATCTCGCTCAATGTGTCGCATGGCATCCACGGCCGGCGGCGGGCGGGCCCCGGTGAAACCTTTTGGCAGTTCCGTCAGTTCCAAGCCAATGATGCGGCCACCCTGGTCGATTGGCGGCGGTCGGCCAGCTCCGACCATCTGTTCGTGCGCGAGCGCGAGTGGGAGGCCGCGCACACCATCTGGCTGTGGCCGGACCTGTCGAAGTCGATGGCGTTCAGGAGTCATCTCGCAACCGTGACCAAGCGAGACCGCGCGCTGGTGCTGATCCTTGCCGCAGCCGAGTTGCTGGTGCGCGGCGGCGAACGCGTGGCGCTTCTCGGCTTGAGCCGGCCGAGCGCCAATCGCAAGGCGGCGCGCCACCTCGCCGAGCGGATCGCCGGCAGCCTCGCCAATCCGGTCCTGGCCGAAAGCCTGCCGCCACCTGAACAGCTGCCCCGGCTCTCGGGCGTGCTCCTGGCGAGCGACTTCCTCGATCCGCTGCCGCAGATCGAGGCACGCTTGCAGACGCTCGCCGCCAACCATGTATTCGGGCATCTGATCCAGGTGCTCGATCCGGCCGAGGAGACGCTGCCGTACGACGGCCGCACCGAGTTCACGGCTCTCGAAGGCAGCGAGCGCTGGATCGCCGATCGGGCGGAAAGCCTGCGGCCGCAGTATGTCGAAAGGCTCGCGGCGCACCGCGCCGGACTGGAGGCGATCGCCCGCAAGCTCGGCTGGTCGCTGCTGGCGCATCGCACCGACCGGCCGGCGGCCGAACCACTGCTGGCGCTGATCATGCGGATGCAGTCGAACAACCGGGACTATCGCTGGATGGGCGTCGCCGGAGATCGCGCATGAGCATCGGCGCGCTGGCTTTCCTCAACCCGTGGCTCCTTGCCGGACTGCTCAGCCTGCCGGTGATCTACTGGCTGTTGCGGACGATCCCGCCACGGCCGCGCCAGGTCGCGTTTCCGGCAACGCGCATCCTGGTCGGCCTGGAGAACAAGGAAAAGACGCCCGCCAAGACGCCGTGGTGGCTGACGCTCATCCGCATGCTGGCGGCGGCCCTGGTCATCCTGGCGCTCGCCGATCCGGTGCTCAATCCCGATCGCGAGACCGCGCTCAAGGGCAGCGGCCCGGTCGTCATCGTCGTCGACAATGGCTGGGCGGCGGCCTCCCGCTGGGCGGAGCGCACGCGCATGATCGACCGGCTGATTTCCGAGGCCGAGTCGCAGAACCGCGCGGTCGCGATCATTGCCACCGCCAGCGCGACCAGAAATCCCCAGGCCCGCATCGAGCCGCCGGCCGCCGCACGCTCGACCGCAGCGGCATTGCAGCCGCAGCCGTTCGCGCCGCAGCGTAGCGAGGCCGCCGCTCGTCTGGAAACGGCGCTGGCATCGAGCCAGGGCGCGTCGATCGTCTGGCTTGCCGACGGGATCGATCACGACGGCGCCGCGCGCGGTTTCGCCGACCAGCTTGCCCGCCTCGCACAGAGCGGTCTCTCTGTCATCGTGGCCGGCACCGGCGAGGAGCCGTTGGGGCTGTTCGCCGGGTTGGGCAGCGGCGGCAAGCTCGAAGCGACAGTGCTGCGGACCGGCGGCGGCCCGCGCGACGGCGTAATTCATGCGTATTCGCTGCGCAGCCAGCGCCTGGGAGAGGCACAATTCAGGCTTGCGGCCGGTGCGGCGTCGGCCGCCGCAAGCTTCGAGCTGCCGCTCGAATTGCGCAACCAGGTGACCCGGGTGGAGATCGCGACCGAGCGATCGGCAGGTGCCGTGCAGTTGCTCGACGCCTCGTCCCAATGGAACCGCATCGGGCTGCTGTCGGGCGAAAGCCGCGAGCAGGCGCAACCCCTGCTGGCGCCGCTCTATTACATCCAGAAGGCGCTCGCGCCATTTGCCGAGATCGTCCAGCCGCGCGATTCGAACCTCGCGCAGGGCATCGATACCGTTATCAAGCAGAACGCCACGGTGATGATCCTCGCCGACATCGGCACGCTCGAAGGTGAGATGAAGACTCGCGTCGACGAATGGGTGCGCAAGGGCGGCGTCCTGGTTCGTTTCGCCGGCCACCGTCTCGAGAAGGGCGGCGACGACCTGTTGCCGGCACCATTGCGGATCGGCGGCCGCACCCTTGGCGGCGCCCTGTCCTGGTCGACCCCGCAATCACTCGGCACATTCACCGATGACAGCCTGTTCGCCGGCCTCGATGTCCCGGCCGACGTGCGAGTGACACGGCAGGTGCTGACCGATCCGTCCCGGCTCGATGCGAACGTGAAGGTGTGGGCTCGGCTGAAGGATGGCACCCCGCTCGTTACCGCCGCCGCCCGCGGCGCCGGCCAGCTCGTGCTGTTCCATGTCACCGCCAACTCCGAATGGTCCAATCTGCCGCTGTCCGGTCTGTTCGTCGAGATGCTGCGGCGGATCTCGACGCTGGCCAAGAGCAGCCAGCAGACCGGCAACGCGCTCGAGAACGGCAAGGCCGCCGAGCCGGCCGAGACTGCCGTGGCCGACCAGTCCAACGTGCTGGCGCCGATCCAGGTTCTCGACGGCTTCGGCACGCTGCGATCACCCCCGCCGACGGCGCAGGCGCTGGCGGCGGTGAAGCTTGCCGAGACTCGGCCCTCGGCGGATCACCCGCCGGGATATTATGGATCGCAGTCCAGTCCGCGCGCCCTCAATGTCATCGCGCCTAAATCCACATTGCAGCCGTTGCCCGGGCTGCCGGCAGCAGCCGAGCGGCGAGCCTATACCAGCCAGATGGCAAAGCCCCTGAAGCCGACCCTGCTCGCCATCGCACTCGCCTTGTTGTTCGCCGACGTCGTAGCCGTCCTGCTGCTGCAGGCCGGTGTGCGAATGTGGACGTGGTCCCGGCCCAGCGCCGGAACGGCCGCGATCCTGATCGTCGCGGCAACCGGCGCGTGGCTGTGCCTCGCGGACGGCGCGATGGCGCAGAGCGACCAGCCCTTCCGGCCGGATCTGCGCATCTCGCCCGACCTGCTGGCACCCTTCAGCCAGCCATCGCCGCCGCCCCAGACGATCCGTCCGCCGGGCTTGAGCCCGTCGGACCTGCAGGCGCTCGCGGCGACCGGCAAGGTCAGCCTCGGCTATGTCGTTTCCGGCGATCCCGCCACCGACGACGTCAGCCGGCAGGGACTGCTGGGCCTCAACCGCGTGCTCATGAACCGGACCGCCGTCGATCCCGGCGAGCCGATCGCAATCAACATCGTCAGTGACGAGATCGCGTTCTTTCCGATCCTGTACTGGCCGGTGCTGCCGAACGCGCGCGCCCTGCCGGATGCGGTGCTGGCCAAGATCGACGCCTACATGAAGCAGGGTGGCTTGATCATCTTCGATACGCGAGACTACGGCCAGGGAATGCCGTCAGGCTTCAACCTCCAGAGTGGCGGACGCGACGGCACTGCGCTGCAGCGCCTGCTCGGCAGGCTTGATCTGCCCCGGCTCGAGCCGGTCCCGGACAACCACGTGCTGACCAAATCGTTCTACCTGTTGCGCTCCTTCCCCGGCCGCTGGGACGGCGGACAGCTGTGGGTCGAGGCCGAGGCGCCCGAGAACTCCACCCAGGGCCGACGCGCCAAGCACGCCGATGGCGTCAGCTCGGTCATCATCACCTCCAACGATTTTGCCTCGGCTTGGGCGCTCGATGCGAACTTGCGGCCGCTGTACCCGACGGTCCCCGGCGGCGAGGCGCAACGCGAAATGGCCTTCCGCACCGGCGTCAACATCGTGATGTACGCCCTTACCGGCAACTACAAGGCTGATCAGGTGCATATCCCGGCACTGCTCGAGAGGCTCGGTCAATGACGAGCTGGTCGATAGATTTCGCTCCGATGCTGCCGCCGGTCGTGCTCTACGCCGCGATCGCGGTCACGCTCGTCCTGGTGGCGCTGCTGTTTTTCCGCCGGACGCGCGGCGCGGCGTTCCGCACCGCGGCACTTGCAACCTTCCTGCTGGCGCTCGCCAATCCGACCCTGCGGGAAGAGGAGCGAGAGAATCTCGGCAACATCGCGATCGTCGTGATCGACGAAAGCACCAGCCAGCTTCTGGCCGGGCGACCGGCGCAGGCGGCGGCGATCCGCGCCGACATCGAGGCAAAGCTCGGCAAGGTGCCGGGCCTGCAGGTCAAGATCGTCTCGTCATCCAAGCCCGACGGCGAGACGACGTCCGGCACGACGCTGTTCACCGACCTCAACAAGGCACTGGCGAGCGTGCCTCCGGACCGGCTGGCCGGCGTGATCATGGTGACCGACGGGCAGGTGCACGACGTGCCGAAATCGGCCGCCGCACTCGGGTTCGACGCACCGGTTCACGCATTGCTGACCGGTCGTCCCGGCGAGTTCGACCGCCGCCTCGAGATCATCACGGCGCCGAAGTATGGCATCGTCGGCCAGACCCGAGATATCGAGGTCGCCGTGCGCGAGATGGGCCGCTCGGGCCAATCGAGCAACGCGGTTTCCCTCAAGGTCCGCCGCGAAGGGCGTCCGGACGAAACGGTCCGCAGCGAGATCGGCCGCACGGTGCGCATTCCGATGCCGTTCCCGCATTCCGGCCAGAACATTCTCGAGATCGAGCTGGCGAGCGTGCCGGGCGAGCTCACCCTTGCCAACAACCGCGTGGTGGTGGCCGCCGAGGGCGTGCGCGAGAACTTGCGGGTGCTGCTGGTCTCCGGCGAGCCGCACGCCGGCGAGCGAACCTGGCGCAACCTGCTGAAGTCGGATGCCGCCGTCGATCTCGTTCACTTCACGATCCTTCGCCCGCCGGAGAAGCAGGACGGCACGCCGATCAACCAGCTGTCGCTGATCGCGTTCCCGACCCGCGAGCTGTTCTCGCAGAAGATCAACGAGTTCGACCTCATCATCTTCGACCGCTATCAGCACCGTGGCATCCTGCAGCTGCTCTACTACGACAACATCGCGCGGTACGTGAACGAGCATGGCGGCGCGCTGCTGATCGCAGCCGGCGACGACTATGCCGGCGCGTCGAGCCTGGTGCGCACGCCGCTGTCGCCGGTGCTGCCGGCGCTGCCGACCGGCCGTGTCCTGGAACAGCCGTTCAAGGCCAAGATCACCGAGACCGGCGCCAAGCATCCGGTGACGCGGAGCCTGCCGGGCGGCGACGGCGCGGTGCCGAGCTGGGGACGCTGGTTCCGCCAGGTGGACGTGCGACCCGATCGCGGCCGTGTCGTCATGAGCGGCGCCGAGGACAGGCCCCTGCTGATACTCGACCGCAAGGGCAAGGGCCGGATCGCGCTGCTGACCTCCGACCACGCCTGGCTGTGGGCGCGGGGCTACGATGGCGGCGGGCCGCATACCGACCTGCTGCGGCGGCTGTCGCACTGGCTGATGAAGGAGCCGGACCTCGAGGAGGAGCGGCTGATCGCGTCCGCCAAGGGTCTGAAGCTCACCATCGAGCGGCGCTCGATGGAGGAAGCCGTGCCTCCGGTCAGCCTGATGCAGCCGGGCGGCGACTCGTCGACAGTCGAGCTCGAAAAGTCCGGGCCCGGCCGGTGGCGCTCCGAGGTCGAGGTCAAGGAGCCCGGGCTCTACAAGATGCAAACCCCCGGCCCATCCGGAGCGCTCACCGCCGTCGCCCATGTCGGCGCCGAGGATGCGCGCGAGATGAGCGAGGTCACCGCGACCGACGAGAAGCTGAAGGGGCTCGTCGAGAGCACCGGCGGCGGCATCTTCTGGACCAAGGGCTCCGGCATATTTGCCAGCAGCGACCCGACGTCGGTCGACGTGCCACGGGTGACGATGATGTCATCCGCCCGCGTGCTGGCAGGCTCGGGCTGGCTCGGCCTGAAGGATCGCGAGGCCTATGTGACCCGCGGCGTGAAGCTGACACCGATGTTCACCGGTCTGCTCGCGCTCGCGGCATTGCTGTTCCTGATCACGCTGGCCTGGTGGCGCGAAGGTCGCTGATCGTCGTTCCGCGCCAGCCCGCCGCTTCAGTTGTAGGGATCGGCGGCATCGCGCAGCCCGTCGCCCAGGAAGTTGTAGGCGAGGGTGGTGATGATCACCGGCACCATCGGAAACAGCAGCCAGGGATAGAGCGCGATCGATTCGATGTTCTGCGCCTCCGCCAGCAGCACACCCCAGCTCGTCACCGGCGCGCGCAAGCCAAGGCCAAGGAAGCTCAACGCAGTCTCGCCGAGGATCATGGCGGGGATCGCCAGCGTCGCGGACGCGATCAGGTGGCTCATGAAATTGGGCAGCAGGTGGCGTCCGATGATATGGGGCGGCTTTGCCCCCATCAACCGGGAAGCGACCGCATAATCCTCCTGCCGCAGCGACAGCAGCTTCGAGCGCACCGCCCGGGCCAGCCCCGGCCACTCGAGCAGGCCCAGGATGATCGTGATGCCGAAATAGACCAGGATCGGGCTCCAGTTCGCCGGCAAGGCGGCCGAAAGCGCCAGCCACAACGGCAGCTCGGGCAGCGATCGCAGGATCTCGATGATGCGCTGGATCACATTGTCGACCATGCCGCCGAAGAAGCCGGCAATGCCGCCGATGGTTATTCCGAGGACGAACGAGACCGCAATGCCCATCAGTCCGATGGTCAGCGAGATCCGCGACCCGTAGATGAGCCGCGAGGCGAGATCTCGACCGAGCCGATCGGTGCCGACCAGGAACATCGTGCCGTCGACAGGGGGACAGATCAGGTGGAAGCGGGCCGGAAAAAGCCCCCAGAAATTGTACTCGTCGCCGCTGCAGAAAAAGCGCACCCGCTGCGGCTTGCTGGTGTCGGGCGTGTACTCGCGCTTCAGCGTCTCCATGTCGAGCCGGTATATCGAGCGGATAGACGAAGGGACCGACAAGCGCGCCCTCGTGCAGGAAGTGGATCGCCTGCGGCGGCGCGTGGATGAAGTCGATATTGCGCCGGTCGACGCCGTAGGGCGCGATGACCTCCACGAACAGGATGGCAATGTAGGCGGCGAGCAGGACCACGCCCGAAAGCACCGCGATTCTGTGCCGGCGGAACCGCCACCACATCATGCGCAGGCCGGAAGCAGTGTAATAGCGCTCCAGCGCAGCGCTCATCGGTGGCGGCCGGCCCGGCTCGAACGGCGCGCTCGAAACGTAGTGCGGCAGGCGATCGGTTGGCGACGCGGAACCAGGCGGTGGCACGGTCTCTTGCATGCGGTCACTCCAACCTGATCCGGGGATCGAGCATGGCCAGTGCCACATCGGAGATGAACATGCCGACCACGGTGAGTGTGGCCAGGAACATCAGGAAGGAGCCGGCGAGATAAGTGTCCTGCGACTGCAGTGCCGAAAGCAGGAGCGGTCCGCTGGTCGGCAGGCTCATCACCACCGAGACGATCACCGCCCCGGAGACGAGTTGCGGCAGCAGCGAGCCGACGTCGGAGATGAACGGATTGAGCGCCATCCGCAGCGGATAGCGGATCAGCAGCCGCCGCTCCGGCAATCCCTTGGCCCTTGCGGTGGTGACATACTGCTTCTGCAGCTCGTCGAGCAGGTTCGCGCGGAGCCTGCGCACCATGCCGGCGGTACCGGTGATGCCGATCACGAAGACCGGCGCCCACAAGTGCTCGAGCACCGACAGCGCCCTGCCCCACGACCATGGCTTGTCGATGAAGCTCGGGTCCATGAGACCACCGATCGACGTTCCGAACCAGACATTGGCCGCGTAGAGTATGATCAGCGCGAGCAGGAAGTTCGGAATCGCGATGCCGAGAAAGCCGAGAAACGTCAGCCCGTGGTCGGCCCAGCTGTACTGATGCGTCGCGGAATAGACGCCGATCGGGAAGGCAACCGCGTAGATGAACAGCACCGTCGCCAGCTTCAGGATGATGGTCATGAACAGCGTCTCGCCGACCACCTGAGAAACCGGTTGATCGTATTCGAACGACCAGCCGAGGTCCCCGCGCACCAATCCAGTCGCCCAGTTCAGATATTGTTGCCACGCCGGCAGATCGAGGCCGTAGCGCTTGCGCAGGAAATCGATCCGGCCCTGATCCACGGCCTCGCCCTGCGCCTTCAGCTCCTCGATGTAGGTGCTCAGATAGTCTCCCGGCGGCAGCTTGATGATGATGAACACCAGCACCGAGATCACGACCAGGGTCATGATCATCGTGATCAACCGCTTGACGAGATAGGTCAGCATTTCATGAGCCTTGCTTCGCGTCGACGAGCCAGAACGTGTCCGGCCGGAAGACCCCGAAATGTGCCCCTGGCTCCCAGGAGTAGAGCGCGTCTTCGGGCACGTTCCTCAGCCGGTTCGAGACCACGATCGGCTGCGGAACAGTATTGATGATGCCGATCGAGTATACCTGATCCGCATTGATTTGCAGCATCTGCGACCAGATGCGCGAGCGCTCGTCGTCCGTGGCGGATATCGTCCAGGCGTCATACAGCTCGCCAAGCCGCACCGCTTCCGGCAGATCGGGCTTGCTGCCGTTCTGGCCGCTCGACGCATGCCACAGCCCCCATTGCGGCCACTGGAGCTGCTGCTCCTGCGTGGGCGCCACCTCATCCGGCGGCGTTGCCGCATTGGCGACGCCATTGTCGATGCCATAGAAGACGGACATCGTGGCCATTCCGGCCTTGACCCGCCGCCGCATCACCTCCCGCGTCTGCGGCTTGATGAACAACGCGACGCCGGCCTTGATCCAGGTATCGCGCACCAGCTCGAGCACGTCGGCATGCTCAGGCCCCTCGCCGGCGGTCTCGACGATGATCTCCAGCGGCCGCCCGTCCGACATCAGGCGGACGCCGCGACTGTCGCGCTTGACCAGTCCGACCTCGTCGAGCAGCCGGTTGGCCTGCGCAAGGTCGAAGCTCGCCCAGGCATGCCGCAATTCGGGCCGGAATAGCGGGCTCGCGGCGATCACGGTGTTGGCGCTCTCCTTCGCCAGCCCGTAGTAGATCACCATGTTGATCTCGCGCCGATCGATGGCAAGCGACAGTGCGCGGCGGACGCGGACGTCACGCATCAGCTCGCGCCACTCGGGGTCGGCCACATTCAGGTTCGGATATAGCGCGACCTGCGAGCCGCGTGCGTTGCGCCACAGGCGAACCTTGTAGTCCTCACGCGCCTCGCTGCGCTTGAGCACGGTGTAATTGTTGAACTGCAGCGCGCGGGACTGCAACTCGACCTCGCCGGCGCCGACCTTGGCGGGGATCAGCTTGGAGGCCGCGATCGTCACCGCGACGCGATCGACATACGGGAGCTGCCGTCCCTCGCTGTCGATCCGGTGGAAGTAGGGGTTGCGCTCGAAGATGAAGCGCTCCGACGGCGACGGCGTGGTATTGACCCACGGATCGAGCACCGGGATCTCGGGGTTGTCGAGACGCGCGGTGCGGTCGCGATTGAAATGCAGGTCGACCCAGTCGCGGCGCTTGCGCTTTGCCACCAGCTCGTTGAGCTTCTCGGCCTTCACATAGCGCTTGTGGAATTGTTTCAGGTAATGCGCCGGGCGATAGATCATCAGCGGCGTTGCCGCCGCCAGCGCCGGCAGGAAGAACGGATTGGGCCTGTCCCAGGTGTAGCGGATCGTCTCCTTGTCGATGATCTCGACCTTGGGCGGCTGCCCCCTGACCTGCATCTCCATCGGCGCGCCTTCCGGGCTCATCTCCTTGTTGAGGACCATGTCCTCCCAGAAGTAGCGGAAGTCCTCGGTGGTGAAGGGCTGGCCGTCCGACCAGCGATGGCCCTTACGCAGCACGAACGTGAATTCGCGGCCCTCCTTTACCTCGTAGGACTTCAGGATGTCGGCCTGCAGCCGGAAATCCGGCGTGTATCCGACCAGGCGGGTATAGCCGAACGCCGACATTCGCTTGATGTCGCTCGAGCGCTCCATCAGCTGCGTTATCATTCCGCCGTGCCGGCCGATGACCCTGGTCGTCCCGTCGAAAGTCACGATCGAGGGCTCCAGCGGGACCCGCTGCTCGACCGGCGGCAGCTTCCCGGCCTTCACGGCCTCGGCGAACATCGGCGGATCGACGAGAGCCGGCGACTGGGCCCGAGCCGCGGCGCTCGCAAAACTCGTTGCCACGATCGCGGCAACCGCCAGTAGCCGGAACCACGCTCGCATCACGCCAGCTCCTTCACTTTGACGTCCACATGGGTTCGAACGAAATGGCCCGGTCCGACCTCGATCAGGGCGCACTGCACGCCGGCCGGCTCGTCGAACGGGGGCGGCCAATTGGCCGGATCGGTCGCGGCTCCGTCCCTGATGGCGGCGAAATCGAGCGGGTGCTCGAGATCCGGTGACGGCGCCGAGGCCAGCAGCGCCCGCGTGTACGGGTGGCGCGGATCGGCGAACAGCTCGCGGCGCGGCGCGATCTCGACCAGCCGCCCCGCGCACATCACCGCCACCCGGTCGGCGACGTAGTTCACCACGGCCAGGTTGTGCGAGATGAACAGATAGGTGAGGCCGAGCGTCGACCGCAAATCGTTCAGAAGGTTGAGCACCTGCGCCTGGGTCGACACGTCCAGTGCCGAAACCGGCTCGTCGAGGATCAGCATCTCCGGCGACAGGGTAAGGGCGCGGGCGATGCCCAGGCGCTGGCGCTGGCCGCCCGAGAAGCTATGCGGATAGCGGTTGAGAAAGCGCGGATCGATTCCGACCAGGTCGAGCAGCTCCATGACGCGGGCTCGCTGCGAAGCCTTGTCGCCGATGCCCTGCACCCTCAGCGGCTCGGCGATGAGGTCGAGCACCGTCATGCGCGGGTTGAGCGAACCTTGTGGATCCTGGAAGATATACTGCAGGTGGCGCCGATAGGGCTGGCGCGCCGCATCATTCATCGGAGCCAGGTCGACGTCGCCGTCGTTGGTGCGGTAGACGATGCTGCCGCTGTCGGAGGGGACCGCGCCGACGATCATCTTGGACACGGTGGTCTTGCCGCAGCCGCTCTCGCCGACCAGCCCCAGGCACTCACCCTTGCGTATGGCGAAGCTGACCCCTGCCACCGCCTTGACGGTGCGGGCGTTGGTCGATTTCAGACCGAAGCTCTCGGCATGGATTGTGTAGCTCTTGGCGAGATCGGTGACGGTCAGCAGCGCCGGCGCATCGGGGCGGATCAGCGGTCGCGGTCTGGGGGGCGCGGCAGGCGTGGCCTCGTCGGGCGTCGACAGCGGCATCAGGCGGGTCGCCGGGTCGGCATCGATCCGCGGGACGGCGGCCATCAACGCCTTCAGGTAAGGATGGCGCGGATCGCGGAAAATATCGTCGGCATCACCCGACTCCATGACCTCGCCGCGATAGAGCACCACCACCTCGTCGGCCATGTTGGCGACGACTCCCATGTCGTGCGTGATGATCAGCATCGACATGTCGAGCTCGCTCTGCAGATCCTTCATCAGGCCGAGCACCTGGGCCTGCACGGTGACGTCGAGGGCGGTGGTCGGCTCGTCGGCGACCAGCAGCGCCGGCTGGCATACCAGCGCCATCGCGATCATGGCGCGCTGCCGCAGCCCTCCCGACAGCTCGAACGGATAGCTCTTGTAGCCGCGCTCTGGATCGGGGAACCGCACCAGCCGAAGCATGTCGATGACCCGCGCGCGGGCAGCCGCGCCGCTGACGTCGGCATGCAGCTCGAGTGCCTCCTGGATCTGGCCGCCGACCCGGTGAAGCGGCGACAGCGAGGTCATCGGCTCCTGGAACACGATGGAAATGCGTCCGCCGCGGATGCTGCGGAACTCCTGCGACGCCGGAGAAATCTTGACCAGGTCCTGGATGGTGCCGCGCTTGCGATCCTTGAACAGCGCCTCGCCGCCGACGATGCGCGCCGCCTTCGGCAGCAAACCCATGAGCACCTGCGCGGTGACGCTCTTGCCGGAGCCGCTTTCGCCGACCAGCGCCACCGTCTCATTCTCGCGGATGCGGAAATTGATGCCGCGCAGCGCCTCCAGTGCTCCGCCTGGCGTGGCGAACGAGACCCGCAGATCCCGGACCTCGATGATGTTGTCCTTGGCGGTCGGCGGCGCGTTCATGGCTGCTCCACCGCTGCAACGGCTTCGATCGGCCGCAGCCAGCCGACCGCTGGATGCTCCGCAAGCGTCGCGAACAAGGCTTCGAGGAATTGCCAGCACCCCTCGTCATGGGCGAGGTGATGCGACAAAATGCCGGTCGCCTCCTGCCAACGAAGCAGCGCCGCTCCGGCGCGCCCGCAGCTGTTCGGTAAGCCTGTTCACCGTCTTGACCACCCCGGCAAACCCCCTGGTCGTCCGCCAACTAATGATGTCGACGTGACAATTGCATTCGACGATGCCGGAAGGCAATTGCCTCGCCTGCCCGAACGCCGAAATTGCTCGCACCTCCCTCGACGCCAGACCTTGCGCCAGATCCGCATCGTAGCGGTTCCAAGGTGGTACGAAAATCGGTGTCAGGCGAGGAAATTCGCGCAGCCGCCGCCAGCCCGCGTCGAACTCGGCGAGTCGCGTCTCGAGCGGCCGCTGACGCCCGAACTCGGCGGCCCGCTCGCCGGGCAAGGCATGGTTCGCGTGCACATATCCATGCTGGAGCACATCGACCATGTCGGCGGACGCCAGCCGCTCCGCGAGTGCGTTTGTCGCCTTGCCGGGGATCACCGCGAGGCCAAGCGGCACGCGGTAGCGGCCGGCGATGGCAAGCATTCGCTCGAGCGCACCCGTCGGCTCGACGGCATCGTCGTCCCGCCACCACAGGGTTGCGATCCTGCCCGCCGCCAGCCAACGATCGAGCTCGTCCAGCAACGGCAGCCACTCTTCGGCGACGCTGGTCATGCTGCACCCGCCCAACGCGCCAGCGCCGTCGCCGTACCGCGGGCGCCCTCGAGATTGATCGCGTGCTCCGGGACGCTCTTTGCGAGCGTGGCGGCGGCAGCCGCGGCCAATGATCGCGGCGTCAGCTCCGCTTCCTCCAGAACCGTGATCAGGCCGCGCCGCTCGAGCTCCCTGGCGCGGAACCGCTGCTCGCTTTCCGCCTCGGCGGCGAACGGTACGACCAGGGCCGGGCAGCTGGCGGCCAGAATATCCATCACCGTGTTGTATCCGGCCTGCGAAATCGACAAGCTTGCGTTTTCCAGCAATTCGCGGAAATCGGGCCGTGCACGCTCGATGGTTAATTGCGGGTGCGCTGCCGCCCTTTCGCGCAACGCCTGAAACACCTCTTCCGGCAAATTGGCGCCTGCCAGCAACCGCCAGTGACGAGCGCCGAGCGCCCCTGATCGGGCCGCATCGACCGCCGCCTCGAGCAGGTTCGCGCCGACGGCCCCGCCGCCGATTGAAACCACGACTTCGCCGGCCTGCGAGCGCGGCCGCGACCTGGGGGCTGCCGGCGCGCCATCGACGACGTAGCCGGTGTACTCGATCATGTCCGCGATCGCGGCCGCGGCGGGAAAGGTCGCGGCGAACTCGATGATCGCTTCGTCGCCGTGGACGAGGACGGCGTCGAACCACTGACGGAGGAGGCCAACGACCTTTTCGGCCTTGCCATCGGCACGCTTCTCGACGAGCACTTCGCGCACCGAGCACAGGATCCGGGTGCCGGCCCTCGCCCTGACGAGCGCGAACAGCGGCAAGAGCTCGAATCCGAACTTGCCGCGGCCGAAAGGATAATGCTCGACCAGCAGCACGCGCGGGGCGACCCTCTCGGCGAGCGCCAGGAGTGCTGCCTTGCGCCGCTCGCGCCAGCCGTCGTCGATCGGCCGGCCGGCGGCGTCGAGCAGCACTTTGAAGCTCAAGTCCTCGGCCCGCGCCGGCGGCAGCTGATGGAGAGTCGCGGAGCCGAAATCGGCGAGCGCCACCGGCATGCCGCCAAGCGCAACGTGCACGTCGAAGTGCTCGGTCGCGGCGCGAGCGATTGCCGCCGCGCGCTTGACATGACCGACGCCGAGCAGATGTTGCACATAGAACAAGAGCCGCGGTTTCATCGGGCCACCGCCTCCAACTCCGCACAGACTAGCTTGCCTGAGGTGACAAGGTCATTGCGCACTGCAGCACGGCTCGCTGCTGCAGTGCCCATTCGCCGGCGCAACTCGGCATTTTCCAGCAGTCGCGCCACCGCATTGGCGAATGCCGGCGCGTCGGCCTCCGGCGCCAACAGCCCGGTCACGTCGTGCTCGACGGCAGCGGCGACGCCCGGCCGGTCCGCGCCCACCGCAGGGAGCCCGGCCATGGCGGCCTCGATGAAGGTCATGCCGATCGCCTCGTTGATTGCGGGCCAAACCAGCAGGTCGCTCGACGCCATGATCGCCGCAACCTCGGACGCCGGACACGCACCGCAGAAGCGGACGCGCCGCGACAGGCCGGCAAAGCCTGCTTCGACCGTCTCACGCGCCGCCCCGTCGCCGACGATCAGCAGCTGCCAGGAGCGATCCGCCAGCAGCGCCAAGGCGTGCGCCAGGATCTCGTAGCTTCGTGCCTTGTCGCCGTCGCGCATCATGCCGACCGCCAGGAGCCACGGCTGCGTCGTGTCGAGCGCGAATTGCCGGGCAAGCCGGTCCCGGTGCTCCGATCGCGCGTCGCGCGCCGCGCGAAAGATCGCGCCATCGATGAACGGCGGGATCGAAGCCAGCCGCGCCTTCGGTCCGACCAGCGGCCCGATGCCCGGCACATCCTTGGGGTTGATGCTGATGACCAGGGAGGCCTCGGCGAGCGCCGCGACGACGGCACGGTGGCCGAGCGCCCATCGGCCCGTCGGCGTGCCTTGGCGTCGACGAGGCCTCGGCAACACAATAGGGAATGCCGAGCGCGCGAGCCGCCGGCGGGCCGAGCCAGTCCGGTGCCTTGTGATAGAGATGGTAGGTCAGCCAGACGTCAGGAGCCCAGCCCGACGCCAGCATCCGACGGAGCGTACGCATGCTCTCGCGCGCTCCGATCCGTTCGATGCGGGCCTGCCGCTCGGCATCGCCCTGGCGATCGAACGAGCGCAGTCTCGATACGATAAGAACCTCGTGCCCGCCAGCTTCAAGCGCCTTGACGAGCATCTGACCGATCAGCCGGTCGCCTGACGGCACCGGATCGTCCGGCGCTTTCAGCGGCGCGTAGAATGCGATCCTCATGACACGACATCGACCCGCGCGGCCTGGATTTCGCTGCGCAAACGGTCGGCCAATCGGCCGATCGCTGCGTCGTGGCCGAATGCCTGGCGTACACGTCGCGCGCCGGCCTGCCCCAGCACATGGCGCCGCGCCGGATCGCGGATCAGATCCTCGATCGCGCCTGCTAGCGCGGCGGGATCGTCCGGCGGAACGAGCACTCCCGTTTCGCGATCCCGAATGAGCTCGGGCACGCCAGAGATCCCGGTTGCCACGCACGCAACACCCTGGCTCTGCGCCTCCATCAACACGTTCGGCAGGCCGTCACGATCGCCGTCGTCGGCGATCCGCGAGGCAAGCACGAACAGATCGGCCGCGCGATAGGCCGCCAGGACCTCCTCCTGGGTGCGCGCGCCGAGCCAGGAGATCCGATCATCGAGCCCGAGCCGCCTGGCGGTTGCCTGCAGCCTCGGCCGCAACTCGCCGCCGCCGATATGGGTTAGATGCCATGCCAGGCCGGGCGGCAATCGTGCCAATGCCTCGAGCAGGACATCATAGCCCTTCTTGGCCACCGCCCGCCCGACCGACAGCAATTCGACCGGCGCCGCGGCATCACCGCCGTCTCGCGATCCGGCGCAGCGCTGGTGCTCACCGAACCGGGACAGGTCGAGGCCATGATAGAGCAGCTCGATCTTGTCGCCGTGCCCGCCGCGCAAGCGCCCGCAAATGACTGACGTTGGCCGCCGTGCAAGTCACCATCCAGGCCATGTCGGCGATCTTCCCGGCCTTCTCCCAGGGCGGGATCGTGTAGATGTCCTTGGCATGGGCCGACGCGCTCCAACGCAATCCACGGATCATCGCCGCGTACCGCGTCACCGAGGCCGGCGTGTGCAGGAAGTGCACGTAGATGTGCCGCGTGCCTTCCGGCAGCTCGTCGGCCAGCACCAGGGCCTGCCCCCAGCGGCGCACACGGTTCGGCGTTGGATCCCGCATCAGGTCGCGCCACCATGCGCCGAGCGCGCGACGGTAGCCCGCCGCCCACTCGTTCCGCGCCCGCACCCGCCGCCATGCCGACAGGACCCGCATCGGCGCCTGATAGAGGTACTCCGGCAGATAGCGAACCGGCGCCCGTATCGCCTCGTGCACCGGATGCACTCGACCATCTGTCGGCTGGCGCAAGGCGTAGATCGTGAACGCGATGCCGCGCCGCTGCAGGCTCAGCAGCTCCTGCGCGATGAACGTCTCCGACAGGCGCGGATAGCCCTTCATCACGACCGCCAGGGCATCACTGCTATTGACGACCGCGGCTTCCGACCCGACCGGCCCCCCGGTTGTCGCGACAGTCATCCGCTGATCAGCTCGAGGGGGCGACTTTCGGCGTTGCATGGGCCAAGCCAGCCGTCGATGACCATGTTGATGGCGTCGAAGCCGTCGACGTATCCGGCGAGCTTCACGGTCGACGGCGCCGGCTGGTCGGGCAACCGGCGTATCGCCTCCGCCATTGCCGGTATCGATCGATGGTCGTCGTCCACCAGCATCGAGACGAGGCCGAGCTTCGACATCCGGTCGGCGCGGATGAACTGCTCGAGCCGTGGCACGGTTCGCGGCACGATCAATGCCGGCTTATCGGCGGCCAGTATCTCGCAGAACGTGTTGTAGCCCCCCATGGCAATGACCGCCGAAGCCTTGCTCATCACGCGATCCAGGTCGGGCACGAAGGTCGCCAGCGTCACATTCGGCAGTCGCGATGTTCGCGCCTTGAATGCGGCCTGCTGCTTGGCGGGCATGAACGGGCCGAGCACGATGAGGAGATTGTGCGGCAACTCGGTATGCTCGCAGGCGCTGATGACCCAGTCGACCAGCGACGCGCCGTCGCCGCCACCGCCGGTCGTGACCAGAATGAACTTGTCCGGCATCGCCGCCGTCGACGCACGCTCGAACTCGCCCTCGTACCCGACATTCCGGCGCAGATATCCCATATACGACATCTTGCGCCGCACCGCCGGCGGAACCTTCAATCCGGCCAGCGGATCATAGATGCTGTTCGAGCCGTAGACCCATATATCGTCGTAGAGGTCCATCAGCGCCGGCATCACCGCCTTGCGATCCCATTCCTCGGCGAGCTGGTCCTGGTCGTCCATGATGTCGCGCAGGCCCAGCACAAGGCGCGTGCCGCTCTCCTTGAGCATCGTCAGCGTGGGGCCGACCTCGCCGCGCAGACCGAGCGGCTCCTTGTCGACCAGGAAGATGTGCGGCCGGAACGCCTCTGCGCTGGACCGGATCAGCTTCTCGCGGATGGAGATGGCGTCCTCGATCGAGATGTCGAGGCCGCGTGGCGAGTAGGATCCGTTGCGCAGCTTCACGACGCCTGGAAATCGCACGAAGTCGACCCGTGGCCTGAACCCGTAGGAACCGATGATCGGTGAACCCGAAAGTATGAGGCAGGAGATGTCCTGCCGGTGCGCGGCGATCGCATGGGCTATCGCTCGGCAGCGTCGCAGATGCCCAAGCCCGAAAGTATCGTGGCTATAGATGAGCAGCCGGAACTGGTCGCTAATCGCTCGCACGCCCTTGCTCCCTCTCGATTGATGGTCGAATATCATCACCGTGCGCGCCAGCCGGCAGGCTAGCCTGTGCCAAATACCACTGCCACTGCAAACTGAATGGAATACGCTTCGTCAGGCCGGCCCTCCCGCGTTGCCGACATCCGAAGCGCCATCACGCCTCGGCGGCCCCCGGACCGGATCACAATATCGTGTTTCCGCGCACAGGAAAGCAATGGCTTTGCATCGACATTCTCGCTGTGATCGGTATGTGAGAATTGTCATCCGCGCGTGACGCATCGAGGCGACCGAGGCTTGCATCCTGCACATGGACCCAAACCTGTTCCGCTATATCTGGAAGCACACGAGGCGCGACCAGCTATGGATCATCTTTGTCATCCTGGCGTCACTACCGTTCCTGTTCATGGCTCTCGACCTGCCCAAGCTCATCGTCAATGGGCCGATCCAGGGCAAAGGTTTTGACACGCCTGACGCGACAGTTCGGGCTTTCGCCATCAGCTTTTCCCTTCCCGAGTGGCTCGGCGGCACCACGCTCCACCTGTTCGATGGGTTCGAGCTCGGGCGCATGGAAACCCTACTTTCGCTCAGTCTCGTGTTCCTGGCTTTGGTCTGCGTCAACGGACTTTTCAAATTCTACATCAACACCTTCAAGGGCCGGCTGGGCGAGCGCATGCTGCGCCGCCTGCGCTTCGAGCTGTTCGACCGCGTGCTGCGCTTTCCCCTTCCGCACTTCCAGAAGGTGAAGCCGGCCGAAGTCGCGACGCATGGTCAAGGACGAGGTCGAGCCGCTGGGCGGCTTCATCGGCGACGCCTTCGTGCAGCCGGTCTTCCTCGGCGGCCAGGCGCTGACCGCGATGGTCTTCATCCTGGTGCAGAATGTCTTGCTCGGCTCCATCGCTGCCGGCATCGTCTGGGTGCAGGCGTTTCTCATCCCGCGGCTGCGCAAGCGGTTGCTGGTGCTCGGCAAGCAGCGCCAGCTCACCGCCCGCGAGCTCGCCGGCCGCGTCGGCGAGGTCGTCGACGGCATCGCCGAGGTCCACACCAACGACACGTCGAACTACGAGCGCGCCGATATCGCACGACCGCCTCGGCGCGCATCTTCGACATCCGCTTCGAGCTCTACCAGCGGAAGTTCTTCGTCAAGTTCCTGAACAACTTCCTCGCCCAGGTGACGCCGTTCCTGTTCTACCTGGTCGGCGGCTATTTCGCGATCAGCGGCAGCCTCGACATCGGCCAGCTGGTGGCGGTCATCGCCGCCTACAAGGACCTGCCGGGCCGATCAAGGAGCTGATCGACTGGGACCAGCAGCGCCAGGACGTGCAGATCAAGTACGCGCAGGTGAGTCGAGCAGTTCTCGCCCGAGCCATTGAAGGCGGCGCACCTGCAGCCCGCCGATCCCCAACCGTCGCGCCGCTTGGCCGAAGCGATCGAGGTTCGCGGCCTGACGGTGACGGATGACACCGGCGCCAAGGTGCTGGAGCCGACCGACATGACCCTTGCACCGGGTGAATGGGTTGCCGCGGTAGGCGACATCAATGCCGGCGCCGAAGCTGCCGCCGAAGCGCTCGCCCAGCTCGTGCTGCCGACCGCCGGCCGCATCAAGATCGGGGAGCAGCAGCTCGAAGGCATGCCGGAGTCGGTTACCGGTCGCCGTATCGCCTATGTCGGCCCTGACACCTATTTGCGCAACGTGTCGCTGCGGGAATGCCTGCTGCAGGGGCTGATGAACTATCCGCTTCGGCTGCCGGAATCGAGCCAGCGGCACGGCGACTATGTCAGCGAGGCCAGGGCATCGGGCAATTCCGAGCTCGACATCGAGGCCGACTGGGTCGACTACGAGCGCGTCGGCGCCGCCGGCGGCGCCGATATCGACCGGCAGATCATCGACGTTCTCGCCATCGTCGATCTCGACGACGACGTATTCGAGTTCGGCTTGCGCAGCTCGCACAGCGCGATCGGCGGCAGCAACCTCGAGGCTCGCATCCTCGAAGCCCGCATCGCGCTCAAGAAGAAGATCGTCGCCGCCTCGATCGAGAACCTGGTCGAGCCATTCGATCCCGACCGCTATCAGGCGCAGGCATCGATCGCCGAGAACCTCGTTTTCGGCGCCGCCCTCGATCAGGCATTCAAGGCCGAGCAGCTTGCCGCCAATCCGGTGGTGCTCGAGATCCTTGCCGAGCAAAACCTTGACAATCAGCTCTATTCGGTCGGCAGCCGCATCCTGGCGACCGTCGTCGAGCTGTTCGGCGACCTGCCGCCTGACCATCCGTTCTTCGACCGATTGAGCCTGGTCCGCCCGGAAGAGGTGCCGTCGTACAAGTCGCTCAATTCGCGGATCGCCGATCGCGACTTCGATACGGTCGGGATCGCCGACCGCCAGCTGGTTATGGGATTGGCGTTCGGCTACATTGAGCCGGTGCATCGCCTCAGCCTGCTGTCCGATGAAATACGTGCACGCATCGTCGATGCGCGCAGACTGCTGATCGAGCGCATTGCCGGCGGCGAAGGCGCACAGGTCGCAATCTACGAGCCCGATCGCTTCAACGCCGGCTCGTCGCTCGAGGCCAACATCCTGTTCGGCCGGGTGACGCACGGTGTCGCCGACGCGACGCAGCGCGTGCGGCAGGCGGTGCGTGAAACCCTGCTGGAGCTCGGACTTCGCGACATTGTGCTGATTGCAGGACTTGGCTTTGTCGTCGGACCGGCCGGCAAGCGCCTGTCACAAGTCCAGCGCCAGAAGATCGCCGTCGCCCGGGCGCTTCTGAAACGGCCCGACCTGCTGATCGTCAATCGCGGGCTCAGCAGCCTCAGCGCGCGCGCCCAGCGCGCGATCCTGGCGTCCGTGTCGAAGGCCGCCCGACCGGAAGGGCAGCGCCCGAAGTTCGGGGCTTTCTGGGTTCTGGCGAGCCCGACGCTGGTCGACATCTTCGATCGCGTGGTGGTGTTCCGTGATGGCCGCGTCGCGGCCGACGGTGCGCCCGCCGCACTTCTGGAAACCAATAAGCACCTTCAACGTCTGGTCGCATGAGGGAGCGACCATGGCCAGCAGATCCGGAGTAGCGAGATGAGTATACAGGACGAGGTATCGGTGATGCGGCGCATACCGCTGTTCGCCCACATCAACTCTCAGAAGCTCAAGTTGTTGGCCTTCACCTCGGAGCGGATCGTATTCGCGCCCGGTCAGATCTTGTTTCGGCAGGGCGACGAAGGTGATGCGGCCTATGTCATCATCGAGGGGCAAGCCGATGTTCTGGTCGACGCACCGAAAGGCGCGATCTCGGTCGCCACAATGGAGCGCAACGCAATTGTCGGCGAGGTTGCGATCCTTTGCGAGGTTCCCCGCACCGCCACGATAAGGGCGATCACGCAGCTCGACACGCTGCGGATCACCAAGGCGAGGTTCCTGGAGCTGCTCAACGAGCACCCCGAGCTGTCGATCGAGATCATGAAGACATTGGCGCAACGCCTCGCCCGCACATCGAGCGAGCTTTCGGAGGCGCGCAGCCGGCTGCGGGCGCTCAGCGCTCCGACCTGATCACGCCAACCGCAGGCCGACGATGCTCGATGCGTTCACCAATCCGCGCCTGCAGCCACTGAGACTGGCGAGCGGCCTCGTCATGTTCGCGTTCGTGCTGTTGCATTTCGCCAATCACGCTGTTGGCTTGGCCGGGCTCGAGGCGATGGACCGCGTGCAGGATTGGCGGCTGCAATTGACGCACTCGTTGCCGGCGCGCGTCTTGCTCCTGGTCGCCGTGCTGACCCACATGACGCTCGGACTGGGCAAGCTCGCGGCACGGCGCACGCTGCGCATGCCGCCGCTCGAGTGGTTCCAGATCGGGAGCGGTCTGCTCGTTCCGGCGCTGCTGATCCCGCACGCGGTGGCGATGGGCTATTACACGAGCCAAACGGATTTCTTCTATTCGTACACCTCGGTCGCCTATCTGCTGTGGCCCGGCCAGGCGCTTTGGCAGGCTTGCCTGCTTTTGATCGTGTGGTTGCACGCTTGCATCGGCATAGACTTCTGGTTGCGCACGCGACGCTGGTATCGGGATTATCGGCCATGGGTTTTCGCCGCTGCGATCGCGCTGCCGATACTTTCCCTGACGGGGTTCCTCGCAGCCGCCCGCGAAGCGCACGCCCTGTTCGCCGATCCGGCAGTGCTCGCCCGGGCACGAGGTGAGCTGCATTGGCCGACCGGCGCCGCGGTTGCCGATATGCTGAAGGTGCGCGAACTGAGCTGGACCTTCTACGCCGGCCTGCTCAGCCTTGTCGCGGCAAGCTATGCGTTCAGGCACGTGTCGAACCGTGCCGGCCCAACCCTGGTCGTCACCTACGCCGGCGGTCCGCAGGTGAAATCCGCGGTCGGCCCGAGCCTGCTCGAGATCAGCCGCATGAACGGCATCCCGCACACGTCGGTATGCGGCGGGCGGGCGCGGTGCTCCACCTGCCGCGTGCGTATCGACCACGGTGGCGATGCCCTGCCGGCCCCCACGGCGGCGGAGCATGCGACGCTGCAGCGCATCGGCGCCCCGGCGAACATTCGCCTGGCTTGCCAGCTGCGTCCGACCACCAGCATCGCCGTGACCCGGCTGGTCGCACCGAGCGCCAACCCGCAGATGCGGCTCGGACACGACGCAAGCAGCGGCGAGGGCGTCGAGAGGCCGGTCGCGATCCTGTTCCTCGACGTGCGCGGCTTCACCAAGCTCTCGCAGCACCGCTTGCCGTTCGACATCGTCTTTCTTCTCAACCAGTTTTTTGCCAGCGTCGGCTCGGCGATCCGTTCCGAAGGCGGGTGGATCGACAAATACATGGGCGACGGACTGATGGCGGTTTTCGGCCATCAGACCACCATCGCCGAGGGCTGCCGCGAGGCACTGGCCGCGGCCCGCGCCATCGACCTCGCGCTCGACGACGTCAACCATCGCCTGTCGGCCGAGGTCGCGGAGGGGATAAGGATTGGCATCGGCATCCACGCCGGACCGGTCGTCATCGGTCGCATCGGCGACAGCGCGACCGCCGCGCTCACCGTCGTCGGCAGCACGGTCAACGAGGCGAGCCGCCTCGAGGCACTGACCAAGGACAAGGATTGCCAGCTGATCGTTTCACGCACCGTCGCCGAGCTGGCCGGCATTGACCTGCCGGGTGCCGGGCGCGAAACGGTCGAGGTGCGCGGATCGGCATCGAAAATCGACATCGTCGTCATCAAGTCGGCACGCGACTTGCCGCTGATCGTGACCAGTGAAGCCAGCAAGCAGCGGAGCACAGGATGACAAGCGAGCGTTTCGGTCGACACATCGACCGGCTGGATTGATGCCCATGCTCACAAGCCAGGACTTGATTCTGCTCGCTTTCGCGTTCCTTGCCGCCAAGCATGCGATCGCGGACTTCTTCCTGCAGACCAAGTATCAATGGCAGAACAAGGGGCGCTATGGCCATCCCGGCGGCATCCTCCATGCCAGCATTCATGTGGCGCTTTCGGCGCCGTTGCTGCTGCTGCTGCCGCCGCCGAGCCTCAACTTCGGACTTGCGGTCCTGGGTGCCGAGTTCCTGGTCCACTACCACTGCGACTGGACGAAGGAGCAGGTCGTCCGCCGCGGCGGGTGGACATTCACCGACAATGCCTTCTGGCGGGCGATGGGCGTCGACCAGCTCGTGCACTACCTGACATATGTCGCGATGGTGACGGCCCTCGTCCTTTAGTGCGGTGCAAAAAGCCTGGGCAGGCCTCCGAGATCGGCCGGCCGGCTTCGCAACACCTCTAGTCGAGCGTGACGCGATAGCGCGACAGTGCCAGCACGGTGACGGCGATCAGGAGCGCCACCAGCGCGCCGATCTCGGTGGCGATCTCGGCCGGGCTCGCCCCTTTCAGCATCAAGCCGCGCACGATGCGGAGGAAATGGGTGTTCGGCAGCGCCTCGCCGATCGCTTGCGCCCAAGCCGGCATGCCGCGGAACGGAAATGCGAAGCCCGACAGCAGGATCGAGGGCATCAGGAAGAAGAACGACATCTGCATCGCTTGCAGCTGGTTTTGCGCCACCGTCGAGAACGTGAAGCCGATCGCCAGATTGACGGTGATGAACAGCATCGTCGCCAGGGCAAGCACCGTCAGCGAGCCGACGATGGGCACGCCAAACAGCACCTTGGCGACGAGCAGGATCACCACGACCTGTACGCAGCCGATGACGATGTAGGGCGCGATCTTGCCGACCATCACCTCCATCGGGCGGATCGGCATTGCGAGCAGGTTCTCCATCGTGCCGCGCTCGCGCTCGCGCGTCACGGCCAGCGCCGTCATCATCACCATCGTCATGGTCAGGATGACGCCGAGCAGGCCCGGAACGATGTTGTAGCGCGTCACGCCTTCCGGGTTGTAGCGACGATGAAGGACGACATCGACCGGCCCGTCGCGACCGTTGAAGCTTGCGAGCGGTCCGGTGAGATCGTGGGCGAGGGCCTGCGCCACTGCCTGGTTGACCGCCGCCAGCGCGTTGCCGGTGGTCGCGGGATCGGTTGCATCGGCCTCGACGGCGACCTGGGCGCGCTCACGGCGGACGAGCCGGCGGGTCAGGTCGGAGGGCACCGTCACGACGAACTGCACGTCGCCGCGCTGCAGGAGCTCGTTCGCCTCGTCCTCGCTCGTCGCCGTTCGCACGAACTTGAAGTAGCCGGTGTTGCCGAGGGCGGCGACGATCGAGCGGGTGATCGCGCTCTGGTCGGCAGCCAGGATCGCCGTCGGCAGCCCTTTCGGATCGTTGTTGATGGCGTAGCCGAACAGCATGAGCTGCATGATCGGCATGCCGAACATCATTGCGAAGGTGAGCCGGTCCCGCCGCAGCTGCAGCGTCTCCTTGACGATCATCGCCAACAGTCGCGCGCGGAATTCCATGGGTGCAGCCTCCTCACGCTGCCACTGCGTTGTCGCGGGCCATGCTCATCAGGTGGATGAACACGTCCTCGAGCGTCGGCTCGGCCTCCTGCCATTCGATACCCCCCTCGGCACGCAGCGGCGCAATGGCAGCCTCGAGCAGCCGCGCGTCCGGGCCGCAGACGTGCAGCGTCGCACCGAACGCGGCGGCTGCCGTTACTCCCGGCGCATCGCGCAGCCGCGGCGCCAGACGGTCGGCGCCCGGACCGGCCGCGATCCACGCCTTGAGGCCGGAAGCCGCAATTACCTCGTCGGCGGTGCCGCGAGCCATCAGCTTGCCGTAGGCGATATAGGCGATCTCGTGGCAGCGCTCGGCCTCGTCCATGTAATGGGTCGACACCAGCACCGTGATGCCAGTGGCGGCCAGCGCGTGGATCTCGTCCCAGAAAGCACGGCGTGCCTTCGGATCGACGCCGGCGGTCGGCTCGTCGAGGAGGAGGAGCTTGGGCTGGTGCAGGACGCAGGCCGCCAGCGCCAGCCGTTGCTTCCAGCCGCCCGAAAGTGCGCCGGTAAGCTGGTCCTGGCGCGTCGCCAGGCCAAGCCGCTCGAGCGCGGCATCGACCCGCTCCCGCGCCCTGTCGAGCCGATAGATGTGCGAGACGAAGTCGAGGTTCTCGCGAATCGTGAGGTCCTCGTAGAGGCCGAACTTCTGCGTCATGTAGCCGGTCTGGCGCTTGATCGCCGAGTGCTCGGTGCGAAGATCGTAGCCGAGGCACGTGCCCGTGCCGGCGTCGGGCGTCAGCAGGCCGCAGATCAGCCGCAGCGTGGTCGTCTTGCCGGAGCCGTTGGGACCCAGAAATCCGCAGATGCGGCCCGGCATCAGCGTCAGGTCGACCGCATCCACGACCGTGCGGTTGCCGTAGCGCTTGACCAGGCCGTGGACGTCGATGGCTGGCTGTGGTGTGCTGGTCATGGCGTTGCCGATGTCATTTGCTCCACCTCGACCGGCAGGCCGGTGCGCAGCCGCGCATTGGGCTCGGCGGGTCTCGCCTCGACCATGAACACGAGCTTGCGGCGGGCGTTCTCGGAATAGATCACCGGCGGGGTGAACTCCGCCCGCGGCGATACGTAGGTAATGGTTGCCTTCTGCCGCCCCCCGCATCCGTCGCAGTTGAACGTCACGGTCGCCCCGGGCCGGGCGAGCGCCACCTGGTCCTCCGGCACGAAGAAGCGCAGCTTCAGCTTGTCAGGAGCCAGCAGCGACACCACGGGCTGACCGGCCGTGACCCACTCGCCGACGTCGAAGAACGTGTTCTCGACAAGAGCGTCGACCGGCGAGATCGGCGCCAGGTCGGCCCTGCGGCTGGCGGCCTGGGCAAGGCTTGCCGTCGCCTCCTTGACCTTGGCCTCGCCGGCCTCGATCTCCCGGCTGCGGCCGCCGAGATCGCCCGAGGCCTCCAACGCCCGCATCTGCTCGACCTTGGCGCGCAACTGCTCGACTTGCGATGTTGCCTGATCGAAGCGCACGCGCGAGACCGTGCCGTTCGTGACCAGCTGCGAGGTTCGAGCGAGATCGAGCTCGGCCAGCCGCAGTGCGGCCTCCGCCTCCCGGCGCTGCGCGCGGACGATCTCCTGCTCGATGTCGCGCTTGCCCGTGCGCAGGTTCTCCAGTTGCGCCTTCGCCTCGGCGACGGTCGCCGAAGCGCGCTCGACCTCGGCATCGGCCGCGACGGGGTCGAGTTGCAGCAGCGGCGTCCCGCGCGTGACCTGATCGCCGCGCTGCACCGGCCTGGCGACCAGGCGGCCGGCGATAGGCGAAGCGATCAGCGTCGTCTCGGCCTCGACGTAGCCGAGGTAGATCTGAGGTGCCGCGAACCGCGAGAACAGTCGATCCTTCAGGACCAGGCCCGCAACGATCAGCTGCGACCAGCACGATTGGGATGATACGCCGCATGGTTGAACTCCCTGACCTAGGCTTTTGCGCTCAGGCCTGCGATGATTAGGTCGGCGTGCTGCGCGGCCAGCGCCTCGATCGCCAGCGGCTCGGCCGCCGAGCGGTTCGAAAACGCTGCGCCAGAGCGCGGCGAGGACCATCGGCCCGACCAGGCTCCTGACCGCCAGGCCGGCGTCGACGGCTCGAAACTCGCCGCTCGCGATCCCCCGCGCGATCATCCCCTCGACCATAGGCGCGACGCGGCAGATGACGTTGTCGAGGTAGAACCGACCGATCTCGGGGTGGGCGCGCGACTCCGAGACGACGAGCTTGATAACGTCCGGCAGGCGCGAATTGCTCATCGTGGTCGCAATCCCGGCCAGCAGCAGCCGAAGCTGCGGCGCGACGGGGCCGGAGCCACGCTCGGCCTCGGTGCGCGCCCGCTCGATGCTGGCTCCGACCGTCTCGCGGACGACGGCCTTCAGAAGCGCCGTCTTGTCGTCGAAGTAGAGATAGATCGCCGCCTTGCTGAGCCCGGCCCGAGCCGCGACATCCTCGAGCCGCGTCGCCGAGAAACCGCGCTCCGAGAACAGATCCAGCGCGGCCTTGATGATTTCTCCGGGCCGCGCATCGGGCCGCCGCTTGCGGGAAGGTTGGGGCATGTTATTAATGACCAGTTAGTTATTTAGGTTTTGTAACTTACTGGTCAGTTACGGTCAAGCGGTCACTATGGCGCACGGGGTGGGAGCGGGGCGGGTCGCGGTCGAGGGCCGGTCAGGCGCCCAGCCGATAGCCGGCCGATGCCTCCAGACCGGCCAGCACGAGGCATCGCTGCGTCAGGTCGCTGAACAGCAGCTCATCGTCATGGGCAATGGCGTCGATGAGCCTGGCCGCGTGCACACGCTCGCGAACCATGCTCGACGATGCGATCAGCTCCAGCAGTTTCGCGCGGTTGGCGCGCATGAAGCGGCCGAACGCCCAGCGGAACCCCTGCTTTTCCCGCCGCCACTGGGTCGGGGCCGGCTTGAAGCAATCGAACAGCCGCCGCAGCTCATGCTTGTTCCAGGCGCCTGCGAACTTCGACCCTGTAGCCGGATCCGAGATACGCGGCGAGCCGCGTATCCAGGAACGGGCTGCGGTTCTCGACGCCGGAACGCATGGCGCTTCGGTCGTTCTGCCAGAGCCACTCGGGCAGCAGCGCGGCCGTCACATCGGTGCGCAACGCCTGGGCAAGGCTCGTTCGCGCATTGACCAGCGGATCGGCCGGCTCGATCCGCGCGACGCCGGCATCGCAGAACGTGGCAAGCTGGCTCGCCATCTGCGCGTCGGGGCGCACGCCGACCACCGACGATGGCGGCCACGCCCCCGTTCGCAGCGCGGCAAGGGTCGTGCGGCCGATCTCGTCGATACGCGGCTGGTCGGCATTGGCCGCCAGCATCATGCCGATCCAGTCGGTGTCGCCGGCGTCCCAGGCTTCGGCAAGGGCGAAGCGGTAATAGCGCTCCCAGTAGCCGCCGAAGACCTCGTCGGCACCGGTGCCGTCGAGCACGACAGGCACGTCGCGCTCGGCGATGCGCTCGTAGAGCTGCGGCAGGCCGAGGACATTGCCGATCAGCGGAAACGGCTTCTCCTGGTGCCGGCAAATATCGAGGAAGCGGTCCATCGTGGTGTTGTCGTAGTCGATGGCAATCACCTCGGCCTTCACGCCGAGGCTGCGGATCACGCGCTCGGCATAGGCGGCATCCTCGCTCTTGCCGCCCTCGCCGATGAAGCAATGCACGCGCTCCTGCACGCGCTCGGCGCACAGCACCGACAGGATCAGCGAGCTGTCGATGCCGCCGGACAGCAGCAGGCCGATTCTGCGGTCGCTGACCAGCCGATCGGTCACCGCCGCGCGCACCGCGGCCGCCAGATCGCCGCGCGGCACCCGATCGACCGGCGCCCAGTCATCCGCCGGAACGCAGGTCCCGGACGACAGTCGCCAGCTGGCGAGATCGACCGTCACATACCCGCCGGGGACCACCTGTCGAATGCCGGTGACGGCCGTATCCTCGCCCGCTCCGGGCAGCGCCCAGCCATGGGCGAGATAGGCGTCGACCACGCGGGCCGCGAGCCGAGGCGCCTGCTGCCGGTAGGTGCTGATGGCGCGGATCTCGGAAGCGAAGCAGATCGTGCGCTCGTCCGCCCAGTAGAACAGCGGCTTCTTGCCGAGGCGATCGCGCCCCGCGATCAGACGGCCACGGTCCTCGTCGAGAAAGCAGAACGCCCACATGCCGAGTGCATCGGCAAGGCCGTCGACGCCGCGCTCGCGCAGCAGCTCGAACAGCACCTCGGTGTCGCCATCGGTCGTGAATTGCGCCGCGAGCGCCGAGCGCAAGCCGCGGAAGTTGTAGATCTCGCCGTTGTACGTCATGGCGAATCCGCCGCGACGGAACGGCTGGCTCGCGCGATCGCTCAGGTCGAGGATCGACAACCGCCGGTGTCCGAGGGCCGCCATACCGTCGCCGGGCCCCTCTCCGAGGCTAATGCGGACGGCTCCGGAGCCGTCCGGGCCGCGGTGCGCGATCGAAACGAGAGCCGCGCCGAAGCGCCGCTCGTCGACCGGGCCGTGGCGCTCGGCAACGAACAGGATACCGCACATGGCTATCCGCCCGTGCGCATCAAAGGGCGCCCGACCGCTGCAGCTCGGCGATTTCGGCCGCCGAGAATCCGAACTCCTGCAGCACTTCGGCGTTGTGCTCGCCGCGGCCGGGCGGCACGCGCTGCGCCTTGCTCGGCGTTCGCGACAGCGTCACCGGCTGCCCGACGACCTTGAGGTCCTTGCCCGTCTCGCGCGGCAGCGTCTCGACGATGCCGAGATGCCTGACCTGCTCGTCCGCGAACACCTGGTCGATCGAGTAGATCGGGCCGGACGGAACGCCCGCCCTGTTGAGCGCCTCGACCCACTCGGCGCTGGTCCGCTTCGCCATCCGCTTCTCGAGCTCGGCATTGAGCTTGTCGCGGTTCTTGAGGCGGGCGGCGGCGGTGGCGAATTGCGGATCGGTGATCAGCTCCGCCGCGTCGAGCGCCTCGCACAATCGGGTGTAGATCGTCTGGCCCGACGCCGCGATGTTGATATATCCGTCCGCGGTCTTGAAGACGCCGGTCGGAATGCTGGTCGGATGATTGTTGCCTGCCTGCCCCGGAACCTCTCCGGCATTGATCCAGCGCGAGGCCTGGAAGTCGAGCATGAAGATCTGCGCCTGCAGCAGCGAGGTCGTAACCCACTGGCCCTGGCCGCTGACCTCGCGCTCGAGCAGCGCGGTCAAAATGCCGTTGGCCAGGAACAGCCCCGACGTCAGGTCGGCGATCGGAATGCCGACCCTCACCGGTCCCTGCCCCGGCAGTCCGGTGATCGACATCAACCCGCCCATGCCCTGCGCGATCTGGTCGAAGCCGGGACGCTTGGCGTATGGGCCGGTCTGGCCGAAGCCGGAAATGCTGGCGTAGACCAGGCCGGGGTTGGTCTTCGACAGCGTCTCGTAGTCGATGCCGAGCCGCGCCTTGACGTCGGGCCTGAAGTTCTCGACGATCACGTCCGCCTTCTGTGCCAGCCGCCGGAACACCTGCAGGCCGGCCGGCGATTTCAGGTCGAGCGTGATACCGCGCTTGTTGCGGTGCAGGTTCTGGAAATCGGGACCACTGCGCTCGCCGCCAATGCCGTCGCCGCTTTCAGTGCCCTCGGGCAGCTCGATCTTGATCACGTTGGCGCCCCAGTCGGCGAGCTGGCGGACGGCGGTCGGGCCGGAACGGGCGCGTGTCAGGTCGAGAACGGTAAAGCGTGCCAGCGCAGTGGATGGTCTTTGCCGCAGCATCTCGTATATCCTCGTCGGCGAAGGTACGTTCGGCCGCAGCATCGGGCATCCAAGCGAGGCTGTCCATGCGCGGATTGCCGGACGCGCATGACTTTGACCTGATTGGAGGTAGCCGATGAGCGATACAGGTAGCGAAGAAAAGCTGATCGGCAGGCATGCCGGACACGTGGGGCATCTGATCTTCAACAATCCGGCCAAGCTCAATGCCGTCTCGCTCGACATGTGGGAGAAGGCATTCGCCGTGCTCGAAGGCTTCGCCGCCGACCCGAAGATCCGCGCCGTCGTCGTCAGCGGGACCGGCGGCCGGGCCTTCGTATCCGGCGCCGACATCTCGAAATTCGAGAGCGAGCGGGCCAGCGCAGAAGCTGCCGCGCGCTACAACGCGACCTCGCTCAAGGCCTACGACGCGCTCTACAATTTCCCGAAACCGACGATCGCCAAGATCACCGGGTACTGCATCGGCGGCGGCATGAACCTCGCGGTGTGCTGCGACCTGCGGTTCTGCAACGAGGCGGCGAAGTTCGGCATCCCGGCCGGCAAGCTCGGCCTCGGCTACGGCTTCACGCCGATCAAGCGGGCGTCCGAGATCATCGGCCTGTCGCGCGCGCTGGAGATGATCTACACCGCGCGCCAGTTCACGGCCGCGGAGGCCCAATCCATGGGCCTCGTCAATCGGGTGCTCGCCGACGCGGACCTTGACGAGGCGGTCGCCGAGACCTGCGCCCAGATCGCCGCCAATGCACCGCTCACGATCGCCCTCGCCAAGGCGTCCGCCCGCGAGATCGGCAAGACCGGCGGCGAGCCCGATCTCGCCAAGCTCGCTGCCATGTCCAAGGCCTGCTTCGACAGCGCCGACTATGCCGAAGGACGCAAGGCGTTCATGGAGAAGCGCACGCCGAAATTCGAGGGCCGCTGACGCAGCAAATTACCTACAAACCGCGCGGCAGAAACCGCGACAAGGCCGCCATGGCGATCGCCATCGCGCCGCCGACCACGAACACGGCGGGCAGCGGGAAATACCACAGCACCACCGCAAGCACGCCCGGAATGGAGAGCGAGCCGACATGACGAAACGTCATGAACACTGACGTCATCTGCACGCGCTCGTAGTGCCTCACGGCACGCAGGAACGGCACGTTGCCGGCGCCGTCGACCACGGTCGCGGCCCAGGCGGCGCAGCACAGGAGCGCCATGCAGGCTCTCGCCTCGCCGATCGCCGCGGCGATCGCGGCGGCTAGACTGAGCGCGCCGGTCAGCCCATATCCGATGGTCAGCAGGTTGCGGATGCCAATGACGGTGCCGAGCTCGCCCCAGGTCCGCACCAGCAGCATTCCCGCCAGCCCGAGCGAGACCAGGGCGCCGCCGACCAATGGCTCAAATCCCGCATTGGCGACATAGATCGGCGTGTAGATGAAATACATCACCCACCAACTGTTGCGGCCGAGCGCCAGGAGCCATGACAGGGTCAGGCGCGGCTGCGCGAAGAACTTCGGCACGAAGCGCAGCGGATTGGACGGCGGAAGCGCGGAGGGCTGGAGGCTTGGGCTGTCGGCGAGCCGCATCGACCAGAAGAACGCCAGCAGGATAGCCGTTGCGAGCGCCGCGACGAGATAGCTCGCGTAATCGTGGACGTGCCGCTGCAGATAGACCCCGAGTAGCGGCCCGACGGCGAACGCGGTGCCCGCGAACAGCAGTCGCCGCGGTTCGAAATGGTTGAGGCCGCGCCGCGGGATGTGATCCAGCAGGTAGAGGTTGATCACCACGTCGAGCGCCGCCGCGGCGAAGGCCTGCAACAGGAGACCGAGCACCAGCGCCTGCTTGAGGTCGGCAGCGAGGAGAAGCGAGCCGGCGATGTTGAACAGCGCTCCAGCCGTCAGCACCCATCGCCGCCGCACGCGGTAGAGAACCGCAGGCACCGCCAGGCTCGCAAGCAGGCCCAGGATCGCAATCAGGAAGTAGACGACGCTCACCACCTGCGCGGCGCCGAGCAGCGCATACGCCTGCAGGGGCACCAGGCAAATCAGGATCGAGCGGGAAATTGAATCGCACGTGAATAGCGTGATGAAGCCGCGCGCGCGCCCGTCATCGATCGTCGAAAGCGGAATCGCTGGATGCAACCGGCGCGACATGGAACCCCGTGTAGATGGCCCTCGAGAAGCGCCGTCCGCGCAATGGCCGTCTGCCAGGATCACAGGAAGCCCGCCGTATTGCACCATCGGCGCCGCGCATGGCTGGCCCGACGAATGCACTGCGGCATCGCCTTCGATGCAGTGCCATATAGTGGAGGTGGCTAGCCGGCGGCCATCGCCTCGGCGATCAATCGATAGCTCTTGACGCGCGCGGCCTCGTCGTAGGCCCACGTCACGACGAACATTTCGTCGACCCCCATGTCGCTGGCCAGCGCCCTGATGCGCGCCGCGACGGCAGCGCCGGTGCCAATGAACGCCGCACGGCGGTATGCCGCAAGTTGCGCCTGCTCGGCCTCGCTGTAGTCGTGCGACAGGGCCGCCGCCGGAGCCTCCAGCGGCAGGAATATCCCGCGATCGCGAAACAGCCGGAACCGCGCACGCGAGCTGAAGTGATGATCCGCCTCCTCGTCGCTGTCGGCCGCCAGCGCCCACACGCACAAGGCGGAGTGAGGCTCGGGGTGGCGCTCGCTCGGCCGGTACATGTCGCGATAGGCGCGCAGTGCCTGCGCGCCGCCGGCGCCGTCGGTGAAGAACCACGCGAACGCGTACGGCAGGCCGAAGTGGGCCGCCACCTGGGCGCCATAGTCGGACGAGCCCAGCATCCAGATTTCCGGCGAGGTGTCGCCGGCCGGGTAGGCGCGGACGGATGCGAACGGGTGGCCGTCGCGCAACGCGGAGCCGGTCAGCCACGCCCGCAGGTCGCGAACGTCGTTCGGAAACTGTGTCGGCCGCTCGTTGGCGAGCGGATTCAAGGCATAGGCGGTGCGCCCGTCCGAGCCCGGCGCTCGTCCGAGCCCGAGATCGACGCGACCCGGCGCGATCGCCTCCAACACCCTGAATTGCTCCGCCACCTTGAACGGCGAGTAGTGCGGCAGCATCACCCCGCCGCTGCCGATCCGGATGCGCGACGTTTTCGTTGCGATTGCCGCCAGCAGCACTTCCGGCGCGGTTCCGACGATCGTCTCGTTGCTATGATGCTCCGAGACCCAGAAGCGATGATAACCCATCGCCTCGGCCTTCGGCGCCAGCGCGATGGTGTTGGCGATTGCCTCCGAATGCGGCCGGCCCGCGTTGGCAACCGATTGGTCTAGAATAGAAATCTTGAGCACCGCGGCACGCTCCGGCGTTCTGTCGGCGCCAAGTCGCCGTTCGAGAAAGGATGCCCGCGACATCGCGCTCATGGCAAGCGCATGACGACAGTGCTGCCTCGCGCGGAGAGCACCCCGGGTCGACGCGAGCCGTCGCCCCGGCCGGCCGACGACAGGCGGGCAGAAAGCTCCCCAAGCCTGGCGGGACGCATCGGACCCGTTTCCCTAGCCAAGGCCGCCGGCAATCGCCTATGGTTTGCGAGCAGGCACTCGCCTAGGTCGCATCATTCGGCACATTCAATGTTCGTCACAAACGGCACGACCGTGCAAAAGCTCGGCATCGAGCGACGGCAGCTGATGTTCGCCGGGGTGTCCGCCCTGGCCATTGCCACTCTGCCAGGCGGTCGTGCCGAGGCCTGCCACCGTCTGGTGGTTGGCACATGGGGCGGCGATTTCAACAAGGCGATCGAGGCTGCCATCGCCAAGCCGTTCCATCGGCTCAATGGCGGCGACTACGTACCGGATCTCGGCGCCGCCGGTGCCCGCAAGTCGCGTCTTCTTGCCGAGCGCGGCCGGGCGGTGGGCTCCGTCGACGTGATCTGCCTCGACAGCTTCGACATGCATCAGATGGCGGCGCAAGACCTGCTGCTGCCGATTGACCGCAGCACGGTGCCCAATCTGGCCAACGTCCGCCCGGAATTCGTGCGCAGTCACAGCGTGCCGATGTCCTTCAGCGGCAAGGTGATCGTCTATAATCCGACCCTGATGAAGCGGCCCCGCTCCTATCGCGATCTGTGGGACAGCGCATATGCCGGCAAGATCGGACTGGCGGACCTCCTGGCGCTGCACGTGATCGAGGTGGCCGCCGTCATTTCGGGCGGCGGGCCCACCAATTACGAGCCGGGCAAGCAAAAGTTGCTGGAGCTCAAGGCGTCGGGCGTGAAGCTCTATCCCTCGAACGAAGCCGTCGCGGCGGCCCTGGCCAGCGGCGAGATCTGGGCAACGATCATGTGGCGCGCGCGCGCCCACCAGTGGAAGAATGCCGGATTGCCGGTCGAGGAGGTCGCGGCGGAAGAAGGCGTCACGCCGATCACCTTCGAGCTTGCGGTTCCCCGCAATACCGGCAACAAGGACTGCGCTTTGGATTTCCTCAACCAGGCGCTGACAGCCGATTCCCAGGCCCAACTCGCGACGATGCTAGGCTACGCGCCGACCGTCTCGAACGTGGAGCTGCCGCCTGAACTCGGAGCGAGGCTGGATTTCAGCGCCGCGGAACGAGCGAATTTCTTCAAGCAGGATTTCGACTACCTGCTGCAAAACCAGCCACAGCTGCTCGATTGGTGGGCCCGCGTTTTCAAGTCCTGACCCACGCGCTCGTTGCGTCATCGCCGCAAATTTGAATGTTTTGCCTCAATCCAGGCAGCATTTTTTCGGTTCGGCCAAATGGTCATGCAGTGCTTGCGGTTCTTTTACGTTTGTTCCCCCGTTGGCACGTTAACTGATCCGACGATCAAGTACACATTGCTGCAACATCCGCGGTGAATGGCTTGATTGGGCAAGCGCGGGAATCCCGGCTTCGCCAAGATGTGATGTTGGTCCGACCGACGCTGGGGTCTGTGTCCGCGGGCGCTGGCGTCTTGAGAGAATTGGCTATCATTCGCTCAATGCCACGAGATTCGAGGCGAGCACTACCGCGCAAATCCGGCCCGATCGGCGGCCGGAGGGACCGGAAGCGCAATTCGAATTCGTCAAGGGGCTTTGCCTCGGCAGGATCAGGACATCGGGCAGCCAGCCGCAATTGGTGCGGAAGTGGGAGGTGATCAGCGATGGTCACCTCCCAAAACCTGTGTCGCGTGCGCAGTACCGGCCGCAGCGTGGTCTTTAGGAGCCGTCGAGTGGGGGAGCAGGATGGACCTTGATGCAGTGGCGCAAGCGCGCATCAGTGCTCCCGCTGCCGAGCAGCTGGGTCTCTATCCGGACTGGCCGACCTGGCCGCTCGGGGTAGCGCTCACCGGTACGTGGGAATGGCTATTGGAGCAGGTGGAGGCAGGCGCGATGCCGGACCTGCCGTGCCGCTGGAGCAAGAGCGTCACGCCGGGCCGAAGCGCGGTCTATTGGCTCGATACCGAAGCGCGCACGCGGCACGTCGTCGTCGGTTATGGCGACTTGCTGCTCACCAGCGTGACCGGGGCGAACGATCCTCGCAGTCGAATGAACTAATTCTCGAGCTTCCGGCGCACCTCGAAGATCTCCATGATGCGCGCGCCGCGATGCGGACCATCGCACACGAACTGCCACTTGCCGCTCGTGTAGGTATCGCAGAGCTTCACGCCCTTGATCAGGATCCAATGGCCTTCGCGGCCCTTGTGGATCGCCAGGATGTAGTGCGCCCAGGCGTTGCGCGGCTTCTGCATCCATTGCCAGACCGTCGGCCTCGCCTTGCGCTCGAGATGCATGAAGCTCGCCTTCAGCTCCATGCCGAAGCCGAACACCGCCAGCGCACCCTCGACCTCGCTGGCATAGGTACCCTTGACCGTCGGCCGCCGCCCCTCCGGCACCTCGCGGATCGCGCGGATCTCCTCCTCCACCCGGCTGATCGGATATCCGGTGATCGCCGACAGCACGTAGGGGCCGCAAAATGCGGTCCGGCCGGTGTCGTTCTCGACCTCGTTGAGGCTCGAGGTGAGCCGCGCGCCACCTGGCAGCTCGGTCATGGCAACTCTCCCGTGCATGCCCGGGATGGGCATTAACGGAAGATTGCCGTATGCCTCTTTACGACAAGTTAACGGCCGGTGAACGGCGCACCAGGGAGGCCATCTGTGACGGACGGTACTGCAGGCGATCGGGACCAGGAACGGGCAGCGGGCTTCCTGCAGGGGCTGCAGAGCTACGGCGACCGCGATTTCTCGATCTACATGCGCCGCGCTTTCGCGCGCAGCCAGGGCTTCTCGCTGGCCGAGCTCGCCCGTCCCGTCGTCGGCATCGCCTACACGCATTCAAGGTTCAACCCCTGCCACCGCCATTTCCCCGAGCTCCTCGATGCCGTCAAGCGCGGCGTTGCCGCCGCCGGCGGGCTCGCCCTCGAGTTTCCGACCGTGTCGCTGCACGAGAGCACTCTTGCGCCGAACTCGATGAAGTTCCGCAACCTCATGGCCATGGATACCGAGGAGATGATCCGCGCCCAGCCGATGGACGCGGTCGTGCTCATGGGCGGCTGCGACAAGACCGTGCCGGCCCAGCTGATGGCGGCGGCAAGTGCCGGCAAGCCGGCCATCCAGCTGATCGGCGGGCCGCAGATGACGTCGCGCTACAAGGATGACCGGGTCGGCGCCTGCACCGACTGTCGCAAGTTCTGGATGCGCTATCGCGCCGGCGAGATGTCGGCGGCCGAGATCGAGGCGGTGGAAGGCCGACTGGTCACGACCGCCGGCACATGCGCGGTGATGGGCACTGCCTCGACCATGGCGGCGATCGCGGAAGGTCTCGGCATGATCCTGCCCGGAACCGCCGCGATCCCCGCGGTGCACGCCGATCGCCTGCGCGCGGCGGAAGCGACCGGAGCGCAGGCGGTGCGCATGATCGCGGACCGGCTGACGCCGGATCGGATCATCAACGCCAAGTCGGTCGACAACGCGATCCGGGTGCTGCTCGCGCTCGGCGGCTCGACCAACGGCATCATCCACCTTGCCGCGATCGCCGGTCGGGTCGGCGTGAAACTCGATCTCAGGCGGCTCAACGAGCTGTCCGACACCACCCCCGTGCTGGCGGCGGTCAAGCCGGTCGGGTCGGAATTCTACATGGAGGATTTCTTCGCCGCCGGCGGCATCGGCGCGGTGTTGCGCGAGCTGAAGCCCCTGCTGCATCTCGACTGCACGACGGTGACCGGCGAGACGCTTGGCCAGCGCCTCGCCGCCGAGGCCGAGCATTACGTCGACCGTCGCGTGATCAAGGCAGCCTCGAGCCCGGTCGAGCCGCAAGGCGGGCTGGTGGCGCTGTTCGGCTCCCTCGCCCCCGACGGCGCCATCATCAAGCGCAGCGCGGCGACGCCCGCCCTGTTCGAGCGCGAGGGCCGCGCCGTGGTATTTTCCTGCCTCGACGACCTTGCCGCTCGGATCGACGATCCGGACCTCGACGTCACCGCCGACGACTTCCTGGTCCTGCAGAACGCCGGCCCGCGCAGCGCCGCCGCGATGCCCGAGGCCGGCTTCCTGCCGATCCCCAGGAAGCTCGCCCGTGCCGGCGTCAAGGACATGGTGCGGATCTCGGACGCGCGGATGAGCGGCACGGCTTTCGGCACGATCGTGTTGCATGTCGCGCCGGAAGCCGCTGCCGGCGGTGCGATCGGGCTCGTCAGGAACGGCGACCGCATCCGCCTGTCGGTTGCCGAGCGCAAGCTCGACCTGATGGTCGACGCCGACGAGATCAATCGCCGCCGCGCGATGCAGGTGCCGATGCCGGTCGTCGAGACCCGCGGCTACGGCAGCCTGTTCTCGCGCTCGGTGCTGCAGGCGCCGGAAGGATGCGACTTCGACTTCCTGCGGCCGGCGCAATGACATCCGGCGCGAACGGTGCGATGAAACGTCGAACCTGCCTGCCGAAGGAAGAGTGTGGAGAGCAATGCCATGCCTCGGATTGACGAGAGCCGCCCGTTCCTGCCCGTTCGCATCGCCGTGCTGACAGTATCCGACACGCGCCACGAGACCGACGACAAGTCGGGCATGACCCTGGTCGAGCTGCTGACCGGCGATGGCCACCATCTCGCCGACAAAGCGATCGTCAAGGACGACATCGCCCAGATCCGGGCACGCGTGCAGGGCTGGATCGCCGACCCGAAGGTCGACGCGATCATCACCACCGGCGGTACCGGTTTCACCGGCCGCGACGTGACGCCCGAGGCCGTCAAACCGCTGTTCGAGAAGGAGATCGAGGGGTTCTCGACGGTGTTCCACATCATCAGCTACGCCAAGATCGAGACTTCGACGATCCAGTCGCGCGCCTGCGGCGGTGTCGCCAACGACACCTACATCTTCTGCCTGCCGGGCTCCCCGGGTGCCTGCAAGGACGGCTGGAACGGCATCCTGAAATGGCAGCTCGACAATCGCCACCGCCCCTGCAATTTCGTCGAGATCATGCCGCGCCTGGGCGAGCATCGCGGCAAGTGAGCCGGCAAGCCACGGTTCGCAAGCCGTGGTATTCCCACCAACAGTGGCGGCGTGCGAGCCTGCCACGGCGCGCTCACTGCCGCTATCCGCGACGCTCCCTACTCAGCTGCTGCCATTGGCCAGGGGACAAGCCGTAGGTGCTCCTGAAATGCCGCGTGAGGTGGGCCTGATCGGCGAACCCGGTGCTCTGCGCCGCTTCGGCAAGGCTATTGCCGCTGCCCAGCAGCACGCGCGCCCGATCGAGCCGTCGCATCAGGTGGTAGCGAGCGGGGCTGACGCCGAATGCGTTCGAGAACTGACGGGTGAGCTGCCATCGCGACAGGCCGGACAGGACCTCGAGCTCGGCGACCGGAACCCTCGCGTCGAGCGTCGCCTGCAGCAGGTCGCGGACCCGCTTCACCGCGTCGGATGCTGGCCTCTGGACGCGAACCGGCAGTTTGGCGGCCCCTGCGAGCGCGTCGACGAGGCCGACCAGCGTGCATGTCGTCGCGAGCTCGTCCGCCGGCTCGCCATCGACGGCGACAAGGGCCGAGACGGCGCGCAGCAGCTTCCTGTCGCGACTGACCGGATCGCGCAGGAAAGGCAGCACCTTTGCCTCGCCGGCGTCGCGGATCAACGCCGGATCGACATAGGCGATGCGATAGCCGAAGCCGCGATCATCCCCGGCATGACCATCGTGCCGCTCGTCCGGGTGCAGGACGATGACCTGGCCGGGAAGACTGTGTCGCTCGGCGCCGCGATAGCCGAACGATTGCACGCCGATCGTGGTAATACCGATCGCGTAGGTATCGTGCCGGTGCGGCGAGAATGCATGGCCGCGAAAAAAGGCGCTCATGCGCTCGATACCAGGGAGCGACGGCGCTGCTTCTATTCTGCTGATCCGCATCGGGCTTGCCGCGCACAATCGTTCAAGACGGTCATTCGGCCCGCACCATAGGCTGCCTCGGCCAGCTGAGGCAACGAACGGGCCGGACGACATGACACTCGAGCAGGGCATCGCCTACTTCGTCTTCGCACTGGTCGCGGCGATCACGCCGGGACCGAGCAACACCATGATCCTGGCGACCGGCTCGACCGTGGGCGTCGCGCGCGGCGTGCCCTGCGTGCTCGGAACTTCCGTCGGCATGGGACTGCTGCTCGCCTGCAGCGCGTTGGGCCTGGGCCAGCTGGTGACCAGCCAGCCGATGCTGCTCAGGGCGTTGAACTGGTGCGGGGCGGCATTGCTGCTCTGGCTCGCGTGGCGGATCGCGACCGCGGGACGGGCATCCGAGCAGACCGCGGCGAAGCCGGTCGGATTTCTCGGCGCGGCGGTGTTTCAATGGTTCAATCCCAAGGCGTGGCTGGTCGCCGTCAGTGCCGCCGGCGCCTACTTGCAGGCGACCGGCCAGAGCCCCTACGCCCAGGCGGCGGCGTTCGGCGCACTGTTCTTCGCCGCAGCCCTGCCGAGCGGGCTAGTTTGGCTGACGCTCGGTGCCCTGGTGCACCGGCTGCTGCGCGACGAACGAACCGCCCGCACCTTCAACATCGTGATGGGCATCGCGCTGGCGGCCTCGGTCACGTTGATGTTTCTCTGAATAGGCCGGACAGCCGCCCGGCCGAGGCCATCTACCCCTTCAAGTTCGTCTTGATGTCGGTGAACCTGATCTCGGGCGCCCGCTCCTGCGTCCAGTTCAGCATGAAGGTGGAAGGCGCGAAGAACACGAGATCGCCGTCGAGATCGACCGCCATCTGCGAGCGGTTCTTGGCCGCGAAAGCGTCGAGCGCCTTGGCGTCGTCCGATGCCACCCAGCGCACGGTCTCGAACGATACCGTCTCGAAGCCGATCGGCAGGCCGTACTCGTTGCCGAGCCGGTCGGCGAGCACGTCGAGCTGCAGCGCGCCGATCACGCCGACGACCGGCGGGCTGCCGTCGACCGGCGAGAACAGCTGGACCACACCCTCCTCCGCCATCTCCTGCAGCGCCGTCGCGCAGCTTCTTCGCCTTGATTGCGTCGTCGAGGCGGACGCGGCGCAGGATCTCCGGCGCGAAGCTCGGGATGCCGAGGAAGGCCAGGTCCTCGCCCTCGGTCAGCGTGTCGCCGATACGCAGCGTGCCGTGGTTGGGCAATGCCCACCACGTCGCCGGCATAGGCCTCGTCGGCGATCGAGCGATCCTGCGCGAAGAAGAACTGCGGCGACTGCAGCGCCATCGTCTTGCCGGTGCGCACCAGCTTCACGCGCATGCCGCGCGTAAGCTTGCCCGAGCACACCCGCATGAAGGCGATGCGGTCGCGGTGGTTGGGGTCCATGTTCGCCTGGATCTTGAACACGACGCCGGTCATTTTCGGCTCGGTCGCCTCGACCACGCGGGTCGAGGCCTTCTGGGCGCGCGGCGGCGGCGCGTAGGCGACCAGCGCGTCGAGCAGGTCGCGGACGCCGAAGTTGCTTGCAGCGCGCTGCCGAAATACACCGGCGTCAGCGCGCCGTGCGCGGAAGGCTTCGAGATCGAACTTGCCGCAGGCCTCCTCGACGAGGTCGACCTCCTCGCGCCAGCGCGCGGCGACGTCGGGCTCCATCAGCGCGGCGATCGACGGATCGTCCGGCCCGGAGACGGCCAGGCCGTCGGCGTCCTTGTCGATCTGGCGCACGCGCGGCCTGGTGAGATCGTAGGTGCCGCGGAAATCGCGGCCGCGACCGATCGGCCACACCATCGGCGCGGTGTCCAGCGCCAGGATCTTCTCGATCTCGTCGAGCAGGTCGAGCGGCTCGCGGCTCTCGCGGTCCATCTTGTTGACGAAGGTCATGATCGGGATGTCGCGCAGGCGGCAGATCTCGAACAGCTTGCGGGTGCGCGCCTCGATGCCCTTGGCGGCGTCGATCACCATGACTGCGGCGTCGACGGCGGTCAGCGTGCGATAGGTGTGGTCGGAGAAGTCCTCGTGGCCCGGCGTGTCGAGCAGGTTGAACACCGTGTCGCGGTACTCGAACGTCATCACCGAGGTGACGACCGAGATGCCGCGCGCGCGCTCGATCGCCATCCAGTCGGAGCGGGTGTTGCGGTCGGTCGCGCTTGGCCTTCACCTGGCCGGCAAGCTGGATCGCGCCGCCGAACAGCAGCAGCTTCTCGGTCAACGTCGTCTTGCCGGCGTCGGGGTGGGAGATGATCGCGAATGTGCGCCGCCGCCCGATCTCGCGGGCGAGCGGCGTCGTCGGGGCAGCGGCCAGGGCGGCGTCGGTCATATACATTGGCTCATGTACGATGTTCGTTGCGGTGCGTATACTATTTCGGGTGCCGCCTCAATGATTGCCGGGATTTTCCCCTCTCCCCCGCCCTTCGGGGGAGAGGCAGAGGCCAGCCGTCGGGCTGGCCGAGGGTGAGGGGCGGCTGCGAGCTCGAACCAAACACATTGCAATTTCTCGCTCATTGCGCCCCGTTCGCTGTGGATCGAGCGAGCGCGTTGCCGCCCCTCACCCTAACCCTCTCCCCCGAAGTGGCGAGGGAGAGGGAGCTATAGGTCTCCCGCCGGTCGCGGAATTCTGCGATAGCATTCGCGACAAATCGAAACGACCGGAGGCCGCGCCCATGCCCAATCCCATCCTCGTCGAGCTGACGCGCGCAGCGCTGGTCGAGAGCGTGCACCGCGGCGCGCTCGCCATCGCGCGGCCGAACGGGGAGATGGTCGTCAGCCTCGGCGACGTCAAGCGGCCGGTGTTCCCGCGCTCGGCGGTGAAGGCGTTCCAGTGCCTGCCGCTGGTCGAGAGCGGGGCAGCGGACGCCTTCGGCTTCGGCGACCGCGAGATCTCGATCGCCTGCGCCTCGCACAGCGGCACGCCGGCACATGCCGAGCTGGCCGCGTCGATGCTCGCACGCGCTCACCTGACCGAGCGCGCGCTCGGCTGCGGCGCGCACGAGCCGATGCTCGAATCGTCCGCGCGGGCGTTGGCGGCGGCCGGACTGAAGCCGTCGCAGCTGCACAACAACTGCTCGGGCAAGCACGCCGGCATGTGCGCCTGCGCCGTCCACCACAAGGAGGACCCGGCCGGCTACTGGCGGCCCGATCACCCGGTGCAGCAGCGCATCGTGAAAGTGCTGCGCGAGTTCACCGGCGAGGCGCTCGGCGATGAAGTGCGCGGCACCGACGGCTGCTCGGCGCCGAACTGGGCGATTCCGGTCGCAAGCCTCGCGCGCGCGTTCGCAGCCTTCATCACCGCCGAGGGCCCGGGCAAGGCGCACCGCGCGGCATCCGAGCGCATCGCCCGGGCAGTGTGGGCCGCGCCCGACATGGTCGCCGGCCCCGGCCGGCTCGACACCATCATCATGAGCAAGGTCCCCGGCAAGGTATTCATGAAGACCGGCGCCGAGGGCGTCTATTGCGGCGCGTTTCCCGATCTTGGCCTCGGTTTCGCGGTCAAGATCGACGACGGCACCAAGCGCGCCTCGGAGGCCGTCACGCGCGCCCTGCTCGATCGGGTGCTGCCGGCAACCAAAGGGCTCGGCGACAGCCCGATCCTGAGGAACTGGGTCGGCACCGAGGTCGGCGAGATTCGGATTTCTGGCGATCTGGCGCGCACGCTCGATCGGCTGGTGGCGTGAGCGCGGTGCCGAAAGCGTTATCGCCGGTGCTGGTGCTGCCCGGCATGGACGGCACCGGTCAACTGTTCCGGCCGTTCGTCGAGCGGCTCTCGAAGAGACGCAACGTCGAAGTCGCAGCCTACCCGCCCGACCTGCCGCTCGACTACGACGGGCTGACCGACCTGGCCGCCAGCCGGGCGCCGCGACAGCCCTACGTCGTGCTCGGCGAGTTCGTTCTCCGGGCCGATCGCGATCGAGATCGCCGCCCGTGATCGCCGCGTCACCGGCCTCGTGCTGGTAGCGAGCTTCGCCCGCCATCCGTTGCCGTCCTGGTTCGAACCACCGTCGCGGCTGATCGACGTGGGGCGACTGCCGGCCGCGATGATCGAGGCGTTGCTGCTCGGCTCCGACCGGACGCCGGGGGTGCGGGAGCGCCTTGCGCGCATTCTGCCGACCATCACGCCTGCGACGATGCGCGCGCGAACCTCGGCCGTGCTCCGGATCGACAAGCGTGACCGCCTGGCGGCGGTGCTTTGCCCGATCCTGTGCATCGCCGCAACCAAGGATCTGCTGCTCGGCAGTCGCGGCCTGCGTGACATTCGGGCGGTCCGGCCGGACTGCCAGGTGGCGCTGATCGACGGGCCGCACATGCTGCTCGAAACGCGACCCGAGGCGGTGGCTGCGGCGATCGACGATTTCTGCGCTCGCCAGGTGACGACCGGCTGATCGGCTTGCAGAGCAACGGCTCGTCTGCCACGCCGGCCCGCGCCGAGCGGCCGCTGCCCCGAGGCGCCGCGGGGTCAGACAGCCCTTTCAGCCGCGGCTCAGCCCCTTCTCGTCGAGCTCACGCAGGTAGGCAGCCCAGCGCTTGTTCTTCTCCTCGCCGAGCAGTCGCAGATAGGACCAGGCATAGAGACCGGTCGAATGGCCGTCGTCGAAGACAATGCGCACGGCATAGTTGCCGACCGGCTCGAGCGCCTTGATCTTGACGTTGCGTTTGCGCGCGACCGTTACCCGCTGGTCGGGCGAGTGGCCCTGCACCTCGGCCGACGGGCTCATCACCCGCAGCAGCTCGGCGGAGAGGCCGTAGACGCTGCCGTCCTCGAAGGTGATCTCGAGCGCGTCCTTTGCCGCCGACGGCTCCAGCCGGGGTATGCTCGATCGCTGGCCCTGCGCCGCGCCAATCCCGGCCCAGGTCTTGGCGGCGATGTCGCGGAAAATGCCGGCATGAAGGCTGTCGGGCGCCGTCGCGGTGATCGGCTGGCCGCTATCCGACCTCGACCGGATCTCCATGTGCAGCGGCACCCCGCCGAGGAAGGTCACGCCGAGCCGCTCCGCTTCCGCCCGCGCGCCGCCGTGGCCGAAGATGTCGGTGCGCTCGCCGCACTTGGGGCACAGGAAATAGCTCATGTTCTCGACCAGCCCGAGGATCGGCACGTCGACCTGCTTGAACATGGCAATGCCCTTGCGCGCGTCGATCAGCGCCAGGTCCTGCGGCGTCGAGACGATCACCGCTCCGGACAGCGGCACCTGCTGCGCGATGCTCAGCTGCACGTCGCCGGTGCCGGGCGGCATGTCGATGACGAGGACATCGAGCTCGTCGCCCGGATCGCCCCAGGCGACGTCGCGCATCATCTGGTTGAGGGCGGAGATCACCATCGGCCCGCGCCAGACGATCGGCGTGCCCTCGTCGACCAGGAAGCCCATCGACATCACCTTGATGCCGAAGTTCATCATCGGCATGAGGCGATTGCCCTGCATCCGCGGCTTGCCGGTAAGCCCGAGCAGGCGCGGCTGCGATGGGCCGTAGATGTCGGCATCGAGGATGCCCACCTTGAGTCCGATCGCCTGGAAGCCGAGGGCGAGATTGACGGCGGTGGTCGACTTGCCGACGCCGCCCTTGCCGGATGCGACCGCAATGATATGGCGAACGCCGGCTACTGGCGTACCGCGCCGGGGCGCTGGAGCCGACGAGGCCGCAGCTCGCCCGGCGCCGTCGCCGGCGGTGCCATGCGCGCGCGCCTGCTGAACGCGAGAATGCTCCGGCGCGGCGCCCTGGCGCGGCCCGGCAGTCTGGGCGGTCAGCACCGCGGCAACGCTCTTGATTCCCTCGAGCTCGGCGACGACCGTCTCGGCGGCCTTGCGCAGAGGCTCGAGCTCGGCAGCGCGCGCCGGGTCGATCGTGATCGAAAAATAGGCACGGCCGTCCTTGATCAGAACATCTGAAACGAGGCCAAGGTCGACGATGTTGCCTTCCAGGTCCGGCCCCTTGATCCGGCGCAATGAATCCAGAACTTGAGCTGAGTTGACGACCATGGGCGGGGCTCCGATTATGCTCTCGATGTGGCTTTGCAGTCTCATATGGGGCTTGCGTCGCCGCCTGTGAACCAAAACTGGCGAAATCACCTGTTGCGCAAGCCCCCTTCGTCGCATACTCACCCTGCTGTTGGCGCGGGTGACGTTTGTCAATTCACCCCAAGAAACACAGCGGATTAGCCGCGCTTGGACCTCAATGGGGGAAGCATGGACGCCCATACTTGGCTGTTATCCAATCTGACCGGCGGCGGCGGACCGACCTCCATGATCGGCGCGTGGCTGCTGATTGCCGTGGGCGTTCTGGCGCTGCTGATGTTCTTCAGGCCCGCCTTGGGATTGAGCCGCAACATCGACAAATTCAACAGCTGGATCGGGCACAGCATTGCCTGGATGATCCTGGTCGCCGTGCTGGTATCGGCCGCGAACGCCGTCGTGCGCAAGGTCTTCAACACATCGTCGAACGCCTGGCTCGAGATTCAATGGATCCTGTTCGGCGCCGTATTCCTGCTGTGCTCGCCTTGGACGCTGATGTCCAACGAGCATATTCGCATCGACATCGTGAATTCGCTGCTGCCGAAGCGCCTGCGCGACTGGATCGACGTCGTCGGCCACTGGTTCTTCGTCGTGCCGATCTGCCTCGTGATGCTCTACACCGCGGTTCCGTTCTTCTGGCGCTCGCTGATGCAGAACGAGCAGTCGACGAACGCCGGCGGCCTGCCGGTCTACCCGGCCAAATTCCTGATCCCGCTTGCATTCGCGCTACTGCTTGCGCAGGGCCTGTCGGAGCTGATCAAGCGCCGCGCGATCATGAAGGGCATGCTCCAGGATACCGCCTCCGGCGGCGGCCATCACGCGGCGGCCGAAGCCGAGGCCGAACGTCTGGTGAAGGCGCTTGCCGAGGAGGCCGAGGCCCTCGCCAGGGCCAAGGCGGCGGCCGGCGCAGGTAGCAAAGTCCTGATCCGCGAACGATCCGAAGATTATCCTGGAGTCATCCACTAATGGCTGAATTCATCGCGCAGAACATGGCCCCGATCATGTTCGCGTCGCTCGTGGTGTTCCTGCTGCTGGGCTACCCGGTGGCCTTCTCGCTCGGCGCTTGCGGCCTCCTGTTCTTCATCATCGGCGTCGAACTGGCACCGCTGTCGAAGGGCTCGATCAACCTGTCGTGGCCGCTGCTGCAATCGCTGCCGGAACGCATCTACGGCGTGATGAGCAACGACACGCTGCTTGCCATTCCATTCTTCACATTGATGGGGCTGGTGCTCGAACGCTCCGGCATGGCCGAGGACCTGCTCGATACCATCGGCCAGCTGTTCGGCACCATCAAGGGCGGCCTCGCCTACGCCGTGATCTTCGTCGGCGCGCTGCTGGCCGCGACCACCGGCGTCGTCGCCGCCTCGGTGATCTCGATGGGCCTGATCTCGCTGCCGATCATGCTGCGCTACGGCTATGACCGGCGCGTCGCATCAGGCGTCATCGCCGCATCCGGCACGCTGGCGCAGATCATCCCGCCGTCGCTGGTGCTGATCGTGATGGCCGATCAGCTCGGCAAGTCGGTCGGCGACATGTACGAGGGCGCGTTCGTGCCGGGCGTCGTGCTGGCCGGTCTCTACGCCGCCTACATCTGGCTGATCACCACGCTCTATCCCGCTTCCGGCCCGGGCCTGCCGCTCGACGCGCTGCTGTACAAGGAAGAGTCGCCGCTGATGCGCAACAGCCTGTCGCGCATCAGCAGCCTGCTGCTGCTGCCGCTGTGCGCCGCCGGCGTCTATTTCGTCGGCACCGACCTCTACGCGTCGGTACTCGGCAAGGACGCCGCGTTCGACGTGCTGAGCCTGATCATGCTGGCGTTCAAGATCGTCGCTTTCGGGCTCCTGCTGTTGGGCATCGTGCGCCTGCCGCGATCCTTGATGCAGGGCGGCGACGAGCGCGGCCTGCTATCGCTGCTGCTGCTGGCGGTGATCGCCGCCATCGTCGGCGTTCATGTCATGAGTGGCACTCAGTATAAGGGCGCCGAGTTCGTGATCCTGTGCATGGGCGTCGCGATCGTGTTCGCGTTCGCGGCGGCGATCGTGAACTGGATCCTGAACCGCCTGATCGGCATCCGATTCCTGTCGCTGATGGCGCAGCAGGTCACCTTCGTGATGGTGCCGCCGCTGTTCCTGATCTTCCTCGTGCTCGGCACCATCTTCATCGGCGTCGCGACGCCGACCGAGGGCGGCGCCATGGGTGCGACCGGCTCGATCCTGCTCGCCATGTTCAAGCGCTGGCTCGACAACGATCCGCGCCGGTTCAATCTCAGCCTGCTGCGGTCCGCCGTCGAGGCGACCGCGAAGCTGTCGGCGTTCGTCGTGTTCATCCTGGTCGGCGCACGCATCTTCTCGCTGTCATTCTACGGCGTGAACGGCCACATCTGGGTCGAGCACCTGCTGACGTCGTTGCCGGGCGGCCAGGTCGGCTTCCTGATCTTCGTCAACGTCATGGTGTTCCTGCTCGCCTTCTTCCTCGACTTCTTCGAGCTGGCATTCATCGTGATCCCGCTGCTCGGACCGGCGGCGGAGAAGCTTGGCATCGACCTGATCTGGTTCGGCGTCATCCTCGGCGTCAACATGCAGACGAGCTTCATGCACCCGCCGTTCGGCTTCGCGCTGTTCTACCTGCGATCGGTCGCGCCGAAGGAGGCGTTCAAGGACAAGGTGACGAGCAAGCTCACCGAGCCGGTCACCACCGGTCAGATCTACTGGGGTGCGGTGCCGTTCGTGATCATCCAGTGCATCATGGTGGGCCTGGTCATCGCGTTCCCGCAGATGGTCATGCACTACAAGTCGGTCGCGCCGGCGGTCGACCCTTCCAAGATAGAGATCACGATCCCAGGCTTTGGTGGCTCCGGCGGCGCGCCGGGTGGCCTCAACCTGCCGATGGGCTCGCCGTTCGGCGGCGTGCCGGGTGCTGCGCCTCCGGGCCTCGGCGGACCTGCCACCGGGCCTGGGCGGTCCACCGCCGGGTCTCGGTGGACCGCCGCCGGGTCTGGGTGCCCCTCCGTCCGGTCTCGCGCCGGCCCCCGCCATACCGGCTCCGGCTCCAGCGCCGGCGGCTCCCACGCCATCGCCGGCACCGGCACCTTCGTCGGCGCCAGCCAATCCGCCCCCGCTCGGTGGCATCATCGACGTGACGAAACCGCCGGCCTCGCTGCAGGAACTGGCACCGAAGTCGAACTAGGCTCCACGCGCGCCGGGCCAGGACCAACAAAACGCCCGGCAACACTGGCTGTTGCCGGGCGCAAAGCCGGGGGCTTTAAGATTTGAACCGCCCGGGGCGGTCGATGGGGTCGCTGACGCGGCCCCAGAAATTGTACCGCCTGATGGCGGTGTCAACGCCAGAGGTTGAGTTGCTCCAATCTCTGGTCCTCCTTCTCCTGATTACGAATGTAGGCGCGGATGGCCTCCTCGTCGCGCCCCACCGTATTGACGAAGAACCCGCGCGCCCAGAAGTGCTGCCCCACGAAGTTGCGTTTGCGCTCGCCGTAGACCCGGGCCATGTGGATCGCGCTCTTGCCCTTGATGAAGCCGACCACCTGTGAGACCGCATATTTCGGCGGGATCGAGATCAGCATGTGCACGTGATCCGGCATCAGGTGACCTTCCAGAATTTTCAACTCCTTCTGCATCGCCAGTCGATGAAACACTTCACCCAGATGCTTGCGAAGTTCGGCGTACAGCGTCTTCCTTCGGCACTTCGGGATGAAGACGACATGATATTTGCAGTCCCAGGTCGTGTGGCTTAAGGCTTGGTACTCGTCCATCGATGGAATTCCTTCCGTGTGCATGGCTGCTCACGGTTGGAAATCCGTCGATGGACCGCCGGATACGTCAAACTCCTACTGCCTCCCCGGCAAAGCCGGGGGGTCTCCCGCTGACGCT
>CAVVRF010000019.1:0-11289 GCA_963750535.1 uncultured Alphaproteobacteria bacterium | reverse complement strand
ATCAAGGATAGCCCGGACGAGCTGGCGTTCGACCTTCATCCAGGAGGCGGCCTACCCCGACCAGCCGGTCGGCCGGCCGATCATCGGCACGCCCGAGAGCGTGAGCGCGATCACCGCCGACGACTTGAGGGAAGCTTTCTGGCCGCCCACTACCGCGGGCCTCACCTGGTGATCTCGGCCGCCGGCGCGGTCGATCACGCGACGCTTACCCGTCACGCTGAGGCCCTATTTGGTTCGCTCAATGCGCAGCCGCAGGAATCGGGGGCCAGGGCCAGGTACACAGGGGGCGCGCGCCATTCGATGAAGTCGTTCGAGCAGAGCCATCTGCTGGTCGGCTTTCGTAGTCCATCGTACCGCGACCCGGCCTTCTACACCGCCCAGGTGCTGTCCGGCGTTCTCGGCGGAGGCATGTCGTCGCGCTTGTTCCAGGAAGCGAGGGAAAGTCGTGGACTGTGCTACTCGATCTACTCCTCGGCCTGGGGGCTTGGGGATACCGGAATGCTGGCGATACATGCCGCGACCGGGGTCGACATGATGGCCGAGCTGATCAACGTGGTCGACGCGGAGCTCGCCCGGATGGCCGAGCACGATGTGCCGGAGCGCGAGATCGCGCGATCCAAGGCGCAGCTCAAGGCGGGCTTGCTGATGGGGCTCGAGAGCTGCTCCGCGCGCGCCGAGCAGATGGCGCGCCAGCTCCTCATTGCCGACCGTCTTATCCCGGTCGGGGAAGTGATTGCGCGCATCGATGATGTCACGCCGAAGTCGCTGCGGGCACTGATGGAGGCGACCCTGCTATCGGCGCCGCCATCGATTGCGGTCGTTGGTGCCGGCAAGCGCGCCCGGCGTTTCGCCGAAGCGGCGAGCCGCATCGGCGGCCGATCGTCGCAACTGCGCGCAGCGGCGGCAAAGTAGGGGCGGTCGGGGCGATGGCATTCCTGCGCACAAGTCTGATCAGCGACTTCCAGCCGTTCGTCCAGGGCCGGGGGCTTTACCTTCGTCCGCCGGCAATGGGCGATTATGCGGAATGGGCGGAGCTGCGCCATCGCAGTCGCGATCACTTGATGCCGTGGGAGCCGCAGTGGTCGAGAGACGAGCTGTCGCGGGCCGCGTATCGGCGCCGGTTGCGGCACTATTACCGGGAGATGAAGGAGGACCTGGGCTACGCGTTCCTGATCTTCCGCAACGGCGACAACGCCATGCTGGGCGGCTTGACGCTCTCCAACGTGCGTCGCGGCGTGACGCAGGCGGTATCGCTCGGCTACTGGGTCGGCGCGCCGTACGTGAGACGCGGCCACATGACGGCGGCGGTCAGCGCGGTTGCCGGTTTTGTGTTCGACGAGCTCAAGCTGCATCGGCTCGAGGCGGCCTGCCTGCCGCATAACCATGCGTCGGTCAAAGTGCTGGCCGGCAACGGCTTCCAGCACGAAGGGCTGGCACGCCGATACCTGAGGATCGACGGCGTCTGGCAGGATCATCTGCTGTTCGCATTGCTGTCCGATGATCCGCGCAAGGGTCACGGGAGCGTTGCATGAGGCATGGCCGCGCGGGCACGAGGTCGACATCGGTGGCGTGCTGGCGGACGTGGGCCTGCGCGGCGCTGATCCTGGCGGCGTGCAGCCTGGCCATGGTTCCGGACACGGCACGCGCGATCAGCGCCACGCCGGTGCCGGCGGACCAGGACCGGATCGAGATCACGTCGTTCGGCGACCTCTACGAGTTCGCGCGGCGACAGCCTGCAGATCGAGACCGCGGCAGGACTGGACGGCGTCCCCGGGCGCATGTCGGTGCGCGCGGTGACGCCCGGGACCAATCCCAACTGGGTGGTGTTCGCGTTGAGCAACCCCGGCGACAAGCCGATCGAGCGGTGGATCACGGCCGAGCGCTACAGTGCAGTCGGCTCCGGCGTGATCTGGCCAGACCTCGATGCGCGTCGCATCGATGCGGTGACGCCTTCGATCGGCTTCCTGCCCGAGCGTATCAAGAGCGATCGTGCCGACCTGTTCCGGATCACGCTCGATCCCGGCCAGACCGTGACCTACGTCGCGGAGCTCGCGAACGACCGGTTCACCCGGATCTATCTGTGGAAGCCGCTGGAGTACGAGGTCAAGGCGCGCGACCGCCAACTGCTGAACGGCATCCTGCTCGGCATCACCGGCCTGCTGGCGATTTTCCTCACGGCCGTGTTCGCCGCCAATCACAAGGCGATCTTCCCCTCTGCCGCCCTGCTGACCTGGTGCGTGCTGGCCAGTCTGTGCGTCGACTTCGGATTCTTTCACAAGCTCTTTCAGTTGCGGCCGGAGGACAACGCGGTCTATCGCGCAGCGACCGAGGCGGCGATGGCGGCGAGCTTCGTGCTCTTCCTGCATACGTTCCTGCGCATCGGCTTGTGGCACGGCTTCATTCGCATGCTGGCGGGGGTGTGGATCGTCGGGCAGCTGGCGCTGGTCGCCGTCGCGATCATCGATCCGCGGCTGGCGGCAACCTTTGCCCGCCTGTCGTTCGTGGCGATCGGCGGCATCGGCAGCGTGCTGATCCTGTTCCTGGCGCTGCGCGGCCAGGATCGCGCGCTGGCCCTGGTCCCGACATGGCTGCTGCTGCTGGTGTGGATCTTCGCCGGCGCCGTCCTGCTGACCGGCCGGTTGTCGGGCGATATCGCCGTTTCCGGCCTGGTGGCGGGGCTGGTGCTGGTGGTGGTGCTGATCGGGTTCACCGTGACTCAATTCGCGTTCCGCACGCTCGACCCGCAGTACGGCGCCGCGCCCGACGAGCTGCAGATGCGATCGGACGCGATCGAAAGCGCCGGCGCGGCGACATGGGAATGGAAGGCGCGGCGCGAGGAGGTGAAGGTCTCGCCGATCCTCGAGGCCGTGCTCGGATTGAATCCGGGCGAGCTGTCCTGCAAGGTCGACGACTTCCTCAAGCACGTGCACAGCGCCGATCGCGAGCGGTTGAAGCTGCTGTTCTGGTCGATCCAGGAGAAGGGCGGCGGCGCGCTGCGCATCGACTTCCGGATGCGTCACTCCGACAATTCCTATCGCTGGTTCGAGCTCGACGCCGCGAGCATCCCCGGCGCCGACCGCCGCTCCCTGCGGTGCGTCGGCCTGGTCCGCGACATTACCGAGCAGAAGCGCTCGCAGGAGCGGCTGATGCACGATGCGGTGCACGATAGCCTGACCGGCCTGCCGAACCGCGCTCTGTTCCTCGACCGGCTGGCGATAGCGGTCAAGCGCGCCGCCGCCGAGACGCAGGTGCATCCGACGCTGGTCTTCATCGACATCGACAAATTCAAGAGCGTGAACTCGTCGTTCGGTCTGATCGTCGGCGACAGCCTGCTGCTGACGATCGCGCGCCGCCTCGCCCGGCACCTCGGCGACTTCGATACCCTGGCGCGGATCGGCGGCGACCAGTTCGCGCTACTGCTGCTGAACGAGCAGGACCCCCGCGAGCTCGCGATGCTGGCCGAGCGCGTCCGCCGCAGCCTGCGCTCGCCGATCAAGATCGCCGGCCAGGACATCGTGCTGACCGCCTCGATCGGCATCGCCGCCTATGGCGCCCATGGCATGTCGCCGGAAGACCTGCTGCGCGATGCCGAGATTGCGATGTACCGTGCCAAGCGCTCCGGCGCCGACCGCATCGAGATCTTCAAGTCCGAGATGCGCGACGACCGCGATGACCGGGTGGCGATCGAGAGCGACCTGCGCCGGGCGCTCGAGAAGAAGCAGATCCGCGTTCTCTACCAGCCGATCATCTATCTGCCGACAGAGGAGCTTGCCGGCTTCGAGGCGCTGGTGCGCTGGGAGCATCCGAGCCTCGGGCTGCTCAATCCGGCCGAGTTCATTCCGGTCGCCGAGGAAAGCGACCTGATCGTCAAGCTCGGCTCCTACGTGCTGACGGAAGCGGCGGCGCAGGTCGCGCGCTGGCACAAGGAGCTGCCGCGCAGCGAGAATCCGCTATTCGTCAGCGTCAATGTTTCGAGCCGCCAGCTGTTCCGTCAGGACCTGGTGCAGGAGATCCGCCACTTCCTGGGGCGCAACGTGGTGCCGCCGGGATCGTTGCGGCTCGAGGTGACCGAAAGCCTGGTGATGGAGAATCCGGAGCAGGCCATCGATATCCTGGAGTTGCTCCGTGGCACCGGTGCGCTGCTGTCGCTCGACGACTTCGGCACCGGCTATTCCTCGCTTGCCTACCTGCAGCGATTTCCGTTCGACACGATCAAGATCGACAAGGAGCTCGTGCAGGCGAGCGGTCCCGATGGCAGCGGCTCGCCGATCGTCCGCTCGATCGTCGCGCTGGTGCAGGAGCTCGGCCGCAAGGTCGTGGCGGAAGGCGTCGAACGTGCCGAGGATGTCACTTTCCTGCGTTCGATCGGCGCCGAGTACGCGCAAGGCTACTACTACGGCGAGCCGATGCCCGAGCGCGAGATCATGTCGATGCTGCGGGTGATCCGCAAATCGGAGCGCAAGCTGCAGCGGCGGGGCTATTTCCGGGCCAAGCCGAAGCGGGTGGACACCACTCCGGAGGTGGATGGCATGAAGCCCGCCGCGTCCCAGCAGGCAGCGCGCCAAGGCGGCAAGTCCGGGCGACCGAAGAAGCAGGGCGCGGCGTCGGCCTCGCCGCAGGACATGGCGACTAATCTCAATTCCGCGCAGTCGACCGGGGCACCGGCGCAGCGCCCGCGTCTCGGTGGCGAGCTGCCGCCAGGCGCGACACGCCTGCGGCCGCGCAGTCCACAGGCGCCGCCGCCTAACGCAGCAGCGCCGAGCGCCACCAGACCACCATTGCCGACCGCGCCACAGACAGTGAGCCTGCGGCCGCCGCCGGCGTCACAAATGCCTCCACAGCACACGATGCCGCCGGTGACCGCGCCGCCGCTGATTCCGCCGTTGCCGCAGACCCCGCTGCGGCCCGGCTCCTTCGCGCCTTCGGCTCAGACGCAGTCCCCGACTGAGCCGCCGTTCCAGTTCCCGCCTCCGATTACAGCGCAGACGGGGCCGAGCTCCCATCCGCAGCCGGCGGCGCCTGCCGCCCCCGGCCAGTGGCAGCCTGGACCGCCGCCGCCGGTTACTGGGCCAAGGCCGGCGACCGTCGATCCCGCGCTGATGCAACCCAATCTCGAGGGTCTGCCGCCGGCGATCGCCGCCAGCATCGCGCGGCTTGCCGGCTTCGGCGATGCCGCCACCAAGCCGAAGGAAACGCCGCCGCTCGCCGGCCTGAGCAAGAAGATCGCCGGTCAGTAGCGCCCCGTGATCATCACCCGGCGCTTGCAGCAGCCCGGCGGCGCATCGCGGCAAGATGCAGGGTAACGGCGGCGGCATTCGATACGTTGAGACTGCCGAGCGGACCCGAGCCGGCGATGCGGGCCAGCACGTCGCAGTGCTCGCGCGTCAGCTGGCGCAAACCGCGGCCCTCGGCACCCATTACGATCGCGACCCGCCCCCGGAACGGCTCGTCCACGACGTCGACATTGCCGGTGCCGTCGAGCCCGATCCGCCGGTAGGCGAGGCCGCCCAACTCGATGAGTGCCCGGGCGAGATTGGGAACCAGCGCCACCGGCACGTGCTCGAGGGCGCCCGAGGCGGATTTCGCCAGCACGCCGCCAAGCGGCGGACTGTGCCGTCGGGTCATGACGAGCCCCTGCGCGCCGAACACCGCGGCCGAGCGCAGGATCGCACCGACATTATGCGGGTCGGTCACCTGGTCGAGCACCACCAGCGGCCCGCTGGTGTCGGGCAGCTCGGCAAGGTCCGCCAGGGTCGGCTCCGGCAGCGGGTCGCATTCGAGCAGGACGCCCTGGTGGACGGTGTCGGCGCCGAGCCGGCGGTCGAGATCGCGCGGCGTGACGCGCGCAATGCCGATGGCATCCACTTGCTTGCGGGTCGCAATGGCGTCCTTGAGCCGGTTCTCGCCATTGTCTGTGACGAATAGCTTTTGGATGCCGCGCCGCGGATTGCGCAGCGCCGCGTCGGCGGCATGCACCCCGAAGATCAGGATCGGGCCGTCATCCGCGTCCTTTTCGTCGGTGGAAGCCGGACCCGGCCGTTCCGAGCCGGAGCGCCGGTCGCCGGCCCATCGCTGCCCCGGCCGGCGATCGTGGTCCGGCGGCGACCCGCCGCGAGAGAAATGGCCGTGAGGGCGCTTGGACATCTGGCTGACACAGCTCGCATTGGCGCAAAATGAAGGCTTCACCAGCGCATTAGCCGGTTCCGGCGGCCAATCAAGCCCGGAACCGACAAAAAGCTGCCGCCAGCGCAGGTCTGTGCCTCGGTCGCGGCTGCGATTTACAATTGACAGGGGCCGTCCGCCTCAACGATAAGGCACGCGGCCAGCGGCGCTCCTGCGGGGGCGGCGCTGCGTTACCGCTTGCAAGAGCGGCGGGGACAGGTGCCCGAGTGGCTAAAGGGGACGGACTGTAAATCCGTTGGCTTCGCCTACGCTGGTTCGAATCCAGCCCTGTCCACCAGTCCCACTGTAGTCCATGCGCCACAGCGGATTGGGTCCGCGAAATCCACAAATAATGGCGTAATTATAGTGGGTTAGCCTCTGATGTGGTCCCGCTCCGCTCTCGCTGAGACCACACATGTGAGCTTTTTGGGTTACACTCGATGCACCGTCTCTTGGCGCCAGTTTGGTGTAGCGGGTTTCCGGCAACCATCAGATGCGTACGCTCATTCGAATCTATTGCGCTCCACCAGTCTTCCCCCGGGTCATGCGCCGTAGCGGGTTCGACCCAGGTGGGCGCAATTTCGTCGCGCAATTTCCGAGTGTTACGCTGACAGCTAGTCTCGCTCCGCTCGGCACAGAGACCAGCTTCTGCGCGCCTCAGCTCGGAAAAAGCGCTGCACCGTCTCTTGTGGGCGTTTTTCTGTAGCGGGATTGCGGCTGGCGAGGATCGATGAGCGACGGTTTTAGGCTGGCGGAAATCCGAGCCACCGCCGCTGCGCCGCCCAGTCGATCGGCAGGTCCTTGGTCGTCGTGATTAGCCGTCGCGCGCTCAGCGTCACGGGATGGCGCCCACGGAGGATCGCGTCGATGATGTCGGGCGCGAGGTAAGTCAGCCGGACAAGGCAGGTCATGTAGGAGCCGCTGGCCTTGGTCCGGCGAGCGAGGGATTCGATGCTACCGCACTGGCCGTTGAACAATTCCTCGCGAACGTCGAAGGCCTTTGCGAGCAGCTTGATCAGGTTGCCGTCCGGATTTTCTGCCACGGAGTCGCCGATGATAAGGCGGGTGGCTTTCCCGGCGCGCTTTGTTTCAGCCGCGATCGTGAGGATCAGCGGCGATGTTTCGATAACGGCAGTTTTGCTCGTGGAGCGGCGTGCGGTTTTCCGGGTGCAGCACGCTCAGGATCCGCGAGCGGCTCAACTCGATACTGATTTGAGAGGGAGCGAGGACCACACGGCGTATGACTGTGCGCAAAAGCTGTCGACAATCTGTCGAGGACAGAGTTGACCATCGCGCGGATAATTCTGCGGCACGAGCCAGGAGTTGGCGCTGATCCTTCGCCTCGAGCTGGAACGGAGAGAGGACTTCATGGATCTCCTCGCGTGCCCTGAAGAACGCTGCAAGTCGGTCCGAAACGAGGCGTTCGACGTCGCCGGCCGGCACGCGCCGTCCGTGCGGATCGGTCTTCCTTATTCCATCGATCAGGGTTTGCGACACGTAATAGCGATAGCGCTTGCCGCCTTTGGCGGCGTGCGTCGGGGTCATTCGTGATCCATTCGAGTCGAACAGCAATCCTTTCAGCAGGCTTGGTTCTTGCACCCGGTCGCCCATTTCGTAGTGTTGGCGGCCGGCTTTGAGGCGCGCGGCAACCGCTTCCCAAAGGTCGGCCTCGATGATGCCGGCGTGCTCGCCCGGATAGGCGACGCCCTTATGGACGATTTCGCCGCGATAGATGCGGTTCTGCAGGATGAGGTACAGGCCGCCGCGACTGAACGGCTTTCGTCCGACGGGCCGACCCTGGCGATCAATTCTGGACTTGCTCACAATCCCGCAGCGGTCGAGATCGACTTTCAAGGCGCGCACGTTACCCAAGGCCAGATAGCGCCGGAAAATCTCGCGAACTGCTTCCGCCTCGGCGGGATTGATCACGAGCTTGCGCTCGCGGACATCGTATCCGAGCGGCGGAAAGCCGCCCATCCAAAGGCCCTTCTTCTTCGACGCCGCGATCTTGTCGCGGATGCGCTCGCCGGTGACCTCGCGCTCGAACTGGGCAAAGGAGAGCAGGACATTGAGCGTCAGCCGCCCCATCGAGGTTGTCGTATTGAAGGCCTGGGTGACCGATACGAACGAGATGCCGTGGCCGTCGAAGATTTCGACGATCTTCGCGAAGTCGGCGAGCGAGCGCGTCAGGCGATCGACCTTGTAGACGACCACGATGTCGATCCGGCGAGCGTGCACGTCGGCCAGAAGCCGCTGGAGGGCCGGCCGCGCCATCGTGGCGCCGGAGATCCCGCCGTCATCGTAGAGATCGCCGAGCGCCCGCCAGCCGGCGTGGACCTGGCTCTTGATGTAGGCTTCGCAGGCCTCGCGTTGGGCGTCGAGCGAGTTGAACTCCTGATCGAGGCCCTCCTCGGACGACTTGCGCGTGTAGATGGCGCAGCGCAGGCGTGGGACCGTCTTGGGCGCATCACGTTTGTGCATGGATCAATCCGGGGCTTGCGGCAGTGGTGGCGCGGAACGCTCTGCCAACCCGAAGAACCGCGGCCCCGACCAGTGCGCCCCGGTTATCGCGCGCGCGATCTGCGAAAGCGAATTGAACGTCTCGCCATTCCACTCGTAGCCGTTCTCCAAGACCAGAACGGTGTGGGTGACGCCGCGCCAGTCTCTGATGAGCTTCGATCCAGGCTTCATAGTTTTTGAACGAGTGGGGCGGGGGCCATCAGCGCGGGCGGCATCGCTCCGCAGTCTGGCAAGGTGCCGCAGCGTTGATTTGGACAGCCCGCCGTGACGTCGTTCCTGCAAGGCGTAGGCAATCCCGCGGATTATCAGATCGCGGCTGAGGCGCCTCGGCCGCGGTCCCCGATGGTGTCGGAGCCATGCTGTGCGAAGCTCCGGCAAGCCCATCTGATGCAGAGCATCGAGTTCTGCCGCGAAATCTGCAGACCCCGACACCGTCCGTGTTGACACTGTGCTGTTCGAGGATGCCATCGCTCACGCCTCGACGTGGTAACGGCGGTCTTCGCCGTCATTCTTGATCGAGCGCACAGCGTGGCCGAGCCGCTTTGCGACAGTGCCCGAGAGAAACCCGCGGATAGAGTGCGCCTGCCAGCCCGTCGCCGCCATCATGTCTTTGAGGCTGGCGCCGCCCTTCGATTGCAGGAGCGCGACGATCGTTTCCCTCTTGGTGGTGGCTCTCTTGGCCGCAACGGCGGGCGACTGACCGGAGGTGGTCGGCTCTAAGGCGGCGACCCCAGCCTGCGTGACGATCAGCATCAGAGGGCCGCCATTGGGTGATATGCGCCACGCGGCTGATTTCTTGGCGGAGGGGACTTCGGCAAGCAGTCCGCGCTTGAGGAGCGCAATCGCAGCGGCAGTCCGCGCCTTGGCGTCGGACTTCAGAGCGTTCGGCCAAGGTAGCGCGTTGCGATCGCGCCGCGTGGCGCCCGTACGCAGGATGACGAGATCGATTTCGGTGAGCGGCTGCTTCTTTGCTATGCGTGCCATCGGCGGGTCTCCGGGATGCTCGAGCCCGGCGTGATTGCCAGAGCTTGCACCACCCGAAGCCCGGCGTTCGGCCAGGCTCGGCGCGTCGGGATCATCGCCCCGTCGCCGCGACACCACGAATGCTTCCTTTGCGGAGGAAGTCCAGTTCAATTCGACGGCGGCGACTGCAACCTACGCTCAACACCGGCCAGCCCAGACGCTGGCCATAAGCAGCCGGACTCCAACTTTATCCCTGATATCGCGACGTGATCATCTAGCGGGATCCCCTTTCGTTGTGGCGCGAAAAACAGCTTCTTGGCTAGATCCGGCCCTGCCAATCCAGCCATTGCCGGGCCTTGGCGAAATCCGGACGAAAGCATCGACGGTGATTTCACATAGCCTGGCCCTGACCGCGTTCGTTCTCTGGCCAGGAACAAAGGCGGTCTCGGGGGCAGACCGGCCGTGGCATCGACTTGGTGCCCACGTCGAGAATGACCCACAGCCGAACTCGACCACGTGTGGTTGCTGCAGCGCAGCATCACTTCATTGATAGGCCATGACCGTTGAGGTCTGGTATCTTGTCCCCAGCTCGGCACCCCTAACGAGGTGATCGCATGAGACGGCGTGCGTTCTTGATCCTGGCAGCGTCTGCAGCGGTGGCTCGATCGGCAGAGGCGCAGACCTCTGCCCTACCTATCGTCGGCTTCCTGAACAGTAGTTCGCAAGAGCTGCCGAGAGCCGCACTTTCCAGGCTTTTCGCGAAGGTCTCGAACATATTGGCTTTATCGAGGGCCGCAATGTCGTGATCGAGCCGCGATGGGGCGACGGTGACTACGCGAAGTTGCCGATGCTCGCCGGCGAACTGGTCCGCCAGCAGGTCGCCGTGATTGCGGCAGGCGGTCCCCCCGCCTTGCGCGCAGCCAAGGACGCCACCTCAACAATCCCGATCGTATTCTCGAGCGGCGAGGATCCGGTAAAGGCCGGTTTCGTAGCCAGTCTGGCACGTCCGGGCGGTAACATAACCGGGATCTCCTTCATCTCGGGCGACCTTGCGGCAAAGCGCCTCGATCTGGCGCGGGAACTGGTACCGAACGCCGATCTCATCGCGCTCGTGATCAATCGAACCACCGAAGGCGTATCCCAGTCGCAATTCACCCAAGAGGCAGCGCCAGTTAGGCAAACGGCTGCTGGTGCTCGAGGCAGGAACGTCTTCCGAGATCGATAAGGCCATCGAGACGGCGGCGATGCAGAAGGCCGGCGCGTTGCTAATTGGTGGCGATCCCTTTCTTGCGTCGCGGCGTGCTCAAATCGTCGCGTTGGCAGCAAAATTCGCGATGCCGACCATCGCTTATGGTCGCGTGTTGCCCGACGCCGGCGGACTAATGAGCTATGGTGCCAACCTCGAGGATGTTTATCGTCAGGTTGGCATGTATGTCGGACGCATTCTCAAGGGCGAGAAACCAGCTGACCTACCGATGCAACAGCCGACAAAATTCGAAATCATAATCAACTGCAGACCGCCAAAATGCTTGGGATCGAGGTGCCGCCGACGCTGCTGGCCAGTGCCGATGAAGTGATCGAGTAAATCATTGCGCTTCTGCTTCTGTTCACAGACCTCGTTGCATCTGATCATAGCCGCAATTG
>CAVVRF010000018.1:0-11158 GCA_963750535.1 uncultured Alphaproteobacteria bacterium | reverse complement strand
CTCGAGAAGGTTGTGCTGGTTCTGGCTGTCGTCGGCGTATGGTCGCTGGCGCCCGACCGCTATTGGGGCGGCGCCCCTGGAGCACCGCGCGCGGCGCGGCCGGAAAGCACGCTGGCGTTCCTCGCGCAATTGTTGCCGCCGCTCGGGATCATCATCGGCATTCACATCGTTTGGGTCGGCGCGGACGAGCCGGGCGGTGCCTTTCAGGGCGGCGCCATCCTTGCCGCCATGTGGATGATCACCATGATGGCGAAGCTCACCGAGGCGCCCGAGGTGAGTGCACTTTGGCTACGGCTCTCCCTCGCCGCCGGCCCGGCCATGTTTCTGGCGATCGGCATGGCGGGCTTCGCTGTGGCGGGCGGATTTCTCGCCTACCCCGCCGGTTTCGCCAAGCCGCTGATCCTATTCATCGAGGCGTTCATGACATTTTCGGTCGCCGTTACTCTCGCCATGCTGCTTGCGGGTCCGCCAACAAGGGCGCGCCGGCCATGACCGCGGCAACGCTGGCCGGACTCATCGGCGCGGCACTGGTGGGCATTGGCCTTTACGGCCTCATCACAAATCCGCAGCCACTGCGAAAGATTCTCGCCTTCAATCTCCTCGGCAGCGGCGTTTTCCTGCTGTTCGGGATCATCGCGCGCAGAGGTGCGGCGGCTGGATTTGCCGCCGATCCCGTGCCGCAGGCGATGGTGATCACGGGGATCGTCGTCGCCTTTTCGGCGAACGCGATCGCGATTGCTGTGATGCTGAGGCTTTTTCAGGAGACCGGCCGCACCACGCTGCGCCCCGATGCATCGGCGAAAGCTCCCGACAATGGAGTCGATGGCTGATGCAGGTGGCGGCGACCGGATTTGCGACGACGGCGGGTGGGTTCCTGCTCGTGCTGGCGATCGTCCTGCCGGTTGCCGGAGTGTTGCTGTCGCTCGTGCTCGGCGGGCGTCATGCGGAACGCATCGCCTTCGCCCTCATGCCAACGGTCCTCGGCGTCACTGTCGCGATCGCGGTTCTCCTTTGGCGCTCAGGCAAGCCGCTGGTCTACATTCTCGGCGGCTGGACCCCGCCGCTCGGCATTGCGCTTCGAGCCGATGGCTTCTCGGCCGTCATGCTGGTGACGGCGGCGCTGGTGATCTCGGCCGCCGGTTTCTTCGCGCGGGCAAACTTCGAGACGCCGCAGGGAGCGACCGAAGCGCGCGCGCCGCTGGCGTTCTGGGTGCTGCTTCAGGGGCTGTGGGCGGCGATCAATATCGTCTTCCTCGGTGGCGATCTGTTCAATCTCTATGTCGCACTGGAGCTTCTAACCTTCGCCGCCGTACCGCTGGTCTGCCTTGACGGACGCTCCGAAACGCTTGCGGCCGCGCTGCGCTATCTGTTTTTCGCACTGTTTGGGTCAGTGCTTTATCTCCTTGGCGCCGCTTTGCTCTACGGGGCATATGGCACGCTCGACATCGTCCTCTTGGCGGCCCGGATTCGCGCCGAGCCGGTGGTCTGGGCCGCGGCTGGATTGATGACGGCCGGGTTGCTCGCCAAGACAGCTTTGTTCCCGCTGCACTTGTGGCTGCCGCCTGCCCATGCCAATGCGCCCGCCGCCGCCAGCGCCGTGTTGTCGGCCCTGGTGGTGAAGGCATCGTTCTTCTTGACTGTGCGGCTCTGGTTCAATGTGCTGCCGGCCCTGCCGCACGGTCTGTCGGGCGCGATCCTCGCCGCCCTCGGTTCGGCGGCGATCCTGCTCGGCAGCGTGCTGGCGCTCCGGCAGCAGCGACTGAAGCTCTTGATCGCTTATTCGACGATAGCGCAGATCGGCTACCTCTTCCTGATGTTCCCGCTCGGCGCCGGCGCGCATTCATGGACTGCCGATGCCTGGAACGGCGGCGTGATGCAGGCACTTTCACACGCCTTCGCCAAGGCGGCGATGTTCCTGGCGGCCGGCCTCATCGCCGAAGCAATCGGCCATGACCGCATTGCCGAGCTTCGCGGCGTCGGCCGAGCGATGCCGATGACCGTATTTGCGTTCGGCCTTGGCGGGCTGTCGCTGATGGGATTGCCGCCGAGCGGCGGCTTTACGGCGAAGTGGCTGCTGCTGAAGGCAGCGGTCGGAAGTGGTCAATGGCCGTGGGCGGTGGTGATGCTGGCGGGCGGACTGCTTGCCGGCGGCTACATATATCGCGTGCTCGCCCCGGCGCTTGCCGACGGGGGCGTATTCTTGAAGGCCCCGGTGCAGCGATGCCGCGAGGCCGCCGCCCTGGCGCTCGCGATCGTTGCTACGTTGCTCGGCTTTGCGCCGCCGGCATTCTTCGAAGTGCTGCAGATAGGCCGCTCAGTGACAATCGGTGGCCTCCAATGAGCACCATTGGACCAGCCTTGCTCGCCGCGGCGCTGGCAACACCGCTTGCCATGCTGGCGGCCTGCCTGTCGCAAGAGCTGCGTCGCAATGCGCTTGCGCTGCTGTGGCTCGCCCCGCTGCCTGCCCTGTTGGTCGCGCTGCTGGCGATCGGCGGCACACCGCTGGCGTTCGAGCAGCCAGCGCTCCGCGTGAGCTCTTTTCCTCGATGTGCCGGGAGCAATGCTGCTCGCAGCTGCTGCGCTGCTGTGGATCGCCGGCGGCGCCTACGCCTTCGCCGCGTTGCGGGGTAAGCCCGACGCCGAGCGATTTTCGGTCTGCTGGCTGCTGACGCTGATCGGCAGCATCGGCGTCTTCATCGCCGCCGACCTGCTGACGTTCTATCTCGTCTATGCTCTCGTCAGCATCCCGGCCTACGGGCTGGTCGCGCATGACCGCGGCGCGGCGTCGGCGCGCGCCGGTGGCGTCTACATGGCATTCACGGTGCTCGGCGAGGCATTCTTGCTGATGGGATTCGTGCTGCTTGCGGCCGGCGAGCCGGGCGGCGGCCTGCAGATCCGTGACGTCGTCGCCGCGCTGCCGGGATCGCCGTGGCGCGATGCAGCGTTGGCGCTCACCATTGCCGGCTTCGGGCTGAAGATTGCACTGGTGCCGATGCATGGCTGGATGCCGCTCGCCTATACGGCGGCGCCCATTCCGGCCGCGGCGGTACTCAGCGGCGCCGCCGTCAAGGCGGGCGTGATCGGCCTGATCCGCTTCCTGCCCTTTGAAGCCGCCTTGCCCGGCTGGGGCGAAACGCTGGTCGTGGTCGGGCTCTTCTCGGCGTTCTATGGCGTCGCAGTTGGGCTCACGCAGCAAAATCCCAAGACGGTGCTGGCCTACTCGAGCATCAGCCAGATGGGTGTGATCGCCACCGTGCTGGGCATGGGCCTTGCCGTCGCGGGCAAGGGGGTCGCGCTGGATGCCGCCTTCTATGCGACGCATCATGTCCTGGTGAAGGGCGCCCTGTTTCTTGCGATCGGCGTCGTGGCAGCGACCTCGTCGCGCCGCCTGTGGCCGGCCCTGCTGCCGGCGGCGATCCTTGCGCTGAGCCTTGGCGGGCTACCCTTGAGCGGCGGCGCGCTGGCAAAGCTGGCGGTAAAGGCGCCGCTGGGAGACGGCATCGTCGGCATGCTCGCAGCAGCCTCGGCCGCTGGCACCACGCTTCTCATGTTGCATTTCCTGCAGTGCCTCGCGCGCGGCTCATCGCAGGATGCACAAGCTTTCGCTCCGGCCCGACTGAGCCCTGCCCTGGCTGGCGATGGCGTTGGCTGCGATCCTGGTCCCATGGCTGATCTATCCGATCGCGGGCGGCCATGTCGCCGACGCACTCGCTCCCGCAGCGCTGTGGGAAGCGCTCTGGCCGGTTCTGGTTGGCGCCGTGCTGGCTTTTGGATTGCGGCAATGGGGGTGGGGTACTCGTCTGCCACGTCTACCAGAGGGAGACATCGTCGTAGCGATGGAGGCAGCATTCCGCACGAGCCTCTCCGTCGGCGCCAGGTTGGAGCGACTGGATGCCCGGCTTCGGCAGTGGCCGGCTGCCGCTCTGTCGCTCGTGGCGATCGCCATTGCTCTCGGTGCTGCCATGTTCACCCGGCAATGACCATCACGATTCGAATACTGCCGGTGCGACCTTTGAATCGGTAACTTGGCCGAGGCGGTGGGCCAGCTCGATATAGGTTATTCGGCTGCATGCAAATACAATGCATGCCATTCCCAGGCTAACCATCGGAGTCGAAGCGCATGACGCCAAGATTCAATTGACCTACAATATTTGGACAATGGTGGCTATTTCAGCGATTTCAGCGAGGTCTGATGACCAGGCAACCGGCTAAGTCCGCCATCACCCGCAATCCCGTACTTGTCGATCTTGCACTGCAGGGCGGAGGCTCGCATGGGGCGTATACCTGGGGCGTTCTCGATCGCTTGCTCGAGGAGCCCTGGCTCCAAATCGATGGTATTTCCGGTACGTCGGCTGGCGCGATGAACGCCGCGGTGCTCGCCGACGGCTACGCCAAAGGCGGGCCTTCGGGTGCACGGGAGGCCCTTGGCAACTTCTGGCGCCGCGTCTCGGAGGCTGCCCGCTTCAGCCCCTTCAAGCGTGGGCCGCTCGACGTGATTCTCGGTCGCTGGACGCTCAACTCCTCGCCGATGTACGTGGCCATGGATCTCATATCGCGCCTGTTTTCGCCCTATCAGTTGAACCCGATGGGAACGAATCCATTGCGCGAGATCCTGGCCGATCATCGTTGATTTCGATCGGTTGGCGCAGTCGTCCATAAAGCTCTTCATCACCGCCACCAATGTCCGGACCGGCCGCGGTCATGTGTTCAAGAACGGCACCATTACGCCGGACGTTCTGCTCGCCTCGGCTTGCCTGCCCACCATGTTCCAGGCGATCGAGATCGACGGCGAACCGTACTGGGACGGCGGCTACTCCGGCAATCCCACGCTTACGCCCCTCGTTCGGGAATGCAAATCCCAGGACACCATACTCGTGACGATCAACCCGATCGAGCGCAAGGAACCAGCGCGCTCGGCGGCGGAGATCCTCAACCGGCTGAACGAAGTATCCTTCAATGCGGTTCTCCTGAAGGAGTTGCGCATGATGGCGCTGCTTCGGCAAGTCGCCGATCCGGGCAAATTTGAAGGGGCGCAATGGGCAGGTATGCGCATCCACCGCATCGGCAGCGAGATGCTGACCGAGCTTGGCGCCTCGTCGAAGCTCAATGCCGAGTGGGAATTCTTCACTCTGCTGCACGATGAGGGGCGCAGGTCGGCGCAGGTCTTCCTGGAGGCGCATGCGATGGACCTCGGGACCCGCTCCACCCTCAATATCGACGATTTGTTGAAGCAGGTCTGACCCATGGGACTTCTCGGCATTCTCGTCGCCCTCGGGCTCCTGATCTGGCTTGCCTATCGCGGGTGGAGCATTCTCCTGCTCGCGCCCGCCGCCGCCATCCTCGCGGCGGCATTGGCCAGGGAGCCGATGCTCGCCCATTGGACGCAGACCTTCATGGCGAGTGCGGCGCGCTTCGTTATGCAGTTCTTCCCGATTTTTCTTCTCGGCGCCCTGTTCGGCAAGCTGATGGAGGACAGCGGCTGCGTGTCGACGATCGCCAGCTTCATGACCGAGCGCCTCGGCGCGAAGCGGGCGGTGCTGGCGGTGGTGCTCGCCGGCGCTCTCGTCACCTATGGCGGCGTCAGCCTGTTCGTCGCCTTCTTCGTCATCGCTCCGATGGCGCATGCGCTGTTTCGATCGGCCGGGGTGCCGCGGCGTCTGATGCCGGCGGCGATCATGCTCGGCGCCTCCACCTTCACCATGTCGGCGCTGCCGGGGACGCCGGCGATTCAGAATGCCATCCCGATGCCGTTCTTCGGCACCACCCCATTTGCGGCGCCGGGCATCGGAATCGTCGCGTCGGCCATCATGCTGGGGTTCGGTCTATGGTGGCTCTCGCGGGCCCAGGCCCAGGCCCGCAGCAACGGCGAAGGCTACGGCGAGGATACGGCCCCGGCGGAACACGCAGCTTCCGCCGTCCACGCGGCAGAAGATCAGATCGTTCGCGAGCGGGCGACGACCTCGAGCGCATTCGATCCGGCCGAGATCACCCATGGCGCCCAAAGCGCGGCGGGGCCACCGATTGCCCTCGCCGTCCTGCCGCTGATCGTAGTCATTGTCGTCAATCTCTTGATGTCGCTCGTTGTCTTGCCGCGCATCGACGCATCATTTCTCGCCGGCGAGGCCTGGGGCGCGACATCCTTGTCCGCTGTCGGCGGCGTATGGGCTGTTGTCACGGCGCTCGCGTCCGCGATCGTCGTGCTGATCGCGGTCAACTTTTCGCGCCTGCCGTCTCTTCGTGCGACCATGGACGCCGGCGTGAATGCTTCCGCCCTGCCGGTCCTCAACGTCGCCAGCCTTGTCGGCTTCGGCTCGGTCATCGCGGCGCTTCCCGCATTTGCAGTGGTGCGCGACTGGGTGCTCGGCATCGAGGGCGGCCCGCTGATCTCGCTGGCGGTCGCGACGAATGTTCTCGCCGCGCTGACCGGCTCGGCGTCCGGCGGACTGACGATCGCGCTCGACTCACTCGGCAGTGCGTATATGAAAATCGCCGCCGCGCAGGGCATCGACCCGGGGCTGATGCATCGCGTCGCCGTGATCGGCGCGGGTACGCTCGACATGCTGCCGCACAACGGCGCCGTCGTCACCGTACTGGCCGTCTGCGGCGCGACGCATCGCGAAAGCTATTTCGATATCGTCATGGTCGGGATCGTCGGCTCCCTCGTTGCGCTCGCGGTGGTGATCGCACTAGGCACGGCATTCGGCTCGTTCTAGGCACTGTCTTGCCGTGGCAGATATTGTCGGCGGATTCGCCCTCGAGGGATTCGGGCCGGGACTGCTCAGGCCGCGCTGCCTTGGCTCGAAGGCTCACTGACGCGGAACAAGGCGACGTACAGAGCGGGCAGGACGATCAGCGTCAGCATCGTCGCCACGAACAGGCCGCCCATGATCGCAAAGGCCATCGGGCCCCAGAACACCGTCGGGGCAATTGGAATAAATCCGAGAACCGTGGAGATCGCCGTCAGCGTGATCGGACGGAAGCGGGAAAGGGTCCCCTGGACGACCGCGTCCCAAGTTGGCCGTCCTTCAGCCCGCTCGGTCTCGATCTGCTCGATGAGGATCACCGCATTGCGGGCGATCATGCCCATGAGCGCCAGGATGCCGAGGATCGCAACAAAGCCGAGCGGCCGCCCGAATATGAGCAGCGCCGCGACAATCCCGATGAGGCCCATCGGAACGATGCTCAAGACCAGAGCCAGGCGGCTGAAACTGTGCAATTGAGCCATCAGGAACAGGAGCATCAGGAACAGCATCAAGGGCAGCTTGGCGAAGACCGAAGCCTGCGATTGCGCGCTTTCCTCGACGGTGCCGCCAGCAACGATGCGATATCCTTTCGGCAGGCTTGCATCGAGCTTTTCGACCGCCGGAGCCAGCGTCCGCACCGCGGCTTCGGGCGTCGCGCCGGAGGCGACATCGGCCTGCACCGTCAATGTGGGCACGCGCTGGCGCCGCCAGACCAGCGGGTACTCCTGCTCGAATTCGAAAGTCGCGACCTGATTGAGCGGCACCGTGCGTCCGTTCGGGAGCGGAAGCTGCAGCGCGCGCAAGGTCGATAGCGAGATCCGCTGCTCATCCAGGGCGCGGGTGACGACATTGATGAGATAGATGTTGTCGCGCACCTGGGTGATCGGCGTCCCGGTCATCACCGTATTCAAGACGTCGGCCAACGCCTGCGAGCTCAGGCCCAGCAGGCGGGCCTGATCCTGATCGATCTGGATGCGCACCATGCGCGACGGCTCCATCCAGTCGAAATTGACCAGTCGGAGGTTCGCGTCCGCGCCCATGACCTGGCCAAGTTGCAGCGCGATGGCGCGCACCTGTGCAATGTCGGGTCCGCTGACCCTGTACTGTATTGGCCAGCCGACCGGCGGGCCAAGCTCCAGCGGCGAAACGCGCGCGACGACGCTCGGCAGTTGCTCAGCCAGCGCTTTTTCGAGCTTCGCGTGCAGCCGCTCCCGGGCCGGCACATTCTTGGCGATAACGACGGCCTGCGAAAAGAAGTCGTTGGCCAGCTGCACGTTCAGTGGAAGATAGAAGCGGATGGCCCCGCGTCCGACGTATGTGCTCCAGCTCTCGACATCTGGATCGCCCTTCAGGATCGAATCGAGCTTGGTCGCGACCTGATCGCTGGCGAAGATCGAGGCGCTCTGCGGCAGCGTCATATCGACGACGAGCTCCGGCCGATCGGATGCCGGGAAGAACTGACGCGGCACAAAGGGCAGCGCCAGAAGGGAAGCGACAAAACACGCAAGCGTCAAGGCGATGGTCAGCCAGCGCCTCCGCATCGCGGCGACGAGGATCGTGCGGAAAATTCGGACCACCGCACCTTCCTGTTCCGGCGCGGCCGTCTCTGGTTTCTTGAGGAGCCAGACGCCGAGCAATGGCGCAAACAGAACGGCGACGAACCAGGACACGATCAGCGCGACCGACACGACGGCGAAGATCGAGAACGTATATTCGCCGGCGGCGCTCCGCGCAAAGCCGATCGGCACGAACCCTGCCGCCGTGACGAATGAGCCCGTCAGCATAGGCACTGCGACCGATCTGTAGGCGAATGTCGCGGACTGCTCCTTGCTGTCGCCAGCGGCCAGGCGGGATGTCATGACGTCGACTGTCGTCATCGCGTCATCGACGAGCAGGCCCAAGGCGATGATCAGGGCGCCAAGTGAAATACGCTGGAGATCGATGCCGAGGAGCTCCATGATCGGGAACACGATCGCCATCGTCAGCGGAATTGACAGCGCGACGACGGCGCCCGGCCGCAAGCCGAGGCTGACGATGCTCACCCCCATGATGATGGCGATCGCCTGCCAGAGCGACTCCATGAACTCGCCAATGGCCGTCTTGACGACCACCGGCTGATCGGACACCAGCGTCGCGTCAATGCCCAGTGGCAGATCGGCGACGCTCTCGGCAATCGCCTTCTTCACGTTGTTGCCGAGCGCCAGGATGTCGCCGCCGTCGCGCATCGCGATGGCCAGGCCGATGGCAGGCCTGCCGTTGACGCGAAACATCGGCTGCGGCGGATCGGCAAGGGAGCGGCGCACTTCGGCGATGTCGCGCAGCCGGAGCATCCGCCCGTTGGAGGGAAGGTTGATGTCGAGAATGTCGGTCTCGGAACGGAACGCGCCAGAAACGCGGATCAGAAGCTTCTCGTCGCCGGTCTGCAGGGAGCCGGAGGGACTGACCGCGTTCTGCGCCTGCAGCGCGGCAATCAAGGCCATCCGGTCGATTCCAAGGCCGGCGAGCTGTTGCGTCGAAAACTCGACGAAAACCTGCTCGTCCTGTGCGCCAAGGATCTCGATCTTCGACACGTCCGGAATCTGCAGCAGGCGCGAGCGAATGTCCTCGACATAGTCGCGCAGCTCACGATGGGTGAAACCGTCGGCTGTGAAGCCATAGATCAACCCATAAGTGTCGCCAAAGTCGTCGTTGAACCCAGGCCCGACAACGCCGGCCGGTAGCGTGTGGCGGATGTCACCGACGTTCTTGCGAACCTGATACCAGATGTCGGGAACCTCGGAAGCTCTGGTCGATCCCTTCAAATTGACAAAGATGGTGGTGATGCCGGGGCTCGTGTAGCTGCGCAGATAATCGAGGCCTTTGGTTTCCTGCAGTTTGCGCTCGAGCCGTTCGGTGACCTGCTGCAGGGTGTCGTCGAGCGTCGCGCCGGGCCAGGAGGCCTGCACGATCATGGTCCTGAAGGTGAATGCCGGGTCCTCGCTGCGGCCGAGCCGGTAGTAGGAGGCAAGCCCGGCGAGCGTCACCGCGATCATCATGAAGATGACGAACGATCGATGCTTCAAAGCCCATTCGGAAAGATTGGGCCCGGTCATGAAGGCGCTCCAAGCAGCCGGACCTTTTGCCCTGGGTGTAGCGCCTGCACGCCGGCCGTCACCACGATCTCGCCGGCGCCCAGTCCCCGCGAGATGACGACCGATCCTGGGTCGAAGCGCAGCACTTCCACATTGCGCAGCGACACGGTCAGGCTCGAGGGATCGACAATCCAGATGGCGGGCTGGCGATCCTTGCTGGTGAGTGCGCTGGCGGGAACCGCGATGCCTGTGGTTGACTCCATTTCCATGCGCCCGGTCACCGTTGCGCCAAGCCGCATGGCGGCCGGGGGATTGCTCAGGGTCACTCTCACCTTGAACGTTCGGGTGACGGGATCGGCCTGCGGATCGACCTGCCGCACGCTGCCCTTCGCCGTCACGGACGCATCGTCGGTCAGGGCGACCACGATATTGGGATCGGGAGGAGCAGACCGTATCACCTGGGCCGGAACGTCGAACACGGCGTCCCATCCCTCCTTCCGGGCGACCTGGAAAATCATTTGTCCGGCCTGCACCACCTCGCCCAACTCGGCGCCCCTGGCGATGATGGTTCCGGTGACGTTCGCCTTGAGCTGGGTGTATCTGACGCGGTCCTCCGCGATTTCCAGCTGTGCATGAGCGTCATCGACTCGCGACTGTGCCGTGCGCAAGTTCTGCTGCGCCTGATCGAACAGGACCTTGGTGGTAAATCCCCGCTGCAAGAGAGTTTCCTGCCGCTGGAAATTGTTGCGCGCTTCCGCCAACTGGCCTTCCGCGGCGGACAGGGCGGCTCGCGCCGATCGCAAGGCGTTCGCCTCGTTCTGCGGATCGAGTTTCGCCAGGACCTGGTCCGGCTCGACGTGATCGCCGACGCCAGCCGATCGCTCGATGATCCGCCCGCCAATGCGAAAGGCGAGAGCCGCCTCGTTTTCTGCCAGTATCTGCCCGGTCAGTACCACCACTTCGCCATGCACGCTCTTTTCGGCGGTAACGGTTCGAACCGGGCGCGCTCGAGGAGCCTCGGCTTTGGTATCCCGGTCGCAGCCCGCGAGCAGCATGGCGAGCGCCGGTATGAAGAGCAGTGTGCGAGCCAAGCCGCATCTTGCTTTCGGATCGATGGTGCGCGGAGCCAGCATGCGGTCCTTTGCCCGGAATTGCATAAAGAATGACGACGCCACCGGCGGCACCAGTGCGATCACAAAACTATAGCTACGATCCCTCCGGCTGTGAAGCGACCGGTGGCTGCACTCGCCTGGGCAGAATTTTCGTTTTGATAGGTGGAGTCCTTGCCGGTGTTAGCTTGGCTCTCCGACCTCAGCACTTGCGCGACGGATCTGGTGGATGGAG
>CAVVRF010000017.1:0-10095 GCA_963750535.1 uncultured Alphaproteobacteria bacterium | reverse complement strand
CCACAACGGCACCACGGCACGCGGCAAGCCGGCGGGCCATGTGGCGACGACGGCGGCTTGCGAGACCTGCCATCGCAGCACCTCGACGTTCTCCGGCGCCACGTTCAATCACACCGGCGTCACCGGCGGCTGCGCCTCATGCCACAACGGCACCACGGCGAAGGGCAAGCCGACGAACCACGTGCCAACCAACATGCCCTGCGAGACGTGTCACCGCAGCACCTCGACGTTCGCCGGCACCCGGATGAACCACTCCGGAATCATTGCTGGATGCGCGTCGTGCCACAACGGCGTCTATGCCGAGGGTAAGCCTAAAGATCATCCGCGCACGACCGCAGCTTGCGAGACGTGCCACAGGACAGCCGGGAGTTGGAAGCGATAATATGAAACTACGCAGCCAACTCACCGCATATCCAGTTTTGCGGACGTCTGCCGCTGTTCTCGCAGCGGTGCTCGCCACGGTTACCATGCCGATGGCGATGCTGCTGACGACCGGCCCGGCCGTAGCCGAGCCAGTCCTCGACCATGCGCTGTCGGGGGCCCAGTTGCTGAACCGGCGCGGCTGCTCGATCCTGAAGGTGAATTTCAACTTCCGCGTTCAGTATACGAATCACTTCCCGCTGAGCCACGGTGACGAGCTGCGCATCTCGGTGCGCGCGGTCGATCGAACGGTCGCGGCGGCACTCTTGGCGATCAGGCGCGAGGCGATCCGTGCCCCGACAAGCAAGCTTGCTCCGCTGAAGGCGATCGATTTCGAGCTCAACCCGGCAGGTGCGCCATATTTGCGGCTGCAATTCGATCGGCCGGTGTCCTACCAGGTGGCACAGGGCGCCGACTACGAGAGCATCATCATCGCCATCAGTGGTCCCGCGCCGTCAGCGGCGTGCAAGCCTGACTTCCCACGAGCCAGTGCTGACTGGTCGACGACGGTCGTCCCGGTTGAAGTCGGCGGCGGCGCGAAGCCCAGTCCGGCGCCTCGCAACAAGGAGCGCGGCCCCGGCGCGATCTCGGAGGCCGATCTGCAGACCGCCGCGGCAACCATGGACGAAGCACGCGCGGCATCGCGGAAAGGCAACCACGCGGCGGCGGTGCCGTTGCTGACCAAGGTCCTGAAATACCCGGAGAACGAGCACAGCGCCGAGGCTCAGGAGCTCCTCGCCGTCGCGCGGCAGAAAACCGGCCAGATCGATGCCGCTCGGGCTGAGTACGAGGACTATCTGCGCCGCTACCCGACGGGAGAAGGACACGATCGCGTCAAGCAGCGCCTCGCCGGCATCATCACGTCCACCGGCGAGGCGACGCCCAAGCTGCGCGAGGGCCGCAGCCAGCAGGGCGGCATTGCCGGCCTCGGCGGCTCGGCATGGAGCATGTCCGGCAGCGTCTCGCAATTCTACATCCGCAACGACAGCTTTCGCGTGATCCGCGATCCGTCACTGCCGCCGGAGGTCAACGCAGACCCCGACGCGCATCGGGTGCATCAGAATTCCGTTTTGTCGAGCTTCGATCTCATCGCCGCCTGGAGCAATCCATTCATGAAGTCGAAGTTCCGCTTCTCTGGCAGCGAGGAGCACAGCTTCAACGACGCGATCGATACGGATATCATCGGGATCGCGGCACTTTACGGCGAGACCACCATCAAGCCATGGGACCTGACTGCCCGCATCGGCCGGCAGACGCGCAATTCCGGCGGTGTGCAGGGCCGGTTCGACGGCGGTCTCGTGAGCTGGCAGGGCACGCCGTGGGCGCGGCTCAATGTCGTCGCCGGCTCGCCGGTCCTGCGGCGCAAGGACGAGCCGTTCGTCGACGACAAATTGTTCTATGGCGCCAGCGTCGACTTGGGTCCGTTCATCGTTGGTCTGGACGTCAGCCTGTTCGCCATCGAGCAGCGCGATCGCTCGCTGCTCGATCGCCAGGGGATCGGGGCCGAGTTCCGCTATCTCGACCCCAACCGGTCGGCGTTCGCGACGATCGACTACGACGTGCACTTCAACGAGCTCAACGCGGCGATCTTCAGCGGCACCTGGACGATGCCCGACAAGTCGACGTTCAACGCCGCGGTGGACTACCGCAAGTCGCCCTATTTGTCGGCCTGGACCGCCCTGCAGGGCCAGCCGTTCCTGACCCTCTACGACATGCTGAAGGTGCGCACGAAGGAGGAGATCGACCAGCTGGCGATCGATCGGTCCGCGACCTACAAGTCGGCGACAGTCGGCTTCTCGCGTCCGATCACCGAGCATATGCAAGTCATCGCCGACGCGACCGTGACCAACGTCGAGGGAACCATCGCTTCGGGTGGCGTAGACGCGATCCCCGGCACCGGCAACGAGTACTACTATTCGGCGCAGCTGATCGGCACGGACCTGTTCCGCCTGGGCGACATGTACGTCGCTGGTCTGCGCTTTGCCGACCGGGTCGACTCCAACCTCTACGTGCTCGATCTCAACGCGCGCTTCCCGCTCACCGAGGAGTTTCGCGTCAGTCCACGGGTGAGGTTCGGCTATACGTTGGGCGATACGACGGATCTGCGCGAGGTCTCGGTCCTGCCCTCGGTACTGTTGAACTATTACTGGACCAAGGACTTCAGCCTCGAGTTGGAGCTGGGCGCCAAGTGGACCAATCGTCGAGCAGGCCGGCGTCACCGATCGCGATACCGAGCTCTTCGTCACCGCAGGCTTCCGCTACGATTTCTATGCCGACGACAAGACGAAGTGCGCGCCGGTTTCTATCAACTGCCGGTGAGGACCGCGGCGCATCCCGGGTTGATCCTCGTTCAGACCGGGACACGGACCAGCATGACGAGGCCGGCCATCATCGAAATGACGCCGGCGCCGCGGCCGAGCCACGGGTAGCCGGGACCGAGCTTCTCGAGTGCGACATAGATGGCGAGGCCGGCGATCCAGACGAGATTCATGATGCCGCCGACGAACAGCAGCGCCATCAGCACCCAGCAGCAGCCAAGGCAGTAGATGCCGTGCGCGAGCCCCATTCGAAAGGCGCCCTGGGCGCCGGATCGCCAGTGGCTGCTGAGGAATAGGACCGGGTTCTGGCAGTGCCGAAGGCACATGGCCTTGACCGGCGTGAACTGGTAGAGGCCGGCCGCGATCAGCAGACCGCCACCGAGGCGCTGGCTGCTGACGGCCATGTCCATGGCGATCAGGCCTTGGCGCTCCAGGGCCCACTGCAGGGCGGTGGCGGCCATGCTGAAGCCGGCCCACGCCGCGAGATAACCGGCCAGGAACACCCCGGCGCCAATCGGCGGCCGGTCGCCGGCGGCTTGCTTGCGATCGATCGTCGCGAACAGGAGAACCGTCGGCGCGGCACTCGGCACCATCATGGCGATCATCATGACCCACCACATGACGAACATGATGAGGGCGGTCGTGGCCGTCCACACCGTGGGCGCCATCACCATGCCAGGCATGCTCATATCCATCCCGGCGCCGGTCCAGAGTTACGCCCAGGCCAGCAATGCGACAGCCGCAAGACACGCCATGATGACCGATCGGTCGCGGCGGAGCAGGCGCTCGAGCACTGGGAGCGTCATTGCGACATTGTCTCCACAGGCACCTGGAATTCGACGCGGCGGCCGATTGGGAGGCGCGCCTCAGGCCGCAACTCCATTGGGCGTTTGAACCACCGTCGCAAGCGAGCTGTGCGAGCCGACGGTGCCGAACTTGATCGCGCCCGAAGAGCGGATGGTGGCGGAGGCGACCTCGGCCGAGTGGTGCTCGAAGCCCTCGGGCATCAGCACCTGGATGCGATGAGGCGCGCCAGTGACCGGGTTCTTGATCGGCTCGACCTCGGTCTCCAGCACGTCGCCGGCGACGAGGCGGGCCGTGCGCCCGTCCTTGTTGAAAGAGAACTCGAATGGGACGAACAGCGGATCATGCATGGTCGTCACGATCAGGCTGAAGATGTGAAACAGCGTGCCCTCGGCCGAGTTCTTGCCGGACAGGATCTCGAACAGGGCGGTGCGCTGTTCAGGCGTCGCGCGCTCGTCGATCATCGCCTGCATCGCGCCGTTGCCTTCGTGTAGCGCGCCGGGGAAGTCGACGGTGGCGGCGAACATCAATCCATCGAGCCTGGTTGCCTCGAAATGCCCCTTGGTGATGCGCATGCCGACCAGTCCCTTGCAGGACCCGTAAGTGGGCAGTGCATTGAAATCGCAGGGGCAGCCGAAGGCGCAATTGCAGTTCTTGATCCACTCGCCTTCGAGACGCCAGTCGGACGTGGCCATGACCGTTCTCCCTGATTGGTGGACTGCTGCTGTCGGCCGGTTCGTGCTCCGAGATCCAACGGTGCGCCAATATAGCCGAGGCCGGGCGTACAGCACAGCCCGTGAACCGGCCATGCGGCGGCCGGCCCATCGCTGGGCGGGACCGCCACTATCTCGGATATCGCTCGGCCCCGGGTGCTCTAGCCGCGCCGCAGGCCGGTGACGTCCCGCACCGCGCCGCGCGCCGCGCTGGTGGTCAGTGCGGCGTAGGCCTGGAGCGCGGTCGACACCTTGCGCTGGCGGCCGCCGGCTGCCAGGCCGCGGCGCCCTTGGCCTCCATCGCCGCTCGGCGCCGCGCCAGCTCGTCCTCGGCGACCGCCAACCGGATGCCGCGCCCGGGAATGTCGATCTCGATCGTGTCGCCGTCCTGCACGAGCCCGATCACGCCGCCTTCGGCCGCTTCCGGCGACACGTGGCCGATCGACAGGCCCGAGGTGCCGCCGGAGAAGCGGCCGTCGGTGACGAGCGCGCAGGCTTTGCCGAGGCCCTTCGACTTGAGGTAGCTCGTCGGGTAGAGCATCTCCTGCATGCCGGGGCCGCCGCGGGGGCCCTCGTAGCGGATCACCACGACGTCGCCGGCGACGACCTCGCCGCCGAGGATGCCTGCCACCGCCGCGTCCTGGCTCTCGAAGATGCGCGCCGGGCCGGTGAATTTCAGGATCGCGGCATCGACGCCGGCGGTCTTCACGATGCAGCCGTCGACGGCGAGATTGCCGTACAGCACGGCAAGGCCGCCGTCCTTGCTGAACGCGTGCCCGACATCGCGGATCACACCGTTGGCGCGGTCGACGTCGAGCTCGTCGAAGCGCTTGCTCTGGCTGAAGGCCTCGATCGACGGCACGTCGCCGGGTGCAGCCGAAGAAGGTGCGCGCGGTCTCGCTGCCGGTGCGCCGGATGTCCCAGCGGTCGAGCGCCTCGCCAAGCGAGCCGGCATGGACCGAGCCCGCGTCCCTGTGAATGAGCCCGCCCCGGTCGAGCTCGCCCAGGATCGCCAGGATGCCGCCGGCGCGGTGCACGTCCTCGACATGCACGTCGGGCACCGATGGGGCGACCTTGCACAACACCGGCACGCGCCGCGACAGCCGGTCGATATCGCGCATCGTGAAATCGAGCTCGGCCTCATGCGCGGCAGCGAGCAGGTGCAGCACGGTGTTGGTCGAGCCGCCCATGGCGATGTCGAGGGTCATCGCGTTCTCGAACGCCTTGAACCCGGCGATGGCGCGCGGCAGCACCGACGCGTCGTCCTGCTCGTAGTAGCGGCGGGCGAGGTCGACGACGAGATGGCCGGCTTCGACGAACAGTCGCTTGCGGTCGGCGTGGGTGGCGACGATCGTGCCATTGCCGGGCAGCGCCAGGCCAAGCGCCTCGGTGAGGCAGTTCATCGAGTTGGCCGTGAACATGCCCGAGCACGAGCCGCAGGTGGGGCACGCCGAGCGCTCGATCACCGCGACGTCGGCCTCGCTCACCTTGTCGTCGGCGGCCGCGACCATGGCATCGACAAGATCGACGGCGTGCTTCTTCCCCTTCAGCGTGACCTTGCCGGCCTCCATCGGCCCGCCCGACACGAACACTACCGGCACGTTGAGCCGCAGCGCCGCCATCAGCATGCCGGGCGTGATCTTGTCGCAGTTCGAGATGCAGACGAGCGCGTCGGCACAGTGGGCATTCACCATGTACTCGACGGCGTCGGCGATGATCTCGCGTGAGGGCAGGCTGTAGAGCATGCCGTCATGACCCATGGCGATGCCGTCGTCGACCGCGATGGTATTGAACTCCTTGGCGACGCCGCCCGCCTTCTCGATCTCGCGGGCGACCAGCTGGCCAAGGTCCTTGAGGTGAACGTGGCCGGGCACGAACTGGGTGAACGAATTGGCGATGGCGATGATCGGCTTGCCGAAATCGCCATCCTTCATGCCGGTGGCGCGCCACAGGCCGCGGGCGCCTGCCATGTTGCGGCCGTGGGTCGACGTTCTCGATCGGTACTGTGGCATTGTCGCTTTTTCCTCGAGTTTGCTCGTATCGTTGATTGAGTGTTCAGGCGGCCGGCGGGCGCTGGCCGTTCGGGCCGTACTGCAGGACTTTCACGCTCTGGAGTGTCACCAGGCCGCTGCCGATCATGTCGTCGATTGCCGCCAGGAAGGCGTTGATCTTGTCCTCCGCGTCGACGATGTCGATGACGATCGGCAGGTCCTCGGACAAGCGCAGGATCTTGGCGGTGTGGATCCGGCTCGAGTGCCCGAACCCCATCGGTCCGCGCAGGACGGTGGCGCCGGCAAGGTGCATCTCTCGGGCCTTGAGCACGATCGCCTCGTAGAGCGGCCTCGGGCCGAACTTCTCGTCCTCGCCGAAGTAGATGCGCAGCAGGATGGCGTCGCGGGGGATCTGCATGGTCACACCCATTTCATCGCGTTGAGGCTACTGGCGGCGGCATGGCCAAGCCATATCGCGATCAGGCACAAAGCGACCGAGGCGACGATGTTGGCGCCGGCGTAGAGCCATTGGCCTTCATGGAGCAGGTTAAGCGTTTGCAGGCTGAATGAGGAGAATGTCGTATAGCCGCCGCAGATCCCGACCATGACGAACTGGCGGGTCACGGTGCCGACCAGCAGCCGTCCGTCGGGGCCGGTGACGGCGGCGAAGAAGCCGATCACGAGCGAGCCGAGGACGTTGACGATGAGCGTCCCCCATGGAAACGACTTGCCGAACAGGCGAGCCGCCACGCCCGAGCACCAGTAGCGAGCGACGCTGCCGAATGCGCCTCCGATCGCGATCCACAGGTAGCTCTGCATTGGCCTCTCGTATCCGGCAGTGCGGCCGGCGGACGCCGGGCAGACGCTGTTATTGCGCCGGGCCCACGCTGCGTCTACCCCTCGGGAGCGGGGGCGTGCCATCCCGGCGCCGCTGATCGGGATCGGGTCAAGTGGTGCGGGGGCGCGGCAGCTCGATCGGCAGGAAATCGATGCCGGTGCGCTGCACGGGCTGCGGATAGAGCTTCATGAGACCCATGATCTCGCTCGGCATCCCGACCACCACGGGAAGTCCGAGCTCGCGCGCCTCGGTCGCCGTCAGCGCATAGTCGTGCGTCCAGTGGCCGCCTGCGAGCTTGTCGGCGAGCTGCTCGGCCTTCGACAGCTCCAACTGTGGTGTCAGCAACTCGACGGCGCCGCGCTTGACTTGGGCCAGCGCCTTCTCACTGACATCGGCCAGCACGAGCGTCAGGTCGAACACCTCCGCGATCGGTTTCGAGTCCCTCGCCTTGACAATGCTGGCCGCCGGCAGGCCGGCGATCTGCGGGTCGATCGGGCCGAGGACGGAGAACTCCCCGAGCACGATCTCGTCGGCGGCAAGCGCGATGAGCGTTCCGCCGGACATGGCGTACACTGGTACGAACACCGTTGCTTTCGCCGGGTGGGAACTCGATGGCGCGCGCGATCTGCATGGCGGCGAGGACCAGTCCGCCGGGCGTATGCAGCACGAGATCGATGGGCGTCTCCGGTGGCGTCTCCTTGATGGCGGCGATGATGGTCTGGGCATCCTCGAGATCGATGTGGCGGGCGACCGCGAAGCCGAACAGGCTTCGCTTCTCCTGCCGGTGGATCATCGTGATGACGCGGGTGCCACGCTTCTTTTCTATCGCGCTGATGGCCTGCAGGCGCTGATAGGCGAACCAGCGCCCCATGAGCAGGGGCTGCAAGGCCAGCACGACGAATACGATCCACATCAACGACGAAAAGTCCATGGGACACCTCGGTTCGGGCTCATCCAAGACACCAATTCAGGTGCGGTCGGACCGGGGAAACTGGTCTCGGGCCGCGGCAGCGACGCGATTGTAGAGCCGCTTCAGATGCTTGGAACACAGAATTCGACCGGCGGGACGTCGATCGCTCGCGAATCCTCATTCGGTCGGCATATAGTCGCTCTTCGCCACTCGCCGCTTTGGCGAAGGAGCAGGGGGCCGGCTGCTCGCAGCCATCGTCGCGGGCTCGGCTGGCGCCGGTCATCATGGCCCCGGCAGGGATGGAAGGAGCAGGCATGGCTTGGTCCGGAGGAGTGACCGACGGTATCAAGCGAGTTCCAGCCGGGGTGTGGACACTCGGCTTCGTATCGATGCTGATGGACATTTCCTCGGAGATGATTTATGCGCTGCTGCCGATCTACATGGTGACCGTCCTTGGAACGTCGGCATTGGCGGTCGGCATCATCGAGGGCATTGCGGAAGCGACCGCCGCCATTACAAAGATCTTCTCCGGCGCGCTGTCGGACTGGCTCGGGCGCCGCAAGGGCGTCGCCGCTCTCGGCTATGGCCTTGCTGCTTTCACCAAACCCATCTTTCCGCTGGCGCCAAGCCTCGGCTGGCTGATCGCGGCCCGTTTCATCGACCGGATCGGCAAGGGCATCCGCGGAGCGCCGCGGGACGCGCTGATTGCCGATCTTGCCGACCCCGACGCCCGGGGCGCGAGCTTTGGCCTGCGGCAGTCGCTCGACACGATCGGGGCGTTTCTCGGACCGCTGTTGGCCATTCTCCTGATGCTGATGACGGCCAATAGCTTCACGATCGTATTCTGGATCGCCGTCATTCCCGCATTCATGTCGCTTCTACTCATAGTCTTCCTTGTTCACGAGCCTGAGCGTCCGGCCGAGCTTCGCACCGTGCAGTCGCCGCTGAGCCGCGATGAGCTCGCTCGCCTTGGGGTCCGCTTCCGGTGGATCGTAGCACTTGCCGCCGTCTTCACTCTCGCCCGCTTCAGCGAGGCGTTCCTGGTGCTGCGGGCGCAGTCGGTCGGCTTGTCGGCGGCGCTCGTTCCCGCGGTGCTCGTCCTGATGAACATCGCCTATGCGCTGGCTGCGTATCCGGCCGGGGTCCTCTCCGACCAGATCGACCGCCGCACGATCCTCGTCGCTGGGCTCGCCATTCTCGTCGTTGCCGACTTGGTGCTGGCTTACTCCACGACGATCACCGGCATCGGAATCGGGGTGGTGCTCTGGGGGCTGCACATGGGGCTGACCCTGGGACTGCTGGCGACACTTGTGGCGGACGCTGTACCTGCCGAGCTGCGGGGCACCGCCTATGGCGTGTTCAACCTCGTGTCGGGGCTGGCGCTGCTCGCTGCAAGCGTGATCGCCGGCGGCCTGTGGGATGCCTTCGGTCCGAAGGGGACTTTCGTTGCCGGCGCGATCTTCGCGGCGTTCGCCCTGGCCGGCCTCATAGTGGCGCGACGCCTCGGCGTGCCGGCCCCTGAAGATCGATCGGGAAAAATGCGGTAAGGACAGCGGGACAGATGGTCCAGGCACGCCAGGCCGCGCTTGCCGCACTTGCCGGCAGTGACGATGGCACGGGCGTCGGCCGCGCCGCATAGCCTCCTCGATCGAACCTGTCAAATCGCTGACAACGACTGCCAGCCTCCCGTCATCGGCGACCTGCTAGCTGCTCTGCGATGACGGCGCGGAGGGTTCAATCATGCTGGTCGAGGCGCAAGCAACCGTCGAACGCGCGGACGCTCGAGGCCGCGCCGGATCGTGGTGTGGGACATGGGCGTTCGAGCCTTTCACTGGCTGCTGCTGGCCTCGGTCGCCGGCGCGCTGGCGACAGGATTTCTCGACGGCAAGCGGCTGCTCGATCTCCACGTGATCCTGGGAACAGGTCATCGCGACCTGATCCTGCTGCGCGTGATCTGGGGCTTCCCCGGCTCGACCTACGCGCGCTTCGCAAGCTTCGTGTGCGGCCGGGCAAATGTCGGCCACGTGCGCGACCTCGTCCACGCCGGGCGACATCATCATGTCGGTCACCATCCGGTCGGCACCATGATGATCCTGACGCT
>CAVVRF010000016.1:0-12848 GCA_963750535.1 uncultured Alphaproteobacteria bacterium | reverse complement strand
ACCAGCGCGCCGAGCCCGAGCTCGAGCACCTGGCGGGTCGCCAGCAGCGAGCGCATGCCGCCGAATTTGCTGGGCGAGGCCGCGCCGAGGGCAAAACCCGCGACTTGAACACGGCCAGCGGCGGCTCGCCCTCGACCTTGATCCGGCTGATCCAGTCGAGGGTGTTCTTCATCAGCGGCGTGATCGATGCATTGTACTCGGCGCAGGCGATGAATATGCCGGCATGGACCGACATCAGTGCCCTGAGCTTCATTGCGTTGTCGGGCACGCCGGACTTCGCTTCCATGTCGCCGTCGTAGATCGGCATCGGATAGTCGCCGAGGTCGGCGAACGTCGCCTGCAGGCCGTTGGCCGCCGCGATGTCGGCGCCGAGCCGCGCCAGCCTCTTGTTCAGCGAACCCTCGCGAGCCGATCCGGCGATGAACAACAGCTTGATCGAATGCGGCATGGGCGTCTCGCTTGGCTGAAATGCGCGGCGACGGACGGAATTGTCACTCGCCGGGCCCTGAGAAAAAGTCCTTCATGCGCGAAAAGAAGCCGCTCGATTGCGGCGAATTGTCCTTGCACGAGAGCTTCTCGAATTCCTCCAGCAGCTCCCGCTGGCGCCGGGTCAGGTTCTGCGGCGTCTCGACGGCGATCTGGATGTACAGGTCGCCGGTCACCTGGAGCGCAGCACCGGCATGCCCTTGCCCTTCAGCCGGAACTGCTTGCCGGTCTGGGTGCCTTCCGGCACCTTGACCCGCGTCGTCGGCCCCCGTCGAGCGTCGGCACCTCGAACTGGCCGCCGAGCGCCGCGGTCGTCATCGAGATCGGCACCTGGCAGAAGATGTCGGCGCCGTCGCGCTGGAAGAACTCGTGCGGCTTGATCGTCAGGAAGATGTAGAGGTCGCCGGCCGGCCCGCCGCGCAGACCGGCCTCGCCCTCGCCCGCCAGCCGGATGCGCGTGCCGTCCTCGACGCCGGCCGGAATGTTGACCGACAGCGTGCTGCTCCTTGCACGACCCGCCCGGCGCCCGCGCACGATGGGCACGGATCCTTGATCATCTCGCCGCGCCCATGGCACGTCGGGCAGGTCCGCTCGATCGTGAAGAAGCCCTGCGCTGGCGCGCACCTTGCCATGCCCGCGCAGGTCGCGCAGGCTGATCGGCTTGGTGCCGGCCTTGGCGCCGCGTGCCCGTGCATGTCTCGCAGGCGACGCTGGTCGGCATCGGATCTGCGCCGTCTTGCCGGCGAACGCCTCCTCGAGCGTGCATCTCCAGGTTGTAGCGCAGGTCGGCGCCGCGCTCGCGCCCGCTGCGCTGGCGCTCGGCCGCCGCGCCGGCCGCCCATGAAATCGCCGAACAGATCGTCGAAGATGTCCGACATCGAGGACGCGAAGTCCGGCCCGAAGCCGCCGGGCCGCCGCGCCGCCGCCCTGTTCTCGAACGCGGCATGGCCGAACTGGTCGTAGGCCGCCCGCTTCTGCGGGTCCTTCAGGACCTCGTAGGCCTCGTTGATCTCCTTGAACTTCTGCTCGCGGCCTGGTCGCCTGGGTTGCGGTCCGGATGGAGTCCTTCGCCAGCCGGCGAAAGGCCGACTTGAGCTCGTGCTCGCCCGCGTCCCGTGCACGCCGAGTATTTCGTAATAGTCGCGTTTGGCCATCGACGGACGCCGGGTCGCTGTAGTCGGCGGCCGCGATGTCATAGCCGGACCGAAGCGACTTTTCAGGGTTTTTCATGCGCCTGCTGCTCAGATTGCTGGAGCTTCCCGCTCATTCCCCCGCTCCCCATCACTCATCGAACGTCGCCACCGCCGTTGCGCCGTTACTGCCGGTCTGGAGGACGTCGCCCCTCCGGATCGGCGCCGCGACGCAGCCCTTGGCCGTAGCTAAGCCACGATCGGCGCAATGCTCATTTCGGATCAACTGGAGCTTCGGCCATGAACCACATGGACCCTGACAGGTTCTTCGATACTGCACCTTCGTCCGCCGGCAGATGCCGCAGACCCTCGATGAAGTGCCTGCCGGGCTGAATTGCAGATCGGCAAAACTGCGGGGGTCTGCCTGAGCTTACTGTCATCCGGTCGAAAAGCGCGCCGGCCCCGCCGCGCCGCCCGCTCGTTCTCAGGCACGCAGCCGCTGCATAACGAACCCCGCGGATCGCGCACGCAAGGCATCACGCCTACTTCTTCTTGTCGTCCTTGACTTCCTCGAAGTCGGCGTCGACGACCTTATCGTCGGAACCGCTTCGGACCAGCGCCGCCGCCCGCGTCTCGCCTTCGCGCGCCGGCGCCCGCGCCTGGCTGCGCACCGTAGATCGCCTCGCCGATCTTCATCGCGGCCTGCGTCAAAGTCTCGGTCGCAGCCTTGATCGCTCGACGTCGTCGCCCTTGACGGCCTCGCGCGCAGCGGCGATCGCCGCCTCGACCTCGGTCTTCACCGCGCCGGAGTAGTCTTGTCGCCATTCTCCTTGAGCGACTTCTCGGTGGAGTGCGCCAGTCCCTCGAGGCTGTTTCTTGCCTCGATCCTCTCGCGCGCCTTCTTGTCCTCGCTCGCGTGCGCCTCCGCGTCCTTCACCATCCGCTCGATATCGGCCTCGGACAGACCGCCCGAGGCCTGGATGCGGATCGACTGCTCCTTGCCCGTCTGCTTGTCGCGGGCCGACACGTTGACGATGCCGTTGGCGTCGATGTCGAACGTCACCTCGACCTGCGGCATGCCGCGCGGCGCCGGCGGAATGCCTTCGAGGTTGAACGCGCCCGAGCGACTTGTTGTGCTGCGCCATCTCGCGCTCGCCCTGGTAGACCTTGATCGTCACCGCGGTCTGGCCGTCCTCGGCGGTCGAGAACACCTGGCTCTTCTTGGTCGGGATCGTGGTGTTGCGGTCGATCAGCCGGGTGAACACGCCGCCCAGCGTCTCGATGCCGAGCGACAGCGGCGTCACGTCGAGCAGCAGGACGTCCTTGACCTCGCCCTTCAGCACGCCGCCCTGGATCGCGGCACCGACCGCGACCACCTCGTCCGGATTGACGCCCTTGTGCGGCTCCTTGCCGAACAGCTCCTTCACGACCTGCTGCACCTTCGGCATGCGCGTCATGCCGCCGACGAGAACGACCTCGTCGATCTCCGCCGCCTTCAGGCCCGGCGTCCTTCAGCGCCTGCTTGCACGGGCGACAGTCTTCTCGATCAGGTCGTCGACGAGGCTCTCGAGCTTGGCGCGCGTAAGCTTCATCGTGAGATGCAGCGGCGACTGGGTCTGCGGGTCACGTGATGAACGGCAGGTTGACCTCGGTCTGCGCCGACGACGACAGCTCGATCTTCGCCTTCTCGGCGGCCTCCTTCAGCCGCTGCAGCGCAAGCTTGTCCTTGCGCAGGTCGATCCGGTTCTCCTTCTTGAACTCGGCCGCGAGGTACGTCGACGAGCCGCATGTCGAAGTCCTCGCCGCCGAGGAAGGTGTCGCCATTGGTCGACTTCACCTCGAACACGCCGTCACCGATCTCGAGCACCGAGATGTCGAAGGTGCCGCCGCCGAGGTCGTACACCGCGATCGTCTTCGATTTCTTCTTGTCGAGGCCGTAGGCGAGTGCTGCCGCGGTCGGCTCGTTGATGATGCGCAGCACCTCGAGCCCCGCGATCTTGCCGGCGTCCTTGGTCGCCTGCCGCTGGGCGTCGTTGAAATACGCCGGCACAGTGATTACCGCCTGGCTGACCGAGTGGCCGAGATAGGCTTCCGCCGTCTCCTTCATCTTCTGCAGGATGAAGGCCGAGATCTGCTGCGGCGAATACTGCTTGTCCTTGACGGAGACCCAGGCGTCGCCATTGCCGCCCTCGACGATCCTGTAGGGAACGAGCTTCTTGTCCTTCTCGACCATCGGATCGTCGTAGCGGCGGCCGATCAGGCGCTTGATCGCGAAGAAGGTGTTGGTCGGATTGGTAACGCCCTGGCGCTTGGCCGGCAGGCCGACGAGCTTCTCGCCGTCCTCGGTGAAGGCCACGATCGACGGCGTCGTATTCATCCCCTCGGCGTTGACGATGACCTTGGGTTGGCCACCTTCCATTACTGAGACGCACGAGTTCGTGGTGCCGAGATCGATTCCGATTACTTTCGACATATCAGCTTGTTCCTTCTACATGGCGGCGGACCGCCTGGGCCCGAGTTGCTTCGGCACCCAAGGTACGTCCGGCAAATGCGATTGCCGGACGTTCCGATCCCCTGGAGCTTGCTCTATTGTGACCGGTATATAAGCGGCAGATTCGGGCGCTGCAACGTCCGTCGCCGATTCCGCTGTGATGTTTTTTGCCGGCGCGCCGCCACACCTGACGGCCGCGGCGGCGGCATTGCTGTGCCGCGACGGAGCAATTCGGGAAATCGCCCGCATGAACGCCTTTCCTGCCGGTTTTCGCCATTTACCACGCTGCCTCGACGAAGAACGGCAGCGATTCTTGCTCGCCGAGCTGCGTGATGTGATTGCCACAGCCCCCTTGTTCACCCCCACCATGCCGCGCACCGGCAAGGCATTCAGTGTGCGGATGACGAACTGCGGCACGCTCGGCTGGGTCTCGGACCGGCAGGGCGGCTATCGCTACCAGCCGAGCCACCCGGCAACCGGCGCGCCATGGCCGCCGATGCCGGAAATCCTGCTGGCGCTGTGGCGGCAGCTGGCCGGCTACCCGGCCCCGCCCGAAGCGTGCCTCGTCAACTATTACGCCGCCGGCACCAGGATGGGCAGCCACGTCGATGCCGACGAGCAGGATTTCTCCGCGCCGGTGCTGTCGGTGTCGCTCGGCGACGATGCGATGTTCCACGTCGGCGGGCGGAAGCGAACCGATCCGAAGGAGCGGATCCGCCTCGGCTCGGGCGACGTCGTCGTTCTCGGCGGCGCATCGCGCCGCTGCTACCACGGTATCGACCGCGTTCTTGCCGGTACCTCCACGCTGCTGCCCGAGGGCGGCCGCATCAATCTGACGCTCCGGCGAGTGACGCCGGCCTGAGTGCTCTGCAGCACAGCCGTTGCCCGACGCCCGTGCCACAAGCACGGCGCGCAGCCGGTTGCGCTAACCCCAACCCCTGCAGGTGTCGCGACACGTCACCTCGACACGATGGAGAGAGTCCATGAGCAAATACAGAACCAACCTGCACCAGCTCGGCAACCGCACCTTCCTCACCGACGGCGGCCTCGAAACCACGCTGATCTTCCATGACGGCATCGAGCTGCCGCACTTCGCGGCGTTCGACCTGCTGCGCGATCCCGATGGGCGGGAGACGCTGAAGCGTTATCACCGGCCCTATATCGAGACCGCACTGCATCATGGCCTCGGCTTCATCCTGGACAGCCCGACCTGGCGCTCCAGCCCCGACTGGGCCGGCAAGCTCGGTTATTCGACCGAGGCCCTTGCCGCCGCCAACCGCGACGGCATAGCGCTGATGCTGGAATTGCGCGCCGCCTACGAGACCGCCCAGTGCCCGATGGTGGTCAGCGGCGCCATCGGACCGCGCGGCGATGGCTACGACCCTGGCTTCGTCATGCAGCCCGACGAGGCCCGTGCCTATCACAGCGAGCAGATCGGGACGTTCGCCGAGACCGAGGCCGACATGGTCACCGCCTTCACGATGACCAACGCCAACGAGGCGATCGGCATCGCGCAAGCCGCGAAAGCCGCGTCCATCCCCGTTGCGATTTCGTTCACGCTGGAGACCGACGGCCGCCTGCCGACCGGCCAGAGGCTGGGCGAGGCGATCACCGCGGTCGATGCCGCAACTGGTCGCTACCCCGCCTACTACATGATCAACTGCGCCCATCCGACGCACTTCATGGGCACTTTGGCGGCGGGTGGCGACTGGATCGAGCGCCTCAGGGGTATCCGCGCCAACGCGTCGAAGCGCAGCCATGCGGAGCTGAACGAAGCGCCCGACCTCGACGCCGGCAACCCGGTCGAGCTCGCCGGCGAGTATCGCGAGCTGCTGCACCGGTTACCGCAGATCACCGTGCTCGGCGGCTGCTGCGGCACCAATCATCGGCACGTCGCCTGCATTGGCGCGGCGGTCAAGCACGCGGCCTGACGCCGACGCAGCCGCGCTCGAAAAAGAAGCGCCCGGGGACCTAAATTCCCGGGCGCTTCCACTTCTGAAACCTGCCGCCGACGTAGCCGCCGCCAACTGCCTCAGGCCGCGGGCTCGCCGGCCTCGGGCTGCGGCCCGCTGCCCGGCGCTTCTGCCTCGGGCGCGGGCGCTTCCTCCGCCGGCTTCGGCGCCGGCTTGGCGCCGCCCTTGGCGACCACCACCATCGCCGGTCGCAGGACGCGATCCTCGATCGTGTAGCCGGGCTGGAACACCTGCAGCACGGTGCCCGACGCCACCTCGACGTTGATCTGCTCCATCACCGCCTGATGGAAGTTCGGGTCGAACGCCTGGCCCTTCGGATCGAGCCGCTTGACGCCGTGCCGCTCGAGCACGCCCAGGAACTCGCGCTCGGTCAGCGTGACGCCATCGATCAGGCTCTTCAGGGCAGGGTCGGCATCGGCGGCGCCGGCCGGAACTGCCTGGACGGCGCGCTGGAAGTTGTCGCCGACGTTGACGATGTCACCAGCGAACTTGCTGATCGCGTACTTGATGGTATCGGCCTTGTCGCGCTCGGTGCGCTTGCGGATGTTGTCCATCTCGGCGTGGGCGCGCAGCAGCCGATCGGTCAGGTCCTTGACCTGGCCTTCGAGCTTGGCGATCTCGAGCTCGGCGGCGATCGAAGGATCGACGTAGGACTTCGCCTGCGGCGGCGCGGCTTCGGCGCCGGCGGGCGTCTCGACCGGCGCAGCTGGAGTAGCAGGAGCGGCCGGCGCCGCCTGAGCGGCTTCGTCACTCGCGGGAGGCGTGACTTTCGGCTCGTCGGCTTTTGGCTCTGAGGTCATCATTCCTCGGAATTTCGGGTGGTCGGTGGCGGCTGCACGCGGCGCGTGCCATTTCAAGTCCGCATATCAGTCGGACGCGGCAAAAAATCAAGTGAGCAATCGTCCCACCAGTTTCGCAGTATAATCCACCATTGGAATGATACGGGCGTAGTTCAAGCGCGTCGGCCCGATGACGCCGAGAACGCCGACCACCTTTCGCCGCTCGTCGTGGAATGGCGAGACGATCAGCGACGAGCCTGAGAGCGAGAACAGGTTGTTCTCAGAACCGATGAAAATGCGGACGCCCTCTGCGTGTTCGGCCAGTCCCAGCAGCTGCACCAGATCGCGCTTCGATTCGAGATCGTCGAACAGCTGCCGGATGCGCGCCAGGTCCTCGCTCGCGCTACACATCCTTGAGCAGGTTCGACTGCCCGCGCACGATCAGGCTCTTGCGGTCGCCGAGCGAGCCCGACCACTCGGCGAGCCCCTCGCGCACCAATTTTTGCGTCAGGCTGTCGAGCTCCGTCTTGGCCGACGCAAGATCGGCTTCGATCCGCTGACGGGCTTCCGGGATGGTGTACCCGCGGATATGCGCATTCATGAAATTCGAAGCTTCGACCAGCGCCGACGGCGGCAGTCCCGGCGGCACCGTGATCACCCGGTTCTCGACGTTCTGGTCCTCGCCGACCAGCACCACCAGCGCCCGCCCCGGCTCGAGCGGCACGAACTCGATATGCTTCAGCCGGCTGATCTGCTTCTCGGCAAGCACCACGCCGGCGCAGTGCGACAGGCCGGAGATCATCTCTGTCGCCTCGGTCAGCGCCTGGTCGATCGACCGCTCGCGCTTGATCTTGATCTGCGCCTCGAGCTGCCGCCGCTCTTCCGACGTGATATCGCCGAGCTCCAGCAGCCCGTCGACGAACATGCGCAGGCCGAGCTGGGTCGGCAGACGCCCGGCGGAGGTATGGGGGGCGTAGATCAGGCCCAGCTGCTCCAGATCGGACATCACGTTGCGCACCGAAGCCGGCGACAACGTCATCGGCAGGTGGCGCGACAGATTGCGTGAGCCGACCGGCTCGCCAGTCGCCAGATAGGACTCGACGATCGAGCGGAAAATCGCCCGCGTACGCTCATTCAGCGATGCGGTCTCGGTGATCGGATCTGCCATGACCGAAACGTAGTGAGTGTGGGGCCGCCGTGGCAAGAGCTTATCCCTGGCACGCCACCCGCCCACGCCGATCGCGGATGCCGCCGCTGACGCAGCATTGAACTCGCGCCGCCAGCGTCGCGCGCGAGGAGAGCTGCCTTGGGGCCCGGCCGCAGTTTACCCCGGACCCGATCCGGGGCCGGGATGACGGCGGTGGGGAGATGACACCTAGCCAAACCGGCACCGGCGCGACCACAATTCCGGTGTCATCCTCGGCCTCGTGCCGAGGACCCATCGCGCAACAACAATGGTTGCAGTGGTCGGCGCACGTCGCGCCGCTTTGCCAGGAGAGCCGGCCGTTCCCTCGCGGCGCTATGGGTCCTCGGGCCAAGCCCGAGGATGACGGCGGTGGGGAGGTGGCAGTAGCAGCCCTCTCCCCCGCCAATTCGGGGGAGAGGGCAGAGGCCGGCGGTCTCGCCGGCCGAGGGAGAGGGGCGGCCGCTTGCTCGGAGCCAACGCCCACCTCTATGAGCAAGTTCTTGGCGGCATTCGAGCGGCGGCCCCTCTCCCTGACCCTCTCCCCCTGGCGCGCGAAATGCGCTTGGGGGAGAGGGAAGGATTGCTGCGATCAGGGTCGCAAGCGTTTCTGGCCGCGGCGGTTCGCCGGCTCCTCCCCTGTCTCGTCATCCCGGAATTCGTCCCCGCAGATGCAGTGGGCGCAGGCAGTGGGCGGTAGGTAACGGGTAGCGGGAAGCGGCGCGGCATTGGCCCACCCCGTGCCGTCATCCCGACGAAGGTCGGGACCCACGACAAGCATCCGCGGGTGCGGTGCCTCCGAGTTGGATGCCGTCGTTGCCGCATCGAACTCGCGCCGCCAGCGTCGCGCGCGAGGAGAGCTGCCTTGGGGCCCGGCCGCAGTTTAACCCGGACCCGATCCGGGGCCGGGATGACGGCGGTGGGTGACCGGTTGCGGTGCCAAGCCTCACATTTTATCCTTGAGTTCCTTGATCTTGCGCAGCTGCCAGTCGCGCACGAAGCTCGGGCCGGCACCGAACACGATCGCCGCATGGGCCAGCACGCCGGCACCCCAGCCGATCAGCGGCCACTGCACCCACCACACCTTGCTGACGGTCGCGTTGATCGCAAACAGCAGCGCCATCACGAATGCGAACACCGCGAGGTGAACGTAGAAGCCCGTCATGGCCTCCACCTTCTGACGAGCCTTGGCCAGCTTTTCGTGCTCTTCCATCAGGCGCACTCCCTTATGACTTCGACACCATCGCCGCGAAGAACCGCCGCCGACGACCCGGCAGCCACAGTAGGTACTATATGCTCCGGAGGCTGGATAGACGACGCGTCTGCCGATGAAATTCGCGAACCCCGGCACTCGCGACAACCCCGGCGGGATGTTGCCGACCGCAGCCGGCGCCGCATTGCGCCCGGTCAAGGGCACGATCAATCCCCTTGCCGCCGGCCGGTCGGCCCGCATATGTTCGCCCGACGATCCGGCCGGGCCCGTCGACGCCTGCCACCGCCTCTGCACACCACTCAAGCACCGGAACAATGCCCTCATGCGTCCATCGAAACGCAAACCCGACGAGCTTCGCCGCGTCTCCTTCGAGCGCGCGGTCTCCATGCATGCCGAGGGCTCCTGCCTGATCAAGTTCGGCCACACCCACGTGCTGTGCACGGCGAGCCTCGAGGAGCGCCTGCCGCCCTGGCTCAAGGGCCGCGGCAAGGGCTGGATCACAGCCGAGTACGGGATGCTGCCGCGAGCCACCACCGAGCGCACGCGCCGCGAGGCGTCGGCCGGCAAGCAGTCGGGCCGCACCCAGGAGATCCAGCGGCTGATCGGCCGCAGCCTGCGCGCCGTGGTCGATCTCGAAAAGCTCGGCGAGCGTCAGATCTCGATCGACTGCGACGTCATCCAGGCCGACGGCGGCACCCGCACCGCCGCCATCACCGGCTCGTGGGTCGCCCTGCACGACTGCATCGGCTGGATGCAGGCGCGCGAGATGGTGAAGACCGGCGTCTTGCGCGACAATATCGCCGCCGTGTCGGCCGGCATCTACGCCGGCGAGCCGGTGCTCGACCTCGACTACGCCGAGGACAGCGACGCCGACGCCGACGCGAACTTCGTCATGACCGGCGCGGGCGGGATCGTCGAGGTCCAGGGCACCGCCGAGAAGAAGCCGTTCGACCAGGAGCGGTTCGACGAGTTGATGCGGCTCGCACGCAAGGGCATCGGCGAGCTCGTTTCGCTGCAGAAGCTGACCGTCGCCTGATGCGGCTCGCACGCGGAACGAGGCTCGTCGTCGCGACCCATAATCCCGGCAAGGTCGCCGAGATCGACGACTTGGTGCGGCCCTATGGCCTCGATGCGGTGTCGGCGGGCGCCCTCGGGCTGCCCGAGCCGGAGGAGAACGAGGTCACGTTCGCCGGCAATGCGCGCCTCAAGGCGGTGGCTGCCGCCGCCGCGTCCGGCCTGCCGGCGCTGTCGGATCACTCTGGCCTCGAGGTCGAATGTCTCGGCGGCGAGCCCGGCATCTACTCGGCGCGATGGGCCGGCCCGGCCAAGGACTTCGGCCTCGCCATGCGCAAGGTCGCCGACGAGGTCGAGCATCGAAAAGGCTGGACGGCGGCCGGCCCGCGGGCGAACTTCACCTGCGCCCTGTGCCTCGCGGTGCCGGGACGCGAGCCGGAGCTGTTCGAGGGCAAGGTGTTCGGGCATCTGGTCTGGCCGCCGCGCGGCAGCCGGGGCTTCGGCTATGATCCGATGTTCCTGCCCGACGGCGCTGAGCTGACCTTCGGCGAGATGGAGCCCGATGCGAAGCATGCCATCAGCCATCGCGCCCGCGCCTTCGCCAGGTTCGTCGCCGCCTGCCTTGGATAAGGCGGCCAGTCGCGGCAGGCTCCGGCCCGCCCGGTAATACGACCCGAAACGATCCGCGCCGCGGCGCGGCTCTCGTATGCGCGGCCGACAGGCGATATGATGCAGCTCGTCGTGGATGGCCGCCGGAGCGGCCATGACGGGAACAACCGGTGAATTGGGTGGGTATGGAGCGTCAGGTCCGGGACATCGGTGACGATCACGACGGCGACGTCGGTTTCGGCGTCTACATCCATTGGCCGTTCTGCGCGTCGAAATGTCCGTACTGCGACTTCAACAGCCACGTCCGCAGCGGCGGCATCGACCAGCAGCGGTTTCTCGATGCCTACCGCGGCGAGCTGCGCGCCACCCGCGACCGCATCGGCGCGCGTCGGGTCGGCAGCATATTCTTCGGCGGCGGCACGCCCTCACTGATGTCGGCGGCGACGGTTTCCGGACTGCTGGACGAGATCGCCGCCAATTGGCACATCGACGCCAATGCCGAGATCACGCTCGAAGCCAATCCGTCGAGCGTCGAGGCCGGCCGCTTCCGCGACTACCGGTCCGCCGGCGTCAATCGCGTGTCGCTTGGCGTGCAGGCGCTCAACGACGCCGACCTGAAGGCACTCGGCCGTCTGCACTCGGTCGCGGAGGCCCGCGCCGCCGTCGATGTCGCACGCGCGGTATTCGATCGCTTCACCTTCGATCTCATCTACGCGCGGCCGCGCCAGGGCGTCGGCCAATGGTGCACCGAGCTGCGCGAGGCGATCGACATGGCCGGCGATCATCTCTCCCTCTACCAGCTCACCATCGAGCCCGACACGCCGTTCGCGGCGCTGCATCAGGCAGGCAAGCTCAGCCCGCCCGAGCCCGAGCTTGCCGATGAGCTGTTCGCCGCGACCCAGGCGATGACCGCCGAGGCCGGACTGCAAGGCTACGAGATTTCCAATCACGCCCGGCCGGGGCAGGAAAGCCGGCACAATCTGCTGTACTGGCGCTACGGCGAGTATGCCGGCATCGGAGCCGGCGCGCACGGTCGCCTGGTCGTCGACGGCCAGCGCCGCGCGACGGCTGCCGAGCGGCAACCCGAGCGCTGGCTTCAGCTGGCCGAGCGCGAGGGCCACGGGCTCGTCGAGGACACGGCGCTGACCCGCGACGAGCAGGCCGACGAGATGCTGCTGATGGGACTGCGGCTGACCGAAGGGCTCGATCTCGCCCGTCTCGCGCGGATCGGCGGCGTGCGGCCGGGACTGGACACACTCGCCCGTCTGATCGACCTCGACATGATCGAGTACTTCGCCGAGGCCAACCGGGTGCGCGCCACCGCCCGCGGCCGCTTCGTGCTGAACAAGCTCGTCGAGGAGCTGGCGGCGAGCTTCGTGCCGGCGGCGGGTTGAGATCGCGCCGGCCTGTACATCCCGCGGCGAATAGCATAACCGGACGCCCTGGCACCCACGGCTGCAGGAGATCGTCATGCCAGCAACGCCCCAGCACAAGGACCGGCTGTTCGTCGCCCTCGACATGAAGACCGTCGATGACGCGCGGCGCCTGGTCGAGACGATCGGCGACAGCGTCTCGCACTACAAGGTCGGCCTGGAGCTGGTGTTCGGCGGCGGGCTCGACTTCGCCCTCGGCCTCAAGGCCGCCGGCAAGCAGGTCTTCCTCGACATGAAGCTGCTCGACATCGGCAACACCGTCGAGAAGGCGACCGCGAACATCGCCCGCCTCGGCCTCGACTACCTCACCGTGCACGGCCACGACCGCAAGACGCTCGACGCCGCCGTCCGAGGGCGCGGCCAGTCGAAGCTGAAGCTGCTCGCGGTCACGGTGCTGACCAATCTCGATGCCGCCGACCTCGGCCAGCAGGGCATCGCATCGATGTCGCCGGCCGACCTCGTGGTGCATCGCGCGAGGCTCGCCGAGGCCGCCGGTTTCGACGGCGTCATCGCCTCCGGCCAGGAGGCCGCGATGGT
>CAVVRF010000015.1:0-31147 GCA_963750535.1 uncultured Alphaproteobacteria bacterium | reverse complement strand
CATCGATGCTCGCACCGGCCTGACAGATCCCCGCCCGGCGCAGCTCGCTCCAGGCGCGCTGCACCGCCTCGCGATTGACCCGTTCGCCGAGCAGCACCATCGGCACCGTTCGCGCGATGATGCCGAGGTCGAGCGCCAGCGAGGCGTTCTTCACGTACCAAACATCGAGTGCCGCCTTGTCTTTGGCGGTAATGTGGCGGCCGCCCTTGACCTGGGCCCAGCCGGTCAGCCCCGGGCGCACGATCAGCCGGGCGCCATAGGCCGCCGGCTGATCGATCGGCAGCAGCGGCCGCGGGCCGACGAACGACATGTGGCCAGCCAGGATCTGCACCAGCTGCGGCACCTCGTCGAGGCGGCTGCGGCGCAGGAACCGGCCGATGCCGGACAGCCGGTCGCGGTCGGCGACGCGGCGGCCGTCGGCGTCGTGCGCGGCGCCCATGGTGCGCAGCTTGTAGAGCTTGAACGGCCGCCCGCCACGCCCCGGGCGCTGCTGCCAGAACATCACCGGCAAGCCGACATCGAACACGACGAGCAGCGCCAGCAGCGGCATGATCGGCGCCAGCAGGACGATCAGCACCAGCGCACCGACGACATCGATCAGGCGCTTGACGCGCCAGTAGGGCCGCCGCCGCAGCGCTTCGAGCTCATCGTCGGTGAAGGTGAACAGCTGATCCTCTCGGGCGGCGCCCTGCTCGGCGTCCCCTGGCGGCATCGCCAGCCGACGATGCCTGCGCCAGCGGCGCCGACGGCCGGCCGTCAAGGTTCAGCTGCTCGGCAAACAGATCGATTCTGATGTTGGTTTCGCGCTCGATCTCGAGCAGCGCGTCGCGCGCCTCCGGCGACAGCTCCGCGAACGCCACCGTCACCACGATGCGATCGACCGCGACGCCGCGCACCTCGAGCTCGCGCAGCACCTGGATCACCTCCTCCGGCGTGCCGAGCACGGTCTGCATCTGGACCAGGCGGCCGGTGTGCTGGCTACCGCGCCCGAGCAGGCCGGCGATGGTCACCCGGTCGCCACCCAATTCGGCGACGCTCTGCAGGTAGAGCTCGGCGATCCGGTTGAGCCCGACCACCAGCACCGTCAGCCGGTGCGGCTGCGTCGGCGGCATCATCGCCGGGGCGGCCGGGCCGCGCTGCCGGCCGGCATGGCGCAGCCGCATCAGCACCCTGGCGCCGACCATCAGAACCGCCATCAGCAGCGCCTGCAGGATCGGCAGCGAGCGGGCGATGCCGTCGAGCCGTTCGACGGCGAAATCGAGCGCCATCGTCGCCAGCACGATGACGACGGCGGCCAACGCCGCGCGCTGGTAGTCGGCCATGGCACTCAAGCGCCACACCGACTTGTGCAGCCGCAGCGCCAGCAGCGTCGGGACCGCCACCGCCAGGGTCAGGCCGAGATAGGGCAGCAGGCGGAGCAGGCGGTCCGGCGACAGCTCGAGATTGTCGCGCAACAGTTGCGCGGCGACGGTCGCGAGCAGAATGAGACCAAGATCAATCAGCAACGTACGCAACTGGCGAACCATGATACTATCAGCCCCCGCCCTTTCAAACCCCGCCTTATGTTCAACTCGGAAAAAAAGACTTCATTACGTCAGGCGGTCCCCGCTATTTCACCGTCGAATGCAAGTCACGCACACACAACGTGTCGAAGCGGACATCGCCTTTAGTTCCAAATGGAACCAATATCATCCCCGATTTGGGGGAGACTTGCAGCTGCACTCCCGTGACGCCGTGGATGTCGGATCGATCGAATAATCGCCGCCACAGCCAAGCAGCTTTGGTGCACTGCATCAATAGTCCTCGTGCGCTCGGTTCGGCCGGTTATCCACAGCTTTTCGTCACCGCCGCCGAGTGCCACCCGGCCGGCCGACGTCTCTGCTGTGGCCTCAGGTCGCGTCCTCCGGCTCGTCCGGGCCCCGGCGACTGCGCGGCGGTGGCGGCCGATCGCTGACCGTGGCGGCCGGCTTCTGTCGCCACGCCTGTGGCCATTCGATGTCCTTGCCCCAGCGCTCACCGGCGACCGTGCGCGACCGCGCTGACCGTCGCCCCACTGACCGTCGCGCCGCTGACCGAAGCTGCGACCGCCGCTGCATTGGTGGTCCGGGCGGGCTGCGGCCACGCCACTTGCGCCGGTTGCCGGACGCTCGACCGGCATCGGCGCCTCGAACGGCGGCTCGGACACCCGCCGCAGCTCGCGGTCGCGCGCCGGCCACGGCGGTCACGCTGCGCTGCGGTCGGATCGACCGGTGGTGGCAGCAGCAGGGCGGACGCAAACGCGAACATCGCCATCAGGGCGCCGGTGCGCAGCGGATAATCGACCAGCGAATGCGCGATCAGCAGGGCGACGACCAGCACCGCCGCCCGCGGCAACGCATGATCGACGATGCGGCCGTCGGACGACGCCGGCCGCCACAGCGCGAACGCCCGCACCAGCAGCCACAGCCCGAACAGCGCCATCAGCGCGAGGCCGACCACGCCGGTCTCGAGCCAGGCTTCGAGGACGTCGTTGTGCGCGCGGTTGGCAAATGTGTTGGCCAGCACATCCTGCGGCGGCTCGGCCGCGGCATAGACCGGCACGAAGCTGCCGACGCCCGCGCCCAGCGGCATGAACGCCTTGGCCGCGGTGATGGTGGTGCGGGCAAAGGTCAGGCGGGCATCGGCCAGCGGATCGGCCTCGAAGCGGTCGAGAATGCGATAGAGCGAGAACTGCAGGCCGAACACCACGGCAACGATCACCGCGCCCATCATCAGCCGCGACGAGAAGCGGCCCTGCCCGCCCTGCTGGCGCCGGCGGATCCGGTCCGGCACGGTCAGCGCGAAGGCGCCGAACAGCGCCACGATGGTCAGGCCAAGGCCGGCCCGCGAGCGCGCCGTGGTCTGCGCCGCCACCAGCACCACCAGCACGATGAAGCTCAACGCCAGCGGCCCGATCGCAGCCAGCTCGAACCGCTGCCGCGCACTCCGCGTCTCGAAGTTCCAGGTGGCATCGGCGGCCCACGCCGCCGCCAGCAAGGTCAGGCAGAACAGCAACGCGGCAAAATGGTTGCGGTTGGCGAAGAAGCCGACCGCCTCCGTCAGGTTGGTGAACGCGAAGAACCGCAGCGGGCTCGCTGGCCCCTGCGCCACCTGCAGCAGCCCGAGGAACACGCTTGCCACACCGACCGCCAGCACCACCACGCTCAAGCGCCGGCGCCCGTCGGCGGCGAGCAGCGCCACCCCGGCAAACAGCGCGATCGGTGGCAGCAGCGACAGCGCGGCGAGCCAGGTGTCGCGCGGACTGACGCTGACCGGCAGCCAGGCCGGCACGACATTCAGCAAGGCATACGCCGCGGTCACCTCGGACCGGGCGGGCAACAGGCTCCAGATCTGCGGCGACAACGGCAGCAGCTGCAGCAGTGGCAGCAACAGCAACAGCAGGCACGCGGCGATCGCCCAGCGCACGCCGCGGGCGACACCGGGCCGGGCGAGCCGCCACAACGCAACAATGATCAGCGGCACGCTGATCACCTGCAGGATAACGTCGGACAGGAAGCCGCCGCGGGTGCCGCCGCCCAGCACCACGCTCGCGGCGAGCAGCACAGCGCTAAAATAGAACAGAACTCCTGACCGCATGTGCTACCCCCGCAGGTGTCACCATGGTCGCCGGATCAGGCGGCCGGGGTCATGGCCGGCATCGCGCGCGATCAGCGAGCCCAACGCGCACCGGCTGCCGCATGAGCGATCGGACCTGACCCTCGGCTCCGCAATACCGGCTCACGGACTGGCCGACTTGTCATTGCTGCCGCCGCTGAGCAGGATCGCCGCGCCGGCGCCGCCGGCAATCACCAGCCCACCGATGATATAGTGTGTCGAGTGCAATCCCAGCACCGAGGCGTGCAGTTGGCATCCGGCGGCACGGTGACCACCGTGCCGGGCTCGACCTCGAGGATGCAGCCGTTGCCGTAGGCCACTCGTGCCCGGCCATTCGGGCTCGCCATCACCATGTCGCCGGCCTTGGCCTTGGTCAGGCCGCTGACCCGCGTGTAGCCGGCGCCGCGGTTGAGGGACACTTGCCCTTGCACCACTTCCACGCTGGCGGCCAGTGCCGAGGAACTCATCACCGACGCTGCGATGACCGCAGCGGCAAATCGAACGCTACGCATAATCAATACCCCACCCAATCAACTAACCTGTGGGGCTGTGGCTAGCAGAAAGGCGCCGCCGATAGCAAGACGGCAGGTCGCGCCACCGCCATCTTCCTGGCTGGACGATACGGGAAAGTCACAGGTCCACCTCGGTTGTCTCCAACCGATTGGCAGAACCTCGCCAATGTTGTTCGTTGGTCTGGGTCGTTCAGGTCTCGAGATTTCGCCTCAAGGGCTGGCCGGCTTGCTTGAGTCACTGCTTCCGCTGACCACCGCCAAGGCAATCAGGCCGCCACCAGCGACGACACCGGTGCCGACAATCATCATATCCAAGTCGAACAATTGCAGCCCCGGTTGACCTGGCCCGGTCTGCGCCACGCACGGCGAGGTCGCCCCGACCGTGATCACCGTGCCCGCCTGCAACGGCACAATGCAGCCATCCGGGTAGGTCAGTTGCGCCGAGCCGCCGGGATTGAGCATCACCACGTCGCCGGGCTTCAGATTGGTCGGGCCGGTCGTAAGGTAGTAGCCGCTGCCGGGGTTGACCATGACCGACCCCTGCACCCCGGTCAGGGTGGCGGCCTGCACTGCCCCGCTCAACAGCAGCGCCGAAACGAACCCAACCAGCGCTCTTGACTTGCCCATGGCCATGATGCTGCGCCCCGCAGGTTTGGCAAAAATTGGTCAAATCGCTTGCCGACGACGCCGCGCAACCACACCCGCAGCGACAAGGCCACGTCGACCGAACTCAATTTCGGGTATCTGATTCGTCGCGTCGTCGCGACCGCCACGATGGCCCTGCGTACCGTTGTCCACCATGCCGATGCCGATACACTACAGGCGGTCACCGGCCAGACCGGGCTCGAGCCGGGTGCTGGCGCCCGGCGTTTAAGCTCATTCCGTCTCGAACCGTTGCAACCGGTCGATAATCCGCGGCTTCAGGCCCATCGTCCGTCGTCATCGACAAGGATTGGCCGAACCTGATCGCGTGGCTCAGGTCTCGAGATTTCTTAATCAGGGGCTCGCCGGCGTGCTCGAGCCGCCACTGCTGCCGCCGCCGCTGAGCGCCACCGCAAGCCCGACACCGCCAGCGACCACGGCGACGCCGATCAACAGCGTGCCGGTGTCGAACCCACCCGTCGCCTGCGACGGCGTTTCACTCGGTTGCTGACCTTGCCCGAATTGCGCCGCGCACGGTGAGTTGGCCCCGACCGTGAACACCGCGCCCACCTGCAACGGCACGTGGCAGCCGTCCGCGAACAACAGTTGCGCCGCGCCGCCGGGATTGAGCATCACCAGGTCGCCGGGCTTCAGAGTGGTCGGGCCCGTCGTAAGGTAGTAACCGTCGCCGGGGTTGACCATCACCGACCCCTGCACCCCGGACAGGGTGGCGGCCTGCACTTGCCCGCTCAACAACAGCGCCGAAACGAACCCAACCAGTGCCCTCGACTTGCCCATGACCATGACGCTGCACCCCGCAGATTTGGCAAAAACCAGTCAAATCACTCGCCGGCCACGCCGCGCGCACCCACCCCCGCAGCGACGCGGCCACGTCGACCGAACCCGAAGCGGCTAGCTAATTCGTCGCGTCGTCGCGACCGGCACGATGGCCCTGCCCCGGTTGTCCACAGCGCCGATGCCGAGGCAGCACAGGAAATCAACCGTCAGACCGGACTCGAGCCCGGTTCCCGGCGTCCGCTGTCGCAGCCAATTCGATCTCGAACCGTTGCGGCGCGAGACGATCCCGGCGTCGACGACATAGTTCCGTCATCATCTGCAATTCTTGAGTGCAGAAATATTTCTGTTGAGGAAAAGGTGGAAGTTGGTTGTTGTCACACGTTTCATTAGGTCTAAAAGCAAGCCGCCATGATCGACCTGCATAGCCATATCCTGCCCGGCATTGACGACGGCGCCGCCGACCTCTCGGTTTCGCTCGCCATGGCGCGGGCCTTCGTGGCCGATGGCGTGACCACTGTGGCCTGCACACCACATATTCTGCCTGGCCTCTACCACAACAATGGTCCGCAGATTCGCCGCGCCGTGCTGGAGCTGCAGGCCGCGATCGACCGCGAAGGCATTGCGCTGCGGCTGGTCACCGGCGCCGACATTCACATCACGCCGAATTTCGTCGCCGGCCTGCGCGACGGCAGCCTGTTGAGCCTTGCCGACTCGCGCTACGTGCTGGTCGAGCCGCCGCATCACGTGGCGCCGGCGCGCCTCGATGACCTGTTCTTTTCGCTGCTGGTGGCGGGCTATGTGCCGATCCTCACCCATCCGGAGCGCTTGACCTGGATAAAATCGCAGTACGCGACCATCGTGCGGCTGGTCCAAGCCGGCGTATGGATGCAGGTCACCGCCGGCTCGCTGACTGGCGCATTCGGTCGACAGCCTCTATACTGGGCCGAGAGGATGCTACAGGAAGGCCGTGTCCACATCCTGGCGACCGATGCGCATGACTGCGCGCGGCGGCCGCCGGAGCTGACGCCTGGACGGGAGCAGGCGGCGAGGCTGGTCGGCGCAACCGAAGCTGAACACTTGGTGATGACCCGTCCGCGAGGGATCATTGCCAATGAGATTGCCAAGCAGATTGCCATTGCCGTTGCAGGGGACTGCTCTGACGGGGGAAGCGGATGACAGTGTTGAGAGTTCTCCAGGCGCTGACCGGAATGCGGCACCGCGCTCCGGCAATGATCACGGTGCTGATGGCGGTTTCGCTGGGCGGCTGCGGCGCTTCCTTGAACGTTGACACGCAAGGCAGCGGGCTGACCTCGGCCGAGCGCCCGGCCGCAACCGACACCGCTGCGGCCCCGACGACGCCGGCGACCGATGCCAAGGTCGTCACCGGCAGTACGGTGAAGACGGCCGCCGCCACCACGCCGCCGGCAAAGGCCGGCGAGGCACCGGGCCCGCAGCCGGCCTCGGCCGCCAAGGCCGCCGAGGCGCTGACCGCGGTGGCAACGCCGGGCAACGAGGGCTACAAGATCGGGCCGCAGGACGTGGTCGAAGTCTCGGTGTTCAAGGTGCCGGAGCTGTCGAAGAGCGTCCAGGTTGCCGATACCGGCACCATCAACCTGCCGCTGCTGGGCGAGGTGCCGGCGGCCGGCCGGACGGCGCAGGAGGTCGAGCGCGATCTCGCCGCCAAGCTCGGCGCCAAGTACCTGCAGAAGCCGCAGGTCACGGTCTTCGTCAAGGAATACAACAGCCAGCGCGTGACGATCGAAGGCGCGGTGAAGAAGCCGGGCGTCTACCCGGTGCGCGGCCGCATGACCCTGCTGCAGCTGGTCGCCACGGCGGAGGGCTTCGGCGACACCGCCGAGCAGACGGTGGTGGTGTTCAGGCAACAGCAACGGCAAGCGCTCGGCCGCCAGGTTCGACGTGGCGGAGATCCGCAGCGGCGCGACCCAGGATCCGGTCGATTCTGTCCGGCGACGTCATCATCGCGCCAACTTCGGCGATGAAAGAGGCCTACGGCACGCTCCTGAAGGCGCTGCCGCTGGCAACCGTGTTCGCCCTGCTCTGACGGCGACACCTTCGATGTTTCGTTCGTGACAGCAAGCGCCGTCGCGCTGGATTTTGAGTTGACCTCATGGCCGAAAGCAGCCTGCCCAACGACGCCGTCCCAGGCCGCCTGGTTCCCGCCGGCGCCACCGTGCCGGCGAACCGCGCTCCCTACGGCCCGCTCGGCGGCTACGGCCCGGGCCCGGACGCGCCAGCGGCGATCTGGCGCGTCAACGCTGTTCGAGTACCTGGCGCATCATCAACAAGCGCAAGTGGCTGATCCTGAGCATTCTGCGACCTTCGTCGTCATCGGCGCCGTGCGCACGTTGATGGAGACGCCGCTCTACACCGCAACGGTGCGCCTGCAGATCGATCGCAACGTCGCCAAGATCGTCGAGGGCGGCAACATCGGCGCCACCGCCGAGGGCGGCGACATCGACTTCCTGCGCACCCAGTACGAGCTGCTGCAGAGCCGCACCATGGCCGAGCGGGTGGCCTCGGCGCTCAAGCTCGGCGAAGATGCCGATTTCCTGAAGCCGCGCGACTTCTCGATCGTCGGCGCGCTCCGCGGCCTGCTGTCGCCGGCGCGCGGCGCCGACGGCCAAGCGCCGACCAGCGCACCTATCGAAGCCAGGCGGCCGGCATCGTTCTCGGCGATCGCGCCGTGCGGCCGGTGCCGGGCTCGCGGCTGGTCGACGTCACCTACTCCGATCCGGCCCCGGCCCGCGCCCAGCGCATCGCCAATGCCTATGCCGACGCCTTCATCGCCTCCAACATCGACAAGCGGTTCGAGGCCAATTCCTACGCCAAGACCTTCCTCGAGGACCAATCGCAGCAGCTGAAGCTGCGGCTGGAAGAGTCGGAAAAGGCGCTGCTCGACTTCGCCGAGAAGGAGCAGATCGTCGTCGTCAACGAGAAATCGTCGATCGCCGAGAACAATCTCGCGGCCGCCAACGCCGCCCTCGGCGGCCTGATCAGCGAGCGCATCAAGAACGAGCAGCTCTGGCGCCAGGTCGAGACCGCCACCGCGATCGATCTGCCGCAGCTCCTCACCAACAGCGTCATCGTCGGCCTGCGCGCGCAAGCGCAACGCGCTGGCCACCGAATACCAGGAGAAGCTCGAGACGTTCAAGCCGGGCTATCCGGCCATGGTCGAGATCAACAACAAGATCGGCGAGATCGACCGCCAGCTGGCGGCCGAGGTGAAGACCATCAAGGCCTCGCTGAAGGCCGCCTACGAGGCTTCGACGCAGCAAGAGGCGGAGACGCAAGAAGCAGATCGAGACGCTGCGGCAGGAAGTGCTCGATCTGCAGAAGCGCAGCATCCAGTACAACATCCTGAAGCGCGAGGTCGACACCAACCGATCGCTCTACGACGGCCTGCTGCAGCGCTACAAGGAAGTCGACGTCGCCGGCGGCGTCGGCGCCAACAACGTGTTCGTCGTCGACCGGGCGATGCTCCGGGCTCGCCGTCCTCGCCCAACCTGTCGCGGGCGCTGCTGCTCTCGTTCGCCCTCGGTCTCGGCGCCGGTCTTGCGGCGGCGTATCGGCCTTGAGCGCCTCGACGACACCATCCGCTCGCCGGAGGAGATGCGAGCGTGCCACCGGTCTGGCGACCCTCGGCATCATCCCCAAGGTCGCCGCAGCTCCACCGTCGAGACGACGCCGCCGATCCGCGCTCGGCGCTGTCGGAAGCCTACCGGTCGCTGTGCACGGCGCTGCAGTTCACCACCGAGAGCGGCCTGCCGAAGATCGCTGCTCATCACCAGCGCCGGCCCGTCCGAGGGCAAGTCGGTGACCTCGCTTTGCGATCGCCCGGCACTTCGCCACCCTGGGCCTCAAGGTGCTGCTGGTCGATGCCGACCTGCGCAATCCCTCGCTGCACAAGAAGCTCGGCCTCGACAACGCCATCGGCCTCAGCAACTACCTGACCGGAGCCTGCACGCCGCCGGAGGCGATGCAGGCGACCACCATCGCCAACCTGGCGTTCATGGCGTCCGGTCCGCTGCCGCCAACGCCGCCGACCTGCTCGGCAGCCCGCGCCTGCTGTCGCTGCTGTCGATCGGTCTCGAGGTGTTCGATCTCATCGTCATCGATGGTCCGCCGGTGATGGGCCTCGCCGATGCGCCGCTGCTGTCGAATTCGGCCGCCGCGACGGTGTTCGTGCGTCGGCGCCGGTCAGGCTCGAGCCGGCGTCGTGCGCGGTGCGTTGAAGCGGCTCGAACTTGCGCGTGGCGCCGGTGATCGGCGCGGTGCTGACCAAGTACGACGCCCGCAGTGCCGGCTACGGATATGGCTATGGTTACGGCTACGGCTATGGCTATGGGTACGGCGCAAACGCCTATCGACCTACGGCAGCACCATTGCCGCCACCGACGAGCGCGCAAGCCTGTCCAGCTCGCCGCCACCACGGATAAAGCCTGATGGGCGAGGCGACGGCGGTCCGCGTTGCCATTGATCTGCTCCGCGTGCCGTCGCGGGTCCGCATGATCCGGGACGCGCCGTTGCCGGGCGGCATGGACCTGCTGCTCCGCATCGCCGCCGGCGATCGCGCGGCGATCAATGGCCGCCATGCAGCAGACCGGGCGATCCGGAAGACGTGCTGCGGCAGGCGGCCGAGTTCTTCATCGAGCAGATCCTGCTGTCACCCGATTCCGACAGTTACCGGGTGCTCGGCGCCAACCGCGATGCGTCGGCGCCGAGCTGCAGCCGTAATATGGCCTGCTGGTCCGCTGGATGCACCCCGACGTTGCCGCATCCGCGACCGCTCGATGTTCGCCGGCCGCGTCACGCTGGCCTGGGACGATCTGAAGACCCTGGAGAGGCGCGTTGCCTACGACGTGACCCGATGTCGAGCGACCAGCGGCAACGCCAAGCCAAATGCAAAAAAGGCCGGAGCCAACACCAAGTCGCGGACCAAATCTCAAAATGGATCGACCGGATCTCGCAAGTCTGCCCAATCGAGATCCGTTGCCATATATAGCGCACGGCAGCCAGGGCTGCTGCGCCGCGCATGGCTGCTTCTGCTGGGGCGATCGTGAGATTGCGCCTTGCTAAAGCTGCACCAGACATCTTTCTTCCAGTGCGAATGCCGGACCTGCGTCAATGCATGACTCACTTGAACTCGATCGGGGAGACGTCAATTGCGGCAACTGCGGTTGCTGCCCCGGCGAATATGTCCACCAGCAAATTCTTCTGGATCCGAGCCATCGTCCTTGGGCTATTGGGCGTCACTCTGCTGTGGCTGGTGATTACGCGAAGCCTTGCCGCCTACCTTGCTGAAGCCGCGCCGGAAATGGCGCTCATGCTCAATGCCAACGAGCCAACCGCGCTGGTGCGCCTTGCCGACCAGAAGCTGATGCTGATCCGTCATCCACCTGCAATCGATTTTGGTGCGGTATTTGGCGAGCCGAAAAGCAAGGACGGCCCGCGAAACCGTATGGGTTTGTTCGCACTCCTTGGGCTCCAATTGGCGAACGACGAGGCGAGGAAGGCGGTTTCCGCCACCAAAGAAGCGGACGACGCTGAACAGGAGGCCGCCGCCAAGCAGGTCGGCAATTGAGGAAGTCCGAGATCTGGCGGAACGAGCGATCGTGGTCGATCCGCTCAATGCTCGAGCCTTCACCATTCTTGCCGAACTCGCTGAGCAAACCGGTAACATGGAGCGGGCGGTGCTGCTGTCGAAGGCCGCGATGCGCCGCTCGCTTCGCGAAAGCGAGGCGATCTACCGCCTGCTGATCAGCAGCTTTGAAGCGAAGGACTACCCGGAAACTTTGAAGCTGGCCGACGTGCTGTTGCGCACGCGTCCATCGACGGGAGTGGTCGTCGTTCCAATCTTGGCCAAGCTCGCTGAGACCGACGAGGCGCGCGACGCGCTCAAGGCGATTTTGATCGACAACCCGCCGTGGCGGGAATTGTTCTTCGCGAAGATGCTGTCGCACATCGCCGATGCCCGCACCCGCTCGACTTGCTGCTGAGTTTGAAACATACCGCTGACCCACCAACCAGGACTGATCTCCGCAACTATTTTGACCTGCTGCTCAAGCACAATTTGCATGAACTCGCTTACTATACTTGGCTACAGTTCCTGCCACCCAGGCAACTCTCCAAGGTCGGCTCGTTGATCAACGGTGGGTTCGAGACCAATCCTTCGGGCCTGCCATTCGATTGGGTCATCCAAGCCGGTTCCGGCGTCACCGCCCAGCTGCGCAACCGGCCCGACGAAATGGGTAACCGCGGCCTCTACGTCGAATTTAGTACCGGTCGGGTACAGTTCGGCGGGGTCAGCCAACTGCTGACGCTCTCGCCAGGAATGTACCAACTCAAAGGCAAATACAAAGGTGAGATCTTGGGACGGCGAGGCCTGCGGTGGCGGGTGATGTGTGCCGCCGGCGATCAACTCGTGGCCCAAACGCCCATGGTCGTCGGCGCCTTTCCGGAGTGGGCTGAATTTGAGCTAGCGGTTAGAATTCCAGACGCCGATTGTCGCGCACAGAAACTGCAACTAGTTTTGGATTCTCGTTCGGCATCGGAACAACTCGTCTACGGATCAATCTGGTACGATGAACTCTCGGTCACGCGGACTGGCGACCTAGACGATCCCAAGTTGTGGCCATGGCCGTAGCCTACTGGCCAAAGACACAGATTTGCGTTCGCCACGCCGTTGCCGCGGCGAGCGTCCGGATCATTTCGCGCCCTTGAGCGCGGAAATGGCAATGACCGCAATCACCTCGGCTTGCGTTTGGGTGATGGCCGACCACGGCTCGGTCGCCGGCCCTGCCTGACGGATCGGCTCCTCGCCGCGAACCCGGTTGATGCGTTCGCCTTTGTCGTTGAGCACATCCCAGACATGGACCAGTTTCAGGCCCGAGACATCCGGCCGCAACCAGACATTGCCCTGCAACGTGCGCGGCGCCTTGGCATCGGCGTCGACCAGCAGCGCAATGTTGTTCCGCGCCGCCACGGCATTGAGCTGCTCGGCCAATCGGTGCCTGACGTCATCGGGCGGACCGTTGATCGGCTTGACCGCGACCAGGTCAGGCAGGGGTGTGATGCCGGCTGATCCGGCGCTCGACTTGTCGTTCGAAGCAATCGGCCGAGCTGGTCCGACGTGCAAGCGGCCAGGCCCAGCAACGCCAGGCCCATGAGCGCCAGGCCCAAGACCACTCCGAGTAGGTAACCCCCGCTTCGAACTCGACAACCGCTTCGTCACCCAGACCTCTCATCAGCGCCTGTCGAGCTCTGATCCGTGGAGCACAGCGACAGGCATTCGCGGCGCGGCTTGCGATCTTGACCGACGCACTATATGCCGCCGCCTGGATCGATGCCACGGTGGCCGAAATGCCGCAGCCCACAAAGGCACCGACCATAGCAACGCTGTAGCAAGCCGCTGATCGCCGGCAGGCGATACGCTGGGCTAAGCCGCTAAGCTGCTGTGTGCGCAGCGTTTTCCCAGATCGCGCAGCGGCCGCCGTGGCACCGTCTTAGGGGCCGCGTGGCAAGCCCAATTGGCGGCTGCGGTCGGCACCCTCGGTGGCCACTGTCGAGTCCCTTGGCGACGCCGCGGCGGGCGGTTTTTGCGGCACCACTGGCGACCGATTTTGCGCCTCCACGTTAGCAATGGCGACCTCAATCCAGGAACCCCCAATAGCGCGGCAGCAGCAGCACGAGCGTCGGGAAGATCATGCACAGCGCCAGCGCGACCAGCTGGATCATGACGAACGGCACGATGCCGCGGTAGATGTGCGCCATGGTCACCGACGGCGGCACCGTTCCCTTCATGTAGAACAGCGCGAAGCCGAACGGCGGCGTCAGGAACGCCGTCTGCATGTTGACCGCCAGCAGGATGCCGAACCACAGCAGGATCACTTCCTTGCCCATGCACGACCGTGCCGTAGTCGAGCTTGCCGATCAGCGGCGCGAAGATCGGAATGACGACGAGGCAGATCTCGATCCAGTCGAAGAAGAAGCCCATGAAGAACACCAGGGCCATGACGAAGATCAGCATCTCCCAGCCGGTGTCGATGCCCATGTGCTTTCAAGATCTCGGCCACGACGTCGTCGCCGCCGAGCGCGCGGAACACATAGGAGAACAGCGTCGCGCCGAAGACGATGAAGAACACGAGCGCGTTGGTCGTCGCCGCCTCGTGCAGCACGGACGTGAGGATCTTCAGGTTGAACTGGCGATTCAACACGGCGAGCAGCATTGCGCCCGCACAGCCGACGCCAGCGGCTTCCGTCGGCGTCGCCCAGCCGGCGAAGATCGAGCCCAGCACCAGCGTGATCAGGAAGGCCGCCGGCGCGAAGCTCCAGGTGACCAGCTTGATCAGCTCGGCGCGGTTCTGCGGACCCTCGTCCGCGCCCGAGCGGCGGCGCCAGCGCCGGCTTCAGGAAGCACAGCGTGATGATGTAGACGACGTAAAGCGCTCGACATCACGAGGCCTGGAATGATGGCGCCGGCAAACAGCGTGCCGACCGGCACGGTCATCAGGTCGCCCATGATCACCAGCATGATCGACGGCGGGATCAGGATGCCGAGCGTGCCGGCCGAAGCGATGGTGCCGACCGCCAGCTCCTTGTTGTAGCCGCGCTGCATCATGACGGGCAGCGCGATCAGCGTCAGCATCACGACCGAGGCCCCGACGATGCCCGTCGTCGCCGCCATGATGGTGCCGAGCAAGGTGACGGCGATCGCCAGCCCTCCCGGAACGCGGCGCAGCAAGCACCTGCAGCGCATAGAGCAGCTGCTCGGCGACCTTGGATTTCTCCAGCATGGTGCCCATGAAGATGAACATGGGGATCGCCACCAGCGCCTGGTTCTCGACCGCCTGCGCGTAGATGCGCGGCAGCAGCGAGGCGAACTGCGCCGGCTTGAACACGCCGGCGTAGATGCCGAGCAAGGCGAAGAACACGCCCGTTGCGCCCAGCACGAAGGCGACCGGATAGCCCACGAACATGATGAACGTGAGCACGAGGAACATGATCACCGCGAGGTGGTCGACGAACCAATCCGACATGGCACCACCCCTTCAGTGCGATCTACTGCTGCCGCCCGGCATCGCCGTCTCGGCGAGCTCGGGATCGCCGAACAGGAACACGATGCGCCGGCACATGACCGAGATGACGGCGAACAGCACCGACCAGAAGCCGAAGTACAGGAAGCCCTTGATGATCCATCGCATGGCGAGTCCGTTCGGCGCAGGCGATCCCTCGTTCTGGAGGAGCGACGTCATGAAGAAGGCGTGCGCGTAGGGGAGCGCCATCACCAGATAGGGCAGCGCGAACACGATGCAGCCGAACAGCTCGAGCCAGGCCTGCTTGCGCGCCGACAGGCCGCCGGTGACGATATCGATGCGGACGTGGCTGTCCTTGACGTAGGCATATCCGATCCAGGTCAGGAACAGCATGGCGTGGAAGTGCCATTCGAGCTCCTGCAGGCGCGTCGAGCCGAGATCGATGCCGGCGATGTTGAGCTGGAAGCCGAACTTTCGCGTGAACACGTCGAAGCAGATCGTGAAGATGCAGGCGAGGGCGAACCAGCTGCCGGCGAATGCGATGGTCCTCAGCACGGTATTGATGGCGTTGCTGAGCGCAAGCAATCCCTTCATGAGAAGTGCGTCTCCCTCCCAACGCCAGTTGGCAAACTTTCAGGGGGCTGCGGGCATGGTTGTAGCGACAGCCGCGACCGTCGTCGTTAGCCGATCGGTCGGAACTGCCGACTTCGAACCGCTTGCCCCCAGCATGCGCTGGGGCGGCCTATCCGGCCGACCCGCGTACGCTCTGCGCGGCTAATCCTTGAGATAGCCGAACTGCTTCCAGACCTTGTATTCGTCGCGGAACTTCGAGTAGCTGTCCCAGGCCTTCTTGAACTCGGGGCTCTTGTCGGCCTGCTCCTTGGCGACCTCGTCCCAGGTCTTGCGGTAGAGATCGAGCATCTCCTTGGGCCAGTAGTGGAACGTCACCCCCTTGGCCTTGATCTCGGCCAGCGCCTTGCCCTGCACCGACTCGCCCTCGACGAACTGGCGCAGCATGGTCGAGTTGCAGGTGACGCGGATCTGCTCCTTCTGGGTCTCCGAGAACTCCGCCCACTTGGCTCTTTGAGACGTAGAACGAGTTGATCGTCGACATCTGGTGCCAGCCGGGGAAGTAGTAGTGCTTGGCGACCTGATGGAAGCCGAGCGTCAGGTCCATCACCGGCATCGAGAACTCGGTGGCGTCGATGGTGCCGAGCTGCAGGGCCTGGAAGATCTCGCCTGCCTGCAGCAGCTGGGTGGCGACGCCGAGCTTCTGCATCACATTGGCGCCCAGACCGAAGAAGCGCATCTTGAGGCCCTTGAGGTCCTCGGCGCTCTTGATCTCCTTGCGGAACCAGCCAGAGGCCTCCGGCGCAATCAGGCCGCAGGGCATTGCCACGATGTTGTACTTGGCGTGCAGCTCGTCATAGAGCTGGCGGCCGCCGCCGTGGTTCATCCAGCCCATGTACTCGCCCGCCTCCGGCCCGAACGGCACCGAGGCGTACATGGCAAAGGCGATGTCCTTGCCGGTGAAGAAGCCGGTGACGGTCCAGGCCGAGTTCGAGCGAGCCGTTGGCGACCGCGTCGAAATACTGACTCGCCGGCACCAGCGCGCCGGGCTCGAAGAACTTGGCGTCGATGGAGCCGCCCGAGATCTTGCGCAGCGTCTCGACGAAATATTGCTGGGTTGGACCGAGCAGGCCGGTCGTGGACGGAAAGGCGCCGGCGACCTGCAGGCGGACCTTCTTGTCCTGGGCAGCGGCGCCGTTTCCGTTGATCACTAGCGTGAGGGCGGCCGCCGCGATTGCAGCGGCCCCAATCTTGAGACGCATGGAGATTCTCCCTAGGTTCCGAGGCGTCGCGACTTGTTATTTCCATGCCCCGCTTGATCCCTCTCTTCGAGGGGCGGGAAGGCTCTTTCCGCGCGACTAGATCAGCCTTACACAGGCTTTAGTTAGTGTCAAAACTGGTCGCCGACGCCATCCTCGACTGCTCGCATCGCAAGGGCATCATTCTCGATGCCTTCGCGGGGTCGGGCACGACGCTGGTCGCCGCGCACAAGACCGGGCGGCGCGGCTACCTGGAATTTGCTTTGCAGCGATGACCGAACCGGGTGAGGCACATCGATCTCGCGTCGGTAGCGTCACAGCAGTTGTACCCTCAGATAGCTCTCGCAGCGCCGCGAACAATCGGCGTCGAACGGCAATCGGTGGACATGGGGAAGGCACAGCGAATCCAACCCTATTGACCGATCAGCCGGACGAGGCCCAACGTCCGCTCGATCACGATAATGAGCACTGTGGTGATCGCGATTATCATTGAGCAGATCGCAACCAGCCAGGGATAGATCGGTTGATCGAGTAGATTATAGATGCGCACCGGAAGCGTCACCAGCCGCGGCGTGGTGAGAAACACCGAGATGGTGACATTGTCGAACGAAGTAATGAATGCAAACGCCGCGCCGGCGGCAAGTCCCGGCAATGCGATTCGCCCGGTCGTACGCAGGAAGGCGGTCAGAGGTGGCGCGCCGAGGTTGCGAGCCGCTAGTTCAATGCGTGGATCGATGGCTGAGAGACTCGCACCAACGAGTCGAATCACATAGGGCGTGGTAATCACGACGTGCCCGAGCACCAGGCCCCAGTATGTCGTGCCGAAACCCAATCGGTTGAAGTACTGCAGCATGGCGATGCCGGTGATGATCGTCGGCAGGATCAGGGGTGACATGAAGAGGCCGTCGAGAACGCCGCGCAGCAATCCCTGGGCGCGCCGTACCGTCACTGCCACCGGCAGGCCGATCGCGGTTGCCAACGCGGCCGTTACACCGGCCACCGATAGGCTGAGGCCGAAGGAATCGAAGTACTCCCGCTTGGTCCAGGCCTCCGCGTACCACTTAAGGGTAAAGCCTTGCGGGGGAAACGACACGTAGGAGGCTTCCGTGAACGAGGTCGCGACCACGAGGCCCATCGGCATGAGCAGGATCACAATCATTGCGTAGGTGAAGATGCGCAGCATCGCATTTACCCATAAGGCCGCATGGCCGAGCCGCGAGTTGCAAACGTCGTCGAGAGCCAGATTAGCGACAGCGTGACGATCAGTAGAACTACCGAAATCGTCGCGCCGAAGCCCCAGTCCAGCACTGTGACCGTCTGCTCGTAGGCTAGCACCGCCAACATCTTCACCCATGGGCCCCCGAGGATGGCAGGCGTCACGAACGAGCTGATCGATAGCGCAAATACGATGACACCGCCTGCCAGCACGCCAGGCATACTCAGCGGCAACGTGATGCGGCGGAATGCGGTCCAGGGAGAGGCGCCAAGATTACGTGCGGCAGCCACGGTGCGCGGATCGATGTTGCGCAAGGCCGCGAAAATCGACAACACCATGAACGGCCAAAAGACGTGCGCCAGACCGACGACGACGGCGAGTTCGGTGTGAATGAGTTGTAGGGGGCGCTCAGTGAGACCGAATGTGGTCAGAACACTGTTGATGAGACCGCGCCGCCCTAGCACGATCAACCAACCGAAGCTGCGGATTACGAGGCTAACCAACAGTGGCGAAACGATCAGCAGCGACAGGATCCGCTGCTCTTTCGGGTCGCACCGGTCGAGATAGTAGGCAACTGGATATCCCGTGATCGCGCACACCAGCGTCACGAGCGCGCTTATCCGAACAGTATCCCACAGTACCACAAGATAGAATGGGCTGGTCAGGAACTTGGCGTAGTTGGCAAAGGTCGGCCACTCGATAATCCGGTAGGTCGCCATATCCATCTTTTCAAAGCTGCCAGCGAGCAGGATCAGCACAGGGATCGCGAACGCCAGGACAAACACCACAACCGGCGGCCCAATCAGCAGCAGCATGCGCCAATGGCGCACAATCGGCGCAAACGCGGCGCTCATGTGCTGGCAACCTCAACAGGAAAGAGCAGCGATTCCTCAGTGGGCCATCCCAGATGCGCCTCAGCACCGATTGCCTCGCCCCCCGCCTTCTGTCCGACCGTCACAGCGTGGCCGGCCAGATTGACGACAAACTGCACCTCGCCTCCAAGGAAAACGCGATGGCGCACCGCGACTGGAAAATCGTTGGCAAGTCCGGTCGGGCGTGCCGAAATCTCCAGTCTCTCAGTTCGCAATACGAGCTCGGCCGGCGGAGACCCGGACCACGCGGCTGACGATCTCACAGTCAGCGCGCCCAGCCGACATACGGTTTCAGAGCCCTTGCGGCCGACGATCTCAACCGGCAACGCATTCGGCTGGCCGAGGAATTTGGCCACGAACCCGGTGCTCGGCCGCGCATAAATTTCCTCTGGAGCACCGATCTGCTCGATACGCCCATGGTTCATGACTGCCACCCGATCGGCAAGTGCAAACGCCTCCTCCTGGTCATGGGTGACGAAAACCGCCGTCGTCGAGGTCTGTTGAAGGATCCGGAGTATTTCGACTCGCATTTCACGCCTGAGCTTGGCGTCCAGGTTGGATAGCGGCTCGTCGAGTAGCAGCACGTCTGGAGCGATCGCGAGTGAACGTGCCAACGCAACACGCTGCTGTTGCCCACCGGAGAGCTCACGCGGAAAGCGCGGTCCGAGCCCGTGTAGTCGCACCAGGTCCAGGGCTTTCTCGATGGCTACCGCCCGCTCCGTCGGTCCGACGCCCCGCATCTCAAGCCCAAACCCAATGTTCTGCGCGACCGTCATATGCGGAAACAGCGCATAACTCTGGAACACCATTCCGGTGTTGCGCTTGTAGTCGGGGACATTCGTGACGTCGCGCCCGCCGATCCGAACCTGGCCCTCGTCCGGATTGAGAATGCCTGCGACCACGTTGAGCGTCGTTGTCTTTCCGCACCCAGACGGCCCCAGCAGCGCGAGCCGCTCTCCGTCACCGACGTGGAGCGTCGCGCGATCCACCGCGACGAATGAGCCGAACACCTTGCGGACGCCGACGATATCGAGCTGTGCCAACGGTGAGATCCAAGGCGGGCTTGCGGTGCAACTGGTAATCGCTAGATTATTTGGCATTGCGTTCAAGCTCAAGCGAATGAGCGAAGGCATGAATGACAGGGTTCCGTGACCCGGCGGAGGGGTGCAGATGCCAGGCATACCTAATGTGTCGCGGCTCAAGGCAAGACTTGCCCAGCTGGTGTCCATCAACACAGAAAACCCGCCCGGGCGAGAGCTGGAGGCCGTGGCCTATCTTGCCAGAGAGCTTTCCGATATCGGTCTCCTCGTGGAAACGCAGGAGATCATGCCGGGCCGTGCCAATGTGGTGGCGCGGCTGACTAATGGGGCGGGGCCTGCGTTCGCATTCAATTCGCATATCGATGTAGTGCCCGCAGGCGAAGGCTGGAGTAGGCCGGCATTCAGACTTGCCGAGATCGATGGGCGCCTTTACGGACGCGGCGCCTGCGACGCCAAAGGCTCGATTGCGGCGATGCTGGAGGCCATCGAGCTGCTCGCAGCCGATCGCTCGACGTGGTCGGGTGAGCTGCTGGCAGTGTTCGTCGCCGACGAGGAGGCTCAGAGCCGCGGCGCGAAAGCCTTTGCGGCAGGCAAGCCGCATGTCGATCTCGCGATCATCGGAGAGCCAACCTCGAACGTGGTGGCGAGCGCACACAAGGGCAGCCTCAGACCGCGGGTGTGCGTGATCGGTAAAACCGCGCATTCGGGCATGCCGCATCTCGGGACCAACGCGATCTTGAACGCCGGACGCTTAATGGGCCTCATCGACGAGTTTCACAGGCAGGACATCGGAAAGCGGACGCACAAGCTGGTCGGGAACGCCAGCATCACAGTCACTCGTATCGAAGGCGGCCATGCCGACAATGTCATCCCAGACCGATGCGAGTTCCTGATCGACCGGCGGCTATTGCCGGGCGAGACCGAGCAAGACGCCGTAGCAGAGATCGAGATGCTGCTTGCGACGGCGCGCGACCGCCTCGGCGTCCGCGCCGAGATCGCCGGCTATGCGCCAACGACTGGCGGCGCAACGGAGACCGATGCCAGTGAGCCACTCGTCGTCGCCGCGATCGAGGCTGCCTGCGGATGCGGAGCCCACCCGGGCCCAGTCGGCTTCCCGGCAGCCTGCGACCTCGTGCACTTCCGCAGCGTCGGCGCGAAGGGGGTGGTGCTCGGTCCTGGGAGCCTTGATGTGGCTCATAAGCCTGACGAGTTCGTACCTGTCGACGAACTTGTCGCGGCCAGCCGGATCTATGCCGATACCGTCCTGCGGCTGATGCGATAGGAGGCTCGGGTGAGCGCGCGCCTAAGCCTGCTTGCTGCCGAGCTGCACTACGAGCCGGACATCCAGGTCTTCACTGCAATCTCGGGGCCGACGCCCCATCTGGCGGCGCGGTATCTCTTGCTCGAGCGCAGTGATGGCGTGCGCGGCTTCTCCGAGGTTCGCGCTAACATCGCGTTTCTGAGCCATATCGCTGAGCAGGACGTCGCTGGTGTCATCCGCCGCCTCGCTGGTGAGCTGGATTGGACGGCGGACCCTGCAGATTTGCTACTTCGGGTCGACGCGGTCGGCAGCGATCACCCCCCGATTGCGCGCGCCGCCATTGAAAGCCTGCTCGTCGATGCGGTTGCTACGCGAGACGACCGGCCGATCGTCGAGGTTCTCGGCGGACGGCGCGCGGACCGCACCGATACAAACCAATGCCTGTTCTGGGGATCGGACGAGATCTTCGAGCGGCTAGCGCGGCGCTACCTTGCCGAGGGTTTCCGCAAGCTCAAAGTGCGTATCGGAGTCTCCGACTTTGATCGCGATCTCCGCCGATTGCGACTCCTGCGCGAGCTCGGGGGCATGCACATCGAGATCGCCGTCGACGCCAACGGCTCCTGGGACCTCGATACTGCGCGCCATCGTCTCGGCGCATTGGAACCTATCGGCATTGCCTACGTGGAGCAGCCGACTAGGATCGGCGACTGGGCAGCGGTTGAGGCCCTTGCTTCGTCGACGTCGATCCCGATCATGCTCGACGAAGGCCTGTCGAGCGACGAGGACGCCGAGCGGCTGATGCGTCTCGGTCCGCCGTCTCTGGCTCACCTCAAGATCGTCAAGCTTGGCGGCCCGCGCGTAGTCATACGTCTGGCCCGCCGCCTAAAGGAGGCCGGCATCGCGGTCATGATCGGTCAGATGAACGAGGGTTCGTCGGCAACCGCGCTTGCTGCCTTTTGCACAATGGCGGTGCAGCCCGCTCATGCCGAGCTCTATGGAGCCTACGGCTTGATCGATGACGCGACATCGCATGTTAGCTATTCCGGCGGCCAGATTGTGCTGGCCCGCGAATGCGATCTGGGCGCAGAATTCAATCGAGATCGCTGCAATCTACTTTGGGAATTGAGGAGTGGCAGATGAGTGCAAGTGAGATGTCGGCGCTGCTTGCGAAGGTGGAGCTGGGGGCCGAGTGCGTGTTTTCGAAGTCCGAACTCGATACGCGGCTTTCGCGACTTCGCACCGCGATGAAGGGCAGGGGGATCGACCTCTATCTCACCTCCTCCGCGGAGAACGTCTTCTATCTTTCCGGTCAGCAGACGCCTGGCTACTACACCTTCCAGTGCCTCTGCGTGCCGGCCGATGGGGCGCCTTTCCATGTCACCCGCGGTCTCGAGGCGCTGAACGCCCGGTCGAACACGCGGATCGAGGACATCATCGGCTATGACGACGGGGCGGTGCCCGCGGTCGCTCTCGCCGAGACACTGAAGCAGCGTGGCTGGTCGGGCAAGCGGATCGCCATCGACCGCAACGCCTGGTTCTTCACCGTCAACATCTACGACCGGCTGACAAAGGAGTTCGGCGCCTTCCTGGACGGCAGTGGCCTCGTCGAGGAGCTACGCCGGGTCAAGTCGACTGCCGAGCTCGACTTTATCGACAAGGCCGCGTCGGCGAACGACGCGGGCATGGCGGCCGGACTTGCCCAAGTCCGGCGCGGCGCTAGCGAGAACGATGCCGCCGCCGCCATCATGCAAGCTTCGATCGCGGCGGGAGCGGAATATGTCGGCATGGAACCGTTCGTAACTTCGGGGCCGCGATCAGGCATTCCGCACTCGACGTGGCGTCGGCGTAAGTTCCAGGAAGGTGACGTTGTCATCCTTGAGACCGCGGCTTGCTACAATCGATATCACGCAGCGCTTTACCGCACGGTTTTCATCGGCCAAGTGCCCGCCGAGGCGCACAAGATGTACCAGGTATGCGAGCAAGGGCTCGATGCCGGCCTCGCGAAGTTGAAACCCGGAAACGCATGTGCTGACGTGCACAACGCCGTGCAGGCTGTCATCGACAAGGCCGGCTACACGGCAGGTTTCCGCAAGCGGAGCGGCTACTCGATCGGCATCTCCTTCGCGCCCGACTGGGGCGAGGGCAATATCCTGAGCCTGTACAAGGGCGTCGACGTGAAGCTCGTGCCCGGGATGACATTCCACATCCCCATTACGCTGCGCGATTATGCCAAGTTCACAGTCGCGATCAGCGACACCTATGTCGTGACCGAAGGCGGAAATCGAGCGTTGAGCAAGCTTCCTCGCAAATTGCACGAGATCTAAGCTCTTGCAGTCGGCAAATGGCCGTCCGCAGCCATGACTGGACCGAAAGCCGTCAGACAGCCCAAGGAGATGCCTCATGTTCCTGATCAGATTGGCCGCATTCCTGAGCTTTGCCGTTGTCGGCCTAGCCGCCGTCTCGCCTGTCTGGGCGCAGACGCGGGAGTTGGTGATCGCTGCGTGGGGCGATCCATACGAGGCCGGCTGGCGCAAATCGCTGGTCCCCGAGTTCGAGAAGAAGCACAATGTTAAAGTGGTCTGGGTGCAAGGCTTCTCCAGCCAAACGCTCGCCAAGCTCCGTGCTCAGAAAGACAGACCAGAGATCGACGTGGCGATGCTCGACGATGGGCCGCACCAGGTCGCTGTGCAGCTCGGGTTAATCGAGAAGATCGACCGAGCGAAACTCGTCGACGTCAAAGACTATTACGACAACGCATTTGAGGCCGGCGATTTCGGCCTGGCCTTTGGTTACAACGGCGCTGGTCTCTACTACAATACGAAGGTATTCAAGGAGAAGGGTTGGGCCGAGCCGAGTTCCTGGATGGACCTGTTCCGGCCCGAGCTCAAAGGGCGGGTGACTTTCCACAATATCGCCAATGGCAACGGCCTCGGCGCAATGCTCGCCATTAATCAAATCATGGGCGGCGACGACACCAATGTCGACAAGGGCTTCGACAAGCTCAAAGAGCTAGGGCCCCATGTTATTACGTTCGACAAGTTCGGCGAAACTCCGACGCTGTTCCAACAGGGCGAGGCCTTGCTCGGCACCTGGAGCATCGACCGGGTCGCCAACCTCGCCGCCAGCGGAGCCCCGATCAAGTTCGTCTTTCCCAAGGAGGGCGTCTCTGGCTGGAAGGAGGTCGTGACGATCGTCAAGGGTCGGCCGAACCAAGACCTTGCCTACGCATGGATCAACATGATCATGAGCCGCGAGCAGCAGGAGAACACAGCCAAGTTCGTCGGACTCGGCCCCGTCAACAAGACGGCAAAGGTCGATGACGCCACCGCCGAGCGGGTCCTCTATGGGGCCAACATCGTGAACAAGATGATCATCCCGAAGTGGGAGATCGTGAACGGAAAGCGTGCGGAATGGACCGAGCGTTGGAACCAGCAGATCGAGCGCAAATAATGGCATCGGCGCCACGCTGCGGTCCGCGCAGGCATTGCGATTAGAAGAGGGAGTGACTGGCACCGCCATCCGCGGTGACGGTTGCTCCAGTGATAAAGGCGGCGCGAGGGCTTGCGAGGAAGGCGACCAGATCTGCAAGCTCGGAGGGCGCCCCAATCCGACCGAGCGGAACGTCACCTGCAATCTCACGCATCGCGGCAGCCGCGCCGATCGCATTCGACTCGGCGGTCTCGCGGATGCGCTGAGCCACACGCCCGGAATCGAAGTAGCCCGGCGCAGCCACGTTGACCCGAATGGCCTCGGATGCCAGTGACCGGGAGAGCGTCTTCGCCAGTCCCGCGACCCCCGCACGCATCACGTTTGACGAGAGCAAGTGCGGCGAGGGTTCTCGTGTCGTGGAAGAATTGATGAAGACGATCGCGCCGGCACCGGACTTTCGCATCTCGGGCAATGCCAGCCGCACCAACCGCGTTGCTGCAAGAATGGTGATGTCGAAGGCGCCGAAAAGGTCTACATCCGAAAGTTGCTCGAGTTCCGCCATAGGGCAGATGCCCGGTATTGAATATCAGAATGTCGAGACCACCGAGGCTCAACTTCGCTGCGGCGAACATCCGCTCGATATCCTCGCCCGAGCCGAGGTCCGCCTCGAGCGCCGCCACCGTCCTGCCATGCCGCGCGAGCTTGATGCGGGCCTGCTCGAGGTCGGCACCGCCACGCGCCGATATCGCCACCGCGCAGCCCTCCCTGGCCAGACGGTCGGCGCACGCAAGTCCCAGCCCCTTGCTCGCCGCCGTGATCAGCGCTCTCCTGCCAGCCAGTCCCAGATCCATGGCTTCTTCTCCTGTCCGTCGGGCGACGGTCCCCTCCTCATCGCCCCCAGTTAGCGCTGTAGCCAACGATATCGGCGGCAATTGCCAGCGCGTTTCATCGGCGGGCACGAGTTCCGGATAGGGCCCATGCGACGCTACAGATTTGGAAACGCCAATTGGAACGAAGTCTCTCTAATCAGCCGAGGCGATGGAAATCGCCTCTCTGCCTTTCGGCGTCGCAATGACCTTCATGGTGACACGCTGGCCTTCGACGAGCGGCTGCATACCTGCTTGCGCAACGGCGGAGTTGTGGACAAAGACGTCCTTCAGTCCATCGTCAGCGCCGACGAAGCCGAACGCTTTCTCGTGATTGAACCACTTGACTGTACCCGACACCGTGACCGCTGTTGATGGGTCCGCGCCCTGGCGGGGTGCTGAGCGTGCCGGGCGACCGGCAGAGGATCGAGGAACTCGTTGGTTCGAGTGTGGCGCTGCGCCCTCGCTGACCTCGAGGACAGCGGCCACTTGGCGTCCCTTCGCTCCCTGACCGACTTGGGCACGAAGCAGGGCGCCCGGGGCGACCGTATCGTGCCCCGCAGCCTGGAGAGCACTGATGTGAAGGAAGACGTCTCCGGATCCGTCCGCAAGTTCGACGAAGCCGAAACCCTTCTCTGGGTTGAACCACTTGACGATCGCGTCGATCGCTGGGCCGGCGGCATCTCGGATCATCGGTTGCGGCGAACGGAGTTGGTAGCTGGGCTGCGGGGTATATTCGTCGTCGTCGAAATCCCGTCTACGGGGGCCCCGGTCTCGTCCCTTGCTCATGTTAGTTCGTCCTGATCGAGATTGACCAACCAGTCGCTGTATGGAGCGCGGAGGAGCAAAGGTCAACGTCTGCGGCGCTCCCACACGCACGTGTCCACTTCTGCTTCGAAAGGAGCGACGGTTCGAATTGGTTGCGGTCACGTGTGCGTCGTCATCACTGAGCAGGCGAAGTGACCGACAACCACCAGTTGGGAGCCCGTGCGACGGCCTTCTTGGCCTTGGCAACCGATATACCCTGATCGCGGCTTAGGGTCGGGTAGATCCATCAGGCAATGGTCCGCTTGTGCACCGCAAGGGGATTGGCGCCGAGGCCGAGAGAAATGGGTTCCGTCAGTTCTGAATTGCTTTTCTGGCCCTGGCTGGAAGGCGCGTCGCGGATCGTGTTGACGGACCCATACATCCGGCTGTTCCACCAGGTTCGGAACTTGATGGAGCTGGTCGAGATGCCTTCGAGTCGAAAGCCTCCAGACGAAAAGATTGTAAGCGCAGTAGCGATCATTGCTGTCTGCCGCATCTCGTTTGCATTCCAAAACGCTTGAACGCGATCCGTCCCGGTTCCGACCGTGGCTGTCTCCTTGACGGGGCCTGCCACGAGCAAGTTGACAGCCATCTCCCTGCCCTGTCCGCGATGGCGCCTCGACCAGTGAGCCGGCGCGCATTTTACTTCGCGGAGCCAGCTCTGAATATTCTACATACCGCAATTGGCACACGAGCCGATTCGGTCCAGGGTGCCGCCGATGCCGATCCTGATCATCACCGAGAAAACCAGCCAGGCTCGCGATCTGCGCGCGGCACTCGGCGACCGCTTCGGGCAGATCCTTCCGGCCGAGGGACACCTGCTGCGATTGGCGGAGCCCCATGAGGTCGAGGCCGCGTGGCGAACCTGGGCGTGCGTGCTGCTGAAACCGGATGGCCTTTATCCGACTCAGCCAGCGACCGAGGGCAACAAGCCCGCCAAGTTGAAAGCCATCGCGGCCGCCCTCAAGCGTTGCGATCAAGTCATCCTTGCCACTGACTGCGACCGCGAGGGTCAGTTGATCGGCCAGGAGATCCTCGAGCACTTTCGCTATCGCGGCACCGTGCGCCGCGCCCTGTTCACCGCCCAGGACCCCAGGTCGCTGCGGCAGGCCTTCGACAAGCTCAAGCAAAACCGCGAGCTGCGCCCGCTTTATGAGGCTGCCGTCGCACGCCAGCAGGCGGACCAGATTTTCAACCTGTCACTGACCCGCACGGCGACCCGGACGCTGCTTGCTCCTGGCGTCAAGGGCGTCATCGGCATCGGTCGGGTGAAGACACCCACGCTGGCGATCGTCTGTTTGCGCGAACTCGAGATCCGGGATTTCCGCATCGAGGATTATTTCGAGATCGTGGCCACGGCCCAAGTCGAGAGCGGCACCTTCATCATGCGCCACGCGCCGCCGGCCAAGGCCCGGATCCGGGACCGCGCCGTGGCCGAATCCATCGCCAAGGCCGCCGCTCGGCATACCGGCCCGCTGGCCGTGTCGGTCGAGCATCGGCGTCAGGCCCCGCCGCGATTGTTCGACCTTCCGTCCCTGCAGAAGACTTGCGGCCAGCGTTGGGGCTGGACCGCCGATAAGACCCTTTCGGTCGCGCAAGAGCTGTACGACGGCGACGGCAAGAAGCTGATCACCTATCCGCGTGCGGAAGCCCGTCATCTGACCGAGAACCAAATCGCCGATGTCCCGACCATCGTCGCTGCGATGACCCGGTTGCGCGGCTTCGCCCATCTGCAGATCGACCGGCCCGTGATTCGCCGCGGCAAGTCCGGGCACTTCTGCGATAAGGCGCTCGAAGGCGTTTCGCACCATGCCATGGTGCCCAACGTCAATGTCATGGCCGACCTCGAGGCGCGCATCGCCCGCCTCAGCGACGACGAGAAGCGGCTGTTTGCCCTGATCTGCCGCTCCTACTTGGCCGCCGTCATGCCCGATTTCGAGTACCGCCAGACTGTGGTCACCATGAAAGTGCCGCCGCCGGGGCAAGGCTCAGGCGCAATGGCGGAGTTCCGCGCTGTCGGTCGCATGCCGTTGAAGCAGGGCTGGAAGGAGGCGTTCGGTGCGGCCGAGCCCGACACCGAGCGCGGCAAAGAGGTCGAAGCCGAGACCGACCAGACGCTGCCCCCTCTCGTCGACGGCCAGAACGCGACGCTGACGCATCCGCACGTGCAGGCGAAGCAGACTCAGCCGCCGCCGCGCTACAATGAGGGTACGCTTGTCGACGCCATGCAGAACGCCTGGCGCTTCGTCAACGACGAGGCTCTGCGCGAGCGGCTCAAGGAGGCGAAGGGCATCGGAACACCGGCCACGCGCGCCGAGATCATCAAGGGCCTCAAGCGCCAGAACCTGCTGGCGGCCGATGGCAAGCTGGTGGTGCCAACGCCAGCCGGACTGCAGCTGTTCGAGTTGCTGCGTGGCGCCGCCCCGGCACTGGTCGATCCGGGCACCACAGCGGTCTGGGAGATGCGGCTCGATGATGTCGTGTTGGGCAAGGCGAACTTCCGGGCCGTCATCGACGAGATCGCCGGCGAGGCGGAGCGGTTGATCTCGGTGCTGCGTCAGCACAGCGGCGGCACCGTTGATTTGGACCATCCGGCGCCGGGCAGAGCAAAACGGGGTCAGTTGATGGTAAGGCGCAAGGCCCGTACCGACGGGCCTGTAGCGGCCCGCGCTAAAGCGGAGCGGACCAAGAGCCGCCGCCCGCGCAGAGCGAAGAATGCCTCGCAGCAACCCCAGGGCGGCCGGCGACAGGATGCCAGCGGAAAGCCTGGACGGCCGTCATCGGCACGATCGACGGCTCCGACCAGCCGAATGGTCGCTTTCGCGGAACGCCTGGCCAAGGACAAGCGAGCCGCCCTGCCAACTGGTTACGACAAGGATTTCGAGATCTGTCGCCGCTTCCTCGATCAGTATGCCGGGCGCTGACGGCAACCTTGTCAAGCAAAGCTTCGCTCTACCGCATCGTCGGTGTTACGGCAGCTGCACGCTCAGATAGACTTGCCAACGTTATTTGGCCTTGGCGTAGGATTCGAGATAGCCGCGTACGTCCCTCGCGACGAACTCTGGACCGTAGCACGTCAGAGACTCGACTGATGGAGGCCGTGACCGCCTGTGGCGCTTCATCACGCAGACAGGCGGTCAGGGCCGGGCCGCAGATCTCTAAAGTGAAGGTGTCGAAGCCACACTTTGGAGGAGCCCGACCATGACCACCTCAGTCAACTGCCAGTCAAGCATCGGCCAATCAGCTCAAACACTTATTCCACTTACGGATGGCTAAATCACCTGCGTGATCCTGGGCTCGAGGTTGCTGGGTAGGCGCAGACGCTTGGCAAATGCCTCAAGCGTCAGAAACGCGGAGGCCGTCGTCTGGTAGTCGCTCGTGTGGAGCTTACGCAGACGAGCCTCCAGCTGGTTTGCTGCAATTAGGCTCGCTTGCAAGCCTATTGGGGCGCCGTGACGAGTGAAGACATTTAAGATTCTATTAACCGACGCAGCAGAGGCTACCTCGGCTTCGAAACGGGGGGCGACATGAATCATAGCAAAATCAATGCAGCATTGGCCCATCTTCAGCAGTCGTTTATCGACTTGGCAATCAGCCGTGAACGGCTCGCACACGGTCTCGAACACGCAATATCAACAATGCTGGTTCAACTCGATGAGCTTGATCGGATCCACCGTATGCGAGCAGTAGACACGCAAATGATTTCACCGCAGGCTGCGCAAGCAGCAATCCCCCGATAGTCTACTCGTACCGCTTGCGCAGGCCGATGAACAGCGCATAGTCAGCAGAAGTTGAGCGACGCTGACGATATCGAATTGCCATCTAGAGAAGTAGTGCGACTCGCATTGTCGACATTACGATAATTCCGAGGCTATTCGCGGATGCGCATGACATAGCGTTGGTTTTCGGCGACGAGATCGGCGCCCTCGTTGATGAGTGCCTGCCGCATTCGCGCCGCGGGCTTCTGGTCGACGCAGAAGACGATGGCTTTCTGGCAGGGGTCGCCGCTCCCCTTCAGGAATTCCGTGATCTTGAATTCGTGGCCGAGGACATGTTTCGGCTTTGCGGCGACATTGCCAAGGCGAGTTTCTGGCCAGAGCTATCCACAGACGCCTGCAATAACCCCCATCTGGCGATTGGCAGGGTAGTGGGAACCAGCCAATGTCCAGCCTGCTTGCTTCAGTAGGCTCTCGTATTGGGCCTCAGTGCGCTCTTGCCCGGTTCCCCAGCACATCATGTGGATGTCGAACAGCTTCGAGAAATGCGCCACGTCATGGCCGGGCACGACGTGCTCGATGATGAAGGCATGCGCCCGGCCGGACGCCGCCCTGCGCACGTTCGATAGAATCTCGACGCACTCGCTGTCATTCCAGTCGTGCAGGATCATCTTGAGGCTATAGGCGTCGGCGCTCGGAACCTCCGCGAACATGTCGCCGCCAACATAGCGGCAACGATCCTGCAGCCCGAGTTTGAGAGCCCAAAGGGATTGAGTATCGCCCACAACCTCGGGCAAATCGAGAACGATGCCAGTGAGCTGCGGGTAGGACTGCAGAAACGCACACATCAGATGCCCATGGCCGCCGGCAACATCGCAAAAGGTTCTAATCCCGGAGAAATCATAGCCACGTAACGCTTCCAGAGCCAAGGCGGACTGGACCGCCGAATAGCTCGACATGGCATGCTTGAATCTCTCAGCGTAGTCCTGGTTCTCCCGCGCGTAGCTGAAGGCCATGCGACCGAACTCACGCACGAACGCGTTCTGCTTGCCATCCCGGATCATTGCCGGCAGGTGCTTCCATAGAGCGTAGTGCTGTGGCCCCTCCTCCAGCCGCGCCATGGAGTTCAGTGATTGCGGATGGTCCGATCGCAGGAGGTCACCTTTGGCGGTGAGCACAAACCCTTGCGACGCATCCTCTTCAAGGAGGCCGATGGCGGCCTGCGCCCTGAGCAGGCGATAAAGCAGGGCTGGATCGACGTTCAATTCGGTAGCGAGTGTCTCCGCCTTTTTCGCTCTGTCCTTGTTGAGGTGATCAAATACGCCCAGCTCGGTGCCGGCCGAGAGTGTCTGGCTCCGCCAGCGTCCGAAGATGAGGTCCATGACCTGATCGGCTGCATCTTGCATCGTCCAGTCCCTCCATATGGCTCACCCGGAACGCGAAATCTGATCAGAAAAATTGCAGGATGGTTTG